>CALJAM010000010.1 GCA_938027685.1 uncultured Bryobacteraceae bacterium
CCCCGCTTTTTGTTTCGTACCGAAGCTGGGCGGCCTCAGGTATGCCTGATGATCACAACCACGCCGGGCTGACCCTGCACGCAATCGCATTTCGTCCACCCCCGTTGCCGCAAAATCCCACGGCGTCAATCAGCAGCACAAGATCTGCACCTAAGCCGGCCGTTGCTACCGCAGCATCCTGTGAGCGCCGAGTTTACCCCGGCGCCAGAGGGAGCCCGCGCCAATGAAAGCGCTGCCGAGAGACAATTGCCCCTCCGTTCTTCACCTCTGCCTCTGATTCAACCTGGCCCGGACGACCAGCGAGGACCGGGCACGTCCGCTTCGGAGCCCCCTCTCAGCCCCGTCGCCCCTTACGCGACCTCCGGCTTGGGGAACCACGGATCTGAATCCTCCAGCTGCCCAAGGTAGATGTAACGCAGTTCGTCCCTTGCAACCATGGGTGCAAACATAGCACGCCACTCGTTCACGTAAAACCGCCCGCCCAAATATCCCTTGTATTCGCGAATCCTGCCCGCCATTTGAGCCGCGCCTTCCCGGCCAACGATATCCGACAGGCAGATCTCGCGAGTGCGATTGGCGGACAGCCGCACCTCATACGATATGTCTTTTCCACCGGCCCGCAGTTTATACGGAATTCCGGGGTGAGGACCGTACCACTCATCCCCCGGGCTTAGCCGCTGCCCATCGCGGCCCACAGGACGCCCGCTCAAAACATGACCGTCCAAATCGAATTCGAGAGATCCGTCATATTCGCCGGCATAAAAATAATCAATCTCGCCAGCCACCGGCACAATTACCTGGTGCCATTCGTTGATATAAAAGACGCCGCCGAGCGTTTCCGAGTATTCTTCCTTAACTGCGTTAACCATCTCAACTAACCGCCGGTGCTCCGCCGTCGATAGATACACACGCTCGGCCTTGCCAATCCGATAAACGAGAGACACCACTTGCTCGCCCCGGTGCCAGCGAATCGAATACTTTGCGTCTTTCGGTGCCAAGCGAGGGCAGTTGCCAGGAAACTGTGGGAACGGCATTACGGAACCTCCTTTGCAAACCATCTCGCGTAATCGATCTTCCCGACGTAAACGGGATCCCAATCATCCTCGCACCACCGGCCAGGCACTGGCCGCTTTGTCAGCACTAAACCAAACGGGTTCACGATGAATCTCACCGCGCCCCAGCGCCTACATCGCCGAAGCGCCGCTATCAAACGCGCATCCTGATACGGCGCGTACTGAATCAGATCTCGTTCCAGTCCCCGGTGGACGAAGTAGAGCCGCCCGGTCTTCGACAAATGGTACGGTACGCCCACATACGGCAGTTCCCACGGGTCGCCGCACCCCAACCCGTGATCGTCGTACAGACCCACACGCTTACCTTCGTTCTCGGGATCGAGAAGATCCCAGGTGCCCAGAAGGTCCCCGACAAAGTACCTGCGGCGGTCGTGGACCGCTGAAGGTACGATCACCTGGCCCCACTCGTTGATCGTGAAGGATCCCCCTTCCATGCCATTGAATTCAAGCTGCACCTTCGCGATCGCCTCGGCCAGCTCCTGAACGGCCTGCGTTTCTTCGAACCAGTACTCCCGGGTCTCGTTGCCCCGTCTCAGCTCAGCCATCGGCCAAAATTTTCCCAGATCTCCTCGAAAACGGAGATGGAAAACGCTCGCGGTACCCGGAATTCGATCGTATCGTCCAGTCCAGGTTAGTGGTCGTGACCTGATGAAGCGACACGGCATGCCGACTACTCGGGAAACTCGAGCCCTTCCTTCAGCGTAGTGAGGAACCAAAGTCGTCCGTCCCTCCGAAATACCGCATCTCCTCGCGAATCGACTTCGAAGTGGGTAATGGCCTGCCCAGGCGCCTGAACGGATTTCAGCACCTGAAGTAACGTCTCGGCATCGCGCCCCTTTGCCTTGTTGCAGGCTTCGTCACCCACCAGGGCAAAGACCTCGCCGCGCGGAATTTTCTTGACAATCACGCCCCCCCGTTTCTGGCTGTACCGCAACTTCTGGATGGGACCCTGCAGCGCAAATGGATAGGGATCGCCAGGCTTCGCGGTCTTGAGCCATTCGGCGCGGTCTACCGCCGAGCCGGCTTGCTCATACATGTCGGCAGGTACGAGCGGAGAGTCCAGGGCCGTCACGAACCGCGTTTCCCAATCGTCTCCGGCTAGAACCCGCACCAGGCAGTAGTGCTTCACCGGCGTGACGTAGAAGCGTCCGGGACGCCCGAGGACACGCCGGACGGCATCGTAGACCGGCTTTGGGTTCGCTATCAAACGATCCCGTTGATCACGGATGTTACCCTGAGAGTCGCAGGAATAGATTTCACCTTCGAGCCGTCCCGGATAGAGGTCGCCCGGTTTCAGATCCGAAATTCTTAGTTCGTAATCCGGCGGGAGGCACACACGAGGAGGACCAGGTTGGAGTTCAGGGTCCCCTTCAAGATCCCACCGGTAGTACAGGTTGCGCTCGGCACCCGTAATCCTGCTCCAGTCTTCCCGTTCGTATATCAACTCGTCAACGGTGTCACGAATGTAGAGTATGTGAATGGTCGGGTTTTTTTCTTCCCCGACTGCGGTCCTGTGCCGACGCAGAACACGGCCCATGCTTTGGATCCTTTGGCGCACCGAGGTCGAAGAGGCCACGATGATCGCAAGGTCAACCGCAGGCACGTTGAACCCCTCGATGAGCGATTTTGCCGACACCATGACCCGCGCAATGCCCCTTCGAAAAAGATCTAGACTGATCTCGCGCAGCTCCTGGGGGAGTTTACTATGCTCCAAGACCGCAGGATATCCCCCAACCTGCAGCCTAACGAAAAGTTCGTTCACCGAATCCACGCTTTCGTGAAAGAGAATCGCCATCGACTCGGGGTTCGGGTAAAGCTCGCGCCTCAGGATCTCTAGAACCGCTTTATAACGAGCTTCCGCCCCGTACAACAACATCTTCCGCTCGGCCGTGTCTGCCAGGAAGCGTTGGGCAGCCTGGGAGACGTCCTGCGCGCCGCTTTGGGCAGCACGTTGTACCCAGGAGAAAAAGCGGCCTCCCGAGCCTGCCTTGGGCGGGGCATGATTCTGCAAGTAAAGGCGGGATTCAGAGATAGATCTGGAGAGACGCTCGTAAGAGGCACGCTCCGACGGGGTCAAGTCTAGGCCGTAGTGCTTGATCGTGTAAGGCGGAACGATGCCCATCTGCAGAGCTTCTAACAGCGTTAGCTCGAAGAACACATCTCCCAGTTCTTTCCCGAGAAGGGATGCTCCGAAATCGCCGGAAGAGCGGTCCTCAGTGTCCTCTCGCTCCGGCGTTGCGGACAATCCGAGCGAAGCCATCCTAGGAGTTTTCAATACGCGTGACATCTGCGGTGCACCGGCGCGGTGGCATTCGTCCGCTATCAAAAGCAGTCGGTCGCCAAGGCCCTGCTTGGCTACCATTTCGGGAAGTGTAGCCCGAGCCGTATCGAGGACTGCGATCAAAAAACGGCAGCGGTCCGAGAAGGAGTCCTGAAATCCGCCTCCTAAGCGGCCAAGCGCGCTCAGTGGGAGGTTCGATTGTCGAGCGACCTGCTCATACCACTGATTCATGAGCACGATCGTGGGTACGACCACCGCCACCCGCAGCTCGCGGCAGTCTCGGTTCTGAAGGGCTTCTGCGATAGCCAAGCCCAAAATGGTTTTACCAGCCCCCGTGACGACTTTAACCGTTCCCCTCCGGCCATTCTTGAACCACGCGTCCCGACACCGAACTTGCCATTCCGACAATTGAATACCTGGCGTGAGATTCCAAGGCTCGGAGAGATCCATTAGCTTCGGAATGCTGGGGTCGATCATGACTCGTGATTCTTCTTCACGAGGCTCTTGGTCCGCGATCCATTCCAAAAGCCGCAATTGATGTAGAAGCAGTCGCTGCTCAGCTGTAAACCTGATGGCCAGCGGATCCCTTCTCGCCTGCAAGGCTCACCCCTTATGACGTCGGCTTGTGTTCTTTTTACCCGTTCGACCGTTTACCGCAATTTCCCTCCCCGCACCTGCACAATACGAACGTATACAAACCTGATTCCTTGGATGTCAACCAACCGCCCCTTCTCACCTCCAAGTCCTGACCTCTGGCCGTGGCTGGGCCGTCAGTGCCGCGACTTCACCCCAGCCGAGCGCACCCGCAGCCGCGTGCTCACCATCGGGGATGGTCACAGCCTCAGCCTTCAATCGCCGGGCGCCGCCACCGGCAATAGTTCGCGCCGCAAACCGGACTATCTCACGACACGACTGTCCGGGTCAGGCAACAAAAACGCCAACAACGCCCGGCGGGCCTCCCCCTCGGCCAAGCAAGACCCCCTGGAAGCACACGCCGCCACCGTAGATGACCCGCTGCGCCCCTTGCCACGCTCCACCTCGGCCGCCTGCTTCGCACCAAGGCTAAGCCGCCCCCACCCTACCCGGCGGTCAGGTCCCAGGAAAGCTCACCCAGCCCCCATTGGCATTCCGCGCGCACCGGTTGTCGAACAATCCCATCGCGCTCGTTAGCTGCGCAAGATGGGGCAAGATTCGCCGGGTACCAGGCAATTTTGTGCCGCGCCTGAAATGTCCTCCCCATGTCCTCTCCTTCACTGGAACGCACAGCCCTCACACCCATCGAGCCTGCCGAACATTTTTGCGCCACCCGAACTCAGAAATTTCTCGACCGCCTCATCGCAACTGGGGGATGGCCAGCCCTCTCCGGCCCCTCTACACCCTCGCCCGCCGCGCCCGTCCTAGGCCCCGCCGCCACGGTGACGCCCGTGCAGGAAGATCTCGCCCAAACCCCACGTCATCAGGAAAACGAACAGGCTGCCTACCGTCAGATCGAAAACGCGGCTGCCCACGAAGACCTCCGGAGTGGGAATCAGTCCGAGGATCAACGCCAGAACCACCGCCGCCGCATGCCAGTACCAGGCCACGTGGCGTCTGTACAGCAGCCACAACGCCAACAGGAACGCAGCCGCATATGCGCTGAACACCACCGTCGTCGTCACGTGTCCTCCTCGTGCGAAGTTCCCATTACATTCGAAAACCCCCCGCACTTTCAAGCCGCCCCGCAGTCCCCTCCCCGCGCCCCGCGCTGACCCCGGCCGCCGCGCGCTCCATTAGAATATCCCTCTTGTGGAAATGAAACGCATCGCCGTGTTGGGCGCCGGCAACATCGGCGCAGCCATGATCGGCGGCATCCTCAAGAGCGGCCTCGCCGACCGCGATCACCTCATCGCCACCGAGGCCTCCCCCGAAAGGGCCGAACAGATCGCCGCCCGCTTCGGCATCCCCGTGCGCTTGCGGGCCAATCGCGAAGCCGCCGGCTGGGCCGAGATCATCATGCTCGCGGTCAAGCCCCTCACCGTGCCGCACGTGCTCGAAGAGATCCGCGACGAACTCCGCCCCGACCAAATCCTGGTTTCCCTGGCCGCCGCCGTGCCCATCGCCCTCATCGAAAAACTCGTGGCCAAGCGCATGCCCATCTTTCGCGCCATGCCCAACATCCCCGTGGTCGTCGACGAAGGCGCCACCGCCGTGGCGGCCAACGGCGCAGTCACTCTGGAACAGCGCCGCCTGGTCGAGGATATTTTCGCCGCCGTCGGCTACGTCGTCTTTGTCGAAGAGGAACTCATGCACGCCGTCACCGCGCTCTCCGGCAGCGGCCCAGCCTACATCTACATGGTCATCGAAGCCCTGATCGACGGCGGCCTCAAGATGGGCCTCTCGCGCGAGGTCGCCACCCGCTTGACCGAACAGACCGTCCTCGGCGCCGCCAAGCTCGTGCGCGAGACCGGCCTCCACCCCGCCATCCTCAAAGATCAGGTGATCACCCCGGGCGGAGTCACCATCTCCGCCATCCACGAACTCGAAAAACACGGGCTGCGTTCCATGCTTATCTCGGCGATTGAGACCGCCACTCTGCAGTCCCGACGCCTGACCGAATCCCTCACCAGCAAGCTCCTGAGCCGAAACCCATGACGCGAATCCTCGCCATCCACGCCCACCCCGACGACGTCGAGTTCCTCGCCGGCGGCACCCTCGCCCTGCTCGCCGCCCGCGGACACGCCGTCACCATCGTGACCATGACTCCCGGCGACTGCGGCACCACCGAATACTCGGCCGAGGAGATCGCCTCCATCCGTCGCCGCGAAGCCGGCTCCGCTGCCGCACTCATCGGCGCAACCTATCGCTGCGCCGAGTTCCGCGATCTGGCCATCTTCAACGACCATGAATCGCGACGACGCGTCACCGAGATCCTTCGCGAATTCCGTCCCGAAATCGTGCTGACCTCCTCGCCGATCGATTACCTCTGCGATCACGAGACCACCAGCGTGCTCGTGCGCGACGCCTGCTTCGCCGCCCCGGCGCCGAATTACTCAACCGGCGCCCTTCAGCCCAATCCGCCCCTGCCCGCCATACCCCACCTCTACTTCATGGATCCCGCCGGCGGCGTCGACCGCGACGGCCGGCCCATCATCCCGGACTTCGTGGTCAACATACAGTCCGTCTTCGAACTCAAGAAACGCATGCTCGCTGAACACCGCAGCCAGCGCGAGTGGCTCATGAAACAACACGGGATCGATGACTACATGCTCATGATGGAAGAGTGGACCCGCCGGGCAGGCAGCCACGCCGGCATCGCCCTCGGCGAGGGATTCCGCCGCTACAAGGGTCACCCCTACCCGCAGACGCCGCTGCTCGAACAGTTGCTCGGACCCGAGCTGGTCGTGCCCGTCCGCCCGCCGGCCGCACCAGCGCCGTAATCAGTCCAGATCAATATCGCGCGTCGGCGGCCCCACATCGGGCTTCTCTTTGGCCTGCCGCAACAGTTCCTCGAACTTCCGCTCGAGCA
The DNA here is from genome assembly GCA_938027685.1 of uncultured Bryobacteraceae bacterium. GTDB lineage: Bacteria > Acidobacteriota > Terriglobia > Bryobacterales > Bryobacteraceae > DTHT01. The sequence goes on from CALJAM010000010.1 coordinate 6,860, forward strand.
CCTCGCCGTGACGCTTCTCGGCCTCCAGTGAACGCTGGAAGAGCTCCTCACGCCGCGCCGCCTCCCCTTTCAGCCGCGCGACCGCAGCCTCCAGGCTCTCCACCGTCCGCGGCTTCTCCGGCGCCTCGTGCGAGATCACCGCCTCGGTCGCCGGATCGATCTTCAGGCGCGCCTGGCAGCAGGGACACTGGACTTCGATCAGACGCTTCGCCCTCGCCATACCGCCGATGGTAGCACGTCGTGAACGCCATGCCCCGGTGCCCGGCCCTCCCGTGGTATCGTGAGGGCATGATCGCTAGATGGCTGATCGCCGCTGCGCTCGCACCGCTGCTCGCCGCCCAGGGCTCCCTCTCCAACCGCCGGGCCCCCGGCTTCTCCCTGCCGGACGTCGATCTGCGGCAACACGATCTAGCCGACTACCGCGGTCGCATCGTCCTGCTGGACATCATGCGCACGCAGTGCCCCCACTGCCAGACTCTCTCCCGCACGCTCGAACGCATCAAGGCGCACTACGGCGACCAAGTCGCGGTCCTCTCCATCGTGAACCCGCCCGACAACCTCGACTCAGTGCGGGCTTACATCCGCGAAAACAAGATCACCACGCCCATCCTCTTCGATTGCGGCCAGGTCGCCGCCTCCTACATGAAGGCCACGCCGCAGCGACCCACCGTCAACGTGCCCCACCTCTTCGTCATCGATGCCAACGGCTGGATCCGCCACGACTACGCTTATACCCCTGAGAATCGAGCCATCTTCGAAGGCCGCGGACTCTTCGCTGTCCTCAACCGGCTGCTCGCCGAAAAACCCGCCTCCGCCTCCAAGTAGGCCCCGCCATCCCCGTCACGCCGTTCGTCGCGATCGACTCCGCGCCCCACGCTTGGCCGCCGCCAACGCCCCCGTGGCCTCCAGTTCCTGCCGGATCGCGTCCAGCACCCCGTTCACAAAAGGCACCGCCTGCTCGCCCGAAAACCGTCGCGCCAGCTCGAGCGCTTCGTTGATGGCCACCGCCGGAGGCGACCCCAAAGCGATCATCTCGAACACCGCCAGGCGCATCACGTTGCGATCCACCGCGGGCATTCGCTCCAGACGCCAATTGTGCGCATGCCGCGCAATGAGCTCGTCGATTTCCTGCCGCCGCGTCTGCACGCCGCAAACCAGCTCCGTCACCAGAGGGTCGGGCTCCTCCGCCGCGCCTCCCGGCTCCGAGGAAAGCGACTCGTAAAAGGCACGGATCGCCTGCTCTGCAGGCTGCGGCGTCAGGTCCAGTTGAAAGAGGATCTGCAAGGCGTGCCGGCGCGCCCTGCGTCGCGATGCCATGCCGCCCTCAGCCGCCCGTACGCAGCCGGCGCATGAGGTTGCCCATCTCGACCGCGCTCATGGCAGCGTCGAAACCCTTGTTGCCCGACTTGGCTCCCGCACGATCGATCGCCTGTTCCAGGGTGTCGCACGTGAGCACTCCGAAAGTCACCGGTGTCCCCGTCTCCAGCGCCACCTGGGCCAGCCCCTTGGCCGCCTCCGACGCGATGTACTCGTAATGCGGCGTGTCGCCGCGAATGACCGCGCTCAGGCAAATGATTGCGTCGTACGTCCCCGCCCGCGCCAGCTCGCGCGCCACCACCGGCAGCTCCCACGATCCCGGCACGCGTACGACCCGAATCGCATCCGCATCGCAGCCGGTGCGGTTCAGCGCATCGAGCGCGCCCGCCAGCAGCCGTTCCGTGATCAGGCTGTTGAATCGGCTCACGACGATGGCGAACTTCAGACCTGCCGCGTTGAGCTGCCCTTCAATGATCTTTTCCGGCATGGACTCCCCCACGCCGGCCGCCGGTTTTTTTCCGCGCCGCCGGCTCAGAGCCTCATCATAGCGCAGGGGCCGGACGCCTTCACGCGTCGGCCCCCCACAGCCTTCATGGGTACAGACCGCGCACCGCCACGGCCTCGGCCACCCGCCCCACGCCCAGCATGTTGGCCGCCAGCCGCATGCTGACCTTCCGTTCCAGATGCAGACTGAGCACCTCGTGAAACGCGTTCTTCATGACCCGTTCCAGGCGCTCGTGCACCTCATGCAGCTCCCACATCAGATGCTGCTCGTTCTGCACCCACTCGAAGTAGGAAACGGTTACGCCGCCCGCATTGCAGAGGATGTCCGGGATGATGAAAACCCCCTTCTCCTCCAGAATCCGGTCGGCCTCGGGCGTGAGCGGTCCGTTGGCAGCCTCCGCGATGATCTTGGCCCGGACGCCGGCGGCATTGCCACCGTGAATCGCGTTCTCCAACGCCGCCGGAATCAGCACGTCGCACTCCAGCGCCAGCAGCTCCTCGCTCGAGATCGGTTCGGCGCCCGCAAAGCCGACGACGCTCCCCGTCCGCTCCTTGTGCATCATGAGCTTGGGAATGTCCAAGCCGTTCTTGTTGTAAACGCCGCCGCGCGAATCGTTCACGGCAATCACCAGGGCCTGGTGCGAATCCAGCAGCAGAGCGGCTACCGACCCGGCATTGCCGAATCCCTGAACGACCACCCGCGCGCCCTTCATCTTCATCCGCAGGTGTTCGAAGGCGCACTCCAGCGTGTGGAACACGCCCCGGCCGGTGGCCTCGTCGCGCCCCCGCGAGCCGCCCGCGGCCAGCGGCTTTCCCGTCACTACCCCGGGCACCGGGTAGCCTTCCCGCTTCATCATGCTGTAGGTGTCCATGATCCACGCCATGATCTGGGCGTTCGTGTAGACGTCCGGCGCGGGGATGTCCTGCTGCGGCCCGATCAGGGGCGTAATGCTGGCCGCGTACCGCCGGGTCAGGCGTTCCAGCTCCCCGGGCGAGAGCTTTTTGGGGTCGCAGGCCACCCCACCCTTGCCGCCGCCGAACGGGATGTTCACGACCGCGCACTTCCAGCTCATCCACATGGCGAGCGCTTTCACTTCGTCCAGAGTCACGGCCGGGTGATAGCGGATGCCGCCCTTGGCCGGCCCCCGGACGGTGCTGTGTTGCACGCGGTAGCCTTCGAAGTGCAGCACTTCGCCGTTATCCATGCGGATCGGCAGGTTGACGATCAGGATCCGCTCCGGGTACTTGATCATGGCCCGCAGATCTTGCGGCAGCTCCAGCGCATCGGCCGCGGCATCGAAATTCTCCAGCGCCACTTGATAGGGCGACTTGTGATGGTTTGGCTGAACAGACGACATTCCCTTAGCCATTGACCTCCTATACGGTGATAAAACCTGTTTATCCTAGCGCAACCCGACCCCTTCTGCAACCGGAGGCTTCATAGCACGTCCGCGAACCCGCGCTTCAGGTGCCGAAAGAACAGCCCGCCCGCTACGAACGTCACCGAGGCCGCTGCCGCCAGCGCCCCCAGCTCGCGCAGGTTCACGGGTAGGTCGGTAAGCAGTCGCTCCCGGTACGCCTCCACGAAATGGGTCATCGGGTTGTATCTCACCAGCCACAACAAATGAGACGGGATTTGTTCTTTCGTGATGAAGATCGGCGTCAGCCAGAACCAGCCCGTCAGCACCACCATCAGCACGTGCGCCGTGTCCCGCACATACACGTTCAGGCTGGAAACGATCCAACCCAGCCCCACCGCAAACAGCCCCAGCAGAAACATGTACACGGGCAACAGCAGCACCATCAACCCCACGTGCCCGCCCCAGACGGCGATCGCCGCCGCCGCCATGGCCACCGCCATCAGGTGGTTGATCAGCGACGAAAGAAAAATCGAAACCGGCGCCAGCTCCGCGGGAAATAGCGTCTTGGTGATCAGATTCTTGTGATCGAGCAGACAACCTACCGACCGCTGCACGGTCTCCTGGAACAACAGCCACGGCAGGAAGCCGGCGAAAAGAAACAGCGTGTAGTTCTGCGTGATCTCGCTCGGCGGAAGCCGTACGCGCAGGCAGGTCTGGAAGACGAACGTCCAGCTCGCCAGCAGCACCAGCGGGTGAATCAGTCCCCACAGCCATCCCGCCGCCGAACCCACGAATCGCTGCTCGAAATCGCGCCGTACGAGCTGGAACAGCAGGCTGCGCCGCTCCACGAGGTTGCGCAGGAAATGCATCCCGGGCAGGCGGTTCATCAGATCGTATTGTAGCGGCCGCGCCAAGCATGCTCGCATCGCCGTACTTGCGCCATAATGGATCCATAACCGGGATGTTCCGCACCGTCAAGGAGCAGATCGAGACCATCTTCCGTGCAGACCCTGCTGCGCGTAGCGTCCTCGAGATCCTGCTCTGTTATCCCGGCTTCCACGCCATCCTCCTCCACCGGCTGGCGCACAAGCTCTGGTGCTGGCGCATACCCCTCCTGCCGCGCCTGATCTCGCAGTTCAGCCGCTGGCTCACCGGCATCGAAATCCATCCCGGCGCGCGCATCGGGCGCCGCTTCTTTATCGATCACGGCATGGGAGTCGTCATCGGCGAAACCACCGAAATCGGCGACGACGTGCTCCTGTATCAGGGCGTCACCCTGGGCGGCACCGGCAAGGAGAAAGGTAAGCGGCACCCCACTATCGGCAACCACGTCGTCATCGGCGCAGGAGCCAAGGTGCTCGGCAACATCCGCATCGGCGATTACGTGAAGATCGGCGCCGGCTCCGTCGTCATCCGCTCGGTCCCCGACCACTCGACCGTCGTCGGCGTCCCCGGACGCGTCGTCCGCATCGCCGGCGTCTCGATCAACGACGAGCTCGAGCACGGCAAACTGCCCGACCCTGAAGGCCAGGCCATCGAGGAGCTCACCCGCCGCGTCGAACAGCTCGAACAGCAGGTGCGCGCACTGTTGCAACAGAAAGTGGGCCCGCGCGATTCCTGACCGACACCCTCAGCTCGCCAGGTAGGGCAGCGACCACGGCTTCCGATAAACCCGCGTCACCAGAGCCTGCGCTTCCGCGTTGCCTCGCACCCGCTCGGCGGCCCCCTCCCACTCGATGCGTGAACGGCTACGCAGCGCGATGTTGCCCAGGGCCGCCACCGTGGAGACATAATGTCCCGTCTCGACGTCGGTCACCGGCCGCCGCCGCGATCGGACGCATTCCAGAAAGTTCCCTACGTGCGCCCGACGCCCGTCCGCCTCCCGGTCCTGCGGATCCACTACCCGCTTGATGCTCAGGTTCTTCTTCTTCGGCTCCGGAATGACTTCCCACCCCCGTTGGTCCACCACCAACGTGGCTTCGCTGCCGCTGAACGCCAGGCCGTGGGGACGACCCCCGATGCCCACGCCCCCCAACATCTGGTGCTCCCAGATCAGCGTATAACCGGGAAACTCGTACACGGCCACCTGCGTGTCGGGCGTCTCGGCGTTGTCCTCGCAAACGTACTTGCCGCCCGTGGAGGTCACCGCGCGCGGCGGCTCCGGCCCCATCGCCCACAGCGCCAGATTGATCAGATGCACGCCCCAGTCCGTCATCAACCCGCCGGCATAATCCCAGAACCAGCGAAAGTTGAAGTGGAATCGGTTGGGATTGAACGGCCGCAGCGGCGCCGGCCCCAGCCAGAAATCGTAATCCACCCCCGCGGGCGGATTCGAATCGGGCGGATTACCGATGCCTCCTACCCAGTCCAGGTAAGCCCAGGCGCGCACCTGCCGGATCTTGCCTAGCTTGCCCGACTGCACGAACTCGATCGCCTCCTGATAGTGCGGACCGCTGCGCCACTGGGTACCCATCTGCACGATGCGGCCGTGCCGCCGCGCCGCCTCCACCATCGCCCGCCCCTCCGCAATCGTCGTCGCCAGCGGCTTCTCCACGTACACGTCCTTGCCCTCCTGGCAGGCCAGTACCGTGGGCAGCGCGTGCCAATGATCGGGCGTGCAGACCACCACCACGTCCACATCCTTCCGCTCGATCACGCGGCGGAAGTCTTTCACTCCCTCCGGCCGATACTTGCGCAGCTTCTCCACCAACGCCATGCCGCCGGCGATGCGCGACTCGTCTACATCGCACACCACCGGACAATCCACTTCCGGATAACTCAGGAAGGCCGTCAGGTCGCCCCGGCTGATGCCTCCGCAGCCGATCAGCCCGACGCGGATTTTCTCCAGCGCCGAAATCGACCGCGCCGGACGCACCAGCGCCAGCGAAGAACCGAGCAGAATGAAACTACGACGGGTGCCGCCTTTCATAGCACGCCCAGTATAACGCCCCCAAAATCCCGCTAGACTCGGATGCATGAAAAGGCTTGGGATCGCCCTGCCCGCCGCCCTCCTGCTGCCCGCGCAGGTCATTCAGCTCGGTTCGCGCAGGGAACTCTTCCTGGATCGCTTCCTCATCGACCGGCTCGACCAAGCACAACTGCGCGTCGCACAGCCCGTGGAAGCCGGCCCCGTCCTTCGCCTGGATCAGCCCTGGGAAGGACCGTTCAGCGGCTACTTCACCGTCATCTACGACCCGCCCGTCTACAGGCTCTATTACCGTGGCCTGCCCGCAGCCGGACCGGACGGCAGCCCCCGCGAAGTCACTTGCTACGCCGAATCGCAGGACGGGATCCGCTGGGTCAAACCGCAGCTCGGCCTCTTTGAAGTGGCAGGCACTCGCCGCAACAACGTTATCCTCGCCGATCAGCCGCCTTTCTCGCATAACTTCGCTCCCTTCCTCGATCGCCGTCCCGGCGTGCCTGCCGCCGAGCGCTACAAGGCCCTTGCCGGAACCGCCCGCACCGGCCTACACGCCTTCGTCTCCGCCGACGGCATCCGATGGCGCCGCCTGCGCGAAAGCGCCGTGATCCCCGCTCCCGACCCCTCCGCCTTCGACTCCCAGAACGTCGCCTTCTGGAGCGAAAGCGAAGGCTGCTATGTCTGCTACTTCCGCAGCTGGAAGCGGATCGGCCAAGTCAACTATCGCTGGATCTCCCGAACTACCAGCACGAACTTCCTCGACTGGAGCCCTCCGGTCGAAATGGACTTCGGTCAAGCGCCGCCCGAGCAGTTCTACACCAACCAGACCGCCCCTTACTTCCGTGCACCCCACCTTTACATCGGATTGGCGGCTCGCTTCATGCCCGGCCGACGCGCGCTCGGCGAAGCCCAGGCGCGCCGGCTCCTGGCGGATCCGCGTTACGCCGCGGATTGCTCGGACGCCATCCTGCTTACCAGCCGCGGCGGCCACCGCTACGAACGTACCTTCCTGGAAGCCTTCCTCCGACCCGGCCTCGGCTGGCAGAATTGGGTCTCGCGCACCAACTACCCCGCTCTCAACCTCGTTCCCACCGGCGCAAACGAAATGTCCTTTTATGTGGCGCGCCATTACGCGCAAGCCACCGCGCATCTGAGCCGCTACGTGCTCGCCCTCGACCGCATCGCCTCCATCCACGCAGGATATGCGGAAGGAGAGGCGCTCACGCACCCCTTCGTCTTCGCCGGCCGCGAACTTGAAATCAACTACGCGACCTCAGCCGCCGGCTGGCTGCGCATCGAAATCACCGACGAAGCCGGCCGCGCCCTGCCGGGCCGCTCCCTCCATGACAGCCTCGAGATCCTCGGCGATGAGATCGAAGGCGTCGCGCGTTGGAAAAACGGAAGCGACCTTTCCCCGCTGGCGGGAAAACCCATAAGGCTCCGCATCCGCCTCAAAGAAGCCGATCTGTACGCCTTGCGCTTCCGTCCTTAGCCGCCCTGCCGGCCGGCGGCGGCCGCCTGCGCCGCACTCGCCGCCTGGTAGGCCTCCAGGACCTCGCGAACCGGACCCTCTCGCACCACGCGCCCGGCATCCAGCCAAAGCGCGCGCGTGCAAATGCGCTTTAGAATTTCACCCGCATGAGAAACGCAGACGAAAGTGCAGCCCCGACGGCGCAACTCCTCGATCCTCTCGAAACAAGCGGCCTGGAAAGCCTGATCGCCCACCGCCAGGATTTCATCGAACAGCATCACCTCCGCTTCGACGTGTATGGCCACCGAAAAGGCCAGCCGCAGAATCATGCCCGCCGAGTAGGTCCGTAAAGGCTCGTCGAGAAACTCGCCGATGCCCGAAAACTCGACGATTTCGTCGAAGCGCCGCCGTAATTCCGTACGGCTGAGCCCCAGCAGCGACGCATAGACGGCCAGATTCTCCCGGCCCGTCAAATCCGGATGAAAGCCCGAGCCCAGTTCGAGCAAACCCGCCACGCGGCCCCGCACCCTCACCTCGCCCTCGTCCGGAAACGACAGGCCGGCGATCAGACTCAGCAGCGTGCTCTTGCCCGCCCCGTTCGAGCCTACCACCGCCAGGCTGCCGCCCTCCTCCAGCTCGAAGGAAACCTCGCGCAGAGCGTAGAAACGCTCCTTCCGCTTGCGCCTCCATTTATCCATCAGATAGCGGTGGAGGAAGGCGCGGCTCGGATGCCGGTAATAGATCTTCGAAACTTTGCGAAATTCGATCGCAGGCGGCATCTTACAAGTAATCCGCGAATTTCGCCTTCGAGCGACGGAAAATGACAAGGCCCGCCCCCAACGCCAGCAAGGAAACAAACGCCAGCTTCCACACCAACGAAAACGGCGGCTCGCGGTTTTCCAGTAAAACCAATCGGCAGGCCATCACTACCGCCGCGATAGGATTGAACTGGTACACCGTGCGGTACTGATCGGGAATGATGGCGAACGAGTAGAAAATCGGCACCAGCCAGAACAGTACCGTGTTCGCCGATTCCACTACGTATCGCACGTCGCGAAAGAAAACGTCCAGCGCCGAAGACGCCAGCGAAAGGCCGCAGACGAAGATGATCTCCATGCCGAAGACAAACGGCAGCCAGAGCCAGTTTCGGTTGACCCCGTAGCCGGCCCCCAGCACGAACGCCACCAGCAGGGCAATCTGAATCAGGAAATGAACCCCGTTGGCGAGCACCACCGAAACCGGCACGATCTCGCGCGGCATGCGCACTCGCTTGACCAACGCGGCGTTATTCAGCAGCGACGTCGTGCCGCTCACCCAGGCCACGGCGAAGAAATTGTATGGCACCAGACCGCAAAGCACGAATACCCCGAAGTTCTTGATCGAAGGGCTGGGGAAGATCTTCGTGAAGATGAACGTCAGCACGCCCATCATCACCAGCGGATTCAGCAGCGACCAGAAAACCCCCAGCGACATGTTGCGGTAGCGGATTTTGAAATCCCGCAGAATCAGGTTCTGTAACAGGAAACCGTGTCGAAGCACCGGCATGACCGCTGCGCTATCGGGCCTCGCTGAACCCGCTTAGTTTAACACACGGAACCGAAGCGCCCGCCTTCCCTGTTGACGCCGACGCGGGTTCCCGGTTCATACTGGCGGGGGAGGGCCCTATGCATCGCAGGCATTTCCTGGCTTCCGCAGCTCTGAGCTCTGCCGTTGCGCCCCGCGCCCTCGCCTTTCAGGGCGAAAAAAGCCGGTTGAAAATCACCAGCGTGCGTGTGGTTCGCACCCGCCCGAAACGCCCCTTGCCCGCCTACCAGCCCGCCCCAGGCTCCTGGTCCACGCAGGGCGCCGAGGTCGCCAGCCCCATGTCCATTTACCCCAAGTACAAGGCGCGCCGCTCCCTCTATTTCCCGGATCCCGGCAGGCTCGATAGCTTTACCGTCGAGATCGCCACCGACAAGGGCCTGAAAGGCTACGGACAGGGCGGCCCCGGCGGCGCCGCCGTCGTCGAGGGACACCTCGCCAAGCTCCTCGTCGGCGAGGACCCCTTCGACATCGAGAAACTCTGGGACATCATGTGGCGCGCCACCATGCACTACGGACGCATGGGCATCGCCATCAACGCTATCAGCGGCGCGGATCTGGCGCTCTGGGACCTGATCGGAAAGGCCCTGAACGAACCCGTCTACCGCCTGCTCGGCGGAGCCACCAAGGAACGCATCCCCGCCTACTGCACCGGCAACGATATCGAGCAGCACGTCGAGTTCGGCTTCCGCCGCCTCAAGCTCGCCATGCCTCACGGGCCCGCCGACGGCCGGGCGGGCATGAACAAGAACGTCGAACTGATACGTCGCGCACGCCGGGCGCTGGGCGAAGACGGCGACATCATGCTGGATTGTTGGATGGCATGGACCGAGGATTACGCGCGCGAAATGGCCGAGCTGGCCGCACCCTACCGCGTCTACTGGATGGAGGAATGTCTCCCGCCTCACGATTACGAAGGCTTCGCCCGGCTCCGCGCCGCCGTACGAACAACCCGCATCGCCACCGGCGAACACGAGTACACTCGCTACGGGTTCCGCCGGCTGCTCGAACATCGCGCGGCCGATATCTGGCAACCGGACATTCACTGGTGTGGCGGCCTCACTGAGTTGCGCCGCATCGCCGCCCTCGCCGCTGCCTACGACATCCCGGTCATTCCCCACGTGGGCGGCAGCCGCGACGCCATCCATTTCGTGATGGCCACGCCCAACAGCCCGTGGGCCGAGCTCTTCATGCCGCCGCCCGGTGGACCGCCCGAAGTATACCGCCGCTATGAGGAGGACAACCTCCTCACGCGCGGACCGGAGGGAATTTACACGCGTCCCTCCGACGCACCCGGCTTCGGCTGGGACTTCGAGGTCATTTCCTGAGGTCAGAGGCAGCGCCTCCCTATACTGGCATTAGGCGATGCCTGCCCGCACGCACCAGTTCACGGTCCGCCAGTTCTTTTCTCCCCGCGGCTTGCTGTCGCGCTGGCACCCCAATTACGAGTACCGTCCCGGCCAGCTTCAAATGGCGGAGGCGGTCTGGGAAGCCTTGAACCGCGGGCGGCACCTCATCGTCGAGGCCGGCACAGGCACCGGCAAGACTCTGGCCTACTTGGTGCCCGCCATCCTTTGGGGAAAGCGGATCGTCATTTCCACCGGCACCAAGAACCTTCAGGACCAGCTCTTTTACAAGGACATTCCCTTCCTGGAGAAGCTCCTGGGCAGACGGCTCGCCGCCTGTTACATGAAAGGCCGCAACAATTACGCCTGCCGGCAAAAGATCTACGACGCCGATAAGGAGCTGCTGCTCGAAGGCCTGGACGAGCTCAGCGATTTCCAGCTGATCCGCGAGTGGGAGAAGACCACTGAAACGGGCGATCGCGCCGAGATCCGCGGCCTGCCTGAAGACAGCAGCGCCTGGGCGAAAATCGATGCGCGCCGCGAGCGCTGCCCCGGCCAGAAATGTCCCCAGTTCGAGCGGTGCTTCCTTACCCTGATGCATCAGCGCGCACTCGCCAGCGACATCATCATCGTCAACCATCACCTCTTCTTCGCCGACCTGGCCCTGAAGGAAAACGAGGCCGTCTCCGTTATCCCGGACTACTCCGCCGTCGTGCTCGACGAAGCCCACGAGATCGAGGAGATCGCCGGCCAGTACTTCGGCGTGCAGGTCTCCAACTACCAGTTCGACGAGCTGCGGCGCGACATCGCCGCACTGGCCCGCCGCAAACAGTTCGGTTCCCAGGAACTCGACCGCGTTCTCCAGCGCATGGACGAGCTGTCGGCCCGCTTCTTCGCCCTCTTCGGTGAGGACGAAGGTCGTTGGACCTTCCGCGAACAGACGGAGTTTCTCGCGCGCCACGGGGAGGCCTACGAGGATCTGCTGCGCATCCTCCAAGTGGTCGCATCCCATCTGAATCTGATCGAGAACCCGCCCGAAGAAGTCGCGCCCCTGACCCGCCGCGCCGCCGAACTCGCCCGCCAGCTCGCCTTCTGGATGGAAGCGGCCGAGCCCGGCTACGTCTACTGGGTCGAGCGTCGCGGCCGCGGTTGCTTCCTGCAGGCCACACCCATTGACGTCGGCCCCATCCTGGCCGAAAAACTCTTCGCTCGCGTCGACGCCGTCATCCTCACCTCCGCCACCCTCGCCGTCGGCGGCAGCTTCGAGTACATCCAGAAACGACTGGGCGTCGAAGAAGCCGAAACTCTCATCGTGCCCGGACACTTCGATTACCGCCGCCAGGCCCTGCTCTATGTGCCTCTGCATCTGCCGGACCCGAGGGACCGCGAGTTCCCCGCGTGCGCGGCCGAGGAGATCCTGCGCATCCTGCGCATCAGCCGCGGCCGCGCCTTCGTCCTCTTCACTTCCCACCAGCAAATGCGGCAGATCTACGACCGCGTCTCGCCCGCGCTCGAATATCCCTGCCTGCTCCAGGGCACCGGACCCCGAACCGCGCTGCTCGAGGAGTTCCGCACCACGCCGCACGCGGTGCTCTTCGCCACCGCATCCTTCTGGCAGGGCGTGGACGTGCCCGGCGAGCAGTTGAGCTGCGTCATCGTGGACCGCCTGCCCTTCGCCGTGCCCACCGACCCCGTGGTCGAGGCCCGCATCCGCGCCATCCGCGAGGAGGGCGGCAATCCCTTTTACGAGTATCAGATCCCGCAAGCCGCTCTCGCCCTCAAGCAGGGCTTCGGGCGGCTGATCCGCTCCGCCCAGGACCGCGGCGTGCTCGTGCTGTTGGATAATCGGATCAGCAGACAACGCTACGGCCGCGTCTTCTTCGAAAGTCTGCCCGACTATTGCTTCACCACGCGGCTGGAAGACGTGGAGAAATTCTTTCATGTTTGAAGTCTCCGTCGAGGAAACCTTCGCCGCCGCCCACGCCCTCCGCGCCTATCGCGGCAAATGCGAGAACCTGCACGGCCACAACTACAAAGTCGAGGTCACCCTGCAGGGCGATGAGCTGGACGGCGCCGGTCTGTTGGTGGATTTCGTGGAGCTGAAACGCTGGCTGCGCGCCGTCATCGAGCGGCTCGATCACCGTCTGCTCAATGACGTCGAGCCCTTCGATCGGCTCAATCCCACGGCCGAGAATATGGCCCTCTACTTCTACCAGGAGATCTCACGCGCGCTCGCCGCCAGTCCCCACGCCGGCAGGGTGCGCGTCGCCCGCGTCACGGTCCGCGAAACTGACTCCGCCAGCGCGGTCTACCGCCCGTAATACTCCGCGTTGATCCGGGCGTAGTGCGCCCACTTCTCCGGAAGGTCGTCGATCGCGAAAATCGCCGAGACCGGGCAGACGGGCACGCAGGCCCCACAGTCGATGCACTCGTAGGGATCGATGTAAAGCATCTGGGACTCGGCAAATCCCGGCTCGTCTTTCTTAGGATGGATGCAATCCACAGGGCAGGCATCCACGCAAGCCGTGTCCTTCGTCCCAATGCAGGGTTCCGCAATCACATAAGCCATCTCTCATCCCCTCCAGCCCCTCTCGAATGGAGGCGTCGTCCTTTTCAGGATAGCGCGGCCCTCGCCCGGCCCACTTGTGACTTCGGTCACAGCCACGGGCCTCTCTCCGTCTTAGACTGACATTGCCGACGCCGACCGCGGCTGGGCCTCGGATAGGGTCGTCGTCGCGCGCTGGGCCCATGATACGGCTCCGAGCGGAGCTTCCTGGTACGGACCACTTCCGCACGCTGATCGCTTGTCAGCTCGCCTGCCCCGTAGGCACCGACGCGCGCGGTTACGTGCGCGCCATCGCCGAGGGCCGATTCGAAGAAGCCTACCTGATCGCACGCGGACCTAACCCTTTCGCCTCCATTTGCGGCCGGATCTGCGGCGCCCCCTGCGAGGCGGCCTGCCGACGTGGCCGCATCCCGCGTGTGGATGACGACGGCTGGTATGTGGCCGACGACCGTCCCGTAGCCATACGCGCCCTCAAGCGCTTCGCTTGCGAGCAGGCCGGTCTGGAGACCCGACCCCGGATGAGCTCTGGCGCCTCCTCCGCAATTACGTGCCGCGCGTGGCTGCCGGAGCCGAGGAACTGGCCGCCCTCCTGCGTGCCTCCGTCGACGGGCGAATTCAGCCCGCCCGCGGCGAGAAAATCGCCATCGTAGGCGCAGGCCCCGCCGGCCTCTCCGCCGCCCACGACCTGGCCCTGCTCGGCTTCCGTCCCGTAGTCTTCGAAACCGAACCCGTGCCCGCCGGCATGCTCGCCGTGGGAGTGCCGCCCTACCGGCTGCCCCGCGAGTTGATCGCTCGCGAGGTCGCCGTCATCGAAGCCCTCGGCGTCGAAATCCATTGTGCAGTCACCGTGGGTCGCGACATCAGCCTGCGCCGCCTCCGCCGCGATCATGCCGCCGTGATCCTGGCCGCGGGCGCCAAGTCCTCGCGCAGGCTCGGCCTGCCGGGAGAGCACGGCCCCCGCGTCTATGGCGGCGTCGACCTCTTGCGCAGCGTGGCCCTGGGTAAACCCCTCGAGTTGGGTCGCGAGGTCGTCGTCATCGGCGGCGGCAACGTCGCCTACGACGTCGCTCGCACCGTGCTCCGCCAGATCGCTTATGATACGGCCCGCACCGCCGCACGCCTGCCCGAGACCGCACGCGTGCGCCTGGTCTCGCTGGAAACGCTGGAGGAAATGCCCGCCGACACCGTCGAAATCCTCGAGGGTGACGAAGAAGGCATCGAGCGCTGGAACGGCTGGGGACCCCTCGAGATCCTGCGTCACCACGACGGCAGTGTGCGCGGCGTCCTCCTGCGGCGCTGCCTGAGGGCCTACGACGAGCAGCGACGCTTCGCTCCCCTCTTCGACGATTCCGTGCGCGAAATCATTCCCTGCGACACCGTGCTGCTCGCCGTCGGCCAATCCCCCGTGCTCGATTTTCTCCACGATGGCGGCGACGACATCGAGCTGAGCCGACCCGGCTGGCCCAAGGTCGATCCCAACACCCTCGCCACCACCGCACCCGGCGTCTTCGTAGCCGGAGATCTCGCCCACGGAACGCGCCTTCTGATTGACGCCGTCGCCTCCGGCAAGGCGGCCGCCCGGTCCGTCTACTGCTGGCTGACCGGCCGCACCCTGAAAGCCGAGACGCTCACCGCTCACCTGGTGCTCGAAGGCTACCGCCGCGAGCACGGCTACGAGGTCATCCGCCGCGTGCCCGTGCCCACGCTTCCGCCCGAAGAACGCCTGCAACGCCCCGACCTGCTGGTGGAGATCGGCTACAACGCCACTCAGGCCATGGAGGAAGCCTCTCGCTGCCTCGACTGCGGCGTCAGCCCCGTCTTCGACGGCGGCCGTTGCATCCTTTGCGGAGGCTGCGTGGACGTTTGCCCCACCCGCTGTCTAAAGCTCGTGCCGCTCGCCTGGCTGGAAGCGGAACCGGCGCTCGAGCAGGCCATAGAAGAACTGCTCGGACCCGATGCCGACCGCGAAACGAATTCCGCCATCCTCAAGGACGAGGACCGCTGCATCCGCTGTGCGCTCTGCGCCATGCGCTGCCCGGCGGACGCCATCACCATGGAACGCGTCACGTTCCACACCTTCTGGAGCTCGACATGACGATTCGCGCTGCAGGAACTCGCTCCCGTCTGGATCCTGAGCCGGTGGCGCGGCGCGACGTGCTCGGACTGGCCTCGCTGCTCAGTGCCGCCGCGGCCTTGCTGCTTTCTGCCTTCGGCATGCTGCGACTACCCAAGCCCGGCGTCCTCGCTTCCGCCGGCAAAAAATACCGCGTCAGCCTCCCCGAGGCGTTGCCCGCTGGCGAACCCTACACGCCCCCCGGCCGCGCCGTGGCGCTGTTCCGCGACGCTCAAGGCGTTTGGGCTGTCTCCCTGGTCTGCACCCACCTGGGTTGCATCGTACGTCCTTCGGCTCAGGGATTCGAATGCCCCTGTCACGGCTCCCGCTTCGGCCCCGACGGCTCCGTGATCAAAGGCCCGGCGCCTAAGGCGCTGCCTTGGTTGAAAGTAACTGCGAGCGGCGGCGGGTTCTTGGTGGACGAAGGCGCAACCGTCGCCCCCGGAACCAGGGTTTCCTCATGAATCGGCAACTCACCGCTTCCCGCGCCCTGCAGGAGTTCCGGAACAACCTGCGCCAGGCCCCTCGACGAATCCTCGAATCGGCCTTCCGCAGCGGCAGGCCGGTTAGCGACCGCGCCCGCGCGCTGTTCGTCTTCGGCAATGTCTTTCTCCACTTGCACCCGGTCCGCGTGCATCGCTGGAGTCTGCGCTGGACGACCACCCTCGGCCTCGGCGTCGCCGGCGCCGCCGCCTTCCTGCTCACCCTCGTCACCGGCGTGCTGCTGATGTTCTACTACAAACCCTACCCCGACGTCGCTTACCAGTCCATCAAGGATCTGCACTTCGTGGTGCCCACGGGCCGCTTCATACGCAACATCCACCGCTGGGCCGGCAACGTGATGGTCGTCACCGTGCTCCTCCATATGGCTCGCGTCTTCTACACAGCGGCCTACCGCAAGCCCCGCGAATTCAACTGGCTCGTCGGCCTCGCTCTGCTCGTGCTCACGCTCGCCCTTGCCTTCACCGGTTACCTGCTGCCTTGGGACCAGCTCGCTTACTGGGCCATTACCATCGGCGCCAACATCGCGCAGTCACCGCGCGAGCTGACCGATGCGCTGGGCATCACAAGCTGGTTCGACCCCGGCGGACTGCAACGCCTGCTGCTTTTGGGTTCCGACACCGTGGGCGCCGAAGCGCTCATCCGTTTCTATCTCCTGCACGTCATGATCCTGCCGCTCGTGCTCGCCGCACTGTTGGCCGTTCACTTTTGGCGCGTACGCAAGGACGGAGGGCTGGCACGTCCCCCCGATGCCGACCGACGCCTCCCACCGCTGCCCGGCAACACCTATCCGGTCTTCACGGAAGCGCCCCAAAAAACCTACCAGGTCGTCGCCATCGTGCGCGGCCGCACGCCTGTCGTCGGCGCCGGGCCCGAAAACACGCTGCCCTCGATGCCCCACCTCCTTTACGCCGAACTGGCCGTATTCATGCTCGTCGTCTTCATCTGCCTTGCGCTTTCCCTCGCCTGGGATGCGCCGCTCAAGGAAATCGCCAACCCCTTGGTGCCCGAAAATCCCGCCAAGGCGCCCTGGTACTTCCTCGGCATCCAAGAGCTGGTGTCTTACTCCGCTTTCATGGGCGGCTTGGGGATCCCGCTGCTGGCCCTGCTCGGCTTGGGCCTCATCCCCTACCTCGACCGCGAACAGGAAGGCACCGGGGAGTGGTTTGCCGGGCCCGGCGGAGCGCGCTTAGCAGGCCTCTCCGCGCTCTTTGGCTTCGCCGCGGTCGTCGCGGTCGAGGCCTTCGCCATCCGCTTCGGGTGGATCCGCGAGTGGTTCCCCGAGGCTCCCCAACTGCTCGTCACGTTGATCAACCCGGCGACCCTGCTGACCCTCGCCTATGCCCTTTTCTCCTTGTGGATCCTGCGCCGCTACGACTCCGTGCGCGCCGGCGCCGTCGCCCTGTTCACCTGCTTTCTGTGCGGCTTCGTGGTTACGACGGTGATCGGTACCTTCTTCCGCGGTCCCAACTGGGTCTTTTACTGGTCAGCGGCGGATTGGCCCGCACACTGACGCCATGGCCCGCAACAAGTACCTCTTGCTGATCTCCAGCCTCGGGGTCCTGGCCCTGCTGGTGGCTGCCATCGTCCAAGAGCATTGGCTGCGGGAATGGCGCCGCATCCAGCGCCGTGCCCGCAGCGCAGAAGGCCCGGTGCCCGTCTACCTGCGGCAGGTGGTCAACACCACCTTGGGCCGTGCCGATCGCTGCGTCAGTTGCCACCTCCGCATGGCCCCCGGCGAAACTCCTCTGGCCACCGAGCCCGTGCTCGCTGCCCACCCGCCCCTGCCGCACGATCCCCTTGAGTTCGGCTGCACCACTTGCCACGGAGGGCAGGGCCAGGCTACCGACGAAGCCCACGCGCACGGCAACGTCCCTTTCTGGCCCGAGCCCATGCTCCCCTTGCGCTTCGCCGAGGCCGGTTGCGGCACTTGCCATAGTCCCTCAGGCATCCCGGAAGCACAGACGCTCGCTGAGGCACGGCTGGCCTTCGAACGCCTCGATTGTCTCGCCTGCCATCGGGTCGATGGACGCGGCGGCACCCTGCGTCCCGGCGCCTTCGGCATGGAAGGACCGGATCTGTCTTACGTGGGCTTGAAGGGTTTTGACCACCAGTGGTACGCCAAACATCTGGCCAAAGTCCGCCACGCTCCCGCCGGCCCCTGGAGCGCCTTTCGAGAGATCGACGAGGACGATCTAGAACGGTTGCGCATCTTCCTCGAATCCCGCATCGGCGCACCCCGGCTGGTGGAAGGTCAGGCCGTCTTCTACAAAGCCGGCTGCCTCGGCTGCCATAAGGTCAGCGGCGTCGGCGGCGACGAGGGACCCGACCTCTCTCAGGCCGGCCTCAAGGACCCCGGCAGGCTCAACGCCCAGGGAGGTCACGGAAGCCCTCGCTTGGTCAACTGGCTCCTCGAACACTTCCGCTCGCCCTCGTCCGTGGTCGCCAATTCGCAGATGCCCGCGGTCACGCTCTCGGACCGCGAACTCGAGCTGCTGACCCTCTACACCCTTTCGCTGCGCCGCCGCGATCTGCCCTCCTCGTTCACGCCGCGGGACCGCATCCGGACCACCCGTTTGGGAGAACGGGAGTTTCGCACCGACGGCGCCACGCTCTACGCCGCTTTCTGCTCCGGCTGCCACGGCTCCCGCGGACTCGGACTGCGCTCCGCGGGCATGCCTGCCTTCCCCGCCGTAGCCCACCCCGATCTGCTGCAACTCGTCTCCGACCAGTTCCTGATCGCCACGATCGCGCGCGGAAGACCCGGCCGTCGCATGCCCGCCTGGGCCCGGATCAACGGTGGACTCAGCGCGCAGGAGATTCGCACCGTGGTCCTCTGGCTGCGGCGTTTGGGAGGCGCAGACTTCAAGCCGGACGGCCGCCCCCGACGCTGGGTGAACGCCGACGCCTCTCACGGGCGTCGCCTCTACCGCCTCGCCTGCGCCGGCTGCCACGGCCCCAACGGCGAAGGCGGCGAGGGGCCGGCCCTCAATAACCCCGTCTTGCTTGAAGCGGCTACCGACAGCTTTTTGTTCGAAACCATCCGGCGCGGCCGCCGCGGTACCGCAATGCCGGCCTTCTCTCAACCCTCGCCCGCCCATCCCACGCTCGCAGCCGAAGAAATCGCCTCCGTGGTTGCCTTCCTGCGAAGCTGGGAACGACCTGCGCCTCCGAACGTCGCATCCACCGCGCACCCTGCTTCGGGAGAAAGGAATCTGCCATGAACGACGAACTCGCTCGCCGTGACTTCCTCGCCATGCTGGCTTCGGCTGGCTTGTCCGGCTTCGTCGCTTCCGTCAGCCAGGCCTGGAGTCTGGACGCACCCGACAACCCGCTGGCCGTCTACCCCCGGCGCGGCTGGGAACGCGTCTACCGCGATCTCTGGCGCTACGATTCGCGCTTCACCTTCCTGTGCGCGCCTAACGATACGCACAATTGCCTCCTCTATGCCTACGTGCGCAACGGCGTCATCACGCGCATCGGCCCCACCATGCGCTACGGCGAGGCGGTCGACCTCGATGGCAACCGCACCAGCCACCGCTGGGATCCTCGCGTCTGCCAGAAAGGCCTCGCCTTGACCCGTCGCTTCTACGGCGATCGCCGCATCAGCCAGGCCATGGTCCGCGCCGGTTTCAAACGTTGGTGCGAAGACGGATTCCCGCGCGAAAAGGACGGCCTTCCACCGCGCAAGTACTTCCAACGCGGCCGCGACGAGTGGATTCGCGTCTCGCACGAAGAGGCCGCCCGTCTGGTCGCGGCCGCACTTTACAACATCGCCGCCACTTACAGCGGCGAGGAAGGCAAGCGCCGCCTGCGAGCTCAACACTACGACGAGGTGACCGTCGAAGCCACCGCCGGCGCAGGGACGCAGACCCTGAAGTTCCGAGGCGGCATGCCCTTGCTCGGACTCACTCGCGTCTTCGGCCTGTACCGCATGGCCAACTCCATGGCCCTGCTCGACGCCCACATCCGCCAGGTCGGCCCTGACCAGGCCCTCGGCGCGCGCGGCTTCGACAACTACTCCTGGCACACCGACCTGCCGCCCGGGCATCCCATGGTCACCGGACAACAGACCGTCGAGTTCGATCTCTCCGCCGTCGAACACGCTGGCACCGTCGTCGTCTGGGGCATGAACTGGATCACCACCAAGATGCCCGACGCCCACTGGCTCACGGAAGCCAGACTCAAAGGAGTTCGCGTGGTCGTCATCGCCTGCGAATACTCCGCCACCGCGTCCAAAGCCGACCTGGTGCTCGTCGTGCGGCCGGGCACCACGCCGGCGCTGGCTCTCGGCCTCGCTCACGTCATCCTCCGCGAAAAGCTCTACGACGTCGACTACGTGAAGCGATGGACCGACCTGCCCGTGCTCGTGCGCATGGACACCCTGAAATACCTACGCGCCGAGGAGGTCTTCGGAACCCCGCCCGCCCCTTGGAAACAGGCGCGTGTGTTACCCGCCGGCGAACGCGAGCCGCCTGCCGCCGCTCACCGCGAAACCATTGTGCCCGAGAACCTGCGGCGCGAATGGGGCGACTTCGTGTGGTGGGATCGCGCCACCGGTTCGCCTCGCCCGCTCACGCGCGACATGGTCGGCAAATTCTCCCCCGTCGGTGACCCCTTGCTCGAGGGTGCTGTCGAAGTCACCCTCGCCAATGGCAAGCGCGTCCGCTGCCGCCCCGTCTTCGACCTCGTCAAAGAATATGTCGCCCACTTCGATCCTGCTACCGTCGAGCAGATCACCTGGGCCCCGGCCGCCGCCATCGAAGCTCTCGCCCGCGATCTGGCCCGCAGGCCCGGAACCACCCTCTTCGCCGTGGGCATGGGGCCCAACCAGTTCTTCAACAACGACAACAAGGACCGCGCCATCTTCCTGCTCGCCGCCCTCACCGGCAACGTCGGACGCCTCGGCGGCAACGTCGGCTCCTACGCCGGCAACTACCGTGTCGCACTCTTCAACGGCGCGCCGCAATACATCAACGAAAACCCCTTCGATATCGAACTCGATCCCACCCGGCCCGCCCGCGTGCGCCAGTACTGGCGACCCGAATCCGCCCACTACTACAACCACGAAGACCATCCGCTGCGCGTGGGCAAACGCTTGCTCACCGGCAAGACCCATATCCCCACCCCCACCAAGGCCCTCTGGTTCGCCAACGCCAACTCCATCCTCGGCAACGTCAAGTGGCATTACAACACCGTCATCAACGTCCTCCCGCGCATCGAACTCATCGCCGTGCAAGAGTGGTGGTGGACCGCCTCCTGCGAATGGGCCGACGTCGTCTTCGGAGTGGACTCCTGGGCCGAGCTCAAACACCCGGATATGACCGCCTCGGTAACCAACCCCTTCCTGCAGATCTTCCCCCGCACGCCGCTGCCCCGCATCTTCCGCACGCTCGGCGACATCGAAGTTCTGGCGCTGGTAGCCGCCGAGCTGGCCAAGCTCACCGGCGATCGGCGCTTCGAGGATTACTGGAAATTCGTCCGCGCGAATCGCACCGACGTCTACCTGCAGCGCATCCTCGATCACTCCACCAACACGCGCGGCTATAGCATCCGGGAGTTGGAGGCCCGCGCCCGCGAGGGCATCCCCGCTCTGCTGATGAGCCGGACTACGCCCAAGGTCGTCGGCTACGAGCAAGTCGTCGACTCCAGACCCTGGTACACCAAGACCGGCCGCCTCGAGTTCTATCGCGAAGAGGACGAATTCATCGAAGCCGGCGAAAACCTCCCCGTCCACCGCGAGCCGGTGGACTCCACTTTCTACGAGCCGAACATCATCGTCGCGCCGCCGCACGAGGCCGTCCGCCCGGCCCGTCCCGAGGACTACGGCGTCTCGCGCGACGATCTCTCCTGCGAAGTCCGCTGCGCACGAAACGTCGTCCTGGCCTGGGACCAGGCCGCGCGCACGCAGCATCCGCGCGCCCGCCAAGGCTTCCGCTTCATCTTCCATACCCCCAAGTACCGCCACGGCGCTCACACCACCCCCGTGGACACCGACATGATCGCCATCCTCTTCGGCCCCTTCGGCGACATCTACCGCCACGACAAACGCTGCCCCTTCGTCACCGAAGGCTACGTCGACATCAATCCCGCCGACGCGCGCGAGCTCGGTATCGAGGACGGAGATTATGTCTGGATTGATCCCGACCCCGAAGACCGCCCCTTCCGCGGCTGGCAACGCAACTCGCGCGACATGCAGTTCGCCCGCTTGCTCTGTCGCGCCCGCTACTACCCTGGTACCCCGCGCGGTGTGACCCGGATGTGGTTCAACATGTACGGCGCCACGCCCGGCTCCTTCGAGGGCCAAAAGAACCGGGCCGACGGGCTGGCCAAGAATCCCCGTACCGGCTACCAGGCCATGTTCCGCTCCGGCTCGCATCAGTCCGCCACTCGCAGCTGGCTCAAGCCTACCTGGATGACCGACTCGCTGGTGCGCAAGAACCTCTTCGGCCAAAGCATCGCGAAGGGCTTTCTTCCCGACGTGCACTGCCCCACCGGCGCCCCCAGGGAAGCCATCGTGCGGATCAGCCGCGCCGAACCCGGCGGCATCGACGCTCGCGGGTTGTGGCGTCCCGCCGCGCTCGGACTTAGGCCGCGCTACGAGTCCGCAGAAATGAAGAAATACTTGGCCGGTGATTTCCTCATCCGTCCCGAGGAGAAATAAACATGGCGCGCGTTTATAACTGGCAAATAGCTCGCGAAATGTCTTACTGGTATCCCGAGAGCCGCCCTAAGCGCCAGTTCGCGGCCGTCTTCGACGTGAATAAGTGCATCGCCTGCCAAACCTGCACCCTCGCGTGCAAGACTACGTGGACCTCCGGACGCGGCCAGGAGTACATGCTCTGGAATAACGTCGAGACCAAACCTTACGGCTTTTACCCGCTGGCGTGGGACGTCAAGCTGCTCGCCATGCTCAACGGCCAGCGCTGGAAAGGCGCACGTTACGAAGGCGCAACGATCTTCGAGTCGGCGCCCGCCGCCGAGCGAGTCCTCGGCTGGCGCCCCACCGCCGCCGACTACGCTTACCCGAACGTGGGAGAGGACGATTGCGCCGGGGAGATCAACCGGGGCGCGGCCATGACGCTTCCGCATGCAAGCTGGTTCTTCTACCTGGCCCGCATCTGCAATCACTGTACTTACCCGGCCTGCCTGGCGGCCTGCCCCCGCGGCGCCGTCTACAAGCGCCCTGAGGACGGCATCGTCCTCGTCGACCAGAGCCGCTGCCGTGGCTATCAGGAATGCGTGAAGGCCTGTCCGTATAAGAAAGTCTTCTTCAACCCGATGTCCGGCGTCTCCGAAAAATGCATCGCCTGCTACCCCAAGCTCGAGCAGGGCCTGCAGCCGCAGTGCTTCGTCAACTGCATCGGCAAGATTCGCCTGGCGGGCTGGATCTCTACCCCTGACAAGGCGCGCCCGGAGAACCCCGTCGACTACCTGGTCCACGTCCGCAAGGTGGCCTTGCCCTTGTTCCCCCAGTTCGGCCTGGAACCGAACGTCTATTACATCCCCCCCGTCCACGTCCCTCTGCGCTTCCTCGAACAGATGTTCGGTCCCGGCGCCGCCGACGCCGTGCGCGTCTATCGCGCCGCCGCAGAGGACGCCGATCTCAGCGGCCTGCTCTGCCTGTTCGGCTCCACCGAGGCCCTGCTAGCCCGCTGGCGCCGCCACGGCGCCGCCGTGAGCGGTTATGACGAAAGCGGACGCGAACTCGTACGCGTGCCCCTGAGCGAGCCGATTCTGGTGCGTGCAGCCTACGATGAGCGCCGCCGGATCGCCCGCACCAACTGCCCCTAAAGGAGACAAAGCCGTGCCCGCGAAGTCGTGCTTGTTCACTGGGCTCGTCGCCCTGCTGGCGCTCGCAGGCTGCCGGCGCTCACCCCAGCCCTCCCTCGACGTAATCGCTAAGAACGTCGAGAAACTCTCGCTTGATCCGGAGGACCGAGCCTGGCGCCACGCGTCCGAACACGTGGCCGC
This sequence comes from uncultured Bryobacteraceae bacterium, assembly GCA_938027685.1. Lineage (GTDB taxonomy): Bacteria > Acidobacteriota > Terriglobia > Bryobacterales > Bryobacteraceae > DTHT01. The sequence continues at coordinate 30,514 of CALJAM010000010.1, forward strand.
CCTGCTCCCCCAGGACGTCGTCGATCCCCGGCTCCTAAAGCCTTCCACCGCCTTCGTCCGCGTGCGAGCTCTCGCGGATCGCAATCAGGTCGCCTTCCGTCTCGAATGGCAGGATTCTTCACGTGACGACCTCGCCGCTCCCGGCCGCTTCCCCGACGCCTGCGCCGTCCAATTGCCCGCCACTGCCTCGCCCGAACCCCCCAACCCGCAGATGGGCGAGCCGGGACGGCCGGTCCAAATCACCTTCTGGCGCGCCGACTGGCAAAGCTGGACCGATGGCCGCAAGGATGACATCCGTGAGCTCTACCCCAATGCAGCCGTGGACCACTATCCCTTCGCCGCCCCGTCGCTGCCGAAGGCATCGCCCGCCCAAAAAGAGCTCCTCCGGCTCTATGCACCCGCCGAAGCCGCCGGAAACCGTCGCTCCGGCCCTCGCGCTTCGCCTGTCGAGGATCTGGTGGCCGAAGGCCCCGGCACCCTCGCTCCCGCTCCTAAAACCGTCTCACACGGCAAGGGCATCTTCACCAACGGCGCCTGGCAGGTTGTCATCGCCCGACCGCTGGAGCCGGCCCTCAACCCCGGTTCGCGCACCGTGGTCGCCTTCGCCGTCTGGCAAGGCTCCCAACTGGAAGCCGGAGCGCGCAAAATGCGCACGGGTTGGATCCCCCTGCGGTTGGAGCCCCGCCGGTGACTCTCACTAGCGACCTGGGAAGCCCGCAGCAGCTGGCGCGACTCGCAGCCCAGTGGCGCCTGCTAAGCCTCCTCTTCGAATGCCCCGTCGGCAACTGGCGCGCGGAGGTATCCTCCCTGATGAGCGAAGTGGACTGCCCTGAACTGCGGACCGCCTGCGCTATGGCGCTCAACCAAGCCGACGAAGCTCTCTATCACTCTCTCGTCGCGCCGCGCGGACCGCTTCCTGTGCGTGAAGTCGGCTGCAGTCCGCTCATCGAACCAGGCAGGCTGCTGGCCGAGGTGCTGTCCTACTATCACGCCTTCGGCTACCGCACCGACTCGGCCGAACCGCCGGACCACATCGCCGTGGAAACCGGGTTCGTGGGCTACCTCCTCTTCAAACGCGCTTATGCGCTCGCCGCCGGCGCCCTCGAGATGGCCGCGATCGTCGAACAGGCGGCCGCGACATTCGCCCGCGATCACGTGGCGCCGCTCGCCGCTGCCCTCAGTAAAGCCCTCGCAGAGCACGGTCCCGCTTACCTGCGCCTGGCCGTCGCAGAACTGCTCCGCCGTGCGCACTCGCTCGCCCCGATCGGTGCGCAAGGCTGAGGTCCGTCGGGGGTCGCCCGCCCGCGCGCTAAAATGGAATCAGCCCCATGCCGCTGACCCTTCAGCGCCACCGGCCCGCGCGGGCCAGGCGGCGCGTCCGCTCCACCACCATCCTCTGCATCCGGCGTAACGGCAAGGTGGTCATGGCCGGCGACGGCCAGGTCACCATCGGCCAGGAGGTGCTAAAAGCCTCCGCACGCAAACTGCGCCGCCTTTACGGCGACAAAGTGCTGGCCGGCTTCGCCGGCTCCACCGCCGACGCCGTCGCTTTATTCGCTCGCTTCGAGTCCAAACTCGAAGCCCACAGCGGGAACCTCACCCGCGCCGTCATCGAGCTGGCCAAGGAGTGGCGCACGGACCGCGTCCTTCGCCATCTCGAGGCCCTCCTGCTGGTGGCCGACGCCCAAAACACCTACATCGTCAGCGGCTCCGGCGACGTCATCGAGCCTGACGAGGGCGTCGCCGCCATCGGCTCCGGCGGCCCCTTCGCCAAAGCCGCCGCCCTCGCCCTCATGCGCAACACCAATTTGGACGCCCGTCGCATCGCCGAGGAAGCCATGCGCGTGGCCGGCGAAATCTGTATCTTCACCAACGACAGGATCACTTTCGAGGAGCTGGGCTGATGGTCATCTACCTCCCCGTTCAGTCCGTCGAGGAAGAACCCGCGCTGGACGAGTTGACGCCGCGCGAAATCGTGCGCGAACTCGACAAATACGTCATCGGCCAAACCGAGGCCAAGCGCGCGGTCGCCATCGCCTTGCGCAACCGCATCCGGCGCCAACGGCTCGACCCGGAAATGGCCGAGGAGGTCATGCCCAAGAACATCCTCATGATCGGCCCCACCGGCGTCGGCAAGACCGAGATCGCACGCCGCCTCGCCAAACTCGCCAACTCCCCCTTCCTCAAGGTCGAAGCCAGTAAATTCACCGAGGTCGGCTACGTCGGCCGCGACGTCGAGTCCATGATCCGCGACCTGGTCGAAATCGCCATCGACATGGTCCGCGAGGAACGCGCCGAGGAAATCGGCGATCGCGCCGAACGCAACGCCGAGGAACGCCTCCTCGATATCCTCATGCCCCCTCAGCCCGAGGGCAGCGAAAGCTACGAACGCACGCGCGAAAAACTGCGCGAGCGCCTCCGCGCCGGCAAACTCGATGACCGCATCGTCGAAATCGACGTCCGCGAACCCGGCCCCACCTTCCAGATCACCACCAGCACCGGCGTCGAGGAAATGGACGTCTCCATCCGCGACATGCTGCCCGGCCTCTTCGGCGGCCGCACCCGCAAGCGCAAAATGCGCGTCAGCGAAGCCCTCGACTACCTCACCCAGGAGGAGGAACAGAAACTGATCGACATGGATCAGGTCACCCGCGTGGCCCTCGAACGCGTCGAACGCAACGGCATCATCTTCCTCGATGAAATCGATAAAATCGCGGGCCGCGAAACCGGCCACGGCCCCGACGTCAGCCGCGAAGGCGTCCAACGTGACATCCTCCCCATCGTCGAGGGCACCACCGTCAACACCCGCTACGGATTCGTCCGCACCGACCACATCCTCTTCATCGCTGCCGGCGCCTTCCACGTCTCCAAGCCCAGCGATCTCATCCCCGAGCTCCAGGGCCGCTTCCCCATCCGCGTCGAACTCAAGCCGCTCACCGAGCAGGACTTCATCCGCATCCTCAAGGAGCCCAAGAACGCCCTCGTCAAGCAGTACACCGCGCTGCTCGAAACCGAGGGCATCAAGCTGACCTTCACCGACGATGCCCTCGAGGAGATCGCCCGTTGCGCCGCCTACGTCAACGAAACCACCGAAAACATCGGCGCCCGTCGCCTGCACACGATCATGGAAAAGGTTCTCGAGGAGGTCTCCTTCGAAGGTCCGGACCTCAAGAAGAAACACGTGCGCATCGACGCCGCCTACGTGCGCAAGCAACTGGCCGACATCATCAAGGATCAGGACCTGACCCGCTACATCCTGTGAGTCGGCCCCTGGCTTCGCTGATCCTCGCAGGCTTGTTCGCGGCCGGTTGCGGCTCACCCGGCGATCCCCTGCCGCCCTCGCTCAACATCCCGGAAACCGTGACCGACCTGCGCGCCCAGCAGATCGGAGACCGCCTCCTGGTTCGCTTCACGCTCCCCGCACTCACCACCGACGGCGTCGCCCTGCGCCGCTTCCGCCGCATCGAGCTCCGCGTCGGCCCGCCCCCTGATGGCCAGTTCGATACCGAGCGCTGGGCCGCCCAGGCGCAGGAAATCCCCGTCGCCGCCGAACGTCCAGGCCCTGTCGAAATCGCCGTCCCCGTCAGCCAGTGGGCCGGTCGCGAACTGATCCTCGGCCTCCGGGCCTACGGCCCCAAAGGTCGCCCTGGCGCCTGGTCCAACCTCCTCGCGGTGCAGATCGCCGCCCCGCTGCCGCGTCCTGAGGACCTGCGCGCCGAAGCTACCGCTGACGGCGTCCGCCTCAGCTGGCGGACCGCCTCCGCTCCTGAAGGCCTTCGCTTCCGGATTTTCCGCCGCGGCCCCCAACAGACGAGCCCGGAAATCGTCGGCGAATCCGCGGAGCCGGCCTTCCTCGACCCCGGAGCAGCCTTTGACACGACTTGGCTCTACTCCGTCCAGGCCTTTCTCAAAAGCGGCGAACAGGAGGCCCTCAGCGAGCTCTCCGACACGGTCGGCATCAGGCCCGAGGACCGCTTCCCGCCCGCACCGCCCTCCGGCCTCCAGGCTACGCCCGGACTAGGCTCCATCGAACTGCTCTGGGAGCCAAACCAGGAGCCCGATCTCCAGGGTTACCGCGTCTGGCGCGCTGCCCCGGACGAGACACTAGCGCCCATCACCGGCATCCTCGCCCTGCCGGCTTACTCGGACCGCAACATCGAGCCCGGAAAGAAATATCGTTACGCGGTCTCGGCCGTCGATCTCCGCGGCAACGAGAGCGCTCCGTCAACTCCTGTGGAGGTGCTTGCCCCTTGAGACTCGTGCGTTTCACGCTGGATCGCCATTTGCCCGCCACTACGCCCGATACCTCACCCCTCGTTAGGTACGGCGTGGTGGACAATGAAACCGTCTACGAAACCCGCGCCTGGTGGGCCGAGCGGACCGGCGCTGCCTGGCCGCTGGCCGCCGTGCGCTTGCTGCCCCCCTGCTGGCCCTCGAAGATCGTCTGCGTCGGCCGCAACTACGAGGAGCATGCCCGCGAGCTGGGCAACCTCGCCCCCGGTGAACCCGTGATCTTCCTGAAGCCGCCTTCCGCGTTGGCCGCTCACGGCGATCCCATTCTGATGCCTCCCATCTCCAACCGCGTCGACTACGAAGGAGAAATCGGCGTGGTCATCGGCACACGCGCGCGCAACGTGCCCGTCGAGCGAGCCCACGAATATATCCTCGGCTACACCTGCGTCAACGACGTCACCGCCCGCGACCTTCAGAGGAAAGATGTGCAGTGGACGCGCGCCAAGGGATTCGACACCTTCTGTCCCGTCGGACCCTGGATCGTGCCCGCCTCGGAGCTCTCCCTCGAAGCGCTCCGCCTGCGCACCTGGGTCGACGGCCAAATCCGCCAGCAGGCTACGCCCGCCGAGATGATCTTCTCCGTGCCGCGTATCATCGCCTTCGTCAGTGAGGTGATGACGCTCGAGCCGGGCGACCTCATCGCCACCGGCACGCCCGCCGGTGTCGGACCCTTGGCGCCGGGCAGCGTCGTGCGCGTCGAAATCGAGCACGTCGGAATCCTCGAAAATCGCGCCGTCGCTCCCTGAGGCCCGTCACCCCGCAGGGCACGCTTGCATCGCACATAGTGGCGGGCGCCGCGCCCGCTCGGGAATCCAATGCAGCTGGAACACCCCAGACACATCCTCGCGCCGGTCGATTTCAGTGAGCTCTCGGCTCTCGCCCTCCAGTACGCCGATGCCCTCAGTCGCTGTTCCGGCGCGCGCGTTACCGTCCTGCACGCCAGCTCGTTCGAGGCTCCTCCCTACTTCACCCAGGCCCAGCTCGAAGAGCTCCAATCGCGCCTGCGCGCCGCACAGCGTCAGGCTGAACGAGAGCTCCGCGAGTTCGTGCGCAAAAACCTCGGTCCCGGCTCCAACCTCCCCGACGTCCGCGTCGTCGAGGGCCGGCCCGCAGAGACTATCCTGCGCACCGCCGCCGAGATCGGCGCCGACCTCATCGCCATGGGCACCCACGGACGCAGCGGCTGGAATCGTTGGATGCTCGGCTCCGTGGCCGAGCGCGTGCTGCGCGAAGCCGAAATACCCGTGCTTACCGTCCGGTCGAACGCCCCTCCCCCCTCCCGACCCCTCCTCATCCGCAACATCCTCTGCCCCGTCAACGACACCCCGATCGCCCGTCGCGCCCTCGAGTATGCTGCCGAGATGGCGCGGTGCTTGAACGCTACCCTTACCCTGCTCCACGTCGACGAGGGGCGCAAGCCCGATACCATCCCCGATCTCTGTGCCTGGGTCCCCGCCGAACAACGCCGGCGCTGCCGCATCCGCGAAATCGTGCGCCGCGGGGAGGCCGCGCGCGAGATCGTCGCGCAGGCCGCCGAAGAGGGTTGCGACCTGTTGGTCATCGGCGCCCAACACCGCCGCTTCTTCGATAGCACGGTGATCGGCTCCACCAGCGTGCGTGTCGTACGCTACGCCCCCTGTCCGGTTCTCACCGTGGTCGCGCGCGAAAGCGCCCGCACCGCACAGTCCCACACTGAACCAAATTAGTCTAGGAGGTCGTCCATGTTGTTTGAAGTCGAGACGCGCAAGAGTTTGGAAGAGATCGATCGCGACCTGCACGAAGCAGCCGCCCGCCACGGCTTCGGCATCCTCGCTGTACACAACATCCGCGAAACGATGCAGAAGAAAGGCGTCGACTACGCCGGCGACTGCCTGATTTACGAGGTCTGCAACCCGCACCAGGCCCGCAAGGTCCTGGAAGCCAACCCCGCGATCTCCACCGCCCTGCCCTGCCGCATCTCGGTTTATCGCAGCGGCGACTCTTGCAAACTCGCTACCATCCTCCCCACCGCCATGCTGAGCCTTTATCAGACCGCCGGGCTCGAGGATGTCGCCCGCGACGTCGAGAATCACATCTGCGCCATGATGCGCGAGGCCGCTCACTGAGACGGCTCTCCGCGGCGCGCGCCCCCTCCTGCGCTACACTAGGCGCAGGAAGGTTCGCGGGTTTGCTGCGTCCGATTGCCGCTCTTCTCCTGACGGCCCTCACGGCGGCCGCCGCCGAGGAAGGCCAGCTCGATTCCAGTCTCTCGCTCTTCACCGTACTCTCCGCCTACCACGCCGCCGCCCCGCACGAGCAGTTACCGCGCGCGGCCGATGAAGAACTTCGCCGCGCGGTGGTCAACGAAATCCACGCCCGCAACCCCGCCGGCCTCCCCGCCCTCAAGACGTTCTTCGAACAGCACCGCCAACGCGATCCCGTCGAAGACCTCAGCCAGTACGTCTCCTTCTCCCTATCCGTCCAAGGCCCGCCCGATTTCAGATACAAGTTCCTGCTCAACCAGCTGCCGCCCGACGTCTTCGGTTTACAGGGCCTCGAAAAACTCCTGGCGCGCTTCTCGCGTGAAGCCCGTGTCGAGGAACTCTGGAAAAAGGCCCAGGGCCGCTACGAGCGCGAGCTCGAACGTTACCAGCCTGGAATTGCCCGCGCCGTACTGGAAGCCAACGCCTACGTTCGGAGCCCCACCAGCGGCGTGCTCGGCCGCAGATTCCAGGTCTACCTCGAACTGCTCGCCCCGGCCAACCAGGTCCACGTCCGCAATTACGGCAACGATTACTTCGTGGTCGTCACGCCGTCCGCCGAACCGCAGCTCGCCGAGATCCGCCACGCCTACCTGCACTACCTGGTGGATCCCATCGTGCTCCGACACGCCGACGAAGTCAACCAGAAAAAGCCCCTCATGGATTTCGCCTTGGGCGCGCCGCTGCTGCCTGAGACCTACAAGAAAGACTTCCTCCTGCTTGTTTCCAAATGTCTCGTGAAGGCGATCGAAGCTCGCCTGGCGCCCCCTTCCCGCCGGCAGACTCTCCTCGATCAGGCACTCCGCGAGGGTTATATCCTCACCCCCTACTTCGCCGAGGCGCTACCCGCCTACGAGAAGCAGGAACAAGCCCTCCGCTTCTACTTCCCCGAGATGATCAAGGGAATCGATCTCCGCCGTGAGACCGCACGGCTGGATCGGGTCGAGTTTGCGCAATCCGCCCCGCCCGCACCGCCGCGGCCCGCACCCGCTCCGCCTAAGCCCGCGCTAAGCGCTCCTGCCCTCCGCCTCGAAGAGGCTGAAGAGCTCTATTCCAGGCGGGAGCTCGAAAAAGCCCGCGAGGCCTATCTGGAGGTCCTCCGCCAAACCGACGACAAAAGCCTCCACGCACGCTGCTATTACGGTCTGGCCCGCATCGCTGCCCTCGAGAAGAATCCCGAGCTCGCCGAGAAGCTCTTCGAGCGTACCCTCGAGCTCGATCCCGACCCCCAGACCCGCGGCTGGACCCATGTCTACCTCGCCCGCTTGGCCGAAGCGGCCGACGAACCCGAGCGGGCCCGAAAACACTACCAGGCGGCGCTCACCATCCAGGGCGCCACGGCGGCCGCGCGTGCTGCCGCCGAAAAAGGTCTTGCAGGCTTGAGCCGCGACCGCAGCCGGCCTGCCCCCAACTAAAGTAAAATCAACGTATAAACACTAGGAAGGATTCGTTCATGACTAAGCGTTACCCCATGCTGGCCGGCCTCCTGCTGGCCGGTGCACTGTCGCTTCCCACTTCGGCTGCTCAGGAAGTGCAAAAGCAGCCGCAGGTCAAATCCCAAAAAGAGGCCGAAGCGGTGATGGCCATCTTCGAGGCGCCCGATGCCGACTCCCGCATCAAGGCCGCCCAGGAACTGCTCACCAAATTCGCCGACACCGAGTTCAAGGCCATCGCCATGCAAATGATCGCCGCCTCCTATCAGCAAAAGAATGACTTCGAGAACATGGTGGTCTGGGCCGAGCGCACGCTCGAGGCCGACCCCAAAAGCTATCACGCCATGCTCATGCTGGCCAGCGGCATCGCCCAGCGCACCCGCGAGTTCGATCTCGACCGCGAAGAAAAGCTCGCCCGCGCGGAAAAGTACGCCCGCGACGCCATGGAGATTCTGAAAACCCTCCCTAAGCCCCGCCCCGATGTGCCCGACGATCAGTGGGAGGCCGCTAAGAAGGATTTCACCGCGCAGGCCCACGAAGCTCTGGGCCTCGCCGCCTTGGCGCGCAAAAACTACGACGTGGCCATCGCTGAGTTCAAACTCGCCATCGAGGGCGCGGCCAATCCCGACCCCGCCACCATGGTCCGCCTCGGCGCCGTCTACAACATGACCGGTAAGCACGACGAGGCCATCGCGATCCTCGACAAGGTCATGAACGACCCCGAGGTTCACCCTACGATCAAACAGTTTGCTCAGGCCGAACGCGCACGGGCCTACCAGATGAAACAGGCCGCGCAGAAACCGGCCGAGGCCAAGCCCGCACCCGAGCCCCAACCCGAAGCCCCAAAACCCTAACGCGGGCGCCCGCCACCCCGGCCGGGTTTCTGCGGGCATGAGCGTAACGGCGCTGCGCCATGACCGCTGATCTCGAGCGCTTGGAAACCGCCATCGGCTACCGCTTCTCCAACCGCGAATTGCTCGCACGCGCCCTCACGCATCCTTCCCACGCTTACGAAGCCCCGCCGGGCGCTGAAACCGATAACCAGCGCCTCGAGTTCCTTGGGGATGCCGTGCTCGGTCTGCTGGCCAGCGAACATCTGGTGCGCCGCCATCCCGACTGGCGCGAAGGTCGGCTCTCAATCCTCAAAAATTACCTCGTCAGCTCGCCCCATCTGGCCCGCATCGCACAGCGCGTGGGGCTGGGCGAGCACCTACGACTCGGGCGCGGCGAGGAAATGAGCGGCGGTCGCGAAAAGACTGGCCTGCTCGCCGATGCCCTCGAGGCCCTCATCGCTGCAATCTATCTGGACGGCGGGCTCGAGGCCGCCCGCCGCTTCGCCGAAACCTACGTCTTCGTCGACGACCCCGCCGGTGAAAACAGTCCCTCCTGGACCAACTACAAGGGCGCATTGCAGGAGACGGCCCGCGAGATGAACCTCCCCGCCCCGCGCTATGCCGTCGTGGCCGAAGAAGGACCGCCCCACGCCAGACGCTTCACCGTCGAAGTGCGCCTAGGCGCGGAATGGTCCGCGCGCGGCCAGGGCTCCACCAAAAAGGCCGCCGGCCAGCAGGCCGCACGCCTGCTGCTTATGCGCCTGCTCGCCCAAAAACCCTGAGGCCGGACCGGCGCCCGCCCGCAGCGCCCGCACCCGCCCTAAAACGTCTTCCAGAACCGCCGCAGGCTCTCCGGCTCCGAGAGCGGCAGCCGCTGCTCGGCCGCCGGCAGCGCCGGGAAACGTGCGTGCGGCTCGCGCTGGTACCAGTAGGCCACCGACGAAATGTCGTTGGCGTGGGCGTTGGCATGACCGCTTTCGATCGTCACCCGAATTGACTTCTCGAAACAGATCGGGTCTTCGATGTGGAAGCGGAACATGCTCCACTTGCCCGCATACACCTCCGGGCCCGACGTCCTGCCCGCCAGCGACACCCCGTGATAAGGCGTCGAGTATGCTCCACCCGGAAAGCCCCACGCGGCGCAAAAGTAATCCTCCGTTCCCGTGCCGTGCAGCGAAGGCTCGCTCTCGCCGTCGATGAAAATCATGTCGTCGCCTTCGCCGAACCAGCTGAAACCCGGATGCGGGTTGATGTGGTCCACCGAAAGCACGCACCCGACGTAGTGCCCGCGCCCAGTCGCCTCCAGAATCACGTAATTGTGCCGGCCGTCGCGATTGAGCCGCTTCACGGGGCTGCGCTCGGCCGCGTCGTACTGCGCCGGAAACGGAAACTGCCGGCGCCACTGTGCGTGGAAACGCAGCGCGTTCTCGGGCAGGCTGTCGTACTGCTCCCAGTCCACGTAGTAATAGAGCGCGCGCAGCGGCTGCGTGCCCTGGTTCTCGACCGTGATGCGGGCCGAACTGGCAAACGGCATGGGGAAAAAGCAGTTCATCGCCGCCCGATGCTTCGCGATCGAGTCGCCGCCGGTCACCATATTCAGCGGCAGCGACCAGAAATTCGCGATGCCCCCGTGGCCCACCCCGAAGAAGTCGGCAATCGGACACTCGATGCTCGGCTCGGATTCTCCGTCCCACCACGCCCGCAACACGCACCGTCGCAGATAATGCTCCTCCAGCGAGTGCAAGGTGATCCACAGGTGCCGGATGCAACCCGGCCCCCTCAGATCCGCCAGCACGTGTGTGGCGCCCGCCGCCAGCGGTACGCCGTCGGCGTTGCCGCCCTCGCGGTCGTAACTGGACGAACGCCGCGTGCGCGCCCGCCGCTCCAGGAACAGGTGCGAAAGTCCGCCCGGAATTTCGATCGGATGCGGAGTGCGCGCCCCTGCAGCGGCGCCTGCCAACGGCGCCCCGGCCGCCAGTGCCAGAAACTGTCTCCGTGCTCTGGTCATCTTCGATGATCCCTCCTGCGTAGTTCCGGCTCATTATACCGGCCCGAGCGCGCCTTCCCCGTCCGTTGTACATTCGTTGTGTTTGGATCTGCTTCGGAGGCGGCCTATGAAGGCCTGGATGGAGCAGTACTTCCGGTTCCGCGAGTTGGGCACGAACTGGCGCACCGAGGTGCTCGCAGGCGCCACCACCTTCCTCACCATGGCCTACATCGTCTTCGTCAATCCCGCCGTCCTCGCAGCCGCCGGTATGCCCCCGCAGGCCGTCATGGCTGCAACCTGCTTCTGCGCCGCCCTCGGCAGCATCCTCATGGGACTCTTGGGCCGCTACCCCATCGCTCTGGCGCCCGGCATGGGCATCAACGCCTACTTCGCCTACACCGTGGTCAAAGGTATGGGAGTACCGTGGCAAACCGCCCTCGGCGCGGTCTTCCTCTCCGGCGTCCTCTTCCTCGCCCTCACCGCCGCCCGCATCCAGCAGCGCATCATCGCGGCCGTGCCCGTCGAGCTCCACGCTTCCGTCGCCGCCGGAATCGGCCTCTTCCTCGCCCTAATCGGCCTGCGCAACGCCGGCATCGTCGTTCCCAACCCCGAAAGTACCGTGGCCCTGGGCAACCTGCGCGAACCCAACACCCTCCTCGCCCTCGCCGGCCTGCTCCTGATTGCCGCCCTGACCACCTGGGGCGTCCGCGCCGCCATGTTGCTCGGCATCCTCGCTACCACCGCGTTAGGCGCTCTCTTCGGCCTTGCGCGCTGGCACCCTCAGCCGCTCGACTGGCGCCAAATGACCGCCGCCGCCGCTCGCCTCGACCTCCGCGCGGCCCTGGATGTCGGCCTGCTCGAGATCATCTTCGTCTTCTACTTCGTCATCCTTTTCGACAACGTCGGCACCCTGATCGGCGTGGCGAAAAGGGCGGGATTGCTCGAGCCGGGAGACCGCCTCCCGCGCGCCGGCGCCTTGCTCGGCGTCGCCGGAACCGCCACCCTCGCCGGCGCCCTCACCGGAACTTCCCCCGTCGTCTGCTATATCGAAAGCGCGGCCGGAGTCAGCGCAGGCGGGCGCACCGGCCTCACTGCCGTCGTCACCGGCCTGCTCTTTGTGATCGCGCTGCTGGCCGCTCCCTTGGCAGGCGTCATCCCCGCTGCCGCCACCGCTCCCGCCCTCATCGTCGTGGGCAGCCTCATGGTCGGCGCCGTGGCTGAAATCCGCTGGTCCGATCCGCTGGTCGCCATGCCCGCCTTCCTTACCATGATCACCATCCCCCTCACCTCCAGCATCGCCAACGGGATCGCCATCGGCTTCATCGCCTTCGCCGCCCTGAAGACGCTTCGCGGCCGCTGGCGCGAGGTCCACTGGCTGGTCTACCTGCTCGCCGGGCTCTGCGTGCTCCGCTTCGCTTATCTTTCAGGCGCCCACTGAATCCCCTACTCCGTGTAGCGCTTGAACACCAGACAACCGTTGGTCCCCCCGAAACCGAACGAGTTCGACATCGCGTACTCGATCTTCATCGGCCTCGCCTGGTTCGGCACGTAATCCAGATCGCAGTCCGGATCTGGCACCTCGTAGTTGATCGTCGGCGGCGCAATCTGGTCGCGAATGGCCAGCACCGTGATCCCCGCCTCCAGGCCCCCGGCCCCGCCCAGCAGGTGTCCCGTCATGGACTTGGTCGAGCTGACCGCCAGCTTGTAGGCGTGTTCGCCGAAACACCGCTTGATGGCTAGCGTCTCGATGCGATCGCCTACGTCCGTCGAGGTGCCGTGCGCGTTGATGTACTGCACCTGCGTGGGTTCGATCCCCGCATCCCGCAGAGCGTTCCGCATCACGCGATAGGCGCCGTCGCCGTCGTCGCACGGCGCCGTGATGTGGAACGCGTCGCCGCTCATGCCGTAGCCGACGATCTCGGCCAGGATCGGCGCCCCGCGACGCCGCGCGTGCTCCAGCTCCTCCAGAATGAGCAGGCCCGCCCCTTCTCCCACCACAAAGCCGTCACGCAGCTTGTCCCACGGGCGGCTGGCGCGCTCCGGCTCGTCGTTGCGCGTCGAAAGCGCGCGCATCGCAGCAAAACCACCGATCCCCATCCGGCAGATCGGCGCCTCCGAGCCGCCGCATATCATCACGTCCGCGTCACCCCGCTGGATGATCTTGAACGAATCCCCGATCGCGTGCGCCCCCGTCGTGCAGGCTGTGGCCGTGGCCGAGTTCGGCCCCCTCGCCCCCAACCGGATCGAAACGTAGCCCGCCGCCAGGTTGATGATGGTCGCCGGAATGAAAAATGGCGAAATTCGGCGCGGCCCATGCTGCAACAGCGCCTCGAACTCCCGCTCGATGATCTCGAAGCCCCCGATCCCGCTGCCAATGTAAACGCCCACCCGCTCGCTGTTCTCCGCCGTCACCTTCAGGCCCGACGCCTTCACCGCGAACTCCGTGGCCGCAATCGCGAACTGGATGAAACGGCCCATCTTTCGGAGCTCTTTCCGCTCGATGAAATTCTCCGGCTGGAACCCCTTGACCTCCGCCGCGATCCGCGTCGGAAAACCCGAGGCGTCAAAACTCGTGATCGGGCCCACCCCGCTGCGCCCTTCCAGTATGGCTCGCCAGGTCTCCTCGGTTCCCACTCCCAAAGGCGACACCAAACCCACACCGGTCACTACAACCCTGCGCCACAAGACTCCCCTCCTTTGCCGCTCTTCCCCGGGGACGAGGCAGACCTTACTTCTTGGCCGTCTTTGACTCGATGTATTCGATCGCGTCCTTGACGGTGGTGATCTTCTCGGCGTCCTCGTCAGGAATCTCCAGCTCGAACGCCTCCTCGAAGGCCATCGTCAGCTCGACAATATCCAGCGAGTCCGCGCCGAGATCGTCCACGAACGAAGCCGTGTTGTCCACTTGGCTTTCGTCCACTCCCAACTGTTCGGCGATGATCTGTTTTACCTTTTGCTCAACCGACATGAAACCTCCGGAAATCTTCCTCCTCGGCGCCTCGCTCCGGCGCCGACATGGGCTGCAAACGGTGATTCTAGCCGTGCTCGCCCAGCCGCCGCAACTGCCCTTCGCCCGCCCCACCCACGCTACAATCCGGATATGCTGCCGCTTTGCAGCCTCCTCGCCTTCGCTCTCGCGGCCGCCCCCCGCCACCTGCAGTTGGACCGCCTGCTGGCGCGCGTCGCCGAAGAAGCCGAGATCTTCCGCCAGGCCGCCCTCAACCTCATCGCCCGCGAAACCCTCCGACAGCGCGCCTTGTCGCAGCCGCCCCGCTTTCGTCCCCGCATCGGTAAGCCCCCGCGCAAACCCACTCCCCTCGACTACCGTACCCGGGAGATCGTTTCCGAGTACGCCTTCGGCCTGCTGCGCGAATCCCCCGATGTGCTCCACGAGTTCCGGCAGGTTGTCTCCGTCGACGGACGCCCCGTCGGCGATCCTCCCCGCGCACGCCGCAGACTCATTGCAGGCCTGCGATCACCCGACGATCGCGCCAGGCAGCAACTCCTGGAAGCCTTCGCCCGCTACACCCTCCGCAGCGCCGCCACGGACCTCGGCCTCGCCCTGCTCGCCTTCACCCCGCGCCGCCTCGCCGATTTCCGCTTCGAACCCGCCGGCCACGAGCGCGTCGGCGCCGAGCCCGCACTCCTCCTTCGCTTCCGCCAAATCGCCGGTGTCGGCGGGTGGACCGTCTTCGAGAACCGCCAACTGACCCGCCACCCTTTGCAAGGCCAACTCTGGGTGCGGGAAAACGACGCCCTACCGCTGCGTATCCTCCTCACCAACCGCAGACAACAGGACGACCAGGAAGTCCTCGATACCGCCGTCGTCGACTACGCCCCTACTGCCCACGGCGTCCTCGTGCCCGTCTCCGTCGTCCGACGCCTCGCGGCCGGCGACCTGCTCATCGAGGAAGACGTCTTTCAGTACTCCGACTACCGCATGTTCGCCGCCGACGCCGAGCTCAAGTTCCCATGAAACCTGATTTCCTCTACCTGCATGGCTTCGCCTCCAGCCCCGCCTCTCAGAAGGCCCGCTTCTTCCGACAGAAGCTCGAGGCCGAAGGCTGCCGCCTCGAGGTCCCGGACCTGGCTCAGGGCGACTTCGAGAATCTCACCATCACCGCCCAGTTGCACGTCATCGAGCGCCTCGCCGCAGGCCGCCCCCTCGTCCTGATCGGATCCAGCCTGGGCGGCTACCTGGCCGCTCTCTACGCCGCGCGCCATCCCGAAATCGAGCGCCTCCTGCTGCTGGCGCCCGCCTTCGGCTTCGCACGGCGATGGACCGCCGCGCTGGGCCCGGAGGCGGACCAATGGAAACAAAAAGGCTATAGAATGGTTTATCACTACGGCGAGGGCCGCTTCCTTCCCATCCGTTACGCCCTCATCGAGGACGGCCTCCGCTACGAGGACCAGCCCTCCGTCTCTCAACCCGTCCTCATCTTCCACGGCCTCCGCGACTCCATCGTGCCCCCATCGGTCTCCGCCGAATTCGCCCGTCTCCAGCCGAACGTCCGCCTCGAGCTGGTGGACTCCGACCACGACCTCCTCGACGTCCTCGACCGCATCTGGGCGCGCGCCAGGGATTTCCTGCTCGCCTCCTCGACCTGCTGAGCTGCCTCGCTGCCCTCCCGTCGTCTTCCAACGATTGGATTTTAGGGTGCGCGCAGGGCGGCTGTGTTACAATTTGCTGTAGACGGGTAACGGTGGGCGGCGCGGTCACATCTAAGCTCTGGGGAGCCTAAGGGCCCGCAAGGATTCTGCGGCGCGCATCGTTCCCCTCAACGGCAACCATGCCAGAAGCTTCCGCCAGGCAGCAGTCGCACCAGCTCCCAAATGATACGAGCGCCCTTGGAGTGCGCCCCGAAGATCACCTCGCCAGACTCCTGCCGGTCGAAACGCAGATCCCTTGGTACCGCTCCTTCTGGACCAATCTGCGCGATACCATCCGCCCGCCCAAATTGCCGCCCCTCGAGCTCACCTCCAAGCCCGTCGCCGTCAAAGACATCTGGGGCGAATACCGCTACGGACGGCAGGCCGGGCTGACCTCGGCTCTCATCCACGGCCTGGCCGTGGTCCTGCTCTTTACCGCCGCATCCAGCCCCGTGGTCCAGAAGACCGTTCGCGATACGGTCACCCTGGTCGCGCCTGACATCGCACCCTACCTGCCTCCGCTCAAGCCGAAGGACACCCAAATGGGCGGAGGCGGCGGTGGAGGTGACCGCTCCCCCTTGCCCCCCAGCAAAGGCCGCCTGCCGCGGCCCTCCTTCCGCCAGTTCACTCCGCCCACTGCTGTCATTCAGAACCCCAACCCCAAGCTGGCGATCGAGCCCACTCTCATCATGCCGCCGGACACGCCTCTACCCAGCGTCAATCTGCCCAACTACGGCGATCCCCTCGCCAAACTCGGCCCCCCTTCCAGCGGCCCTGGCTTCGGCGGCGGCATCGGAACCGGCTCGGGCGGCGGCGTGGGCCCTGGCCGCGGCGGCGGCTACGGCCCCGGTGAAGGTGGCGGCATCGGCGGCGGCGTCTACCGCATCGGAGGCGGCGTCTCGGCCCCCGTCGTGCTCTACAAGGTCGAACCCGAATACTCCGAGGAAGCGCGCAAGGCCAAGTACCAGGGCACCGTCGTCCTCTCCATCATCATCGACGAGCAGGGGCGGCCCCGTGACCTCAAGGTGATCCGACCCCTCGGTATGGGCCTCGACGAAAAAGCCATCGAGGCGGTCTCCAAGTGGCGCTTCCGCCCCGGCTATAAGGACGGCAAGCCGGTCGCCGTCATCGCCACCGTCGAGGTCAACTTCCGCCTGCTCTGATGGGCCTGAATGCCACGCCCGGCCTCAGGCTGCCGGCCCGCCGCGCAAAACTCTCTTTCCGCCTTTGCTGAAGCTTCGCTCGCCCCGGCCTCACCCCTCGGTCCTCCGCGCCGAGTCACATTCCGGGCACGGGCAGAGGTCCCTCAGATACTCCCACGTGTAAATCCCCGTGCTGTGCCCGTCGCTCCAGATCAGGCTCAGGGCGTAGTTGCCCACCGGCTCGGCCCTCAGTAGCCGCAACGCCGGCTGGAACATGGGGAATGGCGAGCTCTGCGCCCCGCCGCGACCGCGACTTTCCGTACACGTCGCGCACGGACATCGGTCCCGAAGATAGCGCAGCCCGTACTCGCTGCGGTGCCCGTCACCCCACTCGATCACCAGCCCTCGCGATTTCGAGACCGATACCCGCGTCGCATCGTACCGCCCGCGACGCTCAGACCCGCTGGACATCCCGCACCCCGGAGACCCGTCGCATCGCGCCCAGCAAGCGCTCCAGTTGCTTCTTGTCCCTGACCTCGATCGTCATGTCGACCACCGCGGCATCGCCGTGCGCAGCGTCCCCCCGCGCCTCCAGCGTGCGAATGTTCACGTTCTCATTGAACAAAATCGTCGTCAAATGATTCAGCATCCCGGGACGATCCTCGATGTGCGCCACCAGCTTCACCGGATACGATTGCCCGCTCGGCGGACCCCACTCCACATCGATCCGTCGCTCCACCTCGTACAGCAGGTTCTGCACGTTCGGACACCAGGTCGCGTGAACCGCCACGCCTTTGCCCCGCGTAATGTAGCCCACGATGGGCTCCCCGCAAATGGGATTGCAGCACTTGGCGCGGTAGATCAGAATGTCGTCCACGCCCTTCACCCGCAGAACCAGATCGCCCGCCTCCGCCGCTCGCCCCGCAGGAGGTCCGGGCGGCGCCGAGGCCGCCGTCTCCTGATTTTCCGGCCCTCCGGCCGGCGCGATCTTCTGCAGGATCTTCCGCGGCGAAAACCGCCCGTAACCCAGCGCAGCGTACAGGTCCTCCAGCTTCGCGTACCCGTACTCGTTCGCCACCCGCTCCAACTCGCCGCGCGTCGTCTTGGCCAACTGCACGCCCAACCGCCGCGCCTCCCGCTCCAGGTACTTCTGCCCGATCTCGATCGCCTTCGCTCGCTCCGCCGCGTTGATGACCGCCTTGATCTTCTGCCGCGCCCGCGACGTCTTCACCAGCGCCAGCCAGTCCTTGCTCGGCAGATGGCCCGGCTGCGTCAGAATCTCCACCACGTCCCCGTTCCGCAGCGTGTAGCGCAGCGGCACGATCCGTCCGTTCACCTTCGCCCCCACGCAGGTGTGCCCCACCTCCGTGTGAATCGCGTAGGCGAAGTCGATCGGCGTGGCCTCCCGCGGCAGCACGATCACCTTGCCCCGCGGCGTGAAGGTGTAAACCTCCTCCGGATATAGGTCCACCTTCAGCGTCGACAGGAAGTCTCGCGAATCGCGCATCTCCTGCACCCAGTCGAGCAGGTGCCGCAACCACGCGATGCGCTGCTCCTCCTGCTGACCGCTCGTCTTGCTGCCTTCCTTGTACTTCCAGTGCGCTGCGATGCCCTCCTCGGCTATGCGGTGCATCTGCTCGGTCCGGATCTGCACCTCGAATGGCTGGCCCCCGGGACCCATCACCGACGTGTGCAGCGACTGGTAAAGATTCGGACGCGGGATGTTGATGAAGTCCTTGATCCGCCCGGGTATGTGCGGCCAGCGACCGTGAATGATCCCCAGCGCCGCGTAGCAGTTCCTGACCGTGTCCGTGATCACCCGCACCGCCAGCAGGTCGTAAACCTGTTCGATCGTAATCTTCTGCCGCTTCAGTTTCTGATAGGTCGAGTAAACCCCCTTGATCCGACCTTCCACCCGCGCGGGAATCCCCTCGCGCGTGAGCATCTCCAGAATCTCCCGCTGGATCTGCTCCAGAAATTCCTGGCTGGCCCGCTGCCGCGACTCGATCGCATCCCGTATCTCGGCGTACGCCTCCGGCTCCAGATACGAAAAGGCCAGGTCCTCCAGCTCGCGCCGGATTGCGCCCATTCCCAACCGGTGCGCGATGGGCGCGTAGATCTCCAAGGTTTCCTCCGCCACCCGCTTCTGCTTTTCCGGCGCGCAGAACGCCAGCGTCCGCATGTTGTGCAGGCGATCGGCCAGCTTCACCAGAATCACCCGCAGATCGTTCACCATCGCAAGCAGCATCTTGCGGACGCTTTCCGCCTGACGCTCCTCGGCCGAGTAGAACTCCAGCTTGCTCAGCTTGGTCACGCCGTCGACGCAGCGGGCCACTTCCTCGCCGAACTCCCGTCGGAGCTCCTCCAGCGTCGCCGACGTGTCTTCCGCCACGTCGTGCAGCAGCGCCGTCTGAAGACACACCAGGTCCATGTTCATCTCCGCCAGGATGGCCGCCACTCCCACCGGGTGCGTGATGTACGGCTCCCCCGAGTCGCGACGCTGATGCGCGTGGCAACGCTGCGCGAAGCGAAAGGCTTTCTCGAGTGCGGCGAGATCCTCCGCAGGAAGGGTGTTCTTCAGGCGGGCGACAAGCTCGCGGTACAGCCCCTCCCCCGGCCCCTCATCGACGACGGGCGGCCGAGAGGTCGCAATCGACGCCATGACCGGAACGGGCATCCCCGTCGCCGGACAGTTCGGATCGCCCTCCATGTGAAGAAAGCGGGCGGCGCAGGCTCCCCGCACCGCCCGCTTGTATTATAACTCGCGTCTCCGGATCGGCGTTACGGAACGCCTCCCAGCGCGCCGCCCGTCTTCTGCTTCTTCGTCTCCAGCGTCTTCTGCACCCAGTTATCCGCCGTGTCCCAGTCCCGCTTGTACGCCTGCTCCGTCTCCTGCAGGTCCGCCCGCTGCCGATAGAGCAGGTTCATGTAGGCCATCGCGTCGTCGTACTGCGGGTCCAGCTCCAGCGCCTTCTCCAGATGCTTCATGCCCGCTTCGATCATCTCCAGGTTCTTCTGCCGGAGCTGATCGCGCACCTTCTTGTCCTTCAGCGGACCCGGATCCTCCGGCCTCATGCCCAGCTTGGCGCGCGCTTCGGCGTTGTCCTGGAACGCCTTCGTCCACGCGATCACGCCCAGCGTGTAGTAGGCCTCCTTGTTGTTGGGATTCACCTCGATCAGCTTGTTGTACCACTCCGCCGCCTCGTCGAACTTCTTCTGGTTGAAGTAAAGCGACGCGATCGAGGCGATCGCAACCTCGTTCTTCGGATCCTGCTCGAGTACCCGCAGGAACTCCTGGTGCGCGTTTTCCGCGAACTGGAGATTCTCCGGCGACTCCGCGCCCGGAATGTACTGCACCATGTACGCCGTCGCCAAGTACAGACGCGCGGTGGGGAAAGTGGGATCCAGCGCGATCGCTTGCTTGAAATGCTCGATCGCCTCCGGATAGCGCGCATTCTTGTACGCTTGCACCCCCTTGTTCAGATGATCCCGCGCCCTCAGCTTCTGGCAACCGGCGCTCACCATCAGCGTCGCCGCAGCACAAACCAATGCCGCAATCCTTCGCTTGCTGCTCATGCTGACTCCTGTTCGCGCAAATGCGGTCCGACCGTCACTGCCCGGCCTCGATCTTGGCCGTCATCAGTCCCACCTTGTCGATGCCGGCCCCCTTCGCGATGTCGATCGCCCGCGCCACGTACTGGAACTCCAGATCGGGATCGCCCTTCACGAACACTACCCGCTCGGCACGCGTCTTGAAGATCTCTTCCAGCCGCCGGCCAAGGCGATTGAAATCGCTCGGCTCCTGGTTGATCATCACCGAATGGTCCTTGTTGATCACGATCACCACCGTGCGCTGATCCGCCGCGTCCGCCTTCGAACCCGGCGGCGGCGGCTGCGGCACCAGCGTGTCCAGCCCATAAGGCGTCGTGGGCGTGATCACCATGAAGATGATCAACAGCACCAGCAGCACGTCAATGAACGGCACGACGTTGGGGTCGGCCACCGGGCCTTTGCCAGTACCGACTTGCATTCCCATAGACCAATCTCCTCCCGCAGCAGCTCCCTCGCGCGCTCACGGCGTCGCCGCCGCTGCCGCTCCCTTCTCCTTGATCTGTTCCGTCAGTAGACCGATCTGATCCACTCCCGCCGAGCGCAGATTGTCCACCACTTCCACCACCCGCTCGTAGCGGGCCCGCGCGTCGCTGCGGATGTAAACCATCTTGTCCAGCCGGTTCACCAAAAGGTCCTTCACCTTGCTGGGCAACTGGTCCGGGGGCATCTGAGTGGTGCCCAAAAACGTCCTCCCGTCGCGCGTCACCGCGATCAGAATGGCGTCATCCTTGTCGGCAGCCTGCATCGCGATCGGGTTGCGCGTCTTGACCATGTCCACGCTGATGCCCTTCGTCAACATCGGCGTCACCACCATGAAGATGATCAACAGCACCAGCATGACGTCCACCATGGGCACCACGTTCGGTGTGGATACCGGCGGGGGCATTTCCCTTCTTGCCATCGTTCTGCCTCCTCCGTGCGCGTTCCCCTGCACGGCGGGGCCGCTCCGGCCCCGCCCCGACAGGTTTTCAACTCGCCGGACTCGTCTCTGTTACTTGCTCACCCGCTGCGAGCGCTTCAGGAAGTAGTCGATCAACTCCGAGCTGGAGTTGCTCATCTCGACGTCGAAGCCCTCGATGCGGCTCGTGAAAGCATTGAACGCCCAAAACGCCGGCACTGCCACGAACAGACCGATCGCCGTCGCCACCAGCGCCTCGGAAATACCGCCCGCGACCGCGCCCAGACCCGTGGACTTCTCGGTCGAAATGCCGTGGAACGCGTTGATGATCCCCACCACGGTCCCGAATAGGCCCACGAACGGCGCCGTCGCTCCGATCGTCGCCAGCGTCGGCACACCGCGCTTCAGCTCCGCGTGCACGATCGCCTCGGCCCGCTCCAAAGCACGCCGCGATGCCTCGATCTCCTCGCCCGGTATCTCCGAGCTCATCTGGTGCGCGCGGAACTCCTGCAGGCCCGCCACCACCACCTTCGCCAGGTGGCTCTTCTTGTACCGATCGGCGATCTTGATCGCCTCATCCAGCTTGCCCTCGCGCAGCGCGCCCGCCACCGCCGGCGCAAACAGCCGCGACTGCTTGCGCGCGGCGTTGAACGCCAGCACACGATCGATCATCACGCCGATGGACCAGGCGGACATGAAGAACAGGATCACCACTACGATCTTCGCCACCAGGCCCATCTGGTTCCACAACGAGCGAATGTCCCAACCTACGGCCGCCTCTTGCAGCAGCAGAAACGACCAGACTTGCAATTGTAGAAGCATCTTCCTCTTCTCCTGCGAGTTGAAATTCCGTCTTGCGACGTATGGAAACCCTTCCTACTGGCTCAGTGTGAAGTTCACGTCGATCTGCGTGATCACTTCCACCGGCTCGCCGTTCAGCAACGTCGGCTGGTAGCGCCACTGCTTCACCGCCTCCAGCGCCGCCGGGATCAACAGCGGGTGCCCCGAGATCACCTGCAGGTTCTGAATCGTGCCGTCGACGCCGATCACCGCCGTCAGTCGAACCACCCCCTGAATCCGCGCCTGCTTCGCCAGCGGAGGATAGATCGGCTTCGGCGCGTAGATCAGCTTGGCCTGCTGTACGTTGCCGCCCACACGGATCCGCTGGATCTCCTTCGGCTTCTGTACCTCCACCTTCGGAGGAGGAGGCGGCGGAGCAGCCACCGGAGCCGCCGAAATGATCCCGCCGATGACGCCGCCAGGCGACCCGCCGGGCACGCCACCCGGCACGCCGCCAACCACCCCCACCGCGCCCGCCGAAGGCGGCGGAAGCTCGTCTTCCTTGATCATGGCGATTTCCTTCGGTATCTGCCTCGGCGCCATCAACCGCCCCGCGTCGAACTGCCGCGGTATCACCTTCACCACCTTCACCGGCGCTGCCGCCGGCGGCGGAGGCGGAGGCGGCGGAGGAGGAGGCGCCACCAGGAAACTCGTCAACGTCCCCCGAGGAATCGTGTCCGTGTAAATCAGGGGGATCAGAATCAGGATCATCACCAGAAACGACTGGCCGATGAAGGAAACCACCACGGTCCACGGCCGGCGGGTCTTCACCGCCGTATCCAGCAAGCTCTGCTCAAACATTTCCGTTGCCCTTCCCAACCCAGGACGCCCCTCCGCCCTGCCCAGGGCGGCTCCCAGGCGCCCGTCAATCTCAAACCTCTCTTGCCGCCCGGCTCACTTTCCGGACAGCCTCCTTCTCTTTGGACACCGGCGCCGCTACGCGGGATCCCGCCGCCTTCTTGCGGCGCTCGGACAGTTGGTGCCAACCTACCACAATCGCGCTGGCCACGAAAATCGAAGAGTACGTCCCCACCACCACGCCCACCAGCAGCGCCAGCGCCATGTTGTTCAACACCGGCCCGCCCAATAGGTACAGCGCCAGCACCGCCACCAGCGTCGTCCCAGACGTCATCACCGTCCGCATCAACGTCTGGTTGATGCTCAGGTTCACCACCTCCGGCAGCGCCTGCTTAAACCGCAGCTTCAGATTCTCGCGCACCCGATCGAATACCACGATCGTGTCGTTGATCGAGTAGCCGATCAGCGTCAAAATCGCCGCGATCACCGTCAGCGAGATCTCACGGTTCAGCCACGAGAACACCCCAATCGTGACCAGAGCGTCATGGAAGCTCGCCACGACCGCGCCCACGCCCGCCACGAACTCGAACCGGAACGCAATGTAAACCAGCATCCCGGCCAGCGCGTACAGCGTCGCCATCAAAGCCTTCTCGCGCAGGTCCGCGCCGACCTTCGGCCCCACGATCTCGACCTGACGGATGGCGAACGGCGCCACCGTGGCCTCCTGCTTGAGCACGCCCAGGATCGCCGGCGTCACACCGGGCAATGCCCCCAGCTCGTCCACGCTCCGCAGTAAGCCCGAGCGCTCCCGGTCACGAAACTCCACGATCCGATCCGCCAGCTCCTGCAACTGCCCCTCGCTCAGCGTGACGCCCGCCCGCGCCAGCGGTTCGCGCAACCGCTCCGCCAGCGCTTCCCTGCCTGCGCTGTTCAAATCCAGCTTGCCTTTCTCCGCTGCAAAACGCTCAGCCAGCGTCTCCGTGATCATCCGCCGTGCGAGATCCAGCTCCTGCTCGCTGCGCATCTCGGTGCCGATGATCACCTCCTGCGCCCCGGTCATCTCCTGCACCGTCACCTCGCCCGGAACGCGCCCCAGCAGCGCTCGCCGGATCTCCTCGAGCGGCGGCTGTTCCCGGAACTTCACGTACACCAAGGTCCCGCCGCGAAAATCAATCCCCCACTTGGGGCCGCCTTTCAGCGCCAGGCTCAACAGCGTGCCCGCCACCAGCACCAGCGACAGAAACACGCCCGCCGGCATCAAGCGGATCCAGTTGATCTTGGGTTCTCGGAATAACTCCATCGCCTCAACGCGAGCCGGCGCTTCCCGATTGGACACCGGCGTCCCGCGGAAAGTTCCCCTCCGCAGTCAAGAAGATAGCACAAACAGCCACGCCTGAGGGTCGCCCCGCCTGCCCGGTGCGCACCCTTTCCCTCCCCACGGCCCTAAACTCCTACCATCATATGCTCAGCGACGCCACCTGCGGCTTGCGGAACAGCACCCAGTTGAAGATCGTCCGGGAGACAAATACCGCCGTGAAAACGTTCGCCACCAGACCCACCACCAGCGTCACCGCGAAACCCTTCACCGGACCCGTCCCGAACATGAACAGGAACGCGCACGAAACCACCGTGACCACGTGCGTGTCGATGATGGTGATGAACGCCCGGTCGAAGCCCGCTTCCACCGCCGCAATCACGCCCTTGCCCGAGCGCAGCTCCTCGCGGATCCGCTCGAAGATCAAAATGTTGGAATCCACCGCCATGCCCAGGCTCAGCACGAACCCCGCAATGCCCGGCAGCGTCCACACCGCTTCGAAGTAGCTCAGCGCCGCCAGCGTCAGCAGCCCGTTCATCAGCAGCGCCACCACCGCATTCACGCCGCTCAGTCGATAGTAGATCAGCATGATCGCGGCCACCAGAATCAGGCCCAGGATCCCCGCCGACACGCCCTGCCGGATCGAGTCCGAACCCAGCGAAGGCCCGATCGTCCGCTCCTCCAGGTAATCAATGCCCGCAGGCAACGACCCGGACTGCAGCACCAGCGCCAGATCCGACGCATCCTGCTCGTTGGCCGCACCCGTGATCCGCCCCTGGTCCTCGATCCGGCTCTGAATCACCGGCGCGCTGCGTACCTGATTGTCCAGAATGATCGCCAGCCGATTGCCGATGTTACGCTCCGTGTGCTGCGCGAAACGCCGCGCGCCGTCCGGCCCCAGCGTGAAATCCGTCTCCCACTTGCCGAACTCGTCGCGGCTGGGCCGCGCCATCCGGATATCCTCGCCCGTGATCACCGGAACCCGGTTGACCAGCCACCAGCTCTCCCCCGCCTCGCCCGGCCGCCGCATCTCCGGAACCAGCTTCGTGTTCAGCGGCAGCACTCCGCCGTACTTGGCTAACGCCTGCTCGCGCGAAGAGAACGGCCCGTCCTGCACCTCGCTGATCTCCAGCACCGCCGTCGTGCCCATGATCTGCTTGACCCGCGCGGGATCGTCCACGCCCGGCAGTTGCACCAGAATCTCGTACTCGCTCTCGGCCGCCCCGTGCTGCTGGATGACCGGCTCCGTCAGCCCCAGCGCGTTGATCCGCCGCTCCAGCGTACGAATCGTCCGCTCCACCGTCTCCCGCTTCAGCGCCAGCAACTCGCTCGGCCGCATCGTGAGCCGGTAATCGTTCTCCCCGATCGCCGCCAACACCCACATCGGGAATCGCTGCGTGACGATCGCACGCAGATCCCCCGCGCGAGCCGCCGGCACGCCCCGCAGATAAATCGCGATCGTGTCCGCCTCCTCCACCCGCTGCGGATCGTTGCGTTCCAGTTGCGCGAACTCGATGCCCGCCCGCCGCAACTCTTGCCGCAGGCTCTCGATCGTCATGTCCGCCCGCGCCTTCACCGCCTCGTGCACCCGCACCTGCAGGATCAGGTGACTGCCCCCGCGCAGGTCCAGACCCAGCCGAACGTTCCGGCGCAGGTTCGCCTTGAGTTGGTCCAGCGAACGCGGCAGGCCGATCAGGCCCAGAATCGCCGCCGCCAGCACCGCCGCGATCACGATCGCACGCACTTTGACGTTTCTCTTCATGCCCGCAACGACTGCCTTACTTCTTGCTCTCGGTCGGAATCAGCGCCGCCACCGCGCTCCGTGTCACCTGCAGCTTCACGTTGTCCGGCTTGACGCGCAGCACCAGCGTGTCGTCCTCTCGGTTGATGCCCACGATCGTCCCGATAATGCCGCCGCTGGTCAACACCGTCTGCCCCGGCTCCAGGCTGGCCAGCATCTTCTGCTGCCGCTTCCGCTGCCTCTGCATGGGCAAGAACAGCAGAAAGTAAAAAATCAGGATGATGGGCAGAACCGTGAGCAGAAACCCCACGGCGCTCGATGGGGGCTGTTGCTGCTGTAGGATCAGGCTCGACACCACCTTCGCCTCGCTGATCTACCTGGCTTCCGCCGCGCCCGGCACCTACCGGCCTTCGCTGGCGGCGAACAGCGCGGGATCCATCCGGGGAAACCGCCGGGGACAGCAGAGCGGTTCACTCACCTAGCGTGCCTGAACCCGCTCCCGATGTCAAGCGCGTGCAGCCCGCCCGCTCGGACCGTACTCGACAACCAGCAGCGCGATATCGTCGGCTTGTTCCACCCCGCCGGTAAACTCCTCCACGGCCTGCAATACGGCCCGGTACAGCTCTCCGGCGCCCCCTGCGCCACAGCTCGCCGCCACGCGCTCCAGCCGCCTCAAGCCGAACAATTCGCCCTCTGCGTTGCGCGCCTCCGTCAGCCCGTCCGTGTAAAACAGCAAACGCTCCCCCGCTTCCAGTTGCACTTCCTCGGCCTCGTAGCGAGCCTCCTCGAGCAGCCCCAGCGGCGCCGAGCGCGCCGGATGTCGCTCGATGCCCGTCCTGCGCAGCCGCAGCCACGGCGGATGCCCCGCGTTCACCACGCGCAGCCGACCGCCCGCTTCCACCAGCCCGTAAATCACCGTGGCGTACTGCTCGCCCCCCGTGCGCTCCAACAGAAATCGATTCACACCCGCCATCATCTCTTCCACCCTCACACGCGTGTGCGGCGCCGCCACGAACATGCCCTGAAGCAGCGCCGCCAACAGGGCCGCGCCCACGCCCTTGCCCGAAACGTCCGCTATCGCCAACGCAAAGCCGCCCTCCCCCGCCGCGCGCAGCTCGTAATAGTCGCCCCCCACCTCGCGCGAAGGAATGCTCCCGCCGGCCGCCCGCAACCACTCCGCCGATGGCAACTGACGCGGCAGCAGACTCTCCTGGATGCGCCGCGCTATCCTGAGTTCCTCCTCCATGTGCTGCCGCGCCCACTGCTCCTCGAGCAGTCGCGCGTTCTCCAGCACCGTCGACGCTTCGAAGGCCAACGTGGTCAGCAGCTCGCGGCTGCCCGCCGCCGGCTCGCAGGCGCCCTCAGCCTCCATGTACAGCAGCCCGATCGTCTCTGTGGCCGCCGAGACCAACCCCGTCTGCTGCCCGCCTCCCGTGCGCACTCGCACCAGCGGTATGGCCAAAGCTCCCCCTACCGCCTCCGGCGCCACCCAGAAAAGATCCTGACGCTCGCCCACCGCCCGCTCCAGCTGCTCCGCCGGCAACCGAGGCGCCGCACCGCGCAGCGGACCCGTCCGGCTCCGCGCCACCCGCACCTGCAACCGACCTTCGGAACCCCTCAGCAGTAAAAAGCCCCGCGCACACCCCGTCACCGCCAGCGCCGCCTCCACCACCGCCGCTAGGACTTCGTCCGTGGAAAGCGATGCTTGCAGCGCACGCGCCACCTCCAGCATCGCACGCAGCCGCACCAGGTGGCTGCCCGGCGCCTCCGCCTGCGCCAGCAGCGACGTCGCCCCGCCGACTAACTCGAACACCAGCTCGTAGGAATCCCCAAAGCCGAACCCAATGCGATCCCCCTGCCGCAGCACGTGCCGACTCACCCGCTGCCCGTTCACGAACAAGCCGTGCCGGCTGCCCAGATCCTCGATCACGTACGCGCCCTGCTCGATGATGATCCGCGCATGCCGCCGCGAAATCCGCCCGTCGCGCAGCGCCAGCTGGTTCTCGCCCAATCGCCCGATGTGAAAAGGCACCGGCGTCACCGGCGCTTCCCAACGATCCCCCGCCGGACCCCGGACGATCAGCACCGCCGGCGGCGGCCCCTCCCCCTTCATCTCTTCGTCCGCCGCGCGTTCCGCACCCGCGCGCCCTCGGCGGCCTGCTCCATCTCACGCGCCCGCAGGACTCGGCAGTGCGAACAGTACCCGCCCGCCTCCGTCCTCACCATCAACACCTGAAAGCCCAGATGGTTCTCGATCTGTCGCCGCATCCGCCTCAGCGGTTCGCCGTAAAACTCCTCCACCTTGCCGCAGCGCAGACACACCACGTGCGCGTGCTCCTGCTTCATCCGCGTCTCGTAGTAGTGCGCCTCGCCCTCCCAGTGCATCAGATCCAGCTCGTCCACCAGCCCGCTGTCCTTCAGCAGCTTCAGCGTGCGGTAGACCGTCACCCGGTTCAGCTTGGGATCGCGTTCCCGCGCCAGCCTGTAAAGATGCTCCGCATCCAAATGCGCCCCGGATTGCTCCAGCAGCTCCAGCAGAATCTTGCGCTGGCGCGTCATCCGCAAGCCCTGCTCGCGTAGCGACGCTTCGATCCCCCGCGTTTTCACCGAACGTGCCTCTCTACGCCACCATAACACGCCGCTCTCTCCGGCCAAGCCGCGCCCGGCGCGATAATGGAAACCATGGGCGAACCCCTGTGCCCCCACTGCGGCGGTACGGGCTGGAGGATCATCGAGCGCGAGGGCATCAGCGCCGCCGAACCCTGCTCCTGCCAACAGGCCGAACGCCTGCGGATGCTCGAAGAACGCGCCGGCATCCCGCCCCTGTACCGCAACGCCTCGCTCGACAACTTCCGCCTGCCCACCGAAGACCCCGTCGCCTACCGCCATATGGCCGCCGCCGTCCTCACCGTTCGCTCCTACGTCCGCGAATTCCCCCAACCCGACAAGCCCGGACTCTTGCTCATGGGCGATCCCGGCACCGGCAAAACCCACCTCGCCGTCGCTGCCCTTCGCATGCTCATCGCCCGCGGCTTCGAAGGCGTCTTCTTCGACTACCAGGACTTGCTGGCGCGCGTCCGCGCAAGCTGGGACCCCGCTTCCGGTACCGGCGAACGCGATCCCTACCGCATGGCGCTCGAAGCAGAAGTCCTGCTGCTCGACGACCTCGGCTCTCAGCGCGGCCCCGAGTGGGTCGTGGACACCATCACCGCCATCGTCACCCACCGCTGTAACTACCAGAAGCCCCTCATCGCCACCACCAACCTGCCCGACGACGCCGCCGGCGACGACCTGCTCGAACGTCCCTCCGACCTCGGCGAACGCCCCCGCTACCGCACCAGCCTCGCCGAGCGCATCGGCGAACGCGCCCGCTCGCGCCTCTTCCAAATGTGCCGCCTCGTCCGCCTCCCTCCCGTCGCCGACTACCGCCTCAAACCCCGCGCGCGCTGAAACCTCTCAGGCCTCCCCCCGCGGCGCGTATCGCGCACGAACCAGAAATACGTACGCCGCCACCCCCGTCAGCAGGAAAAACCAAATCGCCTTCATCGGCGCCTCGTAGCTCCCCGTCGAGTGCACCAGCCAGCCCGTCAACAGCGGCGCCACGATGCCCGGCAGGTTCGCCGCGCAATTCTGCACGCCCACGATCCGCCCCACCGCCGCACCCGGAATCAGCGTCTGCGTCAACGCCCAGTAATTCGCCGTCGTCAAACCCAGCCCGCTCAGCGAGAAAATCGCGAAAAACAACGCTACCTCGTTCGAATCCGAAAGCGCTCCGATCAGCTCCGTCGAAGCCGCCAGGAATCCCGCAATCGTGAACGCCTTCCGCACCCGCACCGCATCGTGCCCCTTTTCGATCAGACGGTCCGCCGCCCAGCCCGCCAACGTCGCCACCACCGCCATGCCCAAAAAGCTGAAGCCCGTGTACACGCTGGAATCCGCCAGCGAAAGCTGTCGCCGATCCACGAAATACGCCGGCAGCCAGGTCATCGAAAAATACACGAAGTATTGGTAGCAGAACGTCCCGATCACCGTCCCCCAGATCACCGGACTGGCCAGCACGCGAGCGAAAGGAACTCTCACGCCTGCCCGCGCCCCCGCCTGCTGCGCCTCTAACTGCCGGTCGTCATCTCGCACGAACTTCAGCCAAGGGATCAGCCACAGCAATCCGCCCAGCCCCAGGATCAAGAACATCTTCCGCCACCCGAATTCCACGATCAGCCAGCCCGCTAGCGGCGTGCCCAGCGCCGGCCCCACCTTCGCCGCCGCCATGTACAGCCCCACCGCAAGACCGCGCTGGTTCTCGCTGCAGTGAAACCGGATCCAGCGCATCCCCGCCGGCGTCACCACCGCTTCGCCCACGCCCAACAGAACACGCAGCAGAAATAGCTGCCGCACCGAGGTCACCAGCGCCGCACCCGCCGAAACCAGGCTCCACGCCATCAATCCCAGCGCATACGGGTACTTCACCCCAAAACGATCCACCACCCAGCCGGCCGGGATCTGCAGCGCCGCGTAGGACCAGAAAAAGGCCGAATTCAACGCGCCCCGATCCTGATCGGTAAGGCCGAATTCCGAGCGCATCGAACGGCTCGGATCCTTCTCGGCCAGCGCCACCGAGAGGTTGACCCGATCAAAGTACGCAATGATCATCCCCATGCACAGCAGCCCGATAATCAACCAGCGCCGACGCGGCGTCATGGCCTCCCTTTCCGGTCCCCAACCATATCACAGCCCGCTCCGCCCTCGGCGAACTGCCGCCCGACGACGCATGCGGGCCCCTCAAAAAACTTGCCAGATCCCTCGCCCGCTGGCAAAATAACCTTTCAAGTTCGGGCCGATCGTGCCCGGGAGCGGGTTGCCATGCAGATTCGCGTACTCGCCTTCGTCCTCGCCGGTGGAAAAGGAACGCGGCTGTGGCCGCTCACCAAAGAGCGCGCCAAACCTGCCGTCCCCTTCGGAGGCAAGTACCGCATCATCGATTTCGTCCTCTCCAACCTGGTCAACTCCGGCATCTACTCCATCTACGTCCTCACCCAGTTCCGCAGCCAATCCCTGCTCCAGCACCTGCGCGACGGCTGGCAGTTCGGCGGCGTCCTCAGCCAGCAGTTCATCATCCCCGTCCCCGCCCAGATGCGCTCGCCCGGCGAAACCTGGTACCTCGGCACCGCCGACGCCATCTACCAGAACCTCAACCTCATCGAGCAGTCCGCCCCCGACGTCGTCGCCATCTTCGGCGCCGACCATGTCTACCGCATGAACATCCGCGAGATGATCGAGTTCCACTGCGAGCGCCAGGCCGACGCCACCGTCGCCGCCGTCCCCGTCCCACGCCGCATGGCCGCTGAATTCGGCGTCATCCAGGCCGAGCCCGACGGACGCGTCACCGCCTTCTTCGAAAAACAGCCCGACGCCCCCCACATGCCCGGCGATCCCGAACGAGTCTTCGCCTCCATGGGCAACTACGTCTTCTCCACACCCGCCTTGCTCCGCGAACTCGAGCGCGACGCCGCCGACGACTCCAGCACCCACGACTTCGGCCGCGACATCCTTCCCTCCATGACCCGCCGCTGCCGCCTCTACGCCTATAACTTCGAAACCAACCGCATCCCAGGCGAACCACCCGGCAAGCCCAATTACTGGCGCGACGTCGGCACCATCGAAGCCTACTACGAAGCCAACATGGACCTCCGCGCCGTCGATCCCGCACTCAACCTCTACAACCGCCAGTGGCCCCTGCGCACCGCCAGCTACGCCACCCCTCCCGCTAAGTTCGTCTTCGACGAGGAAGGCCGTCGCGGCCAGGCCATCGACTCCATCGTCTCCGGCGGCAGCATCCTCTCCGGCGGCATGGTCCGCAACTCCGTCATCGGTCGCGGCGTGCGCATCCACTCCGGCGCCGTCGTCGAGGAATCCATCATCTTCGACAACTGCGACATCGGCCGCCGCGCGCGCATCCGCCGCGCCATCCTCGATAAGAACGTCCGCGTCCCGCCCGATACCCTCATCGGCTACGACCTCCACGAGGACCGCAAACGCTACCACGTCAGCCCCACCGGCATCGTCGTCGTCGAAGGCGCGCGCTCGGCCGTCGAACTCGCCACCCTCAACCTCTAAACCCGCCCGCCCTTATGCCTAAGCGTATGCTACAGTGTTGCCCGATGCGTACCGCGATCCTGACATGCGCTCTCTCCGCCCTCGCCTGGACCGCCGGCGATGAGGCCTTCAACGGACGCTGGAATATCCAGCCCTCCGGCATGCGCCGCGCCTGGTGGCTCGAAATCCAGGGCGCCGACACTCCCGCCCCGAAAGGCAAGTTCGTTGGCGCACCCGGCGGTCAGCTCGACGAGATTCCCAAACTCAGCATCCGCCGCGGCCAGCTACGCTTCGAATTCGAACGCAAATGGCGCATCGGCGACCGCAGCCGCCAGGCGCGAGGCGTCTGGACCGCCCGCATCAAGGACGGCAGGCTCGTCGGCCTGTTCCGTCTCCCCGGTCAGCCCCCCGTCTCCTGGGTCGGCGAACGCGCCCCCCTCATCGACGAGCGCGACGACGGAAGCTGGCGCGAAGCTCAGCCCATCGAACTTTTCAATGGTAGGGATCTCACCGGCTGGGTGCCCGTCGGGCGTCCCGGCGAACTCCGCTGGATGGTCAGGGACGGCATCCTCGTCAACGACGCACCCGCACCCAACTTGATGACCGAGGCCAAATTCTGGAACTTCAACCTGCACGTCGAATATCGCGTCGGTCCCAAGTCCAACTCCGGCATCGGCCTCCGCGGTCGCTATGAAGTGCAGATCCTCGAGGACTACGGACGTCCCGTCTCAGGCCACTCCAACGGCGCCATCTACAGCCGCATCCCGCCCAGCGTCAACGCCAGCAAGCCCGCAGGCCAATGGCAGACCTTCGACATCCGCCTCATCGGTCGCATGGTCACCGTCGTGCTCAACGGCGTCAAGATCATCGACAACCGCGAGATCGAAGGCCTCACCGCCATCGCCGTCGACCCCAACGAAGCCCAACCCGGCCCCATCCTGCTCCAAGGCGACCACGGCGTCGTCGAGTTCCGCAAGATCACCCTCACGCCCCTGGTGCGGTGAGCCCCTCCGCCCCTTCACACCAGTCCGTCGAATAGCACCGTGCTCAGATAACGCTCGCCCGAATCCGGCAAAACCACCACCATCATCTTGTCCCGAAACTCGGGCAGCTTCGCCAGACGCACCGCCACCGCCACCGCCGCCCCGGACGATATCCCCGAGAGAATCCCTTCCTCGCTCGCCAGCCGCCGCGCGTATTCGATCGCCTCCTCGTTGCTGACCTGTTCGACCCGGTCCACCAGCGTCAGATCCAGCACCTCCGGCACGAAACCCGCCCCGATGCCCTGAATCTTGTGCGGACCCGGCCGAATCGGCTCGCCCCGTAACGTCTGCGTGATCACCGGCGAGGCCTCCGGCTCCACCCCCACCGAAATGATCGGCTTGCCCTTGACCTGCTTGATGTAACGCGACACGCCCGTGATCGTGCCGCCCGTTCCGATCCCGCAAACCAGAACGTCCACCCGCCCCTCGGTGTCCTCCCAGATCTCCGGCCCCGTCGTCCTGAAATGAATCTCCGGATTCGCCGGATTCTTGAACTGCTGCGGCATCACGTAACGATCTGGATTCGAAGCCACGATCTCCTCGGCCTTGGCCACCGCCCCGCGCATCCCCAACGCGGCGTCGGTCAAAATCAGCTTCGCCCCGAACGCCTTCAGGACCTTCCGCCGCTCCAGCGACATCGACTCCGGCATCGTCAGCGTGATCGGATAGCCCCGCGCCGCCGCCACAAACGCCAGCGCAATTCCCGTGTTCCCGCTGGTCGGCTCGATGATCTCCTTGCCGGGCCCCAACAGACCCCGCCGCTCCAGATCCCAGATCATCGCCGCGCCGATGCGGCACTTCACTGAATAGCCCGGATTCCGGCCTTCCACCTTGGCCAGCATCGTCACCGGCAGTCCCGCCGGTATCCGGTTCAGCTTCACCAGGGGCGTACGCCCGATGCTCAATGAATTGTCCTCGTAGTACATGAACCAAACAGCCCCTCCTTTAGAACTCCTAAATTTCCCAGTACGGCGCCGCGAGACTCTGCTTTTCCCGCCATGCCGCCACCAGATCCTCGAAAGTCGTC
The DNA here is from genome assembly GCA_938027685.1 of uncultured Bryobacteraceae bacterium. Taxonomy (GTDB): domain Bacteria; phylum Acidobacteriota; class Terriglobia; order Bryobacterales; family Bryobacteraceae; genus DTHT01. Next base: position 64,459 of record CALJAM010000010.1, read on the forward strand.
GCGTCCAGCAGCCCCGTCACCGCCTCGTCCACCCGCCGCCAAAGATCCGTAAAAGGTCCTTCCTCCGCGCGCGCCCCCAGCCGCAAACCGCTCGCCCCTTCGATCACTCGCAACACATCCCCCACGCTCAGCTGGCCCGGAGATCTCGCCAACATGTAGCCGCCCTCCGCCCCCCGACGCGACTCCACCAGACCCGCCTCCTTGAGCCTCGCCAGGATCAGCTCCAGAAATTTCTGCGGAATTTTCCTCTTGCGCGCGATGTCGGCGATCCGCACCGGCTCCCCGCCGTAATGCTCGGCCAGCTCGTATACCGCCTCCAGCGCGTATACCCCCTTGGCAGTGAGCTGCATAACTGTCGCTATTCCTCTTTACCTATCGAGAATATTCATATAGACCGGCCCCAGTCAACTCCTCCCCCCTCGCAACGAAATACTCCCTACCGCCCGCGCTATCTTGTCTATCATGGTCCCCGCTGCCGCCGGTCGGCTCACGCACGATGAAATCTACCAACAGCCCGATACTTGGCCGGAAACCCTCGCGCGCGTCCGGGCCGCCCGCCTGGACGCTCTGCCGCCCCCAGTCCTCACCGGCGCCGGCACTTCCGCCTATGCCGCTCAGGCCGTCGAACCCGCTTGGCCTCGCGCACGCGCCGTCCCCTCCACCGAACTGTTTCTGGAATTCCGCCGCTATCTCGACGACGACGGACTCGTCGTCTCGCTGGCCCGCTCCGGTGACAGCCCCGAAAGCATCGCCGTAGTCTCGAAAATCCAGCGCGCACTGCCCCGCGTGCGACACATCGCGCTAACACCGAATCCCCAGGGCAGGCTCGCCAACTGGCCCGGCGTCCAAGCCGTCCTGCTCGATCCGCGCACCAACGACCGCAGCCTCGTCATGACCAGCTCTTTCACCAATCTCGTGCTCGCAGGCCTTGCCCTCGCGCGCCCCGCCGAAGTCGCCGCCGCCCTCCCCGTCCTCGCGCGCGCCGTGCGCGACGCCTTGCCCCAACTCGACGAGGAAGCCGCGCGCTGGGCCGAGCGCCCGCCCTCCCGCTTCGTCGCCCTCGCCTCGCCAGCGCTGAAAGCCGCGGCCCGCGAAGCCTGCCTGAAAGTCCTGGAAATGACCGCGGGCCGCGTCGCCGCCCTCGCCGAAACCTACCTCGGCCTGCGCCACGGCCCCATGAGCTTCCTCCAAAGCGAAACAATCGTCCTCTGTTTTGTTTCTTCCGATCCCGCCCTCCGCCGCTACGAACTCGACCTGGCGCGCGAGCTCCGCGCCAAGGGCCTCGGACGCCTCATCGCTCTCGGCCCCGCGCCCCCGGACGACTTCGACCGCGTCCTCCAAACGCCGGCTTCCGCCCTGCCCGATTGGCTCCGTACGCCCGCCGAAATCGTCTTCGCCCAACTGCTGGGCTGGCATCTCAGCCGCCGCTTCGGCCTCGATCCCGACAACCCCAGCCCCGCACGCGTGATCTCCCGCGTCGTCCAAGGAGTCCGCATCTATGACGAAGACTGAATCCCGCCCCCTCGACGTCATCGTCGCAGGCGAAGCCAACCCCGACCTCATCCTCACCTCCGTCCCGCCCCTCGAACTCGACCAGGAGAAACTCGCGCGCGACATGTACCTGGTGCTCGGCGGCTCCAGCGCCATCACCGCTCACAACCTCGCCCGCCTCGGCGCCCGCACCGGCTTCGTCGGCGTCGTCGGCGATGATTTCCTCGGCCGCTTCATCGAGGAAAAACTCCGCGCCGCAGGCGTCGACCTGAGCTTCCTGCGCAAGCTGCCGCGCGCCAAAACCGGCCTCACGGTCTGGCACACCCGCGGCCGCCGCCGCGCCGGCGTCACTTTCCTCGGCGCTATCGCGCGCCTGCGCGCCGCCCACGTGCCCTCTCGCTACCTGGCCCGCGCACGCCACCTCCACGTGGGCGCCTACTTCCTGCTCGAAAACCTCCAACCCGAGCTGCCCCGACTCTTCCGCCGCGCGCGACGTCTCGGCCTGACCACCTCGCTCGATTGCAACTACGATCCCCGCGAGCAATGGGATTCCGGATTGCACCAGACCCTCGCCCTCACCGACGTCTTCTTCCCCAACGAGGATGAAGCGCGCCGCATCACCGGCCTCCGCGACCTGCGCGCCGCCGCCCGCCAGTTGGCGCGACACGCCCGCATTGTCGTCGTCAAACGGGGCGCTCGCGGCGTCCTGGTCGCTGCCGGCGATCGGCTCTTCCGGGTCCCCGCCGTCAAGACACGCGTCGTCGAAACCACCGGCGCCGGCGACAGCTTCAACGCCGGATTCCTGGCACGCTTCGTCCGCGGCGCTTCCCTCGAGGAATGCGCTGCCGCCGGGGTCCGCGCCGGCGCACGCGCCGTCACACGCGTCGGCGGCACCACCGCTTTCGAGGAGTGATCCCGCATGCATAGACTCACCGGTACCGCCATCGTTGCCCATGGCGGCGGCCCCACCGCCGTCATCAACGCCAGCCTGGCCGGCGTCATCGAAGAACGCCGCCGCCACCCCGAAATCACCGCCCTCTACGGAGCCCGACACGGCATCCAGGGGGTCCTCACCGAAGACCTGCTCGATCTGGACCGAGAGGACCCCAACCTCATCGAACTCATCGCCCGCACGCCCGGCTCCGCCCTCGGATCCTGCCGTTACAAGGTCAAAGAACCGGACTACGAACGCATCCTCGCCGTCTTCCGCGCCCACAACGTCCGCTACTTCTTCTACACCGGCGGCAACGACTCCATGGACACGACCATGCAGATCGCCCGCCTCGCACGCCAGTCCGGTTACGACCTGCGCGCCATCGGCATCCCCAAAACCATCGACAACGACCTCGCGGAAACCGACCACTCGCCCGGCTACGGCTCCGCCGCCCTCTTCTACGCCTGCGCCCTGCGCGATATCGGCGCAGACCTCCGCGAGCTGCCCGGCCGCGTCACCGTCGTCGAAATCATGGGTCGCAACGCCGGATGGCTCACCGCCGCCACCGCTCTCGCCCGCCACGCTCCCGACGACCCCCCGCACCTCATCTACCTGCCCGAACGCCCCCTGCCCGCCGAAAAGTTCCTCGCTGACGTGGATGCCGTCTACCGCCGCCTCGGCTATGCCGTCATCGCCGTCTGCGAAGGCCAACGCGACGAAAAGGGCGAGCCTTTCGGCGCTGACCTGATCGCTGCCGACGGCTTCGCCCACGCCCTCGCCGGCAACCTAGCCCACGCGCTCTCCCAACTGATCGCACGCCGCCTCAAGCTACGCGCGCGCAGCGAGAAACCCGGCTTGCTTGGCCGCACCAGCGCGGCTTTCGTCTCCGAAAGCGATCGCCTAGAGGCGCGCCTGTGCGGCCGCGAGGCCGTTCGCGCCGCCCTCACCGGCGAGAGCGAAAAAATGGTCGCCCTCCTGCGCGAACCGGGTCCGGACTATCGCGTCCGCACCGGCCTGGTGGAGCTCGAACGCGTAGCCAACGTCGAACGCCGCTTCCCGCTCGAGTGGATTCACCCCGACGGCCACGACGTGCTGCCCCAGTTCCTCGATTACGTCCGCCCCCTGACAGGCCCGATCGAGCCGCGCGCCCGCCTGCAAGGCAGATCCGTTCCCAAGCGACTCGGCTGAATGCCTGGCTTTCCACCGCCGACCCGCTCGCACCGCCGCGCCTCCTGCCCGCACCCCGACTCCGGAGCTCATTGCCGCCGACCCGGGCCGCAGCCGCCGCCCACCCCGCCCCCCCGCCGCCTGCTCCCGGCCCTCGACGCGGGGATGCGCGTGCGGCGCCATCTGCCCGACCGCGCCTCCCCCCTCAGTCCGCCACCGCAGTCTCCACACAACGACGCGGGCCCGCGCGATCTGCCATACCGCGCCCTGCCCTCAGTCGCGCACCTGGCTCGGCTCCTTGATCATGAATGCCCGCTTCCTTCCCGTCGTGCCGATGAAACCCCGAAACTTCGCTACCCCGTTGATCAATAGCTGCACCGGCGCTTCTATCGCATAGTCCAGCGCCAGCACGTCGCCCGGCTCCAGCGCCAGCAGATCGCGCGCAGGCAGCGTCGGCCCTTGTAACCGCGCCTCCACATCGATCGAGGCAGCCTTGATCAGCCTCAGGATCCGCCCCTGCTCCTCCGGCGTGGACTCGGCCCGCCGCACCGACCACTGCTGGTCGAACTTCTGCCGCAGCATCTTCACGATGATCGACGGCATGGCGATGTTCATCATCCCCGTGTTCTCCGCCATCCGCACCTCGAGCCCGATCGCCAGCACCGCTTCGTTCGGCGACATGATCTGAAGAAGCTGCGGCTCGGTCTCCCGCGCCTCGATCGTAAAGTCAATCGTCGTCACCGGCGCCCACGCCTGCTTGAGATCGTGCAGGATGATCCGATACAGCCCGTCCAGGATGCTCTGCTCGATTTCCGTCACCTCGCGGTTCAGCTTCGTGCCGCTCCGCCCGCTGCCGCCCAGCAGCATCTCCAGGATCGGGAAAACCAGCGACGGGTTGATCTCCAGCACCGCATTGCCGTCGTAGGGCCGCATCGCCAGCGACACCAAACAGCTCGGCGACGGCAAACACTGCGAGAACTCCGCGAAGGACAGCTGCTCGACCGAGACCAGGTTCACCACCACGTACGCGCGCAGATACGCCGAAAGACTCGAAGCTAGGTTGCGTGCGAAATTCTCGTGCAATAGGTGAATCGCGCGCAGTTGATGCTTGGCGATGCGGTCCGGCCGCCGGAAATCGTAAGGCACCGCCTTGCGCGCCGGCTCCTCGGCACGGCTCTTCTCCTTCAGACTGCGAAATACGCTGTCGATCTCTTCTTGCGAAAGCAGCCGGTCCCCGGGCATCGGCCTCTCCCCCACCAAATCGGCCGCATCCTTGTCTGGCTTTATGAACTGCCTTGCTCGCCCGCTGCCCCCTCCGCGCCCGCCCCCTGTGCGCGGCCCGCCCGCCGGGACCCCGTTCACACGCTCACCGGCTTTTTTTCTCCTGACTTTCTCGATCCTTCCGCCCGGCCCAACTCCTTTGCCCCAACTGCCTTTCCCCAAGCTGAGGCTCGGAGGTCAACGTGCCTGCTTTACCCTATCCCAAGTATTCCTTGGACAAGCTTTACCTGTTCCCCTACTACCAGACGCGCGACGACTACCGCCGCGCCACCGGCGAAGAGCCCCCGCCGTGGGATCCCAACCGGCCGCCCAAATACTGGCGCGATCCCAACGCGCGCCTTAGTCCGCGCCGCAACGTCGTCTACGACTACGTCCTCGCCCTCAGCGAATCCGGCCATCCCTTGATGAGCCCCGACGGCAAGCCCATGCTCGACCTACTCGTGCTCCCCAAGGAGGAGGCCGCCACCGTCAACATCCCGCCCAAGGATGTCAGCAACGTCCCGGGCGCCGACAAGCCCGAGGTTCCCTGCCCCTTGCGCCCCCTCGAACCCGGCGAGGAGCTCTTCTTCGACTTCGGCGGCATCGTCGCTGTCAAAAACGTTGAACTCTACAATCAGCTCGACCGCGGCTTCACCCCGGAAGACCGCGCCCTGCTCCGCGCCATAGCTCAGAAGCTCGGCGTCTAAACCTCTGCCGGCGCGGCGCTCATGGCCAGCAGCCGCCGAATCTCGGTCACCGTCACCTGCGGGTTGCGCAGCATCAGCGCCACGTCGTAATACTCGCGCGCCGCGCCGGCCTCGAACAAAACCTGGTGGTTCACATACGTCCCGCCGGGATACCACACCAGTTCACGAACCTCGGTGAAGCCGAACGCGTCGGGATCCAACCCCGCCTGCCGCAACGCCTGCTTGAGCGTCTCTACCGGATCCGGACTCGCCCCCTGCGGCCCCTCCGAACCTCCGCCCGCCGCAGACCGCGCGTCGAGAATTTGCCGCGCGCCATCCGAACGACTCGCCGCGGTCGCCTCCGAATCACCCGCCTCAGCTCCCACTCGGACCTCCCCGCACAGCGCTCTCGACAATTGCTCTCCGAATGCCATTCCTTGCCCGGCCCGCGCCGCCTGCAGATCCCCTAGGAAAAGCGCCGCGGCACTCGCACGGCCCGTCCGGCCCATCTCGATCGTCATCGTCTTGCCACACCTCCGCCCCTCCCCCTGCAATTCTGGAACCGGACGGAAAGACCGTCCCTTCAGCGCGGCAACGCCTTCTCGACTTCGGGAGGAACCGCGAACGTTACCTGGATGGGAATCACTTGATTCAGAGGCTCGACACGAAGGTTCACTGTCAGCGTCGGCTTCGGCCCCTTGTCCCGCGGCTCGATTCTGAGGAGCAGTTTCGTCGTTTCGTTCGCCTGTAGCTCCGACCGCTCCAGCTTCGCCTCAAAACCCGGAAAGCCGTTGTACTCCAGCCGCAACTGCACCTGCCCCGGCATCCGGTTGGTGACCGTCACCTCCGCCGACGCCGGCTCGTAACTGCTCAGGCGCACCTCCGTCTTGTCCGCCGTCACCTTCCCCAACACGCTCAGCGCGTCCTCGGGCCGCGACGGAACACGGAAAGGAAACGGTGACGACCCGCCCTCGCCCGCACGCATCGGCCCGAACGGCGTGCTCTTGCCCGCATTCGGGTCCACGTACCACCACCACTGCCCGTTTTCTAGCTTCCACAGCGTCGTCAGCGGCGCCTTCACCGGCATCCTGCCCAACCCAGGCGCCATGAAATCGGTCTCCACCGCCACCACCGCCCGCGCCCGCGTGAAATTGTCGCTGTAAACGATGCGCACGATCTCGAAACCCCGGTAGCGCGTCTTCTCCGCCGCAAAGAACGCATCCTTGCTGTCTTCCGCCACCACCTGGTCGGCTTGCCGGAACTTGCCCTCCACGTGACACTGGTAGAAAAACCGGATGCGCTCCCGCAGCGCCTGATCCACCTCCGGCGGCGCTTTCTCGAACAGCTCAGCCGCAGTCTGCGCACTCAAAGGAAGGGCCAGCGCAACTACAAACCACCACCCCGCGCGCATACTCCCACTTAATTCTAGCGCCCGCCGCCCGCTTCACTCGACGAGCACCGCCGGCCGCAGCACCGGCGCGCCTCGCCCCCGCTCGACATCCCGCAAAAGACGCTCGAGCTCCGCTATTCGCCGCACCAGTTCCACCGTCGACGGCGATTGCGGCCGCTCCGACCCCACTCGCGTCACGCCGCCCGCCGGCTCGTCCTTCTCGTTCACCCGCCGCCCATGCCCCTGATCCCACCACAGCGTCGACTCGATCGCGTACTTTGCGATGATGTCCAGCAGCGCCGTGACGTTCATCGCCTCCTGCTTGCTGAAGCCTCGCGTCTCCCCGTTGAACGTCATCGTCGCCTTGTCCATGTTGATCAGGTACGTGTCCATGCTGAGCGGCTTGTAGGCGCCCGTCTTCTGGTCGCGCTCGCCACGCGAAATCACCCACGTCAGCTCGCGCTTGACCGAATTCCAGGTCACCGACTCCAACCGCCGCGGCCCCCGCGCGGACTTGGCCTCCGGCGCCTTCTCCTGCCTTTCCTGCGCGCAGCCGGGTGCCGCCAGCAGCCCCAGCACCGCCAGGTGAGTGAACCAGTACTTCAGAAGGGATGACATCTTACTTTCATCATGGACCCGTTCGCCATCCCGGTCAACTCCGCGCCCACGCCCTCTGCTACCCTGTCAGCAAAACATGACCGCTCGAATCGCACCGCTCGCTCTGATTCTGCCCTCGCTCATCCCCCACCCGCCCGCCTCCTCCGCCCAGGACCGTCACCAGCGCGTCGCCCGCGCCGCCGAACGCCTCCGCGACTCCCTCATCGCTCAGCGCCGCGACTTCCACATGCATCCGGAACTCTCCAACCGCGAGGAGCGCACTGCCCGCGTCATCGCCCAAAAACTTCGCGCCCTCGGACTGGACGAAATCCGCACCGGCGTCAGCCGCCACGGCATCGTCGCCCTCCTCCGAGGCGCCCGACCCGGCCCCGTCGTCGCCCTCCGCGCTGACATGGACGCGCTCCCCGTCGAGGAAACCCTCGACGTGCCCTACCGCTCCCGCAATCCCGGCGTCAAACACGCCTGCGGCCACGACGTCCACATGACCGTCGCCCTCGGCGTCGCCGAACTCCTCAGCGCCCTGCGCAGCGAACTCGCCGGAGCCGTCAAGTTCATCTTTCAGCCGGCCGAGGAAGGCGCCCCCGAAAACGAGGACTCCGGCGCCGACCGCATGATCCGCGAAGGCGCCCTCGAAAATCCCCGTCCCTCCGCCATCTTCGCTTTCCACGTCGACCCGCTTCTCGACGTCGGCAAAATCGGCTACGTCGCCGGCCCCGCCCTGGCTTCCTCGGATACTTTCAGCATTCGCCTCCTCGGACGCCGCGTCCATGCCGCCTGGCCTCACCAGGGCATCGATCCCGTCGTCGTCGCCGCCGAATGCATCCTCGCCCTGCAAAGCATCCGCAGCCGCCGCATCGACCCCGTCGAGCCCCTCGTGCTCACCGTCGCCTCCGTCCACGGCGGCAACCGCAGCAACATCATCGCCGACGAAGTGCGCCTGGAAGGCACCCTGCGCACCCATAGCGAGTCCGTGCGCGAGCGCGCCATCACCCTGGTCCGCGAAATCGTCGCCGGCGTCGCCGCCGCCCACGGCGCCCAAGCCGAGGTCCGCTGGTCCGCGCGCTCGGTCCCGCCCACCGTCAACGACCCCGCCCTCGTCCAAGCCTCGCTGCCCTCGCTGCGCCGCACCCTCGGCGAAGCCGCCATCGTCCCCGCACGACCCGTCATGGGCGCCGAAGACTTCGCCTTCTACCAGAAACAAATTCCCGGCGTAATGTTCTGGCTCGGCGTCGGCAACCCCGCCCGCGGCATCCGGGCCGCCCTCCATACCCCCGAATTCGACGCCGACGAGGAAAGCCTCGTCGTCGGCGTCAAAGCCATGGCCAACCTCCTTCTCGATTACCTCGAAGCTGCCGCCGCCCGCTGACCGCCGCGTCCTTTTGCCTTCCCGCCCGCCGCTGCCGTATACTTGTGGCGTTCGCCAAAATGCGAACCGCCATTGCGGGCGGGGAATGTTCGGGAAGGCGGTGAGAATCCGCCACTGCCCCGCAACTGTGAGCGACCCTCGCCAAGGGCCCGCGCGGTCACTGCCTTCGGGTGGGAAGGCCGCGCACCCGGCTCGCCGGGAAGGCCTGGTCGCAAGTCAGGAGACCGGTTCCCCGCCGTCATTCCGCCCCCGCGGCGGAACGCGATGAGTGCAACGTTCCGAGGGAGAACGGCTCATGCGTGCTTTGAACATTTCTGCCCTACTTTGCATCTTCGGGGCGGCGTCCGCCTCTGCGCAGAACGCCGTCCAAGGCGTAATCGTGGATCCCTCCGGCGGCGCCGTCGCCGGAGCCCGCATCTGGTGTGACGGCCGATCGGCGCGCTCGGCCGCGGACGGCCGCTTCCTCATCCCCGACGTCCCACGCTGCCAGGCCCGCGTCGAGGCGCCCGGCTTCGAAACAAAAACAATAGAACTTGTATCCGGCGCCCCGGCCCGCGTCGAACTGACCGTCGCCGCCCTGGCCGAACGCATCGTCGTCTCGGCCGCGCGCCGCGAAACTTCGCTCGAAGAAGCCGGCCTCGCCGGCGACCTGTTCGCTCGCGCCGACCTCGTCGCCCGCCAGTTCCCCAACCTGGGCGACTTGTTGCGCGAGCTCCCAGGCCTCCACGTCGCCCGCTACGGCCGCCACGGCAGCCTCACCCAGCTCTTCACCCGCGGCGGCCAGCGCACCGCCACCCTCGTCCTGCTCGACGGCGTCCCGCTCAACGACCCCGGCGGCGAAGTCAACCTCGCCTCCCTCTCCACCGCCTTCCTCGAACGCGTCGAGGTCGTGCGCGCGCCCGCCAGCGCCCTCTACGGCGCGGAGGCCTCCTCCGGCGTCGTCCAGCTCGTCACCCGCCGCGGCCCGCCCGAGCGCCGCCTGCCTCACACCCGCCTCTCCTACGAACGCGGCAGCTTCTCCACCGACCGCTGGATCGCCGGCCTCTCCGGCGCCGCCGGCACGCGCCTCGATTATTCGCTCGGCGCCGAGCAGTTCCACACCGCCGGCGAGTTCCCCAATGACTTTTTCCGCAACACCTACGGCACCGCCAACCTCGGCCTTCGCCTCGCCCCCTCCACCGAAGCCCGCGCCGTCCTCCGCGGCGGCGACGCCATCCTCGGCACTCCCAACCAGGTCGGCTACGGTATCGTCAATTACGACGCCCGCCAGCTCACCCGCGACTGGCTGGCCTCCTTCCGCCTCGACGACGTCCGCAGCTCGCGCTTCGCCCAGCGCGCCGCCTTCGGCCACCATCGCGCCCGCGATCTCTACATCGACAACGGCGTCGGCGGACCCTACCGACTCGCTGCTCTGGTTCGCGACGTCACGCAGCCGGTGCGCCGCGTCTACTTGATCGGTCTCGTCAGTCCCGATCTGCCCGATTCTGCGGTCCCGCCCGGCGCCCGCATCGTGCGCACTCAGTACATGTTCTTCCCCATGGATCCCTACCTCTGGAAGGCCTCGCGCACCCGCGCGGGCTACGAGGGCTCGCTCACCGACGCAAACGGCGCAGCCCTCTTCGGCTACGAGTACGAACGTCAGCAGGGCCGCGTCACCGGAAGCGACGTCGGGCGCGACCACCACGGCCTGTTCGCCTATCGTCAGCAAAATGTCCGCGGGCGGCTGTTCCTCTCGGGCGGCCTGCGCCTGGAGCGTTCCAGCGCCTTCGGAACCAAGTCCACTCCCCGGGCCGCCGCTAGCCTCCGGCTCGCCGGCGAGCACGGCCCCCTCTCCGGCACTTTCCTCCGTGTCGGCGCCGGCCGCGGCATCACCGAACCCAGTCTCATCCAGAACTATGCCCGCGACCCCTGGTTCGTCGGCAACCTTGCCCTGCGCCCCGAAAAAACTTCCAGCTTCGAAGCGGGCCTCGTGCAAACCTGGCTCGATCGCCGCCTCCGCACCGAACTCGCCCTCTTCGACAACTATTTCCGCGACCTCATCGTCTTCGTCTTCCTCCCCTTCCCCGAGCCTTCGACCTGGCGCAACATCGAAGCCGCACGCGCACGCGGACTTGAACTTTCCGCGCAGGCCCGCCTGCTTCCTTCCCTCCTCCTCAGCGGTCACTACACCCGCCTGCGCTCCCGCATCACGCAGTCCGGCTCGCCCAACTCGCCCTTCACGGGCCTCGGCCAAGAACTGCCGCGCCGACCCGGAAACTCGGGTGCCGTCACGCTCTCCTGGTCGCCGCGAAACCTGGCCCTGCACACTGGCGCCGTCTTCGTCGGCGAGCGCCAGGATAACGACCTGTTCGGCGTCACCCGCAACCCCGGCTATCAGAACGTCTACGCGGCCCTCTCTTGGCGCAGCCCCTGGCGCATCGCGCCCTACCTGCGCGTCGAGAATCTGCTCAACGCCCGCTACCACGAAGTGCTCGGCTACAGCAATCTCTCCCGCGCTCTGTACGCCGGAGTCCGCCTGGAATGGTGATCGCGGCCGCAGCGCTCGCTCTTGCCCTCTCCGCCGCGCCGGAGCGTATCGTTTCGACCGCGCCCAGCATCACCCAGATCCTCTACGCGCTCGGCCTCGGCGATCGCGTGGCCGCCGTCACCACCTTCTGCCGCTACCCGCCCGAGGCCGGGCGCAAACCCAAAATCGGCGATTACCTCCGCCCCAACCTCGAGCTCATCCTCGCCGCCCGCCCCGATCTCCTCATCGTCGAGCGCACCGGCGTGAAGCCTCCGCTCGAGCGCGGCCGCCTTCGCCTCAATGTCCTCGAAGTCGACGACGGCAACCTGGCCGGCATCTTCGACGCCATCGAACGCATCGGGCGCGCCGCTGGCGTGCCCGAGCGCGCCAGAGCCCTCAACGCGCGGCTCCGCAGCGAGCTGGACGCCCTCGCCCGCCGCGTCGCCGGCAGGCCCCGGCCCCGCACGATGATCGTGCTCGGACGAACGCCCGGAAGGCTGGAAGGAATCGTCGTCGCCGGCCGCGGCTCCTATCTGGACGAGCTCATCACCCTCGCCGGCGGCCGAAACATTTTCTCCGATACTGTTTCACCCTACGCCCGCGTCCCCCTCGAAGAAGTGCTCGCTCGCGACCCCGAGGTGATCCTCGATCTCGGCGAAATGGATGACGCCGAAACCTTATCGCCCGCCCGCAGCCGGGCCATCCTCGAACTCTGGCGCACACAACCCCGAATCTCCGCCGTCCGAGCCGGCCAAGTCTTCGCCGAGGCCCCCCATCTGTTCGTCGTCCCGGGACCCCGGGTCGCCGAGGCCGCCCGCGCCCTGGCCCGCATGCTCCATCCCCGCTGACTGCCATGTACCGACTCCACGGCCTCGGCATGAGCTACAACGGAACTCCCGTTCTGCGCGACGTCACCCTCCGATTCTCCGAACCCCAACTGATCGCCCTCGTCGGCCCCAACGGCGCAGGCAAGTCCACCCTGCTCGGCATCCTCGCCGGCCTCCGCCCACAATACTCCGGCTCCTGTCTCTACCGCGATCGCGAACTACGCCGTTGGCCACGCCGCGCCTTCGCCCGCGAGGTCTCCTTCGTCCCCCAGACCGTCCGCATCGAGTTCCCCTTCACCGCCGAACAGGTCGTCCTCATGGGCCGCACCCCGCACGCCGGCGGACTCTTCGAATCGCCCGCCGACTGGCAGGCCGTCGACGAAGCCATGCGCCTCACCGACACCTTGGCTTTCCGCCATCGCGACTTCCGCTCCCTCTCCGGCGGCGAACGCCAGCTCGTGCTGCTGGCCTCCGCCCTCGCCCAACAACCTCGCGTCCTCTTGCTCGACGAGCCCACCACCTTCCTCGACCTTCGACACCAGATCGCCATCTATCGCCTCCTCGCCGATCTCCGCCGCCAAGGCCTCCTGGTCATCGCAGCCACCCATGATCTGAACCTCGCTGCCGCTTATGCCGACCGCGTCGTCGCCCTTCGCGCCGGTCGCATCATCGCCGACGCCCCGCCTGACCAGGTCCTCCATCCCGCCGTCATCCGTGAACTCTTCGACGTCGAAACGCGGACTGCCCAGGGACCCCGTGGCCGCCCCTGGATCCTCTATGGCGAGTAAGCTCCCACCCCCACGCGCCCTGCTTCTGGCCTCCCTCGCCCTCCTCGCCGCCGCACTCCTGTTGCCTCTGGTCGGTCCCGCGCGCGTGGACCTCGCGCGCGCCTTCGCCCGGCTCTCGCCCGATTACGAAATCCTGTTCATCACCCGCCTTCCCCGCGTGCTCCTCGCCTTGCTCGCCGGAGGTACCCTGGCCGCCGCCGGCGCGCTCTTTCAGGCCCTACTGCGCGACGCGCTGGCCACTCCCTACACCCTCGGCGTCTCCAGCGGCGCCTCTCTCGGCGCCGTCCTCGCCATCTCGCTCGGCGCGCAGCAGGTCCTCGGCTTGCCCGCCGTCTGGGCCGCCGCTTTCCTCGGCGCCGCCACCGTGCTCACCCTCGTCGTCGCCATCGCCTCCGAAGGTCGCCGCATGTCCTCCTTCACCCTGCTGCTCGCCGGCGTCACCGTCAACAGCATCTGCCTCGCCCTCATCCTCCTCTTGCAGTACCTCGCCGGATTCGCTCAATCCATCGCCATCGTCCGCTGGCTGATGGGCGGCATCGAGGCCGTCTCTTACACCACGCTGGCCGCCCTCACCGCCGCCGTCCTCCCCGTCGTCGCCTGGATCTGCTGGAAGGCACGGGAATGGAATTTGCTCGCCGTCGGCGAAGAATGGGCCGCCGCCCGCGGCGTCGACTCCCACAGACTCCTGCGCGCCGGCTACCTCGCGGGTTCCTTCATCACGGGCTCGGTCACCGCCCTCACCGGCCCCATCGGCTTCGTCGGCCTCATCGTCCCCCACGCCTTGCGCCTCAAGGTCGGCGCCGATCACCGCCTGCTCATCCCCTGCTCTTTCCTCGTCGGCGCGCCCTTCCTGGCCCTCTGTGATACCCTTGCCCGCACCGCCCTCGCCCCGACCGAAATCCCCGTCGGCATCATCACCGCCATGCTGGGCGGCCCCTTCTTCATCTGGCTGCTGCGCAGCCGGCGCCGCAGCCTCTGGCTCTGAGCGCCTCCGCCCGGCCCCACGCTTTCGCGCCGCCGCGCCCTTTGCTCCGCAACACCCGGCGCGGACACGGCTCCCCTGACCTTGCTTCCCCTACCCGCGCCCGCCACCCTTGCTCGCATTCGCGCCCGCGCGGTAGCGCCAAACCCGCGCCCCCGCGGATAATAAGGAATTGATCAACAAGCTCGTCTTCGAGAATCTCAAGCACCGCCCCGTCCGCACCGCCCTCAGCATCCTCGCCATCGGCGTCGAAGTGACCATGATGCTCACTCTGGTCGGCCTCAGCCGCGGCATGCTCGCCGATGTCGCCCGCCGCGCCCGCGGCGTCGGCGCCGATATCGTCGTCCGTCCTCCCGGCACCTCCCTCATCGGCCTCTCCAGCGCACCCATGTCCGAAAAGATGGTCGACTTCCTCCGCCGCCAGCCCCACGTCACCCACGCCGTCGGCAGCATGACCCACCCCCTCAGCGGCGTCACCACCATCACCGGCGTCGACCTGCGCGAGTTCGACGAAATCAGCGGCGGATTCAAGTACCTCGACGGCGGTCCCATCCGCAACCGCGACGAAATCCTCGTCGATAACTTTTATGCGCGCCAGAACAACCTCCGCGCCGGTTCCACCCTTTACCTGCTCAACCGTAACTGGCGTGTCGCCGGCGTCGTCGAGGAAGGCAAACTCGCGCGCCTCGTCATCCCGCTCGACGTCTTGCAGGATCTCACCGCCAACCCAGGCCGCATCAGCCAGGTCTGGGTCAAAGTCGACCATCCCGCCAACGTCCCCAAGGTCATCGCCTCCCTTAAAGAGAAACTCCCCGGCTATCCCATTTACTCCATGGAGGAACTTACCTCGCTGATCTCTGTCAACAATGTCCCCGGCCTGAAGGCCTTCATCACCGTCATCGTCGCTCTTGCCATCGTGGTCGGCTTCCTCGTCGTCTTCCTCTCCATGTACACGGCCGTCCTCGAGCGTACCCGCGAAATCGGCATCCTCAAGGCGCTCGGCGCTTCCCCCTTCTACATCCTCGACATCCTCTTCCGCGAAACCCTCCTGCTCGCCCTCGCAGGCACTCTACTGGGAATCCTCTTCAGCTACCTGACCCGCTGGGTCATCATGAGCTGGGCCCCCGCCTCCCTCACTCAGATGATCGTCCCCGACTGGTGGGGCATCGCTGGCGCCATCGCTCTCGCCGGCGCCCTGTTGGGCGCCAGTTACCCCGGCTGGCGCGCTGCCCGCCAGGACCCCATCGAGGCGCTGGCCTATGAGTGAAAACCCTATCATCCGCGTCCGCGATCTGCGTAAGGTTTACCGCGTCGGCGAAGTCGAAGTGCACGCCCTGCGCGGCGTCAATCTCGACGTTCCCCGCGGCGAGTTCCTCTGCGTCGCCGGACCCTCAGGCTCCGGTAAATCCACCCTCTTCCACATCCTCGGCGGCCTGCTGGCGCCGACTTCCGGCGCCGTGTTCGTCGACGGCCACGACCTCAGCCGCCTCTCCGACTCCGAGCGCACCGCCCTGCGCCGCCGCATGGTCGGCTTCGTCTTCCAGAAATTCAACCTGCTGCCCACGCTCACCGCCGCCGACAATATCGCCATCGCCCGCCACATCGCCGGACGCAGCCTCGATCACGACCCTTGGTTCCGCCAGGTCCTCGACCTCCTTGGCATCGCCGATCGTCTTCACCACAAACCCTCCAAACTCTCCGGAGGCGAGCAGCAGCGCGTCGCCATCGCCCGCGCCATCGTCAATCACCCAGCCATCCTGCTGGCCGACGAACCCACCGGCAACCTCGACTCGCAAAACTCCGCCGCCGTCCTCAGGGTCCTGCGCGACCTCAACGAACGCCTCGGCCAGACCATCCTCCTCATCACCCACGACCCCGTCGTCGCCTCCTACGCCCACCGCGTCGTCCGCATGCTCGACGGCCGCATCGTTGACGATACGGGCTGATACGCAGGCCCCGCCCGCCGACCCGCGCCTCCGTCACCGCCTGATCCCCGCCCTCGACGCCGCTCCTGCCTCTATGTCCGCTTCCTCGGAGCCTGTCCGCAAAGTTGAACCCGCGCTCCCTACGTGGGCCTGTCTCCGTCTTTTCGAAATCACTCGCTTGCAGCGGTTGCAAGTTCGAGAAATCCTACCGCCGACCCGCCGTGATCTCGTAATGGTCCGCCCGATTTGCGCGATTCATAACTTGCGGCGCACAGTAAGTCGCGATGGTTACGCCCCGATAGCTCTTTCAAGAAACCTTGAGTAAGTCGCGGCCGTAATGCCTGAACGCCGCTTTCGACGAACTTCCGGACTGTGCACCGGGCTCACCCTTCCGCCGACTTACGTGCACCCTTTGCCGAGACCCGCGCGCCCCGCCGCACGCACTGCCCTCACCGGCCTACTTGGACTGGTTCCCTCGCTACTGGCCTTATCTCGTGCCGGCCGACTCGCGCCACCCTCACGCCGGCACCGCCCCCAGCCCCGGCCCGCGGATCTCCTCCGTCCGCATCATCCCGTCCCGGATGCGGAATATCCCCGGAAACTTCTCCTCCCAACCCCTGTTCGCCGCCGGCACGTACTGCCGCGCATTCGCCTCGATCGCCGCCACCCCGGGCACGTGCGCCGCCAACCCCGCCGAGTGGATCAGAGAAGCTCCCGGACAGGTCAGATCCTGCACGCACAAGAACATCTTGAACTTCTGCGCCGCCGCCGCCATCAACACCGCCTGCGTCTGCCCCTTGCACGCCTTCAGCGCCGCCCCCGTGTAGCCCATCTCACGCGCCAGAAGCAGGTTCTCCAGATCCGTCAACGATTCGTCGATCACCACCGGCCGCAACTTCGCCGCCTCGTGCATCACGTTGTGCCGGTTCGCCTTCAGATCCCGCGCCGTCGGCTGCTCGATGTACTGGATCCGCTCGAAACCACGCGGCGCCTTCTCCTTGATCTGCCGCAGAAAATCGAGCAGGTAATCCACGTTAGGACAACGCTCGTTGAAATCCGCCGAATAATACCATTGCTTCACGCCGCGCTGACGCTGCGTCTCTTCGGTCACCCGATCGATCCGTAGCACCCTCTCCACGTCCCATTTCAGATCGTCCCCGTTCAGCTTGATCTTGATGTGCGTCAGACCGTTGTAGCGGATCCACTCCGGCAACGTCTCCGGCAGCCCGTCGTTGATCCGCTTCACGATGTCTTCCTCGATGATCGGATCCAGTGCCCCCACCAAATGATAAAGCGGCATCCGCGGCTTGGGCTTCTGCAACAGGTACTTCTCCAGATACTCGCCCTTGAACTCCGGAAGCAGGTAGTGCGCCAGATCGTGCTCCATGAACTTCGGCCCGTAAGTCCGGTAGCAGCTCAACCCGTGCAGCTTCCCGTAGGCATCGTGAATCGCCGCGTCGAACGGACTGGCCACCACCAGCGTGGCCAGCTTGGGAATCGCCTCCCCGAGCTTCAGATCCCGCGCCACCTCTTCGGCCGCCTTCAGATAGGCCGGCTCCAGCGCCACGTTGATGTCCACCGGATGGCCCGTTTCCCCCGAACTCTCCGTAATGCGTGCAATCCGGCTCGCCAGTTCTTTCATGGCCCCCAGCGTCGTCTCGTACCCCAACTTCGAGGGCCAGGCCCAGATGTTGCCCAGCGGCATCGAGCCGAACCCTCGCGCCCTCCGCCCGTCCCCCGCCCGCACTTCCACGTGCACGTTGAGCAGCGTCACACGGTCCAACGCCGCCCCGCCGAACTTGATCGGCGTACGGTACAGGTAATCCTCGTACTCGAAACGCACGCGCTCTACCCGAATCCGGCGCCCGTCCGCCCCCCGCATCACGTACGGCAGTGCGGACGCCGCCGCAGCCCGCAACAAATCACGACGGCTCCTCTTCGACATGGCCTGCGTCCGTTATTGTATCCCCCGGCGCCGCTCCACCAGCCGCAATGCACCCGCCATCAGCGCGAACAACGCCAAAGCCCCTGCCACCATCCACCAGCCGTGATCCCGCAAGAACCCCGACGACGCCTCCCCCAGCTCGCCCCCCAGCCACGCCAATCCCCCGTAACGCATCGCCCGGCCCGCGGCCACCACCCCCAGGAATCCTGCCCGCGACGCGTTCATCGCCCCTGCCAGCAGCACGAAAATCTTCGTCGGCAACGGTGCGGGCACCAGGACCGGCACCAAAACCGTCAACAATCCATAGCGGTGGTACCAGGCCCGGAATCGCCCCGCCCGCCGCACCTTCCGATCCAAATAGACCTCGCCGCCCTTGCGCCCCACCTGGTAGAGAAACAGGCAACCCAACGTCGAGCCCGCCGTCGCCAGCGCCGCGCCCAGCAGTCCCGCGCCCGCGTCCTCGAGCGCCAGCGCCACCACCAGAAGGTCCACGCCCACCGGCAACGGAATTCCCCCCGAATCCACCGCCGCCAGCAGAAACACCCCCGCCGGCCCCCACGCAACCAATGTTTCCGCAACTAGTTCTAAGCCCCGCAAATTTCAGGCTAGCGCAAACTAGGCCCGCTCTCCCACCATCCTCCGCAACGTCGCCTCGTCGATCACCTTGATCCCCAGCTCGCGCGCTTTCTGCAACTTCGAGCCCGCCTCCTCGCCCGCCACCACGTAATCGGTCTTCTTGCTCACCGAACCCGTCACCTTCCCCCCCGCCGCCTCGATCATCGCCCGCGCCTGCTCCCGCGTCAACGTCGGCAATGTCCCCGTCAAGACAAACGTCAGCCCCTCCAACGGACCGCCTCTGCGCCGCTCCGCCTGATACCGGAACTGCAGGCCCGCTTCACGCAGCCTCTCCACCAGCTCGCGATTGCGCGGCTCCCGGAAAAAGTCATAAATGCTCTGCGCCACCCGCGGCCCGACCTCCGGCACACCCTGCAGGGTCTCCACATCCGCCGCCGCGATCGCGTCCAGACTCCCGAACGCCTCCGCCAAAAACTGCGCCGTCCGCTCGCCCACATAACGGATACCCAACGCCGTCAACACCCGCGGCAGCGGTCGCTGCTTGCTTTCCTCGATGTTGCGCAACAGCTTCTCCGCCGACTTCCTCCCCATCCTCTCCAGGGGCAACAGGTCTTCGAGTTTGAGCTTGTACAGATCAGCCACGCTTCGCACCAGACCGCGATCCACAAGCTGATCCACCAGCGCCTCCCCCAGCCCGTCAATGTCCATCACCCCGCGCGACGCGAAATGCAAGATCGACTCCTTCAACCGCGCGGGACAGTTCGTGTTGATGCACCGGCTCGCTACCTCACCCTCCTCACGCACCACCTTGCCGCCGCACACCGGACACGCGCTCGGCATCCGGAACGGTCGTCGCGGACTCCCGTACGCCTTCACCCGCACCACCTTCGGAATCACGTCCCCGCTGCGCTCGATGATCACCGTGTCCCCGATCTGCAACCCCAGCCTCTCGATCTCGTCCTCGTTGTGCAGCGTCGCACGCGAGACCGTTACGCCGCCCACCTCCACCGGCCTCAGATGCGCCACCGGCGTCAGTACCCCGGTCCTCCCCACTTGCACGCTGATCTCTTCCACCACCGTCTCCGCCTGCCGCGCCGCGTACTTGAACGCGATCGCCCACCGCGGCGCCTTGGCCGTCCAGCCCAAACGCCGCTGCTGTTCCACCGAATCCACCTTCACCACGATCCCGTCGATTTCGTAAGGCAGCGCCTCACGACGCTCGCTCCACTCCCGCCAGAACTCCAACACCTCCTCCGCGTCCGCGCACAGCCTCCGATGCGGATTCACCTTGAATCCCATCCCCGCCAGCGCCTCCAACGAATCCCAATGGCTCGCATAATACGGCTGCCCGTCCACCAGCAGAAAGTACGCCCAGTAATCCAGCCGTCGCGTCGCCGTAATCCAAGGCTCCAGCACTCGGATCGAACCCGCCGCCGCATTCCGCGGATTCGCAAAACGCGGCAGCCCCTGCTTGTCACGCTCCAGGTTCAGCTGCTCGAACGCCCGCCGGTTCATCACCACTTCCCCGCGCACCTCGAAGGCCCTCAGCTCGCTCTTCACCCGCAGCGGCAGCGATCGGATCGTCCGCGCATTCTCCGTCACGTCCTCCCCTTCGATGCCGTCGCCGCGCGTCACCGCCTGCACAAACAATCCCTCGCGATAATGTGCTGCCATGGAAAGCCCGTCCAGCTTCAGCTCCGCCACGTAGCGGTATGGCTCGCCCCCCAGCAGTTGCCTCACCCGCCGGTCGAAGTCCAAAAACTCCGCCTCGTTGAGCGCATTGTCCAAACTCAACATCGGCGAGCTGTGCCGCACCTTCACGAATCCCTCGCGCGGCTTGCCGCCCACGCGCTGCGTCGGCGAATCCGGCGTGATCAGCTCCGGGTGCTCCGCTTCCAGTCGCTTCAGCTCTTCCATCAGCACGTCGAATTCGGCGTCCGTGATCTCCGGCTGGTCCAGCACGTAGTAAAGATATTCGTGCCGCCGAATCTCTTCGCGCAGCCGCTCGATCCTCTCCCGGATCCCTTCCGCCATGGCGCCTCGCTCCCTGGCGCGCCCGCCTGGCTGACGCGCCGCGTTTATTATAATTGTCGGTTCCCAAAGGGACGGAAAGCCATCAGGGTCTATAGAAACGCCTTCCTCATATACAATCCGCGCGCCGGCGGCCTCCGCTTCTTTACCGCTCGCCGCGTCGCGCGCATCCTCTCTGCCCTCCGCGCCGCCGGACACCGTGTCACCGCCATCCCCACCCCGGCGCCCGGTGGCGCAACTCAACTCGCACGCCAGTGCCTGGAGGCGGGCGCAGATCTCATCCTCGCCCTCGGCGGCGACGGCACTCTCAACGAAGCCGCCAACGGCATGATCGGCACGCACGTGCCCCTCGGCGTCATCCCCGCCGGCACCGCCAACGTCCTCGCACGCGAGCTGGGCTTGCCTCGCCGCGGCACCACGGTCGCCGCTCGCATCGCCGATCTCGTCCCCCTTCGCATCCACGTCGGCCTGCTTCGCCCCGCAGACTCACCCCCGCGCCACTTCTTGCTCATGGCTGGCGCGGGCTTCGATGGCCATATCGTCTACCACCTCGACGTCGGCCTCAAAGCCCGCCTCGGCGAGCTCGCCTACTGGATCAGCGCGGCCAAGGAAATCGTGCGCCTCCAGGACGAGTTCGACGCCCTCATCGACGGCCGCCGCATCCGCTGCACCTTCGCCCTGGCCAGCCGCGTCAAAAATTACGCAGGCTACATGCGCATCGCCACCGGCGCCTCGTTGCTCCGCGACGACTTCCAGATCGCCGTCTTTCAGGGTCGCTCTACCTTGCGCTACTACAGCGTCTACCTGTTCGCCGTTCTCGCCGGCCTCACCCACCGCACGCGCGGAATCGCCTACCTCTACTCGCCGCGCGCCGAGTTCCACCCCTCGCCCGGCCCCGATATCCACGTCCAGGTCGATGGCGAATACGCCGGCCGCCTCCCTGCCACCGTCGAAATCGTCCCCGACGCCCTCACCATCCTCGCCCCGCCCTCCTTCGCTTCCTCACGGTGACGCCATGGACCCTTTGACCCATTTCCTCAGCGGAGTCGTACTCGATCGCGCCGGGCTTCACCGACTGACCCCTCGAAGCCGCTGGATCCTACCCCTAGCCGCCATGGCGCCCGACCTCGATGTCGTCGCCGGCTTCTGGGGCGACGAAACTTATCTCGCCTGGCACCGCCAATGGACCCACTCGCTCCTCGCACTGCCGCTCATGGCCGCCCTGCCCGTGCTCCTCGTCGGCGCTGTCGCCCGCGGCCGCATCCCCTGGCCGCGCGCCTTCCTCGCCGCCTCTGCCGCCGTCGCCCTCCACGACCTGCTCGATCTCACCAACACCTACGGCGTCCGCCTCTTCCTCCCCTTCTCCTCCGCCTGGATCGCCTGGGACCTCTTCTTCATCGTGGACCTGTGGATCTGGGCCGTCTTCCTGCTCGCCGTCCTCGGACCCATGCTCGGCCGCCTCGTCAGCCGCGAAATCGGCGCACGCGGCGGAACCGGACGCGCCGCCGCCCTGCTCGCCCTCGCCTTCCTTCCTCTCTACGCCGGCGCCCGCTGGATACTCCACGAGCGCGCTCTCGCCACCCTCGATGCCCGCATCTACCAAAACCAAGTTCCCCTGCGCGTTGCCGCCCTGCCCTCGCCGGGCAACCCCCTCCGCTGGCGCGGACTCGTGGAAACCTCCGCCTTCTACGCTACGGTCGAGCTCGATCTCCGCGAGGAATTCGACCCCGCCGCCGCACGCCTCCTCCACAAACCCTCTGCCGATCCCCTCATCGCCCTCGCCGAGCAGGCCGCGCGACGCTCGCGCCCTTTCCGCGTCTTCCTCGATTTCAGCCGCTACCCCCTCTGGCGCTTCATCCCCGAAGATGCGCCCGAAGGCGCGCTGCGCGTCGAAGCCCTCGACCTGCGCTTCGGCGAGCCCCCGACTTCCCGCTTCGTCGCCACCGCCATCGTCACCGCCGAAGGACGCGTCCTCCGCTCCTGGTTCCGCTTCTGAGCTCGCGCCCCAAGCTCACACCGTGAACGACGAGCCGCAGCCGCACGTCTTGCGCGCGTTCGGATTCCGAAACACGAATCCCGAACGCATCAACGACTCCTGATAATCCAGCGTCAGCCCCCTCAGATACTGCATGCTCTTCGGATCCACGAACACCCGCACGCCGTCGAACTCGAAAACGTGATCCCTCGCCCGAGGCTCCCCCTCCACTCGAAACAGGTAGCTCATCCCTGAGCATCCCCCTCCTTGCACGCCCAGCCGCAGGCCCCCTTCCGGCATCCCCTGCCGCTTCAGCGTCTCGCGGATTTTCTGCACCGCCTTCTCCGTCACCTGAATCATCAGCCCCTCCTCAAAGAAAATTGCCTCTCGCTCCCAGCGTCTCCCTTAACAACTCGTACACCGGAGACCGCTCGCGCAGCCGCCGCACCGTTTCGATCATGCGACCGGCCGCGTAGTCGATCTCTTCCTCCGTGTTGAAACGGCCCAGCCCGATCCGAATGCTGCCCCGCGCCCACGCATCCCCGAGTCCCAGAGCCTTCAATACGTGGCTCGGCCCCGCCTCCGCCGAACTGCACGCCGATCCGCTCGATACCGCGATCTCGCCCATCTCCCGCATCAGCGCCGCAGCCTCTACGCCCGCAAAACTCACGTTCAGATTCCCCGGCAACCGCCGCTCCAGGCTCCCATTCACACGTACCAGCTCGAGTTCGTTCCGCAACTGCTCCCACAGCCGCTCGCGCAATCGTCTCAGCCGCTCCCCCTCTGCCGCCATCTCACGCTCCGCGATCGCGCACGCTTCTCCCAAGCCCACGATGCCCGCTACGTTCAGAGTCCCGGAACGCAAACCCCGCTCGTGCCCGCCGCCTTCCATCTGCGCGACCAACTCCACCCGCGGCTCCCCGCTGCGCACGTACAGGGCCCCCACCCCCTTCGGACCGTACATCTTGTGCGCGCTCACTGAAAGCAGATCGACCCCCGCCGCTCCCACGTCCACCGCGATCTTCCCCACCGCTTGCGTCGCGTCCGTATGAAACAAAACCCCGCTCTCCCGTGCTATCCGCGCGATCTCCTCAATGAACTGGATCACGCCGATCTCGTTGTGCGCCCACATCACGCTGATCAGAATCGTCCGCGGCGTGATCGCGCGCCTGACTTCGTCCGGATCCAGCAGCCCCTCGCTATCCACCCCCAGATACGTCACCCGCAAACCCCGCTTCTCCAGACGCCGACAGGTATCGAGCACCGCACGATGCTCCGTCGCCACCGTAATGATATGGTCGCCCCGCCCGGCGTACGCTTCCGCTACCCCTTTGATGGCCAAATTGCACGACTCTGTGGCCCCGCTCGTAAAGACGATCTCCTCGCTCTTGGCCCCGATCAGCCTCGCCACCTGTGCCCGCGCCCGCTCCACTGCCTGCTCGGCCTCCCATCCCCAAACATGCTGCCGGCTCGCCGGGTTGCCGAACTTCTCCGTGAAATAGGGCAGCATCGCTTCCACCACGCGCGGATCCACCGGCGTCGTCGCGTGATGGTCCAGGTAAACCCGCTTCTTCATCTCCCCACTATTCTGATGCCCCCGAGCCTTCCCCAGCTCCCGCCCCTTGCCCCGCGCCGCTTCATGCTAGACTGCCTGCATTCATGGTCCGCCTTTTCCGAGTCTCTCTGCCCACCGGCGTCGTCCTGCTGGTGGCCTCCGAAGCGCTGCTGCTTGCCTCGGCCTACATCGTCGCCGCCTACCTCACACTCGAAGTCGACCCCACCGTCTTCCTGCTTTACGACGGCGGCCTCGCCCGCATCCTCGCCACCGTCGGCGGCGTCATGCTCGCTCTGCACTTCCTCGATCTTTACTCCGGCCGCTGGGCGCCCTCTCGCACCGCTCTCGCACTCGCCCTCGCACAAGCCTTCGGCTTCGCCTTCCTCCTTCAGGCCCTGCTCGCCTACCTCGATCGCGACTGGATGCTGCCCCGCTCCGTCATGCTCCCCGGCAGCGCCCTCGGCTACGCCCTCTCCCTAGCTTGGCGCTTGCTCTATGACGCCCTCCTCACCCATGCCATCGGCGCCCACCGCATCCTCTTCCTCGGCGCCCGCCACAGCCTCGTCGACGAGATCGCCGGCTACCTTCCACGCCACCCCGAGCTCGGTATCTCCATCCTGGGCTTCCTCGATGACGACCTCCCGCCCGGCGCCATCCTCCACGGAGCCAAAGTCCTCGGACCTGTCAGCTCCCTCCGCCACATCGCCGCCCAGACCCGCCCCGACCGCATCGTCGTCGCGCTCAGCGAGCGCAGGCAGCGCCTCCCCCTGCAGGACCTCCTCGATCTGCGCTTCTCCGGCGTCCTCGTCGAAGAAGTCGCCGCCACCTACGAAATGGTTCATGGACGCATATCCACCCGGGAGCTCCGGCCCGCCCAACTGATCTTCTCCGGCGAACTCGGCCCCAGGCCCGCCTACGTCCGCCTGCAAAACCTCTACTCCCTGTTCCTCGCTGCCCTCGGACTCCTCCTCACCCTCCCCCTCATGCTCCTGGTCGCTCTCGCCGTCAAGCTCACTTCGCGCGGCCCCGTCCTCTACCGCCAGACACGCGTCGGCCTCCACGGCCGCACCTTCACCCTCTATAAGTTCCGCTCCATGTACGCCGACGCCGAAGCACGCACCGGCGTCGTCTGGGCCGCCAGGAATGATCCCCGCGTCACACCTGTCGGACGCTGGCTCCGTAAGCTCCGCCTCGACGAGCTGCCCCAATTCATCAACGTCCTCAAAGGGGACATGGTCATCGTCGGTCCCCGCCCCGAGCGCCCGGAGTTCGTCAAGGTCCTCGCCGAAAAAATCCCCTTCTACCGCCAGCGCCACTTCGTCAAACCCGGAATCACCGGCTGGGCTCAAATCAACTACAAGTACGGCGATACCTTCGAGGACACCATCGTCAAGCTCGAGTACGACCTCTACTACATCAAGCACCTCTCGCCCGCGCTCGACGCCTACATCATCTTCCAGACCCTCAAAACCATGCTTCGCTTGCGGGGCGCTCAGTAGTCCGGCTCTCCTTCCCCCGGCACTCCTGTCGCTGCCGCCGCCTTCTCACGCTCCCTCCGCGCCGCCCACTCGGCGCCCGCCAGCACCACCATCGCACCCAGAAAGCTCCACAAAATGATGCTCACCGAGTAGTAAAACGGCCCGTACTCACGCCGCATCTTCGCTCGCCAGAAAGGCCACGTCACCCAGTTGACGTACTGCATTACCTGCAGCAACAGCCCAACCGCAACCGCCACCCGCCCGACTTCCCCCCGGCTCACTCGACGGTTCGGCAATCGCCAATACACCAGCAGCAACGCCGCCGGTAAAAAAGGAATCGCACCCAGCCTCAGCAGCCACACCGCAGGCGCCTCCATCCACCCCGGCACGTCCCCTACTATGCTTTCCAGCACCCGCGCGTTCATCCCCGTCAGAATCATCGCCGCCAGCCCCAGCGTCCCGCACGCAAATGCCAGCACCGTGCTCAGCACTTGGTTGCGCCAGTAGCTGCGGTTTTCCGCCACACCCCACACGCGATTCAGCGCCACTTCCAGCGGCACGAAGATCCCGTTCGCCGTCACCAGTAGCAGGAGAAACGAAATCAGCGGCAGCGCGCCCCTTTCCTGCACGATCACACGTAGGTTGTGCGCGATGAACTCCCCCAGCTCCCCGGGAAAATACTCGTTCAGCGCCGCATACACCGCCGTCGCCCCCGCCCGCCAGCCCAACACCCACCGGCAGAACGAGGCCATCACGATCAGAAAGGGAAAAAACGAAAGCATCACGCTGGCCGCGATCGCCAGCGCGTACACGTGAACCTCTGTCTGAAACCAGTACTCGAGCGTCGGCCGCAGCTTCCCCCGCAGGCTGCCCCAGTCTATCCTCGGAAGGCTCCCGCGCCTCAAGCCGCCCTTGTCGCTCAACGGCTCCCGCCCGCCGCTCTCACCCTTCCCTCAACTCCTCCGGAAATACCGCGTATCCCGGCGGCGGCGGGAAATAGTTTTCCAGCAGCTCGAGGCGTCGGCGCAGGAATCGGCTCGGCAACTGCCGCGGTCCCGTCTCCACGTCAATGTCGCAGCAGATCCCGTGCAGGTAAAGCGTCAGCGTGTCGATGAACGACTGCCGCGCATACGAGCGGAACAGCTTCGTCTCCCGCCGCATGTTCGACTGCCGCCGCAACAACGACTGCTTCAGTTGCCAGCCCGGCTCGTCTACCTCCCCGTGAATCCGGTTGCTCAGCTCGTCCCTCAGCAGCCGTATGAACGCCTCCTCCACCTCCGCGGGCAACCGGTCTGCCGCCAGCGTCGCAATCGCCCGGAAAAAATAATAGTGCGTGTCGGCTACCTCCCGGTCGCTCACCGCCAGCACAATCACCGGCCCGTTCTCCGTCACGAATTGCACCACCGCCGCCTGCGACTTCTCCGATGGCTTCTCGAAGCTCACCAGCTCCTCGCCCTTCCCGTTCGGCTTCTCCAAATACGGCACCAGGAACACGGCCAGCCGTGGCAGAATCGCTTGAATCGCCGGCGGCAGCGCCGCCACCGGATCCTGCAGGTAGTCTCGCAGGTCTTCCTCGGCCAAAGGTACTGCCGAAAAGTAGGAGACGTTGTTGCTGAGCGGGATTACTTCGTGCCGGAATCGATCGGCGAATTCCTGCACACGGAGTTTTCCCACCTCGGTCTGGGTGGACATCTTCCGGCTGCCCGCCATTTTACCAAATCCTCCCCGCCGCCAGCTCTTTGTTAGACTCGATCCCGTGTCCGTAAGGGTGCTGGTCTCCGCAGGCGAGCCCTCCGGTGACCTCTACGCCGCCGAACTCGTTCGCGAACTCCGCCGCCGTTTGCCGCAGGCGCATTTCTTCGGCTGCGCCGGCCCCCACATGCAGGCCGCCGGCGTGCATCCCATCCTTGATGCCGCCTCCCTCGCCGTCGTCGGGCTCGCCGAGGTCCTCCGCCACCTGCCCCGCATCTACCGCCACTACCGCCGCCTGCTCGCCGCCGTCCAACGCGAAAAACCCGATTTCGCCATCCTCACCGATAGCCCCGACTTCCACCTCCGCCTCGCCCGCCGCCTCCACCGCTGGGGCCTACCCGTCGTCTACCTGGTCGCCCCTCAGGTTTGGGCCTGGCGGCCCGGCCGCCTCCGCCTCATGCGCCGCACCATCGACCTGCTGCTCTGCATCTTCCCTTTCGAAGAAGACTTCTTCCGCCGCCACGGCCTTCCAGCCCACTACATCGGTCACCCCCTCTCCACTCTCCTCAGGCCGCGCCTCTCCAAACACCAATTCTGTGCCGCCTGGGGCCTCGATCCCTCCAGACCCATCGTCGCCCTACTGCCCGGCAGCCGCTACGACGAGGCCGCACGCCACCTGCCCCTGCTCCTTGAAGCCGCCGGCCTCATCCGACGTAACCTCCCCGCACAGTTCCTCTGGGCCGCCCCCCACCGCGGCTTCCCCATGCCCGCCTCGCCCGCTTTCTCGGAACCAATCCGCCGCCTCTCCATCCAACGTATTGAGGGCGCCACGTGGGACGTACTCGCCGCCGCCGACGTCGCCCTCGTCGCCAGCGGCACGGCCACCATCGAGGCCGCGCTGCTGAGAACGCCTATGGTCGCTTTCTACAAGGTCAGTCCCCTCACTTGGCTTCTCGGACGCCCGCTCGTCCGCGTCCCCTTCTTCTCCATGGTCAACCTCGTCGCCGGCCGCGCAGTCGTCCCCGAATTGATCCAAAATGAAGTTAGCGGTGAACGGCTCGCAGGCCAAGCCCTGCGCCTGCTGCGCGACGCGGAAGCCCGCGCCGCCATGCAACGCGCACTTACCCAGGTTTCCGCGCAGCTCACCGCCCACGGCAATCCCATGGCTCGCGCCGCAACCCTGATTATGGAACGCCTCCGACACGCACTCCCCGCTCCAAGGAGTCTGGCATGAAACGCGCCCGGTGCCTGCTCGCCGGCTTGCTCCTGGCGGCCCCCTTCGCCGCCCCCCAGCAACGCCGTCCCCCGATTGACGTTCAGCACTACCGAATCCAGGCCGATATCAATCCCCAGGAACGCTCCCTCTCCGCGCGCGTCGAGGTCTGGTTCGTCCCCGAAGACGAAACCACCTCCGCCGTCTTCGAACTCAACAACGCCCTCAACGTCTCCAGAGTCGAGGATGGTCGCGGCCGGCCCGTCTCCGCCACCCGCTCCCACCAGGACTTCACTCAGCGCCTCACCTTCCCCGAACGCCTCGCGAAAGGCGTCACCTCCGCCCTCGTTTTCTATTACGATGGCCGCCTCACCGGGGACGAAGAGTCCCCCGTCCCCGGCATTAGGTTCGCCGCCATCCACCCCGACTTCGCTTACCTCCTCTACCCCGCGCGCTGGTTCCCTTTGAGCGGCTACACCACCGACCGCTTCACCGCCGAACTCCATATCACCGTCCCCGCCGGCTTCCGCGTCCTCGCCCCCGGCTTGGAAAAGCCCGCCGAATCCCCGCCCGGCAAGGCTGCTTTCCTGTTCGACTTCACCCAACCCTCCTTCCCCGGTAGCCTCGCCGTCGTCCGCGGTGATCCCCTGCGCATCGATGCCGAAGGCGTCACCACCACGCTCTACTTCCGCGGCCCCAACCAGGAAATGGCCGGCGCGTACGGCCAGGAGTTCGGCCGCGCCATGGCCTTCTTCAGCAAACTCTTCGGCGTCCCTCCCCAGGCCAACCTCACCGTCATCGAAACCGAACCCGGCGCACCCAACGGCTACGCCGCGCCCGGCCTCGTCTTCATCGCCTCCAACAGCATCGGCCGGCAACCCAACCTGCGCCTCGTCGCCAATCAGGTCGCCCGCCAGTGGTGGGGCATGCTGCTCTCTCCCGTCACCCGCAGCCACCTGTGGATCACCAACGGCGCCGCCCGCTACGCCGAGCTGCTCTACCTCGAACACTTGGATGGTCCCCCCGCACTCGAAGCCGAAGCCCGCGACCTCTATGTCGACGCCCTCACCATCAACGACGTCCCCGTCATCCAAGCCGGCCGCATCGAGGATTATTCCCCCGAGTTCTGGGCCGTCTCCGCAAGCAAGGGAGCCGCCGTCTACCACATGCTCCGCTTCGTCATCGGCGAGGAACCCTTCCGCCGCCTCCTCAGAGAGTTCCCCGCCGCGCACCCCTGGGCCTCCGTCTCCACCGATGACTTCCGTAAAGCCGCCGAGCAGTTCTCCGGTCAATCCCTCGATTACTTCTTCCTCCAATGGATCGAGTCCACCGGCGCGCCGGAATTCAAGCTCGCCTACACCGTCTACCGCACCCAGAAAGGCTTCCGCGTCGTCGGCAAGGTCTCCCAGGATCTGGACACCTTCCGCATGCCCGTCGAGCTGAAAATCGAAACCGAAGGCAATCCCGAAACCAAACGCATCGAGGTCGCCGGCACCTCCTCCGAGTTCGTCGTCGAAACCTTCGGCCGGCCCAAGAAGCTCATCCTCGACCCCGACTACAGGGTGCTCCGCTTTAGCGATAAAGTCCGCGTCGCCGTCGCCATCCGCCGCGGCGAACAGTTCGCCGAAATCGGCGAATTCAACGAGGCCCTCAAGGAATACCAGCGCGCGCTCGAAGTCAACCGCTACAGCTCGCTCGCCCACTACCGCATCGGCGAAATCTTCTTCCTCCAAAACAACCTCCAGTCCGCCGCCAACGCCTTCCGGGAAGCCCTGAACGGCGACCTCGATCCCCCTTGGACCGAAGTCTGGTCCCACATCAACCTCGGCAAGATCTTCGACATTACCGGCCAGCGCGAGCGCGCCCTCAACGAGTACCGTCAGGCCATCCGCACCAAGGACAACACCCAGGGCGCGCAGGAAGAAGCCGCCCGTTACCTCAAGGAGCCTTATCAGCGCCGGCGCCCGCAGGTCTGAGCGCCCGTCTTCACGGCCTTTCAGCCGTTACAATGATTTCTTCCCTATGCGCATCGCGCTCGCGCAAATCAATACCACCGTGGGTGATTTCGAAGGCAACCGCGCCCTCATGCGCGAAGCCGCCCGCCGCGCTGCCGCCGCCGGCGCTCACCTCGTCGTCTTCCCCGAACTCTCCCTCACCGGCTACCCGCCCCGCGACCTCGTCGATAAGCCCTCCTTCCTCGAACGCACCGAAGAACACCTCCATGCTCTCGCCGCCGACACCGCCCACCTCGAAACCGCGCTCATCTGCGGCTACGTCGGCCGCGCCCCCTCCAACGTCGGCAAGCGCGTCACCAATAGCGCCGCCCTCATCCATCGCGGCCGCATCCTCTTCCGCCAGGACAAGGCCTTGCTCCCCACCTACGACGTCTTCGATGAGGCCCGCTATTTCCATCCCGCCGACCGTCAGTCCCTCTGCGAAATCGCCGGCCGCCGCATCGCAATCACCATCTGCGAGGACGCCTGGAACGATAAGCAGTTCTGGGATCGCCCCCTCTACCAGCGCGACCCCGTCGAGGAACTCATGCGCGCAGGAGCCGAACTGCTCGTCTCCGTCAACGCCTCCCCTTACCACATGGACAAGCGCCGCCTTCGGCGTCAGATCTTCGCCAACACCGCCCGCCGTTACCGTGTCCCCGTCATCTACGTCAACCAGGTCGGCGGGAACGACGAACTCATCTTCGATGGCTCCAGCTTCGCGCTTGACCCCCACGCCAACCTCATCGCTTCCTGCCTCTCCTTCGCCGAAGACCTCGTCCTCGTCGAACCCTTCGCCGGCGTCGGCGAAATCCATGAAAACCTCCACGACGAACTCGAGGCCGTCTACCAAGCCCTTGTCCTCGGCGCCCGCGACTACCTCGCCAAGTGCGGCTTTCGCTCCGTACTCGTCGGCCTCAGCGGCGGAATCGATTCCTCCCTCGTCGCCGCCCTCGCCTGCGACGCTGTCGGCCCTGAAAACGTAACCGGCGTCGCCATGCCCGGCCCGTTCTCCTCCCCCGCGAGCCTGGAAGACGCGCAGGCCCTCGCCCGCAACCTCGGCATCCGTTTCGAGGTCGTCCCCATCACCCCGCTCTATGAAGCCTTCCTCGATACGCTCCGCCCCCTCTTCGCCGGCGCCCCCGCCGATGTCACCGAGGAAAACCTCCAGGCCCGAATCCGCGCCGTCATCCTCATGGCCCTCTCCAACAAGTGGGGCTCCATCGTGCTCACCACCGGCAACAAAAGCGAGCTGGCCGTCGGCTATTGCACACTATACGGCGATATGTCCGGCGGCCTCGCCGTCATCAGCGACGTCCCCAAAACCCTGGTCTACGAACTCGCCCGCGTCGCCAATCGCCGCCACGCCGACGCCATCCCAGACCGCGTCTTCCAAAAGCCCCCGTCCGCCGAGCTCCGCCCCAACCAGCGCGACACCGATTCGCTCCCTCCCTACGAGGTCCTCGACCCCATCCTTCGCGCCTACGTAGAGGACGCCTTGCCCGCCCGCGATATCGCCGCCCGCCTCGGCCTGCCCCTCGACTTCGTCCGCGGCATCGTCAACAAAGTCGACCGCAACGAATATAAGCGCCAACAGGCTGCCCCAGGCCTCAAGGTCACCACCAAGGCCTTCGGTTCCGGCCGGCGCTTCCCCATCGCGCAGAAGTTCATGGAATGATGCGCGCTGCCCGCATCTTCGCCTTCCCCTACCTCGTCACCCTGCCCTGCCTGGTTACTTTGCTGTTGTCCGATCCCGCCGATCCCCGGCAACGCGTCGGACCGCAACCCGACGGAAGCTTCCTCCTCGTTACCGGCTGGCGCCTCCGGCCCGCCGGTGCCCAAGTTCCCCTCGATACCCTTCCCCTCTCCATCGCCCCTGCACCCGACGGCAATCGCCTCGTCATCCTGAACGCAGGCTACAATCCGCCCTCCCTGAGCCTCCTCGACCCCGCCGCAGCCCGCGAAATCGCCCGCACCCCAGTCCCAGACGCCTGGCTCGGTCTCGCCTTTCACCCCAACGGCAACCGCCTCTACGTCGGTGGAGCGGCTCAGGCCGCCGTCTTCGAGTTCCTCTACACGCCCGCCCGCCTCACCCTCGCCCGCACCTTCCCCGTCGTGCCGCCCGAAAAACGCACCGCCCGCGACTTCATCGGCGACGTCACCCTCTCCCCCGATGGCCGCCTCCTTTACGCCGCCGACCTCTACCGCGATTCCATCCTCGTCCTCAACCCTCAGTCCGGCATGGTCATCGAACGCTACTCCACCGGCCGCCGTCCCTACCGCATCCGCTTCCACCCTAACGGCTCCTCCTTCTTCGTCACCAGCTGGACCGACGGTACGCTCCTGCAACACGATACCCGCACCGGCGGCGTCCTCGCCAAGCTCCGCCTCGGCCCGCATACGACCGATATGATCTTGGGACCCGGTCCGGCCCCCGACGAAGAGGGCCGCCGCGAGTTTCCCCTCCGACTCTTTGTGGCTGCCTCCAATACCAACAACGTCTACGTTGTCGGCATCACCGAAACGGCTCGCCTGCAGCTCCTTGAAATCATCGACGTCGCCATGACCCGCCGCCAGCCCGCCGGTATGACCCCAAGCGCACTCGCCCTCAGCCCGGATAACCAGCGCCTCTTTGTCGTCTGCTCGGATGCCAACGCCGTCGCCGTCGTCGATATCACCGGCCCGCAAAGCCGCCTCCTCGGCTTCATCCCCACAGGTTGGTACCCCACCGCGGCCCACCTCCTCGCCGACGGAACCCTCGTCGTCCTCAACGGCAAGGGACTCGGCTCCTACCCCAACCCCAAGGGCCCCAACCCTGCCCGCCCTGCCCCGCCCGACGCCCCTTCCCCGCAATTCGTCGGCGCCCTCCAGACCGGTTCCGCTCAGTTCGTTCCTCCCCTCGACGATGAGCGCCTCGCGGCCTACACCGCTACCGTCTTCGCCAACTCGCCCTACCAGGACCTGCGCCTGATCGACGCCGGCGTTCCCCCGGGTAACCCTATCCCCAACCGCCCCGGCGATCCTTCGCCCATCGAGTACGTCGTCTACATCCTCAAGGAAAACCGCACCTACGACCAGATCCTCGGCGACATCGAGACTGGCCACGGCGACCCCTCGCTGTGCCTCTTCGGCGAAAACGTAACCCCCAACCACCACAAGCTCGCACGCGAGTTCGTCCTCCTCGATAACTTCTACGTCAACGGTGACGTCGACGCTGACGGTCGCCACTGGTCCACCGCCGCCATCGCCCCCGACTACGTCCAAAAGCTATGGCCGGCCACCTACGCACGCCGCCGCCCGCTCGATGATTTCCTGGGCCGGGAACCCACCGCGCTGCCGCCCGCGGGCTTCCTCTGGTCTAACGCCGCCCAAGCCGGCATCTCCCTGCGCAACTACGGCCTCTTCGTTACCAACCGCGAAAAACCCACCTCCGACGGGATCCACGTCCTCGCCGTCCGCGACCCCATCCTAGCCCGCGTCACCAACCTCCGCTTCCGCGGCCTCGACCCTGACTACCCCGACCTGGAGCGCGCACGCGTCTTCCTTCAGGACCTCGCCGAATTCGAACGCACCGGCAACATGCCCCAGCTCACCCTCATCCACCTGGGTAACGACCACGCCGCCGGCCTCGCCCCAGGCCGCATCTCGCCGCGCTCGGCCCTCGCCGATAACGACTACGCCCTCGGCCTCGTCGTTGAAGCACTCACTCGCTCGCGCTTCTGGCCCAAAATGGCCATCTTCGTCCTGGAAGACGATGCCCACGACGGCCCCGACCACGTCGACTCCCACCGCTCCCTTGCCTTCGTCATCTCGCCTTACACCCGCCGCCGCACCCTCGACAGCACCTTCTACAACACCGCCTCCGTCCTCCGCACCATCGAGCTCATCCTCGGCCTTCGCCCCATGACCGTCTTCGACGCCGCCGCCCGCCCAATGCACACCGTCTTCCAGCCCCGCCCCGATCTCCGACCCTACGCTGCCGAAAAACCTCGTATCCCCCTCGATGAACGCAACCCACCCTCCACCGGCCAGATCGCCCGATCCGCCTGTCTCGTCCCGTCCCCATCCACCCGCCCGTACCACGGCCCGCTTGACCCGGGCGCCTGGCCCCGCTTCGCTCGCTGGCAGCCGCCCCTGCTGAAGCTCGGCCCCTTAACTAGGTGATCCCTATGCCGCGCATCTACATCTGCTTTCTCTGGCACATGCATCAGCCCTTCTACAAGGACCTCGTCACCGGCCAGTACAAAATGCCCTGGACGCGCCTCCACGCCCTTAAGGACTACTACGGCATGGTCCGCATCCTCGAAGAGTTCCCAACCATCCGCCAAACCTTCAACCTCGTGCCCTCGCTCGCCGTCCAGATCCAAGACTACGCTTCCGGCCAGGCCGCCGATCCCTACCTCGCTGCGGCCCTAAAGCCTGCCGAACAACTTACTCAGTCCGAGCGCGAGTTCGTCCTCACCTGGTTCTTCCAAGCCTCCCACCGCCTCATCCACCGCTTCCCACGTTATGCCGAGCTCTACGAAGCCTGGCGCGCCGCGGACCGCCGTCCTGACCGCGCCGCCCGCTTCTTCGGCAACGGCTCCCTCCGCGACCTCCAAGTCCTCTCCCAACTCGCCTGGTTCGACGAAGAATGGCTGGAGCGCGACCCCGACATCCGCTCCCTGGTCGATAAGGGCCGCGATTACTCCCTCGAGGATCAGGCCCTACTGGGCCGCAAGCAGACCGAACTGCTCCAGCGCGTCCTCCCCGTCTATCGCGAGTTCGCCGCACGCGGCCAGATCGAAATCTCCACCACCCCCTTCTATCACCCCATCCTCCCTCTGCTCTGCGATTCCGACATCGCCGCCGTCTCCCACCCCGGCTTGACCCTGCCCCCTCGCTTCCGCTACCCCGAAGACGCCCGCGCGCAGCTCGCCCGTGCACGCCAGTTCATCACCGACCTGCTCGGCGCGCCTCCCGCCGGCCTATGGCCTTCCGAAGGCGCCGTCTCCGACGAAGCCTTGGCCCTCGCCGCCGATGCCGGCTTCCAATGGTCCGCCAGCGACAACGGCGTCCTCGCCCGCACTCTCGGCCGCCCCGCCGGCCCCGCCGAAACTTATAAGCCCTACCTCTGGCGCCAGGGTGACCGCCGCCTCTTGCTCATCTTCCGCGACCACTTCCTAAGCGACCTGGTCGGCTTCGTCTACTCCCGCATGG
Organism: uncultured Bryobacteraceae bacterium; assembly: GCA_938027685.1. Classification (GTDB taxonomy): domain Bacteria; phylum Acidobacteriota; class Terriglobia; order Bryobacterales; family Bryobacteraceae; genus DTHT01. The sequence goes on from CALJAM010000010.1 coordinate 100,057, forward strand.
GCGCCGCCGAGGCCGCTCGCGACCTCCTCGACCGCATCCGCGAAAACTGCCGCCCCATCCTCGCCTCCGGCCGTGACGCCATCGCCCCCATCATCCTCGACGGCGAAAACGCCTGGGAATACTACGACCGTAACGGCCGACCCTTCCTCCGCGAGCTCTACCGCCGCATCAGCCACGATCCCAACCTCGCCGCCGTCACCGTCACCGAGGCCCTCCAGAAAGTCCCGCCAGAACCCCTAGACCACATCTTCCCCGGCTCCTGGATCAACGCCAACTTCGACATCTGGATCGGCCACGAGGAGGACAACCGCGCCTGGGAACAGTTGCTCCGCGCCCGCCAGGCCTTCCAGCAACGCGCCTCCGCGCTGCCCCAAGACCGTAAGTCACTCGCCTACGAGGAAATCCTCATCGCCGAAGGCAGCGATTGGTGCTGGTGGTACGGCCCCGAGCACGACTCGGCCAACCGCCCCGAATTCGACGAGCTCTTCCGTACCCACCTCGCCAATGCCTGGCGCGCCCTCGACCTCGCCCCTCCCGAAGAACTCTCCCGCCCCATCATCCGCGTCGCCGCCCCCGAACTCCACACCCCGCCCACAGGCTGGATCCGCCCCACCATCGACGGCCTCGTCACTTCCTACTTCGAATGGCTCGGCGCCGGCCAATACCGTGTCGACTTCCGCCAAAGCGCCATGCACGGCCGCCGCTTCCTCGTCCGCGAACTCTACTACGGCTGCGACGCCCAAAACCTCTACCTCCGCCTTGACCTCATCCCCGATGGCCCCGCCGAGAACTTCGAAGCCCGCCTCCTCATCGAACCATCACGCCACCCCGCCGCTGCCTCCCGCTTCCGCATCCAGCTCGGCCGCGGCAAAGCCCAACTCCTCGAAGCTGACCCGCCCGACGCCGCCACCAACGCCGCCTTCGCTTTCCAGCGCGTCTTCGAGGCCCGCCTACCGCTGGCTTCCCTGCGCGCCTCCAGCGGCGAGCCCCTCCGCCTCCAGATCTCCCTCTGGCGCAACAGCCTCCCGCTTGACGCCCTCCCTCAACAGGGCTGGCTGGAAATCTCCACCGCCGAGCCGCTCGAATGGCCTATCTGAATCCCTGCTGCTTCCCTCTCCTGTCCACCCCTCGCTGGAACCCGATGCTCGACCGCGCGAACGGCCGCCTCGCCCGCCGCGCCCCGGGCGCACACCTGCCGCCCTTCACCCCAACTCCGCCGCGTCTTTGGCCCCCTACGGGCCCAGCCTGGGCCCGCTACCCTGCCCGGCCCCGCTCCCACCGTCTGCCCCGCTTTTTCCCCGCCGTTTTCAGCGACCTCGCGCCGCGCAAACCGGCGGCCGCTTCTCGCCCCCTTTATCCTTGAACTTAGCGCCGCCCTCCCACGGCTGGCCCTTTCGCTCGAACCATGTCGCGCCCCAAAGACAGCGGCCGCGTCGATCTGGCCACCCTCTTTCGTCAAATCCAGACCGAAATGCTCGCCCACCTCGCCGCCGGTGAAATCTTCGAACACCCTACCTCCTCTGGCGCGGTCACCGAAAACCATTGGCTGGAGCTGTTCCGCCGCTACCTCCCCGAACGCTATCGGGCCTCCAGCGCCTTCGTCGTGGATTGCGACGGCCGCCGCAGTCGCCAGATCGACATCGTCATCTACGACCGCCTCTACTCGCCCCTCCTCTTCCCTCATGAATCCGGCCTTCATTTGCCCGCCGAAAGCGTCTACGCCGTCTTCGAGGTCAAGCAGGATTTGAACATGCGCCTCATCCGTGACGCCGGCCGCAAGGCCGCCTCCGTCCGCAGGCTCCGTCGGACCTCCGTCCCCGTCATCTCCGCCGCCGCCCTCTGCTCGCCCCGCCCGCCCCGACCCATCCTCGCTGGTATCCTCGCCCTCCGCTCCGGCTGGCCCACCCGCTTCCACCGTCGCCTCCCCGCCGCCCTCGCACGCCTCGCTCCCGACGAGACCCTCGACCTCGGCTGCGCTCTCCGCCACGGTGCTTTCGAAGTCCTGCCCGCTCACGGATCCCCTCAGCTGCATGCGGCCTCCCTGGCCCCGCCCAACCCCTCCAGCCGCAAGCGCTCCCCCCAAACCCTTCAGGTCCGCTTCTCTACACCCCAAGAATCCCTCATCTTCTTCATGATCCGCCTCCTCGAGCGCCTCCGCTCCCTCGGCACCGCCCCCGCCGCCGACCTCATGGCCTACGTCCGCTCCCTCGAATCCTTCCGCAACCCATAGTCCGCCCACCCCCGCGCGACGCCGCCCACCGCTCCACCCCAAAGCCGCTCTCCACAAGGACTCCCGCGCACCTCCGCGCTCGAGCCCCAGGGCAGCACGCCGCCGCCCCGCGATCACCACTCGTACCCACGCGCCCGGCCCCCAAACCCGCTGGCGCCTGCCCTTCCCGCTTCCCCGGGCGCCAACGCCCGCCTACCCCGCACGGCCACCACCTCCCCGAGCCCCCCGCGGCCATCCCACCACCGGCGCGAAAATTAACCGTCCGCCCACCCACACTACGCGCACCGTCTTCCGCCTTCGCAGTGATAAGATCTGAGCGATGCTTGGCCCCAGTCCTTTGACCCGCCGCACCTTCCTCGCTTCCGCGGCTGCCGCTACCTTGCCGCCCGCACCGGCGCGCAAACCTAACATCGTGTTTGTCCTCCTCGACGACCTCGGCTACGGCGACTTCGGCTGTTACGGCCAGAAAAAGATTCGCACTCCCAACGTCGATCGCCTCGCCCGCGAAGGCTTACGCTTCACCGATTGCTACGCGGGCGGCGCCGTCTGCGCCCCTTCCCGCAGCGTCCTTATGACCGGTCTCCACATGGGACACACCCCTGTGCGAGCCAACGCCGGTACCGTGCCCATCGCTGCCTCCGACTACACCGTCGTCGAGGCCCTCAAGGCGGCGGGCTACGCCACCGGTGGCTTTGGCAAGTGGGGCCTCGGAGACGCAGGCACCTCGGGAGCTCCCACCCGTCACGGCTTCGACGAGTTCTTCGGATACCTGCACCAAGTCCACGCCCATGACTACTATCCGGAATTCCTTTGGGACAATGAACGCAAATACCCGCTGCCGGGCAATGCCGGCGGCAAGCGCGCTCAATATTCCGCCGATATTATCGCCGAACGCTCCTTTGATTTTATCCGCAAAAACCGCAACCGCCCTTTCTTCCTTTACGCTTGCTACACCCTGCCCCACGGCCGCTATGAGATACCCAGTGTCGCCCCGTACGAATCTGAGCCCTGGACGCCTGGCCAGAAAACTTACGCAGCCATGGTCACCCGCGCCGACACTTACATCGGTCGCCTCATGGAGCTGCTCGAGCAGTACGGCCTTCACGAGAACACCGTATTTTTTGTCACCAGCGACAACGGCGCTCCCTACGGAGAAGAGAAAGGTTTCAGCTTTTTCCAGAGTAACGGAATCCTCCGCGGCCAAAAAGGCGAACTCTACGAGGGTGGAATCCGAGTCCCCATGATTGTGCGTTGGCCCGGCCGTACGCCCGCGGGCCGCATCAGCGACTCGCCCTGGGGCTTCTTCGACATCTTCCCCACGCTGGCCGAGATCGCCGGCGCTCCCCTGCCCCCGGGATTGGACGGCATCTCGGCGCTCCCGCTTCTCTTGGGTGCCGAGGGACCCAAGCGCGACTTCCTCTACTGGGAGTTCCTTACCTTCGACCAGAAACTTAAGAAGCTGCGCGAGGACCGCCTGGCCCAGGCTGTGCGTCACGGCCACTGGAAGGCCGTGCGGCCGCGTCCCGGAGCCCCGCTCGAACTCTACAACCTCCGCGACGACCCATCCGAAACGCGTGACGTCGCCGCCTCGCACCCCGACATTGTCGCCCGCATCGAGGACTATTTGAAGACCGCACGCACCAAGCCCCGTCCCCACACCGAAGGCAGTATGAACTGGGTTCAGTAAGTCTGTCGGCCGCTGTCCACCAGGCCCTGCCCATCCCGCCCACCAGGTCGCGGCGAGGATCGGCCCCGCACCCACCGCCGCTTCCCTCTAGCAAGCCATAACAACCAAGTACCCCACCGCCTTCCGGCTGCTGCATCTGCTGCCTGACGCGCGGCCTCCCAACATAGTCGGACTGCTAAGTATCCCTGCGTTGCCCAGCCAAGCTGCCTGCAAAGCCCTCGGGGCCTCAAACCACAGCTTCAGCGGCCGACCTGCCGCCTCGCAACCCCAAATCGGTCGAGTTACCCGCCACAACCTTCCGCGCGCGGACCGGCGGACCGTATAACAGTCCCCTCTCCCACCCACCCTCCAGCTCGACCACAACCTTTTCGGCCCTCCTGCTCGACCCGGAAACCCGCCGCACCGGTTCGCCGTCGGCCGCACCTCGGCACAGGCGACCCGCCTCTCAGACCGCGGCAGCGCGTCGTTCCGAATGAGCACCGAGGAAACCGCAAGCCCGGCAGAAACAGCAAGCGACTTACTACGGCAGCAAGTATGGTATATTTCGCTCGATCACCTGAGGCGAACATGCAGATCTCGGCTAAGCGAGCCATTTGCACCCTGGCTGTAGTTCTTCTCTCCGGCTGCGCCCTTGCCGGCATGGCCGCCGATTTCGCCGCCGCCTTCCCCGTCCACACCGAGCGGCACTGGATCGGACCCGAATACTGGTCGAACCCGTTGCAGGACTGGCGCGTAGCCCATGGGCGCCTGGAATGTGTCGTCAGCGGCGCCAACCGCAATGTGCACCTTCTCACTCACCAGCTTGGTGCGCGTGCGGCATCCTTCCTCATGTCCGTCCGGCTCGGCCCCCTGAGCCCCCGCAGGATCAGCGACGCGGGCTGGGCGGGGTTCCGCATCGGCATCCGCGGTCCCATCGACGACTATCGCTATGCCGCCATCCACGGCCGCGGACTGAACGCAGGCATCACAACCACCGGCGCCCTGTTCATCGGCGACAGCCAGGGCGCTGCGGCCCTTAAATCAGCCCAGCCCCGCGCACCGATCGACCAGGTCGAGCTCCGGCTTACAGCCGCACCCGCAGGGGATAAATACCAACTAACTCTGGTTGCCCACGACGCCGCCGGCAAGCCGCTCGGCCGCGCCACCGCCCTGGTCGATGCCCATGACCTCATCGGCAACGTGGCCCTGGTTTGCGATTGGGCCCCCAAAGGAGCGCCCTCGCCGCAAACGCCCCGTCAGAACCCCCGCGGCGGCGACGTCCGCTTCTGGTTCCGCGACTGGAAACTCTCCGGCGACAAGGTCGAGGCCCACCCCGAGCGAGCCTGGGGACCCATCCTGTGGGCCCACTACACGCTCTCACGCGGCGTGCTCAAGCTTACCGCACAGATGCCCCCACTCGGAGTCCACGACAGCCCAAAGCTCGCCCTTCAGGTCCGCGACAACGGCGCCTGGAAAACTCTCGATGAAGAGTACATTCACACCCTCGCTCGCACCGCCACCTTCCGAATCCACGGTTGGGATGCTTCGCGCGATGTGCCCTACCGACTCGTCTACCTCTATACCGAACCCGACGGCCGACAACGCGAACACTATTGGGAGGGCTTGGTCCGCCGCGATCCCGTCGATAAAGAAACCATCGTAGTGGCCGCCTTCACCGGTAACCAGGACACCGGTTTCCCCAATCTCCCCACACTCCGCAATCTCAAACACCACAACCCCGACCTCCTGTTCTTCTCCGGCGACCAGATCTACGAGGAGGTGGCAGGCTACGGAATCCAACGCGAGCCTGTTCAAACCGCAACCCTCGATTACTTGCGCAAGTGGTACTTGGTCGGCTGGAGCTTCGGCGATCTGCTGCGCGACCGCCCTGCCATCTTCATCCCCGACGACCACGATGTCTACCAAGGCAACATCTGGGGCGCCGGCGGACGCAAAATTTCCCTCGCCGAACACGAGCGCGGCGGCTACGTCATGCCCGCAGAATGGGTCAACATGGTGCAACGCACCCAAACCGCGCACCTCCCCGACCCCTTCGACCCCCGCCCCGTCGACCAGGGCATCACCGTCTACTACACCGACATGCTCTATGGCGGCATCAGCTTCGCCATCCTGGAAGACCGCAAGTTCAAAAGCGGACCAAAAGGCATCACTCCCCCGACCGGCGGTCGCCCCGACCACATCAAAGACCCTAACTTCGACCGCGAGGCCTACGATCCGCCAGGCGCTACCATCCTCGGCGAGCGCCAGCTTGCCTTCATCCGCCACTGGACCGCCGACTGGCGGGGCGCTTGGTTCAAAGTCGCGCTCTCGCAGACCATCTTCGCCGGCGTCGCCACCACCCACGGAGCCGAGTTCATGCGCCTCGCCGGTGATATGGACTCCAACGGCTGGCCCCATTCAGCTCGCGACCAAGCCCTCCGCGAATTGCGCAAAGGCTTCGCCTTCATGCTGGCCGGCGATACCCACCTGCCCTCCCTCGTCCACCACGGGGTCGAGCAATGGAATGACTCCGGCTGGAGCTTCGCCGTCCCCTCCATCGCCGCAGGCTACCCACGCCTGTGGGAGCCCGACCAGCCCGGCAACAACCGTCAACCGGGAATGCCCGAATACACCGGCGAGTTCCTCGACGCTTTCGGGAACAAGATCACGGTCTGGGCTGTAGCCAACCCTAAAAAGCAGTGGCGCCGCCACCCCTACGAGCTGCTCATGGATAAAGCTTCCGGCTACGGCATCGTGCGCTTCCACCGCCCCACCGGCCAAATCACCATCGAGTGTTGGCCCATCCTGGTGGATGCCTCCGAACCCGACGCTCACCGTAAGATGTTCCCCGGCTGGCCCCGAACCATCCACCTCGAAGACAACTACGCCCGTCCGGCCGTCGCCTGGCTGCCGCGAGTGCGCGTCTCCGGCATCGAAAATCCCGTCATCCAGGTCTTCGACGAAACCCGCAACGAGCACGTCTATACCCTGCGTATACGAGGCCGCGAGTGGCATCCAAAGGTCTTCGATAAAACCGTCCTCTACACCCTCCGCGTGGGTGAACCGGGCAGAGATTTTCGAGAATTCCGCGGCCTGAAGCCCGCCACCCGCGAGTCCTCCGGAGAACTCCACGTGGCTTTCTAGCCCCGCTTCGCCGATTCAGGCCCGCTACCTGTTGGCTGGGATCGCTCTGAAGCCGCCCGTTCGCTCACAATCGCCGCGCCGCCCCCCTCACGCCCCGCTTCCACTACCCTACCTTCGCTATGCCCTTCCGGCTTGGCCCGAGCGAACCGCCCCTCCTGCCCTCCACCGCCGCCCACCTGCCCCCCCGCCCCTGTCGGCTTACTGCAGGCGCCACGCGCCGCCGGCCCTACTGGCTCCCGTCCCTCTTCCGCAGGACCCGATTCCCGTGCGCTCCTTAATCCCCTCGCGTCAGTCCGGCCCCAGCGCACCCCCTCGCTCCCCTCCCCTCTCTCGCCCTCCCCCTCCTCCCCCTACACAAACCGCCCGCCCGCCGTCGGGCCCGTGCAAACGTCGGATCCGTCAGAATCGATACTTCAGCGCTAACTGGATCACCCGCGGCGCTCCCGCCGACGTGATCTTAGCGAAATTCCCTGACGAGCGGTTCATGTTCGGGTTACCCAGGTTCACCCTGTTCGTTAAGTTGAACGCCTCGAAGCGAAACTGAAGTCGATGCGATTCCCGCACCGCAATGTTCTTGAATAACCCGAACGTCAGGTCCACCTGCCCCGGACCCGGTATGATGTTGCGACCCGCCGTCCCGAACGTCCCCGGCGCGTTCACTGTGAAGGCGTCCGCATTGAACCAGCGCGCAATCTTCTCGTCCCTGCCGCGCCCCTTCGCCAACCGCCACTCCCCCACCACATCGGCACGATCCTCGTTCACGCCGCTGCCCGAGCGATCCTGTCCCGACACCACCGTCAGCCACCGCCCGCTCTCCAACACCAGTACTCCGCTCAACTCCCAGCCCCCCAACACATGACGAACCAGCCGGTGGCCGCCCCGCACCCCGGGCAACTCCCAAATGTAAGACGCCACAAAACGGTGCGTGATGTCCAGATCCGAGTGCCCCTTCTCCGCCGCAATATTCCACGGATTGGCGGGCGCGTCCCCGTCGCTCGAGGCGTCATCCAACAGTTTGCCGAACGTGTAATTCGCCAGAACCGTGAACCCCCGGCTCAGACGCTTGTTCAGCGTCGTTTGCAGCGCGTGATACGTGGAATTCCCCTGCGAGCTCATGTCGATAATCGACCCGAACAAGGGATAAAGCGGCCGCCGCTGATTCAGATTGCCCGGCCTCCCGTAAATCCCTGGGTTCCCCTGATTCTGCATGTAAAGGTGATTCCCCTTGCTCCCCACGTACGCCAGCGTCACCACATAGCTCGCCCCCAACTGCCGCTGCACATTCAGATTCCACTGCTGCACGATCGCGTTGCGGAAATCCGGATTCCACTGCCGTACCTCCATGGGCAATACCCAGCGGTACTTCTCCGCCTCCTGCCCACTGCGCGGAGCCCGGAAGGGAAACGGATTCCCCGTCTCGCTGTAAGGATTCGCCAGCCCCATCGGCGGGCTGTCGATCGTCAGTTGCAAAGAAAACGGCTGGTTGTTCGAGATCTGATTGTGGGCCTGCTGCCGAATCTTCGCGTAGAACACCCCGTATCCGCCGCGCACCGCCGTCCGCCCGTCGCCCGTCAGATCGTAAGCGAACCCGAACCGCGGCCCGAAATCCGCCCATCGATCGCGCACAGTCGCCCTCGGTATCCCCGGATCGCCCGCGAACGCCACACCCGCCGGCGCCGACGGGAATCTCCTCGATTGGAACCCCAGCCGTACCTGCGAAAACTTATCCGTAACGTCTACATAGGGCAAGAACGGCTCCCACCGCACTCCCAAATTCAGCGTCACACGGCTCGTCGCCTTCCAGTCATCCTGCAAGAAAACCGCTACCTCCCACGTCCTCGGTTGGTTGCTCGTCTCCGCAATCTGCTGGATCTGCGACGGACGCCCCAGCACGAAGTCCGCCGCCGAATCCCCCGTAAACTGATTCCGAAACAGTACGTACGGGTCGCAACGGAACAACTCCTGAAGATCCAGCTTCGGCTTCCGAACCTCGCCTCCCAACCTCAGAAAGTGCCGGCCCCGATTGATCGAAACCGTGTCCGCCGCCATGTAGTTCTGACGGAAATGGTTCAGCGGAAAACGCGAAAACGCGTTGAAGTATCCTTGCACGTTCGTATCGTGCGCCGCAGGATACTCTCCCGCCGTTGCCCGCGTGAAGTTGGCCCCCAGATCCGTCCACGTCAGATTGTTCGGCACGATCGGCAACTGCACGCGATCGATGTCCGCAAATGTGAACGTCACCGTATTCAACACCTCGGGCGTAATAACCTTCGTGTCGTTCACGACCACGTTCCAGTTGCGATAATCGATCGCCGCCAGAAAACCCGGCACGTTACCCGCGGCTTGCTCGGTGTAGTTATAGTTGTACAAAAGTCGGGCGTACAAACGATGGCTGTCGCTCAGATTGTAGTCCGCTTTGACGATCGCTTGCTCGTCATCGATCTTCTGCTGACTCGCGAAGCTGTACAGGTTGCCCGGGCGGTTCGGCAGCGGTACGAACGCCTCCAAAAACTTTAACGAGGGACCGTAAAGACGGCTCTTCGGAATCACGTTGCCCGGAAACACCCCGCCTTGCGGATCGCGAATCACGCGCGGCAGGATCTCCCCGAAATTCCCCTCCCGCTGTGCACGGCTCAGCACCGTGGCCGTGATCGCGCCCGGCGCGCTCCGTTCCCGCGTCCCCTGGTAGGATCCGAAATAGAACAGCTTGTTGCGCACGATCGGACCGCCCAGCGTCCCGCCGTACTGGTTGCGCTTGAAGGGAGGCGCCGAAAGCGCAAAGAAATTCCGCGCATTCAGTTTCTCGTTCCGAATGAATTCGAACAGGCTGCCGTGCAGCTCGTTGGTGCCGGATCGGGTGATCGCGTTCATGATGATCCCCGCGTTCCGCCCGCGATCCGCTGCATACGCATTGGTTTGAATGCTGAATTCCTGAAGCGCGTCCGGGTTGGGAAAGGCCGCCGGACTGTTGAAGTAAGGATCGTGATTGTCGCCCCCGTCTAGAGTGTAATTGTTTGCGTTCGTCCGCGCGCCGTTGATCGAAACCGAAGGGTTCTGCTGCTGCCCCCGATCGGTCCGCGCGCCCACCCCCGCCACCAAATACTGCAGCTCGATTGCGTTCCTGCCGTTCAGGGGCAGTTCCACAATCCGCTCGCCGTCCACCACCTGCTTCAGCGTGCCCTCGCGCGTGTCCACCTGCGCCGGCGCCCCTTCCACCGTCACGCTCTCCGTAATCGCCCCCACCTCCAGCCGGAAATCCACACGCCGGTTTTCATCCACTTGCACTCGGATGTTCTCCTGCACCGCGGCCTTGAATCCCGGCGCCTGTGCGCTCACCGTGTACACCGCCGCCGGAAGCTGCGAAACCACATAGCTGCCCGCCTCGTTCGTCTTCGCTTCGCGCTCCAGCCCCGTCCGCAAGTTCCGCACCAGAACCCGCGCCCCGGGCACTACCGCACCCGTCGAATCCGTTACCGTACCGAAGATCGTCACCGTGCCCTGCGCCGCCGCCATTACTTGCAAGCACAACAGCACAAACAAACCCCGAACGCCTGAACGCCCAACGCCCATGGTCGCCTCCCGCACCTTTACCATCGCGATTGTCCTCCTAATCCCCCGAACAAGCCCACTATACGGCCCTCCCGCCCGCTTGTCAAGGTCGCCCTCTCCCCCGGTCATCCCCGGCCGCCTCGCCAAAATCCCGCCGCCCGCGCTCAGACCCTTACTTGCTGCACCGCTCGGCCTTCTTCCACTGAACCCGGCCACCACTGTCCAGTACATCAACCAACCCCGCCGGCCACGCTCGCCAGGCCCACCATCGATTGCCTGCGCCGCCGGACCTTCACCCTCATTCGCTCGATACCCCCTGTCCGTCAACAACCGCCGCCCCGACACGGCCAAAAAACAAACCCGGTTCTTTACCGTCCAAACGACTTATCACACCACGCCTCCGTTCACACCGCCGACGCCAAGCCGGCACCTTTCATCGGCTGCGTCTCCCTCGAAGATCTCCTTCCCCCCCCGATCACCCCTGGCGCGCCGGCCGGTCCCCGCTCCGCCAAATCCTCGCCGACCTCGCGCCCCCTTCGACAGCCTCCCGGCCCCCGGGAGTCGGCCCTCCTTCCCCCCACCCGTGGTACGCTCCGCTGCCCGATCTTCTCTAATTCATCCCAATCACCGGCTGCTGATAGTTCAGCCCGACCGGCACCTGCAGGATGGGTTCCTGAGCCTGAAAGTTCCTTGAACAAGCCGTGGACCCCTTTCTGGCTCCCGCTCGGCTACGGTGCTCTACTGTCAATTTCGCAGGATCGCCTAAGCTAGACCGGTGCTGCCTCCACACGCCGGAGGCTTCTTCGACAGACTCTTCCAGCTCGACGAGGAATCTCGAACCTCGCCGACTTCAGCAAGAACCTCGACCGCCCCCTGAATCACCAGGTGCCGCATAAGTCCTTCCGCGGCGTGCTCGCCCTGGCCCAACCCCATCCTTCCGATGAGCACTTCACCGTGGATGGCGCGCGCACCAAGGCCTGGGCTGCCGACAGCAGTCTCCGAAGCGTTTCCGACGCAGAGAAGACACGAAGCAGGACAAGCGCGACTTCCGCGGTCAGCGGCCGTCGAACCGGAGGCGCCCGTCCAAGACCGATCCCGGAGCGCGACTGTACCTCAAGCCCCGTGAACAGCAGGCGCCGCTGTTCTACCTCGCGCATGGGCTGCTCGAAAACCGTCAGCGCCTGACCCTGGACGCCATGGCCGCCGGCGCCCGCGCCGCGCCTGGAGCCGACGCCGTCCTGCAAATCCTCGAGGGACCTGCAGTCTTTGAAAGAGCCGCCCAGGCACCCCTATCAAGACTTACTAAGTTACCCAACGGATCGATCCCGCAAACCCGAAGCCGTCAGCACGCGAGGCCGCGGTGCGGGTAGGAATTGGCCGACCGTGTCTTCACGAACGCCCCCGGCCGCTCACGCTGGCGGCGGACCGTACCCCTAATCGCCGCGATCCGCTCGCCGGCTGCCTGAGCCTGGGTTCGCGTTGCGTCGGGCCCAGTCCGGCCAGGCGACCGCGCTCCAAGCACGGACCGCGCGCCGCCGACCACCGGGTCAACCAGGCGTGACGGCCCCGGTGGTTGCAGCCATCCCTCGCTGAACTGGCTAGCCGACTTCGAGCGCGACGGAGTAACGCCGGTGGGCAAAGGTCAACCGGCTCATCAGCCTTGCCGCACCGGCCTACAATCGGCGGCCTCTGCCCATGCTGCGCGCCCCGGCGGCCTAAAGCCCCGGGCGCGCCGCGCCGAGACATCGCCCAACACCGGAGAAGACTCCTGCTGACCGCCTCGACAACCGCAAAACCCGCCTCTCAGCAACACCCAGCCGCCGATCAATTCCATCCCAGCGAGTCACCTGTCGCACCCCCCTTGTTGAACAGCCATTTAACTCGAAACCCCGACCGACACGAGCGGCTCCGTCCAGGCCGCGATCCCTTCTTGATGAGAGCCGGCTTCCAACAGCATTCCCCGACGCCAACTTATGCTACCCGCCCTCTCAACCTTTTCGTCATCAGGCCCCGACCCTACTCAACGCGGTTTCCGCGTCGTCGTTCCCAGCCCTCTCAACCCCTTCTTCATCAGGTCAGCGTTCTAACAACGGCTATGCTTGCCCGCT
>CALJAM010000011.1 GCA_938027685.1 uncultured Bryobacteraceae bacterium
TACTCCGGCCCAAAGCGAACCCTGCCGCACCGGAAGCGTCGATGAAAACAAGCCGCCTTGCACCCTGCTCTTTCCTCAGCTCGCCGGAGTGAAGACATACCTCCGCGCGCCGCTCACAGGCTTGAACTCGAGCCGGCCCGCCCGCAATGTCTTTGTCGCGACGGGCCCCAGCAGCCTCCCCTCCGGATCGTAAGCCAGCACGGCCCCCGCAGGCGCCTCGAAAGCAATGCGATCGTTGCCGTGAATGTCAATCAGCTCGACCACTCCGCCCGGCCGGTCCCTGCGCGCCACCCCGCCGGCCGCACCCACCCGGCCGTACTCGGTCCAACGGCCCCTGCCATCCAGGTACTCGTACTCGGCTGCCCGGACGTAATCGACGCGCCGGCCGTTCAACTCCGCCGAGAACTCGAGCAGCCCGGCGGACTCGTTCCACGCAACCCAGCCCGCCGGCGGTAGCCGGAAACTCTCGCCTCCCTCGATGCGCACCGTCCAGATTCCCTCCGTCCCCCGGTTCACCCACACGTGGGTCCCGTTTTCGTACTCGATGTGAATCCGGCCCCCGGCGATGGCGCCGGTTGCATGGGCCCGGCTCGGATCGAGCAGTCGGTCGCCCGGGCCCGCGTACTCGATCCGCCGCGGACGCACGAAGGCGTACTGCTGCTGGAGCTGCTGAAGCATGTAGTATGAACGCGCCATCGCTTCCACCCCGAAAGGATCGTCCAACCCCCAGTCAGTCACCAGCCAGCCGAGATTGCCATAGGCGATGCTGGTCGCCAGAAATAGGTCCACGTGGTGGCGCCGGCGCGAGGATTCTTTCCATTTAGGATCGAGCCGGTCTAGGTAATAGTGCGTGTAACCCATTCCGTAGCTGGCCTCCAGAGGGTGGATCTTGTATAGCTTGAACACGGGATCGGGAGGGTGCGTGAGCAGGTTTACGTCCGTGTAAACCCAGCCGTAGCTTCCCGATTCCAGTCCCGCGTACATCCATTGATAAGTGGCCTCCGACTGGGTAGGTCCGTAAATGCGCTGGTCGTTGAGAAGAAGCTGACCGTAAGCGTAAAAAGTCGCCGCGAAGGTTCCTGCGCCGGGCACGCGCGCGTCGTAGTCGCAGTAACGCCACGGAGCTACCGCAGTGTGCACGTCGGTGTAGGACATGCGCACGCCGAATTTTTCCTTGATCCTCGGTGCATAGTATTCATCCATCTCCACGGCCTTGGCCGGCTTGAGCGCGTAGTTGCGCGGCCAGGCACGCCGCCACTCCCCCTCCGGAGTGCGTTGTACGAAGTCCGGGTTCCAGTTGGTGTTCGTCGGGGAGAAATCCGTGTAATTGGTGTAAACGCCCTGAAGCCAGCCCAGGCTGTGCTGCGCGCGGATATACCAGGCGAGCATGGCGTCGCCGCCCTTCTGCGGGGCGGCGCGCAGGCGCATCGTAAAGCTGTCGCCTTCGTCACGCCACGTCACCTCATGGCTGTGCTGCATGATTTTCTCCAGCCCGTACGAGCGTATGCGGCGGCAGCGCTCGTGGTCCGCCCGGAAGCTGCGCGGTTCGGTCACCGTCCAGATCACCTGCTTGCCCTCCTGCTGACGAAGCGACGGCGGATTGGCGATGGTGGGCAATGTTTCTTCGTAGCGCGGCGAGACGGTCACGAAGATGCGCTCGTAAAGGTTGTTGCGCAAGCCGTCGGTCTTCGCTATGTAGCGCAGGCCGCCGTTGATCTCCGCCCAATCGGTCCCCGTCTTCGGTTGTGCCGCGAAGTAGGGTTCCGAGGCGTTGGATCGGTACCAATCGAACCAGACCGAGACGAAGACGGGGCGCTCGGGCGGGCCGCCCAGCGCTACGCGCGGATTCGCGTTGCCGTAGGTGAGGTACGGGATCGTGATCAGGCGCGGGCTGCTGAGGCCCGCCACGCGGCCGAAGCTCACTTCCACGGCCTCGCCGCCGTCGCACCAGACGTCGACCACCAGCGACTTCTGCCACAGTCGCAGGTTGTATTCCACAACTCGCGCGCCGCAGCGGAACCGCGCCTCCACCGTCTCGCCGCTCGAGTTCGCCCACAGCAGCTCGCACTCCGGCAGTCGTCCTTCCGCCGTATCGGCGAACCGGACGCCTCCGCCCTCCATAGGGCGAACGGGTGCGCCGCGGTCGAGCGTCGCCGTGATTTCACCCAAATTGCCGGTGCGCGGTTGGTATTCGTAGACCAGGCGCGCGTCGCGCCCTTCGTATACGAACTCGAATGCCCCGCGCCGGTGCTGCCGTACCTGATTCCGGTACCGGCTTTCGAAGTTCTCGGGAAGAATGGTCTCTTCTCGCGTGGGGAACGGGAGTTTGCCCGCCCCCACGTTCAGGCCCGCGATCTGCCCGCGGAAGGGCAGCAGGTTTCTCTGGGGCTGCGGCTTGAACTCGAGCGGCGGCAGCTCCTCGGTGAAGAACGCCAGCGAATCGCAATAAAAGTAGCGCGGCTCCGTATGGCGGATCCGCGATATCTCCAGTCCGCTGAAGGCAGCCGGCCATACGATTTGTTCCAGCGTCTGCCTCGGCACGCGCCGATGAATCAGCCACCACTGCTTCCAGTTGATCCGTGTGAGTTGGATCGGAAACTCGCGCCCGCGCGCATCGGCCACCAGCACCGACACTTCCGCCGGCGGCGTAGTTTCATCCCGCACCCACTCCCAGCGGTTGCCGTAGCCCCAGAGCTCGATTGAATCGAATCGCTCGGGAATGGCGATCGGTTTCGGAGGCCGCGCTACAATGCGGCCGCCTGAAGGCGTGCCCGAGTACCAAAAGCGCGCCACGTACATTCCCCACATCTGTTGCTCCCGGCTTCGACGCAGCTCCCCGACGGCGCCGTCGTGTAACTCCAGCGTCCAACCGGCCAGATCCTCGAAGTCGACTAGAGTCTTGGGATGCTCCTGCCGGTCGACCCATGTCATCTCGTAGGGCTGCTGGCCTACCTGTTGCCACGGTTCGATCTCGTTGATGGCGGGAACCGTTTTTTCGGCCGCCCACGCGGCGGCAAGGGCCATGAGGAATCCGGCAACGGGAGTGATGCCCATGGGTTTCTCCGATCCTGGCCATATTAGCCGAGTCAAGAGTTGCCCGATAATAAAGGGCAATCGGAAAGGGACATGCCGCTCGTAAACTGCAAAGCGATTTTGCTGGCGATCCTTTCTGCCGGCCGGTTGCAGGATCAGCCGCAGATGATTTGGGAAGGCCAGGTCGACGGCGTGAGCATCCTGCGCATCCGGGGCAACCAGATCGACATCGAGGAAGTGCGCGGCCTGCCGGTCCAGCGGCAACGGGCGCGGTTTTTCGAACGACTGCCCGAGCGCCGCCAGATCGTGCGCCTGGAGGTGGTCGAGGGTCGCGGTCGCGTCCGCGTCCTCGAACAACCCCGCGCCGACAACAATTACACCCTCAGCGTGGAGATCGACGATCACCAGAGCGGCAGCTCCTGGTACTCACTGGCTTTCTACTGGGCCGGCGGACGTGACAGCTGGCTGGGCCCGCCACTCAGCCAGGAAGGCGCCGGCGAGCGTCTGTGGTGGAGCGGGCGCGTGGACGGCGAGGCAGTGGTTCACTGCCGCCGTGACTTCTGCGAAGCCGAAACCACTCAGGGCGCTCCCGTCACCCGGGATCGTTTCCGCTTCACGCGTCCCCTGCCGGCCCGGCGTGTCCTGGTGAGTCTGGAAGAAAAGCAAGGCCGCGGCGAAGTGCGGCTGCTCGAGCAGCCCCGCGAGGAGAACGAGTTCACCGCGCGCGTTCTGATCCGCGACCCGCAGCGTGGCGCAGGCGACTACTCCTTTGTCCTGGTTTGGGCGCCTCCTGCCCGCGGCGAATCGCCGATCGCGCGGCGTGGCATGATCTGGCGGGGAGCTGTGGACGGCACGGTCCGCGTTACGCTCCAGGGTTCGCAGGCCTGGGCCGAGGTGATCAGCGGCGCGCCCGTCGAGGACGAGCAGGCCGAGTTCATTCGGCCCCTGCCCGCCCGCAACCTGCCGGACGCCACGGTGCGCAAGCTGCGCGGCCGCGGCCGGGTCCAGATCCTTGAGTACCCCTCCGCTCGCAACGGCTACCGGCTTGTCTTCCAGATTGAAGACCCCAAAGCCGGGTCGGACCGTTACCAAGTCGAAGTGAGCTGGTAGCGCTCAGCCGCCCAGTCCGCGCAGAACCCTAAGCCTCGGCCACGCGCTGCCGAAACGCGCCCCGGGAGGGCGGCGGCTTCTCTCCAGCCTCATAGCGGAACCACGTAAACCTGCGGAACTCCCGTGCGGTCCGAGGTGAAGGCTACGTACTTGCCGCTCCGGCTGATCGAAGGGTGCACGTGCGCTTGCCGCGCGTGACCGCCGGTGACCGAGGAATCCGGCCAGCACAGGAGCTCGCACCACCCCGTTTCGAGGTCGATGTAAACGAGAGGATTGTCACCCGGCTTCTGGACGTCGGATACGATGAAACGCCCGTCGGGCGAGATCATCGAATGCCCGAGCATCAGGTTCTCCGAGGCGAAGTGCGTGCGCCGGTCCGTACCGTCCCTCTTCATCGAGCAGATCGAGGTCGGCACCCAGCCGGGCACTTTCTTCTTGTGGAAATAGAAACGTTCGCCCGTTGCGTCCCAGTATTCATGAGTAGCGCGCCAACCATAAGGCATGATGAGAAAGGGACGCACGCTGCCGGTTCTAAGGTCGACGATCATCGTGCGCGCGCGGCGCTCCATCGGCAGGCTCATGTCGTTCTGCTCGTCCGGCGTCCGCACGAAAGTCACCAGATAGGGATCGCTCGGGCAGACGAGCAGGTGTCCGCCCGTTCCTCCCGGTATGCGCGCGCTTTCCTCGAGCCGCCCGGCGCGGAGGTTCACGCGGCCGATGAAGGTTTCCCCGGCGATCGTGTAGCTGACGGGCGTGTACACGCCGTCGCGCGAGAAGGTACGGCCCGCGGCAAAGCCTCCCGCACCCGGCACGGCTTCAGCCAGGTCGATGATGAGTCGTCGCTTGCCGCTCTCCACCCCCGTGGCCCACAGCCGGCTTCCGTCGAGATAGACGACCTCTCCGGCGCCCGGCGGGATCGAAAAAGACATGTTGGCCAAATCCCGCGCCTCGGTCAGTTGCCGACTCAGCCCGGTGGCCAGCTCGACGGCATAAAGCTGCCAGGCGCCGCTCCGGTTCGAACAGTAGACCAAGAAGCGGTCGTCATCGGTAAAAGGCTGGGCCTCGAAGTAGCAGCTGTGGCTGATCGCATCGCCTTCGGTAATCTGCCAGACCTCGCGTTCCGTGCGGCGGTCGCGCTCTCGTCGGATCGAGGCGCGGCCTGCACCAGGCCTGAGGCAGAGCAGTGCAGAGACGAATGAGCGCCGCGAAATCTTCATCGACGTACCTTCCAATCGCACTCGCCGGCCTGGAGCGCCATCCAACTGGGCCCGTCACCCCGCGGACGCTGACCGACTGAGCTCCCGCTCCACCCTCTGGACCGCCCCCGCATTCAAGCACTCTTCGCTCTCCATCTTGCGCAAACCGGCTTGCTACGCCATCAGGCGCTACCGATCACTCGCGCTCAAGCGCGAAAGCGGCAAACCGCCTCTTCCAACGAAGCACCGCGTACCTCGATTCTGGCCAAATTGCACGTGCCTATTCCCAGCCCCTCGCCCAGACGCATGGTGTTGTCGCAGCGTTCGAAGGGCGCTGTGCCGCGCTCCGCCATGGGATCGAATCCCATTAGCGCAGTGGCCACCGCATCTGTGCAAACCGGATTTAGCCCGGCGATGAGAAGACCCGGTGAAATGGGCCGCGTCTGGCGCACCCACGGTCCTTCACCCCCGGCCATGGATTCGATGCCGTCGATAATGGCCAGATCGATCGGTCGGGCGGCGACCAGATCCGCGACGACGCGCGGAACTCGATAACCTCCCTCCCGAGGCGAGCGCGGGTCCAGTTCTTGCGGACACGCCCGCGGCGGCTGTCGGTACCCGGTATGCAGCATGGTCCGGCCGCCGCGAGGGAACTGCCCCGGTTCGTCTTCGGGCGCTCCGTCGCCGTAAATGGTGCAAGGGGTGATGCCGAAGCAGTTCTTCATGGAGAGAGTTACGCCGGCCGTGGCGTGTTCCTTGAGCTTGGCCAGCGAAACGAATACGTCGCAATCGCGGTACGCAGGGCTGAGGTCGTAGGCAGGATATATCAGCCCGCCCTTGGGTACGGGGAACCGCACGTAGGCTTTGCGTCGGCCCAGATAGTTCGTGTTCTCGAATTCGACTTCCGGAGCGGCCGTCGCCAGCGCCCGCGGATCCCAGTTTGCCGCCAGCATGTATTCCTCGAGCGGTTCCGCCGTGGACCAAGGGCTCTCCAACAGCCGGATTCTCTTCGCTCCCGCTCTGCCGAGCAGAGCTACAAAGACTCCCACAACGTCTTGGTGGACCCATTGAGCCATCCCCAGCGGCCGGTGACCAAGCCGGTAGCTGGGGCTGCCCGTCAGGTTGAGCTTGATCGCCACCACCTTGCCCTTGACCAGGCGGGAGAGGCCCCCGAGCTGATCGAAAAGCCGCTCCATCGCCGGCCGTAGCTCGGCCCCGTAGCTGCGACAACGCACCACGGAAACGGGCGCGGCGGGAGCAGGCGGCTGGCCCATGAACTTACCCGCACCCGTCATCACGCCCAGGACTTCCCGGCGAGTGAACTCCATGCTCATGCCTCACACCTCCAGCTCGACGGCCGCGTAGGCTCCGAAGCCGGGCAACGGCAGCTCCACGCCCTGCGGCGCGGGCAGAATCGTTAAGGCACGCGGCTCGCTTGCCGCCGGCTCTCGAAATAGCGCACGCCGGACCGGGCGGTTCATGCCCAACGTCACCTCGTGGCCCGCGGGTCGGGCCGCGTAATTGATCAGGTGCACGACCGCCCGCGTCCCGTCCGCCTGCATCGCGTAATGCACGTTCAGCGATCCGCCGTTCCAAAGCCTGAGCAGATCGTGGCTTCGGCCCAGCAGCAGGTGCGTGTCGAGGGCCACCAGATAGGGATCGCTGAACGCCTCGCGCGCGATCGCCAGCCGGCCTTTGCCGACCCTAAGGACCTGGAAGCGCCCGTGCACATCCGGCGGGCCGGGCGATCCCGCCCGCGCTCGCCATTGGGGCCCGGTGACCAGCAGTCCGCCACGCCGCACGAACCCCAGCAGCCGTTGTTCCAACTCCGGCGGGGGAGCCGCCGGATCAGGATACACGATGGCTTTCAGGTCATTCAGATTCACCGCGGCGGCCGCCGCTTTGTCGAGCACGCGGTACGGCAGGTGGCGCCGGCTGAGCAGGTTGAGGATCTCCTCAGCCATATGCCGGTGTTCGCCCGAAAAGTCCGAGAGCACCCCGACCGCCGCGCACACGGGCCAGTCGCTCCAGTTTCGATGCCGCTGGAAGAAGTTCAGCGCCGCGGAAATCGCACGCATCACAGGACCCGCCCGATCCGGCCGGCTCTGCAAACCCTCGTCGAGCGCGATCGCCCAGCGCGCTCCGAACACCTCCGCATCAGCCACTGCCACAGCGTAAGACTCCGCTGCGAGGACCGTCTTCGCCGGTGGATCGAAGAACAGCCAAACCTCACGACCCGGTAGCAGCGTGCGTGCCAGTTGGGCGAACCAGCCGTTGGAGTCCACCCAGGGTACGCCCGTAGGTCCCGCGGAGGCGCCGCTGCCGGCCGCGACGGCCGGCCAGACGCAATCGCCTGCAGCCACAATGGGCCCGCCGCCTTTCCAATCCAGCTCGCCGCGAGCTACGATGCGGAACCGGCCCTGCGGCCCCGATACTTCCCCGGCCGGGCTCATTTCCCAACACGACAAACCCTGTTGCTGCGCCTGCGCACGGACCTCGGCCAGCTCCCGGTCCGGCGGCATCAGCAGAACGTTGACCGGGCTGTCCCTCAGCAGGTCCAGTAGCGCCGGATCGCGCCAGCTCCGCGGCCAGCGCATGGGGATCCACTCGAGCCCCGCCTTCACCGTCTTCAGCCCTCCGAGTAAACCATCTGAATCAGTGCCTGGATGTATCCGAAGGCGTAGGCGAAGGCTTGGCGCTGACCCTCGTCCCCAGGGATTCTCGGGACGTGATCCGGCATGATCATGCCGTCGTAGCCCACCTCTTTGTAAACGCGGATGGCGCGGATCATATCCACGTCCCCGTCGTCGGGGAACGTTTCCTGAAAGTTCAGGAAACCGCCGCGGATGTTTCGGAAGTGCACGTTGAAGATCTTCTTGCGCTGCCCGAAGTACCGGATGACGTCGAAGATCTCGCGGCCCGGGTCCGTGAGCATTTCGGCGACCGTTCCCTGGCAGAAGTTCAAACCGTGGTAGGCACTGGGGACGATCTCGATGAACCGCTTCAAGCCCTCGACGCTCCCCAGCACGCGGTGCACCCCGCGAAACCCTTTCTCGGCAGGCATGGGCGGATCGTGCGGGTGACAGGCCATGCGGACCTTGTATTCTTCCGCCACGGGGATGACCCGCTTGAGAAAGTACGTGATGCGCTCCCACATCTCATCCGCGCTGACCGGCCCCGCTTCGGTGAGCGGAGGCTCCTGCCGCGCCTGCTCGTAGACGAACGTGCTGTAGAGAGCGCCGCCCCGGCCCCGCGTCGGTGCTGTGCGGACCACCCCTAGGATCGTGAGATTGTACTTGAGGGCCGGGATCCCCGCACGGGCGGCATTGCGGATCATCTGACAGATCGCGTCTATCTCCCGATCGCGCTCCGGACTCTTGCCCAGCATGATGTTGGGGTGCTCAGCCCGCGTGATGTAGACCGAGCTCAGCGGCAACGGAACCATCTCCAGCTTGATCCCGAACGATTCCACGCGCTCGCGCAGTCGTAGCAGCCCTTCCACCGACCAGGCCTCGTCGAGCTTGCGGGAAGGCAATGCGCTGCAAATGTGGTGCACGCCCAGCGCGGCCAGCGTGCGTAGGATATCGTCCGTCGAGCCGTGCTGCGTGCCCGCTTTCATGCGTGGCGCGGCGGCCGCGCCGCTGGGACGCTGCGGGGGACGGCCCGCCAGAGCCAAGGCGGCTTCAGCCCGCCTTTCAGCCAGACTCACGGCGGCGGCTAGGAAGCTTCGGCGTCGCATCAATCTAAGAATAACCGCGACGCGGCTCCGACAAAACCGCTGAACTCAGTGACGCTGAATGCGTAGCCTGCCTTCACCGGCGTCGATCTCGACCTCGGTCGGGCGACGCTCTGACGGCGCAGAGAGCGGGACGCCGGTGTCCTTGCGCACCGTGATCGACCCGCGCAACGTCTCCAGATGCATCAGGTGGCCCCCGCTGCCTCCGCTCAAGAGGGCGCCGCGCTCCCCCTCGCTTGCCTCGCGGAGGCTCGGTCCAAAATGGTTGAAGACGTTCCCGCGCGCGGTGCGCGCGCGCAACTGAAAGACGGCCTGCTCGGGTAGTGCCAGCTCGATGTCGCCGCTGCGAGTCCGCGCCTCGATCGGACCGAGGGCCGAGGAACTGGGTCGGAGTCGTATGTCCCCCGAATCAACGGAGACCTCCGCTCCCCGGGCGAATTCGTCCAGCTGAACGTCGCAGGCCCGCGAGCTCGCCAACTGCACCGGTCCCTCCAGACGCGCGGCCGTGAGCTTGCCCAAATCCATCTGAATGAGACCGGGCACTTTCTCCACCCGCAGCGTCGTCTGGGCGTTCTGAAAACGCAACGGGCCCCCGATCGAGGCAAACCGAAGATCGCCAGAAAAATAACCTTCGACCGTCACCCCGCTCTTGACCGCCTCGACTTCCAGGTCCCGGCCCCGCCGGACCACGATCTCCCCCGGCCCCGTCGCTTCCACTAGGCTCACCAGGGTCGCTCGTCCCAAACTAAAACGGACGGGACCGGAAACTTTCCGGGCGCGCACGGAACCGCTCTCGTTCCGCAACGCCAGCCCCGCCACTTCCCGGACCTCCACGTCGCCGTCGCGGCCGCGCACTTCCACCGCGGCCCCGCGCGGGACGACGATCTCGATGTGGGCAGCGATTCGGAAGTCCGAAGCGATGCGATCCAGGTTCGTCCGGATCACAACGGCGTCCGCATCGCGGGTGACCTCCAGGGGCGTGCGCCGATCGATTCCTGCAGCTTCGCTGTCGTCCACGGCCCGCACGGTCTTGCGCCCCGAGACGCGGATCTCCTGGGTGTCGGCGCCCGTGATGCGCATGTCGCCTCGGAGATTCTCGACCAGCACACGCGTGGCATGGGGGACGCTCGACCGTTGCTCCGCGATCGGATACTCATAGGTGCGCCCGAAGATTTCCAGGCGTTTGCCCGCCACGGCCCCGAGCCGCTCCCACGGCCGGTGACGCTCTACCGCATGCAGAGCCGACCCGATCAGGCAGATCAGCACCACTGCCGTCCACTCCCCGACCGAGATCCCGTACCTCGGCAGCGGGTAACGCCGGACCCACCAGTAGAAGATCTCCACCAGCCGGACTGCTCCCCAGCCGATCAACAGAAAGGGCCAGTAACGGCCCAGCAATTCCAGTACGCCGAGTTGCGGACGCAGCGTGTTGAGCAGCAGAAGAATGCCGAGACCGATCAGCAGCAGCGGCCCTACTAGGGAACGCGCTTTCATGCGGCCCCTCCATAACCCGACCGGCCTGGACCGGCGACCAACCGCTCCAGCAGCTTAAGGATGCCGTAGACGACCAGCAGGATGGGAAACGATCGCGAGAACGCCAGCCCCCCGGAATGGTCCCAGGCGAAAAGAGCCCCGAGGCTCACCAACATGATCGGTCCACGGATGGCGCGCAGCAGGGCTTCTTTATCGGGTTCCATCCTTGCTCTCCCCTAAGCCGGCAGGACGGTTACCATTGCCTGACCAGCGGCAGTAAAGCATATAGGCGCCCAGCGCGATAAGGAGTACCGGCCAGTAGCGAAGCAGGCGTTCGATGCGGAGCAGCTCGAGATTGTGCAGAAGAAAGAGCACGCCTAGCGCGATCAGGAGCACGGGTCCCGCCGGAAACCCACCGGCCTGTGTCCTCAAGGGCAGGATGCTCGAGAATTCATCCACCTCTTGGCCGAGTTGCCTCCGCCGAGCCGTGTGGTAGGCCTCGAAGGGCATGTAGAAATAAAAGCAGGCGATCAACAAGCCCACCAGAGGTTCGAGCGCGTCGGCGGCGTCCGAGCTCGCCAGACTGATGAGCAGGCCGAAGATCACCACGTGTATGAGTCCTTTCGCGTACTGACCGTTGTAAATGGCGCCCACGCCGGGGATAAGCCCGAGCAGGAAAGCCAAGCCCGGTGAGGATCCCGCCGGCAGTGGCCGCGCCGCTGTGGACGAAGCAGGGGACGGCGGGCTTGCCGGTACGTGCTGTTCGCAATACACTATGCCGCCGGCAACGCGCTGGCACTCGGCACAAAGGGGTTGGCCGCACGTTCGGCAGTAAGCGACAGCAGGGACGTCGGGGTGCTTGGTGCAATTCATGGCTGGGGTTCTCCTCTGCGCATCCTCGGTCGGGCGTCCGGGCGGAAAGAACCTGGCTCGGCAGCTCCGACCGCAGGCGCGGTCTCTCTCTGCTCCCACGGGGCGGCTCCGGCCGCCGCTCCTTCCTCGCGCAGTTGCTGAGACCACTCGTGAAGCTGAGTCTGGATCTCGTAGACGATTCTCAGGCTCAGGTAGAACTTGCGAGCCCGCTCCCAAGTGCGATGCGCCGCGTCGTCCAGAGTCCTCCACAAGCGGATTGGATTCAACTCGGCAGTGCTGAGCTGTCTCGGCCCGAGACCCGCAAAGCGCGCCAGCATGGAGAACGACAGCACGGTCATGGCCATCCCCATCGCTAAGCGGGGCTGAAGCAGCGGACCAAGCCAGGCGGTGAGCCATCCGACAGGTCCGGCGCGCATCGGTTTCGGCGCAGCCTGACGGGTTGTGATCTCGAACAGGATGCGGTTGACGAGCTGCGACGGCGGCTCCAACCGCGATGCAGCGCGCAGCACGCTCAGACCGGCGGATGCGTCTTGGACGATTTCCGCGCAGCTCGGGCAAGAGGCCAGGTGGCGCTCCACCAGGGTACGCTCCTGCTCGGCGAGAGTGCCCTCGACGTACTCGCAGATCAAACCCTCCAGGTCTGCGCACTTCATGCCTGCACCTTCATGCGCCTCAACACGCGGGCGAGCTCGGCCCGGCCCCGGCTGATTCTGGATTTCACGGTCCCTTCAGGAATGCGAAGCACCGCCGCGATCTCGCGATACTCCATGTTCTCGAGATCCCTGAGAATGACAGCTTCCCGCAGTTCCGGTGAAAGCTTGCGAAGAGCGGACTGAAGCAGCTCGCCGGCCTCCCTTCCTGCCAGAGCGCCGTCGGCTCTGGAGTCCGGGCCGGGACGCTGCTCCAGGGTCGCGAGCTCGGATTCGAGCGACTCCGTCGCGCGATCCGCTCGACTGCGTCGGTAATGGTCGATGAGGAGGTTCCGCGCAAGACGGTGGAGCCACACTAGGAAGGTTCCCTCGCCGGCCCGGAACGTTTTCAAGCTTCGAAAGACCCTCAGAAAAACCTCTTGCGTCAGATCCTCGGCATCGCTGTCGTTCCCCGTAAAGCGATAGCAGAGCCCGTAAATGCGGCGGACGTGATTCTTGACGAGTTGTTCCCATGCCGCCTGGTCTCCGGCGAGGCATCTTTCGATGATCGGCAGGTCCGGATCCAAGTGAGTCGCGGTCAAGCGGGCAATGTCCGGTGCGCACGCCAGCGGGTGCACCCACGACGGGGACCGACCGGCCCATTGGGCGTGAATAGCGCTGGCGGCCATTTGTCACCCCGGCACGGCGGGCGCCTGGCATCGAATTGCGCCGTCGGCGACCGCCATCTGTATAAACGAGCTACTATCATGAGAAGTTCAGCCGAAGCCACAGTGTCGCCCCCTTTACCGTGCAGCCCGGAGCGGCCAAGCAGCCCTGCTCCCTGTGCCCCATGGCAGACCCATTCTATCCTGCCGATGCAAAGCAAGGAGACGGGCTTTGTTTGCAATGACCGCACCAGGGAGGGGTCGGCTTGATCGCTCGCCCTAGGGCACCGCGTCGACGCCGCTGGTTGAGGCAAATTGGTCCCCTCCTGGCCGGCTTCGTCGCAGGCGTCGGGGTCCTGCTGGTCGGATTCTTCGTGTATGCGAGGTGGCGGCAGGGGCAAGTTCGTTGGGCACTTGTGGTGCGCCAAATTGGGGCCCTAGACGCCGGATGGCTGGCCGCAGCTGCGAGCCTTGCCCTCGGATCTTATGTCGTCCGGGCGCTGCGGTGGAACGTCATGCTGTCTGCCGTAAAGGCGCATGCCCGATTCGGCAGCGTGTTGTCCGCTACCGCTATCGGGTCCACTGCCGTCCTGTTGCTCGGGCGCGCCGGAGAGCCGATTCGTCCTTATTTGATCGCTCGCAAGGAGGGCGTTTCCGTCAGCTCGCAGGTCGCCGCGTGGCTGGTGGAAAGGGTGTACGATCTGTTGGCGACTCTGCTGTTTCTGGGTTACGCCCTGGGACAGTGGCGGCAGGCTGGCTCCGGCTGGCTGCAGGAGGCGATGCGCGCCGCGGGCTTGGCTATGTTGGTCGGAGCCTGTGCTGGGATGGCAGTGTTGGCAGCGATGGCTTTACGACCGGACTGGGTTGTCCGCCGCACCCTGGGAGCGGCGAAGGAGCTGCCCGCGGGTGCTAAAAGCAGCCTGGAGAAATGGGTGCGCGGGTTCCTCGAAGGATTGACGAGCGTGAGGACCTTGCGTGACCAACTGCGGCTGGTCGGGTACACGGTCCTCGAATGGGCCGTCATTGCCGGAGGTTGCTGGTGCTTTTTCCGCTCTTCGCACTGGACGGCCGGCTTCGGTCTGCGCGAGGTCCTCATATTCCTGGGGGTGGTCTCGGCTGGAAGCGTGCTCCAGGCCCCCGGAATCGGTGGGGGCGTCCAACTGGCGGCGACGGTGGTCCTGACGGAGCTCCATGCTGTGCCCGTCGAGGCGTCGTTGGGCTTGGCAGTTACGCTGTGGGCTATTACTTTTGTAGTTGTGGTGCCCTTTGGATTGCTCTTCAGCTTGCGCGAAGGTGTCAACTGGATCACAATAAAAGTGGCCTCGGAGCGGGAAAGTTCGTGATCTGTCCGTATTGCGGCAGCCGCCGCGACAAGGTGATCGACTCGCGGCAGAGCAAGGAAGGCGATGTGATCCGGCGTAGGCGACGCTGTCTCGCCTGTGACCGGCGGTTCACCACGTATGAGCGCATCGACGAAATTCCCTACATGGTGATCAAGAAGGACGGTCGCCGCGAGAAGTTTGACCGCCAGAAGGTGTTGACTGGATTGCTGAAAGCATGCGAAAAAAGACCCGTCAGCATGGCCAAGTTGGCTGAGATCGTCAACGAGGTCGAAGCCAGGCTCATGGAAAGCCCGGACAGGGAGATATCTACTACTGAAATAGGCGAACTATTGATGGAGCGCTTGAAGCTCTTGGACAAAATCGCGTATGTGAGATTCGCCTCAGTCTACCGCAACTTCCAGGATGAGGAGGCTTTTTTCAACGAACTTAAGGAGCTGATGCGCAAGCGGCAGGGCTGAGCTCCCCGAGCGGTGGCACAGTGTTTTCGCCTGTAACCTGTTTTCACGGTAGACATCTCCTGTATTGGGGCTTAACTTTGGTGCCGTCGTCATGTTATTATGGATGACGGCGCCAGCGCGGTATTACGTCGCTCATAACCATGCCGGTCCGAACCGGCTCTGAGTTCGCCAAGGAAGTCGGCGGAGTGGAACTCTGTCGCGTCCGATCCTGCCGTTGTGAAAGAGGTGAGATTGGTGGACCACTTTGACGACAACTACCTGCACGAGAACGCCGAGGTCTTCGGTCTCCCCTTTGACGAGGACGCTAGGTTCTTCGAAGGGGAGGAGCTGGAAGACTATCACGCAGTTCAGCAGGATGAGTCGATTTACACGGACGACCCTGTCCGTGTCTACTTGAGGGAGATGGGGGCCGTCCCCCTGCTCACTCGCGAGGGAGAAGTCGACCTCGCCCGCAAAATGGAGCGCGGCAAGCTCCGCATGCAGAAGGCCATCAGCAGGTCGCCGTTGGTGCAGCGTGCGATCGCGGACCTTGCTGAGCGTATCAAGAAGGGCATCGAAGACGTCGGCAATTGGGTGGAGCTTGCCGATGGAGGCGAGGAGCCCGGCGGAAGCGAGAAACGAAAGGCGCAGATCAAGCAGCTGTTTGCGGAGGTGGCCGCAGCCTACAAGAAGCAGAGGCAAGAAGCCGAGAAGCTCGAGGCCCTCAGCCCAACCAGGAAGCGGACCTATCGGCGCGCGCAGTACCGATACGCCCGCAGTCTCATCAAAACCTCTCGTGCGATCCGCGCGATTCCTTTCTTGCCCCAGAAGTGGTCCGAGTTCGCCAAGGACATCGAGCGGGCCGTAGACGAACTCGCGCAGTTGGAGGGGCAGTTGAAGCGGCTTTCGGAAACGCCCGGAGCCGAAGCCAAAGTCAAGGAGATTAAGCGGGAGATCCGCAAGCGCGAGCAGGCGGCTGGAGCTTCGTTACCGCAGCTTCGGCACACCCTGCAGGTCATCCGTCAGGGCGAGGCTGAGGCCGAGCGCGCCAAAAAGGATCTCGTCGAGGCCAACCTGCGCCTCGTGGTCTCGGTGGCCAAGAAATATGTCAACCGTGGCCTGCACTTGTTGGATCTGATCCAAGAGGGCAATATCGGTCTGATGCGTGCCGCGGATAAGTTCGAATATCGACGCGGCTATAAGTTCTCCACGTACGCCACTTGGTGGATCCGACAGGCGATCACAAGAGCCATCGCCGACCAGTCTCGTACGATCAGAATCCCGGTCCACATGAACGAGAGTATGAACAAGTTCCTGCGGGCCAATCGTGAGCTCGAGAAGGAACTGGGGCGTGCGCCGACCAACGAGGAGATCGGCCGCCGAATGGACATCTCGGTTGAGAAGGTTCAGAAGCTCAAGACGATCTCCAGGGATCCGGTGTCGCTGGAAACTCCTGTGGGCAGAGATGGCGAGTCGGCTCTGGGTGACTTGATCGAGGACCGGTGGGTCGGCTCGCCGATGGAAGCCGTGGTCGAAGCAAACGTCCGTGAGGAGACGGCGAACATCCTGAAGACGCTGTCGCCGAAGGAGGAGAAAGTCATCCGCTTGCGATTCGGCATCGGTTGCGAGCGTGAGCACACGCTCGAGGAAATCGGCCAGGAGTTCGACGTCACGCGGGAGCGTATCCGACAGATCGAGGCGAAAGCACTGCGGCAGCTGCGATCGCCGGAACGCGCTCGTCATTTGCGTGCACTGTTGACCGCCCGCTAGCTCTTGCAGAAGGTCTGCCGGCATTCGGGGCGCGCCGTTGCTGCAAACAAGCAGAGCACCCAGTGTTCCGCAGATCCCACCATGCAGCGGAGCCGCTAGACGAGGACAGTTTCACTGCCGCGCTTCGAGAGGCCTGCCGAGGCTTCGCTGATCTGGCGCCTGAGCAAACTCGGAAGCTCTTCCGCCACTACGCGTTGCTGGTGCGCTGGAATGCCGTGGCCGGCTTGGTGAGCGCGCGAGCCCTTCGAGAAATTGTCCACCGCCACTATGCGGAGTCGATTTTTTTAGGCCAACTGCTGCCCGCGGGACGTTCGTCGGTGTTGGATCTCGGCTCTGGCGGGGGATTTCCGGGGGTGCCCATAGCTGCCTGTCGGCCAGAGCTGGAAGTGTGGTTGTGTGAGCGTACGAGCAAGAAGCGCGCTTTCCTCAAGGAGGCCACCCGGGGTTGGGCAAACGTCAACGTGATCGCCGATGTCGGTGAGGGCCCTGAGTCTGGTTTCGACTGGTTGGTTTCCCGGGCAGTGAATACGGAAGAGGTGGTGGCAGTCGCGGCAAGGGCTAGCCGCGGCTTAGCCTTGTTGTCGACCGTGGAGACCTTGAAGCCGTTCCGTCACGACGGCCGGATCGAGTGGATCAGTATCCACCCCGTGCCGTGGGGTGACCGTAGGGTGGCGGCGCTCGGGCGGGTAGTGACGCCGTAGGCGCGGAATCGTTCCACGTGGAACCGCGGGGTGCCAACGACGCGACTGCATGTTCCACGTGGAACCTCACGCTTTGGCCATGGGACGAGTTCCGTGCTAACATGAAACTCTCCTGCGCGAGGGAGCAATTGCCTTCGCGTTGGCCGGGAATCCCAGTGGGCAAAGTCATCGCGATCGCAAACCAAAAGGGCGGTGTTGGCAAGACCACGACGGCCATCAACTTGGGCGCCTCGCTCGCTGCGAATGACCTAAGAGTGCTTTTGATCGACACCGACCCCCAAGGAAACTCCACAACCGGACTTGGCGTGAACAAGCGCGCGGGCCTACCCACGCTGTACGACGTGTTGCTCGGCGAACGGACGATGGATTCCGTCGTCGTCGAAACAGCGTTCCACGGGTTGGACCTTGT
This sequence comes from uncultured Bryobacteraceae bacterium, assembly GCA_938027685.1. Taxonomy (GTDB): domain Bacteria; phylum Acidobacteriota; class Terriglobia; order Bryobacterales; family Bryobacteraceae; genus DTHT01. The sequence continues at coordinate 17,376 of CALJAM010000011.1, forward strand.
CCCGGCCGACAAGAATTTGGTGGGCGCCAATATCGAACTCGTGGATGCCGAGCGGCGAGAGTTCCGGCTCGCCGAGCGCCTTGCTCCGGTGAAGGCCAAGTACGACTACATTCTGATCGATTGCCCGCCGGCCCTTGACCTTTTGACGCTCAACGCTTTGGTCGCCGCCGACTCTGTCCTCATACCGATCCAGTGCGAGTTTTTTGCGCTCGAGGGAATTTCCGAACTCATGGACACCATAGACCGCGTTCGGGATGCCTTCGGCAATCCGTTGCGCATTGAGGGCATTCTGCTGACTATGTACGACGACCGCACCAACCTCACGCGGCAAGTCGCTCAAGATCTACGCGAGTTTTTCGGCGACGAGGTGTTCCGAACCGTGATCCCAAGGAGCGTTCGGTTGGCAGAGGCGCCGAGCTTCGGCCAGCCGATTCTCATCTACGACATCCGCTCGCGGGGGGCCGAATCTTACATTCGGCTCGCCAAGGAGATCCTGGAGAATGAGCAGGCCAACAGGAAATCCGCGCAGGGCGCTCGGTAGGGGCCTTACTTCACTGCTGCCTCCGAGATCCGAGCGAACGGGAGAAGGTCCGCCGGAGCCCACGGGTGCGCAGAGGCAGGCCAGCGTCCCGATCGACCTCATCGATCCGAACCCTGTGCAGCCGAGAGCCCTGTTCTCTGCCGACAGACTCGAGGAACTCGCTGCCTCGATTCGCACGCACGGCATCCTCCAGCCTTTGCTGGTGCGGCGCAAGGGCGAACGCTACGAGCTCGTCGCGGGCGAACGGCGATGGCGGGCTGCGAAGCTGGCGGGTCTGACAACGGTGCCGGTGATTGTCCAGGACGTCCCGGACGAGCGGATGCTCGAGATCACGCTGGTCGAAAACATTCAGCGCGAGGACCTCAACCCGATCGAGCTGGCGAGAGCGCTGGAGCGAATGGTCGAGGAGTTGGGACTCACCCACGAAGAAATCGCCGCCCGCACGGGAAAGGATCGGGTGACGATCACCAACACTTTGAGGCTCCTGCGGCTGCCTCGAGACGTTCAGCAATTGGTGGCCGAACGGCGTCTTTCGCCCGGCCACGCCAAGGCTCTGCTCGCGCTGCCGACCGAAGAGCTGCAGCGACAAGTGGCGGAGCGCGCCGCCTCGCAGGGACTTTCCGTGCGGCAGGTGGAGAGGTTGGTGCAGCGCATCACCAAAAGCCGCGAACCCGTCTCCGTAGTGTACGTACCGGAGGACCCCAACGTGGCGGCGGCCCGCAGCGAGCTCGAGCGGATTCTCGGCACGCGCGTGCGAATCGTGTGGCGGGGCGAGGAGCGCGGCCGCATCGAGATCGATTTCTATTCGGCTGACGACCTGCAGCGAATTTATGCGCTCATTGCCGGGGCCGGGGAGGACGCGCATTAAATCATAACATGGCGACCATGTTTTAAACAGATTCAGTCTCGAATGTTGAGCTTGGCGGTAGGGTTCGGAGGGCGGCAGCTTACTCGGGGGTCGCGGTGGTGCTGGAGGAGGGGGTCGAACCCTCATGGAGCCGAAGCTCCGCGGGATTTTGAGTCCCGTGCGTCTGCCAGTTCCGCCACTCCAGCAGCGCCGCTTACTAGTATACAGCGCTCGAAAAGGCTAGATTGCGATGAGCTGGTGTCCTTTGCACTCCGGCGAAACGGCCTCCAGGAGCCGCTCGGCAAGGCCGAGCCCGTGGCGCGCAAGGAAAGCGACGATCGAATACAGTCGCTCCTGTAACGTCCCGTTCGGGTAGATCTGCCGCAAGAGCCAATCTGCGTGCCGCTGCGCCACCTGGTCGCGTTGCAGCGCCTCCCGCGCTATGCCGCGGGCGATTTTTGCGAGCTGGTATTCGATCTTGCTGCGGCTTTTGGCAAACGAGCGGGGCAGGGTGCCCCCTGCTTCAGCCACTGCAGCGCTCATCCGCTCCAGGGCGGCTCGGATCTCGGCGGAGCAGCGTTCGGTGATCGCAGCTATCTCGGGCGACAAGACGCGCGCAGCGAGCAGCTCCCGGAAGGCTTCCCTGCCCCCAAAGAAGTCCTCGAGCCTCAGCCGATAACGGGCCCACAGCCGCCTGGCGCGCGGATCGAGCAACGTACAACTGGCCCGCAATCGCCAGACGGGCTTTTCCACGCCGAAGTAGTCGTAAACGGCCGAAGCCTGGGCGAGGTAGGCCAGCTCGGAGGGGCCGACCACGCATATCGCGGTGGGGAAGATCCAGTCCTGGACGATCGGCCGTAGGAGCGCGGCCGGCGACAGATCCTTAGCCCGGGCCACCAGCTCCGAGCGATCGAATCGGGTCGCGCCGGCCTCGAGGCCGTTCTCGGCCAGTCGGACCGGCAAGCGCTCGCCCTGCTGAAGAAGGAAGAGCAGGGTCGAGCTGTCGTCCACCCGGACCTGCTGGTGATACCCGGCTTGCGCGAGCTCAACGTTCCGCGCGGCGACTATGCGGGCCAGGTCCCCGACTTTCTCGGCAACCGCTGCCAGCGGCTGGGCAAGCAGTTCCCGAGCGCGGCATTCGAGAGGATCGAAGGTCAGCAGCCGGTCGGGGCCGAGCAGTTCCCGTAGCAGTTTGCCGAAGGCGGAGGCGAAACTCCGGCCCGCCATGTAGCACCCGGAGAGCAAGTCCGCGACCTCTTCCTGGTGGGGCAATCCTTCGGCGGCCCTCCTGAATTGCTCGACCAACCCATCGGGCAGGGTAATGGCGCCGGCGGGCCGGCGACCGCCGGAGGCGTCGGCGTCGGACTCGGCCTCGATGCGAACGGCAGCCCCATTCAGGTCGAAGACCCAGCAGTGGTTGATCTCCGGGTAGTCGTGGTCCTCGCTGGCAAGCCAAAATACGGCTGCGGCGGGGATGCCCTGCTGCGTCAGTGCGTCTGCGATGCGCACCGCGGTGAGGGCCTTGTAAAAGGTGAAGGCGGGCCCGGTGAACAGACCCACCTGCTGGCCGGCCAAGACCGCCACCCCGTCAGAGCGGGCCAAACGCTCCAGCGGCGGACATGGCCCGTTTTGGCCGCGCAGGGTCTCCACGAGAGCGCGTCGGTACTCCGCGCCGAACCGAAGTCGTTCCAGCCGACGCTGGACGGCTGCCGGATCCGCCGGATCGTAGGAATAGAACCGTGCGACTCTGTGGAAGGCCTCGACGAAGTCAGCGGCGAGCCCCGTGTAACCGGGGAGCTTGCTGAACGGTACACAGCCCTCAATCATTGCTCTGGTAGTCCAAGCCTAACAGATGCAGCGCATGGGCCCGGGGCGCAGAAACGGGCCGCACTCGTGGATCGGCCAGAATAGAGTACGCTGAATTAGCTTCAACCCATGCCCGACCGACCGATTGATCTTCGCAGCGATACCGTCACCAAGCCGACCGCGGCGATGCGCCGGGCCATGGCGCAGGCCGAGGTGGGAGACGATGTTTACGGCGAGGACCCGACTGTCAACCGGCTGGAGGAGAGGGCCGCCGAGCTGGTGGGCAAGGAGGCGGCCCTGTTCGTACCCAGCGGAACCATGGGTAACACGATCGCGATCAAACTTCATACCCGTCACGGCCAGGAAGTGATCTGCGAGGCGCGCTCGCATGTTTTCAACTACGAGTTGGCGATGACGGCGTGGTTCGCGGGTTGCCTTGCGCGTCCCATCGCGACGGAAGACGGCATTCTCGACTGGCGCGCCATCGAGCCCGCGATACGCCCACCGGGGCCGCATTGGGCTCCTACCGGGCTCATCGTGCTGGAGAACACGCACAACATGGCTGGGGGTACGGTTTACCCGGTCGCCACCTTTCGCGAAGTTTGCGAACGCGCTCACGCGCTGGGCATCAAGGTGCATCTGGACGGAGCCCGTCTGTTCAATGCCGCCGTGTACCTGAAGCGTCCGGTCCGCGAACTGGCGGAAAGCGCAGACACGGTCATGTTCTGCCTTTCCAAAGGACTTGGTGCACCCGCGGGGTCGGTTCTCGTCGGGCCCCGGGAAGCCATCGCGGAGGCGCGCCTGTATCGGAAGCGTCTTGGGGGAGGGATGCGCCAAGCGGGAGTACTGGCTGCCGCAGGCCTGATCGCCCTCGATGAAATGAGGGACCGCCTGGAAGAGGATCACGAGAATGCCAGAGCCGTAGCAGAAATTCTGCGCGAGGTTCCGGGAGTTACGATTCCGCACCGTGTCGAAACGAACATCGTCATCGTGGACGTTTCGGCGACGGGCGTGCCGGCGGAGCATCTAAGTCAGGAGCTGAGGCGGCGTGGGGTGCTGATCAATCCAGTCGGGCCGTGGCGCTTGCGGGTCGTGACGCATTACGACGTGACGCGGGAGGAGTGCCTTCGCGCGGCGCAAATGCTGGCGGGGGTCGTGGCCCATCTCCGTCGCACCGAGGGCGGGAGCTAACGCCGCTACTTGGGTTGGGCAGGCCTTGACGCTTCTTTGGCCAAGCGGGTTTTGGCTCCTTCGAGCTTCATTCGGACCTTGGCTACTTCGTCGGGATCGAACTCCGCCTTGGATGCCGTCTCCCACTCCCTGAGGGCGGCCTGCCACTGAGCAATGGCTTCTTCGATCCTGCCCTGGCGGTAGTAGACGTCGCCGAGATGATCGTTCACGGTAGGGTCGCGCGGCACCAGCTCGAGCGCCCGCCGGAGAAAGCGCTCCGCTTCATCGAGCCGTCCGAGGCGGTAATAGACCCAGCCCAAGCTATCCAGGAAGGCGCCGTTGTAAGGCTCCAGTTCGACCGCACGCCGGATGAGGTCCAAGGCCTCATCCAGGTTGACGGCGCGGTCGGCGAACATGTAGCCGAGGTAGTTCAGGGCCGAGGCGTTTTTGGGATTCATTTTGAGGACCTTCCGAAACTCGGCCTCGGCTTCGTCGAACCGCTTCATGCGCTCGAACATCGCGCCGCGCATGAAGTAAATGATCTCTTTTTCTTCGTCCGACTCGGACTGCCGCTCGGCTTCTTCAAGGACCTGCGCCATGGCGGAGAAATCCTTCGTTTTCTCGTAAAGCTGGGCCAGCGCCAGGTAAGTATCGCGGTCCTTGTTGTTCTCGAGCAGCTTGCGGGCCTCGGCGACGGCCTCCCCGGCACGGCCGAGGTCAGCCAGCAGGGAGGCCCGCAGGAGCCTCAGCATGCGATCGTTCGGGTAGCGCTGCAAGGCGGCCTCGGATTCCTGCGCCGCACGGTCGAACTGTTTGACGGCGCGATAGGTCTCGATGATGTGGGCTGCCGCACGCGCCCCAAGATCCGGATCGAGTTCGGCCATTTGTCGGAAGGCGGCAACAGCTTCCTCGGGCTGCTCGCCGGCGCGGTACATGAGTCCGAGTCGTTCGAGCAGGATGACGCGGTTGGCCTTTTCCGGGGGTCCGTAGGCTACCCGGGCCGTGCTGTCCAAGATGCGCCTGAGGCGGGCAATGGCCTCGCCGAACCGGCCCTCGGCCTCCAGCAGATTCACCTCGTTGTATTGGACCTCGAGGCTGTTCGGGTCCAAGGCCTGAGCACGTTGGTGAGCCTCGCGGGCTTTGGCCAGATCCCGCTGTTGACGGTAGATCTGCGACAGCCGCAACGGGTACTGGGGATCGCGAGGCTGGGCCTGCGCGAGCTCTTCGTAGAACCTAGCCGCCTCGTCGTACTCTTCCCTGAGCAGCAGATTCTCCGCGAGGTCCCTCTTGATCTCCAGGTCCTTGGGCGCAAGCTGCAGGGCGCGACGGAGGGTTTCGATGGCGCCTTTGTAGTCGCGTGCCTGGGTCAGGCTGGAAGCCAAGGCCCGCAAAACGCGGGGATGGGGATTGCGCTCGGCGAGGCGGCGCCACATTTCGACGGCGGTCCTGGTGTCGCCCAGATCGGAATAGAGCAAGGCGAGGCCATGGAGCGCGTACTCATTGTCCGGATCGAGCTCGAGGGCCTTCTGGAAAGCTTTTTCGGCATCCACGGAGTTTTGGGCCATGCGGTACAGGCGTCCTAGAGTGACCCAGGCGTCGACGTCCGAGGGGTCCTTGGCGGTGACCTGCTCGAATTGCTCGGTGGCCCTACGGAGCATGGCTTCGTCCAAGCGTCCGGTCGCCGGGTCGCCGATCATGCGGGTGTAGATTCGCCCGAGGATCCGGTGCGCTTCCACATTGCCCGGATCCCGTTTGAGCATCTGTTCGGCCTCGACCACTGCTTCGCGCAACCGTCCGGCCTGTATGTAGAGGTCGGTGAGTTCCTGCGCGAGGAAGGAAGCGCCGGGGTCGGCCTGTATAGCGGCCTTGTAATGCTCGATGGCCTTGTCGACGTACTCGCTGCGGTTGCCGTACATGCCGGCCAGCTCCGCGTAGAGGTGCCCCATGGCAAAGTGGTAGTAAGCGGTCGCCCGGTTATCGCTCCCCTGCACTGCCGGGGACGGGCTGGTATGGGCTGCGGCGAGCGCGCCCAATAAAAACAAAGCAACAAACTTTTGCATCATGAGCATGTTGACGACCGGCTGCCGCGGAGCGGATCCGACCCTGCCCCCTCCAATCCGCACGTCTCGTCTTCAGTATAGCGCGAGTATAGCGCGCGGCCCGGGTCCGGCCGCGGCAGCTCTGCCGGCCCCAATCCGGCCGTTAGGAATTACAGAGTGCGGCCGGGGGCTGGAAGGAAGGGTTGCGGCGGCGGAGGTTCGACTCACGTGGTCGGTTCGAGGTTGTTTTAGCTGAAGCGACGGCTGTTCCTAAGGAACGCCGACCTGGTGCCGCCGAGGGGGAGTCGCTCTTATCGCAGGACTTCGAGCATCCCGCAGAACCGGCGCCGACGGCTCATGAGGGCATTCCGAGTGCGCAGGGGAGCGGCCACTCGCTGAGCCCTTCGAGCGGCAAACGACAGCGGGTCGGCGGGCTGAGTAGTCGGGCACGGCCCCCCGACCCTTTCGGACCGGCACAATCCGATCCCCCCGCCGCGTAGCGGCGGATTTGGGGGGCCTGGGTTTGGACCCGGGGGCCAATCCGGGCGAAGCTTGCGCGGTTTTTGGATCCGTGCACCGCTCGGCTCCGAACATCGCGGGGAAGGGCGTCGCCAATCCAACGGCCTTGATGCTAGCAGCCGTGCTGATGCTGACCCACCGCGGCGAGCGGGACGCCGCGGACCGTCCTCGGTGCGCCGTGGAGCGGACGTATGCCGGAGGCTCGGAACCTGACGCCGGACGTCGGGGGCGCCGCCACCAACTGCCCAGTTTACCGACGCGGTAATTCGGAACTTGGAACACGCTCGCTGGGGGGCTAGGGATTTGGTGCGGGCGGCCGGATCCGAACGGGCGACCTTGGGATTATGAGAACCACGCTTAAACCAACTGAGCTACGCCGGCCGCGGGGTTTCCCAAAGCGCAAGTATCGAGCCGCCAGCGCACTTATCAACCGCGCCCTTTAACCGGCGCGCAAATTCGTTCGGGCGATCAGGCGGGCGCTCAGCCCTGCTTGCGAGCGCCTAGAATTCCAACCGGAGGGCCCATTGCATGACCCGGGGTGGGGAAGCCGTACTGCGCACTTTGCCTGCGTCCAAGCTTTCCAGGTTGGTGTTCGGCCGGCCGAATGCCGGTGTGTTGAACAGGTTGAAGCTCTCCCAACGGAACTGAAGCTTGGACCCTTCTGTCAGCGAAAAATACTTCGAGAGCCCGAAATCGGTGTTGACGGCTCCGCCGCTGGTAAGTATGTTCGGTCCGGCGGTGCCCAAGCGGCAGCCGGAGGCATCGCAAGGCCGGACAAAGGCGGAGAGATCAAACCAGCGGTCGGGGTTGGGCTTAGGCACGGTTCCGCGGGCAATACGGTCGGGCCGCCATTGTTGGACCTTGACCGTGCCGAGGGCCACTTGAGGATTGGGGAGCGTAGGATTGTAAACCATGCCGGTACGCATATTGGTCAGGCCGGCTAACTGCCAACCGCCAAGCATCCAGTCCAGGGCTCCTGAACGATTCAACCAGCGCCGACCCCTGCCGACCGGTAGCTCCCAGATGTAGGCGGCCACGAATTTATGGCGGATGTTGAAGCCGGTGGTGCCGCGGTTGTTATTCCAGCTCCAGGGATCCTGGAACCCTACATCGGCGCCGAACTGTTCGCCCACGTTGCTTAGGGCATGCCCCCAGCCGTAGCCCAGGCTGAAGGTAAAACCCTGCGAGTAACGTTTCTCCAGCTGCACGTCCAGGCCATGGAAACAGGCGTGGCCCATGGGCGAGTGGTACTGGATCTGATTGATGTTGGGGAAAGCACGGCGCTGCACTTCGGTGGCCGGCGGCCCGATGAACGGTGCATTCCAGTCGTAGTTGTCCCGGATATAACTGGTGCCTGAGCCGACGTAAGCGATTTCCAATACCATACTCTGCGTGAGCTGCCGCTGTAAAGAAGCATTCCACTGCGCCACTTGGGTGATAGGGAAGTTGTCCGGCCAGTAAAACAGGTTCAAGTTGGGAGGCATCACCGTACCGGGCTCCAAAAAGTCGGCCGGTACACCGTTGCGAACCAGCAGGGCCGAGAGGGTGGGCGTTGAAGTAAGTTGCTTGCGCACATTGAACGGCCAGTTGGCCATCATTCGCGCGCCGGTGCCTACCCGATCAATGCCGCCGTAGAATAGCCCGGCCGCGGAGCGCAGGATCCAGCGCTCCAGCATCCGCCAGGAGCAACCCAGTCTTGGCGCCCAGTTGTTGGTGTCGGTACGGATCAGCGCGCGGTGGTATAGGGAGCCGTCCCGCGCGTAGAGCAGCGTGCCGTAAGCGGGGCCTGGGTCCAAGACGAGCTTGTTCCGGCGGTTGCGCTTGTCCCACATGGGCGTGGTGAGCTCGTAGCGCAGCCGAGGTTGAGCGTGAACCGCGGCGTGGCTTTCCAGTGGTCCTGAATGTAGAACATGTAACTGCGGAAGCGCGCGTCCACATACTGAAGGTTGGTCTGGGTGAAGGTGTTGGCCCAGCCGATTAGAAAGTCGGCGAAGCTCACGTTAGTGAAACGACCGTTGAAGTTGAAGACACCGGGACCGTCCTGGGCACTGAAATTGTCGGCTCGGGTGAAGCGGAGATCCAGGCCGGCCTTTAGCGTGTGAAAGGCGCGGATCCAGGTGAAGTTCTCCAGGATTTGCCAGTTCTGGCCGATCTTCTGGGTGGGCGCGTAGCCCGATTCGCCGATTGCACTGTATCCGAAGCGGCCGCCAAAGGTGAAGCGCGGAAGCCCCGTGATGCGCACGTCTGGGCGGGGAATCCTGATGCCGTACTGGTCCCCGTACCATTGCTCGGAAAAGGGAGTGGCGATGACGTTCAGTCGCGAGAAGCCCAGGCGGGCCTCGTTGACCATCGAAGGCGAAAGGATGCGCGTATATGAAAGGGCAGCGCTACGAGCCGGATTGTTGAAACGGTTCCATTCAAAGCCCTGCCCGCCGCGCGCCGGCAGCGGCAGCGAGGGGTAACGCTCGTTCTGGGTGTCAGTGAGGCTGACGCGGGCGAAGAGCTTGTTGTTGTCGCTAAAGTTGTGGTCCACCCGGGCGTCAATCTGATCGCGCGACTGCTTCCAAGGGGGAGCCGAGACGTAGTTGGCTCGCGTGCCGGATCCGAAAAAGTTGGGCAGCGGCCACAAGTCCGCCAGGCGCGCGGTGACCGGGTCCCAGCGCGCTTGCGGGATCACATTGTCGGGGTAAGGGGCATTGGCAAGCGGGTCGCGCACGGCGCCATGAACCGCCAGGTTGAAGACGCCGCGGCGCTCTTCGGCAGTGGGCACGGTTTCCAGAAACGACTGGGGCTGACGCAGCCGCAATCCCTCAAAGCTGCCGAAGAAGAAAGTGCGGTTGCGCACGATCGGCCCGCCCAGCGTGGCTCCGAACTGATTCTGCCGGAGCACCGGGGGATCGGCCCGGCCGTCGCCGTCGCGGTCCACGTAGCTAAAAGCGTCGCGGGCGTCCCAGATGTCGTTGCGCAGGTACTCGTAGAGCGAGCCGCGGAGGCTGTTGCTGCCGGATTTGATGCTGATGTTCATGACCGCGCCGCCCATGCGCCCGAACTCGGCCGAATAGTTGCTGGTTTCGACCTTGAACTCTTGCACGGCGTCCAGCGAGGGAATGACCACCTGGGCCTTGCGGTCCTCAAATGCGAAGCCGTAAGAGTTGTTATCCACCCCGTCCACGATGAAGTTGTTCTCATAGGCGGCCTGTCCGTGGGAGTTGAATCCCCCGGCCTGGTCGCGGGTGACGATGGCAGGCAAGGTGCCGGCAGCCAGCAAAGCCAGGGTCTGGTAGTTGCGACTGTTGAGCGGCAACTGGCGGATAGCCTGCGGCTCGACGACGTGCGAGATCGAGGCGCTCTCGGTTTCCAGCAAAGGCACCGCGGCTACGGTGGTGACGGATTCGGTCACTTGACCGAGCTCGAGCACCACGTCCACACGCCGCCGGTCCTGGGCACTGAGCTGTATGCCCCGCGTGACGGCGCGTTTGAAGCCGGCTTTCTCGACGGCAACCTCGTAGATGCCGATCTTAAGCGGCCCGGCGGTGTAGTTGCCCGTATCCGTGGTAACCGCCACCGTCCGCACCCCGGTGGCGGTTTCGGTGACTGTGACGATCGCGCCTGGGACGACGGCCCCGCTCTGGTCCGAGACCAAGCCCGTGATGTAGCCCATGTCCTGCTGGGCCGGCAGGCGGCAAGCCACGAAGCCCAGCAACAGGAGCGCGCGCACCCACTCGGAGCGAAGTTTTAGCCGCACGAGCATGCTCCCCCCGGGGCCCTCCAACATACCACCGCTTGGGGCTAGCTTCAAGCGGTCCTTGCCTTGCGGCAATTTGCAAGGCTGCCCGCCTGTTTCCCCAAGCGGGGCGCGAGGTTTGGCTCAGGCCTGGCCGAAAAACTGCTGCTTGTGGCGCTCGGCATACACTTTCAGCCGCGTCGCCACTTCCGGATACTTGTCCAGCACGTTGGTCGTCTCGTAGGGGTCGTTCTCCATGTCGAACAGCGAGAGGTCGATCCAGGCCTCACGATACTTGCCGGGTCTGCCGTCCTTGCCCGGGTACTCCAGCGTTCGGTAGGAATGTGGTAGGTGCAACTTCCAGCGGCCGTCACCGCTGATTACGCCCTCAAAGGTCTGCCCGGTCGAGAAAGAGTAGTAGGGGTGCGGGTTGGTCGCTCCCGGCTTACCGGTGATCAGATCCCAGAGGTCCTTGCCGTCAATGGGGTTGTTCGGCAAGGGGGCGCCCGCCAGTCGGGCGAAAGTGGGCAGCAGATCTATGGAACACCACGCTCGTTTGGAAACCGAGCCGGCTTTTATGTGTCCGGGATAACGCAGGATGCAGGCGCTGCGGATACCACCGTCGAATCCGGTTCCCTTGGCTTCTCGGAAAGGCGTCTTGCCCGCGTGATTGCCGTATGAGATCCAGGGGCCGTTGTCGGAGGTTTTCACCACTAAGGTGTTGTCTTCGAGACCGGCTTCGGCCAGCGCTTTGAGGATCTCGCCCACCGACCAATCTATCTCCATCATCACGTCGGCGTAGAGGCCCTTGCCCGACTTGCCTTCGAAGCGGTCGCTACAGAACAGGGGCACATGGGGCATGGAGTGGGGAACGTAAAGCAGGAACGGGTTATGGCGGTTGCGCCGGATGAAGCTGACCGCATGTTCCGTGTACCAGGTGGTGAGCAGGCGTTGGTGTTCCTTGGTGACACGCTCGATCTTGACCCGGTCGTTCTCCCAGAATTGCAGTGGGAACTTGGCGTAGGCCTCCGGCCTTTCAGGATGGTGCTCCCACATGTCGTTGGAATACATCAAACCGCAGGATTCGTCGAAGCCGCGTGCCGGCGGGCGGGTTTCAGGTTGATCGCCCAGATGCCACTTGCCGAAGACCGCCGTGCGGTAGCCGGCCTTCTTAAGCACCTCGCCCATGGTGGCGAAGCTTGGGTCCAGGCCCCGCGCGCGCGGCCCCAGCGCCCCGAACACTTTGACCCTTTCCGGGTAACAGCCGGTCATCAGGGCGGCGCGGGAGGCCGAGCAGACCGCCTGCGGTACATAGAAATTCGTAAAGCGGCAGCCTTGCGCGGCAAGTCTTTCCACATTAGGCGTGGGGTAGTCGGGCGTGCCGAATGGCCGGAAATCCGCCCATCCCGAATCGTCCAGAAAGATGATGACGAAGTTCGGCGGGCGGCGCGAAGCGGCGCGCACCAGGGCTGGTGCGGCTGCCAGCCCGGCGCCCGCCAGCTTGAGAAAATCTCGGCGACCAAGGTCAGCGGTTCTCATGAGAGCCTGTTCCCCTCAGCGTACCAACTTCGGCCCGAGCAAGATGCGGCGGGGGCGTTTGTGAGATATTCGGGCGAATCGTGAGCCTGCAAGGCATGGCGCGGTAGCGGCAGGCCTCGTGCTTCCAGCGAGGACAGCATTACCTGCGGCGACAAGTCAATTTGCGGGCTTACCGTGGGCGCGCCGCAGCTGCGCGGGCGTGCGGCCGCCTTTGCCGAGTTGGCCAGCGACGGGTCGACCTACAGCTGAATGACCCCGGTCCAGCAGGCGAGGCCCCACCCCTGTTCGAGGTGCCGGGGGCCGAGACAGGGGAGAGCGTCGCGAGCCTCAAGGACCGCTCCTTGCGGCTCGGGCGGGGCTCATGCGGGATCTGATGCAACGTCAGGCCAAGCTCCGGCCGCGGGAGAGAAGGGGATGCAAGAGCCGGCACTGCTTCCGTTTGGCTGGGGTAAGGATCCTCGGCCGAGGCGGGTTGCCATGTCGCCGGGTAGGAGACGTGGATTGTGAGGGCTTCGCCGATCAGCTCGCGGATGGCATGCGCCGGCGCGAGCTTCGTGAATAACGGGACCGAGAGGCGCGTGCAGCGTGGAGTGCTGCTCCGGCCATCAGGCAGACCGAAGGCCATTGCGCTTTCGGGTCGGCGGGCAAGCGCGGGAAGTTGGGGCGGTGCTCGACCGTTTGTCAAGGGAGCGCGACACTTGGCTGCCGGTGAGGGTGAGCGACGGCCGCTCTACGTGCTGAAGCGCTGCTTGCGGGCCGAAGGGGGATCGGGCCGGCGGAGTTCGACCGGGTCGCGCGCCGGTCTTGACCCGTGCGAGACTCTTGTGCAGACTCCGGGGTCGGTTAGAACTCGTACCGCATGCCAACCACGATGATGCGATTGCCGCCGGCGCTGGTGATGCGGCCGAAGTTGGGCGAGTTGATGTCCACGTTGGGGTCGCCGAATTGGGGTTTGTTGGTGGCGTCGATGGCGTCCGCGCGCAGTTGCAAAGTCTTCCGCTCGCCCAGCCGGATTCTCTTGATGAGGTTCACGTCCAGGCGGAAAGAGCCCGGGCCCTCGAGGAATCTGGGGGCAATGTTGCCCAAGGTTCCGGGAGTGGGATTCACCATCAGGATGCGGCCGGAGGCATCGGCAATGGCTTTCAGCGTGCTGCGAGCCCGGACACCCTGGACAGTGGTGAGCCAGGCGATGGAGGGGTCGGGGACCTGCTGCAGTTCGTCGAAGTAGACCACGCCGTTGCCGGTGCGCTTGACGACACCGATGCTCTTGTCGATGGCGGCCACCGCCGTGGGCGGGTTATCGGTGTAGGCGTTCCAGGAGGCGCGTCCGGAGGTCAGGGCCAGAGGCGAACCGGAGAAGACGTTGAAGATGAAGCCGACCTGCCATAGCTCGAGCAGGCGTGCCACCAGGCCCCGGCTTTGAGAGAGGAAGCGCTTGTTGGGACCGAAGGGCAACTCGAAGGTGCCGTTGTTGCGAAAGACGTGGGTGACGTGGAAGTCCAACAGCCGCTTGTCCAGGCGGAGGTTCCGAAGGGTGCGATAGCTGTCGATCATCTCCTGCCCGGAACCTTCTTCTTCGCCCAAGGCTTTGCTCCAGGTGTAGTTGCCCTGGAAGGTCCAGCCGGCCGAGAAGCGGCGGATGACCTCGACTTGCAGGGAATGGTAAGTGGAGTTGGCAAAGTTGCCAGTCAGGCGCGCAGCGTCGAATTGCGGATTGGCCACGATCCAGTTCTCGGGCAGGCCGGCGCGGCGGAGGAGACCGCCGACTTCACCGGTGAACTGCGTCGACGTATTCAGGTAGGAGGCGAAGCTTCCCACGTTGTGTTGGGCTAAGTAGCTCTGCGTGGTACTGATGTGGCGCACAGCGTCGGAGCCGGTGACCCGGACGCCATCCACGATGCCCAGTCCTGGGACGCTCAGACCGCGAAAGATCCGGTCCAACAAGGGAGCGTGGCCACCGGCCTGTGTGATCTGAAAGGCCTCGAGAATTCCGGTTTCGAAAATGTTGGCCTCGTTGACGTTGGTGCCGCGAATGAGCTTAGTGCCTTTATTGCCGACGTACCGCACATCCAGCGTCGTGCCGCGGGCAATCTCGCGTTGGAGGGAAAGATTCCAGTTCTGCACGTACGGCGTGCGCAGACCGCTGTCGAAGGTGCGCACGATCTGGGTGCGGTCGGTGAGCGGCACCAGGCTGAGCGGCTTGCCGCTTGGTTTCAAGGGCAGAGCGAGGTTGGAGAGCGTGAGCAGCGAGCCGGAGCGAAAGCTCACGTTCTGGCGCAAGCCCGGCTGGTCGCCGGCCACCACGTCGGTAAGGCGGAGAGCGTTGCGCTCATAGCCGATTCCGTAACCCAAACGCAGCACGGTCTTATTCTTGCCGAACCAGGGCAGAGACCAGCTCAGTCCGCCGGCGGGAGCGAAGTTGTTGTTGTCATCGCCGTAAAGTTGCAGGTGCGGGTTGGGGGAGCCGGGGCCGACTAGTTGCACGCGAGTGAGCGAGCCCGCCGTGCGCCCTGGTTGGAACAGATCGGCGAAACTGCTGCCGGAGATTCCGAAGATGGCGGCGGATCCGCCGACCAGGGCAGCCGCCTTGCCGTTGGCCTCGTAGGGCACGCCATACCGTTCGTAGCGCAGACCCAAGTGGAGGGTGAGGTTGGAGGTGACCTTGACGTCGTCTTTGAAAAAGAAACTGAATTCGCGACTCTTCCAGGTGCGTTGTTTGGGTTCGCCCGGCAGGAATTGCGGGTCGGGGCCGCCGGGCGAGTTGAAAGCCTGATCCACCCGAGCAAGGGTCCCGGTCAACTCGTTGAGGATGGCCTCGGCCCGGGCCAAGTTCTGGCCGATACCCGGGATCGTGTTGAGGTTCTGCACGGGCACGCCGCCGGTGCCGAGGATGGCTCGGGGCATGACATTGAAGGAATTGAATCCGTTGGTGCTGACGAAGCGGACCTCGGCGCCGCCTTTGAACGCGTGCCTTCCTTTGAGCCAGCTCAGGTTGTTACCGAACTGATAGACGGGGGTGATGCGGCCTTGCGGGTCGTTGTCCTGATTGAGCGGATCCGTAATCTGGTTAAAGACGAGCAGATAGGGCTGGCCGCCCGCTTTGGGCTGCAAATCGGTGCCGGCGCGTTCCCAGGGAGCGTAAAAGCGCACCTTGGGGCGCAAGGCGCCGGCGCGGAATTCGTTCAAGAGGCTGGGACGGAGAGTGGAGATGAGGTTGAGAGAATACATATGATCACGGCGCTTGACGCCTCCTCCGGGGGCGGCCGGAAACGGCTGAGGCATGAACCCATTGAAGCCGTCCTCGTCTTCAAACACGTAGCTGAAGGTTGCCCGGTGGGCGGGGGTGAAATGATGGTCCAGGCGGATGTTGAAGCGATCGGCATCATCCGAGCTGCTGCGGCGCCAGGTGTAGCCGGCGGTGTTGAGACCGTCTCCGTAACGGAAGTTGTTCGGTAAGGGGGTCAAATCCAGCATGCGCTGAATGACGCCGGTGGGATCTGGCACCCAACGGTTGGGATCGCGGCCGAAGAGATTGACGGTTTGAAGGTCGCCGGTGGCCTCCGGCGGACGCACGGGGTTCCCCATCAGATCCACTGTGGGAATGCGTGCATTGGCGTTGCCGTTTTGGACGCCGGGGAAGAAACGGAACAGGCCGCGCCGCGCGCTGGCCGTGTAGGTGACGTTGGTGACGGAGTTTCGGGTACGGATCCGCTGGCCCTCAAAGAGGACATGGAAGAAGGTTTGATTCTTGCGGATGGGGCCTCCGATGCGGCCGCCGTACTGGTTGCGGATCAGGAAGTTCCGGGGGGAGATGGGCTCGCCCGTGTCGGGGTCCCGGCCGCGCTGGTTGTTGAAGTAAGTATTCGCCGTGAGCACCGTATTGCGGTGGAATTCGAAAAGGCTGCCATGGAACTCGTTGGTGCCGCTGCGCGTGATCATTTGGATCTGACCGGATCCGCGGCCCAGTTCCGCATCCGCGGGGGAGGTGATGACGCGGAACTCTTCGATCCGGTCCACGCTGGTGAAGATGGGAGATGAGACGCCCTGGTTGATCCGGTTGTCCTGAACGTTGACGCCGTCGACGGTGATGTTCAGCGTGCCGATGCGGGCGCCGCTGAAGTTGTCGCCCACCAGGCCGGCGTGGATGTAGACCAGACCCAGGGCGTTCCGGGCCGTCAAGGGCAAATCGAGAACTTTCTGCCCGGTCACGATGCCGCCGACCGAGGCGGAGGCATAGCCCAGAGCGGTTTCCAGCTCGGCCTTCACTTCCACCGCGCTGGTCAGTGTGCCCACTTGCAGCGGCAGATCCAGGTTGACCCGGGCGCCGACCTCGAGCCTCACGTCGCTATAGGTGAACTTGCTGAAGCCGGTCGCTTCCGCGCTAACGCGGTAAAGCCCCGGGGGCAGCGCGGCAAACAGGTACACACCCGCTTGGTTAGTCACGGTCCGGTGGACCACTCCTGTCTGCACGTTCTGCGCGGTCACTTGCGCGCCCGGGATAGCTGCGCCTGTGGGATCCGTGACAGACCCTGTTAGCGCCGCATCGGTACTCTGCGCGCCGGCCGGCCACACGGCGAGGAGCAACAAAGGCGAGAGTAGGAACCTGCGCATCTTTGGTTATCCCTCGTACTGGTTTGAGTGTATGCACTGGGAGCGCGGATGTCAACTGCATTGGCGCCGGGCGAATGTCGAGCCGCCTGGATCCGGCCGTAAGGAATTTGAGAGTGCGGCCCGGGGGCCGTGAAGGTGGGGCTGCGTTGTGGGGGGCAGGATTGGGTTTGTGGGTTCGAGATGGCTTTGCTGAAAGCCATGGGTGTTGCGAGGGGACGCCGACCTTCACCCGCCGAGAGCGAGTTGCCGTTCCGGCACGATTTTGAGCAGCCCGCCGGCGAGGTGCTGAGGGCTCATGGCGGCATTGGGAGTCGGCGGGGGAAGTGGCGGGTTGGCGAGGACTTCGAACGCCAAGCGACGTCGGATCCGCGGGCTTGGCAGCTCAAGCGTTTCGGAACGACAAAATCCGAACCCCGCGCGGCACCACGGGCGGATTGAGGTCGCCGTTAGACTGTTCTTGGGGCCGTGACGGAGCAGAAGCTCAGCCCTATGGTCGCCGTGGTGGGGCCAACCGGCTCGGGCAAGAGCGAGTTGGGCCTGCGCCTGGCGGAAGAGTTCGACGGAGAGGTGGTCAACTGCGATTCGCTGCAGGTCTACCGGTGGTTCGATATTGGAACCGCCAAGCTGACGTGCGCCGAGCGCCGGGGCATTCCGCATCATCTGATCGACGTGGCGAATCCCGACGAGCCGTTCACGGCGGGCGAATACGCGCGCCGCGCCCGCCAGGTGATCCGTGAGATTGCAGCAAGGAACCGGCTGCCCCTGGTGGTCGGCGGCACCGGCCTATACTTGCGCGCGCTCGTGGACGGTCTGTTCCCCGGCCCGACTCGCGACGATGAGCTGCGGGGGCGCCTGATGGAGCGGGAGGCTCGGCGGCCGGGATTCCTGCATCGCATGCTTCGTCGGCTGGATCCCGAAGCGGCCAGGCGCATTCACGCTACGGATCGCCACAAGCTGGTGCGCGCGCTCGAGGTGTGCCTGCTCACAGGCCGGCCCCTTTCGCGCTGGTTTGCTTCGGGCCGCGAGGCACTGACGGGCTTCCGGGTTCTCAAGCTTGCCCTGAATCCGCCTCGCGAGGAGCTGTATCGCCGTCTCGACGAACGCTGCGCCCGCATGTTCGCAGCGGGTCTAATCGAAGAGGTCCGGCGGATCCTGGCCATGGGGTATCCTCCAACCATCAAGCCGCTGCAGGCGCACGGATACCGTCAGGCGTTGCAGGTGCTGAGAGGCGAGCTGGAGCTCCGCAAGGCGCTCTACTATGCGCAGCGCAACACGCGACGATATGCAAAGCGGCAGTGGACGTGGTTCCGTCACGAGCCGGGCGTGGTGTGGTTGAACGGCTTCGGCGACGAGCCTGAGACGCAACGCGCGGCGGCGGATCTGGTGCGTCGGTTCCTCGCCGAGAGCTGAGGCCTGGAGGGAGTTGTTGCGGCCGGAGCAAAGGTTGGGAACTTTCCGTGCGGTCTTGCGTCCACAATCTTGGGGAGCCAACCGGCGTCCCCACGAGCAGATTGAGAAAAACCAACCGGTCGAGGAGCTGACATGCTGAAGAGACTGATCCTTGCTTTTATCGTGCTGGCGGTTGCCATTGCCAGCGCCAAGACTTACTCGCTCATTCTTTTCCAGCCGAGCGTGGTGGCGGGTACGGAGCTGAAGCCGGGTGAGTACCGGCTGGAAGTGCAGGACGGCAAGGCTGTGATTCGCAGCGGGAAGGTACGCGTGGAAGCCCCGGTCAAGGTCGAAACCGTGGACTCCAAGTTTAGTTCGACCTCGGTGCGCTACGCGGGCGGCGAAGGGACGGCGCGCATCCAGGAGATCCGGCTGGGCGGCACCAATCTCAAGCTCGTGTTCGAGGAGGGCCGCTGAATGATGCAGAGCGGGGCAGGCGCCCGACATCGGGCGCCGCGGGCGGTTTGCGCGCGCGGGCTCGTCTGAAGCCATTCCTCGGGATCATCTGTTAAACTCGCAGCAGGCCAATGTGCCGAGTTGCTTGCCTTGTGGCCGCGGCTTTGCTGTCAGGCACGCAGTGTAGCGGCCGGGGAGCGTCCGGGGCGATCGCTCAACCGAGTGACGGGGCGGTTCTTGTCCTGCCATTCAGGAACGAGTCCAGCGAGGGGCTGGAGTGGATCGGGGAAAGCCTCGCCGAGGCTGTGACGGAATTCGTGGCGGCGCGGGGCCTGCTGGTGGTCGACCGTGATGCGCGGTTGGAGGCGTTGCGGCGTCTGTCGCTGGCCCCCGCAGGGCGTCTGACGCGGGCCTCGCAACTGAAGCTGGCCGAGCTGCTGGACGCCCGCTACGTGGTCACGGGTCATTTCGAGCGAACTGACCCTGGGACCCCCGGCTCGGGCGATCTGCTCCGCGTCGAGGCTACCTGCCTGGATACCGAGCGGATGCAGGCGGAGCTATGCGCCGCCGAGCAAGGTGCGCTGGACAAGCTACCGGAGGTTCAGGCGAGGCTGGCATGGCGAGTGCTCAGACATTTCGCTCCCGCGATGACGCCCCCGCTGGAGCGGTTCGTGAGCGAGCTTGCGCGGTTGCGTTTGGATGCGCTCGAGAACTACATCCGCGGTCTACTGGCGGAGACGCCGGAGCAAAAGCATCGACACTTCACGCAGTCGGCGCGGCTGGCGCCCGATTTCTCCGCGCCGCATTTCGAGCTGGGTCGTCTGCACTTTCGCCAGCAGCAGTACCGGGTCGCTGCCACCTGGCTCGAGAAAGTGCGGCCAGGCTTCAGTAGGTATTGGCAGGCCCAATTCCTGCTGGGCCTGTGTCGTTACTACACGGCCGAGTACGAGGCCGCCGAGGCGGTGCTGGCACGGGTGGCTGAGCACATACCGATGAACGAGGTGGTCAACAACCTCGGCGCGGCGCAAGCCAGGCAGAACCGCCCCACAGCCCTGGAGAACTTCATGAAGGCGCTGGAGGGCGATCCCGACGACGCGGATTACAACTTCAACGTAGGCTACCTGCTTTGGAAGCGCGGCGAATTCGACAGGGCGGCGGCGTATTTGGGGCGGGTGCTCGAGATCGATCCCGACGACGCAGAAGCGGGCCAATTGCTGCGGTGGTGCGGGGAGCGGCGAGGACCTCGCCGAGGCGATCGACTGAGCTCGGGGCGGGAGCGACTCAAGCACAATTTTGAAGAGCGCGCGTGGCGGGAGCTTTCGCTACGTCTTACCGCAAACGGTTCTTGAGCGGGGGAGTCCGCCCGTGGCAGGGGCCGGCCCCCAAGCGGAGCTGATCGCTACGGCTTGCCTTGGTGAACCCTCCAGCCTAGAATCGAAGCAGAGCGAGGCATCGCCCGCAGCTAAGGCGGAGGGTGGGCGGTGACCGATAAGTTTGATTGGCGCAGGAGGGTCACAGGGATGGCAAAGGCCGAAAAGCACAAGAAGAACCCGCTGGTCGAGTGGATGGCAGAAGAGGAATCCGACCTGGGAGCCCATGCCCGTAGCCCACGGATTGTAGGGGGAGGCAAGACGCAGAAGGTCGGGTCGCGGAAGGCCGCCGTGACCACCCTTGCAAACGAGAAAGCGGACCCGGCCTTGCTGCTGCGGGAGCCCGGTCCTTTGCCGAGGCTGGAGGAGCGGCACTCGCCTGCCGGGTCTCCGGAGCATCTGCGCAAGCTTCAAAGGCTACCTCGCCTTCGCGCGCCGGTGACTTACCCATTGGGCGGGCATCGCCCGCGGTGATGGTTTCGAGGGGCAAGTAGAAAATTTGTACGAGTCCAGGGGGTGGAGCGGCTGCCGAGCGGTCGGGCGGGAGGAGGCATGCTTGGTGCGGGGAGGAGGCGATCACGTCGGGGATACCGACGTGTGGCGAGAGCAACCTTCGTATTTTCAGATAGTTACATCCAGCTATTGACACTCCTCGGATTAGAGTGCTAATAATAAGAAACGGGAGCCGGCGCTCAGCCGGCCTGCAGTCCCGGCACAGGATTTCACAAGTTCCAAATCTGGAGGATTCAGCCCATGAACATTCGTCCCCTCTACGATCGCATCGTGGTCAAACGCATCGAAGAGAAGGAGCAGGTGCAGGGCGGGATCATAATTCCGGACACGGCGAAGGAGAAGCCGCAGCAAGGCGAAGTGGTCGCGGTGGGTCGCGGCAAGCGGCTGGAGAACGGCACGCTGGTGCCCCTCGATGTGAAGGTGGGCGATCGCGTGTTATTCGGCAAGTACTCGGGCAATGAGATCAAGCTCGACGGGGTCGAGTACTTGATCATGCGCGAGGACGAAGTTTTAGGCGTGATCGAAGGCGAGTCCGCCAAATCGTGAGTTTCCCAAGGAGGAGAGACGATGGCAGCCAAGCAGATTGTTTACAGTGAAGCTTCACGCCAGGCGATTTTGCGCGGCGTCAATCAGCTGGCGGACGCCGTGAAGGTGACCCTGGGTCCGAAGGGCCGGAACGTAGTGTTGGAGAAGAAGTTCGGCGGTCCCACGATCACCAAGGACGGGGTCACGGTGGCCAAGGAGATCGAGCTGAAGGATCCCTTGGAGAACATGGGCGCGCAGATGGTGCGCGAGGTGGCTTCGAAGACCTCGGACGTGGCCGGCGACGGCACCACCACGGCTACGCTGCTGGCGCAGTCGATTTTCCGCGAGGGCGTCAAGGCCGTGGCGGCGGGGGCCAACCCGATGGCGCTGAAGCGTGGCATCGAGAAGGCCGTTGAGGTGGTCGTGGAGGAGATCAAGAAGCTGTCGAAGCCCGTCTCCGGTGAGATGATCGCCCAGGTGGCCGCGATTTCGGCCAATGGGGACATGAACATCGGGCGCATCATCGCGGACGCGATGAAGAAGGTGGGCAAAGACGGTGTGATCACGGTCGAGGAGTCCAAGACCATGCACACCGAGCTGGACACGGTCGAAGGGATGCAGTTCGACCGCGGTTACTTGTCGCCTTACTTCATCACGGACCCCGAGCGCATGGAGTGCGTGCTGGAGGAGCCTTACATTCTGATCCACGAGAAGAAGATCTCGAACATGAAGGACCTGCTGCCGCTGCTCGAGCAGATTGCTCGTGCGGGCAAGCCGCTGCTGGTCATTGCCGAGGAGGTGGAGGGCGAGGCCCTGGCCACTCTGGTGGTGAACAAGCTGCGGGGCACGCTCATGGCGTGCGCGGTGAAGGCGCCCGGCTTCGGTGACCGGCGGAAGGCGATGCTGGAGGACATCGCGATCCTCACCGGCGGCAAGGCCATCATGGAGGAGACCGGCATCAAGCTGGAGGGCGTGCGGCTGGAGGATCTGGGTCGGGCCAAGCGCGTGACGGTGGACAAGGACAATACCACGATCGTGGACGGTGCGGGCAGCCCGAAAGCGATCGAGGGCCGCATCAAGCAGCTTCGCGCTCAGATCGAGGAGACCACTTCGGACTACGATCGGGAGAAGCTGCAGGAGCGGCTGGCCAAGCTGGCGGGCGGCGTGGCTGTCATTCGCGTGGGCGCGGCCACGGAGACCGAGATGAAGGAGAAGAAAGCCCGCGTGGAGGATGCGTTGCATGCCACCCGTGCGGCGGTGGAGGAAGGCATCGTGCCGGGCGGCGGCGTGGCTCTGCTGCGGGCTTCGGCGGCCCTGGAGAACCTGAAGATGCAGGGCGACGAGCAGATCGGCGTGGACATTGTGAAGCGAGCCTGCGAGGAGCCGCTGCGGCAGATCGTGGCCAACGCAGGTTACGAAGGCGCCATCGCGGTCGAGCGCATCAGGGCCAGCGACAACCCCAACTTCGGCTTCAACGCCGAGACCTGCGTCTATGAGGATTTGGTGCAGGCCGGTGTGATCGACCCGACGAAGGTGGCGCGCACGGCGCTGCAGAACGCGGCCTCGATCGCGGCGCTGATGTTGACCACCGAGGCTCTGGTGGCCGAGATCCCCGAGAAGAAGAAGGAGCCCAGCACTCCGTCCCACCACGACATGGACTACTGAGCCGCACATCCGGGTGACGCGGCTTGCGAGCGCCGCCTCCGCGCGAGCGGGGCGGCGCCTTTTGTTTTTGTTGGCGAGCGGTTCGGGGGCAGCTGCGATGGGGATCGCGGTGCGCTAGGCTGTGGCGTGATGGCGGTGCGGTGGACGAGGAAGCTGCTGAAGGCGCTCGAGCCGCCCCGGCCCCTGGTGCACAATCCAGGCGAACCGCGCGAGATGCCTCTGGGTCGTTGGAACCTCTATGTGGGCGGCGCAGGGGCGCGGACGCCGAGTTACATCAACGTTGACCTGGTCGCTGGGGGCGGGGTGGACGTGGTCGCCGACGTGGAGCAGCTTCCATTTCCCGCAAATCTGTTTCAGCGGGTGGAGTGCGACGCGGTGCTCGAACACGTGCGGCGCCCGGAGCGCGCCATGCGGGAGATCGAGCGTGTGTTGGCGCCGGGCGGGTATGCCCGCATCGTAGCTCCCTTTTGCCATCCTTTCCACGAGCACCCCAAAGACTATCACCGGTTCACGCCGGACGGGCTGAAGCTGCTGGCGGGCGGACTGGAGGTAGTCGCCGAGGGCTGGCGCACCGGGCCGACCGCCACGCTATTGGTGTTTCTGCTGGAGTGGGTGAAGCTATGGTTTCCGTGGCGGTTCTGGCGCGTGCTGGCGCACGGGGTGCTGGGGTGGCTGCTGTTTCCCCTACGGTATCTGGATCTTCTGTTGCTTCGCTCGCCGCGCGCCGGGCGGATCGGAAACCACTATTTCTTGTGGCTGCGGAAGCCACAGCGCTAAGACGGAGAGATTGGGCTGATTCCACGAGCCTCAGCTTGCGGGTTCCCTCTTGCCTGCGGAGGCTACCGTGAGCACAATGACGCCCACTACCGCCGAGGCTAGGGATGCAGACAGGATGCCGATCTTGGCTTGAGCGTGCAAGCTAGTGCCTTCCCCGAAGGCCAGGCCCGCGATGAAGAGGGCCATGGTGAAGCCGATGCCGGCCAGCAGTCCCATGCCATAGAGGTGCGGCCAGCGCACTCCCTCCGGCAGTGTGGCGAGGCGGGTCTTGACCGCCAGCCAGCTCGCCAGCAACACGCCAAGCTGCTTGCCGACGAACAGTCCGAGGAAGACGCCGCCTGCCAAGGGACTTACCAGGTGAGCGAAGGTGAGCCCGGACAGATTCACCCCGGCGTTGGCGAGCGCGAACAACGGAAGGATGCCGTACGCCACCCAGGGATGCAATGCGTGTTCGAGTCGGCGGAGCGGCGATTGGCAATGGCGGAGGCGGCAGGTCAGGGCCTGCAGATGTAGTTCGGCGCCGTCCGGGTCGCGTTCCGCCTCGTCCAGCGAGGCGCGAGCATGGACGAGGAGAGAGGCGTGCGAGAAACGGGAGCGCGCGGGCACGCACAGTCCTAACACGACTCCTGCCAGCGTGGCGTGCACGCCGCTTTTAAGAACCGCCAGCCAGAGCAAGGCACCCACGATGAGGTAGGGTGCGAGCCTATCGACGCCGCTGCGGTTCAGGAGGACCAGGAGGGCGGTCAGGGCAACGCCGGCGAGCAAGGCCGCGGCCGAAAGGCTGCCGGTATAGAAAACGGCGATGGCGAGAATGGCGCCGAGGTCGTCGACGATCGCGAGCGCGGTCAGCAGCACCAGGAGAGCGGAGGGAGTGCGTCGGCCGAGCGCCCGGAGGCATCCCAGAGCGAAGGCGATGTCGGTGGCCATGGGAATGGCCCAGCCGCGGCGCAGTTCGGCCTCACCGACCCAAAGCAGGAAAATAGCGGCTGGGAGTGCCATGCCGCCCAGTGCGGCGGCAGTGGGCAAGGCGGCCTTGCGCGCTGAATTCAGCTCTCCGATGAGGAGTTCACGCTTGATCTCCAGGCCCACCAGGAGGAAGAAGATCGCCATCAGCAGGTCGTTGATCCACAGCAGCAGCGGTTTGTGAAGCTCGAGGCCGGGGACGCCGACGCGCAGCGGCGTGGACCAAAGGCGAACGTAGCTGTCCTGCCACGGCGAGTTCGCCCACAGAAGTCCGGCGAGCCCGGCGGCGGCCAGAATCGCTCCACCCAGAGCTTCGGTCTTGACGAATTCCTCGAGCGGGGCCAGCAGCCGTCGCGGCAGAGGGGTCTTTGCTCGCATGAACCATCAATAATGCATGCCTCTCTGTGCCTGCAGGAGTCGCGATACCATAGCGCGCATGAAGCGGCGTGTGGTGCGAACGGTCGTTATTGCGCTGACGGCGACGGCTTTCTCGGGTGGGGGAGAGGTCTTCCGCCAACAGGTGCGGTGGTGCTACGGCGAGAGCGACGGTCTGCCCTCAGCGGACGTGTATGCGGTGGCGTGGGTGACGCCAGGCGTGGTTTACGCCGGTACGGCGAAGGGCCTGGCGCGATACGCGGAGGGGAAATGGCGCCGGGTGGAGCCTTTCAGCGCGCGGGTAGAGGCTTTGGCTGTGCGGGGAGGCGAGCTTTTGCTAGTCCATCAAGGGCTGCTCTGGCGGTTGAGAGCAGAGCGGCCGGAGAAAATAGCGTCCCTGCCGCCGGGGGTTGCCGTGCGCGGTCTCGCCGCTGCGGGGACGGTTTGGCTGGGGACGGAGGGCGGGCTGTGGGAGCTGGCGGGAGGGCGCTTTCGGCGTGTCGCGGCTGTGGACCGCTTGGCGGGTGTGGGAAAGGAGATCCGCCAGGTGGCTGCGTCACACGACGGTCGGCTCGCGGTGGCGGGGGCAGCGGGACTCTTTCTGGGTGACGCGAAGGGCGAGTGGCGCGCGCTTCGTCCGTGGGATGGGTCGCGGAGTTGGGCTCCCACGGACGTGCGCGGAGTGGCTTTCGACGGGCAGGGGCGCCTGTGGTTCGCCTCACCCCAGGGCGTGGGACGGCTAGAGGGTGACCGGTGGTCGCTATATACGGGCAGCGAGGGCCTTCCCTACGACGATTTCACGACGGTGGCGGCGGGCGAAGCGGGTGTGGTCTGGTTCGGCACGCGTCGCGGCGCCATCCGTTACGATGGCAGGAATTGGGAGTACCGTCAGGGTTTGCGCTGGCTGCCCGATGACGAAGTTCGTTCGATAGCGGTCAGTGCCGAGGGCGAGGCATGGATCGCGACGGGGAAAGGCGTAGCCCGCATCGAGCTTCGCCCGCTGACGTTCGGCGAAAAGGCGGCCTTCTTCGAGCGGGAGATCGACAAGCGGCACCGACGGACTGCCTACGGGTACGTGGATTCGGTCCGGTTGAAACGCCCGGGCGACACAAGCGAGTGGGTCCAGCGGGACAGCGACAATGACGGGCTGTGGACCAGCATGTACGGGGCCGGGGAGTGTTTCGCCTGGGCGGCCACGCGCGAAGCGGCGGCGCGTCAGCGAGCCCGCGCGGCTTTCGAAGCGCTGCGGTTCCTAAGCACGGTGACGCAGGGAGGAGTTCCGCCCGCGCGGCCGGGTTTCGTGGCGCGGACCGTCGTGCCGGCCGACGGACCGGACCCGAACCTCGTTTATACGCGCGAGCGCGACGAGCAGATGCGAGCCACGCGGGATCGCCTGTGGAAAATTTTGCATCCCCGCTGGCCGCGAAGCGGGGACGGCAAGTGGTATTGGAAGGCGGATACGAGCTCGGACGAGCTGGACGGGCACTTTTTCTTTTACGCCCTGTATTACGACCTGGTGGCGGACTCACCGGAGGAGAAAGCCGAGGTGCGCGCGGTGGTCACCGGGATCGTCGATCACCTGCTGGCCCATGACTTTGCGTTGGTGGATTGGGACGGGCAGCCGACGCGGTGGGCGGTTTTTACGCCGGCCAAGCTGAATCAGGATCCCGACTGGTACGTCGAGCGGGGCCTGAATTCGCTGAGCATCCTTTCCTACCTTGCAGTAGCGGAGCATATGACGGGAGCGGGAAGGTACCGTGCGGCGGCAGAGCGATTGATCCGGGAGCACCACTATGCGCAAAACCTGATGGTGCCCAAGATCCAGGCGGGCCCGGGAACCGGCAACCAGTCGGACGACGAGATGGCGCTAATGAACTTCTACAACCTGATCCGGTACGAGACGGACCCGGAGTTGCGTTCGCGCTACGCTTTCGCCTTGTATCAATACTGCCTGCTGGAGCTGCCCGAGTTGAACCCGCTGTTCAACTTCATCTGCGCGGCGAGCCTGGCGGGACAGAAATACCGAACGCCGTTTCGGACGCTGGACCTTGCGCTGCCCGGGCCCTGGCTGGAGGAATCGCTCGACACGCTACGGCGATTTCCGCTGGACCGCGTGGACTGGGGGCTGGCGAACAGCCACCGCAGAGACGTCGTGCCGGTTGCGTTAGACGTGCCGGGTTCG
The DNA here is from genome assembly GCA_938027685.1 of uncultured Bryobacteraceae bacterium. Taxonomy (GTDB): domain Bacteria; phylum Acidobacteriota; class Terriglobia; order Bryobacterales; family Bryobacteraceae; genus DTHT01. Next base: position 44,387 of record CALJAM010000011.1, read on the forward strand.
GAGCGCAGCGGGCGCGGTTGGCGTCGCAACGGCAAGGTGCTGCCGGTGGACGAGCGGTTCGTGGAGCACTGGAATCACGATCCATGGCGGCTGGACCAAGGCGGGCAGGGGCTGGTGCTGGCCGACGGGGCAGCGTTTCTGCTGCCGTACTACATGGGTCTGTATCACGGGTTCGTGAGCCGGTGATGCGCGCGGCGCGCCGCAGGAAGGGCCCTTTGCTACAATCGTGGGTTCGATGCCCAAGACCGAGCGGGAGCACCGCCAGGACATCGTGGAAGTAGGCCGTTTGATTTGGCAGAAGGGCTGGGTGGCGGCCAACGACGGCAACATCACGGTGCGTCTGGATGAAGAGCGCGTGCTGGCGACCCCGACCGGCGTTTCCAAGGGCATGATGCATCCCGACGATCTGATCGTCTGCGATATGAGCGGCCGCAAGCTGATGGGCCGTTTGGATCAGACCTCGGAGCTGGGGATGCATCTGACGATCTATCGCCTGCGACCGGACGTGCGGGCAGTGGTTCATGCGCACCCGCCGGTGGCTACAGGCTACGCAGCGGCGGGCAAGCCTCTGAACCTGGCTTTGCTGCCGGAGGTGATCATCGGGCTGGGCTGTGTTCCGCTGGCCGAGTATGGGCTGCCGGGGACGCCCGAGCTGACCCAGCCGATGTTGCCTTACATTCCCAAGTACGATGCCCTTCTGCTGGCCAATCACGGGGCGGTCTGCTACGGGCCCGATGTGTGGAAGGCGTACTTCCGGATGGAGACGGTGGAGCACTTCGCGCGGATCTCGCTAGTGGCCGAGCTGCTGGGTGGTCCGCAAGTGCTGTCCCGCGAGGAAGTGGAAAAGCTTCTGGCGGCCCGTGAGCGCTATGGCATCCGAGCCAGGGTGCATGGGGAGCCGGGCTGTCCGTTGGTGGCCGAGGAAGTGGGCGTGGAGAAGTTTGTTGTGACGCGCGAGGAGCTGATCGCGCTGGTCAGCGAAGCCTTGCGCGCGAGTGGAAAATTGGGAGTAACGTGATGGGAAGGGCGCGCGGCGAGGCGGCTCGCCGGCGCGCGGATGGAGCAACATGGGCGAAGCACTGGGTATGATCGAAACCCGCGGCCTGGTGGCGATGATCGAAGCCGCGGATGCGATGGTCAAAGCCGCCAAGGTGACCCTGGTCGGCTGGGAGAAGATCGGTTCGGGCTACGTGACCGCGCTGGTGCGTGGTGACGTGGCGGCGGTGCGCGCGGCGACCGATGCGGGCGCGGCAGCCGCGCGTCGGGTGGGCGAGCTGATCGCGGTGCACGTGATCCCGCGACCGCACCCGAGCCTGGAAGACGTCCTGCCCATCGGCAAGAGCAATCCCAGCAAGTAGGGCGTCTGCCGAAGGCAGCGAGCGCGTCATGATTCTGGCTCGCGTGGTGGGCACGGTGGTGGCCACGCGGAAGGACCCGCGTCTGGAGGGCAAGAAGCTGCTGGTGCTCAAGCCCATCAGTCCCGATGGCAAGGAAGAGGCGGGCTACGTGGTGGCCGTGGACACCGTGGGAGCGGGTTTTCGGGAGACCGTGATCGCGGTTTCGGGCAGTTCGGCGCGCATGGCCGAAGGCTGTCGCGACAGGCCTGTGGACACCGCCATCGTGGGCATCGTGGACACGGTGAGCCTGGACCGGCGGGAGTGAGCGCGATGTATTTGGGGCGGGTTGTGGGCCGCGTTTGGGCGACGGTGAAGAATGCCAATCTGACCGGTCAGCGCCTCCTCATCGTGCAGCCGGTGACGCCGGAGCTCAAGGACAAGGGGAGGCCCATCATATGCACGGACTGGACGGGAGCAGGGGCAGGGGAGCTGATCTACTGGACGCGGGCGCGGGAGGCCAGCTTCGCTTTCCTGCCCGATGAGGTTGTCACCGACGCCACGATCGTGGGCATTGTGGATGCCATCCGGGTGAAGCGCGAGGCCCATCGTGGCGACGGCGGGAGCGGGTGATGCTGATCGCCCGGGTCATCGGTGAGCTGGTAGCGACACGCAAGCATCCCTCGCACGAGGGACTGAAGCTCCTTTTAGTTCAGCCACTTGATTTGGACGGGTCGGAGAGGGGCGACGCTGTGGTCGCAGTCGACGCCGTGCAGGCGGGGATCGGCGATCGGGTGCTTTTAACCACGGAGGGCTACAGCGCCTTCAGCAGCGTGGGTCGCTTGATGACGCCCATCGAGGCTGCGGTCATCGGCATCGTGGACGAGGTCGACCTCAGCAGCGCCTGAGAGCGTTCTTCCCAAGCGGGTCCTCCTGCTAGCCGTTTCCTCTGATAGGATCGGAAGGTTTCCCGGAGCGTGGGAAGCAAATTCGAGTGCGTGAGAGGTGGACCCGTGAAGCGTCGTAGTTTTCTGGCCAGTGCCGTGGGCGCGGCCGTGGCGAGGGCAGCGGAGCCCAGGTTGCGGTGCCGCACCGGGGGCGACTTCAAGATTCTAGCGGTTTCGGACCTGCATTACCGGCCCGAGCCCGATACCCACGGCATCAGGCTAACGGAGCGATTGATCGAGCTGGAGAAGCCCGACCTGGTGATCGTGGACGGCGATTGTGTTTCGGGCAACGATTGCCCATCGCCGGAGGCGGTGCGGGCCGCGGTAGGCAATGTGGCCGCGGCCATGGAAAAGCACAAGGTGCACTGGGCGATCGTCTTCGGCAACCACGACCAGGAGCATTTTCCGAAGACGCGGCTGGACAAGCATGCGGTGCTGGAGATCTACGCGTCGCACGCCCACAACCTGAACGGGGCTTATGAGCGGGGGTTGACCGGGGCCGGCAACAAGCATTTACTCGTATGGAACTCATCGGGGACGCGGCCGGTTTACTGCATCTGGCTGCTCGATTCCAACGAGTACTTTACCGAGGGCAAGAACACGTATTACGACTGGATCCACACGGATCAGATCCTGTGGTACTACCGCAGCTCGATCGAGCTGGAGAAACGTTATGGCGGCAAGGTGCCGGGGCTGATGTTTTTCCACATCCCGCTGCGGGAGTTCAACGAGATGGCGAACCAGGCCAAGATCATCGGGGCGCGGCACGAGCCGGAGGCGCCCTCGCCGGTCAACAGCGGCCTGTTCGCTGCGGTGCTCGAGCGCGGGGACGTGCGCGGGATCTACTGCGGCCATGACCACACGAACAACTATGTGGGTCGGTGGAAGGGCGTGGAGCTGGGCTACGTGGGCTCGGCGGGCCACCGGGCTTACCCGCGCGTTGCTCCCGACGATCCCTCCAACGGGAAGGTGCGCGGCGGACGCGTATTTTTGATCAGCGAGGGTCCGCCCGCCCGTCACAAGACCTGGATGCGGTTCAAGGACGGCAGCGTGAACTGGGAGTTCGAGTATCAGTCTTACAGCGACTATCAGCTGGGCAAGTAAGTGCGCGGGGCGCGCGCCGGTTCATCGTTTCTTGAGCGTGATGCTAAGTCCGCCGCCCTGCATGTAGAAGACGGTCTCCAGGTCGGGATCGGACGTGACGCGGCGCACGTAGTCAGCGGCCATATCCACGTTGTGCGCGAGGATGAGTCCGCCGGGTCGCACGAGGGGCAGTAATTTTTCCAAGTAAGTTACGTATCCGTCCTTGTCGGCATCGAGGAAGACTACGTCGACGGGTCCCTTGACGCGGCTGAGCGTCTGACGGGCGTCGCCTTCGACCAGAGTGACCAGCCTGTCGACGCCGGCTTGTTTGAAATGCTCGCGCGCCATAGCGGCGCGGCGCGCGTCGATCTCGAAGGTAGTCAGCCTGCCGCCGGTTTTCTGCAGGGCGAGGCAGAACCAGAGACCGGAGTAGCCGGTGGAAGTGCCGACTTCTACGACGTGCTGCGCGTTGACGGCTTCCGTCAGCAAGCGCAAGGCGCGACCGTCGGCGACCGGGACGCTTGCGAAGAGGCGTCCCTCGCGCTCGGCCTGCTCGATGACGTCGAGGATCCGTTTTTCCGCGTCGTCCTTGGGCAAAGGTCGGGCTTCGGTCTCCGGTGTCCGGCGGAACGGGCCGCGCCGCTGTGCGCTCACCAGCACGGCAGCGGCCAACGACAAAGCAACGATCCAGCGAAAGGTTCTCATCGTCGTTCCCTCTGTTTCTGGAATAGAAGACGTAACAGGGCAGTCAAGGTAGCACGACCATAGGAGCGCGGGCCCAGCCGAAGCGCTTGCCTATCTGATCGACCAGGGTGACCTGGCAGATATAACGGCCGGGCGGGAGCTCTTTCAGGGGGAGCTCGAAACGGACGGGCAGTACACCCGGCCGCGCGGCGGTCGTTTCCGCCAAACGCACGGGCTGCGACTGGAAAACCTTCTTTTGTCCGCGCAGGAAGGCGACTTCGCCGACGACGCTGAGCCGGCGGTCTTGCGGGTCCGCGGCGGGGTCGTATGCTTCGACGTACACGTAGAGGTTCTGATCGCGCCGAAAGACGCGGGTGACACTGGGCGCCAGCTTCAGGTTGTCGGCGACCAGGGGACTGGAAGCCAGCAGTTTGCGGTTGCGGGTGGCCGCGCCGACTGCCGCCTTCAGCGGTTCGCGTTGGCCGGCGAGCACGAGGGAACTCAAGCGCAATCGATCCTTGACGGAGGCCAGATCAGGCACCTCGAAGGTCGTTTCAAACGTGCCGATCTTTCCCAGTTGATTTTCGCGTGCAAGGAACTTGAGCCGGTAACGGCCGGGGGGCAGAGTGAAGCCGGTGTCGTACTGGAAATTGCGGCGTTCCAAATGTGCTGCGTCTTCGGCGCGCAGACGGACGCGGATGCCGTCGCGCACGGTGGCGACGACGCGGCCGCGGCTGTCGCGGACCTGGCCGATGAAGTCGAGTTCGGTGGCTTCGGTCGAGCCTCGGCGGGCCAGCGTGATCTCGTTGCCGGGAATCTTCACTGAGACCGGGACGAAGTAACGATCGGCTGCGAGACGGAAGTAGTTCACCTCGAGCGCCAGTGGCAGGTCGGTAATGGGATCGCCGAGCGCGAGGGCCTCCTCGAGCTGCTGCTCCTTGTCGGACTCGGTGAAGCGGGAGAAGTCCTTGGGAGCGAAGTAGCCGCTGCGATAATCGAGCTTGGCTTGCAGGGGGCGATTCAGACGAACCTGGATGCGACGGAAGCGGCCGTCCTGCGCTTGGTTGGCGGGGTAGTAACCGAGGATGTAATAGCTGCGGATGTCCTGTTGAGCCTGGCGAATGCCGAGCGTCAGATCGTTGGCGTCCAGGAAGGCGCGGCCGCCGGTGTCTTCGGCGAGGGCGACCAGCGTGTCCTGCCGTGCAAAGAAGCGCTGCATCTGGCTTCGCTGAGTGCGGCCGGAGAAGATGCCGGTACCCGAAGGGGAGGCCTGGGAAGCATCACCGCCGGCGACGGTGGCTACCAGGCCCCGCGCGTCCACGGGGTAGAAAGAAAGGTTGGCGCGCACGGCGGCGTTGATGGTGGCGCGGAGTTGCGACTCGTTGTCGACGCCGGTGCGGCTGACGCCGCCGGAGAAATAGATGAGCGCCTTCTTCTCGGGCAAGGCCGACAGCATGCGCGCCGCTCTTTCGAGCGCTCCCAGTTTGCGATCGGTGTTGAAGATGTTGAATTCGCTTTCGTCCGGGCTGTAGGCGGCGGATTCGTCCGCGGCGGCTTCCTCATCGGTTTCTGATTCGGCAGCCAGCTCGCTGGCCTCACCGGTGCGAAAGCTTTGGATGACGCGGGCCAGGGCGTCGCGGTCATCGGTGAAATCCTGCTCCAACTTGAGTTGGGCGCCAAAACTCATGATGGCGACCAGATCCTCCGGCTGCATCTGCTCGCGGATGAACTTCAGCGCAGCCTGGTGAGCGCGGGCCTGATCGGCCGGGGACATGGAAGAGTGATCGAAGAAGAGGACCAGCAATCGGCGGTCGCGGTACCGGATGGTTCCGGGCGAGGCGATGCGGATGGGGCCCGCCGCGCCGGCGGAGGGCTCCGCTTGCGGGCGTGCCGCGAGCGAGGGCGTCGTCGGGGACGGATCCAGTCGTTGGTATTCGAAGATCGCGATGGTTTGGGGCTTGCCGTCCTCAAGGATCGTGAAGTCGTCTTTGGAGAGCCCGGCGATGTCGCGGCCCGCACGATCGCGCACGAAGACGTTGACAATGACGAGGTTAGTAGTGGCGCGGAAGACGGGTGCGGTTTGCTGGGCGATGGCGGCGGCGAGTGCGAGGAGCGGGAGGGTTCGGATGAGGCCAAGCATGGTCGTCAGAACCTCAGGCGGAGTTGTGCGCTGACGCGGCGCATGGGGGCCGTGGCGGTGGGGAGTCCATAATCGGCGGCGTTGACTACCGTGCCAAGGCGGGTGAAGCTGACGTGGTTGGTGACGTTGTGACTGTCGACGCGGAATTCGAGCGTGCGGCGTTCGCCGAGCGGTATCAGGCGAGCCAGGGAGAGGTCGAGGGACCAGAGGGTGGGCCCGTCGATCGTGTTGCGACCGGCGTTGCCGAAACGGCCGGGTTGGGGGATGGTGAAGGCGGCGAGGTTGAAGAAACCAGTCTGGCTACGGATGGGCAGGCCGGTGGCGTCGGCGCGGCCGCTGCCCACGGCCCCTGTGCCGCCGGTGTCAGCAAGGTTACCCAGCACGCGGGCGGTGAGCGGCGTGCCGGAGCCGGCCGTGAGGCCGCCACTAAGGCTCCAGTTGCCGAGCAATCGGCCGGCCCACGGCGATGAGGCCAGTATTCGTCCTCGGTCGCGGACGGGCGAGTTCAGGACGTAGAAGAGGCTGAGGCTATGGCGCTGGTCGAAGCTGGAGCGACCGCGTTCGGCGCGGAGGTCCCTGTCGTTCTGCGCGACCACGGCCGCGCCACCGCCCAGGGTAGATGCGTTGTCGATGGACTTCGAGTAGACGTAGAGCAGGTTGGCCGAGACGCCGCGAGCCAGCCGGCGCATGAGCCGAACCTGTCCGCCGTGGTAAACCGAGTTGCCTTCCGAGCTGTCCCAGACGAAGCCCACGGCGTTGCCGATGCGTCGTCGATCTTCGGCCGTCAGAGGGGAGCCGGGTGCAGCGCGGTTGGGCATGCGCTGGATGTCGAGCCGAGTCCCCTTGGTTCCGAGGTAGCCGAGCTCGAGGAAGAGCGTGCGACTGAGGGAGTGCTGCAGTGAAAAGCTCCAGGTCTGGGCGTAGCCGGTGCGGTAGCTGCGGTCGACGGCGTAGGTGTTGGTGACGGTTTTGGTGGGCGAGGCGGCGAAGCCGTTGCGCAGCGTGAGGACTCGCGCCGGGGAGGTATTGAGGGCGGCGGTGTTGGCGAAGGGGGGTTGCGAGGCCAGCCTCTGGGGGAATTGACCGTAGATGGCGCCATTATAGAAGATGCCGTAGCTTGCGCGCACGAGCAGGCTTCGGCGCGCGGAGGGCCGCCAGGCCAGGCCGAGGCGGGGTGCGAGATTGTTCGGATCGGCATCGACCAACCCGCGCGGGAAGGGCCCGCTGTAAGGGCCGGATTGTCCGGGCGTGACGACGGCCACGCCGGTGAAATCGGGCGCGACGTCGAGATTGGCGATGCGATTGAACTTCTCGTAGAAGGGCTGGAAGAATTCGTACCGCAGGCCGAGATTCAGGCTGAGGTTGGAGTTGACGCGCCAGTCCTCCATGAGGAAGGCGCTGAAGTGCGAGGCGCGGAAGTAGGTGTTCGAGGCGCCGAAGCGGATCGAGCTCGATTGCGGCAGTCCGAGCAGAAAGTCCGCGAAATCGAGCCCCGTTCGGGGCGCGGGGAGGCCCGCCTCGTCTAAAGCGCTGGTGGCGAGTCCAGTGAAGGTGAACGTGCCGCGCGCGTTCTGGTCGGTGCGCACGTTGATCTGGACGCGGCGGAACTCACCGCCCAGGGTAAGGTTGTGCCGTCCGCGCACCAGGAGCAGCGAGGGCGACAGGGTCGCCTGTTGGTTGCGCCGCAAAAGGGCGCCGGCGTCGCTGAGATCGCCGAAGTTGGTGAAGTTCAGATTCGGCGGCCCGTAGTTGACGGGATCGCGCGAGACTCCGAGGATGCCGAGCTCTCCGGCGACGTCCCGCTTATACGCGAAGTGGGGCAGGGTTTCGTTGCGGTTGCGCGAAACCGTGGCGCGCAGAGTCCAGATCGTGGTGCGCGAGAAGTTATGCGTCCATCCGCCGGAGAGGTTGAGTCCGCGGCCGTTGGTGGCGTCGCGGAATCGGTAGAGTTGACTGAGGGCGCCGCGGCGCCATTGCGAGCTAACGTTGAGGTCGAGACGGTCCCGCCGGGTCAACGGCCGCATGACCCGCAGGGCGAGCTGATCGCTGTCGTTGCCGTCGGAGGTGACGTATTGGTAGTTTTGCACGGAGCCGGGCTGGTTGGGCAACGGGAAGAACTCCAGCAGGCCCAGCGCGATGGGATCCATGCGCGAGGCGGGTATGCGGTTGGCCGGGAACGGCAGTCTGCCGGCGGGATCGAAAATTACCGTGCTGAGCGGCCCCAGCGGCTCGGAGAAGTCGCCGGCGCGCTGCTGGGGTGTAGGCAGCGTCGATGTGGCGTGGTAAGGGCTGCGCGCCCGGGCGCCGGAATAGTTCACGAAAAAGAAGGTGCGGTCGCTGCGAGGCAATTTGGGCAGAGCGAGCGGGCCGCCCAAGTTGATTCCGAAGCGGCTCTGGGCGTAGGAGGGCTTCTCTATTTTCTGACCGGTAAGGGAATAGGGCCTGGCGTCGAGAGCCGAGTTATTGAGGCTGAAAAAGAGTCCGCCGCGGATGCCTTCCCTGCCGCGTGCGATGCGGTTGCCAAAGGGCCCGTCAGTCGTCCACGTTGCGGGGCCAGGGCCGGCCATGCGCCGCTGATCGGCCGGGCCGACGGTCCTGCGGGCGCCGGGTGCGCCGGGACGCATTCCGGGGCCACCGATCATGCCGGGACCGCCGCCCATGCGGGGGCCCGGACCCAGGCCGGGACCGCGTCCCGGGTTCGCGCCAGGTGGTCCGCCGGGACCGGGGCCAGGCGGAGGCGGCCCCGCCTGGGGGCCGATTTCAGGCTCAACAGAGCCGGGCGCCGCCCCGAAGGCGCGTGCGGCGGCTTCCGTGCTCACGGCCATCTCGCGCATCTGTTCAAAGCCCATGCGCATCTGTTCGAGAAGGCCCTGGCGGAGCGCCCGTTGCAGGTTGGCGCTCAGGGAGCCGCTCAGCAGAAAGGCTTCGTTAGCGCTGGTTTCAGCTGTAAATCCGGTGGGCAGAGGGTGGGCCTGAATCTCTTCCTCGAGCCTGCTCTCGGCGGACTCGGAGGTTTGATTCAGCGCCAGGCGCTGAAAGGCTTTGGCCGGCGGGGATAGGCGTGGGCGGGCTGCCGGAGGCTCAATCTCAAGAGACCACTCCAGCACGGCGGTCGCGGGCAGCTCGAGGGTGCGGCGCGCTGTGCGAAAGCCCGTTAGCGCGATTTCGATTTCCCAGGTCCCCGGCGACAGGTCCTGCAGGAGATAGCGTCCCTGCTCATCGGTTACGGTGACGACCTTCCGGTCGCCTTGGGTGGCGGTGACCGTGGCGCCGGGGACGGGGAGGCCGCCGGAACGTACGACACCCTGGTGGCGCATCTCGGCAGTTTGGGCTGCGAGGACGAGCGTGGCCACAAGTGACCCGATTGCACCTAGCGACGGACCGGTAGTCATGAGCGTAGAACCTTTGGGCTGCAAGCCCTCCATTTGAAACGAACGCCGCCCGGGCAGACAAGTTACCGGCGGCCATCACCTTTTACTTCCTTTTTACCTGCGGCGGCCGACTTTTACCCTCTTTACGGGTGCCTTGATGAGCTATACTGAGCAGGCACGATCTTCAGGGAGTTCACGAAGAGGTTCCGGGAGGGCTCCACCATGCAGAGATTTCTTCGCATCGGCGGGTTCGTTTTCGTAGCGGCCCTCGTTTCTGCCCAGCAACAGCCCGCGCCGCTGTCGATCGTCGGCCTGCGCGAGGGCATTTACTGGATTCGCGGGGGCAGCGGCGCCAACGCGGGGTTGATCGTGGGAGGGGACGAGGCCATCCTGATCGACGCCAAAATGACGGCCGAGAGCGCGCAGGCCATGCTGGAAGAGGTACGCAAGGTGACGGCGAGCCCGGTGCGGCGCGTGATCCTGACGCACAGCGACGGCGATCACGTGAATGGTCTACCGGGTTTGCCAAAGGACGTTACCGTGATTGCGCACGCGAACGCACGGCGCGATTTGGAGGAGGCGTCCAAGGACGCCAAGTTGGCTGGGCTTGCGGGGTGGCTGCCCCGCGAGTCGGTCGCCGACAGGTGTTCGCTGAACGCCGGCGGCCTCCGTATCGAGCTGATGCACCTGGGGCCGGCGCACACGGATGGCGATCTGGTAGTGTTCGTGCCCAGCCAGCGCGTTGCTTTCGTCGGCGATCTGGTCTTCATCGGGCGCGATCCTTTGATCCACCGACACAAGAACGGGCGGTTCTCCGGGCTGCTAGCAACGTTACGGAAGTTACTCGACCTTGATGCGGACACTTATGTGTCCGGTCATGCCGAGCCGGTAGGCAAAGAGGATTTACGGAAGCTGCTCGCCACGCTGGAAGCAACCGAAGGCAAGGTGCGCGGTCTGCTTGCGGAGGGTAAAAGCCTGGAGGAGATCAAAGCCGCGCTGGGAGTTCAGGAACCGGCTGCCGGTCAGCGGCGACGGCCGAGCTTGGTCGAGGTAATTTATCTCGAGCTCAGGGAGAAAAAATAGCGGCGCCCGGGGACGACGAGGTCCCCGGCGCCGCCCAGAGGCGTGTGGGGGCGATATCAACCGCTCAGGAGGGCATTCTCTTGGCGACGAACTCGCGCGTCTGCGGGCCGGGCCCCTCGGCGCCCTCGCGCTGGCGGGTAAATCGGATCTGATCTCCCTCGACCTTGCCTTTGTAGAGGAACTTCATCTGGTTGCCGCCGAACTCGATGACCTGGGTGAAGGAGATCTCGTCACCCTGGATCTTGCCGTCGGAGATCGGGGACTCGCCGCGGGGCGTCGAGATGGACCCCGTCAGCTTCTCGCCCTCGACCTTGAAGGTGAAGGTCATCTGCATGGATTGACCTTGCCTGCCAGGCACCTCGGCGACCCATTTTCCAGTGACATCGGCCGCCCAAGCGCTGAGCGCACCCAGGCCGGCCAGGAGCAAGCACACGATGAAGAATCGCTTTGCCGTCATATCCGGAAAGACTATGGCCGAGGCCGCCGGGGTTACGCTCCTGCAGCCGGGGCCGGGTGGATTCGCATCGGAGGGGTGCAGGCGACCGCTCCGGTCGCCTTAACGCCTCTGGCGGAAGAAGCCCTGCAGGAGTTGCAGGCACTCGACCGCGAGGATGCCTTCAACGACCTCCACTCGATGGTTGAGGAGCTGGGAGTCGGCCAGGCGGAACTTGCTGCGGACGCCGCCGAAGCGCAAGTCGCGAGCCCCGAAGACGAGGCGGGCCACGCGCGCTGCTACCAACGCGCCGGCGCACATGACGCAGGGCTCGAGCGTCACGTAAAGGGTGGTCCCAGTGAGTCGGTAGTTGCGCAGGCGAGCGCCGGCCTGGCGGAGGGCCAGGATTTCGGCGTGCGCGGTGGGATCGGACAGGGCGATGGGGGAGTTGCGGCCGCGGCCGAGGATCTCGCCGTCAGCGCTGACGACGACGGCTCCTATGGGGGCTTCGCCCGCCTCGGCTGCCTGCCGGGCCAGATCGAGGGCCTCACGCATGTAGCGCTCGTCGTCCACCCCGGCCAGTGTAGCGCAGGGGGCGAGGAGTCTCCCAATCCGAGGGAGGTGTGCGCTATAGTGCCCGGCTGATGCGAGTTCTATGGCTTTCGCTGATGGCGGCCGGCGGGCTGGCCGCCCAGATCCCGGCCGAGGACGCCCGCAACGTTAACGTTCCCAACACGGACACGCACTTTACCATGCCGACTTATCGCACGCTGGGCGAGTGGGAGGCCCGCAAGGTTCGATTGCGTGCGCAGATCCTGGCGGCGGCCGGTCTTCTGCCAATGCCGGAGCGGACGCCGCTAAACCCCCAGATTTTCGGGCGGATCGAACAGAAGGACTACTCCATCGAGAAGGTACTGCTAGAAACGCTGCCCGGATATTATTTGGGAGGCAACCTATACCGGCCGTTGGGACGCACGGGACGTCTGCCCGCGATTGCCTCGCCGCACGGGCACTGGAATTACGGTCGCCTGGAGCACCAGCCGCTGGGCTCCGTTCCGGCGCGATGCATCAACCTCGCGCGTCAGGGCTACGTAGTCTTCGCCTATGACATGGTGGGCTACAACGACACGATCCAGACGCCGCACATCTTCGGGGGCCCGGCTGAGCAACTGTGGTCTTTCAGTCCTTTGGGCCTGCAACTTTGGAACTCGATCCGCGTGGTGGACTTCCTGGAGTCGCTGCCCGAGGTGGATCCGGAGCGGATCGGCGCCACGGGCGCCTCGGGCGGCGGCACGCAAACTTTCCTGCTGATGGCGGTCGACGAGCGCGTCAAGTTTGCGGCGCCGGTGAACATGGTATCGAGCATCATGCAGGGGGGCTGCGTGTGCGAGAATGCGCCGAACCTGCGGCTGGGGACCTTCAACGTGGAATTTGCCGCGATGATGGCGCCGCGGCCGCTGCTGCTGGTCTCGGCGACGGGTGATTGGACGCGCAACACGCCGCAGGAGGAATTCCCGGCCGTGCGGCGAATCTACGAGCTGTATGGGAAGCCGGAGAACGTGGAGAACGTCCACATTGACGCGCCGCACAACTACAACCAGGCGAGCCGCGAGGCTGTTTACCGCTTCTTCGGCAAGCACGTTCTGGGCGAGACGGACCCGAAGAAGCTGGTCGAGCGCAGCATCCGCGTGGAGCGGTTGCAGGACATGCTGGCGCTGCACAACCGCACGCTGCCGCCCGGGGCGCTCGATTACGCGGGACTGTTCCGGCTGTGGAAGGAGATGGCGCGCCGACAGGCCGCGGAGTGTCGGGATCCGGAGACGCTGGGCGAGCGTCTGCGTGCGAACGTGGCGGTGACGTGGCCCGAGCAAGTGCTGAGCGAGATCCGCGGCGAGCGGATCGTGCTCGGGCGAGCAGGTCAAGGAGATCGGATTCCCGGAATCTGGGTCGAGGGGACCGGGCCTGCGGTTCTCATCGTGCATCCCGAGGGCGCGGAAGCGGCCCGCCGGAGTCCGGAAGGAGCCGCCCTGCTCAAAGCGAAGCGTCCCGTTCTCATGATCGACGCTTTTCAGACCGGATCCGCGGTTGCGCCGCGGGATCGCTCGCACCGTCACTTCCTCTGCTTCAACCAGACGGACGACGCCAATCGGCTTCAGGACATCTTGACCGCGCTGCGGTGGCTGGCGCAGAAGCATTCCGGCCCGGTGGAGTTGGTGGGCCTCGGCAAGGCCCGAATCTGGTGCCTGTTCGCCGCTGCTGCGGCGCCGATCGACGTGAGGCCGGCGAGCGGACCCGGGGAATTCGGGGGCACGGATCGGGAGTTCATCGAGCAGTTTTTCGTTCCGGGCATCCAGCGCGCGGGGGGATTGGAGACGGCGCTGCGCATCATCGCCGCCCGTCGTTAGGAGCGGTTGCGGGCGCCGGCGTGATTTCCCGGATGCGGATGTTGCGGAACATGACGATGCTCTGGCGGTCATGGAGCTGCAAGCCGATGGGTCCGAACTTGGGTCGGCCAGGCAGGCCGGGGTGCTCGGCAACGAGCTTGCCGTTCAGCTTGACGCGGATGCGATCGAAGCGAGACTCGATTTCGAGAGTGTTCCAGTCGTTCCGCATGTCGGGATCGCGGGCGGGGGCCAGGTGATAGATGCTGCCGGTGGGGAAGCGATCGGGGTAGCCGTTGACGATCTGGATCTCGTAGCCGATGTGCGATGGAGTCCGCTCGGGATCCCACTCGGTTCCCACAGCCCAGCGCGCCCGGGAGGTGTCGCGGATGGAGATGCCGGAATTGCCACCCAAGCGCGTCCAGAACTCCAGATAGAGGTCGAACTCGCCGAATTCCTTTTTGGTGTAGAGCCAGGATTGGTGGAGGCAGGGCTTGCGCGGGTCGCACTGGCCGAGCAGGGTGCCGTCGCTCATCACGGTCCAGACGCCTTCGCCGATGACCTCCCAGCCGTCTAGGCTTTTGCCGTCGAAGAGCGGGATCCAGTCGGCTGCGAGGGCCAGCGAAGGGAGGAGCATGCAGAGGAATACGGCCGCACTCACGCTGAGGGATTCTAGCAGACGCCGCGGGGCTTCTCGGGGTAACCTGTCGGGTGTGGGCGCGCGCCTACCCAATTTGAAATAGACTGAGGTTGAATCATGCCTGCGCTGCCGCAGCCAAAACCTGTGCCGCCTGAGCCTGCGCCGTTGCGGCCCGTTCCGGCGCCTGTGCGGCGTCCGGCCCGCTGGAGATTCGTTCTGCCTGTTGTTTCGCTGCTGGTGCTGCTGGGGGTGCTGGCGTGGCTGGCGCTGCGGCCGCAGTTCGGCGCCGGCCCGCCGCCGGCCGCAGTCAAGACGGTTCAAGTGTACCAGGGCACGTTCAAGCGGACTCTCCGGGTCACGGGACAGACTTCGGCGCGTAACTTCGCAAACATTACCGTGCCCTTGGTGCGCGCTCCCGATTCCGGACGGAGCATGACCCTGGTGAAGTTGGCGAAGCCGGGCACGCAGGTGAAAGCGGGCGACGTGGTGGCCGAGATCGATGCGCGGAACCTGATCGATCATATTGACGACGTCAAGGACCAGGTGGCGCAGGCGTTGAACGATATCAAGAAGCGCATGGCCGAGCAGGCCGTGGACTGGGAGAGGCTGCAGCAGACCTTGCGTGTGGCCAAGGCCAACTGGGACAAGGCCCTGCTCGATTTGAAGGCCGCCGAGGTCAAGACCGAGCTGGAGCGGGAGCTTTACCGCATCCGAGCGGAGGAAGCCGAGGCCAACTACAAGCAGCTTCAAGCGGACATACCGCTCACCAAGCAGCGGCATGAGGCCGATCTGCGCATTCTGGAAATCGCGCACAAGCGGCAACAAGTGCACCTGGAAAACCACCAGCAGGATCTGACGCGCTTTACCATCCGCACGCCGATGGACGGGTTGGTGGTCATGCAACAGATTTTCCGCTACGGGGAGCAGGGGCAGGTTCAGGAAGGCGACCAGGTATCTCCAGGCCAGCAGATTCTGAAGGTGGTGGATCTGAGCAGCATGCAGGTCGAGGGCGCGATCAACCAGGCAGAGAATGCCGAGGTGCGCGTGGGGCAGCGAGCCCGTGTGGGCCTGGACGCTTTTCCGGGTCTGGAGTTCCCGGGCACGGTCTACGCGGTGGGGGCGTTGGCGGTTCGGCCTGGTCGGGGTGAAAGCTATTATGTGCGCACCGTGCCGATCAGGATCGCGATTCATGGGAGCGACCCGCGGCTGCTGCCGGATCTTTCGGCATGGGCGGAAGTGGAGATCGAGCGCGAGGAAAACGCTCTGATGGTTCCGTTGCACGCCGTTCATTCGGAGAACGGGCAGCATTTCGTTTACGTGCGTCGCGGCGAGCGTTTCGAGAAGCGTCCCGTGCAACTGGGGCCGCGCAACCAGACGCACGCGGTCATCCGCGAAGGTTTGCGAGCGGGCGAAGAAGTGGCGCTGGAGCGTCCTCCCGAAAAGCCGGGGAAGCCCTGAGATTTCTCGTCAGTCTTTCTTTTCGCCGATCACGATCAGCGACTGGCCCAGCGGAAAACGCAGACCGGTGCGGAGGAGAGCGGCCTCGGCGTGCAGGAGGCGGGTGAGGAGCGCGTTCAACCACCGGGGGAGGGGAGCGAGGCCGCTGGCCGGGGGTTTCCGTAGCAGCGGCTCCCAGATGCGAAACTTAGCGAGCGCGACGGGCATGAGGAGGGTGTTGGCGTAGGTCGAACGAATCGGGCGCACTCCGCAGTCCTCGATTGCCTTGAGCAGACGACCTGCCGTGAAGCGCTGGCGCTCCCCGGTGAAGAGGGAATGGCGGCTGCGCAGAATTTTCAAGGCTGCGGTGCGGAGCACGAGCAGGCCGCGCGGTCTGAGCACGCGTGCGAGTTCGGCCAGCGGGCGGCGCTCCTCACCTTCGGGGAAGTGAACGAGAACGTCGAGCGAGAAGACCGCATCGAAGCAGGCCGCGGGGAAGGGCAAGCGTCGGATGTCGGCCTGAACGAGCCGGTCAATTCCCAGCGTGCGGCCGTATCGGAGACCTTCCCAGGCGAGGTCAAGGGGAAAGACCCGCCAGCCGTAGCGCTGCGCGAGTACGCCGGCGAAGTGACCGGTTCCGCAGCCGGCCTCGAGGACACGCTCGATGGTCCGGGTCCGAGCCAGGGGATCCAGCAGCCCGAAGAGGATCCGGCGCATGCCGCGGAACCACCAGAAATCCTGCTCCGCGCGGGCGAGGAAGTCGAACTCGGCGGGGTTCATGAGGCCGGCACCAGCGCCAGGCGGCGCTTGCGGCCTTGATGCTCCGGCATGCCGCAGAAGGTGGGCCTGCGGGTATCGAGGTACCGATCCCAATGCTCCCGGTACCAGGCGAGCGAGCGCCGGATTCCGTCCTGGAAGGAGACGCGCGCGCGCCAGCCGAAGTGGTGTTGGAATCGCGAGCTGTCCGCGCGATAGCTGCCGATGTCGATCGATTTGCGCTCGGGCGGGAACGGCTTAGTAACCACCCGGACGCCGGCGAGCTGTGCGACGACTTGGGCGATCTGACGCAGCGGCATAGCCTCCGGCCCGCCGATGTTGTAGGTGCGGCGTCGCAGGGAAGCCGCAGCGCCGGCGAGCAGAAAGGCCTCGACGACGTCGTCTACGTAGACGGGATCCCGGATCAGTTCCCCGTCCTCGTAGACCTCCAGCTCCTGGCCTAGGAGGGCGCGGCGCAAGAAGGTGCTGAGCACGCCTTGGCAAGGGACGGACAGCGCCATGCGGGGGCCGTAAACGTTGGTGAGGCGCAGCACCACGGCATCGAGTGCGCCCAGGCGCGAAAGCATCAGGTGGTACTGACTGGCGGCGAACTTGTGGACCCCGTTGTAGTCGACCGGCTCCACGGGGTGTTGTTCGTCCACGGGGAGATATTGGGGCACGCCGTAGACCTGGCGAGTGCCGGCATAAACCACGCGCACGCCGGGTCGTTCCCTACGCAGGACCTCGAGGAAGCGGAGTTGGGCGGCCGCGTTGATTTCGAGATCGCGCTCGGGGGCCATCATGCTGTGGATATGGCTGACCTCGCCAGCGAGGTTGAAGACCACCTGGCATTCACGCAGAACATCTGCGTACTGTTGCGCCTCGCCGACGTCTAGCGGCAGGAGACGCACGCGGTCGGCCACGGGCTCGAGATTGTGGGGATTGGCACCGCAACCGGGGCGCGAGGAGTCGATTACGGTGACGTTTGCACCCAGCTCGACCAGACGGATGGCGAGGTTGCTGCCGATAAAGCCGAGTCCGCCCGTTACGAGGACGCGTTTATTGCGGTAATCCAAAGGGTCACCCTCACCCTTGCAGCTAGGCCTGTCCTTTTATAGAACAAGATCGGGCGGACCTGCAACCGACCCGGGTCAGCCGACGACGAGGCGCTCAACGGCGAGGTAGAGCTGCCAGGCGGTGGCGAAGCGCAACTGGCAGGCGCGGCGCCGGCACTCCTGCGCGAGCAGATGGAAGAGGCGGTCGAGCTCGCCGCCGAAGAACGCTTTCCGATGTCTTTCCTGCGCCCCGTGGGTGAAGAGCTTCAGGAAGAGTTCGTTGCCGAGGCGAGGCGCGAGGTCGAGCCAGGTGCGAACGCGGCGTTCGGTGACGGGCTGGTGTGCGCCGATCTCGCCGTTTTCCAGGTGCGGCAGCAGCCCTTTTTCCCAGCGGAGGCCGAGGGGGCCGGGAATGATGAGCAGGTCGCCCCGCGGACCGGCGCCGGGTTGGGCCGGGATGCCGGTGTCGTAGGACTTCGGGCGCAAGGGGTCATCGACGGCCCAGTAAATGCGGTTCACCATCCGGGCCTGCGAGAGCGAAGGGGCCGAGGGCATGGTGAAATCGGCGTAGCAGCCGAGTTCGCGGAGGAGCGTGATTTCGTTGTTCAACCCGCAGTGGCGCCCGCCGGGCAGGGAATTGTCCAGCGCCCAATTGCCGTGGACGAAGCCGAAGCGGATGCGTCCATCGCGTCGGCGCAGCAGGCCGTGAGCGCCCGCGAGCGTATGGAGAAAGCGTTGCATACGGTCGAGGAAGCTCCGCTCACCATCGCGATCGTGGTGGATGTGGACCTCAACGTCGGCGATGCCCGCACGCACCAGTTCCGCCAGCAGGTCGAGCAGCTCCGGACGGTATTCTTCCTCGGGGTAAAAGAAGGTCCAGCGCGGAGGCCGGCCTGCGCTATCGCGGTGGCGGGCAGCGACCTGCGGCCAATGCTCGCGCCAACAGCGCACGCGTTCGAGGGCCAAGGCGGGTTCGCGATTCCGCCAGAAAGGTTCGAAGTGGTCGGCTATGGTCACCCAGACGCGGGTGGGTGGAGACCGCCGTGCCCCGGCAAGACGGCTACGCAAGTAACCGGGCAACCAGAGTTGCGCGTTGCGAGGCAGCCGAAGCATGGCCGGCGAGAGCCCGCCAGGAGGGTCAGATTCGGAAGCCGGATCGTTGCGCGTCGTGGTAGAAGGTCCGGACGGTTTCGAGCGAGTATTCACTTAGATCTTTGTTCCATAAGTCCAGTTTGGCGAGTATGTCGGGGGTCACGGTGATAATGTCGCAACCTGCTCGATCAGCCTGGACGATGTTGTAGAGTTCGCGCACGCTGGCCCACAGCAGCTCGGCGCCGGGGACGCTGTGCACGAGTTCAGCGGCCGCGGCCATCAGGGGGACGGGATCGCGGCCGGTGTCGGCGATGCGTCCGGCAAAGACGGAGACGACTGCCGGGGCGCCGTTGGCGAGCGCCGAAATCACCTGGCGCACCTGGCCCAGTGTGAGGATGGCCGTCACGTTGACGCGGATACCGTCCTGCGCGAGCCGCCGGATGAGGTTGCAGGAGGACTCTCCGCGCGTGTTTGTGACAGGGATCTTGACGTAAACGTTGGTCCCCCATGAGGCAATCTTGCGGGCCTGCCGTTCCATCTCATCGAATTCGTCTGCGAAGACTTCGAGCGAGATGGGTCGGTCGGTTATGGCGGCGAGGATCTCACGGGCGAAACCCTCGTAGTCGGTCACTCCGGCCTTGCGCATGAGGCTGGGATTGGTGGTGAAGCCGCGGATGCGGGGGTCGCGGGCCAACTCGAGCATTTTGGCGCGGTCGGCGCCGTCCGCGAAGAGCTTCACTTTCAGGTCAGCCAGCGTTCTCAGCAATCATTCCTCCTGTGGATGTTGGCTCAGGATCCAGGCGACGGCTTCTTGCAGGGACTGGACGCGGGCGTGCGGGGGTACGGCGGGCGGTCTCTCGCGGTAACCCCGGTCGACCCATACCGTCCTGCACCCGGCGGCGTGTCCGGCTTCCACGTCCCGCCAGCGATCGCCGACCATGAAGCTTCGCGCCAGATCCAGTCCGAGGTCGCGCGCGGCCGACAGCAGGAGCCCGGGCTTAGGTTTGCGGCACTCGCAGGCGTCCAGGTCATCGTGCTCGCAGACATAGACGGCGTCGAGCGGGAGCTCCGCGAGCAGCCGCTGGTGCATGCGGCGCAGATCGGCGGGACGGATGAGGCCCCGAGCGACGTCAGGCTGGTTGGTGACGACGACGAGGCGGAACCCACGCCGGCGAAGACGTTCGAGCGCGCTCCGTGCTTCAGGCAGGATTTGCATTTGCTCGGGCGAGGCGGGAGGGAAGGGTTTTCCGTCCACCAGGCGTTCTTTCACCAGGATGCCATCGCGGTCGAGGAACACCGCCGGCTTCATCGGATCGACTCCCACTTGGTTTGGGCCTGCTTGAGGGCCGGATGCGACACGAGCAGATGCCAGACTAGGGCCTGAAAAGCCTCGGTATGAGGCGTGACATGGGCGGGATTGACGACGGGGATGATCACGCATGCGTCGGCCACGCGCGCGGTGAATCCGCCGTCGCGTCCGACGATGCCCAGGATCCGGGCGCCAGCGGAGCGGGCGTACCGGAGGGCCGCCACCAGATTGGGGCTGACGTTGCGTTCGGCATCGCCGCCTCCGACCGAGAAGACCAAGACGGCGTCCCTGGGGCCGAGGCGGCTGGTTCGGAGCCAGCTTTCGAAGACGCTCGCCCAGCCTTCGTCGTTGGTGCGGGCGGTGAGCTCGGAGACGTTGTCGGTGGGCGCGTAGGCCTCGAAACCCGCGATTTTGCGGAAGTCGTTGACGGCATGGGAGGCGTGGGCCGCTCCGCCGCCCACGCCGAGGATGAACAGTCTCCCGCCCGCTTGCCGGGTCTGAGCGAGCAGCATAGCCATCTGCTCGACCGCTGTCTGGTCGAGTCGTTCGAGGATCTGACGGGCCTCCGCCAGGTACTCGCCCACAAAATTCAGAGTGCTCATGGTCCACCCTGCCTTCTCAGGTATTCACCGAGTTCCTGTAAAGCCTGCCAATCCCCGATGTGGTAGAAGCGCTGGTCGACCTCGAAGGCGGCCAGTCGCCCCCTTGCGAGCAGGTCGCGATAGACGTCGGCCAGATCCACGAACACTCCGGCAGGCAAAGCCTCGAAGACGGCCCGTTGGAAGACGCCCAATCCGTAGTCGATGTGGCGCATGCGCGGCGTCGGGTGGCGTTTGTCGTAAGCCAGGATGCGGCCGGCCTCGTACTCTACGTTGCTCGTGTCCCAGCGGTCTTCATTGCGGTAGACGGTCATGAGTGCGGGCATGCCGGAGGCGAAGAAGGCCTGCTGCACGCTTCGGTAGTCGCAGGGCAGGTAGGAATCGCCGTAGAGCACGAAGAAGTGGGGACCCAGCAGCGGGAGGGCCTTGCGCACCGCGCCTGCGGTGCCGAGGGGAGCGTCGCCGTCATGGGAGTAGGCGACTTTCAGGCCGAAGTTACGCCCGTCCCGCAGGTAGTCTCGGATGAGGTCGCCCATGTGCCCGGTGCACAGCACCACGCGTTCGATGCCGGAGCGGGCCAGGAGTCTGAGCTGGTGTGCGAGGAACGGCTCGCCTGCGACGGGCGCGAGGGATTTGGGGAGTTTGTCGGTGAGCGGCCGGAGCCGCGTGCCCAAGCCGCCAGCCAGGATTGCCACGGGTAGCATGGGCTCGGTCATGCGGGGGCCAGCAGACGCGTTCCTTCGAAATCGAAGCGCACGCGCACCTCGCGGAGTCCCGCACGGGTCATGGTCCGCCGAAGTCGCGTCTTGTCTTCGGCGTAGAACATGAGGAAGCCGCCGCCGCCTGCTCCGATGAGCTTTCCGCCCAGGGCGCCGTTACGCAGGCCGAGCTCGTAGTACTCGTCGATCCGGGGATTGGTCATGCCGCCGGAACGCGCCTTTTTATGCTGCCAGTGCACGTTCATCAGCTCAGCGAAGCGGCCCAGGTCGCCGCGCTCGAGCGCCTGTTTGCTTTCGTAGCCCAGCTGTTTGACCAAGTGCAGGTGCTCGATCATGTCGCGGTCTCCCGAGCGACTGCGCGCGTCTTGGTCGCGGAGGATGGATGAGGCCTCGCGCGTGTACCCGGTGAAAAACAGGGCGAGGTTGTCTTCGAGGTTGTGCAACGTCTCCGGCTGGAGCCGTAGCGGCTCGACGTCGACCTCCCCGTCGGGTCGGAAGGTGAAGCAGGTGATACCGCCGAAGGCGGCGATGTACTGATCCTGCTTGCCCACCGGCTCGCGCAGGCGGTCGATCTCGATGTGGCAGGCCTGCTCGGCGAGCTCCCGCGGGGTGAGGAAGTTGCGGTTGAGGGCGTGCAGGGCGCGCAGCAGCGCGGTGGTAAAGCTGCCGGAGGATCCAAGGCCGGTGCCGGCGGGGATGTCGGCCAGGCTGGTGATTTCGAGATGGTTGGTGCGCGGCTGCACCAGCTTGATCGCCTCGCGTATGATCGGGTGCTGGATTTCGTCCGGGATGGAGACTCGTTCCATCCGCGAGTATTTGAGCAGTATGCCTTCGGCGAACATCTCGTGGATGGTGACATAGACGTATTTGTCGATCGCGGCCGCGATTACGAAGCCGGTGTGCTGCCGGTAGTAGGAGGGGAGGTCGGTACCGCCGCCGCCCAGAGAAATCCGCAGCGGGCTGCGCGCAATGATCAATCCGCTTCCTCCCGGGTGAGTTCGGTCAATTACTAAGATGATACTAAAAGGCTGAGGGCGGGTCCGCCGCGCGGGAAGGAGCACGAGCTTGCATTACTTGGTCACCGGGGCTGCAGGATTCATCGGGAGCCATCTGGTGGACCGGCTGCTGGCGCTCGGGCACGAGGTTACGGGTTACGACAATTTCTCCACGGGCCAGGAGGAGTTCCTGCGAGAGGCGCTGGCTTCGCCGCGCTTTCGGCTGATTCGCGCGGACGTGCTGGATCAGGCGGCGCTGGAGGAAGCGATGGAGGGGGTGGAGTTCGTGTTCCATTTGGCGGCCAACGCGGATGTGCGTTTCGGGACCCGGCATCCCTGGAAGGATCTGGAACAGAACACGGTCGGGACGTGGCGGGTGCTGGAGGCCATGCGCAAGCGCGGGGTGCGGCGCATTGCGTTCGCCTCCACCGGTTCGATCTACGGCGAACCGAGCGTGTTTCCCACGCCCGAGGACTGTCCGTTTCCGGTGCAGACCTCTCTATACGGGGCTTCCAAGCTGGCGGCCGAGGGATTCATCGAAGCCTATGCGGAGGGCTTCGGGTTCCAGAGCTGGATCTTCCGCTTCGTTTCCATCCTGGGCGAGCGGTATTCGCACGGCCACGTCTTTGATTTTTTCAAGCAATTGCGCGAGCACCCGGACGAGCTTTACGTACTGGGCAACGGGCGGCAGCGCAAGTCCTATCTGTACGTGGGCGATTGCATCGAGGCCATGTTGCTTGCGGTGGAGAAGGCCGCAGGGAAGGTGAACATCTTCAATCTTGGCACGGACGAGTACTGCGAGGTCAACGACTCGATCCGCTGGATCACCGAGCGGTTGGGTTTGAAGCCGAGGCTGATCTACTCGGGCGGGGATCGGGGGTGGGTGGGCGACAATCCGTTCATATTTCTTGATTGTTCGCGGATCAAAGCTCTAGGGTGGCGGGCCCGCCTGACGATCCGAGAGGCCGTCGTTCGGACGGTAGAGTACCTCGCAGCGAATCCTTTTTTGCTCGAGCGGCGCTAGCGGCGGCCCGCGAAGAGGGCCTTTTTGAGGCGCGAAAGCGGCTGGTAAGCGAGGCGGCGGACGCGGAGGGGCAGGCGGGCAAAGGCGTAATAGAGCAGCGCCATGGCGAGGGCGGGCGCGAAGCCCGGGTAGGCGTCTCGGTGGCGACGGACAATGCGCAGCGCCGACTCGGTGTTGGCGCGCTGGGCGAAGAAGGAGCCGCCGCCTTCCCAGAGCTGGTAGCACACGAGGTAGTCGGGGAGGTTGTAGAGCCGGGCGGTTCGGCCCAGCCTCAGCCAGAAGTCCCAGTCCTGGAAACCGGCCAGAGTTTCGTCGTAGCCGCCGATGGCGAGTGCCGCGCGGCGGCGGTAGAGGGCGCTGGAGTGGACGATGGGGTTGGCGTAGAGGGCGCGGCGGCGGATCTGCAAGTCGGTCTCGGGCTTCAGGTAGCGGAGGCGCTCGCGGCCCTCGGGGTCGACGACGATGGCGCCGCCGCCGCAGGCTGCGTAATCGGGGTGTTGCTCCAGGAATGCCACCTGGCGATCGAGCTTATCGGGGGCAGGCCAGTAATCGTCGTCGTCGAGGATGGCGATGTAATCGCCGCGCGCGTGGTGCAGACCGAAATTCGTTGCCTCGGCGATGTTGCCCGGCTTTTCGCGGCGGAGATGGCGAACGCGCGGGTCGCGTCGCTGCCATTCGGCCAGTAGGGCCGCCGTCTGCTCATGATCTCCGTCCTGGACCACGATGAGTTCCCAGTCCTGCCGCTGTTGCGCCAGGACGCTTGCGATGGCGCGGCCGATGAACTGGGGCCGGCGGAAGGTGAGCATGATGACGCTGATGCGCGGTTGCATGGGCGGAGACGGCGCCGGATTAGGGCATACCGTTTTATGTTCGCTCAAGCGGGGCCCACTTTGCCGCCATCGCAGGCGGCGCTCGGCTATAATCGAGCGTTCGTGGATCGCTGCCGGTCGTGAACGGACCTCCGGTCATTCGCATCCCGCTGGTGGATCTCCAGGCGCAACACCGCAAGATCCGGGAGGAGGTATTGGCGGCGCTGCTGCGCGTGGTGGACTCGCAGACCTTCATTTTGGGCGAGGAAGTCGAAGCGCTGGAGAGGGAACTAGCGGCGTACTGCGGCACGCGCTTCGCCGTGGGGTGCGCCTCGGGGACCGATGCGCTGTTTTTAGCCCTGCTGGCGCTGGGGATAGGTCCCGGGGACGAGGTGGTGACCTCGCCGTACACCTTTTTCGCGACGGCGGGAGCGATCGTGCGTGCGGGGGCGCGGCCGGTTTTCGCCGACGTGGAGGCGGGCAGCTTCAACCTGGACGCTGAGCGCGCGGCCCGGGTGGCCTGCTCGCGGCCGGCTGTTCGGGCGGTGATTGTGGTGCACTTGTTCGGGGCGTGCGCGGACATGGATCCGCTGTGCGAGGCGGCGTCCCGGCGGGGCATCGCGGTGATCGAGGATGCGGCGCAGGCGATCGGCGCGGAGTACAAGGGGCGGCGGGCCGGGAGTCTAGGCACGATGGGCTGCTTCAGCTTTTACCCCAGCAAGAACCTGGGTGGTTACGGCGACGGGGGTCTGCTCACGACGAACGACGAGGAGCTGGCTGCGCGGCTACGGGCGTTGAGAGTGCACGGCAGCCGGGAGCGCTACCGGCACGAGTGGGTGGGCATCAACTCGCGCCTGGACGCGCTTCAAGCCGCCGTATTACGCGTCAAGTTGCGACACCTGGATCGCTGGACGGAGGCGCGAGTCCGGAACGCGGAGTATTATCGGCGGCGGTTCGCCGAGCTCGGGCTGCCCGTGGCGGCACCCGCAGCGCCGCCGTATGCGAGCCGCCATGTCTGGAATCAGTTCGTGATCCGGGCGCCGGAGCGCGATCGGCTGCGCGAGCACCTGACCTCGTGGGGGATCGGGACCGAGGTTTATTACCCGATTCCTTTGCATCTGCAGCCTTGTTTCCGCGATCTGGGTTATCGGCCGGGCGACTTTCCGGTGAGCGAGCAGTTGGCCCGGGAGGCTCTGGCCTTGCCGGTGTATCCGGAGCTGAGCGAGGAAAGCCTGGAGGCAGTGGTTCAGGCGATCGCGGCATTTTACCGCCGTTGAGGGGAGCAACCGGGATCAAGCGGGGGTGGTATAATTGCGTGCTTTCTTTCAGAGAGGGGGTATAGAGGTTTGTCGTTAGAAGCGGCCTGTTTACGGGCGCGGGATGCCGCCGCGCGATGGTTTCTGACATCGGGCATTCAGGAGCCGTCCGGCGGCGTGGCGCGCTATTACCGCACGGATGTGGCGGCCAATAGCCGCGTATCGACCGAGATCACGGGTTACGCGGCGAGCACTTTGGCATGGCTGTTCCGCGCCTGCGGTGACGAGCGCTTGCGAGAGGCGGCGGTCCGCGCCGGCAGATTCCTGCTCGAGCGGGCCTGGGACCGGGCGTCGGGGTTGTTCCCTTTCGAATACGCGGCCGACGGGGACTTTGCCGAGCCGCTGGCCTACTTTTTCGACAATGCCATCGTGGTGCGCGGCCTGCTGGCGCTTTGGCGCCTTACAGGCGGGGCCGAACTGCTCGAGGTTGCTCATCGTTGCGGTCTTGCGCTGACGCTGGAATTTCCCACCGAGGATGGCTTTCGCGCGGCGCTGGTGCTGCCCGGCCGAGAGCCC
Source organism: uncultured Bryobacteraceae bacterium (assembly GCA_938027685.1). Taxonomy (GTDB): domain Bacteria; phylum Acidobacteriota; class Terriglobia; order Bryobacterales; family Bryobacteraceae; genus DTHT01. The sequence continues at coordinate 70,110 of CALJAM010000011.1, forward strand.
GCTCCCGTGGATGAACGCTGGTCGCGCAATCCCGGTTGCTACCATTTGAAAGCTGCGTTGGCATGGCGGGAGCTGGAGCTGGCGGGATTCGCGGGCGAATTCGATTCATGGTGGCGGCGGGCTCTGGATCATGCGCTAGCCACGCACCAGGATTTTCTGCCGCCGGGCGGGGATCCCTCCGTGATGGATCGGCTTCATGCGTACCTTTACTTTCTCGAGGGGCTGCTCGCCTGTACGGAGCGCGGGGAGTGTCGGCGCGCGCTGCGTGCGGGGATCGAGCGGGTCTCCGAGCTGCTGGAGCGGATCGCGCCGGCCTTCGAGCGGGCTGACGTGCGGGCGCAATTGTTACGGGTGAAGCTTTACGCCGACGCTTTGGGCATTTGGAAGCTGGACGAAGAGGAAGCCGAAGGGGAGGTGGCGCGCATTCTGGAGTTTCAGGTGGAGGACGACGAGGACCCGCGCACGCAGGGCGGTTTCCGCTTCGGGCGGAAGGCAGGTTTATGGATGCCTTTCGTGAATCCTTACACGACCGCATTCGCCGTGCAGGCGCTCGAGATGTGGCGGCTGAGGCGTGGGGGACGTTTCCAGCCTGACTGGCGCGAACTGATTTGAAGCTGCCCGTTAAGGTTGTCTTCGCCACCGGGACGGACGAGCTCAACCGCGAGCTGATCCGTCGCATGACGGCGCTCGAAAGCGGGCTGCCGCTGTACGTGGTGTCGGAATTCCCTCCCCCGGAGGGCCGCTGGGTTCCTTACCATCCGCTGCAGGGCTTTTGGTTGAACTGGCGGCGGTGCCGGGCGGCACTCCGTGGGCGCCGCGTCCGCTTCGCGGCAGTGATGCTGGCGCCGAACCTGCCCTATCGTAGGTTGCGCCTGATCGCTTTTCTGACGGCGCCGCTGCGCCTGCTGGTTTACAACGAGAACCTGGACCATTGGATGTTGCGGCCGCGGTGTCTGCCGCTGGTGGTGCGGCATGCGGGGTGGCGTCTGCGGAATTTCGCGGTTTTTCAGATTCGCCCGGGCGGGCAACTGTACACGTTTCTGTGGCGGCTGGTTCGGCCGCGCGAGTGGCGCCGTCCGATGTTGTTTCTGGCCGCCCGGCTGGCGGGGTGGGCGGCGGCGGTCCTGAAATTCCTGTTGCCGAGCAGATCCGTCCGGACCGCCGCCGGCGCGGTGCTTGAGGGCGTGTCGGTCATCGTACCGTCCCGAAACGGTAAAGAGCTGTTGGCTGCCGTGTTGCCGGGAGTGCTGGAGGAGCTGCGCGGCACGCCGTCGGAAGTTATCGTCGTGGACAACGGCTCGAACGACGGGACGGCGGCATACTTGCGCGATCGTTTCCCGCAGGTAATCGTGGAAGTACATCAGGCGCCGCTGGGTTTTGCCCGCGCGATCAATTGCGGCTTGCGGCGCGCCCGCTATTCGCACGTATGCCTGCTCAACAACGACATGCAGATCGAGCGCGGGTTTTTCCGGGCTCTGCGCGCCGCCTTCGAGCGTGTTCCCGAGCTGTTCTGCGCCACAGCGCAGATCCTGTTCCCGGAGGGCGAGCGGCGGGAGGAGACCGGCAAGGCGGTGATGCCCCCGCCGCTGCGCCGGGCGCCGGAAGATTTTCCCCTGCGCTGCGATTTGCCGCTGGCGGGGGAAGACACGAGCTATGTACTTTACGGCAGCGGCGGCTGCTCGATGTATGCGGCGGAGAAACTTCGCAAGCTGGGCGGGTTTGACGAGACCTTTTCTCCGGCTTACGTGGAGGACCTCGATGTGGGTTACCGGGCGTGGTTGCGCGGCTGGCCGACGGTTTACGTGGCGGCGGCGCGTGTTCTGCACAGGCATCGCGCCACCACGTCGCGCTACTACAGCGAGGAAGAATTGGCGCGGATGGTGGAGACGAACTACCTGCGGTTCCTGGCGCGATCGGTGGCTTCGGCACGGGTGTTCCTCGGGTTGTGGCGCGAAGCCGTCGCTCGGCTGAACCGGCGTGCGGCCTACGGTTCGGCGCCGGCGCTGGCTGCGCTCCATGCTGCGTGGCGTGCGGCTTTGCGCGTGCGGCGTCCGGCGGTCGCGGCCGGCTGGAGCGACGAACTGGCGTTGGGCGCGGGAAGCGGGGAAATCGCAGTCTTTCCGTGCCGGCCGAGCGCGGGGCGTCCGGTCGTGGTGGTGGCGAGCCCGTATCCGCCTTTTCCCCTCTCGCACGGCGGCGCGGTCCGCATGTACAACCTGATGCGGCGAGCGGCCAGGGACTACGAACTCGTGCTGGTGACCTTCGTGGAGGAGGCGGCGGCACCGCCGCAGGAGCTGGCCGCCATTTGCGCGGAAATCGTCGAGGTACGGCGTGCCGGCACGCACCTGCGACCGCGGAGCAGGCTGCCAGACATGGTCGTCGAGCACGCTGCGGCTTCCTTCCGCGCCGCCCTGCGGCAGACCATGCGGAAGTGGCGGCCCGCCATTCTGCAACTGGAGTTCACGCATATGGCCCAGTACGCCGACGAGGGGGCGACGGCCCGCACCATCTTGGTGGAGCACGATGTGACGCTGGATCTGCACCGGCAGCTTAGCGAGTTGACCGGCGACTGGGAGACCCGGCGGCAGTACGAGTTGTGGCGCAGGTTCGAGACGGCTGCGTGGAAGCAGGTGGATTGCGTCGTGGTGATGTCGGAGCGCGATCGGCGCCTGGTCACGGGGGCGCGGCGGGTGGCGTGCGTGCCCAACGGCGTAGACCTCGAACGATTTCGTCCGGAGGCGGCCGAGCCGGAGCCGCGACGGTTGCTGTTCATTGGTTCGTTCGCGCACCTGCCCAATCTGCTGGCCGTCGACTTCTTCCTGCGTGAGGTGTGGCCTCTGCTGGCGGATCTTGCGCCCCGACTGCACGTGATCGCGGGGCACAACCACCGTCTGTATCTAGAGCGATACCGCGAGCACGCCACGGTGGATCTTTCACAGCCGCGGATCGAAGTGGAGGATTTCGTGGCCGACCCTCGGCCGGCTTACTCGCGCGCGGCGGTCGTACTGGCGCCGCTGGTGGCTTCGGCGGGTACGAACATCAAGATCCTGGAGGCGATGGCGATGGGCAAGGCGATCGTCTCGACGCCCGCAGGCGTTCACGGATTGGATCTGGAGGCCGGCCGTGATTTCGTGCTTGCGGCCACGGCGGAGGAGTTCGCCGCTGCCGTGCGGCGGCTGCTGCGGGATCCCGGGCGCCGCCGCGAGCTGGAGCGGCAGGCGCGGCTTACCGTCGAGCGGCAGTACGACTGGGACGCGATCGCGCGCCGACAGGCGCAGCTATACCGTGAGCTCGTGGGCGAATAAGATAGTTCGCATGAGACGCTTCGTTGTGATGCTGCTCGTGTGCCCTTTCGTGCGAGCCCAGTGGGTGGCTGCGCCGCAGCCGGTGGATCCGCGCACTTTCGCCATCATGGCTTGGGGCGGCTCGCCCTCCGATGCGGAGCAGTTGCGCTTGATGAAGGAGGCCGGGCTGAACATTTCCGGTTTCTGCCGGGTGCCCGATCTGGAGAAGGTGCGCGCCGCGGGTCTGTGGTGCTTTGTTTCGGACAAACGCGCCAACGGTTACGATTGGGAAAAGCTGCCGCCGGAAGCCGAGATTCGGCGGAACATCGAGGAGCTTGCGCGGGAGATCGGGGACAACCCCGCGGTGCTGGGTTTCTACCTGCGCGACGAACCGCACGCTTCGCTGATGGCGGGCTTAGGCAAAGTGGCCGCTATCCTAAGCGAGGTGATGCCCGGCAAGTGGCCCTATGTGAATTTATTCCCGTATCGCGTAAGCCCCGAACGATTAGGCGTACCCACTTACGACACATATGTCCGGATGTTGACGGACGTGATCCGGCAGCCTTTCATCAGTTACGACAATTACTCGCTGGTCGGCGGCGAGATGCTGGATTATTTCTACACGAATCTTGAAATTATCCGCCGCCATTCGCTGGAAACGGGAAAGCCGTTCTGGAATTGCGTGCTCGCGAACGCCCACTTCAATTACATGGAGCCCTCGGACGCGACCTTCAACCTGCAAGCGTACGCCACGCTGGCTTACGGGGGCCGCGGGATACAGTACTTCACGTATTTCACGCCTCACATAGGCAACTATCGGTCGGGCGCGGTGGACCAGTTCGGCAATCGCACCCCGACCTGGGAGATGCTGCGGCGCATCAACCTTCAACTGCACGCCCTGGCGCCCACGATCACGCGTCTGCGGAGCACAGGCGTCTATCACTATCCGGACGTGCCGGATCAGGGCCGCTACCTTGCCGAAAGCCGCCATGTGGCGGCGGTGGAAATGACGCAGCGGTACGTGCGTCCGCCTGTGACGGGTCGTTTTCTGGTCGGTGAGTTCGAGGACCCCGAGGGCCGACCATACATTCTGTTGGTCAACAAGGACCTGAACAACTCCTTTCAGTTCCGGATCCGGACGAAGCCGGAGGGGCGCAAGCTCTTTCGTATCTCGCCCTACTCGGGTCGGGAGGAACCTTTCGGGCGGGAGATGGACTGGCTGGCGCCGGGCGCGGGCGTCCTGCTGAGGCTGGAGTGAATCGCGGTCCTCAGATCCGTCGGAAGGCCTTGAGGATTTCCCGCATGGGGTAGCGCAGCACGGTGGGACGACCGTGCGGGCAGCTCATGGGGTATTGCGTGGCGGCGAGCGCGCGGAGAAGCCACTCCATGCGACTGGGTTCGAGCGGCGTGTTGATCTTGACGGCGGCGCGGCAGGCGAGGGTGGCTGCGATGCGGCGCCGAACCTCATCGAGCGGGGCTTTTTGCCATTGCTCGTCGCCGGGCTCCAGCACCTCGATGAGGGCTTTCTCGAGGTCGGCGGGTTCGATGCCAGCGGGCGCAGCCTTGACCGCGAGGGTGCGGCGGCCGAAGGGTTCGATCTCGAAGCCCGCGGCGCGGAGTTCGCCGGCGATGCGTTCGTAGTCGGCCTGCTGGGCCGGGGTCAGGGTGAGAATCAAAGGAACCAACAAGGCCTGAGTTTCGATTTGGCCCTGCTGGAGGCGTCGCAGAAACTTCTCGAACAAGATGCGTTCGTGAGCCACGTGCTGATCGATCAGCCAGAGGCCGTCCCTGCCTACGGCGACGATGAAGCTGTCGTGAATCTGGCCGAGGGGGCGCAGGTCGGAGAGCCCGGAGGTGGGGACCGCGGCATCTTCCAACCACTCGGTGGGAAAGTTCCAGTGGGTGTCCGGCAAGGGGAGCTTGAAGCCTTCCGACTCCCCGAGGCCCACGGTGAGCCCGGCGCTGCCGAAATCCAGCCGCGGCTCGGGCGCCGCCGGCGCCTGCAAGACGGTCGGGCTGCCGGAGCGCCAGGATTGTTCGAGGACCTGTTGGGAAAACTCCGAGTAAGGCAGAGAGGCGGCGGGCTGCGGCGCGGCCGGAAGCGGGACGGCGGAGATCGGTCGCGCCTCCATGAGCGCCTCGCGCACGGCGTCTCGGACGAAGTCATGCACGGACTGAGAGTGGCGGAAGCGGACTTCGGTCTTGGCCGGATGAACGTTGACATCCACCTCCGAGGCGTCACATTCCAGGAACAGCAGGGCGAAGGGGAAGACGTCCGGCGGGGCGAGATTGCGGTAAGCCGAAAGCAGAGCGTGCAGCAGGAGCCGGTCGCGGACGAGGCGGCGGTTGACGAAGAGGTAGATCGAATTGCGGTTCGGCCTGTGGTAGTGAGGGTGAGAGACGAAGCCGCGGAGGCGGAACGCGGGGCGGGGGTGAGCGGGGGACGACGGCCGGTGCTCGGCGTAGGCGGCTGGTTCGAGAAAGCGTTCTCGCACTCCGAGATCGACGAGCTCCTCGAGGATCGCGCTGCCGAAGACCTGGTAGACGCGGTCGCGCAGGCGTTCCACCGGGGTCACCTCGAGCAAGGTTCGCGACTCGTGGCGCAGGCTGAAGCTTTTTTCGGGGTAGGCGAGGCTGTACTGGGTGACCAGCGAAGCGATGTGGGCGAGCTCGGTTTGCTCGGAGCGGAGGAACTTGCGCCGGGCGGGCATGTTGTAGAAGAGATCCCGCACGATGACGGCGGTGCCGGGCGGCAGAGCGAGCTCGCTCACGTGGAGGATCTTGCCGCCGGCGATCTCGACGCGAGTGCCGGTGAGTTCCTCGGCGGTGCGTGTTTCCAGCGTCAGGCGTGAGACCGCGGCGATGGAAGGAAGCGCCTCGCCGCGGAAGCCCAAAGTGGAGATGGAGAGCAGGTCTCGGGCGTCACGGAGCTTGCTGGTGGCATGGCGTTCGAAAGCCAGCAGGGCGTCGTCACGGCCCATGCCGCAGCCGTCGTCGGCCACGCGAACGAGCCTGCGGCCGCCCGCCGCGACCTCTACGCGTATTTCGTTGGCGCCCGCATCCAGTGCGTTTTCGAGCAGTTCCTTGACCACGGAGGCAGGGCGCTCGATGACCTCTCCGGCGGCGATTTTGTTGGCGACCTCGTCGGACAGGATGCGGATGCGGCCCATGGTCTTATTGGACCACGATCCGCCGACGGGCCCCGAGTTGCGGGGGTTTATGAGCCGTTAACGATGATGCCGCGCTCGTCCAGCAGCTCGCCGGTCACGCGCAGAAGGTTGAGCAAGGCGCGTCGGTAGGCGATGGTCTGCGTGACCAGGGTAGCCTGGGCATTGGTGAGGCGCGTCTGAGCTTCGAGCACGAAGTAGAGGATGCTGACTCCGAGGTCGTAGCGCTTCTGCTCGGCTTCGAAGTCTTTCTGGGCGAATTCGAGCGCCACGCGGGCCTGTTGGACGCCTGCCTTGGCGGATTCGACCTGGTTGACGGCGTTGAGGACCTCCAGGCGGATCTGCTGCTCGAGGGCGCGTGCGCGCAAGGCATCCAACTTCTTACGCACGAGGGCGTCGGCCAGGTCGGCCTGGGCGGCGCGATCCCGGAGAGGCAGCGTGAGGGTCAGACCGAAGCGGTAAGTGGGCAGACCGAAGGTGAACAGTTGATTGAGGGCGTCACCGAAGCCGCCCGGCACCGTGCGCACGATCTGCGATTGTCCGAAGACGTTGGCTCGCTCGTAGAACCAACCGCCGCGACCGCGGGCGCTGTACTCGCCGGTGAGGCGCAAGTCGGGTTTGAGGCGGTTGGAGGCCGAGCGGATGCTGAGATCGTCGATATCGAGGCTTTGGAGTTGGGCTTTCAGGTCGGGCCGTTTGGCCAGTGCGCGTTCGACCAGCGCCTCGCGATCGAGCGGGTGCGAGTCGAGCAGGGGGGAAACGGTCTCGGTGAGAACGATGGGCAGTCGCCGGATTTGCGGATCCAGGTCGGCGCCCATCTGTCGTCGCAGGGCGTCCTCGCGCTGTGCGAGCTGGTAGCGGAACTGGGTGACCTGGATCTCGGCCGTGGCGTACTCCTGCTGCGGCCGGTAGATTTCAAGCGGTGAGAGAGCGCCGAGCTCCAGCTCACGCTGGGATCGCTTCAAGGCCGCCTCGCGCAGCTTGAGGAACTCCTCCTGGACGCGGAGGCGCTCGCGCGATTCGATCACGGCCCAGTAGGCCAACTCGGCCTGCTCGATGAGGCGCATGAGTTGGTCGCGGAGTTCGTATTCGCTGCGGCGCAACTGGCTGCGGGCGAGCATCAGGGGCAGTCGCACCAGGGAAGGGCTTCGATCCCTGAGCAAGGGTTGGGAGAAGCCGAAAGAAAGGGTCGCGTTCAGCGCGGGGTTGAAGGTGGAGAACTGGTCGTTGGAGGCGGTCTTGTTGCCGCTGAAGCCGACGTTGAAGATCGTGCCCGTCTCCAGGCGCTGGGTATAGCGGAAGTCGGCCACCTGATTGAGCTGGCTGAGCAGGTTGGCGCCCTGCAGCACGCTGGTCGTGGCGCTGCGCGTGCGCGTGCTGTTGAAGCTGGCGCTGAGCGAGGGGTCGAAGCTGCCCAGGGCGCGCAAGATGGCGTTGCGCGGGGTCTCGAGCGTCAAGCGCTGGATCTGGATTTCGGTGTTGTTGGCCAGCACCAGTTCGAGGTAGTTCCGCAGGGACAGCTCGAGGGCGCCGTTCACGATGAAATCCTCGAAGCGGACCGGCGGCTGCAACTCCACGCGCGCCTTGGGGGCGGCGAAGTGTTCGCGGAAGTAGGAGGGCGTGGGGAAGACCGGCGCGACGAAGTTCTGCGCCGGGAGCGTCGAGACGAAGCACAAAGCGGTTACAACTCTCCTGAGTCTCATGGAACTGCTCCGCAGCCGGGCCTGGCCCGGGTTGTCATTCATACCGGATCGCCTCGATGGGATCCAGTTTGGCGGCCTGCACCGCGGGATAGATGCCGAATAGAAGCCCGATGGCGACGGAGACGCCGAAAGCCACGGCGATGGAGATGAAGGTCACCACGGTGGACCAGCCCGCAGCGGCCGCGATCACCCTGGAGAGGGTGAATCCGAAGCCGATTCCGATCAGACCCCCCACGATGGAAATCAGGACGGCCTCGGTGAGGAACTGGCGGATGATATCGGCCTGGCGGGCGCCGATGGCGCGCCGGATGCCGATTTCCCGCGTGCGCTCGAGCACGGTGGCCAGCATGATGTTCATGATGCCGATGCCGCCGACCAGCAGGGAAATGCCGGCGATGCAAATCATGACCACATTGAAGATGAACTGGGTGCGCCGGCGCTGCTCGAGCAGGTGAGCGGGCACGACGACGGTGAAGTCGCCGGCGTCCTTGTGGGTGGCGGTCAGGATGGCGCGCACGACGTTGGCGGTTTCGATCGAATCGACGCCTGGGGCCACCTTGATATAGATGCCGTCGATCTCGTCCTTCAGGTAACTGTTGCTGTCCTCGAAGCGCCGCATCACGGTGTTCAGGGGCGCGATCACCAGGTTGTTGCGGTTGACGACCTCCAGCCCCTCCACGTCGGTGTCGGCCACAGCCTGTTGGGAAAGCACGCCGATCACCTGCAGCCACACATCGTTAATCTTGATGTATTTGCCCACGGCGTCGTCGTAGCCCAGCAGGTTGACCTTGGCGGATTCGCCCAGCACGCAAACCGGAGCCGAACGAAGGTTTTCCTCTTCGGTGAAGAAACGTCCGGAGACGATCTTGAGGTTTCCGATCTGCTCGTAGTTGGGGAGCACGCCGATCAGCAGAGGCATCTCCTGGTTGGTTTTGGGGAGCACGCGCGTGGGCTTGAAGCGCTTGCGGGGGGTGGCCGCCTCCAGGCCCTGCACGTTTTCCAGAATGGCGCGGTAGTCGCGGAAGGTCAGGCCGGGGGAGACTGCGCGTCGGGCCTGGAGCTCGTTGCGGTCGACGGCTTCCTTGGCCTCGATGATGATGTTGTTGACGCCGAGCAGGTCGATGTAGCTCATCATTTCCTGCTGCGCGCCCGCGGTGATCGAGAGCATAGCGACCACCGCACCCACTCCGAAGATCATGCCGAGCATGGTGAGCAGGGTGCGCAGCTTGTGCACCAGGAGGCTGGAGAGCCCCATGTAAAGGTCGGGCAGGTATGCGGTGAGCACTGACATGGTTTACAACCCTCCTCCGGCGCCGCCGCCGATCGGCAAGGCGCCTGACTTGGCGCCTTTCTTTTCCTGCTTGTCCTGTCCGGCGCGCGCGGTTGGATCCGACAATGCCACCAGTTCACCCGGTCGGAGGCCCTCGGCGATGACCATGACGGACTCGCTGCGCTTGAGCGGCTTGATGAAGCGCGGTTCGAATGTGGTGTCGCGCTTTACGTAGACGACCGGCTTGCCGTCCTTCTCGAAGACGGCCTGGGCCGGCACGTAGATGGCGTTGGGGATCTTCTCGACGATGATTTCTACGTCGGCCAGCAAGCCGGGGCGCAGGAGGACTTCGAGCTGGCTGTTCTGCTCGGGTGGAGGCGGCAGCTTGGCGTTCTCAAGATCTTTTTCGCTGAACTGTTGCGAAGAGCCCATGCCGAAGCCGGGCTGGAGGTCAGGGAATCCAGGCAAGGCCCCAGGGCCACCCGCGGGCTCGCCGCCTCGCCGGCTGCCTTGCGGCGACTGGCGCTCGCCCACCGGCACCCCCATGGCCCGGCGGACCTTTTCCATGATCTGGCGGCGCTCCTCGGGGCTGAGTTCCTCGAGCTTGCGACCGCCCAACTCCTTGTCGAGCAGCGCGCGGAACTTCTTTTGGTCTTCCGGCGACATCGCGGCGCCGGGGCCGGCCAGGGCGCCGCCCATGGCCGATCGGATTTTTTCGAAGATCTTTTGCCGCTCCTCAGGGCTGAGATCGCGCATGGAGCGGCCGCCGAGTTCCTTCTCCAACAACGCCTTCATCTTTTGGGCGTCTTCGGGCGAGAATTGTCCGCCGCCCATCATCGGGAAGGCGCCGCGGCGCTGGCGCTGCTCGCCCTCGCCGGCCTGCGGGCCGCCGCTGCCGGGGAGGCCGCCCGGGGGCCCGCCGAACAGGACCGGCATGCCGGCCGGGGCGCCGCCCGGTACGGGGCTTTCCATCATGGCCAAGGCGGGCGAGGGTTGCGCGACGGTGACCGGCTTGGAGCGATTCCGCTCGGCGGTTTCCAGGATCATGCGGATCTGCTCGGGCTTGGCGCCCAGGCCGCTCAGCAGCTCCTTCATGTCCACGGAGAAGATCACGTCGAAGCGTTTGGTGGGGTCGCCGGCCCACACGTTGGCGCTGGCAGTGCCGCTCATGGATTTGATCCTGCCGTGGAAGACCTTGTCGGGGATGGCGTCCAGGCGGATGAGCGCCTCCTGCCCCTCATGGAGGTTGGCGCGATCGATCTCGTTGACCTTCGCCACCAATTCCATTTCGGAGAGGTCGAGCACGTCGGCGACAGGCGTGCCGGGGAAGACCTGATCGCCCTCGCGGTAGTCGGGAAGCTGCATGCCGGGGAAGTACATGCCCATGGGACGACTCTGGCGGATGGCCACCAGGCCGCTCATGGGCGCCAGCAGTTTCACCTGCATGAGGCGCTGACGCTCGCGCCTCACCTCGAGCAAGGCGCGATTGCGCCGCTCGCGCAGCACGGCGATTTCGGCTTCCGCCTGTTCCAGCCGGGACTTGATATCGCTTTCCAGTTGCTTCAAGCGTCGGCGGGCCTCCTCGAGGGTGAGCAGGTCCTTTTTGGCGTCGATGGCGGATTTCAGCTCGGCGCGCCGTACTTCCAGTTCGGCCAGGCGCACTGAGTAACGCGCCTTGAGCAGGTCCACTTGATCCTGGTTGTTGCGGATGGCCAGATCGGCCTGGGCTTTCTTGATCTGCTCTTCGATCTGTTGCAGTTCGAGTTCGCGTTCTTCGAGGCGCGAGCGGACCTCGGAATCGTCGAATTCGACGATGAGGTCCTTTTCCTTGGCGAAGGCGCCCAAGGGGGCCAGGCGGGTGATCTGGACGGTGCCGAAGAGATTGGGGGCCACCAGCGTGGCTTGCCGGACCGCGCGCAATTCGCCGCGCGCGAAGGTGCGGATGACGACATCCCCCTTTCGGACGGGGGTTGTGGGCACTTGCACCTGGCGCTCGGGCATTTGGCGGAACAACCGCCAGACGCCATAGGCGGAGCCGGCGACGATGCCGACCAGGACGAGTCGAAAGAGAATCTTTCTCATGGGCGAACCTGTTCAAGCGTCAGTTTGGCGTGAACCTGGATAGTCGCTCGCCTCACAGCTTCTTTTTGGCGCGGCGGGCCGCCTCGATGGGGTTCTCGAGCGCGACCACCTCGCCCTCCCGCAAGCCCTTCACCACCACGATGTCGTTTTCGTTGCGCAGGCCGACCTCGATGACGCGGATCTGAAACTGCTGTCCACGCTGCACCCAGACCGCCGGTTTGCCCTGGTGCAGGAAACTGGCGCGGGCGGGGATGAGCAGCACGTTGGGATGGCTTTCGATGATGATTTCAGCCGTGGCGCTCATGCCGGGTCGCAGGCGGGCATCGACATTCTTCAGGGTGGCGTAGGCGGGGAAATTTTTCTCCGACAGCCCGAAACCGCGGAAAGTCAGCGCGGCGATGGGGCTGATCCAGTCCAGCTCGGCCTGGAATTCCTTGTCGGCCACCGCGTCGACGCGAACGCGGACCGGCTGGCCGAGCTTGATGCGGCCCCGGTCCACTTCTTCGAGCTTCATTTCGACGCGCATGCTGGACAGATCGGGTATTTCGGCGATGGGTGCACCGGTCCAGGCGCGGTCGCCTTCCTTGAAAGGCGGCGGCATGGAGCCGAAGGAGCCGCCCGCGCGGAAGTTGGGCAGGATGTTGACGATGCCGTCGATGGGCGCGCGGATCACCATCATGCTGAGATAGCTCTTGGCGCGCTCCATGTCGCGGACGGCCTTGTTTTTGCTTTGCTGGAGCCGCTCGAGATCAGCCTGCTGGGTGACCTTATGGGATTTGATGATGGTCTTGACCTGGCTGAGGTTGCCCTCGGAGATGCCGACGTTGATCCAGTTCTTGGCTCCCTCGATCTCGGAGAGGATTTCAGCCTTGCTGGCCTCGAGTTTGGCACGCTCGAGGTCGTATTCGGCCTGCATCAAGCTCATCGCATCCTGCTCGTCAATGATGCGGTGCGAGGCTTGGGTCTGCACGATCTGGCTGTCGGCGGTGCGCACGCTGGTGGCGCGCTCCAGGTAGTATTGCTCCTGCTGGGCGGTATCGAACTCGATCACCACGTCACCCTTTTTGACGGGTTTGCCGGACTCGGCCAGGCGCACGATGCGGGGATCGGGAACCTGGGGGGCGGTGAGCACCACGGAGCGTGTGCTGCGCACTTCGCCGCGGGCACGCACGCTGATGACGAAATCGCCGCGGCGCACACGGGCGGTGGGGATCTCGACTTCGGTCACGCCCGCGTAATAGTAGGCGGCGTAGCCGCCGCCTCCCAACAACACCAGCGCGAGGCTCCAGCCGATGATCTTGTTGCGGCGGGAAGCGGAGGACTTCCCCAACCTGCTCTTGGGCTTCAGATCCTTCGAGGCCACGGCTCATTTTCTCCCTGCGGGCGGCCGTTCCAGTGCGACGATTTCGCCCGGGCGCAGGCCCGAGCGCACGGCCGCCACCAAATGATTCCTCAAGCCTAGTTCCACGGGGCGGCGTTCCCAGCCGCCGGGTTTCTGGACGAAGACGTAGGGCTGCCCGTCCGGCGAATCGCGGAAGACGCCGGCCAGCGGGACCAGAACCGCCTCATCCTCGCTGTCCAGCACCACGTCGGCGCTGACGGAAAGATCGGGAACCACGCGGGGATCGAGCTTCTCGAGCTTCAGAACGACGGGGACTTCCTTGACGTAGGCGGCTCGGAATCCGCCGGAGACGGGCATGGGCGCGATCGCGTGTACGCGGGCGGGCAGTTCCAGATCGGGGAAGGCATCGAAGCGGACGCGTGCGTGCGCTCCGATGCGGATGCGTTCGACATCGACCTGGTTGGCCCGAGCCTGCACCAGCATGGAAGTCAAATCCACGATGCGCATGAAGAGCATCCCGGGGGCGAGCTGATCTCCGGCCTGGATCCGCGCCATTTCGCCGCTGCGGAAAATGCTTTCCATGACCACGATCCCATCGATGGGGGCACGGATGAGAAGACGCTCCGCGTTGGCTTCCGCGCGCTTGAGCTCGTTGCGCGCCTGCTCGCGCTCCAGTTCTGCGATGCGGCGGTCGGCGGCGTAAGTGATCTCCTTGAGGCTGACCTCCTTGAGCAATTGCTTGTAGCGGGCCTCGGCGTGCTCGGCGATCAGCTTGAGCCGTTCGGTCATGATGGCGGACTGTACGGGGACGGTCTTGAGATCGATCTGAGCCTTCTCAAGGTCGGCCTTGGCGGATTCGATGGATTGCTGGTGCGCCTTGCGTTCGACCTCGAGATCGGCCTCGAGGATGCGCATGCCCGCCTCGACCTGATCCATAGTGGCGCGGTAGTCATCCAGGCGCGTCAACATGTACTGGCGGTCGAACTCGGCCACGATGTCGCCCTTTTTGACGAAGGTGCCCGGCGGGACGACCTTCTGGAGGGTGAGTGTGAAATCACTGCCGCCGCGCGAGAGGCCCAATGCGAAGCCGCCTCCGCCCGTGCCGCCGCCACCGCCCCGACCTCCTGCGCCGCTGGCGGAGCCGCCGCCTCCTCCGCCGCCGATTCGCGCCATCGTCACCGAACCCACTGAACGCGCGAGGGAGCCGGTTTGGCGCCCGCCGCCACCGCCCAAGTCGGCTGATGCGCCGCCACCCTCGCCTGCGCCCGAGGCGGCGGTGGACGCTGTACTGGTGCCGCTGGTGGCGGCCCGGGAGGCTGTGGTTGCGCCGCTTGAACCGGTCGAGCCGGCGGAGCCTGTGGTGCCGGCGAACGTGCCCGAGATGGAATAGGTGCGCGACGTGCGTGAAGCGATGCTAACGTTCAAGCCTCCGCCGCCGCGGCTGCCGTGCAACTGGGGCGCCAGCAGGCCGGCGTACCGTTCCGGGGCGGTAACGCCGGTCAACCGAATCGTTTCTTCGACCCGCCCACGTTGGGCCGTAGCGGTGCGGAGGGGCGTAGGCCTCTGTCCGACGGCTTGGGGACCTCGCGAGGATTTCCAGCTCCACCAGACTGCGACCCCGGCCGCCCCTAGGATGCCGATGGCCAACAGGAGCAGCCATTTACGCCTGCCAGCGCTGCTTTGAGTCTGCCTGTGTTGACTGGTCATGGTGCTTGGCCCGCCCGCAAGATGGAGCCCGGCCGGGTGTCGGGACTCCATCCGCCCGAAACTAAATGACGATCGTACCGCGGCGGAGGTTATTCCTGCGCCGCCTCAAGACCTTAGATGCGCCCGCGCCCGGCGGGTCACTCGCGGGTGCGGTCCCTGAGCGGGCGCCTGCTGAGTGCGATGGCCCGGCCGGCCAGGTACCTGAGCCGGTTAAGCAGCTCGAAGGTTCGGGTGTCGGGGTTACGACCCGGGCCGACGCGCTCGCCGTAGAGGCAGCCGACGAGCACGTCGTCCACTACGATGGGGAATAAGCCGAGGCAGGAGACATCCTGCCGCCGTAGAGTTTGCGCCTCCTCTTGCGTCAGTGCGACGTCGGTGGAAAGCAGCAGGCTGCGCCGGTTCAGCAAAGCTGCGGCGAGCGGACCGGCGCCGGCGGCGGCTGTCAGGCGGAACCTTGCTCGCAGCGCTTCGGCGCCGTCCCCGAGGCTTAAGCGACCGTGCAGGGTTTCGGTTTGGGGATCCAGCAGACAGAACAGCACGCGGTCAAAGACTTCGCTGCGGTACATCGCCTCGAGGATCATCAGCAGAAGCTTGTTCAGATCCACCCCGTTGCCCGCGGAGAGCACCCACTCGATCTCACGACTGAGATCCTCCAGTGCCGAGTCCCCGCAGGCGGGCGATCCGAAGAGCATGCCTTCGCGGTCGAGCGGCGCGCTCAGGTTCTCGAGCACGGCTTCGGTTTGTTTCTGCAGCCTGAGCTCATCTAGGGGGACGCGCAGGATCGAGAAGGTCTCACGGGTCTCGACCAGCCCTGCCTGGACGAGGCTGCGGACGGACTCCAAGTCCAGCCCCAGCCTCACGCCAAACTCTGCGGTCAGCCGCTTCAGGCGTGCGCGTCCGGCGGCGGGATTCGAGCGGTGGACCGCCTGGGTCAAGGCATGGCTGAACGCGACGAGCGTGGGCAGCAGGTGGAGGCGGCCTTGCGGCGGCGGGTGCAGGGGCGGAAGCATGGTTTCTGTGACCCGCTCAGGCAGGTTCCACTCGCGCGAGACGGCTAACGCCAGATCGGTGTAGGTGAATCCGAGCGTCCGCGAGGCGGCTTCGGTTTCATTCAGGCGGCGTTCGGTCATGAGCAGCAGGATGGAGGCGTATTGGGCGGGCAGATAGCAAGCCGTCAGGACCTCGCCGAGGTTGTGGAACATGCCGCAGATATACGCTTCCTCGCGGCGCGGATAACCGGTTCTTGCCGCCAGTTCGCGGGCATGGGCCGCAGTCAGCAGCGACAGCAGCATCAACTGTTTGAGGCCCGGAGATCGCTTGTGGTAGTGCTCGAACAGGAGCAGGCCGGCGGCCAAGTTGCGGATGGCCTCCGTGCCGAGCAGCGCGATCGCGTGCGAAACGCTGAGGATGGGCTTTCCCGAGCGGTTGTAGTGAGCGGAGTTGGCGGTGCGCAGGATTTTGAGCGTGAGGCTGTAGTTCTTGAGGATCAGGGAGGTAAGGCGTCGCAGCGAAGTTTCCTCTTCCGCGAGGGCCTGCATGAGGTGCGAAATCTGATGGGCGAAGGCCGGGAAGTCCGGCCGCCGGCGTATATCGGCGAGGCAGGCGGCAATCCGCTGCTGCTTGAGGGTGTGCTGCCCGGCGGTCAGAGGGATGGGACCCGACACGGGGAGACCTCCCTGTTTTCCTCATCGCCCTGGCCGCGCGAGGGTTTAAGGGCAGGGCGGGTGGAGGGTAGCATGGGGCTACGTTCTTGGCCGCTGGGGCGAAGCATCTGGACTGCCCGCCGGCACGTCACGCGCGGGGAAAGGAGGAGGGCGCCCCGCCCCGCGGGCAAGGGGCGCCCGGCTGCTGAAGCGTCAGAAAGTGATGCGGGCCGAGAGCTCGATGTTGCGCGGGCCCACCTGCGGTCCGGTGATCTGTCCGAAGAACGGGCTGGAGAGGTCGGTCACGGGGTTGCCGCGCCCGTGACGGTTGAAGGGGTTCAGGAAGACGCCGCGCAGCTCGAAGCTCTTGGCTTCGTCGATCTTCCAGGTTTTCTCGATGCCGATGTCTTCGCCCACATAGTGCGGCCCGCGGATGTTGGGGAGCACCGGGCCGAGCGTGCCGAGTCGCTGGATGACGTTGCGGCCGCCCGGGTGGACGGGAGGAAGGGCGAAGGCATTGCGGTTGAGGTAGGCTACGCCGCCGGGCACGCCGCGGAAGTTGATGGGTGCATCGGGGTTGATGATGATTTTTTCGCCCGGCACCAGATCGGGTCGCGCCGCGCCGAACGGGTTCGACACGAGGCCGCCGGTGGAGATGGAAAGTGGCGTTCCGGAGCGGGCCTGGTGGTTGGCCGTCAGGTTCCAGCCGCCCAGGATCTGGTTGGCGATGGGGCCCAGATCCCAGCGGCGGCCCTTGCCCACCGGGATTTCATAGATCCAGGTGAGCTTGAAGACGTGCGGGTAGCCGTAACTGTTGATGCTGCGCTCGAGCTTGCGGTTGAAGATGTCGGCGGCCCAGATTCCGTCCAGCGCACTGGGAGACAGCGATATCCACTTGGCCCAGGTATAGGCGGCAAGCACGCCCAGGCCCTGACGGAAGTGCCGCGTCAACTGCATCTGGAGCGAGTTGTACAGGGAGGTGCCGAAGTTGGCGAACTGCTGGCCGATGCCGGTGTACTGCGGGAACGGACGCAGGGCCTGCAGCACGGTACCGGTGAAGCCCGGGAAGGGCTGCGGAATGCCGGAGGCTGGCGTCCACGGGTCGGTCAGCTTCTGACCCATGGAAAGAAGCGTGGTCGGCAACGCGTTCAATTCGTCCAAACCCTCGGCTTCCAGGCGCGTCCCCTTGTTGCCGATGTAGTTCAGTTCGAGCACGAAATAGTGCGGCAACTGGTACTGCAGACCGAAGCTCCAGTTCTGGACGTAGCCCAGCCGGTTGGAGTCGCGGGCGAAATAATTGACACCCGTTCCATTGGCGATGGAGGGGTCCTTATTCGGGAGCGTGCCGCGGAAATCGGGATAGCGGTCGTGCAGCCACATGACTGGTTCCTCGGCGAAGCGCAGGGGGACGGTTGCAGAGCTGACGGAAATGGTTCCGTTGAACCCGTAGCCGCCCGCGAAGCCCCAGTCGTAGCTGAGCGGGGCCATGGAGTTGATGCCGTAGCCGCTCCGAATTACCAGTTTGGGGCTTAACGCATAAGCAAAGCCGAACTTAGGCGCCATCTGCCACCAATAGCGATCCTGGAAACTCTTGCGGTTCAGTTCGTCCGCCCAGACCAGCGCGCCGGGCCGATTGCCTGCGCGCGGGTTTTGCCGATCGAAGCTGAAATTGGCTTGCCGACGCGCCACTTCGAACAGGCCTCCGATCGTCTCCCAGCGCAGTCCGAGGTTCAGCGTGAGTTTGCGGGTGAGCTTCCAGTCGTCCATGAAGTACCAGCCGGTCGAGCGCCAGCGATGGCCGAAGTAGGTGGTCACCACCGCCCGGCTGGAGCTGGAAACGGCGCCGAGCAGGAAGCTGGCAAAGGAATGGCCAGTCTGCGTGCCAAAGCCCGGCAGACCGGTCTGCGCGGGTGAGAACCAGAACTGTCCGGATTCGCCCCCGCGCGGGCGCGTGTTGTAGAAGTAACGACGCTGTTCGATGCCCAGCTTAAAGTTGTGCGCACCGCGGATGATGGTGAGGTCGTTCTGGTAGATGGTGGATCCGTTGTAACTGCCGCCGGCCAGGTGCGAGCCGAGGCGGCCGCCCGCCCCGATTCCGCGGCCTTGATAAGTGGCGCCTGTCGTGAACCAAAGGGCGGGAAAGTGGGTGCCGGGAACGTTCTGCAATCCGATCTTTTGCGGCCAACCCTGGTCCACGAACACGCTCTGATTCTTGTTGCCGAAGCGGTTGTAGCCGGCAGCGAAGTGATTCAGCACGGTCGGCGAGATCGTCCAGTCGTAAGCCACGCGGCCGAGCGTGCCGGGGGTCTCCTGCCACTGGTAGACGCCGGTGGGGGTTCCCGGGGGCTTGCCCCAGCGCCCGCCGGGCGAGTTGTTCCGCGCGCGGAAATTCCGGTTGAAGGTCACGGCGAGCCGGTGAGCGGCCGAGAAGTTGTGATCTCCACGCAGGGTGAGCATCTTCTCGCGGAAGACCGGCGAGGCAGTGGCCAGCACCGGAATGTTGTTCAGCATGGTGTCGAAGACCGGATCGGTGATGGGTGCCAGCTCGAGGATCTTCTGCGAGACCGGGCTCCAACGATTTTTGGGCACGATGTTGCCTGGGAAAGGATCGCGCACCCAGGTGTTGCCCACCTGCCGCGACGTGGTCGGGTCGTAGATGGAGCCGAAAACCACCGGTCGGCCGAGAGCGTCGGTACCGATCACGCGGCCCGAGTTCGCGTTGCCGGTGAAATTGGGATCGAACAGGCGCGCGAAGTTGCCTTCCTTGAAGTCTCTGGTGGGCAGAGTGCCGAAAGCCGTGGAGGTGAAATTACGGACCCGGGTGTATTCGAAGTTGTGGAAGAAGAAGGTCCGGTTGCGTCCGTCGTAGAGGCGGCCCAGCCAGATGGGTCCGCCTACCGAGTAGCCGAAGTTGTGCTGTTTGTAAGGGGTGCGCTTGATGCCGGCGGCGTTGTTGGACCAACTGTTGGCGCGCAGAGCGTCATTCTGCACGTAGTAGTAGGCGCTGCCGTGCAGTTCGTTGGTTCCGCTCTTGGTGGCGAAATTGGCCACGGCGGTTTGGCCGCCGGTGTACTGCGCCGAAACCATGCCGGTCTGGAGCTTGAACTCGCTGACGGCCTCGGCGCTGGGGGAAAACTCGTTGTTGGAGCCTCCCGTGATATCCATGCGGCCTAGGGAGATGCCGTCGATGAGGATCTCGTGCGAGAAGAGCTGGCCGCCGGAGATCGAGCCTTCCCAGGTGCTGCCGACGGTACCAGGTAGGGCGGTGAAGATGAACTGCTGGATCTGGCGGCGACCGTCGCCCACCGTGATGGGCCAGGTGTCGAACTCGTTTTTGGTGACGTAGTAGCCGATTTCGGCCGTGCCGGTCTCAAGCAGAGGCGGGTCGGCCGACACCGTGATTTGGTCGGTAACGGCCCCGACCTCGAGGGAGAAGTCGACGGTGAGCGTCTGCGCGACGCCGAGACTGACGTTCTCCCGGACGGCGGTCTTGAAACCCGCTGCCGTGACGGTGAGCTTGTAGGTTCCCGGCGGCAGATAGGGGATGCGGTAGACGCCGGCCGCTGTAGTTTGCACCGTGGTTTCGACGCCGGTGGCCACGTTGAGCGCCTTCACGGTGGCGCCCGGGATGACCGCGCCGGTGGGATCGGTTACGGTGCCGTTCAAGGTGCCGCGCTCGCCTTGCGCCCACAGGAAGGCGCAGCAGACAAGCAGCGTGAGGATCATTCGTGTTCTCATGTTCAACCCCCTGCCTGATCTTTCCACCCGAAGCCGGCCGAGCCGTTCTGCTGAGCAGAACGGTTGACAGCCTGCCTTCACGCTGGGCACGATATCGCAGCGGACGGGCGCGCGTCAAGCCCTCGGAGAGGCTCCTAAAAGACAGCCGGGTATCGGCCGATAGAGGGGGGAGCGGGTAGCGGCCATGCGGGAACGGAGCGCGCTTGCGGGGCAGCGGGCGGGCGAAGCCGCTGCGGCGCATCGTCATTCCGACCGGCTTCTAGCCCTGCTGGCACGGCACGTTCCCGGGGTGATCTGGACCGCCGACCGGGAATTGTGTTTCACCGCGAGCCTGGGGCGGGCGCTGACCGAGCTGGGCCTGGGGGCCGGGGAGGTGGTGGGCCGGAGCCTTTATGATTACTTCGGCACTACGGACCCCGATTTTCCGCCCATCGCCGCCCACCGCCGCGCCCTGGCGGGCGACAGCCAGACTTTCGAATGGATTTGGAAGGAGCGTCAATTCGAAGTCTATCTGGAGCCCCTGCGCGAGACCTCCGGGGAGGTCAGCGGCGTTCTCGGCTTGGCGGTGGACGTCACCGAACGCGTTCGTGCGGAAAGCGAGCGCCTGGCCAGCGAGCAGCGTTACCGCAGCCTGTTCGAGAACGCGCACGACGTGGTCTTCATGCTGGACCTGGCGGGCAACTTCCTCGCGGTGAATCGGGCTGCGGAGCGGGTCAGCGGGTATCGGCGTCAGGAATTGTTGGGGATGAACATCACCCAACTGTTGGATTCGGGGGCGGCGCGCTACGTCAGCGAGCGCATCCAGCGGGCCCTCGGGGGCGAGACCCACGCGGAATTCGAACTACCCATCCGGGCGCGCGACGGCAGGCAGGTATACCTCGAGGTCAGCGCCCGGCTGGAATTCACGGAGGGGCTGCCCTCGGCCATCCAGGGCATTGCCCGCGACGTCACCGAGCGCAAACGCCTGGAGGAGCAGCTGAGGGAGGCGCAGAAGACGGAGGCGATCGGCGCGTTGGCGGCAGGCGTGGCGCACGAGCTAAACAACGTGCTGACTGCAATCTTGGGCTACACAGACTTGCTGCGAAAGGGTGCAGGCAAGGGGGATTTGGTCGGGGAGGCCGCGGAAGTCATTCACAAGGCAGCCGAGCGAGCCCGCCAGATAGCCCTGGGGTTGCTCGGGTTGGCGCGGCGGGGCAAGGCCCGGGATACTGCGGTGGACCTGCACGCGCTGCTGCGCGAGATCACTGCCCTGCTGGGACCCTCGCTGAGTCGAAACATCACCCTGCTGGAACATTACGATGCCCCGGCCGCCGTCACGCGTGGCGATTGCACCCAACTCCATCAGGCGTTGTTGAACTTGGCCCTGAACGCTTTGGAAGCCATGCCGCAGGGCGGCACGCTCATGCTGCGGACCGAGTTGGTAACGGTGACGGCGGAGACCTATCGAGATCTGGGGGTAGCGGCGCCGGGACCCTATGTGAAAGTCTCGATTACGGACACCGGTAGGGGGATTGCGCCCGAGCACCTGCCTCACCTTTTCGAACCTTTTTTCACCACCAAGGCTCAGTCCAGCGGCTTGGGGTTGGCCGTGGTCCACGGTGTCGTCAAAAACCACGGCGGTGCGGTGCGAGTTCTCAGCCGGCCCGGCCAAGGCAGCACGTTCGAGGTCTACCTGCCGCTGGTGGAAAACGCGGCGCCTTCTCGCAGCCGCTTGGCGGAACCGGGGCCCGCGGGCGCCGGCGCTGTCCTCGTCGTCGACGACGACGCTGCGGTCGCCCTGGCCGCCGTCCGCCTGCTAGAGAGGCTCGGCTACGAGGCGGTTTTCCTGACGGACGGCGCGCAGGCCCTGGAGGTGCTGCGGCAGGAGCCGGAGGCTTTCCGGTTGGTTGTCGCCGACATGGTGATGCCCGGCATGAGCGGCGAGGAGTTTTTGCGAGGGCTGAAAGCCTTCGCTCCCGATCTGCCCGTCATCATGGCCACGGGCTACGCCGGCGAAGGCGCGGGCGAGCGGGTGCGAGAGGCGGGCGCGGCGGGGTATCTGGCAAAGCCGTACACCCTCGATCAATTGCGCGAGGCGGTGCGGCAGGCGCTGGGGGAGTGAGGCGGCCGGCGGGCCTCACTGCGGCTGTTGCGCCCGGCCTGCGGTGGTAAAATCCTGGCGGAGGTTAGTCGGCCCACGTGCAAGGGTGTGCCTGCAGCCTTCCCGGTCACGGTGCCGGCGGAGATCCGCATGTGGTCCTTACAGCCTCTTGACGCGCGGAGGGCCGACCGGTATGATGACCTCATGTCGTAGGAGGTTAGGCGACGATGCATAGGCGTGTTCTTTTAACCGTTTTTCTCACGGCCCTGACGGCCGCGACCGCTTACCCGCAGGTGATCAGCGCTACGTTGAGCGGAACGGTGCGCGATCCGGCGGGTTCGGTGATTCCCAACGCTCAGGTCACGCTGACGAACCAGGCAACCGGGGTGACCCTGAGATCCGCCACGAATGATGCCGGCCTGTTCGTTTTTTCCAGCGTGCTGCCTGGGACCTATACGGTGGAAGTTTCCGCCAGCGGTTTTCGGACCTACCAGGTTCGGGACGTTACGCTGACGGCCAACGAGCGTCGTTCACTGGGCGACATCATTCTACAAGTCGGACAGCTGACCGAGCGCATCGAGGTGACGGCGGAGGTGACGCCCATCCAGACGGCCTCCAGCGAGCGTGCAGGCTTGATCAGCTCCGATCAGATTCTCAACCTGACGGTCAAGGGCCGCGACTTTCTAGCGCTGCTCTCGACGCTGCCGGGCGTCATTGACACCAATCTGGCCTCGCGGGAGGTGGTGATGACCGGCAACGTGCTGAGCGGTCTGCACATCAACGGCGGTCGCTCGACCTCGATCATGTACGCGCTGGACGGCATCTCGGCCGTCGACACCGGCTCGAACTCGAGCGTTCAGAACGCGCCCAACATGGACGCCATCAGCGAGGTGAAGGTCCTGACCACGAACTACCAGGCCGAGTACGGGCGCAACAGCGCGGGCACGATCAACGTGATCATCAAGAGCGGGACGCGCGACTTTCACGGGAGCGCATACTGGTACTACCGGCACGAGTCGCTGAACGCGAACGGGTTCTTCCAGAATCGCACGGGAACGCCGAAGCCGATCTATCGCTTCAACAGCGGCGGTTACTCGATCGGCGGGCCGTTTTACATTCCGGGTAAGTTCAACACCAACCGGGACAGACTGTTTTTCTTCTTCTCACAGGAGTACGTGCGGCGACGGCTATATCCCGGCGTGCGGTTCGTGACGACGCCGACTGCGTTGCAGCGCGAAGGTAATTTTTCGGAGACGCGCGATCTGAACGGAGCGTTGATCCCCGTCCGCGATCCCCTCACGGGGCAGCCTTTCCCGGGCAACATCGTTCCCAGGAACCGGATCAACGCGCTCGGACAGGCGATTCTGAACTTTTACCCGCTGCCGAATTACACCGAGACGGATCCCGCGCTGCGGTACGCGCGGAACTACCGTTCCAACGTAAGCGGGCGGAATCCGCGTCGCCAGGATGTCTATCGTGCGGACTACGTGATCACGCCGACGCTCACCATGTACGTGCGGGGCATCACGGACCACGATCATGAGTACTGGCCTTACGGCTCGTGGGTGGCCGGCAGCGTCAACTACGATCTGGTGGAGATCTTCCGGCCGCAACGCGGGCGCGGCGGCGTGCTCAATCTCACCAAGGTATTCGGCCCCACTACGGTGAACGAGTTCACCATGGGCGCCACCACGCGGGGCCAGACTTTCAACCCTGTGGACAAGAGCAAGGTGGCGCGCAGCCGCATGGGGAACATCCCGCAGTGGTTTCCGGCGTCGAATGAGTCGGGCGCGATCCCCAACGTGACCTTCGGCGGCGTGCCCAACTACATCAACTGCTCTTTGGGGAACATTCCCTACACGAACGAGAACCCGGTTTTCACGTTCGCGGACAATTTCAGCCGGGTGGTGGGCCGCCACAACCTGAAGTTCGGCGTGTACATCGAGCGCATGCGCAAGGACGAAGTGGGCAATCCGAACACCCGGGGCGCCTTCAGCTTCGGCCGTAACGTCAACAATCCCTACGACGCCAACTACGCCTTCGCGAATGCTCTGCTGGGCAACTTCGAGAGCTACTCGGAGGGCACGTTCCGGCCGTATTCGCACTACCGTTACACCCAGGTGGAGTGGTACGCCCAGACCTCGTGGAAAGCGACGCGGCGGCTGACCTTCGAAATCGGAGCCCGATTCTACAACATGCCCTCGGCGCACGACGAGCGGTTTGCCATCACCACATTCGATCCCTCGCGTTACGATCGCAAGAGCGTAGCGGCGCTGTTCTGGCCGGCGCGTGACGGGACGGGCCGTCGCGTGGCGATGGATCTACGGACGGGTCGAACCTATCCGGTACCTTACATCGGCCTGTTCGTACCGGGTTCGGGCGACACGGCGCCGGGCATGGTGGTAGGGGGGAAGGGATACAATCCCAAACTCTTCGACGTACCGCACGTGCTGGTCGGGCCGCGCTTCGGCTTCGCCTGGGATCCGCGCGGCGACGGTAAGATGGCGGTGCGGGGCGGATTCGGCATCTTTTACGATCGACCGCAGGGCAACCTTTACTCCGGGACCAACGGGCAACCACCCGTGGCGTACACGCCGACGCTGTACTTCGGCAACCTGGACACCTTTCTCCAGTCGCAGGGCACGGTGGGGCCGAGCAGCGTGAACGCCCCGCAAGTGGGCCGTCAGCCGCTTCCGCGGGTGATGAACTTCAGCTTCGGCTTCCAGCGCGATGTGGGATTCAACACGGTGATCGACGCGGCTTACGTAGGCAGTCTCGGCCGGCACCTGCTTTACGTGCGCAACATCAACGCGATTCCCATGTATTCGCGCTTCGATCCGGCGAATTTGGATCGGACGACCAACAGCCCGCTGCCGGACAATTTCTTCCGGCCTTACCTGGGCATGAGCACGATCAACGTGCGCGGCTTCGGCGCCACGTTGAACTACAACTCATTGCAAGTGACGGCCAACCGACGCATGTCGCGGGGCATCCAGTTCGGCGCGGCCTATACCTTCTCGAAAACGTTGGGCGTGGGCGCGGGCGATTTCGACGGCGTCAGCCCGTACTTTTCGATGCGTCGATGGAATTACGGGCTTCTCAGCTATGACGCCACGCACGTGCTCACGATCAATTACACGTGGACGTTGCCCAATCCCACGCCGGCGATCAAGCCGCTGAGCTGGGTTCTAGGCAACTGGGTGATCTCCGGCATCACGCAGTTCCAGTCCGGCTACCCGTTCACGCCCGGCTTCTCGACGACTGACGCCGTGGATCTGACGGGCTCGAACGAAGGCGCGCGCATCACGGTGCTGGGCGACCCGCGCCTGCCGAAGAGCGAGCGCAGCTTCTACCGGAACTTCAAGACCGAAGTGTTCGCGCGCACGCCGGTGCGCGATTTCGGCAACGCCGGGATCGGCCTGCTGCGCGGCCCGGGGATCAACAACTGGGACATCGCCGTTTCCAAGCGCGTGCCGGTAGCGGGCGAGCAGCGGTACTTCCAGTTCCGCACGGAATTCTACAACGCTTGGAATCACACCCAGTTTTCCGGCATCGACTCAGGCGCCCGCTTCAATCCGCAGGGCCAGCAGATCAATGCGAACTTCGGCGCTTATAATAGCGCGCGCGATCCGCGCCGCATTCAGCTTTCGCTGCGGTTCATGTTCTAAAGGCCTCTGACGATCGGGGGCGCAGGATGCGCCCCCCGGCCGGGGGTGAGCAGCAGGCGACGAATCCGCGGGGTCGCCTCGCTTCAGGTCTCAGTACAGAGCGGCGCTGCCGCTCATGGGCCGAAATGCGGCGGCTGACCGGGAGACCTCGGTGAGGCCGCGCAGCACAGGCTCTGCGCGCCGATTCAGGGAGCCGGCTTTCCGGGCCAAGAACGTGAGGAGCTTCGGCCTGCGGTTCGTAGGCATTCGGAAGCAAACTTCTGCAGGGAAAACCCCCGAAGCCCCCGAGGGCCGGGGAGCTTTCCCTTCAGGCGGTAGCCGTCCGCTTCAGAAGCTCATGCGCAAGCCGAGGCGGAATTCGCGCGAACGCCCCATCACGTCGGCGGTCTGCGTGGCGAAAATGCGACCGAAATTCGCGCTGTCGACGCTGGCGGTCGGCGTGCCGAAGTGCGGCGTGTTGCTGACGTTGAAGGATTCGGCGCGGAACTCGAGTTTCCAGTTCTCCCTCAGGCGGAAAGACCGGAACAGGCTAAGGTCCATGTTGACCACGCCGGGGGCGCGCATGGTGTTGCGGCCGACGGTGCCGAAGCGAACCTCGGTGACACGGGCGAAGGCAGTGGTGTCGAACCACGTGCCGTCATCACCCACCTTGCCGAGCTTGGCCACTTTGGGTTTGATCTGGTCGGGCGTCTGGCTGTTGCCCGGCATGTTGAGCGAGGCTCCCGAGGCGCTGAGCGTGAACGGCCGGCCTTGATAGGCGGCGAAGAGGCCATTGATCTGCCAGCCTCCCAGCAACCTGCGGGACAGGCCGGTGGTTGCCCATTTGCCTTCTGCGCCGAAGGGAAGGTCGTAGACGAAGCCGATCTGGAAGATGTGCGGGATGTCATGCGCTGCGCGGGCGCGGTTGCGGTAGAAGACGCCGGCCGCGTTCCACATGAACGTGGTCCAGTCGCCGTAGTTGGCCATGTCAATCGCAGCCGAGAAGGTGTAGGCCCCTTTCAAGAAGAGGCCGCGTGCGACCCGACGGTCGAGGGAAACCTGAAGCGAGTGATAGATGCTATGGGTGCGCCCGTCGAACTCGCGCGTGGGCGCGGTGCGCCGGAAGCGGGCGAAAAGCGGCCGTCCGTTGTTACCCGAGCCGGGGATCTGGGAGGCGTTGATATCCAGGAAGGCGAAGCCGTTCACCAGCGCGGTGCCCACGTAGCCGATTGAAGTAACGATCTGGCCGGGCAGTTCGCGCTGGATGATGAAGTTCCAGGACTGGATGTAGCCGCGCGTGAGCGTCTTGTTGGCCACGGGATAGCCCATGTCGGCTGCGGGCGGTAGCGGGATGCGGCCTTTGCTGATATCAGGCCCGGGGAGGGCCAGGATGCCGACGTCAGGCCCCAGGGGCTTGTGCGGGATGCCCGCCGCCACGTAACTCGGGTCGGTCGTCACCGGCTGGTAGGCATTGATGCCGGAGAAGGTGCCCACGATGGTGAGCGGGTACCAGCCGCGCAAGGCTTGTGCGCCCCAGGGTTTCGGGTCGTATGTGATTCCGTAGCCGCTGCGGATCACGGTCGACTTGGTGAGAAGGTAGGCGAAGCCGACGCGCGGGGCGAACAGTTTTTTGCTGTAGCCGACGCCCACGTCGCGCGGGATACCGCCCCGGCCTCCGATCAGGACTTCGTTGGTTTCCGGATCGTAGGATTCGATGCCCATGCCGGCGCTGCGGGTGCGTGTGGGGTAGAGCTCCCAGCGCAGGCCGAGGTTCAGCGTCAGCTTGGGGGAGACGCGCCAGCGATCCCGGATGTAGAGTGCGTACTGGTTCTCGAAGCTGTTCATTTTGATGTACTGCGGGCTCTTGGCGGCCGAGGAGGGCACGCCGAGCAGGAAGGCGGCGACGGCATTCCACTCGCGTTCAAAGGAGGGCGTGGGACCCTGGAAGCCGACGGTGCTGCGCAGCGCGGCCGTGTTCAGTGCGGTGATGGCGGAGCCGAACGAGAACTGGCCGCGCGGGCCGCCGCCGAGCTCAGGCTGCCAGTGGTTCATAAGGTGGTGCAAGTAATCGACGCCGAAGCGGATCTCGTGGGCGCCCTTCATCCAATTGGCGTTACCGTTAAAGGTGACCGACTGGTCGTTGCGGAACAGCGGGTTCCAGGTCTCGGTGTAGCCGAGCGTGGTATAGCCGGAGACGGCAAAGCTGGGCATTCCGCCCTCGCGCCAGTCGGGCCCGTTGGTGCCCGGGATGCCCATCACGTCCAGACCGAATTTGGTCTGCAGGTCCGGCTGTTGCACGTCCTGGCCGAAACGGGTCCAACCCAGCACGCCGTCGACGAGGAAGGTGGGCGAGACCGTGTAGGTTTGCCCGATGCCGGCGACCTGCACCAGCGTGTGGCCCCTGCCCAGGCCGCCGTCGGAAAGGGGCGGGCCGCCCGCCTTGCCCAAGCTGGCGTCGGCTTGGACCAGCGCGTTCATGATGCTGTACTTGTACCAGAGCTGGTGCTTATCGCGGCGGTTCCAGTTGATTTTGACGTCGGCATTGTTGCGGTTCAGCCGCTGGGTGCCGGAGTTGAAAAAGTTGTTCAGATCGCCCGGCTGGTTGGGCGGCGGGACCAGATCGAGCAGTTTCTTGATGGAGGCGTTCAGGCGGTTCGGCGGGATGACGTTGATCCGCCCGTTATGGGAAAAAACTGCCCGCCCGGTGCCGTCGGGATTGCCGGTGTAAGGATCGAAGATCATTCCGTGCCGCAACTGCGTGCTTCCGCCCTCGGTGGTGCGGACCATGATGGGCCGCCCGGCGGCGTCGAAGATCGGATCCCCGAGCTTGCGCGTGAAGTCTCCCTGCCGGTAATCGTTGGGAAATACGGAAAGCAGCAAGGAGCGGCCCACGCGCTCGAAGACGCCTTCCCAGTCGCCGAAGAAAAACCACTGGTTCTTCTTGATGGGACCGCCGAGGCTGCCGCCCAGGATGTTGCGAATGTTCTTGGGCTTAGCCTTCAGACCCACGCGGTTCTCGTCCCAGAGGAAAGCGCGCATGGCGTTGTCCTGGTGCATGCCGAAGAGGCTGCCGTGAAACTCGTTGGTGCCGGACTTAGTGACCACGGTGACGGCCGCGCCGCCCGTCATGCCCTGCTCGGCGTCAAAGCTGTTGGTCGAGATGTTGACCTCCTGAATGCTTTCCACCGGGGGCACGTAGACGACGTGATGCGGCATCGTGACCAGAATGTTGGCCGCTCCGTCCAGGCGCGTGTTATTGGCGCCTCTTTCCTGTCCGTTGATGTTGGTGGTCAGCGCGCGTCCGGGCGTGTCGATCACCGCGTTTTGGAATCGAGCCGGCGTCGCGCCCGGGACCAGGTTGATCAGCATCTGGTAGTTGCGGTAAGCGGCCAGCGGCAAGTTGACCAAGGCCCGCGGCTCGAGGTTGACGTTGACATCGGTCTTAGTGGTCTGAAGCAGAGCGGCGGTGGCTTCCACGGTGATGGATTCGGTGATGGCCCCCACCTCGAGCGCGACGTCGACGCGGGTCACTGTGTTGGTGAGCACGTTCACTCCCCGGCGAGTGAAGGGCTTGAAGCCCGCCGCGCTCACCGAGACGTCGTAGTTGCCCTGCAGCAGATTGGGAACCGAAAAGTAACCAGTTTCGTCGGTCGAGGCCTGTCGTGAGAGGCCGGTGGCCGTGTTCTGGACCGTGATCGTGGCCTTGGGCACGGCGGCGCCGGTAGGGTCGGTAACGGTCCCGACTACCGTGCCGTAGAGGACCTGGGCTGCGACCGGAAGGGGCGCGGCTGCGACGAGGTAAAGGCAGGCCGCGACGAAGGGTACCGCCCTGCTGACGGAGTTCATGGCTAACCTCCTGCGATAAGGATACGCCGCCTGCCGAAGGAGGTCAACGAGTTTTCGAGGCGATTCCGGGACTACTTTTTCAGGAGCCAGACCTCCGAAACCTGGCAGCCGCGTCCGTTGCCGCCCAGGCCGGGTTCCTGCTGCCAGCTCAGCCAAAGCTCGCCGTCGGCCGTAGCTTCCGGAGGGATCTCGAACTCGAGCGGTCGGAAGGGGAAGGGCTTTTCGATGAGCGGATGAATTTCGTACTGATCGTCCGCCACCAACCGAATCCGGCGCTTGACGGCGTCGCCGCCGTAAACGACGCGCAGGCGGTAGCGCGCCGAGGGGTCGAGGCCGCTGTAATGCATGCGGAGGGTATTATCGAAGAGCGCTTCAGCGTGATCGCGCCAGGAGGTGCGCAAGGAGGCGCGCGGAGCGAAACCGACCAGGGCCGAGCGGCGGAAGTCCGGGTCTTGCTCGAAGCCGGGGCCTCGCACCAGCCGCGGCTGGGCCGTCAGGTTGCCGAGATCGTCATAAAATCCGCCGGGTCCGGGATTAGTCCAGTTCACGATTTCTTCGATGGCGCGCAGCCGTTCGGCCTCGCTTGCGAGCTTGCGAATCTCAGCGAAACGCTCTTTAAGCCAGGGGCGGTTGTTGAGCGGGACGTCGATGGAGTCCAGGTTGGCGCCGCGCTCGAGGGCGATCGCCTGATAGCGGGGCACGCTGAGTTGCATGCGGATGCTCTGAAAGAGCGCTTCGGCCAGCTCGAAAACGCGGGCGCGCCAGGCGGAGTGAGGCCCGGGCTGGTCGGCGCGGTCGAGGATCTCTTCGGCCTGCCTCATGGCCTCCAGGGTGCCGCGGCGTGCAGCATCACGCAGGACGGCCATCGCTTCCTCCTCGAGCGCGGTCTCGCGGATCAGGCGGCTACGCAGGCAGGCGTCGTAATAGGCGCGGTAAAGGGCCATTTGGAGCCGCCAGTTGGCGAGCTCCTGCGGCGTGGCTGCCTGTTCGATGGCGCGAAACTGCTCGAGCGTCGTGTAGACGCCGGAGTTGGTTGCCAGGGGACCTTGCCAGTTGCGCTCCAGCGCCAGCAGTCCCTGGGCGAAGGCGTCCTCCCAGCGCTCGCCGATGAAGTAGCGCGCGTACTCGCGGAGTACCGAGACGATGTCGGCATCGGGATCCCAGCCCAGCGCGCTCCAGAGGATCTTGTTGACGTCGTCGTTGCAGCCTTCCGAGTAGGTTACGAATCCGTCGGTGTGCGGCCGCGCCAGACGGAAGATGCGCGCGTGCCCGAGCGGCCGCGGGTTGATCACCTCGCGTCCCTCGGTCAGCGCGAAGGCGGCGTCCCAGTCGGGGACCGGATACTGGCAGTGGCGGCTGTGCGTGATGTCGGGGTAGTCGCGGATGGGATAGCGCTTGGGCACGCGGGCGCGCAGCTCGGCGAGGCTGATCCGGATCTGTGGACCGGCCGCGATTCCGGTCAGCCACGCCGGTTCGGTCTTCAGGATGGCGAAGAATTCCTCCAGCCAGGATTGGGAGAAGCTCTGCGGGGAGACCCACATGCCAGCACGCGGATGATAGCGGCGGAGGTTGGCGGCCTGTTTTTCAAGGAGCGCCATCAGGTACTTCGGCGGGGTATGACCGGGGTCTCCGCCTGGTACGAAGACGTGGTCAATGCGCGGAAGCTGGCGGAAGACTTCGCCCCATTCCTTCAGAGCGGACTGGACGGTCGCCGGGTCGGAGTAGTCCTTGTCGAGCGCGGGGTACCAGATCCAGACGTCGAGGCCGTATGCATCGGCGAGCCGCGACATCTCGACCATCATCTGCATCGGAGGCAGCGGGAAATGGGGGCTGTCGGCGGCGTCGTCGGATCGCGGCGGGATGAGTTCGATGGCGTTGGTGCCAAAAACGGCCAGGTCGCGGATGTACTGCTCCCACATGGCGACGGTCCAGCCGTCGTAAGAGTTGGTTTTAGGTCGGTAGCCGAGTTGATGGCCGCGGAGCTTGACGGCCGGGGCGGTCGAGATCCGCACGGGCGCATCGAGTCGGACCGAGCCCTTGCGCATGCGAAGCAGGCGCAGGAGCCGGCCCACGCCGAAGAGCACGCCGCGGGCATCGTTGCCTGCGATGAAGACGAGGTGAGCGCCGGCCGAATCCTGGGTCCAGATGCGGTAGCCCTCGGGTGCCGCGGGGGGCGGCGGTTCTGCGCTGTAGCGGCTGCGAAACTCCGAGAGCCGTGCGGCCGGGGTGACGACCACAACCGCTTTGGCTTCCGAGGGCCAGTGGTTGCTGACGGGCCAGCGGATCGCGGTGCGCTTTTCGACCTCTTCGACGAGCATGGCCACGGCTTTTTGTTCGGGCCCTGAGAGCTTGGCGGGCGTGACTACAGTCGCTTGATCGAGAGTCCAAACAGCCAACAGCAAGGCCAGCATCATGCACCTCAGGCGGAGTATTTCGCCGCCAGCTCGCGCAAGCGTTTGAGCAAGCGGGGAACAGCTGTTTCGGGGGGCTCCTTGGCTTCGTACTCCAGCGCGAAGTAGCCGCGGTAGCCCGAGCGTGCGACCATCGCGAAGATCCGATCCCAGTCGGACTCCACCACGCGGCCGGATTCATCGCGCATGTTGCATTTGACCTGGATGTTGACAGCGTAGGGCAGGCACAGCTCGATCTGCCGCCAGACGTCGGCGGAGAAATTGCCGGTATCGAGGTTGATGCCGACCCAGGGGGAGTTCGCCTGTCGGACAATCTTGACGATGGTTTCGGCGCGCTCGGTGACGCCGCCGTGGTTTTCGAGGCCGAGGATGACGCCTTTGCGTGCAGCGTACTGAGCTGCCTCCGCGAGAACCTCGGCGGCCCAGCCGGCCGCCTGGTCTTCCGTGGCTCCCTGCGGAACACGGCCGCCGAAGACGCGGATGTGGCCGGCGCCGAGCAGGGAAGCCACATCCACCCAGCGCTTGATCTCTTCGATTTCCTTGCGCCGCTGCTCTGCGGTGGGTCGGGTCATCTCGGTGCGCACCGAGATGCTGTAGATTTCCACCGCGTTGCGATACGCGAGGCGCTTCAGGTCCGTCAGCCAAGTTTCGGTGAGCGGCGTGGGGAACCAGTAAACCGTAAGATCGAGTCCGTCGAGGCCGTGTTCGACGGCGTAAAGGACCAGATCCTGGTAGGTCATGGTTGCCGCCTGCAAAGCCTGGCGGAACGTGTAGGCGCAGAGGGCGGGCCGCAGGCGTGCTTTGCGGGGGGCGGGCTGGGCGAGGGTCAGGCGGGCTGTGGCAGCCGGCAAGAGACCGAGCCAATCGCGTCGTGTCATGAGCCTCCTGTTCGAACCCCCGATTATAGTGAAGCGGGGGTTAGGACGGTGGTGGGGCTTGTGTGGTATCCTATTGAGCGGAAAGACGGACAGAGAGGACGAGAGGCAAGGAGTACTCATCCGAGGATGGCCCTGGCGACAGAAACGAAGAAGGAAATTATGGCGCGATACCAGCGCCATCGTAGCGATACGGGTTCACCCGAGGTGCAGGTGGCGATCCTGAGCCGACGCATAGCGGATCTGACCGAGCATCTGAAGACGCACCGCAAGGATCACCACTCACGCCGGGGTTTGTTGATGCTGGTCGCCCAGCGGCGGCGGCTTCTGAACTACCTGAGGCGATGCAGTCCGGAACGCTATCAGAAGCTGATCCAGCAGTTGGGCCTGCGCCGCTAGAGCCGTACTCGCCGACATCGCGAACGACCCGGAGGCGCGCTTGCCGGGCGAAACCGGCGGGCGGCGGGGTTGCTCGCTCTCGCAGCTCCACCGACTCCAATCTCTGCTCCGGGCATACGAGCATGTGCCTGGATAACGAGCCGGTCGCAGGACCGGGATTGGAGGTATCCCCCCATGGCAATCGAGAGTTGTGAAATCGATTTGGGGACAAGCAGGATCATTCTGGAGACGGGCCGTGTGGCCAAGCAAGCCAACGGCGCTGTGCTGGTGCGCAGCGGGGATAGCGTAGTTCTGGTCAGCGCCTGCGCCTCACCCGAGCCCAAGCAGGGCGTGTCGTTCTTCCCGTTGACCGTAGACTACCGCGAGTACACTTACGCCGCGGGGAAGATTCCCGGCGGGTTCATCAAGCGCGAGGGACGGCCTTCGGAGAAGGAAATACTGACGAGCCGGCTGATCGATCGCCCCATACGCCCGCTGTTCCCGGAGGGTTACACGAACGAGGTGCAGATCATCGGGATGGTGCTCTCGGCTGACCCCAAGCGTGACCCTGACACGCTGGCGATCGTGGGTGCGGCCGCGGCTCTAGGGATTTCCGACATTCCCTTTCCTGAAGTGCTCGGCGCTGTGCGGGTGGCGCTTGTGGATGGCAAACTCATTGCCAATCCGCTCTACGAAGAGTCCAAGGACGCCAAGCTCAACATCGTGGTCGCGGGCACCGAGGAGGGCATCGTGATGGTGGAGGCAGGCGGGCAGGCGGCCACGGAGGAGGAGGTCCTTCAGGCCATCCAATTCGGCCACGATTGCTGTCGCAAGATCATCGCCGGCATCCGCCATCTGGTGGCGCGCGCGGGCAAACCCAAGAAGCCCTTCACGCCGCCGCCCTTCAATCAGGAGCTCTACGATCAGCTCAGCGCCCAGTATCGCGAGCAACTGGCCGATGCGATGAACACGGCCAAATACGGCAAGGTGGAGAGCTACGCGCGGGTAGACGCTCTGCGCAAGCAGGCTGTGGAAGCGGCGCCCGAGGAACTGAAGGAAGAAACCGGTCGGCTGTTCGACCGCCTGAAGGAGCGGGTTTTCCGCGATCAGGTGCTGATCGAGCGTCGGCGCCCCGACGGGCGCGCTTTCGACGAGATTCGCAAGATTGACATCGAAGTGGGCGTGCTACCGCGCGTGCACGGCTCGGCCTTGTTCACTCGCGGCGAGACCCAGGCTCTGGTGACCGTGACGCTGGGGACCAAGGAGGATCAGCAGAAGTTGGAGCTGCTGGATCCCTCGGAGACGTACAAGCGGTTCATGCTGCACTACAATTTCCCGCCCTTCAGCGTGGGCGAGGTGGCTTTCCTGCGCGGGCCGAGCCGGCGCGAGATCGGTCATGGGGCGCTGGCTGAGCGAGCCTTGAGCGCCGTGATTCCGGACGAGTCGGTGTTCCCGTACACACTGCGCGTGGTCAGCGACATTCTGGAATCCAACGGCTCCAGTTCGATGGCCACGGTATGCGGCGCCAGTCTGGCGCTTATGGATGCGGGCGTGCCCACGGTGGCCGCCGTGGCGGGTGTCGCGATGGGGCTCGTCAAGGAGGGCGACCGCTATGCCATTCTCACCGACATTGCGGGCGCCGAGGACCACTACGGCGACATGGACTTCAAGGTGGCCGGCACGAAGGAAGGCATCACGGCGCTGCAAATGGATATCAAGATTCCCAACATCAGCCTGGAGCTGATGCGGGAAGCGCTCGAGCAGGCCCGCCGCGCG
The DNA here is from genome assembly GCA_938027685.1 of uncultured Bryobacteraceae bacterium. Taxonomy (GTDB): domain Bacteria; phylum Acidobacteriota; class Terriglobia; order Bryobacterales; family Bryobacteraceae; genus DTHT01. The sequence goes on from CALJAM010000011.1 coordinate 105,059, forward strand.
CGCTTGCAGATCCTCATGAAGATGCAGTCGGTGTTGGCGGCGCCGCGGTCGGCGCTGTCGCCGTACGCGCCGCGCATCTTCACCATGACCATCCCGCAGGAAAAGATCCGCGAGGTGATCGGTCCGGGCGGCAAGGTGATCCGTGGCATCATTGACCAGACCGGCGTCAAGATCGACGTGGAAGACGACGGCACGGTCAACATTTACTCGGCCGACGAGGCGGCTGCGGAGAAGGCGCGTCAGATGGTGGCCGAAATCGCGGCCGTGGCCGAGGTGGGCAAGACGTACCTGGGCAAGGTGGTGCGGCTGGTGGATTTCGGGGCCTTCGTGGAGATCTTCCCCGGAACCGACGGCCTTTTGCACATCAGCGAAATTTCGGAAAACCGCATTCGCAACGTGCGGGACGAGCTGCGCGAAGGCGATCAGATCCTGGTCAAAGTCCTCTCGATCGAGGGCAACAAGATCAAGCTCAGCCGCAAGGCCGTACTGCGCGAGCAGCGCGAGAAACTGCTCAAGCTGGGCAAGAACTGAGGGGCGCCCTCAGGCACCCAGGGCGGCCAGAACACCGCGCATGTAAGCGAAGGACTTGGCCATCCCCAGGAACGGGTCGTCCGGATCGATCTCGTACTCGAGGTTGACGCTGCCCCGATAATTGATTTTCCGCAGGGCGCGGAAGATGCCGACGATGGGCAGCACGCCCTCGCCGACCGGGCAGTCCGATCCGCGCTTTTTGGTATCGCGCAGGTCCTTGATGTGGACGTCGAGCACGCGGGGGCCGGCGCGCAAGATGGATTCGACCGGATCGGTTCCGGTGCGCGCCGTGTGACCGACATCCACGCACAGGCCGACGCGGGGATCCATATCGCGGATGACCTCGAGCGCCGACTCGGGGGTGGGGAAGTGCTTATCTTCGGGGCCGTGATTGTGCACGGCGACCTTGATGTTGTACTGCTTCACGAACCGCTCGATGCGGGGCAGCGTCTGCCGCGTGGGCGCGATCACCATGAGCGGCATGCCGCAGTCGCGCGCGTAGTCGAAGTAGAAGCGGATGTCGGCGTCGTCGTCCTTTTGTAGGGAGATGGTGCCGCCGCCGACGATGGTGAGGCCTGCATCCTCGAACTCCTTGCGGCCGGCTGCACGGGCTTCGGGCGAGTCCGCGTAGCGCAGGTGGAACTCTTTGATGCAGACATACCGCACGCCGAGTTTCCTGATGATCTCGATAGCCTGGGCGCGCGTGAACTTGCGCAACGAGTAACTGGCCACGCCGAGAGTGAAATCGCCCGCCGGTGCGGCGACGCCTCGCGCGGCCGGAAGCGCGACAGCGGGTGCGGAAACAAAAGCACGTCGAGTGATCATGGGCTTGACTCCGAACTAGTAGTGTACGCGCAACCGCAGGGGCGCGACTCAGGCCGGGGGCTCCGGCAGCAGCCGGGCAGCTTGTCCTCCGACCGTGAGCGTCAGACCCTGCGCTTCCGCCACGCGGAGGTAACCAAGCGCCATGACCTGGGCGCGGGCGGGCGACCAGGCCGCCGAGGTGATCGCGCCCACGCGCTTGCCTTCCGCCAGGATCGCCGAGCCGGCAGCCGGCGCCTCGGTCCCATCGATCACCAGACGGACCAGTAGTCGGCGGACCTGACCGCGCGCGCGGATGCGCTCCACGATCTCTTGCCCGATGTAACATCCCTTGTCGAAGTGGACGGCGTGGAGAAGCTGCGTCTCCTGCGGCAGGTGGTCTTCGGTGATATCGTCTCCGTAGCGCGGTCGGCCCCGCTCGAGGCGCACGGTGCGCAGCTCGGAAGGCGAGGCCTGCGGTATGCCTGCCGCCCGGAGCCGAGCGACCGTCGCCTGGCGGGCATCGCGAGGCAGATAGAGCCGATAGCCTTCGAGTCCCGTGGCGCTCACGCGCGCGATGCGAGCATGACCCCATTCGGTGTGAGCAAAGGGCGGCAAGGGGACGGGTGCGCCAAGCTCCTGCAACGCCGCCGCACTACGGGGACCTTCCAAGGCGATGACCGTCGTCTGCTCGCTTGCGTCCGCCAGCGCCACGTCGTCCGCGATGATGTGCTTGTCCAGGTGCGCGTAGATCGCCTCGCGTGTCTCCGGCTCCAGATCGAGCAGGAAACTGCCGGCCAGGCAGAGGATGTTGACGTCGGCGAGGATGCGCCCCTGCGGGTCGAGCAGGAACGCGTAGCAACCCTGACCGGGCGCAAGCCGGGCTACGTGGTTGGTGACCATGGCGTGGAGCCAGCGGACCCGATCGGGGCCGGTGACGTGAAAGACGGTCCGGCCGCCGAGCTCCGCCCACGCCGCCGCTGCACGGAGAGCCTCGTAGCCGATCATCGCTTTCAATAGATGCGCCGCAGGTAAGCGGCGACGGCGATGACCAGGAGTCCCGAGATCGCTGCGCTAGCCGTACGTCTTTGCCGCTCCGCCTCGGTGCGCGCGGCGACGGCGAGCGCGGCCGAGACAAAGACGTGGACGGCGAGCAGCAGTTTGATGACGAGCCAGATCCAGTAATACCGGCTGTGGCCATGGTCTGCGAGGAGGTTGTAAAGGCCGGAGACGACCAGGCCGACGATCGTGCTCCAGAGCCAGGGACGCAGGCGGTTGCGAGGCGCTTGGAGCGAATCCTCGGCGACGAAACGGGCGTAGAAGAAGCCACCGACCAGGAGGGCCGCGCAGGCCACATGCACCCAGCGCACCAGGATGCGAAGTAGTTCCCCCGCGCCGTGGTCCATAATGAGAGCATAGCGCATGATTCACGAAATCCTGGCCGTGGGGCCGCTGGCCTGCAACTGCTCGATCTTCGGCGACGAGGACAGGGGAGAGGCCATCGTGGTGGATCCGGGCGATGACGTGGAGGAGATCGAACGGATCCTGCGTCGGTACGACTTGCGGGCCAAGGCGATCGTCGTCACGCACGCTCACATCGATCACGTCGGCGGTGCGGCTCGCCTGCGCGCCTCTACGAACGCTCCCGTGTTCCTGCACCCGGACGATTTGCAGCTGTTGGGGCAGCTGGAAATGCAGGCGGCGTGGTTGGGTATGACGCCGCCGCCGGCAGTGCCCGTCGACGGGGAGCTGTCGGAGGGGCGCCGCTTGGAGTTGGGGGCGGCGAGCTTCGAGGTGTTGCACACGCCCGGACATACTCCGGGGAGCGTCTGCCTGTGGCTGCCGGCCGAGAAGAAGCTGGTGGCAGGCGACACGCTGTTTCGGGATTCAATCGGGCGGACGGATTTGCCCGGCGGCGACGGCCGCCGGATCCTGCACTCGATCCGGGAGAAACTCCTATGCCTGCCGGAGGAGACGTTCGTGATTCCGGGTCACGGGCCGTGCACCACGCTCGAGCGCGAGCGACGTTTCAACTATTTTCTGCAACATCTCTGACGTGGATTACGGCTCGTCCATGAAGCGGTAGGCGATCATATGGCAGACAACGAGGTGTGCGTCTTCGATCCGTCCCATGTGCGGCTCCGGGACGTGAATCACCAACTGTGCCAGCCGCGCCAGTTGTCCGCCATCCCGCCCGGTGAGCCCGATCGTCCGACAGCCGACGGCATTGGCGTACTCGATGGCGCGCAACACGTTGGGCGAATTGCCCGATCCGCTGATGCCCATCACCAGATCGCCCGGGCGCGCGAAGTTCCGAAGCTGTTCGACGAAGACGGCCTCGTAGCTGACGTCGTTGGCGTAGGCGGTGACGGTGGGCAGCGAATCCGTGAGGGCCAGGATGCGGAAGCGCTGGGGGCGGCCGTAGCTGGCGCCTTTGACCATGTCGGTGGTGAAATGCGAAGCGGTCGCTGCGCTGCCGCCGTTGCCGCAGACGAAGATCTGCCGATCTTCCTGCCGGGCCTGGCGGAACCACTCAACGGCCTCCTCGACCTTTGTTACGTCAATAGCGGAAAGGGCCGCCAGCAGGGCCTGGCGGTACCGTTCTGCGTAGCTCATATCCTCCTCGCCAGCGCCAGTGCGCCGTAGAGCACGCTATCGTCGCCCAAGGCGGCGGGAACCACGTCGATGCGCGCCCGCGACCAGGGTGTGATCTGGAGGCGGAGTTCGGCGCGCAGCGGCTCGAACAGTGCGTCGCCGGCTTTGCTGATGCCTCCGCCGATGACGATGCGCGCCGGGTTCAGCAGCATGATGCAAGCCTTCAGCCCGAGGGCCAGGTCCACGACGTACCGTCGTACGAACTCCGGGTCGCGGAGCAGTTCGTGCGCCGGTCGGCCGTGATCCGGCTCCATCCAGATGCCTGCGCACATGCGCTCCAGGCAACCGTGGGCGCCGCAGAGGCAGCGGGGCCCGTCGGGTCGTACGGTGAGGTGACCGATTTCGCCTGCGTAAGAGTCGGCGCCGCGATACACCTGGCCGCCGATGACGATGCCGCCGCCGATGCCCGTGGAAAGCGTCATGTAGAAGAGCGGATCGAAGCCAACGCCGGCGCCGTAGGTCGCTTCGCCCAAGGCGCCCGCGTTGGCATCGTTGTCCATGACGGCCGGCAAGGCGAGCTCTTGGCGCACCCAGTCGACGAGCGGGAAGTCCTGCCAGCCGCCCACGTGGGTGGAGAGGGCCACGCGCTGGGCCGCGAAATTCACGGGCCCTCCGAAACCGATGCCGCAGCGATGCAAGCGCCAGCGCCGGCGCCACTCGCCGACGATGGCCCGGATCTGCGCCAGCATCCACTCGCGGCCGCCCTCGCGGTCGGTGGCGCGCGATGCGCGCTCCGCCATGCGCTCGTCTTCGAAGACGGCGATGGAGAACTTGGTGCCGCCGATATCGATGGCCAGCGTGTTCATGAACGCGCTGCCGCCTCCGCAGCCAGCACTTCCTCCGGGGACGCCGTGCCCGTTCCCTTTTTCATGATGGTGACCGAGGCCACCAGGTTGCCGAAGCGGGCGGCGGCCACGGGATCGCGCGTTACCGCCAGCGCGAGCGCGGCGCCCGCTGAAAAGGAGTCGCCCGCCCCGCAGATATCCACAGGCTTTTCGATGCGGCGGGTGGGCACGGGCGTCTGGCCGGCTTCGTCGACGACCACGACGCCGTCGCCGCCGCGCGTGACGATGACAAGCGGGCTTTCGACGTGCGCGCGCAACCGCTGGTAGTTCACTTCGCCGAACAGGCGCAGGCAGGCCGCGTCGGCTTCCTGCTGGTTGGGCTTCAGGATGAGTTTGCGGAATTCATGGATGCGGAGCCGCGAATCGGCCCATACGATCTTTTCCGGATGGCGGGCAGTCAGCTCGGCCAGCAGGGCGCGCATGGCGGGCGTGACGACAGCGGCCTGGCCGGTTTCCGCCTGATCGGCGACCAGGATGACGTCGAACTGCGGGAAGGCTTCCTCGAGCGCGGCGAGCAGGCGTCGCTCGACGGCTTCGGAGAGCGGGCGCTGATTGATGAAGTCGACGCGCGGCCGGTCCTCGATTCCGGTCTCGCGGTTGATGAGCTTGGTGTAGGTGAACGTGGGCAGGCCGGGTTCGCACAGCATGCGCTCGACGCCCACGCCGCGCTCGCGCAGCGCGCGCAGCAGCTCGTAGCCGAAGCCGTCGTCGCCCACCACGCCGAGGGTTTCGATGCGGCCGCAGCCCAGGGCGGCGAGATTGTTGCTCACTGTGCCTCCGGCGCCCGGCGTCACCTCCGTGGCTACGACCGCGATGCGGGGGATACCGGTTTCACGCGAGGGCTCGGAGGCAGCCGGGTCATAGGTGCACCAGCGATCGAGGCAGATGTCGCCGACCACCAGCGCGGAAAGGTGCGGGAAGCGTGCGAGGATCTGTGCCGTGGTCACCGGTCCTCCTCCCGCAGCAGGCGCCAGAGGGCGGGAATCGTGGCGCGGTGGTCGCCGCAGAAATAGAAGCTCTCGCCGCCGTCAGCCACGGTGCGGACGAGGATGGTCTTGTGGGGGCGGAAGTAGTAGCCGGGATCGGTTTTGGGCAGCTCGCGACGGTAGTCGCCGCGAATGGGCACGATGTCGAAGACGGCGGTGGCGAAATGGCGGATCACGCGGCCTTCCTGGTGCGCCACGTTACGCGCCATGGCCAGCGCTTTAAGGTACACTTCAGGGGCCATCACCGCAGAGCCGAAAGCCATCATGACGCCTCCTTCCAGCCGTTCCACGGAGCGCGCGAAGATGAGGAAGTCGCGGTAGGCGGCCTCGCCGAGCGCGGCGCCGTCGCAATTGGGATGTTCGTGGATGATGTCGTAGCCGATGCCCACGTGCACGGTGGCGGGAAGCGCCAGGCGGTACGCCGCCGCCAGCAGACTGAGCTCGCGGTGCGGGTAGTTGCCGGCCAGAATGCGCCGACCGACGTTCTCTCCGAGGCCCAGCCCCAGCGCGGCGGCTTCCCGAATCCATTCGTTCAGCTCGCCCGTCTCCACCCATAGACCGAATTGGCCCTCCGCGATGTAGCGGGCCACGCTTTCGGTGGTAGCGCCGATGCGGGCGAGTTCGTAGTCGTGGATCAGGCAGGCCCCGTTCATGGCCAGGTGCGTAAGCCAGCCGAGCTCCATGAGGTCGATGAGGTGACGGCTGACGCCCGCGCGGATCACGTGGGCGCCCATCATGAGGATGCGGGCGGCGCCCCGCTCGCGGGCGGCACGCAGGCGAGAGGCCAAGGCGGGAAGCTCCGGGTGCTGGAAAGGCGGGGCAGGTTCGTCCAGGCGCAGCCAGTGCTCGAGGGTGAGATCATGGCGGCGTTCGGCGAGCGGCTTCAGTCGCAGCCGCCGACGGTCGAAGAGCTCGTAGCGCGAGGCGCTCATGATCCGAACAGTATCGCGAGCAGTTGATCGAGGCAGAGGTAATTGGGGATGATCAGATCCGCGCCCACCCCGATCAGGCGCTTGCGCTTCCACTCGTCCACTTTCTGGCAGGCGGGTTCGTCGGTGGCCACGCCGACCGCCACGCCGCCCACCGCCTTGACGTTTTCGATTTCGACGTAGCCGTCGCCGAAGCCCAGCAGGTCGTCGCCCCGGCATTCGGCGGCCTGAATCATGCGCTGAATCAGGATGGCCTTGGAGAAGCTCTTGTAATCGTCCAGCGCGCCCCAGACGCCGCCGTCGAAATAGCGGTCGATATCGAGCAGGCGCGCCTCTTCCCGGGCGTACTCCTGATCGGTTCCGCTGGCAAGATACATTTTCAGGCCGCGTTGTTTCAATGCCTCGAGCAGGGCCCTGGCCCCGGGGACCAGGTACCGGTCGGGAGGCGCCTGGCCGGTGCGCAGGGCCTCGCGCCGGTCCTTGATCTTCTCGTGCAGCCGTTCCAAGTACATTTTCTTGTAAACCAGCGGGTCCAGAGGCCTGCCGCCGCGCAGCTCCACCTGTCGCGCCAGCTCGATCATCTGATAAATGGTCTGCTTGCCGGTGAGGCGAGCCACGTAGTCCTCCACGATGGATCTGAGTTCCTGCTCAGTTTCGCCGGTTTTGAGCTCGAGCAGGATCTCCACCATCATGGGCACCATGACATTGACCCACCCGGAACGGATCAGCGAGAGCGTGCCGTCGAAATCGAACAGGACCACGCGGGCATGCCGGGCGGAGACGCCCGTTCGCACGATTTCGATCATGAGTCTTCTATTGTGCCACGTGCGCGTCGGTCGGCCCCTGTTATGCTCGGTAGGCTAGCGATGAAAGAGGCTGTGGGCTCGCGGGAGGTCGAGATCAAGCTTGCCGTGGCGAGCGTGGGAGAGGGGCGTCGTCTGCTGCGCGCGCACGGTTTCCGCCGTGTGCACCGGCGGATGTTTCAGGACGACACGGTGCTCGACGACGCCCGACGGAGCCTGAAGCGGACCGGCTGCCTGCTTCGCCTGCGGCGCAGCGGCGCAAGGGCCTGGCTCACCTACAAAGGGCCCGCAGAGCCCGGTCGTCACAAGGAGCGGGAGGAGATCGAGATCCTGCTGACGGCACGCGGGTTGACTGCGGCCGCGCAGATCCTCGCGCGGCTAGGGTTCCATCCGGTTTTCCGTTACCAGAAATTTCGTACCGAATACCGACGGGACGGCGAAGCGGGTCTGGTCGCGCTGGATGAGACGCCCATTGGGGTTTTCCTCGAACTGGAGGGCTCGCCGGCGTGGATCGATCGGACCGCACAGCGGCTCGGTTTCTCTCCCTCCGACTACATCACGGCCACCTACGCCGACCTTTACCTCGAGCATTGCAAGCGCATCGGGGGCAAGCCGGATGAGATGGTTTTCGAGGGGCGCAGCTGAGATAATGCTTGTGGGGGAGGCCATTTATGCAGCGAGCCCTACTGACGCTGTTCGTTTGGCCGGCTCTGTTATGCGCCCAGGAGTTCCGGGGCACCATCCGGGGCCGCGTCCTCGATCCCAGCGGCGCGGCCGTAGTGGGCGCGACGGTGGAGGTGATCAACGCCGAGACGGGCGTCAGAACCACGGCCGCTTCGAACGAGGCCGGCAACTATCAGGTGCCTTTCTTGCTGCCGGGCAACTACACGGTCCGGGTGGAGCATCCGGGGTTTAAGACGCTCGAGCGGCAGGGGATTCGCGTTTCCCTGAACGAGTGGGTGACGCTGGACCTCACGCTCGAGTTGGGTCAGACGACGGAGTCGGTCACGGTCACGGCGGCGGCGCCGCTGCTCAACACCGCTTCGGCTGATCTCGGGCAGGTGATCGAGCGGAATCTGGTCGAGACGATGGTGGTGTCGCTCAGCCGCAACGTCATCAACCTGCGCAATCTCGCGCCGGGTGTTACGGGAGGGACCGGGAGTTACACGAGCAGTGCGCAGGGCGATTTCTCCATCGCGGGCGGGGGTGGTACGCGCGGCGACAACGAGATCGTGGTGGATGGCATTCCGAACACTTCGGTCAGCGGCACGATCGGTTTTGTGCCTTCGCTGGATGCGGTCGAAGAGGTAAAAGTCCACACGACCATGTTCGACGCCGCCTACGGGCACTCCAACGGGGGCGCGGTGACCATCACTACGAGGGGCGGGACCAACGATCCTCACGGGGCCGTCTACCTGTACAAGCGGTGGAAAGCGCTCAATGCGAACAGTTGGACGAACAACCGGTTGGGGCTGCCCAAGCCGCCGGTCACCTATCATCAGTGGGGTTACGCCTTCAGCGGTCCGGTCTACGTACCGCGCCTTTACGACGGACGGAACCGTACTTTCTTTTCGACGACGCTCGAGCGCGATCACGACGCGCGCGCACTGACCCGGCAGGCTCGCGTACCCACGGAAGCTGAGCGGAAGGGCGATTTCTCGAAAACGCTGAATCGCCTGGGAGGGCCGTTCGCCGTTTACGATCCCGCCACCACCGTGGTGGAAGGCACCCGTGCTACGCGCCAGCCTTTCCCCGGCGCCGTGGTTCCTGCCTCGCGCATCAGCCCCATCGGCGCAGCGGTGCTGAGCAAATACCCGTTGCCCAACCAGCCGAGGCCCGTGCAGATCGCGGCTTACAACTGGGCGCTGAGCAAGACGTACGCCGTGGACCAGCACCAATACAGCGGCCGTGTGGATCATGCCCTTAGCAACCGTCAGCGCCTGTTCGTTCGCGTGGGCGTGCTGGATCGGATCCAAATGGCTGACGAGCTGATCTTCGGGGCTACCTGGTTTCCCGTCTCCGGCAGTGCAGACCTAGAGAGGCCGCTGGTGCGTCGGCGCTTCAGCCTTGCGATAGACGATACCCTGGTGGTTTCACCCAGCCTGGTAGGCTCCATCCGGGTAGGTGCGCTCAGTTACAGCAGCCGCAGCGTCAACGGGGCCACGGGGGCTGATCCCAAAGAGCTTCAGATTCCCGACATCATCGTCCGCAACCAGGCATTCCGTGGCTGGCCCAATTTTTCGCTGGGCGAGAACATTCCGAACCTGGGCAGCGGGATGTCGTTCTCGCGGGATCAGGTGACGTCGTTGGTTTCGACCTGGAACAAGCTGACCGGGAACCACGCGGTCAAGTTCGGGGTGGATTACCGTCTGGGCAGGATCAACAGCGTGTCGCCCGGCTCGAACGCGGTGGGCACCTTCAATTTCAGCCCTGTTTTCACGCAGGCCAACCCATTCGACCCTCGCTCGGCGGACACGTCGGGTTCGGGCATGGCCTCGCTTCTGCTCGGATTGGCCGCGTCCGGTAACTTCGGGTATAACACGGCGACTTCGATCCAGAATCATTACGCGGCCTGGTTCGTCCAGGATGACTGGAAGCTCACGCGCCGGCTTACGCTGAACCTGGGCGTGCGCTACGAGCTGGAGACGCCGTTCACCGAGCGTTACGACCGCATGGGCTTGCGCTTCGATGAACAGGCGCCGCTGCCCGTGCGCGTCCCAGGGCTCGAGCTGCGCGGCGGCATCCGGTTCGCGGGCGTGGAGGGCAACCCGCGGCGACAACCTGCGGACAAGAACAACTTCGGTCCGCGCTTCGGCTTTGCGTGGCAGGTGACGCCGGCCACCGTCATCCGCGGCGGCTACGGGATTTTCTACAGCATCGTCTCAATGAACACCACTTTCTTCGGCGGCCTGGGCGTCTGGAACGCGGTGACTCCCTACGTGGGCACCGTGGATAACGGGGCGACCGCTTATACGACGCTGGCCAACCCGTTCCCGCAGGGTTTGCGCCAGCCGTTGGGCAGTTCCGTCGGGTTGATGGCGCAGGTGGGCGACAGCATCGGCTTTTTGGGCGAACCTCGCGTAAACCCCTACAACGGGCAGTGGCAGTTCAGCATCCAGCGCGAACTGCCTGCACGCACCCTTGTCGAGATCGCGTACATGGGCATGCACAGCGTGAAGCAGCCCGAGAGCTTCAACCTCAACGAGAAGCCCGATGTCTATCTTGCCCTTGGGGCTGACGAGAACCGCCGTGTGCCGAACCCGTTCTACGGTCTGTTCCCGCCCACCTCGACCTTGGGCCAGAGCAGCACCATTACACAGAACCGCCTGTGGGTGCGATTCCCGCAGTTCACCAGCGTGACGCTGAACGCCGCGCCGACCGGACGCGCGCTCTATCACGCGCTGCACGCCAAAGCGGACAAACGGCTCACCCATGGCCTGACGGTGCTGTGGACCTACAGTTTCTCCCGCCTGATGGACAACAACACGACGAGCGTGGTGAATCCGCGCTTCTATCGCGCCGTCTCCGGAATCGACCAGAAACATGTGACGCGGCTGGCCTTCGTCTACGAGTTGCCCGTGCGTTTCACGGGGCCGGGCGTGTGGAAGCTTTGGGACCGGATCCTGGGTGGGTGGTCGGTGAGCGGCCTGGCCCAGTTTGCCACGGGTATGCCGCTTTCGGTGACCCATGCCTACGGGCGCCCGTTGCGAGTTCGCAATCCGAGGTTGAGCGGGCCCGTGCACGAGAGGCTGGGCGACAGGCGTGACCCTGTCACGGGTCGCGTCCTCAATCCGTATTTCGACATCAATGCCTTCGTGCCGTTGCCCAACCAGTACACGATTACGCCCGAGCCCCCCATGCTCGATGAGCTCCGTGCCCCCGGCACGCGGAGCTTGAACGCAGCTTTTTTCAAGACCGTTCCGCTGCGGGAGCGCCTGCGTTTGGAAATCCGGCTGGAGGCGACGGGTCTTACCAACACCCCGAACTTTTCTGCGCCCGGCACCGACATGTCCCAGGCGGCGACCTTCGGAGTGATCACGTCCGCAGGCGGGAGCCGGTCGATGCAGGGATCGGCGCGCATCGCATTCTGAGGTCATGCCGTGCGGCCTTACACAGGCCGCACGTATGGCATCGAGGCGGGCGATCATCGGTTGTGCGCTTGGGCTCGCAGCAGCCGCCACGTGCGAAGAGGCGGCCTGCTATGCGCTCAAGGCAGCCTGTCAGGCTGAAGGTCGCCGCGGGGCAGTTTCGCTCCAGCTTCAGGGTGGCGGAGAACCGGGACCGCATGCCGGCAGTGCCAGAACGGCTGGCGCGGGACCGCGTCGCCGTGGCGGTTTTCCCCGAGTGCGCGCTCACCGGCTACGACAAGGATTCGCTTCGGGCCCCGACATCGATCTGGTTCCGGCTGCTGAGGAAACCATAAGGCAAGCGTGTGGGCGGCTGCGTATTGGCGCCGTCGTGGCGAGCATTGACCGGGTGGGGGGTCGGCCTTATACTACGGAAGTAGTATTCAACTCGCAGGGCGAGCTCGGGGAGCGTTACGGCAAACTCATGCCGGCGGGCGAGAGGTGGGCTACGCCCGGCAACCACATCGCCTTGTTCGATCTGGCAGGCGTACCCTCCACGGTTATAATCTGCCACGACGAACGATACCCGGAGCTTGTGCGGATGCCGGCCTTGGCGGGGGCGGGTATTCTACCACATCAGTAGTGAATCATGGCTTCGGGAGGAGCGGAGAGTGGCTCCGTACCGAGCTCAACTGATGGCGAGGGCGGTGGAAAACCAGGTTTTCGTGGTGGCAGCCAGTGCACCGGCCAATGCGGACCTGACGGGTTCGCACGGGCCGAGCCGCACAATCAACGAGGATGGCAATGTGCTTCGGGAGGCCGGCTTTCTCGAGGAGGAGATCACGGTGCGCTCTCTGGCGTTGGGTCGGCCGCTACGGGGACTGATTGGGGCGTGATGGCAGGAGGGGTTGAGGCGTGTGCTGGAGACTCGGGTCCGAAGGCTTGAGTGAGAAGGCTGTAACCTTCTTGAGCGTAGCTGCATCCATCAGGGCGGAAGGGCTCCGAAGAGGGGCCCGAAGCCGGTGAGTCCACCGGCCAAAGAAGCATGGACGCCAGCTGCCGGCTGGGTGAGGCTGCCCAGCTGAACCGCAGCGCCGGCGCCCGGAAATTTCCAGGAAAGGAGGTGGGACGATATGCTGTTGACCCCGATCGCTGCTGACATCCGCCAAACCCTGGAGAATTTCCGTCGTTCCTTCGATCAGATTTTTGACAGCTTCTTCTACGGGACCGCTCGGAAGGGCACGACCGACGAGTGGGTGTTCAGCCCGGCCGTGGAGACCGGCTGGACGGATGACTACCTGAACCTGCGGGTGGTCCTGCCGGGTGTCTCCGAGAAAGACCTCAAGGTCAGTGTGCAGGGCAACACCCTGGTGGTCGAGGGCGAGCGGAAGCCCCCCAAGGATTTCGGCAAGGAGGGCTACGTTTACACCGCCATGCCCTACGGGCGGTTCGAGCGGGTCATTGACCTGCCCAACGGTCTGGATCTGGACAAACTGAGTGCGGTGCTGCATGACGGTGTGCTCGACATCCAGATCCCGCTGACCACCGCCATGAAGCCGCGCCAGATCCCGATCCGGACCGAGGAGCGCAAAGCCCTGGCTGCGTGAGAATTCCACCTGGTGCGGGATCTCGCCTGGGGGCGAGGTCCCGCTTTTTGTTTCAGTTCGGTCGTGCAGCGGGGACGAGCAGCGCCTCGAGTTCGGAACGGTCGAGGGTTTCCTTGCGTATCAGTTCCTCGACGACCCGTTCCATTTCCTCGCGCCGCTCGCGCAGGATGGTTTTGGCGCGCTCGTAGTTGGAATCCATGACGCGGCGCACCTCCTCGTCGATCTGTTCGGCGGTGCGCTCGCTGTAGTTCCGCTCCTCTGCCATCACGGCTCCCAAGAAGCGGGCGGCCTGTGTTCGTCCGTAGGTCAACAGGCCAAGTTCCTGGCTCATGCCGAAGCGGGTTACCATCTGGCGGACCAGTTCGGAGGCGCGCTCCAGATCGTCCGCCGCGCCGGTCGAAACCACGCCGTCGTAGACGATGTCTTCGGCGGCCCGCCCGCCCAACAGGACGGTCACGCGATCCTCGAGCTCGGGTCTGGTCAGCAGGCACTTTTCCTGCGTAGGCAGTTGCAGGGTGTGGCCCAGCGCGCCGATCGAGCGGGGGATGATCGAGATGCGGTGAACGGGGTCGGCGAAGGGCACCGAGAGCGCCACCAGCGCGTGTCCCACCTCGTGGTAGGCTACGCGCCGCTTCTCCTCGCAGCTCATGCAGCGGCTTTTTTTCTCGAGGCCGAGGAGCACGCGATCGATCGCCTCTTCCAGGTCGCGCATCTCGACCTGTTCGGCGCCGCGGCGCGCCGCCAGTAGGGCGGCCTCGTTGACGATGTTGGCCAGGTCCGCGCCCACCATGCCGGGAGTGCGGGCGGCCACCGTCTCCAAGTTGACGTCGGGGGCGAGCTTGACCTTGCGCGCGTGGACCTTGAGGATTTCCAGCCGCCCCTTCAGATCCGGCCGATCCACCACGACGTGACGGTCGAAGCGCCCGGCGCGCAGGAGGGCGGGGTCGAGGATTTCGGGCCGGTTGGTGGCGGCCATGATGATGACGCCTTTGGAGGAATCAAAGCCGTCCATTTCCACCAGGAGCTGGTTCAGAGTCTGTTCCTGTTCGCTGTGACTGAAGAATCCGCCTCCGGCGGCGCGTGAGCGTCCCAGTGCGTCGAGTTCGTCGATGAAGACGATGCAGGGTGCCTTCTGCTTGGCCTGCTCGAACAGATCGCGCACGCGCGCGGCGCCCAGGCCGACGAACATCTCAACGAACTCGGAGCCCGAGATGGAGAAGAAGGGGACGCCCGCCTCGCCCGCTACCGCGCGGGCCAGCAGGGTTTTACCGGTTCCCGGCGGGCCAACCAGCAGCACGCCCTTAGGAATGCGGCCGCCCAGCTTCTGGTATTTGCCCGGGTTCTTGAGGAAATCCACGATCTCCATGAGCTCATTGCGAGCCTCGTCGACGCCTGCCACGTCCGCGAAGGTCACGCCGATACGGCTGGATTCGTCGTAGATCTTGGCCCGGTTGCGACCGAGGCTGAGCGGGCCGCTGGTCTGGCCCACGCGCCACATCCCGTAGGCGTAGATCAGGAAGAGCACGGCGAGCGGGAGAATCCAGGAGAGCAGAAATTCCAGCCACCAGGGGCGGACCTGGATGCGCCCGGAGAGCTTGACGTTTTGCGCTTCCATTTCTCGCACGAGCGGCGTCTCGTCGATGCCCGGCAGGCGCGTGGCCACCAGCAGGACCGGTTTGCCTTTAGCCGCCTCCTGCTTTGGCAAGCCGATGAACTGCCGCTCGGTAATATTGACTTCCGCCAGGCGCCCCGCCTTCAATTCGGCCACGAACTCGCTGTAGGAGACCATTTTGGGTTGCGGGGCCACCAACAGGGTTTGGAACGAGTACATGGCGAGCGCCGCAATCACCAGGTAGATGAGTGAGAAGCGCCATTTTTGCTTCTGGTGCCTGTCCATGGGGCTTCCTCCCGGCCGGGCATCCTCGAGCCCGACATTCTCAGAATAAACCCAAGGGGCAACTTGATTAAAGCCGACCGGCTTGCCCTTTCTACGGTGTTAGGCTGGAGGCGTGGGGGTGTTGCTGGGCTTAGATGCGGCGGAACTGGCCGACCTGCTCGGTCCTGAGCATCCCCGGTTTCGCGCGCAGCAGGTTTACGAAGCGCTCTACCGGCATCGGGTGGCGGACCTGGCCGCGGTGACCACCCTACCCACCGCACTGCGCCGCCGACTCGCCGCGGACCACCGTGTCGGGTTACCCGAGGTGGAGCGCCGGTACGATTCGGCGGACGGTACGCGGCGCTACCTGTTGCGCCTGGAGGACGGTCGCACGGTGGAGACGGTATTCATGCCCGAGCCATCCCGCGCGACCTTTTGCATTTCCACGCAGGTCGGCTGTCCGGTGGGTTGCCGCTTTTGCATGACGGCCGCCCTGGGGTTGGAGCGGAATCTGTCGGCGGGCGAAATCGTGGGCCAAGTCCTCTTGCTGCTCCGCGAACACGGGCTGGAGCCGGGTCGGGATCGCATCAACGTGGTCATGATGGGCCAGGGGGAGCCTTTGCTGAATCTGGAGGCGGTTCTGAAGGCGACGCGGCTGCTGGTGGATCCGCGCGGCGTCGGGATCTCGCCGCGTCGGCTGACGCTTTCCACCGTAGGCATCGTGCCCAAGATTCACGAGCTGGCCCAGGCGCCCGTGCGGCCCAAGCTGGCCGTATCGCTCCATGCGACGACGGACGAGGTCCGCTGCCGTCTGATTCCGATCGCGCGCAAATATCCGCTGGCCGATCTGTTGGCAGCCTGCCGCGCCTATCCGTTGCGGAGCTGGGAACGGCTGACGTTCGAATATCTGCTGATTCGGGATGTGAACGACACGGACCGTGATGCACGCCGTCTGGCGAGCCTGCTGGGCCAGTTGCGGGCGAAAGTGAACCTGATCCCGCTGAATCCGGGTCCGGACATCCCGTTCGAGCCTCCGGATCCGGAGCGCGTGCTGGCGTTTCAGGCCCGGGTGCGGAGGGTGTTGCCGTGCTTCGTCCGCAAGCCGCGCGGCCAGGACGTATACGCCGCCTGCGGGCAGCTCCGTCGGATGGCGCTGGATGGGAATCGTCAGGCCTGCGGTGCGATTTCGACCTTAGCCAGCCGCTCGGTGAAGCGCACGATGCCCGAGTGATCGAGATCTCCCTCGCCCTCGTTGAGCAGCGCGGTGAGCATCTGCTGGACGAGGCTGGTGACGGGCAGCGGCACGTTGAGGGACTCGGCGGCTTTGAGCGCATTGCGCAGGTCCTTGTGGTGTAGCCGGATCCGGAAGCCCGGCTTGAAGTTCCGGCTGACGATCATGGGCGCCTTGGCATTCAGGACGGCGCTGCCGGCCAGTCCGCCCTTGATCGCGTTGAAGACCACTTCCGGGTTGACGCCCGCCTTGGTGGCCAGCACCAGGGCTTCGCCGACCGCTGCGATGTTGACGGCCACGATGATCTGGTTGGCGAGTTTGGTCACGTTGCCGGCTCCGACGGGACCTGTGAGAGTTATGGTTTTGCCCATCGCCTGAAAGATGGGCAAAACTTTTTCGAATGTCGCCTGTTCGCCGCCCACCATGATGGCCAGCGTCGCGTTGACGGCGCCCGGCTCGCCGCCCGAGACCGGCGCGTCGAGGAACTCCACGCCTCGCTTTTTGCATTCTTCACCCACTTTTTGCGCCACCACGGGGCTGACGGAGCTCATGTCCACGACGATGAGGCCGGGCCGCGCTGCTTCCAATACGCCGTCCGGCCCTAGGATGACCTGTTCGACCTCGGGTCCGTCGGGAAGCATGGTGATGACGATGTCGGTGCGCGCGGCTACGTCGCGTGGGGAAAGCCCGCGGGCAGCGCCCTCGGACACCAGTTCCTGGACCGGCTCCGGGCGGATGTCGTAGACCACCAGCTCGTGTCCCGCCTTCATAAGGTTGCGGGACATGGGCTTACCCATGATCCCCAGACCAATGAATCCGATCTTGGCCACTCGCGTTTCTCCTTTGGGTGTATTCAAGCTTTCCATTATCGGTTACCGCAGGCGGGCTTCGCGGTTCGGTGAATCTTTCGGCATATAATGACGCCGATGGTCTGGATCGTATTCACACTGCTTATCGCGGTCGGGGAGGCAATGAGCGCCGTGAAGATCGAAAGAATCGGCTACCAGGGTTGGTCGAACTGTTATTTGATCAGCAACGGACGTATCGAGCTGGTAGTCACGGCCGATGTGGGTCCGCGCATCATTCGCTGCGCGTTTTCAGGCGGGCGCAATCTGTTCAAAGAATACCCCGACCAATTGGGCAAAGCGGGTGAAAAGGAGTTTCGGCTGCGCGGGGGCCACCGGCTGTGGGTCGCGCCCGAACGCTTGGAGACGACCTGGGCGCCGGACAACGCGCCGGTGCAGATCCGCGTGGAAGAGGGCGTAGTGGAGGCCACGGCGCCGGTAGAGCCGGGCACGGGGCTGCAAAAACAAATCATTGTGAAAATGTCGGATTCAGAGGACTCCGTCGAAGTCCTGCACCGGGTTCGCAACATGAATCCGTGGCGCATCGAGTTCGCGCCGTGGGCGCTGACCATGATGGCGCCGGGCGGAAGGGCGGTCACCGGCTTCCCGCCGCGCGGCAGGCATCCGGAGTCTCTGCTGCCGACCAACCCGCTGGTCATGTGGGCCTACACGGATCTATCCGATCCGCGCTGGCAGTTCTTCCCCAAGTACCTGGTGTTGAGGCAGGATCCGCAACGGGCTGCGCCACAGAAGATCGGGCTCTTTAACCCGCACACCTGGGGCGCCTATCTGCTGGGCTCGGAGCTGTTTTACAAGGAGACCCTAGCGGATCCGGCCGCGGCGTATCCCGACTTCGGCTGCTCGTTCGAGACCTTCACCAACGACGAGTTTCTGGAGCTGGAGACGCTGGGTCCGCTGCGGCCGGTCGAACCGAACGGGGTCGTCGAGCACCGGGAGCATTGGCGCCTCATGCGGGACGTGCGCCTGACGGCGTGGACCCAGGAGGAGCTGGACCGGGTGCTCGCGCCCTTATTGCGAGGCCGCTGAGGCTCAGCGGAGAAGGTTCGCCGCCGTAGTGATGATGCTAGCGTTGGTGAAGTCGATGAGGAAGGCGCCGACCAGGGAAACGACGAGGATGGCACGCGGCGCCGGTCCGTACTTGGAGACCAGCACCTCCATGCCGGCCAGCGCGTTGGCCGTCGTGCCCAGCATGAAGCCGCAGTAGCCGCCGGTCATCACGGCCGCGTCGTAGTCGCGCCTCATCCAGCGGAAGACCATCGCGACTCCCAGCACCCACACCAGGGCGACCTGTGCGAGCAGGATCAGCAACACGGGCAAGGCCAGGTGCGCCAGCTCCCAGAGGCGCAATCCCAACAGGGCCATGACGATGAAGAGGTTCAGCGCGATGCTGCCGAGGTCGTCGATGTAATGCTGCGCCAGACCGGCAAAACGGAAACGGTCATTGAGGTTTCGGATGACCGCCGCCGCGATCATGGCTCCGATGTAAGCGGGCAAGATCACGCCCATGCGCTGGATGGCGAGACTGATGAGGCTGCCGAGGCCCATGGCGACGGCGACCGCGGCTACGTTATCCATGAGCGAGGCGTGTTCGGAGGCGTGCGCGGCCTCGACGGCCGGCGCGTGCCTCTCCGGCGGGTCGCCGCCGTAGACGAGGGCCTCAAGCGAGGCAGGTTCGGGCGCCCGATTGGGCTTGAGGCCATGCTTCTCGATGAGGCGACCGCCCGCGAATCCGGCCAGCAGCCCGCCGGCCACGATTCCGAACATGGCCGCCGCGATGCCGAGATCGGTGGCTCCCGCCAGCCCCAGTTGTTCGAAGGTCTGGCCGAACGCCAGCGCCGTGCCGGGTCCGCCTGCCATGGTCACCGACCCGCAAATCAGTCCAGCCAGCGGGTGGATGCCGAGGGCTGCCGCCAGCCCCACGCCCAGCACGTTTTCCAGCGCCACGCCCAGCGTGGCAGCCATCCAGAAGGCCAGGACCTGCCTGCCGCCCTCGCGCACCAGACGCAGACTGGCGCGGAGTCCGACCGTGGTGAAGAAGGCGATCATGAGGATGTCGCGCAGGACCAGATCGAACTCGAGATTGAGAAAACGGTCCCGCAGGAACAGCGCGATTGCGGCGTATAGAAATCCGCCGAGGACGCTGGCCGGAATGTTGAGCCAGTCCAGCAGCCGGATTCGGCGTTTCAGCCACGCGCCGGCGATGACGCCCAGGCAGGCCAGGGCGAGCACCTGGATGGCGGAGATCTTCAGGGTCGGAACCATCGAATGCGCCCTCATTCTCGCAGCAGGAGTCCCGTCGGCGCAACTATAAGGCAGGTGCAACTGGCTGCGCGGGTCTGCATCTAAAAGGATATGAAGCGGGCGGTCGGCATCTTGTGGGCTTGCCTGGCTGCGCCGGCCGCGGCAGCGCCGCCCGGCTATCGCGCTGTGGCCGGCGGTTCGCCGCCGGAGGAGCTGGCGGCCGAAATTCGCGAGGCGCTCGCGCCCTTGGGGGTGCGCGTGGTCGATTCCCGCGGTTTCCGTTTCTGCGAAGTGTGGCTCCGCCAGGCTGACCTCGAGACGGGCAGTTTTGAAGAAGCGGTGCAACAAGAGGCGATACCCGAAGGCTCGTTACTCGGTGCGATCGAGTACCAGGCGCCCAGCGCCGATCGCCGCGGCCGGGGCTTCGCTCGAGGGGTTTACGTACTGCGGTATCTAGGCGGCGATACGGTGGGCCTGATCCCGGCCTCTGTTGATCGTTCATTGGCGCCGCCGGAAGATGTCGGTGGGCTGACCCGGGGTCTGCTGCGTTGGACGAGGTCGTCGGCTGGGGTGACGCCGCGATTCGAAATGAACTCGCGCGGCGAGTGGATCCTGCATCTTCGTGCGGGAGAGTCGATCATAGCCCTGCTCGTGGCCGGCGTAGCCGGCCGCTGAGAGAGCCGGCGCGCGTCGTTTTTATTCCGTTAACCTGAAAAGGGGAGGACGAAAGCTCATGAGAAGGATGCTCGTGGCTTTGCCGCTGGCGAGCTTGCTCAGCTTTGCGCAATACAAGTACGAACCCGCCGGTCCTCCGCCCGAGGATCTGGCGCCCGCGATTCGCGAGTCGTTGCAGAAAACGGGCCACCGCATCATCGCGCCCGACGGAAACGTCTTCGCCGAGCTTTGGTTCCGTGCGCAGGCGCCCAGCGGTCCGGCGACGACGGAGGAGAACGTCTCCCTCACGACGATTCCGCACGGGAGCCTGGTCGGCGCCATCCGCTTCCCGGGCAGAGGCGCTGACCGCCGCGGCCAGAGCATCAAGCCCGGGGTATACACGTTGCGGCTGGCCTACTACCCGGTGGACGGGGCGCATCAGGGGGTCTCGCCGCAACGCGACTTTTTGAAAATCATTCCCGCCGCCGAGGATAAGGATCTGAACGCGACTCCCAGTTACGACGAGCTGGTGGCCATGAGCAACAAGGCCTCCGGCTCGTCGCATCCGGCCATTCTGAGCATCTGGAAATTGGACAAGCAGGAGCCGGCCGGCCTGGTGCAACACGAAGGCGACTGGGTGCTGCACGCCTCCATCGGCGATATTCCCATTGCCGTAATCGTCGTAGGAACCTTCCAAGGGTGAGTCGTAAGCCCGGTCCGCGATCTGATATGCTGGCTGGTTAGCGCCCCCCGGATGCGCCAGCTCCGTTATAGCACGCCGCACGGAATCGTCGTTACCCGGACTGTTTCGAGACTCCCTTATCGGAAGGGTCTCGCTCACTTACTCGACGAGCTCGATCGTTACCGGGGCTTTTATCTCTCCTCGGGTTACGAGTATCCGGGCCGTTACTCGCGGTGGGATATTGCCTCGGTGCGGCCGCCGCTGGAGATCGTAGGGTCGGGTCGGCAGCTGTGGTTTCGGCCTTTGAACCAGCGCGGTCGGATGCTGGTCGAGATGCTGCACCGCGTCCTTGCGGGGCATCCGCATTGGGAAAGCCTGGAGCTTGCCGGGGGCGCACTAACGGGTCGTCTGAAGCCGCTGCCGCCGCTGTTCCCCGAGGAAGAGCGCAGCAAGCAGCCCTCGGCGTTTTCCATCCTGCGCGCGCTGATCGAGGAGTTCCGACATCCGAAGGATTCGCGCCTTGCTTTGGTAGGAGCTTTCGGTTACGATCTATTGTTCCAGTTCGATCCCATCCGCTTGAAGCTGCCGCGCTTGGAACAAAAAGACCTGCATCTGTTTCTGTGCGACGACATTTACTTCATGGACCGCAAGCGCGAGGTGATCGAGCGCTACCAGTACGAGTTCGACTGCGGGGAATTCTCCACCTTCGGTCTGGAGCGCAGCGGCGAGCGGTTGCCGGAGCCGGGCGAAACGAGGGTAGGAGAAATTGTTTCCGATCACACGGCCGAGGAGTACATCGCCAAGGTGGAAAAGGTGCGGGAGGGGATGCGGCGCGGCGACTACTACGAAGTCGTGCTCCGGCGCACGTTTCGCGCGGCGTATTCGGGTGCGCCCTCGCATCTGTTCCGCCGGCTGCAGGTGGCCAGCCCCAGTCCGTACGAATTCTTCCTCCAGTTCGGCGACGAGCAGTTGATCGGCGCCTCACCGGAGATGTTCGTGCGGGTGGAAGGGCGCCGGGTGGAGACCTGTCCCATCTCGGGCACGGCTCGCCGCACGGGTGATCCGCTACGCGACGCCGAGGCTATCCGTGAGCTGCTGAATTCGCGCAAGGAAGAATCCGAGCTGACCATGTGCACGGACGTGGACCGTAATGACAAGTCGCGGGTTTCCGTGCCTGGATCGGTGCGCGTGATCGGGCGTCGCCTGATCGAATCCTACGCGGGCGTCTTTCACACCGTGGACCACGTGGAAAGCGAGCTGGCGCCCGGCTTCGACTCGCTGGATGCGTTCCTGAGCCACATGTGGGCGGTCACGGTGATCGGGGCGCCCAAGAAGGCCGCGGCTCAGGCCATCGAGGATCTGGAGAAGGACCCGCGCGGCTGGTACGGCGGCGCCGTGGGCATGATCCTGCTCAACGGCGACATCAACACGGGCATCCTGATCCGCACGGTGCATCTGAAAGAGGGCGTGGCCTCCTACGCGACCGGCGCCACGCTGCTGTACGATTCCGTGCCTGAACGCGAGGAACTGGAGACGCGCCTGAAGGCCGCGGGCTTTTTCCGGGCGCTCGAGCCTCCCGCCCAGGCTGCTCCGGCCCCGGCCGGTCCGCGGCCGGGGGCAGGGGTGCGCATGCTTCTGGTCGACAACGACGACTGCTTCATACACACGCTGGCCAACTACGCAAGGCAGACCGGGGCCGAGGTCATCACGTATCGGGCCGGGTTCCCGCTGGAACTGATCCGGCAGCTTCGGCCGGACCTGATTCTGATCTCGCCAGGACCTGGCCGCCCGGAGGATTTCGGGGTGCCGGAACTGGTGCGGTACGCCGCGCGCGAGGGGATCCCCGTGTTCGGCGTCTGCCTCGGCCTGCAGGGGGTGGTCGAAGCCTTCGGGGGAGAGCTGGGCGTGCTGGATTACCCTGTGCATGGCAAGCCCTCGCGGATCCGGCATGACGGGCGCGGCGTCTTCGCGGGCTTACCCGAGAGTTTCCAGGTCGGCCGGTACCACTCACTTTATGCCCGCAAGGAAAAGCTGCCGGCGTGCCTGGAGATCACGGCCGAGTCGGAAGACGGGGTCATCATGGGCGTGCGTCACCGCGAGCTGCCCATCGAGGCTGTGCAGTTCCATCCCGAATCGATGCTCACCCTGGACGGAGATTGCGGCCTGCGGCTGATGGAGAACGTGGTGCGCCTGTACGGGCGACGGGCCGCGCGTGAGTCGGCTTGAGTGCCGGGCGCGATCGTCATTGGC
The DNA here is from genome assembly GCA_938027685.1 of uncultured Bryobacteraceae bacterium. Taxonomy (GTDB): domain Bacteria; phylum Acidobacteriota; class Terriglobia; order Bryobacterales; family Bryobacteraceae; genus DTHT01. The sequence goes on from CALJAM010000011.1 coordinate 128,083, forward strand.
GGGGGGCTGGCGGGCATGGCAGCGGCTCTGGCCCTTCGCGAAGCGGGTTTCGAGGTCGAAATTTTCGAGGCCGGCAGGGAGTCCGGCGGCCGGGCGGGATCCATGCGGTTGGCCGAGACCGGCGAGTGGGTGGACGCCGGCCAGCACATTCTGCTCGGCTGTTGCCGCAACCTGCTCGATTTCTTTCGCCGCCTCGGCGTCGAGCATCTGATCCGTTTTTACGACCACTTCATCTTCATCGAGCCGGGCGGCACGAGGTCCCGGTTGCCGGCGGCGGGTTCGACCGCCATGCGGTTGCTCGGCTTGCTGCGTCTGCGGTTCCTGCGGCTGCGGGACAAGCTGGCAGTGGTGCGCGCGATCCGGGGCGTGCGTCGCGAGCTGGCGTTAAGCGAGCGTCTCGACGCGGTCTCGATGGCTCAATGGCTGGAAAGCAAGCAACAGACGCCGCGCGCGCGAACAAGGTTCTGGCGCCCGCTGCTCGTCAGCGCGCTCAACGAGGAGCCGGAGCGCGTTTCCGCGTGGCATGGTCTTCAACTGATATGGCTGACGTTTCTCGCCGGGAGCGAGGGCGCGCGGCTGGGCGTGCCGGCCGTTCCGCTTTCCGAGCTGTATGGCGCAGGGCGTTGGCAGGCCATGGAAAAGGTGACGCTGCGGCTCGGCGCGCGGGTCGGAAGGCTCCACGCGGAGGGGAATCGCGTCGCCGCTCTGGAGGCGGACGGACTCAGGTACAGCGCGGACTTTTACGTTCTGGCGACGCCTGCGGACCGTGCTCGCGCGCTGATGCCGGAGTTGGAACTGCCCGTCTTCGAGACCTCGCCCATTGTCGTGGTTCATCTGTGGTTCGATCGCCCGGTGATGGACGTGGACCAGGCCGCGCTGCTCGATCGCACGATCCAGTGGGCGTTCAACAAACGGGAGGGTCGTTACGTACAGCTGGTAATCAGCGCGGCCCGCGGCCTCTTACCGCTCGCCAAGGACGCCATTGTGCGAATGGCCGTAGGCGAGCTGGCCGAATATTTCCCGCAGGCGCGAGGCGGGCGGCTCGCGCGGGCGCTGGTGGTGAAGCACCTGCATGCGACGTTTGCGCCGTTGCCCGGCCTGCGACGGCTCCGCCCGGCTGCGGAGACGCGCTGGGGGAACCTCTTTCTGGCGGGTGATTGGACCGCGACCGGCTGGCCGGCGACCATGGAGGGCGCCGTGCGCAGCGGCTACCTGGCGGCGGAGGCCGTCACTCGCGCGGCAAACGTTCCCCGCCGTTTCCTGATCCCGGATCCGATGCCGTAGGGGCGCCGGTCGGGAGTCTTAGAAGCGCTCCCAGTGTAGGACCTCGGCCAGCGGGCGTTTGGGCGCCCTTTCCGGAAGTTCCGGGGCGGGCCACCCAATGGGGATGAGGCTGATCAGCTTGTACTCGGCCGGGGCGCTCAGGGCCTTCAGGACGTGTTCGGCATAGGGCTTCTTGTCGCCGGCGACCCAGCAGGCGCCCAGGCCGCGCGCGTGGGCCGCCAGCAGGATATTCTGGGTGGCCGCGCTGCCATCTTCCAGGAAGTATTTCGCCGGGCGGCAGATCACGGCAATGCAAGCCGCGGCGTCGGCGATGAAACGGCCGTTATCGGTCAACTCCGCGATCTCGTGCAGCTTCCGGCGATCGCGCACCACGACGAATTCCCACGGCTGCTCGTTGCGACCGCTGGGCGCCAGGCGCGCGCAATCCACCAGCTCCTCAAGCAGGTGGGCGGGAACTTCTCCGGGCCGGAAGTAACGAACGGAACGACGAGTTTTAAGTGCTTCGATGGCTTCCATAGGGCTGATTCCAAGCCTTTATGCTACGACACGTGCCGGGCGCGCGGGCATTGCCACGCGCTTTGCGGGGCTTCTATGCTGGTAACGTGGCCTTCCGCCCGCCGTCCGCGGCTGAGCGCCTGCTGGCTTTAGGTCCTACCGGCAATTTACCCGAGGGCTTGCGCCGGTCGTTCGATCCGGGAGACGATTTCGAGCCGCTGCCCGAGCCCGGTCCCCACGACTGGCTGGCCCACCAGCCGGAACGCGGTCAGACTTTCCAGCAGTTCGTAGAATCGCGCCCCGCGCGGCCGGAGCCTCACCGAAGCGTGCTCTACCTGCAGCCTTTGGGCGAATTCCGCTGCGGTCAGGCACCGCCGCTCGATCAATTGCGCCGTTTCGCGTCGGCGTTCTTCATGATGAACGTGCAACTGCTCCCCCCGGTGGATCCCGCCAGCACGCGGATCACGCAGCGCCGCAATCGCTGGACCGGGCGTGTGCAGTGGCTGACGGGAGACCTCTTGGAACTGCTACGGCGCCGCATGCCGCGCGACGCCTTCGCCCTGATCGGCGTCACCATGACCGATCTGTATCCGGATCCTGCTTGGAACTTCGTCTTCGGGCAGGCCTGGGTGCAGGAGCGGGTGGGAGTTTACAGTTTCGCCCGCTACGATCCGCAGTTTTACGGCGAAGAGCGCAAGCCGGACTGGATGCGGCTGCTGCTGCGGCGGAGCGTGAAGGTGCTGGCGCACGAGGTGGGCCACATGTGCGGCTTGGCGCACTGCATCTGGTACCGGTGCCTGATGAACGGCTCGAACCACCTGGAGGAAGCCGACGCCCGGCCCCTGCACCTTTGCCCGATCGACCTACGCAAGCTGCAATTCAGCCTTGGTTTCGAGCCTGTTCAGCGCTACCGTCGGCTGCTGGAATACCACCGCAGCGTCGGCTTCGAGGACGAGGTACGCTGGATCGAACGCAGACTGGCGCGGATCGAAAGGGGCGCGGCTGCGAACTGACCTCCGTCGCGTAGTCAGGGCAGCTTGTAAGGCGAGCGATAGCGATAGTGGAGGTAGCGGTTGGCCGCCTCGTTGTTGGTGAACCGCTCCGCCTTGGGGTCCCACTCGAGGTAGCTCTTCGTCTTCAGCGCGATGTTGCCGATGAGGGTGGCGGCGGTCGAGAGATGACCGGTCAGCACGTCGCAGTTGCATTTGGCGCGACTCTTGATGCAGTCGAGGAAGTTGCGCACGTGGAAACGGGTGTCGGCGCTTCCCTTCATGCCGCGCGGCTCCATGGCGGGCTTGCGGGAGGGGCCCCAGGCCCGCTCCACGCTGCGGTCCACGGGGGTGCGCGCGGGAACTTCGACCGCCGCCTGGCTTTCCGGCACCACCTCCCAGCGGTTGCCGTGAATATACATGGTGCCTTTGGTGCCGCGGAGCTCCATCTCGGCGCCCTGGATGTTGCCCGGCGCGGCGTTGCAGTTGTATTGGCAGAAAACCATGAGGGTAGGGCCGGGGAACTCCCAGAGCACCTCGAGCGTGTCGGGGATCTCGCGATTGTCGCGGATGGCGTACTTGCCTCCGAGGGCCACCACGGCGCGGGGCGCGTCCTGTCCCAGGCACCAGCGCAGCATGTCGACGTAATGCACGCCGAAGTTCGTCAGTTGGCCGCCGGAGTAATGGTAGAACCAGCGGAAGCGGTAGTAGGTGCGGTTCCTGTTGTAGGGCACCTTGGGCGCGGGTCCCAGCCACTGCTCCCACTCCCACTCGTCCGGCGGCGGCTCGTCGGGCGGGTTGCCGATGCCCAACGGCCACTCGTTGAGCACGTGGTAGCCCTTAGCTACGGTGACATGGCCGATTCCTCCCGATCGCACGAACTCCGCCGCTTCCTTCAGGAAGGGCGCGGAGCGCCGATGAATGCCCACTTGGGTGACCCGTTTGGTGCGTTCCGCCACCTCGACCATGCGGCGGCCTTCGACCACCGTGAGTGAAAGGGGCTTCTCGACGTAGACATCCTTGCCCGCGTTGCAGGCGTCGATGAACATCAGCGCGTGCCAGTGATCGGGCGTGGCGATGACGACGGCGTCCACCTCCCTGTCTTCGAGCAGCTTCCGGTAGTCCTTGTACTTTCTGGGATTGGCGCGGGACTTCTTGACGGCCAGGTCCATGTAGTCTTCGCGCAGGTCGCAGACGGCGACGGTCTGTTGGTCTGAGTACTCCAGGAATGCCTCATGCACCTGGTCGCCGCGGTTGCCCAAGCCGATGTAGCCCACGCCCACGCGGTCGTTAGCGCCTAGGATGCGGGAGTAAGAGAGTGCGGTAAACAGACCCGTCTGTCGCGCGAAATCGCGTCGCGAGTGCCGGTTCATAGGCGGTCCTCCCATGAACCCTCTATGCTAGTCGAAGCGGGCGCCGGGTCGTCAGGCTCAGCGGGTCTTGAATTCGGCGACCAGGGCGGCCCGCTCGCCCCGTTCCCAAGTCCGGTGAATGCGTTCCTCCGGCCAGCCGGCGATGCGGCCCAGCAGCAGAAAAGCAGGCAGGGCGTGATCGAGGACCTTCCATTGAGCCATCTCGATGAGCGATGAGAGCGCCCGCTCCCGGATATGTTCGAGGACGCGTGGGGGACGGTCCTCGGTCAGATTCACGAGTGCGGCGGCTGCGCGGTAGCGATCACTCCAGACGATGGAGTTCAGCAGCTCGATGAACCAGGTCGGCTCCACGCGCAGGCCGAGTTCGGGATCGTTTCGTGCGAGCACCGCGATGGCCGAGAGCGCGCGCATGGCGTTGGCCCGCACGCCTTCGTCGGCATCCTGCATGGCGTATTGCAGGTCTTCTACGACGCCGCGCGCACGCGGCTCGTAGCCGATGAGGTAGGCAGCGATGGCCCGCTGGTCGTCGTGCATGGACTTGCGCAGCACCTCGCGCAAAAGCGCCAGGTGCGTGCGCGCGAACTCGCGGAAGCGCTGCTGGTAGGCTCGCACGGCGGGATCCGCGGCCAGGGCGTAGCCCTGGGAAAGATCTTCCCGCACGGGACCTTTTCGCGCAGCCTCTTCGAGCGCGCGGACGAAGCCGCGGTAAGTCTCGATCAGTGCCGGAGGCAAGGTCAGATTGGCGCGCGGCGGATAGCGAAACGTGAAGCGAGGAGCGCCTTTTTCCTCGATCCCCACGTACAGGATGGCGCCGCCGTCGTGGCAGCAAACTGCCTCCAGGCGGGCGCGCACCACCTCGGGCAAACTTTCCAGGCGTTCTTCGAGGAGCGCCTTCGACGGCGGCAACGATTCGCCCTCACGCACTCCAAGGATTCGACGGACGCGTTCGGCTGAGAGCTTTCTCAGGCCATAAACGTCTATGACGGCCACGCGGGGTGTTTGGGCGAGGGCGCCGACGCAGAACAGAACTGCCGCCGCGAGGATTCTCACCTTGAATTTAGACGGAGCTCCCGCCGGCTCGGCTACTACGGGCCCGATCAGGCCTGCTTCTCCGCCAGCGGCCCGATGATGGGCAGGACCACTTTCTGGCCCTGGTAAGCCTTCCACATCAGGTAGAGCCAGAGCACGAAGACCGCCAGGCCCAGCGCGGTCTGCATCAGACTGATCAGCGACCCCAGCCAGAAGGAGAAGGCAAAGAAGATAAAGGACACAATGGCCAGCCCGATCGAGATGGCGAATACTGCGAGCGAGAAGAAGATGGACTGGAACGCGTGGAACCGCACGGTGCGCATCTGGTTGTAAGGGGCGATGGCAAGAAAGACGATGCCGGTGATGAAACCCAGTAGGTAACTGAGTGCCGCGGCGGCGTTCTGGCTCAGGCCCGCCGCAACAGGCGGGGGCGTCTGGGGCTGATAGGCCGGTCCGCCTGCGGCAGGGGGCGCAGCGCCCGCGACCGGCGTACCGCATTGGGGGCAGAAGTTGCCGCTCACCGGGGTTCCACAGTTCGGGCAGTAAGCCATTAGGAATCTCCTCCGTTCCCGCTTACTCTACTATGTTTGCCCGCGGCGCGCAAGGCTTTTCCCCGCTCGGTCCTGGCGCCCGTCGGCGCGGGGACGCCTCGCCACCCGCTTGCCGACGGCGGCCGGCCGCATTACACTGAAAAGAGAATCGGGGCGTGGCTCAGCCTGGTTAGAGCGCCTGGTTCGGGACCAGGAGGTCGGTGGTTCAAATCCACTCGCCCCGACCAGTTTGGTTTCCCCTGCCAAAGGCCGGCGGCGTATAATACCCGGCGGAGTGATCGTTCATGACGCTTACCCGGCGACGCTATCTTCTTGCCGCGACGGCTCCTTTATTTGTTCCCGCGCGCGTTTTGGGTCTGGGGGGCAGGCCTGGCGCCAATGACACGCTGCGTATCGCATTCATCGGCATGGGCGGGCGCGCCCGCTGGATGATCCGCAACGAGAAGTTTCCCGGCGCCGAGATCGTCGCCGTCGCCGATTGCTACCTGCCACGCTGCTTCGAGGCGGCCAAGGAGCATCCGGACGGTGAGCGGTGGGCCAAATACCAGGATTACCGCCGCATGTTCGAGAAGGAGAAGCTGGACGCGGTGTTCATCGAAACGACGACCCACGCCCGCGCCCTCATCGCCGTCCATGCCATGCAGGCGGGCCTGGACGTTTATGCCGAGAAGCCGCTGACTCTGACCGTGGAGGAAGGTCAGGTGCTGGTGCGCGCGGCCCGACGCTACAGGCGCGTCCTGCAAACCGGCACGCAGCAGCGGTCGATCCCCATCAACATTTACGCGAGCCAGTTGATCCGCGAGGGCGCTATTGGCAAGGTCCGGGAAGTCATCGCGTGCAACTTTCTGCCGCCGCGTCGCTGGCAGCCCCAGCCCGGCCAACCGATCCCCGACGGCATGGATTGGGATCAGTGGTGCAACCAGACCGAGCTGCGGCCCTACCACGAAGAGTTGTTTCGCCGCTGGGCGCTCTACTGGGACTACGACGGCGGCGGACAGAGCTGGGGAGTGACGGGATGGGGCACGCACTCCCTCGATCAGGTGCAATGCGCACTGGGAACCGACTCCACCGGACCGGTGGAGATCTGGCCCGAGGAGCCGGGCCCGGAGTGCAAGGTGACGCTGCGTTACGCCAACGGCACGCTGCTGAAACTGGAAGAGCCCATTCGCAAGGATCACTCCCAACTGGGCGCCATTTTCGTGGGGACGAAAGGCCGCATCCAGATCCTGCGCGGTGACTTCATCGCGGACCCTCCGGAGCTGAAGAAAGGCGCTCCGGAGCCGACGCCCGAGGGACCCGGCGAGAACCGCTTCCATATCGAGAACTTCTTCGCCTGCGTGCGCAACCGGAAGAAGCCCACGGCGGACGTCGAAATCGGCCACCGTTCGACGACCGTGTGCCATCTGGTGAACATCTGCCGCGAACTCGGGCGCAGGTTGCGGTGGGATCCCAAGCGCGAGCAGTTCATCGGCGACGAGGAAGCCAACCGGCTGTTGTCGCGCCCGCGCCGCGCGGGTTACGAGCTGCCGCGCATCGCCTGAACGCCGCGAGCCGGTGATACTATCGCGGCTATGACGAGCCCGCACCTGCCGCGCCGCGAATTTCTGGGACTCGCGCTCGCCGGCGCCGCCGTTCCGGAGGGAGGAGCCCGGTACGTTCACCCCCGCCGGGTGCTTCTATGGGAATGCACGCGCAAGGAGTTCCGCGAAGCCCTTGAGGAGGGCCGACTGAGGGTGGTCGTGCTGCCTACGGGCTCCACCGAGCAGCACAACGAGCATTTGGCGATGATCCAGGACACCGCGAGCGCCACGCTGTTGGCCCAGCAGGCTGCGCTGCGCCTTTACCCGCACGTGATGGTCGCGACGCCCGTGCCTGTGGGCATCTCGCCGTATTGGATGGATCGCAAGGGCACGCTCACGCTTCGCCGCGAGACCTTCCTGGCCGTGGTATACGAGATCTGCGAAAGCCTGGCGACCCACGGCGTACGCGCGATCCTCATCCTCAACGGTCACGGAGGCAACGATGCGCCCCTGAAGGAAAGCCTCCCTGAGTTCCGGCAGAAGCTGGGCATCCGGCTGGAGGCCCATTCCTACTGGGAGGCATACACGCCCGCCATGGCCAAACAGTACTTGGCAAGCGCGCGCATTCCGGGACACGCTGCTGAGTTCGAGACCTCCTTCGCGCTGGCCGCCTTTCCGGAACGCGTGCGCTGGGAGGGCGTGGACTACGAAAAGGTCAAAGCGCGCCTGGGCATCAAGGATCCGAAGTCCGCGGCCGAGGACGAGCTGTTCGCGCGCGAGGCGCGGCTGGCCACTGCGGCCAAGGGCGAGTTGCTGATCGCCATCGCCCTGCAGTGGCTGGTCGGGCGCTTACGGGCCATGATGGAAGCCTGAGCTGCGGCGCGCCCATCAGAGAGCTTTCTGACGCCGCTTCAGGTACTGCTCGAAGCGCTCCCTGTATTCCTCGAAGCCCGGGCGACCCATCAGGCCGTAGGTAAAGCGTTTGCCCGCCTCCACGCCCGGCTGATCGAAGGCGTTGACGTCGAGCAGTTCGGCGATGAAGGCGGTCTGAAACTCCAGCAATTGCAGGAATGCGCCCAGGTGCTCCTCGTCGAGCTTCTCGAGGGTGAAGGTGCAGTTGGGGCGGCCGGCCTCGGTGAGCGCTGCGGCGGTCGAGACGCGCTCGGCATCGAGCAGCTCGGTCAGCTTGCGGCCCGCCAGGTAGTCGAAGGCTTCCAGGCGGAGCCGGCCCTTGGGGATGCGGCCTTCCCAGGGTTGCTTTTCGACGGCCCAGAAGGTGAAGACCTTGTCGTTGGGCCCTTCCACGTAAAGCTGGAGCTGCGAGTGTTGGTCCGTGACGCCGAGGGCGGCCACGGGGGTTTGGCCGATCTGAACAACTTCATCCTTTCTTGTTTTGGCCTTGCCGAGCGACTCGGCCCAGAGCTGGCGAAACCAGAACGCCGTAGCCCAGAGGCGGTTCGAGTAGGGGAAGGCCACGTGGACGGTTTTCTTCTTCTCGGTCCAGATCAGATGGTGGAGCAGGGCCGCCCGCAAAGCGGGATTGTCAGCCGGGTCGGTCTTCCAGCAGATTTCGCTCATGCGCGCCGCGCCGCGCAGGAGCCGAGGGGCATCCAGGCCGATCAAGGCGGCGGGCAGCAGACCCACGGGGGAAAGCACGCTGAAACGGCCCCCTACGTTTTCGGGGATGGCGAATACGGGCCATTTCTCGCGGAGCGCAAGGGCATAGAGGTCTCCCCGGCCGGGCGTAGTGACCACGACCGTCTGCCGCGCGGCGCGTCGTCCCATCCAGTCGCGCACAAGCAAGAGCACGGCCAGCGTCTCCGCCGTGTTGCCCTGCTTGGTGACGACCACGACCAAGGTCCTTTTGGGATCCATGGTCTCCAGGGCCGCGCCCACCAGGCCAGGGTCGACATTGTCCAGGATCACCAGGCGCGGATTGGCCTTCGAAAACGGCTTTTGGACGGGATGGGGTCCGCGAAGGGCGCAATCCAGCGCCCAGGCACCCAAGGCGCTTCCTCCGATGCCCAGGAGGCAGACGGAATCGAAGGCGCCCCGCACCTTGCGGGCGAACGCCTGGATCTCTTTCAGCACGCCGGTTTGGAAGGGCAGAAGCGGGAAACCGACCTCGCCACGGTCCACGAGCTTGCGAAACGCTCGTACCACCTCGGGGCCGCGCCGGAGCTGAGCTTTATATTCGGCCGGAGTGAGGCCGTGGGCCTCACCCACCATGGCCGCCAACAGATTGGTCTCGTCGAACTGTATCCTCATGACGCTTGCTGTAACCTATTCGAACACAATCGAGCTCGGTGGCGTCGCGCCTTCGAAGCCGCCCGCGGAGAAGGCCGCTCAGCAGCCGCCGCCGGACTCGGCGCTGACGGCGCAGGTGCGCGAGATCTGATCGGCCCAGGTGAGTCGGTCCCGGGAGAGCACGGCCCACAGCCAGCCGGCGCACAGGCCCGCGGTGCTGAGCAGTCCGGCCGCCAGTCGCAGCCAGCGATCCGCGGCAGTGGGCGTTCGGCGGTCGAAGCGCAGGAGGCGCAAGCCCATCCAGCGCAGGCCCGGAGAATCCTGCTGTGCGGCGGCACACAGACCTCGGAAGGCGAGCCAGACGGCGGTGAGCACCACCGCCAAGGCGGTCACGGTGGGGCGCTCCCATCGCAAGGGGATCCCTTTCAGCAGGGGGATGCCGAGCACGAGGCAGTATGCCGCGAGCACAAGCAAAGTGTCCAGCAGCAGCGCTCCGGCTCGGCGCCGCAGCGGAGCGGGCGCCAGCTCAGGTTCGTCGAGAGGCCGTGAGGCCGCGGGCAGCTCCGGTAGGGGCTGAAGGTCGAGCTCGAGCTGGCCGGTGGGCAGCGGGCGACGGCGGCGTGGCTTGCGCGGGCTTGACGGACGAGCGGAGGAAGCAGACCTGGAATAGCGTTCGGGAGCTATCCAGTCGATGGACACCACCTTCGGCCAGTCGCCCAGATCCAGGCGCCGTTGGATCGGCGCTGGGACCAACCGGCTCTGGCAGCGGACACAGCGGCGCTCTTCGGCCGGATTGAGCTGCCCGCAGCGCGGGCACCGCACGCCCGGCGGGTGAGGGTGCCGGAGCTGCATGTTAGGATGATCGGTTGAGCCGAAGGCTGGCATCGGGCTGTCGTGTCCTCATAGCCCTTAGTAACATAATCGGCGGGATTTGTCACGTTCTTTTGTGGCTTCAGCCCGGGCTGATGTTTGCTCAGCGTACGTCGGGTCGGCCGCCGGTGGGCCCGAACGAGGTTGAAGTGGAGGCTGCCCGCCAGATCAAGGAGGGTCCCTGGTACCGCTTGCGTGGGCAGGCCCGTCTGGAGACCACGGAACTTGTTCTGCGCGCGAACGAGCTCGACTACAACGAGGAGAGCGGTTACGCGGAGGCGCGGGGCAATGTGCACCTGCTGCGCTACACCAGCGGCGAAGAACTTTGGGCCGAGCGCGTCGAGTACGATCTGCGCGACGACAGCGGGCGCTTTTACGGCGTGCGCGGAACGGCGCCGGCGCCCGAGCTGGTCCGTTCGGGTGTGCTGCCCACTCGCAATCCGTATTACTTCGAGAGCCGCTGGGCGGAGAAGCTGCGGAGCCGGTATCTGCTGTATGACGGCTTTCTGACGAACTGTCGTTTGCCGAAGCCCTGGTGGGTGCTGCGCTCGCCGCGCTTCGTGATCGAGCCGGGGCGCCGCGCGGTGGCCTGGCGGGCCACCTTCCGGCTACGCGGCATCCCGCTGCTTTATGCTCCGGTCTTCTACAAATCACTCGAGCGCCTGCCTCGTCGCAGCGGCCTACTGACGCCCAATGTGGGGAACAGCTCGCGGAGGGGCAAGATGGTGGGCCTCGGCTATTACCAGACGCTGGGCCGCAGTTACGACGCCATGTACCGCACGCTTTATTTCACCCAGCGGGGTGTGGCCCATCATGTCGAGGTGCGGGGCAAGCCCCGGCGGGAATCCGAGTTCAACGCCGTTCTTTACGGGGTGAATGACAAGGGCCTGAAGCTGGACGGCGGCGAGCGGCGCAAGGAAGGCGGGTTCACTTTCACGCTGGAGGGCCAGACGCGGATCGGCAGTTTTGAAGGGCGCGGCGAGGCGAATTACCTGAGCTCGCTCGTGTTCCGTCAAGCATTCACGGAATCGTTCAACGAGGCCATATTTTCGGAAGTGCACTCGGTGGGTTTTCTAGGCAGACATTGGTCCAGCTTCGCGCTGAACTTCGTCTTCCAGCGCCTGGAGAACTTCCAGAGCACGCAACCGGACGACACGATCGTCATCCGCAAGGCGCCGCAAGTGGAGTTCTCCAGCCGCCCGCGGCAAATCTCCAGCCGCGTTTTGCCGGTCTGGGTCTCGCTGGAGTCCAGCGTGGGTCTGGTGCGGCGCAAGCAGCCGCTGTTTCAGACGCGCCAGTTCCTGGAGCGCGCCGACGTGCAGCCGCGCATCATGACGGCCCTGCGGTGGAAGGACTTTCACCTGATTCCCAGCTTCTCGCTGCGGGGCACCCACTGGGGCGAGAGCCGTCGGGGGGAGCGGATCGTGGGCGAGAACCAACGCCGTCAGGCGCGCGAGTTCGCGCTGGCCCTGGAAGCACCTGCGCTCGCACGTATTTTCAGGCCACCCCCATGGTTGGGCGAAGGCCTGAAGCACGTCATCGAGCCGCGGGCCTCCTTCCGGTGGGTCGGGGGCGTCAAGGACTTTGATCGCATCATCCGCTTCGACGATCTCGAGCTGCTGGCCAACACCCGGCAGGCGGAATTCTCGCTGACGAATCGGCTCTATATCAAGCGCAGGGGGGAGGTGAGCGAACTGGCGAGCTGGGAGCTGGTCCAGCAGCGCTACTTCGATCCCAGTTTCGGCGGCGCCGTTCAGCCCGGCCGCCGCAACCTGGTCATGAGCTCCGCGGAGTTGACGGCCTATGCGTTCCTGGACGGTCCGCGCAGGACCTCGCCCGTGATCTCGGTGCTGCGCTTAGCTCCGCGGCCCGGCTGGGGCGTGGAGTGGCGGGCCGACTACGATCCGGTCCGCGGCAAGCTGGTCAACAGCGGCCTGACGGCGGACGCGCGCTGGAGCAAGTACGTCGTTTCCCTGGGGCAGAACAGCGTGCGCCACCACCCGGTGCTGACGCCCGGCGCCAATCAACTCCGCGGCCTCGTCGGCTACGGGAATCCTGACGCGCGGGGCTTCAGCGCCGCTTTCAGCGCGATCTACGATTTCCGCTTCGGTCTGATGCAGTTCGCCACGACCCAGATCACGTACAATACGGATTGTTGCGGCTGGAGCGTCCAGTATCGCCGCTTTGGCTTCGGCACACGCAACGAGAACCAGTTGCGGCTCTCATTCGCGGTCGCCAACATCGGCTCCTTCGGAACGCTGAAGAAGCAGGAGCGGCTTTTTTGATCGCGACCGTCCGGGAACGCTCAGGGTGATCCCAGGCTCGAAAACGTCCCAGCGCTTGCGTGCGGGCCGGCGTCTGGCCGTGGTGAGCATCGTGACCAGCGCGGCGCTGGCGGTGGCAAAGATCGTCATCGGGTGGATGGCCGGTTCGACTTCGGTGGTAGCCGACGGGGTCGAGTCGGCCGGCGACGTGGTGGCGTCGACCGTGCTGCTGTTCGGGCTGGCGGTAGCCGCCAGGCCGCCCGACGAGCATCATCCTTACGGGCACGGGCGTTTCGAGATGCTCACCGGTCTGGCGCTCGGTTTCCTGCTGGCCGCGGTGGGGGTCGGGATCGCAGTGAAATCGGTGCTGCGCGCCGCGGCGGTTCACGAACCACCGGCCGCTTACGGCATCTGGCCGCTGATCGCCTCCATCCTTGCCAAAGGGATTCTCTCCTCCGTGAAGCTGAGCTACGGCAAGCGCATCAAGAGCGCCGCCTTGGTGGCCGACGCCTGGAACGATTCCGTGGATATTCTTTCGGGGACGGTAGCGCTAGCCGCCCTGGGGTTGACGCTGTACGATCCGGAGCGGTTCCTGGCTTTCGATCACTACGGAGGCTTTGCCGTCGGGCTCATTGTGATCTTCCTTGGGCTTCGCGTGGTGCGCGAAACTTCGCTGCAACTGATGGACACGATGCCGGCGGTAGAGTTGATGGACGCCATACGGGAAGTGGCGCGGGGCGTGCCGGGCGTCCTGGGCGTGGAGAAGTGCTACGCGCGCAAGACCGGACTCCAATACCATGTGGACCTGCACTTGGAGCTTGATCCGGATCTCACCGTGCGCGCCTCGCACGATCTGGCTTCGCAGGTGCGCGATCGCATCAAGCAGGAGCTGGATTGGGTGGCCGACGTGATGGTTCACGTCGAACCTTACCAGGGGCCGCCAACTCCAGGCACGGAGGCTAGCTGCCGGAGGGAGTCTCGCCAACCGTGAAGTAGATGCAGTCGGGGTGGTGGAAGACCAGCGCGCTAACGCTGGCCTCGGGATCCATCATGCAACCTTCGGTCAGGTGCACGCCGATTTCTTCGGGCCGCAACAACTTCCATATGCCCCGCTGGTCCGCCAGCTCCGGGCAGGCTGCGTAGCCGAAGCTATACCGCTTGCCCCGGTAGCGAGCGGCGAGCCTTTCCTCCATGGAGAGCGAGGGTGGATCGGGGAATCCCCAATCCTCGCGGATGCGGCGGTGCAGCCATTCGGCGGCTGCCTCGGCGGTCTCCAGCGCGAGGGCCTGCAGGGCATGACTACGGAAGAACTCGCCTGCCGCTTTGGCCTGCTCGGCCCGCTCGCGTACGCCCTCGCCGGCCGTGACCACGAAAAGCGCGATGTGGTCGCGCTGCCCGCCCTGAGGGTCGAGCACGTAATCGCTCAGGCAGAGACCGTCCTCACGGGGCTGGCGGGGGAAGTGGAAGCTGTGGAGGGGCTCCGAGGCGCCGGGTGCGAACAGGTGGATGGTGTTCGCCTCCCGTTCGGCCTCGAAGAATTGCCAGACGGCGCGGACCCGCATGAAATCGGCAGCCCAGCGTTTCACCTGTTCCATCTGGTGGTGGAGTTCGAGAGCCTTGGGGTCCCGCTGGGCCAGACGTTCGGCGAATCGGCCGCGGAAGCCGAGGTGCTTGCCGAAGAGCATCTGCAGGTTCAGGTAGGTCCAGATCTCGTTCAAGTCGACGGTCTCGAGAACCCGGCGCTCGAGATAGGGGACGGGCGGGATCGGGATGTCGGTGCGCACGCGCGAACTACGTATCGCGCGGGTTGGCGGGCTCGGCGGCGGGGCGGGATCGGCGGCGACGGCGGGGGCGGGCGCCGTGTGCTCGGCCAGCACCCGGTCCCGCGCGGCGGGGTCTGAAAGCCTGTTCATCCATTCCAGGCCCGCCATTGCGTCGCGGGCGTAAATGACGGCGGAGCCGTAGGCAGGGGCAATTTTTTCGCGCGTGAAGCGTGCCGAAAGCGCTGCGCCGCCCACCAGCACGGGCGTACGGATGCCGGCCTCGCGCAGGTCGCTCACGGTGACCACCATTTGGTGAGCGCTCTTGACCAGCAAGCCCGAGAGGCCGATCGCATCGGGTCGATACCGGCGCCAGGCCCGGATGATTTCCTCCGGGGGTACCTTGATGCCCAGGTTGATGACGCGGTAGCCGTTGTTGCTGAGGATGATATCCACGAGGTTCTTGCCGATGTCGTGGACGTCGCCCTTCACGGTGGCCAGAATAATGGTGCCGCGGGAGGTCGTCTGGCTCCTGCTCATGAAGCGCTCGAGGTAGCTGACGGCGGCCTTCATGGCTTCGGCGGATTCGAGCACTTCCGCCACGATCAGCTCGTTGGCCGCGAACAGGCGGCCCACTTCGTTCATGCCGGCCATGAGGGGTCCGTTGATGATCTCGAGCGGAGTAGCGCCCTCGGCCAGCTTACGTTGGAGATCTTCGAACAGGCCGTCCTTACGACCTTCGATGATGTAACGCGCCAAGCGTTCGTCCAACGACAGCTGCTCACGTGCGGGCGTGCGCTCGCTGCGGTCGCGGAAGTACGCCGTCAGCGCGGCGATGTGGTACTGATTGATGGCGATACGCTGTTCGCGCGTTTGCAGGCGCCAGTCCGCGGGTGCTTCGCGGAACAGGGCGGCCTGGGGGTGGTCCGGCGGGACCTCTGCGGGCGGCGTATTGAACAGCAACGCTTCGGCCAGCCGGCGCGGCTGCTGCTCGATGGAGGCGAAGCGCTCGAGGCGTTCGGTATTCACGATCGCCAGGTCCAGACCGGCTCGGGTTGCGTGATAAAGGAAGACCGAGTTGACGACCTCGCGCGCGGCGGCCGGCAGGCCGAAGGAGACATTCGAAATGCCGAGGATGGTGCGGACGTGGGGGATCTCCTGCTTGATGAGGCGCACCGCCTCGAGCGTCTCCACGGCGCCCCCGATATAGTTTTCATCCCCGGTAGCGCACGGGAAGACAAGGGGGTCGACGATGATATCCTCGGGGGGCAAGCCGTACTTGTCGGTCAGCAACGCGACGGCGCGCCGCGCCACAGCCAGCTTGCGCTCGCGGGTGAAGGCCTGCGCCTGGTGGGGATCCTCGTCGATCGTGCCCACCACCACCGCGGCGCCGTAAGAGCGGGCCAGGGGCGCCACGCGGGCGAATTTCTCTTCGCCCTCCTCGAGGTTGATTGAGTTGATGATGCACTTGCCCTGGCAGTAAGTGAGCGCCAGCTCGATGGCTTGGGGATCGGTGGAGTCAATCATCACCGGCGCGCGGATCTTGCGCACGAGCTTCGGGTAGAAGGCGGCGATATCGCGAAGCTCGTCGCGCTCGCTGGATTGCAGGCAGACGTCCACGATGTGGGCGCCGCCGCGGACCTGCGCGCGTGCGATTTCGGCGGCTTCGTCCCAGCGCTCTTCGGCCACGAGTTGGCGGAACCGACGAGAGCCCACGACGTTGGTACGTTCCCCGACCAACAGGGGGCGGCTGGACTCTTCGGCCTCGACGACCTCGATGCCGGAGTAGAAGGCACGGTGCGAGCGGGCGGGCGGCTTCCGCGGGGGCAGGCCTTCGACGGCGTGGGCCAGCTCCCGGATGTGATCGGGTGTCGTGCCGCAGCAGCCGCCCACTATGTTGAGCCAGCCGTTGCGGGCGAAGACAGCCAGTTGCCGAGCCAGCGACTGCGGCGATTCCGGGTAGCTGCCGTCCTCTTGGGGCAAACCGGCGTTGGGATAGCAACAGGTGCGCGTCCAGGCCAACTGGTGCAGCGTTCGAAGGTGATCGCGCATCAGATCGGGGCCGGTGGCGCAATTGAGGCCGACCGCCGCGGGGTCGGCGTGGGCGATCGAGATCCAGAAAGCGTCCGCCGTCTGGCCCGCGAGCATCGTGCCGCCGGGTTCGATGGTGCAGGAGACCACGACGGGGAGGCGATAGCCGAGCTGGGCGAACAGCTCGTCGAGCGCCAGCAGGGCCGCCTTGGCGTTCAGGGTATCCTGGCAGGTTTCCACCAGCAGCAGGTCGACGCCCCCTGCGGCGAGGGCCGCCGCCTGCCGGTAGTAAGCCTGACGGAGCTCGTTGAAAGTTATGCCGCCGGTCACGCTCAGCGATCGTGTGGTCGGACCGATCGAGCCCGCGACGAAGCGGGGCCGGCGCGGGGTGGAATATTCTTGGGCAGCGCGTCGCGCCAGCCGCGCGGCCTGCAGGTTGATCTCCTCGACCCGATCCTGGAGGCCGTATTCGGCCAGCACGACGCTGGTTGCGCCGAAGGTGTTGGTCTCGATGATGTCGGCGCCCGCTTCGAGGTAAGCGCGGTGGATGCCGAGCACGACGTCGGGCCGGGTGCGCACCAGGTTCTCGTTGCAGCCCTCGTAGGCCGGCCCGCCGAAATCCTGTGCGTCGAGGCCCGCGCGCTGAAGCATGGTGCCCATGGCCCCGTCCAACACCAGGATTCGCGTCTCGAGCGCGTCGAAGAAGATCCCTGACTCCGGTTTAAACGGCGGTCGCATCGAATGCGCGAGGCGCCCCTTTCCACGATTCTATGGCACGGCCTCGGCACGCCGCCCGCTACAATCGAGGAATCCCGATGTCATACCGCGAGGAGGTCCATATCGTGAGATCGACACGCAGAGGTTTACTCAAGTCGGCCGCGGCGGCTGCCGTCGCAGTGCCCGCGGCCGAGGCGCAAGCGGCGCCGGTGAAGAAAGTGCACTACCGCGGGGAGAAACCGAAGGGCATCCCGCTGTTCTCCAGCGCGGTTTCCTACGGCAACCTGCTGTTCATCGCCGGCAAGGGCGCCCATTTTCCGGGCGATATCAAGGCGCATACCAAGCACGTGCTGGACGAAATCGAAAAAGAGCTGATCAACGCCGGCTCCAGTATGGAAAAAGTACTCAAGTGCAACGTCTACCTGAACGATCTGAAGGACTACCAGGCGATGAACGAGGTATTCCGCGGACGCTTCGGCGAGCATCCGCCGGTGCGCACCACCATAGCGGCGGCGGGCGGGATACCGGGCGGATCGCTCGTGGAGATTGACGTGATCGCCTACATTTAGGGCCGAGGGCAGTGGTCTCACCAGCGTGGGCGCCCGCGGCCGCGCCCGCCGCCAAAGGATCGCCCGTGGCCGCCGCCACCGCCGCCTCGCCCGCTCTCACGGGGCGGACGGGCTTCGTTGACCACCAAATTGCGGCCTAGAAAATCCTTCCCGTCGCATGCGCGGATGGCGCGGCGGGCATCCTCGTCGTTCTCGATCTCGACAAACGCGAAGCCGCGCGATTGACCCGATTCACGGTCCCGGACCAGGTTCACAGTGTCCACGATCACGCCGGCTTCTGAAAACAGCCTTTCCAGGTCCGCCTCGGTAGCCTGGTAAGGCACGTTGCCCACGTACAATCTCATCTTCCGATCTCCTCCGGCCCACAGGCTCGGGCCCATGGGTCGCTGTGCTGGATGCCGGGACTGTCTACGGGCCGACGTCCAGGTTAGGGCTGAAGAGGCAGGTCCGATCGAGCAGCTACGCGAGAGCTACGCCACCACTTTTCTGACACCTTCAGCGTCGGGGCCGTCCCGGCCAGGCGGGACCGCCCGCCGCGCTTTCCCGTCCCGCGCGGCTCACCCGGCGTGCGCTTCGCAGCGAACGGCCGAGCACACGTTCATGATCGCAGATGCAGGGGCCCGCGTCAACAGAAACCCACCTCGGCCGTCATTTGGCTGATCCGCGCAGAACCGGCTTGGGATATCATGTGGGGAAGCGCTGGGATCGAACCGGGTGAGATGGTTGCCGGGAGGTCAGAATGAGCTGTCGGGTCGTGTTTTTGGCGCTTATCCTGTGGAGCCGGATGGTTGCTGCCGACGAGCCGCGCGCGTGGGTAACGGCCTCGATCCAGCCGGGCGGGCGCCTCGTCGTACACATCGAATCGGGCGATACGGCGGCGGGCGAGACCGTGTGGTCCGGGGGCCGGCAGCTCGAGAGCTTCCCTATCGGCCCCGGGCGGACGGCCGCGGAACTACCCCTCAAGGCCGCCTTTGGCGGGCTGGCCGTGATCGAGGTGCGACACCCCTCGGGCGGAACCATCAAGCAGGTGACCGAAATTCAGGTGCCCGGGGCGGTGGTGTCGTGGCGGGCTGCGGCGCGTTTTCTCGAGCAGGCGGCCTGGGGACCGGATCCGGAAAGCCTGATCCGCGTCCGTCAGTTGGGTTTTGAACGTTGGATCGAGGAACAGTTCCAGGCTCCGCTGTCGGACTATCCGCCGGTTCCGGAGGACAACAACGCCCAGTCGCTGACGCCCCTGCAACGGCGCTTTTTCTACAACGCGGTACACGGCGAGGATCAGCTGCGCCAGCGCGTCGCCTTCGCGCTGCACCAGATTTGGGTGGTCTCCGGCCTGAAGACGGGACAGGCGCGGATGATGACGCCCTACCTGCAACTGCTGCACCGCCTTGCTTTCGACAACTACTTCACCATCATGAAAGAGATGACCCTGAACCCGACCATGGGTCGGTATCTGGACATGGTGAACAACGCGAAGGCCGATCCGCGGCGGGGCATCAGCCCGAACGAGAACTACGCGCGCGAGATCATGCAACTGTTCACGATCGGGACCGTCCGGCTGAATCCGGACGGGACTCCGCAGCTCGATGCGGACGGCCTGCCCGTGCCCACTTACAGCCAGCGCACGATCGAGAATCTGGCGCGCGTCTTCACGGGTTGGACTTTCCCGCCTACGCCCGGGCGGCCGCCTGCGGCGGTCAACCCGGCTTATTACAACGGGCGCATGGTTCCGGTCGAAAGCAATCACGACACCGGCGCCAAAGAGCTGCTCGACGGCTACGTGATCCCGGCCGGGCAGACGGCCGAAAAGGACCTCGACGACGCGCTCCGTCACTTGTTCGAGCATCCCAACGTCGGGCCTTTCGTGGCACAGCGGCTCATCCGCGCGTTGGTGACCAGCAACCCCAGCCCGGCTTACGTGGCTCGCGTGACCGCGGTGTTCAACAGCAATGCGCGTGGCGTGCGGGGCGACATGAAATCGGTGATCAAGGCGATCCTACTCGATCCGGAGGCCCGACGCGGCGATTCGCAACCCAATCCCCCGGAATTCGGTCACCTGCGCGAGCCGGTCCTTTACATCGTTTCGCTGCTGCGGGCCATGGGCGCATCCGTGGCCGAGTACAACCCGTTGCCCTCCTGGGCTGCCGCGATGGGTGAGAACCTGTTTTTCGCCCCCTCGGTCTTCAATTACTACTCGCTGTTGCACCAGCCTAAGGAACTCGACGGGCTCTACGGGCCGGAATTCGAGATCCTGACGCCCTCGGCGGCGCTGGTGCGCGCCAATTTCGCCGACGCTGTGGTCTTTTCGCGGCTGGGTCCCAGCGTAAGCGTGGACCTGACGCCGCTGATCGAAATGGCGGGAGTGCACAAGTGGTGGGTAAGCGAAGCGTTGAATCGGGCTCTGCTGTACGGACGCATGAGCGAAGCCATGCGTGACCGCATCCTGATCGCGCTGGATGCCATCGCGGATCCCGGCCTGCAGGCGCAGACGGCGGCCTACCTGGTGGCCTCGTCCGCCCGCTATCAGATTCAGGATTGAAGGAGGCGAGCCATGCTCACGCGCAGGGCATTTTTGCGCACGACCTTCGGGGCAGCCTGGCTGAACCTTCCGACGTTGCCCTTGTTGGCGCAGGGTGACGACTACCGCGCGCTGGTGTGCGTGTTCCTGTTCGGCGGCAACGACTGCAACAACACGCTGGTGCCTTTGGAGGGCGCAGCTTTTCGGAGTTATCAAGCGAGCCGCGGACCGATGGCGTTGGCGCAGCAGGATCTACTGGCCATCACGGCGGACGACGGGAAGCCTTACGGTTTACATCCGCGTTTGCGCACACTGCAGCGGCTGTACGAGCAGCGCCGGATGGCGGTCGTGGCGAACGTGGGCGTCCTCGTGCGCCCGCTCTCGCGGGACGAGTACCGGCAGCGCATCGCTCCGGTCCCGGTGAATCTGTTTTCGCACTCGGACCAGCAGCTTCAGTGGCAGTCGGCCGATCCGCGCGGTAGCGCGCGCAGCGGTTGGGGCGGCCGCCTGGCCGAACGCGCGGCGGGCGAATCGGCTTCGGGCTTCACGGCCCTTTCGTTCGCGGGAAGCACGCCCTACCTGAGCGGCGATGTCATCCGAGGCGCTCCCATCAACGCGGGCGCACCCGTATCGCTGGCGGGTTTCAGCAGCGCGCGAGAGCAGCAGGCGCGCCTTCAGGCGTTCCTGGAGATCCTGGAGTTGGAAGAGGACTCGTTGCTGGTTCGCACGGCCAATCAGCGGACAAGCCAGGGATTGGAAATCTCCCGTACGCTCACGAGGTTGCTGAGCGGCGCCAGCCCGCTCAAGACGACGTTTCCCGCCACCACCCTGGGGCGCCAGCTCGAAAGCATTGCGCGCCTGATCCGCGGGCGCAACGAGTTGGGCCAACGCCGGCAGGTTTTTTTCGCCTCGTTGGGCGGTTGGGATCACCACGTCAACTTGCTGGTCTCTCACGATCCTCTTCTGAACCAGCTCGATGCGGCCTTGGGCGCCTTCTACCAGGCCACCGAAGAGATGGGCGTGGCGGATCGCGTGATTACGTTCACCGCCAGCGAATTCGGCCGGACCCTCAACGCGAACTCGAATGCCGGCTCCGATCACGGCTGGGGCGGCCACCACTTCGTGATCGGCGCAGCCGTCAAGGGCGGCCGGATTTACGGACGCTACCCCGAGGTTGCCCTGAACAGCGCGGACGACGCGACCGGACGCGGCGTCTGGATTCCCACGACATCGCTGGATCAATACGGCGCTACGCTGGCGTCATGGTTCGGCGTGCCGGCCGAACGCCTCGAGGAAGTTTTCCCGAACTTGAGAAACTTCGCGCCGGCGAACTTGGGCTTCCTGGACTGAGCGCCGCGCGGCTGGTCAATTTCGAACGCCTGCTGGCGAAGCGGCCGCCGGATCGCCCACAATGGTGGGCATGAAGATCCGCGCAACGCTCCCGGTTTTCGCCCTCTTCGCTCTGTTGGCAGGCACGCGGCCCGTCGCTCGCGGCGACGAAGGGCTCTGGCTGTTCGAAGCCTTCCCCAAGCAGAGGCTGGCGGCGAAGTACGGCTTCCATGTGAGCGATGAGTTTCTCGACCGGCTGCGGCTAGCCTCCCTGCGCGTGGGCGCTTCGGGGTCCTTCGTTTCCCCGGAGGGCCTCATCTTCACCAACCACCACGTGGCGCTCGACTGCCTGCAGAAGCTGAGCACCAAGGAGCACAACTACGTGGTGGAAGGCTTCTGGGCGCCGACTCAGGCCGACGAGAAGCCGTGCCCGGACATGGAGGCCAATCAGCTCGTGCGGATCCAGGACGTCACCGACAGGGTGAACGGCGCGGTGCGGCCCGGGTCGGTCGAAGCCGAGGCCCTTCGCCAGCGTTTGGCCGAGATCGCCCGCATCGAAAAGGAATGCGCTTCGGCCACGGGCAACCGCTGCGACGTAGTCAACCTGTACTCGGGCGGACGCTACCACCTTTACGAGTACAAGAAATACACGGACCTGCGCATGGTTTTTGCGCCGGAAAGCGACATCGGTTTCTTCGGCGGCGACCCCGATAACTTTACCTACCCGCGCTACTGTCTGGATATCGCTTTCCTACGAGCGTATGAAAACGGCAAGCCGGCGCGCACGCCACACTACCTTTCCTTCAGTCGCGAGGGAGTCAGGGAGGGCGAGTTGATTTTCGTGTCCGGCAACCCCGGTACTACGGGCCGGCTGATGACTGTGGCGCAGCTAGAGTTCATGCGTGATCATTACTACCCTTTGATCCACCGGCGGTTGGCCTCGCTGATCCGCGCTCTGGAGAAGTACAGCGCGCAGAGCCCGGAAAACGAGCGCGTGGCGCACGACAATCTCTTCTCCCAGCAGAACAGTTACAAGGCGTACACGGGATTCCTCGCCGGCCTGCGCGACCCCGGGATCATGAACCTCAAGCGGGCGGAGGAGAAGAAGCTGCGGGCGGCTGTGGAAGCCGATCCCGACCGCCGCGCCCGCTTCGGGGGCGCGTGGGAAGCGGTGGCCGGCGCGTACCAGAAATTCCGTGACTACTACAAGGGTTACTGGCTGCTCGAGTTCAGTCCGCACCGCGGTTCGGACCTGCTGCGCATTGCGCGTGACGTAATGCGCCTGGCCGAGGAGCGGCAAAAGCCCAACGACCAGCGGCTGCGCGAATACCGCGATTCGGCGCTGCCCAGCCTAGAGCAGCAGCTGTATTCGCCCGCCCCGGTCACCGACTCCATGGAAATCGCCGTGCTGGCCGACTACTTCGAGTTCCTGCGGGGCGAGTTGGGGGCCGAGGATCCGACGGTGAAGGCGGTTCTCGCCGGGCGCTCCCCACAGCAGGCCGCGCAGGAATACGTGAGCACGAGCCGCCTGAAAGAGGTCGCCGAACGCAAGCGGCTGGCGGCCGATGCCGAGGCTGTGCGCCGGTCCGAGGACGGCATGATCCGCCTGGCCCGCTTGCTGGACGGCCCCGCGCGGGAGCTGCGCAGGCGGTACGAGGACGAGGTCGAGGCGGTGCTTACCTCCGCCGCCGCCAAGATCGCACAGGCGCGCTTCGCGGTTTTCGGTCAGGAGGCTTACCCGGACGCTACTTTCACTCTCCGACTCACGTACGGCGCTGTGCGCGGCTATAGGGACCAAAAGGGACGCGCGGTCCCCTACGCTACGACCTTCGAGGGTCTTTACAAGCGGGCCACTGGAAAGCCGCCTTACCGGTTGCCCAAGCGCTGGCTCGAAGCGCGTTCCAAGATCAACTTGAAGACGCCGTTCAATTTCGTGAGCACGGCGGACACGCACGGCGGCAACTCGGGCAGTCCCACCGTGAACACGCGCGGCGAAATCGTCGGCATTCTTTTCGACGGCAACATCGAGAGCCTGCCCAACCGCTTCGTGTACACCGAGGAGCGGGCGCGTTCGGTACATGTCGCCACACAGGCCATTCGGGAGGCGCTGGACAAGGTCTACGGTGCGCAGCGGCTGCTAGCGGAGGCGGGGTTGAAATAGGGGAGCCGACGACCCGCCGGCGCGGACTTACAGATGAGGCTCATGTTGACGTTCATCCTCTGGCTGATCCTGCTGGTGTTGTGCTGGCCGCTGGCGCTGGCAGCACTAATTGTTTACCCCCTGGTCTGGCTTTTGCTGCTGCCCTTCCGCGTCCTCGGCATCGCGGTGGGCGGGGCGCTCCAGCTCCTTTGGGCCCTAGTGACCCTGCCCGCACGCCTGCTGCGCCAAATCGGTCGGGCCTGAGCCGACGCGCACTTGCTAGCATAGGGAGCCGGCGAGCGCGAGCATGAGAATTGCAGTCATCGGCGAGATCCTGTGGGACGTGTTCCCTGACGCGGAGCGGCTTGGCGGCGCCCCTTTCAATCTGGCCGCCCATGCACGGAGGCTGGGACACGAGGTGTACTTGATCAGCGCGGTGGGCGACGATGAACGGGGACGGGCGGCGCTCGAACGAATGCGGGAGCTGGATCTTCCCGCCCGCTTCGTCCGCACGATCCCCGGCCGGGGTACCGGTGTAGTTTCGGTCCGACTGGATCCAACCGGGCAGCCCGATTTCACCATCCATCGACCGGCGGCCTACGATTTCGCCTCGCTGGACGAGGCCGACCTGGCCGAACTGGGTCGCTGGAATCCGGATTGGCTGTGCTTCGGCACGCTGCACTCGATGCACGCAGGCGCACGCGCTTTGACGCGGCGGCTGATCGAGGCGCTGCCCGGGGCTCGCCGCCTGTACGACGTCAACCTGCGCAGGCAGAACTACACGGCTGAGCTGCTCGGAGAGCTCATGACAGGCGCGACGGCCGTAAAGCTCAACGACGGCGAGGCGCTGGAAGTTCAGCGCCTGTTCGGCCGGCCATGCCGGGATCTGGCGGAGTTCGCGGCAGAGTTTGCGGGACAGTACGGTTGGGAGCTCGTCGCCATCACTCGCGGAGCCCAAGGTTGCGCGCTTTGGCGGCGTGGCGAGTGGGTCGAGGCGCCGGGCTACCGCGTCGAAGTCGTGGACGCAGTGGGGGCGGGCGACGCCTTCGCGGCGGCACTGCTGCACGGACTGGGCGCAGGCTGGCCGCTGGCGCAGGTGGCGGATTTTGCCAACCGGGTCGGCGCACTGGTAGCGTCCAAGGCGGGCGCCGTTCCGGATTGGACGCTCGACGAGGCCGTCTCGCTCGGGTAATCATGGAGGCATCGCCATGAAGGTCAGCAGGCGAGGGTTTCTCAGCGCTCCGGCGTTCGTGCTGGCCGGGGGCCATAACATTCCCTTAAACGGGGCTCGCATCGCACGCCGTCATCGCATTCGGCGCCATTTGCCCACGCCCAACTTTTTCGAGGGCATGCTGCTCGGCAACGGCGACATCGGCGTCTGCGTCACGGTTCGCCCGGATGCCCTGGGCCTGCATATCGGCAAGGAAGATTCTTGGGACATCCGGGTCAGCGAGGACCACTACCCGCACGTGCTGCATTTCCGGGATCTGCTGGAGCTGTGGCGACGCGCCGGCGAGGAGGCCAAACGACGCGGCCGCCCCGACATGCTCTTTCTGGAGCGGAACATCGAGTTCTTTCGCGAGTACACCGACCGCGTGCGCTCCTCCTACGCGAAGCCCTGGCCGAGGCCCTGGCCGTGCGGGATCGTATGGATCCACTGGGATCCGCGCATGGTGCGGCTGCTGCGGCAGACGCTCGATATTTCCGAGGGTCTGCTCACGGTCGAGCTGGAACACGACGATCCGGGCCACTTTCGCCGGAAGGTGCGCGTGTTCTGCCTCGTAAACCAGCACACCGGTCACGTCCTGGTCTATACGCGCGAAGCGGCCCCCTTCCTCTCGGTCGCCTACTATCCTTACACCGAGCGCGAAGCCCGGCTGCCCGCGCCGGAGTTAAGCGGGCGCTGGAAGCAGGACTTCGCCGAGTTCACCTGTTTGCAGCGCTTCCCGGCTGTCGCTCCCACCGAGGCCCAGCCGGATCCGCCGCCCTCGGCGGAGGATCGGAGCTTCGCGCTGTGCGCTCGGCTCGCGGGCCGATGGCGCTTGGAGCGACCGGCGCTGCCGGCGGGCCAAGCTCAGGTTCTGTGGAGCTCGGCCGAGACTCAGCCTTTCCGCCTGGATGTTGCGCTCTTTACTTCGCGCGATGTCCCTGACAATGCGGCGCATGCCGCGCGCGAAGCGGAACGGCTGTCGCGCGTACCGGTCGAGGAACTGCGGCGGGCTTCCGCCCAATGGTGGAGCGATTTCTGGTCGCGTTCGGCGGTCGAGTTCGAAGACCGCGAGCTGGAGCGGATCTGGTATCACAACCAATACTGGCTGGCCTGCTGCCTGCGCGAAGGAAAAGTCGCTCCCGGTCTGTTCGGCAACTGGACCAGCGGCCGCATCGGCACCGCCTGGCACGGCGATTACCACATGAACTACAACACGCAGCAGGTCTACTGGGGCGTGTTTTCCTCCAACCACGTCGAGCAGCACCTGCCGTACGTCGAACTATGCGAGAACCTGCTGCCCATCGCGGAGTCCTTTGCGCGGGAGAAATTCTCCCTGCCGGGCGCGTTCTTCCCGCACTCGGCTTATCCGGTTCCCAGCCGCACCATCGCCTACCCCGTGCCGCCCTGGGGCTACGAAGTCTGTGAGACGCCGTGGACTGTCCAGAGCTTGTGGTGGCACTATCTGTACACGCTCGATGAGGGCTTTCTGCGCCGCGTCTACCCGCTGCTACGCGCCGCCGCCCGCTTTCTGGCGGCCTACATGACGAAGGGCGAGGACGGGCATTACCACGTCGTGCCCACGGTTTCCCCGGAAAACTGGGGCTTCACGGTGGACTTCCGGCTCAATCGGGATTGCATCATGGATCTTGCGCTCGCCCGCTTTCTTTTCAAGGCGGCGGCCGAGGCGGCGGGGATCCTCGGGCTCGATGCTGACGAGCGCAAGCAGTGGCTGGCCATCGAAGCCCGCATCGCGCCGTATCCCAAGGCGACGGGCCCATACGGCGAAGTCTGGGTGGACGTGGTGGACGCGCCCGTCGAGTACGTCTATAACGTGCCCGTCACGTTGGCGCCGGTCTTTCCCGGCGAACAGGTCGGCCTGGACGTCGGACAGGACCAGATGGAGATCGCGCGCCGCACTGCGCGGACCGTCCGCCTGGAAGGCGGCAACGATTTGGTGTTCCAGCCGCTCATCCGGGCTAGGCTGGGCATGCTCGATCTGGCGTGGTTCAAGCGCGAGGTGGCTTACTGCCAGCTGCCCAACGGCATCGCGCAGGATCGAGTGCGTCAGATCGGCGGGCGTTACCGCGATTCGACCGACTTCGACTTCATGATGCGCATGGGGATCTGGGTCGAGAATCTTTCGCTGCCCGCGGTCCTGAACGAATGCCTGTTGCAGAGCTACAGCGGGGTGATCCGTCTGTTTCCCAACACGATCAACATGGGGCCGGCGCGTTTCGCGCGCCTGCGCGCGGTGGGCGCTTTTTTGGTGAGTGCCGCCTGGGACGGCAGCGAGGTCCGCGACGTGGAAATTCACAGCGAGAAGGGCGCCAGGGCGCGCCTGGTCAATCCCTGGCCGGGCCGCAAGGTCAACGTGGTGCGTGCCCGCGACGGGCAAACCGTGACAGTCCACCAAACGGCAAACCTCGTCGAATTCCCGACCGGCGCCGGGGAAACCTATCGCCTGAGGCCCGAAAGCTGACAGAGCATCTTGAGTCACAGGGGCGCCGACATGTCCCGCGGCGCCCTCCGCAGGCTTCGTAGTCTTACTTCGATCGGCGCTTTAGGGCTGGAGGCGAGGAACTCTTTCGGGGTATCGGATCGCGTGGCGACGGGAGGAGATTGCTCGGATGGCGCCGTCATCGGCGAGCGAAGCACTGAGGCATCCGCTCGGCCGTTGAGAGACAGACCGCCTGTGGCTCGCGAGTGCGAATCGCTGCGAGACGACGGGCGAATTTGAATTGCCGCCGGGCCATGCTTCAGGAGACCGGATAGTCCGGCGAATCGGTGCGCGCGGCGCGCAAGATCTCTTCCATGCGCCGCAATAGTTGGGGTTCACCGGCGGCCAGGTTCCGGGTTTCGCCGGGATCGGTTTCGAGGTCGTAGAGTTCCAGCGGCGCCTTCAGGCTCTTGCGCCGCACGGCCTTCCAGCGGCCCATACGCGCGGCCTGCCAGAACCCCTTGCCGCCGTGGGACTCCCAATAGAGATATTCGGGCTCGCGCGGCCGTCTTCGCCCGAACAGAACCGGCGCCAAGGAGACGCCGTCGATGCCGCTCGGGGTTTCGGCGCCCGCTAGTTCCGCCGCCAGCGGCAGGAAGTCGACGAAGCTCCAGACCTCCGAGGAGACCCGTCCTGCGGGAATGCGGCCCGGCCAGCGCGCAATGGCCGGCACGCGGATGCCGCCTTCGTATAGCTGTCCTTTGTGACCGCGGTATGGGCCGGCGCTGGAGAAAAACTCGGGCGAGTGGCCGCGAACATTCGCCGGGCCGTTGTCCGAGGTGAACAGCACCAGCGTCTGGCTTTCGATGCCCAGTCGTCGGAGGTGTTCGAGGATTCGGCCGACGTCGCGATCCAGCGCGCTCACCGCGGCCGCGTAGCCCTTGGCCGGAGCAGGCCAGTCGCGGCCCGCGTAAGGCCCGTAGTCGGGCACGGGAAATCCGTCTCCGGTGTCGCGGGCCAGCTCGCTGTCGGCGTGCGGCATCGTGTAGGCGAGATAAAGGAAGAAGGTTCGGTCCGCAGCGCGGTCGAGGAAATCCAGCGCTCGCTCGGTCAGCAGATCCTGTGCGAAGTGTGTGCGTTTTGTCCCCTGATTGCCGTTGAGAATGATTTCGGTCTCGTTGTCCCAAATGTGCCGCGGGTAAAACTCGGATGCGTGGTCCTGATTGAGGAACCCGTAGAACTCGTCGAAGCCCTGCCGGGTGGGGACGCCGTGGGTTCCGGCTTCGCCCAATCCCCATTTGCCGATGACGGCGGTGCGGTAGCCGGCCTGTTTGAGAACTTCGGCCACGGTGATATCGTCGGGGCGGAGGCTGACGCGCCGGCCGCGATAGTTGTGATTATCGCGGATGCGCGCATGCCCGGTGTGCAGGCCCGTCATGAGTACGCAGCGCGACGGCGCACAGACGGAGGATCCTGCATAAGCCGCCTCGAAGCGCACGCCTTCGGCCGCCATTCGGTCCAGGTTGGGCGTAGCGATGAGCTTCTGCCCGTAACAGCCCAGGTCTGCGATGCCAAGGTCGTCGGCCAGAATTAGCACGATATTGGGGCGCGGCGCCGCGGCCGGAACCACGACAGGAGCCGTGAGGGCTCGGAGAAATTCGCGACGGCTCCAATCTGTGCTCATGCGATCGAACCCTCCAGCGAAAGGGTGTCCTTTTGGCGGCGCTGCCACTCCTCGAGCTTGCGCCAGAGGCGCCGCACCTGGTCGCGATGGGCGGGTTGGTAAAAGAGGTTGTGCATCTCCAGCGGATCGCGGCGGCGGTCGAACAGCATCGAGTTGTCGTTCTGGTAGAGCGCGAGCTTCCAACCGTCGGGCGAGATCACGGTGCGGGCGTGCGGGCCGCCTTCGGTGTCGGTCCACTCCACGAAGACGTGGTCTTCGCGCCGCTTGCGGCCTTCGAGTAGCGCCAGCCAGCTCTCGCCGGGCAGTTCGGGACGGCTTTTGGCGCCCATCAACTCCAGGAGCGTGGGAACCAGGTCGATGTGGCTGACCGGCGCCGGCACGCTGATCCGGCGACTTTGCCGGAACGGGATCCGCAGCAACATAGGTACGTGCATGGCCTCCTCGTACATGACGCCTTTCTGGAACAACGAGTGCGCGCCCGCCATTTCGCCATGGTCCGAAGTGAACACGATGACGGTGTTATCGGTTTGACCGGTGGCCTCGAGCGTCCAGAGGATGCGCCCCACCGCCTGATCCACCTGGCTGCAGAGGCCCGCGTAGTTGCGATTGAGTCGCTCCAGCGCTTCGCGCCAGCGGCCCTCCGGATCGGTGGCGCTGAGCTTGACCTCCGGCCAGTCGATGCGGGTGGGGACCATGTTGCGGGCTCGGGCGCGCAGCGTATCGTAGTGCCGCGGTTCGCGATCCACGCCCAGGCCCGGGAAGTTGGCCGGGAGGGGCGCCTCGGCGGACGAGTGGAGCTCGTCGAAGGGACCGAAGTAGGGCGGATGGGGCTCGAGGAAGTTCACATACAGGATCCAGGGCTCGCGCCGATGGGCATAAAGGAACTTGCAGGCCTCCTGCGCCAGGAAGGCCGATTTGCAATGCTCCGGCGGACGCCGGGCGGCGAAGTTGCGTGAAAAGGTGTTGTTCTCTCCGTCCGGTTTGTAGCCCAGACGTTCCAGGAAATAGTGGTAGCTGGAACGCGTCTTGCGATCGCGTCCCTGCGAATAGTATTCGATGTAGTTGTCTTCGATCGAGATCCACTGCTCGAAGCCGTGTTGCGCGAAAACCTCGTCGCCGAGATGCCACTTGCCCATGTAGGCAGTGCGGTAGTCGGGATCGGCGATCAATTCGGGCAGGGTCTTGGTCTCGGGCCGAAGAGGGATGTTGTTGCCGACGCAGCCGTTCTGATGTGGCCAGAGCCCGGTCATGACCGTGGATCGGGAAGGAGTGCACACCGGCTGGGTGACGTAGCAGCGCTCGAAAACGATGCTCTCGGAGGCCAGTCGATTGAGGACCGGCACTCGGAACCGACGGTTGCCGTAGACGGCGAGCGTGTCGGCACGCTGCTGGTCGGTCCACAGGAACAGAAGGTTGGGTTTCTCGCCGGCGCGCCGCTGGGCGCGCAGGACGGCAGGAGCCGCCAGCGGGGCCGAGGCGGCGCGTAACAGGTCGCGGCGGGTCATGGGAAGCGATTCCTCCAGTAAGCCTGCGTTGGGATCAAAAACTGAGCCTGGCATTCAATGGGACGGTACGGGCATTGGCCGCGGTGAGGCGGCCGAAGTTGCCGCGCGCTATCTCGGTCGCCAGGGTAATGAAGTTGGTGTGGTTGAAGGCGTTGAACAGATCGCCGCGGAGCTGTAGGCGCCGGCGTTCGCCCAAGCGCAGGTTCTTGGACAGCGCCAGATCGGCGTTCCATTGCCCGTGCAGGCGAAGCCTGTTGCGCCCCACGGTTCCGGGGCGCGCGGTGGCGCCGCCGGCCCGTAGCACTCGGACGCGGACAAAGGTGCAAGGATCGAACCGGCGCGCGGCGATAGGTATTTGACCCGAAGGAAGTTAGGGGGGCGATGGGCGCGGAGAGGCTTCCCGCGCCGCTCGGAGCTTGGGTGATGGCGATCGAGAGAGCGCTTGAGCCGAGCGCCAGTGTGCGCACCTTTACAGCTCCAGCCCCGCAGGGCGTTTCCGGCGCCCGCTCGAAAAGCCCGCAGTGGCCGCCTTTCTTTGAGCGAGGCGCTACCGCAGAAAGGCAGTATAATCAACTTCCGAACTCTAGTCAATGATCTTTAGCTTTCGCCATTTGCTTCCAATTTGTCTCTTTGTTTCCGCGTCTCTCGGTTGTCGTCCGTCCAATCCGCCCTCGTCAGGCCCCGACCGCTACACCAACTCCCTGGGCATGGTCATGGTCTGGGTGCCCCCCGGCAACTTCCGCATGGGCAACCAACTGCCGACGGGGCCGGAGTTAGGTTTCTCGCACACCGCGCCTCGAGGCGACTACGACGAGCGGCCTGTCCACGAGGTCCGCATCAGCCGTGGGTTCTACATGTCGGAGACTGAAATCACCGCCGAGCAATACGCCCGGTTCCGTGCGGACTACGTCGCGCCCGGGGTGATGTACCCGTACGCCACCGGCGTCAGTTGGGAGGATGCCGTGGCCTTCTGCGAGTGGCTCACTCGAAGAGAGGGCCGCCCCTATCGCCTGCCGACCGAGGCGGAATGGGAGTACGCCGCCCGCGCCGGCTCCCCATGGCACTTTTCTTCCGGAGCGCGACCGCCCGCCGACGGCGTCGCCAACCGATTCGGCTTGCGCAACATGCATACGGACGCCGCGGAATGGGTGCTCGACTGGCACGGACTTTATCCCTGCGAGCCCCAGATCGATCCCGTGGGCCCGGACTCCGGCGTGACGCGCGTGGTTCGCGGCGGCGGAATCAATTCTCCGTGGGCGAGCGAGCTGCCCAAGTATCCCAACAGCGGCACGCTGCCGTACTTTCGTCGCTCGGCCAACCGCGCCTCGGCGCCTCCCGATTGGCGCGGCCCGCACCACATCGGGTTCCGGATCGTCCAGGCGCCCATGCCTGAGACCGCTCCGTGGCCGCGGCAGAAGACGTGGCTGGAGCAGGCGGTCAAGCAATCGCGCGAGCATGTCCGGCGGGGCCCGGATCCCTCGCGTCCCTGGTTTCGACAGCGTGACGCTTTGCCCGTGCCGCCCTCGGATTCCACCGAGGAAGAGATTCGGGTGAGCGGCCTAACTTCCGGCATTCTTGGCTACATGCACCATGCCGCTCTCACGGTCTGTCCCAACGGCGATCTTTTGGCGGCTTGGTTTTCGGCTCCCATCCCCAACTACGAGGACCTCGCCAACGTGCTGGTCGTCGGCGCGCGTCTACGCTTCGGAAGCGAGCAATGGGACGTTCCCGAGCCGCTGCTCGATCTGGCCGATATCAAGGACACTTCGCCCGTTCTATGGACGGACGGCGACCTGGTCTACCTGTTCAGCGGCGGCGCGGGTTTCTCGGGCGTGCCGTTTCGTCGGCGCTACTCCGCCGACAGCGGCGCCAGCTGGAGCCCACTGTTACTGCCGCGCATCGAGGGCTCTCCGGGCGACTCGTCGGCGCAACCCATCAGCAGCGTCCTGCGAGCGCCCGACCACACGCTGTATCTAGGAGCCGATGCCGTCGGCCCGGCTTCGTTCCTTTGGGCCAGCGGCGATCAGGGCAGGACATGGTTCGACACAGGGGGACGCACCGGCGGAAGGCACACGGCCTTCGCCTTGCTGCGCGATGGCCGTCTGCTCGGCTTGGGTGGCAAGTCGGGCGCCATCGACGGCTACATGCCGCAATCGCTTTCCTCCGACGGTGGCAGGACCTGGACGGTAAGCAAGAGTCCTTTTCCCGCCGTCGGGCCCAACAAACAGCGTCCGGTGCTGTTGCGGCTGGCCAGCGGCCGTCTGTTTTTCGCCAGCGATTGGCAGGACAATGCCGGTCGCCAACCTCCGGGAACCCCGCACCGCGGCGCTTTCGTCGCACTTTCCGAAGACGAGGGCCGAACCTGGAAGATCAAGAATCTCCCGGGAGTACGGCTGCCCTCCCGGTACGAACTGCGACACCGCCCCGGTTGGCCCGAGGATCCTTCCCGCGATCCTACGCTGGGATACCCCGCCGCCGCTCAAGCTCCCAACGGCGTCATCCACCTTGTCACCTCGTACAACCACCCGCCGCAACACTTCGAGATGAACGAAGCCTGGATCCTCGCCCCAGACGCCGAGCCCGCGCCTAAAGCTTCTTGCCGGAACGGGCGGATCCATTCGGAGGAAAAGCAGGCCGGCGGGCTGCGCGCGGTATGGACGGGCTGCATCGATGCTTATGGCCGCTACCTGTTGGACGGCGAAGAGCGCTGGTATTATCCGAACGGCAACCTGATGTACGAAGTCCGCTGGGAGCGCGGGCTGAAGACGGGCGCCGAGACCTATCGAGGCGATTCGGGCCGAGTGCTGTGGCAGCGGGAACACCGTGCGGACGGCATCGCGGTGTGGACGCACTACTGGCCCAACGGTCGGAAGCGGACCGAGTCGTATTGGAAAAACGGGCGCGCGACCGGACTGGCCCGCGAGTGGGACGCGGAGGGCAAACTGGTGGCTGAGATCGAGTTCGTGGACGGCGTCAAGCGCAACTGGACCGTCGCCGACAGTTTTCCGCTGAGACGCTGACGGGCCAGTGCCGGCCGCGACATCGGCGCAGCGCGTCGAACTACCGCTGCGGATGAAGCCGGCAGTCTCGAATCACGTTTCTGCGGTTCGGACTTCGCGTCGTGACGGGAATCGGAGAGCCGACGGCCGCGCAGGCCTGGGCCACAGGCAGCGTCGACCCGGTTCAGCATGAGCTCCCCACGACTCCCACCGCCGCGCCGGGAAATCGGCATTCGCCTGGCGCACGCTCGTGAACAGAGCTGGAGCTATATGGGCAGGAACGCGCACGTAGGGAATGGGGCGTGCGCAGCCAGCTTTATACTCGACGTGTTGGGGAGTCGAAAGTGGGAATCTCGGATTTCCGTTGGGCAACGGGGGCTGTCAGCGCGCGGCGGCGTTCGGGCGCGAGGCTGCTCCGCGGGTGCGCTCGAGTTGGGGCATCGCGACTTTTGGCCGTGATTTCGCTGACGGTAACGTCGGCCGCGGGCGCGGACTTGGTGCTGGAGTCGGTGACTCTCAAAGCCACCTTCGAGTGCGTGGGCGTGCGCGTGACCTATCGGGGCGACGAGAACCAAAACGGCGTGGTCGGCGTCCGCTATCGCCGGAAAGGCTCGGCGGATTGGCAGCGCGGGCATCCGATGATCCGGATCCGGGGCAACCGCCTCGTGACCAGCCTGTTCTGGCTGACCGAAGGCACCACATACGAAATCGAGCTGGAGGCCTCGGATCCCGAGGGCGTTCTGATCGGCTTCCGACAGCCGCTCGAGGTCACCACGCGATCGTCGCGTTTTCCCGCCTCCGGGCGCGAGCTGTGGGTGCAGGCGGGCGCAGCTCCGGGTGGGGACGGATCCGCTGAGGCGCCCTTTGCCTCGATCCAGAGGGCGGCCGAGGCCGCGCGCCCCGGAGATACCGTGCGCATACGGCCGGGAGTATATCGCGAGCAGCTCCGCCCACCGCGCTCCGGCCTGCCCGACAACTGGATCCGATTCGTTGGCGACGCTTCCGGCGTCGTGCTTGACGGCGGCGAGGACATTTCCACCGAGGAAGGCTGGTCCGAGTTAGGCGACGGCGTGTGGAGCCGCCCTTACGCGCGCAATCCGCGATACATGGCGTTGGACGGCGTGCGGCTGTATCGTCACTCCAGCCTGGCTAACCTCCGCTCGGGCGGCGACGGCATCACAGGTGGCTTTTTCATCGAAGGCGGAATGTTGTACGTCAAGCCGCCGGACGGCGCGCCCCTGCCGGGCCGCAAGCTGCGCGCCGCCGTGCTGGCCTACGGCGTCGATTTGGACGGAGTCAGCTTTATCGAGGTGCGCGATCTGGAGATCGGCTTCTACGAGGAAGCGACCGTTCGATTCCGCAACGCGCACCATTGCGCCTTGCGCGATTCCATCCTGCATGACAGCCGCCAGTTTGTCCGTGTGGACGGGGAAGCCTCGACCGACAATCTCATCGAAGGCAACCGCATCTTCGGCTCGGGCGTCCTGGATTGGCCCTGGGATACCTGCCATCACGGTCACGATTGCAGCTCCAACGGCATCGCACTGAGAGGGGCGGGCGAAGGCAACGTGGTGCGCAGTAACTACGTGACCGGCTCGTACAACGGCATCTACCTGGGGGGTTGGGTGACGGACTACCCGGAGGCGTGGGCGTTGGAGAACGACGTCTACGACAACCTCATCGAGTACGTCAAGGACGACGCCATCGAGCCGGAGTGTCACGCCATCAACCTGCGCATCTTTCGGAACACCATGCAGAATCTTTTCGTGGGCATCTCGCTGGCGCCGATCGAGACCGGCCCGACGTGGGTGCTCTATAACGTGGCGCACACGTTCCGGCCTCACGACAAGGGCAAGGGTCAGTGGGTGAAGATTTCGCTGACGCCGCGGGGCGAGCAGCCGCTCGGCCACGTGCGCATCTACCACAACACGTCTCACACCAACGTGGCGGAACACAACGGCTGGGGCTCGCCCGGCTTCGGCAACATCCACTTCTTGAACAACGTGGTGTCGGCCACGCGGTACGTGTTCGAGCATTCGACGGCGGGCCCGATGCCGGGGCCTAACGTGATCGACTACAACAACCTTTACACGACCGACACAACGCGCTACGTGAAGTGGGAAAACCAGCGTGTCGACGCGGCGGGCTTTCGCGCGCTGGGTTTCCAACTGCACGGCCTGAACGCGCCGCCCCGATTCGTGGATCCCCTCGGCGGCGACCTCCGCCTGCTGCCCGACGATCCGGGCATCGATAGGGCGCTATATTTGCCCGGCATCAATGACGGCTACTGTGGATCGGCTCCGGACATGGGCGCCTTCGAGTACTGCGAGGACGGGGCCGCTCCCGCGGCCGGACGCCCGCGGCTGGGCGGCGGAGCGCCGGTCAATACCGGGACGCCTCCGCAACGGCGCCGGTGATGAACGAGGAGGGGGCATTGCGCCGCGTCCCGGTGCGCGGTGCGTGTCGCGCGGTTCAGGCCCTGAAAAAGGTCGTTGGCGGCGGGACGAACTGCCTTTCGACGGCGCGGGTGTCCGCCGCCGCAGGGCGAGCCCCTGCGTCGGGCTTAGGAAAGTGGGCGACCGGGTTCCGGCGGGCCTCGCTCCGCGCAGGTTCGCACCCGCTGCGTGCCTCGCAAGAGGCGCCGCTGCGCATCCGGGGCTGCGAGTCAGCACAACGTCAGCCGCGGGAAGTTAGATCGGCGTCGGCTGAGGCTCGACCGGAAGTTGCGGCATCTGCTCCCACCCGCGCCGCGACTTTCCGGATCCTACTGCGCAAGCGGGACCCGAAGCCGGCCGCCGTGAGCCCGGTGTGGGGATGCCGGCGGGGCGTTGCCGGCGGATCCCGGTTCGTTCACGAGATGTGACGCGACGCACCCGCGGACTACTCGGTGAAATCGCGGGCCAGCTCTTCGAGTTGCTCCGGCGTGAGCGTGTGCTCGGCCCGGTAGCACGGGTGATCCACGATGAGCCGAGCGCCCTCGCGGAATCGCGCCACCTGCTCCGGATCGAGCGGGAACTTGATGTATTGGACGGAGCTCAACCGGTCCGAAGAGATCTGCCGTGTATCGAAGCGGGCTTTCACCCGACGTCCCGCCACCTCCAGCCAGACGTGATTCTCCAGGCCGAGGAGCTCGCGCAAACGGATCTGACGTTCGGCCGGGGTTTCGTACTCGATGAGCAGGCTGGCCGAAAGTTCGTTGTCGCCCGGAATCAGCTCGTTGTAAGTGTCGACCTCGTGGCGTATGTCCTCCGGTTCCACGATGCGTTCGATGCGCATCATCTCCTGGATCTGATAGCGCACGGTTTCGCGGTTCTCGAACAAGAAGGTCAGGTGATCGCCGACGCGGATGCGGCGGCGGTCCTTGAGCGCCATGATTTGCGGACGCCAGCTCTTGCGTTCCCGTTCATAGTCCGCGATGTTGCGGATCTCGGAGATGTCGATCGGTTTCACTTCGCAGCCTCCTCCAAGCGTTGCGGAAACCCGTCGGGGCGATAGGCGCGCGCCAGAATTTCGATGGGGTGCAGGGGGCGCCGACCGGTCGCCTGTCCGATATGGAGCGCGGCGAGCGGGCAGTCGCTGGCCACTACCTCGGCCTCGGCGGCTTGAACAGCCTCGAACGCTTTGCGGCCGGCCGAAAGCGAGAGGGGGAAGAATTCTTTTTTCATGGCCCAGGTGCCGTCGTGGCCGGAGCATTGCTCGATAAGACGCACGGTGGTGCCCGGCACCAGCCGGAGCATGTCGCGCGAGCGGTAGCCGATGTTCTGAGCCCTGAGATGGCAGGGCAGATGGTAGGCCACCCGGCCGGGAGTGGAGCGGAAGTCGCGGTTCAGGCGGCCCTGCTGCTTCAGCTCGAAAAGGTACTCGCAGGCGTCGCGCGTCGCGGCGGCGACCTCGAGGGCCTCCGGCATGCCAGTAAGCAGAGGGTACTCCTTGCGCAGCATGTAGGCGCAGGTGGGATCGAGCACGACCACCTTGCTGCCCCGCCGGACCTCGGGTGCGAGCGTGCGAACATTCTCGCGCGCCAATTGCTGTGCGCGTTCCATGTCGCCCGCCTCCAGAGCAGGCATGCCGCAGCAGCGGTATTGCCGGCAGCGGAGGCGGACACCGTTGCGCGCGAATACCTCCACGCAAGCCTTGCCCACCTCCGGCGCGTTGAAATTCACCGAGCAGGTGACGAACAGAATGGCCTGCTCGGCGGCCTCCGGCGCCGTAGGGGCATGGCGCCGAAACCAGTCCTCGAAGGTTTCCCGATGGAATTCGGGAAGGCTCTTGTCGTGATGAATGCCGATGAGAAGTTCCAGGCCGCGTCGCAGCAGGGGCCGGCGGTTTGCCCAGTTGGACAAAGGCGCGGTGCGCGAGCCGAGCCGTCCGAGCAGTTCAGGGCGGGCGAGCAACCAGTCTCGCAGGTTTCTGCCGCGCCGCCGCGCCCGCACCGCCACCGCACGCAGGAGCAGGCGGGGAAAGTCGAGCTGGAATTCGTGCTTATCGTCCGGCGTATAGGGGCACTTGACGTAACAGAGCTTGCACTGATAGCAGAGCGCGATGAC
The DNA here is from genome assembly GCA_938027685.1 of uncultured Bryobacteraceae bacterium. Classification (GTDB taxonomy): domain Bacteria; phylum Acidobacteriota; class Terriglobia; order Bryobacterales; family Bryobacteraceae; genus DTHT01. The sequence continues at coordinate 166,148 of CALJAM010000011.1, forward strand.
CCGTTCGACTTCCTCCTCACTGAGCGCGCGCACATCTCCGCCCCGCCGGTCCACGGCTTCGAACAGCGCCGGGAACGAGGGGCAAAGGTTGAAGCAAAGCCGGCACAGGTTGCAGATCTCGAAAGCCCGCTCCAGTTCCAGGCGTACGGCTTGCGGATCCCAGTAGCGGGTTTCATTGGGATCGTAGGACAGACCGGGGGTGGGGGTGCCTTTGATCATGAAAAAAGTGTAGGCTGGGCGGGCGTCGGCCCGCCCAACCGAGAGGCTCAGCTGATGGACTTGAGACCCTGCTCGAAGCGGCCTGCGTGCGACTTCTCGGCCTTAGCCAGGGTCTCGAACCAGTCTGCGATTTCGGGGAAGCCTTCTTCGCGCGCTACCTTGGCCATGCCGGGGTACATGTCGGTGTATTCGTGCGTCTCCCCGGCGATAGCGGCCTTCAGGTTGGCGATCGTGTCCCCGATGGGAAGATCGGTGGCGGGATCCCCTACCTCTTTGAGGTAGTCGAGGTGTCCATGGGCGTGACCAGTCTCGCCCTCAGCCGTGTCGCGGAACAGGCCTGCGATTTCCGGGTAGCCCTCGACGTCGGCTTGCTTGGCGAAGTACAGGTAGCGGCGGTTGGCCTGGGATTCCCCTGCGAAAGCGTACTTGAGGTTCTCGTGTGTCTTGGTTCCTTTCAACGACGGCATAGAGGCCTCCTTCGTCAAAAAAGATGCAAGTGTCCGGCCGCGGGATGCAGGGGAATTGTGACAGCCGGATGCGGGGCTCCTGAGTGGCTCAGCCTGCGGAAGCCAGCACGCGCCCGAAGCGCCGCTCGCGGCGGTGGAAATCCCGGACGGCCGCCTCCAGGTCTTGGGCGCCGAAGTCGGGCCACATGCGGTTGGTGAAATAAAGCTCCGCGTAGGCGCACTCCCAAAGCAGGAAGTCGCTCAAGCGCTGTTCTCCGCCGGTGCGGATCAGCAGGTCGACGTCGGGAACGGGTTCGCGGCCATGGATGGCTTCACCGAGCAAGCGAGCGAACTCGGCGCGACCCACGGGTCGGCCGTTGACGCGACAGGCGGCGCGTACGATGGCGTCGCGCGCAGAGTAATCGACCGCGATGCGCAGGTGAAGGCGGTCGCCGGCTGCGGTTGCAGCCTCGGCGCGTTCGATGGCGCGGCGCAGCTTGGGATCGAGGCGGTCGCGGCGACCGATGACCGTAAGCCGGATGCCGTGCTTGACGCACTCAGCGGTGTGCCGTTCCAGGTATTCGTGGAACAGCTTCATCAGCGTAGCCACTTCGTCGGGAGGCCGATGCCAGTTGTCCGAGGAAAAGGCATAGAGGGTGAGGGTCCGGATGCCCAGTTTGGGGGCCGCCTCGATGGTCCGTCGGACGGCTTCCGCGCCTGCCTGATGCCCGGCCACCCGCGGCAGACCGCGGGCCGTGGCCCAGCGGCCGTTGCCGTCCATGATGATGGCGACGTGCAAGCCGTCCTGCTTCAGTGCGGGTGGCTGTGAAGCCGGCCCGCTTTTGCGTTGCGTCCCCTTCATTCCTCAACGCTCCCGCATGGCGCGAATCAGAGCCTCCATGTGGTCCAGGTAGCGCTCGAGCGCCTGTCGCCCGATGGGCGTCAGACGGTACTCGGTCTTGGGCAGCCGGCCGTCGAAGTACTTGGTGCAGACGATGTACTCGGCCTGCTCGAGTTTGCGCGCATGCACGCTCAGATTGCCGTCGGTCGTCTTCAGCAGGCGCTTGAGCTCGTTGAAGCTGAGCTTCTCGTTAACCGCAAGGGCGCTGACGATGCCCAGGCGTATTCGTTCGTGAATCAGGCGGTCCAGCCCCTGGGCCGCCGCACCTGGCAACGCGACCGCGCGCAAACGCGCCGGTTGCGCTGGCCTTGCCTCCGCTCGCCCTGTCGCCGTCGTGGCCCTAGCCACCGTACCTCCTTACGATCAGTGCTCCGAAGAGAAGATGCAGGCCGCCGAAACCCGCCGCCATCATCAGGCAACCCAAGGAGGCCGGCACGAAGAGCGTGAGTGCGCCCAGCAGCATGAAGCACAGACCCATGACGGGCACCACGCGGATCGAGAACGCTCCTCCGGTGACGATGCCGGATCCGTACAGCAGGAGCCACATGCCGGGGATGGCGTCCCATTGCCCGGCGCGGTAAAGCGCGAGCGTGAGCAACGCCCCGACAGCCATGGGAGGCGAAAAGCTCAGCGCGAAGCGGCGGGCAGGCATGGAAAACAGCGGCATCCGCGCGGCCCTCGCCTTGCGCACCGTGGCCGCGGCTGCGATCAGGAAGGAAATGACGGCTTCGCTCAGCCAAATCGCTAACCAGCGTCCGGGCGGCTTGCGCCAGGCCAGGGCTGCGGCGCCGAGCGCGGTCAACCCTACGGCAATCAGTCCCCAGCCGGAGATAGCCGTGAACGCCGTGGCCCGCTCCATGGTCTCGCGGATGAAGCGAAGGTTGTCGAGGGCGTAGACCTGGATGGGGCTGGGAGGGCGCCGAGCGGAGCGCAACGGACCGGCGGAGGCCATCGGGCCTAGGATAGGCCAGGGGGTACCGTTTTGTCAAGTACTTTACAATGCAAAGCTCAGGGCCAGTACGACCAGGCGCCAGTCATCGGCACGTAGGCCGCCAGGCACGCGTTCGTCGTGGCGTGCGCCAGCACGCAGTCGGCCAGGCTGCGCGTCCGCAACATCCACCAACCGTAGGCGATGCCCGCGACTATGCCGACGTCCCAATGAGGCCCGTGCTCGAGACCGAACAGCAGCGCGGTGAGCCAGAAAGCCTTCGGCACATACGTTCCCAGCGGAACTTGTTCGAGCGCGCGACCCGTGAGCCAGCGCATCAGCCAGGCCCGCCAGAAGAGTTCCTCGATGAGGGGCACCACCAGAACCGACCCAGCTACGCGGGAGACCAGATAGAGGCCGGTCGAGTCGAAGCCCTGGTACCTAGCGGGATCGAGGATACCCGTCAGGGGGTTGGAAAACAACCAGTGCGTGCGGTAACCGGGCGACAGAATCTCAGGCGTAATCCAGGCCAGGAACACCGCGATTCCCAGCAGCATTCCGCCCCAGGGCCGCTGCGGGCGCAGCGGAAACAGACGGCGCGAAAACCACCACCAAACGCCCAGCGATGCCAGCGAGCGCATCGCGTAGCCCCACTCCCACTGCGATCCCGTCCAGCGCTCCACGGTCATAAGGGTCACGAAGACGGCGAAAGGACCGACGTGGGCGAGGGTACCGGAGTTCACGAGGGAGCCTCAGCCGAGCTTGCCCAGCAATTCCTTGATCCGCGCCGCCTCATCGGGCGCCGGTTTGTGACGGAGGGCGGTTTGCAAGGCCTGCCGGGCGGCGGGCCGGTCTCCCTTCTGGTAGAGGGCCACGCCCAAGTGGTAATGGAAGGTCGGATTGTTGGGCTCTTTGCGGGTCAGCTCCCGGAAGATCTCGATGGCGTTGTCGGCCAGGTTCTTTTTGATGTAGATCCAGCCGAGGGTATCGGCCACGTTGTTATCGTGCGGAAGCTTCTGGCGCGCGCGCTGCGCCAGGGTCAGCGCGCGATCCAGGTCGCCGCCCCGCTCGGCCAGAAGGTAAGCCAGGTTGTTCAAAGCGACGGGGTGATCAGGTTGCAGGGCCAGGATTTTCTCGTAGGTCTGCTGGGATTGTTCGAACTGCCCAAGTTGATCCTGGATGAGAGCCAGCGCCAGCAGCGCCGCGGGTTCCTTGGGCATCAGTTCCACCGCCTTGGCGAAGCTGGACGCCGCGGCGTGCGGATCCCCCTTGCGTCTTTGCGCCTCGCCCAGCCGCAGGTACAGGTCGCCGGCCTTCGGATGCTGGTTGATGAGAGTTTGGTACTCTGCGATGGCCTCCTCGAAGCGGCCGGCCCGCACGAGGCTGTTCGCCAGAGCCAGGCGCAAGGCAGGACGATCGGCTCCGCGCGCGAGCTCCTTTTTCAGCACCTCGACGGCCTGCGCGTGACGACCTTGGGCGGCGTAGGTCTCGCTCCAGCCTACCAGCGCACGCAGATCGCCCGGCGCAGCCGATTCGTGAAGCTTGCGAAACTGCTCTTCGGCCTCTGCGAATCGTCGTTCAGCCAGGTTCAGCGAGGCCAGCGCCAGCAGCGCTTCACGGGAGTGGGGATGCTCGCGAAGCACCGCCTCGAGGTCTTTCCTGGCTTCGGCGAGCTTGCCCATTGCTACCGTCGCTGCGTGCCGCAGCAGCTTGGCGGGGAGGTTGCCGGGGTCCTGTTCCAGGATCTCGCGGGCCGCCGTCTGCGCCGCCGCGTAGTCGCGGCGGGCCAGATAGTACTCGGCCAGCGCGAAACGGGGCGGCAGGTAGGCGGGCCTGCGCTTGATCGCCTCCTCGAACTGCACGCGCGCCAGATCCCATCTCCCTTGCCTGACCAGCGCCCGCCCCAGTTGGAAACGCAGCACGGGGTTGTCCGGTGAGCGCGTCACCGCCGCCTGCAGGTCGGCCACAGCGGTGCGCAGCTCGTCAGGCGATCCACTCTCGATAAGCAGAGCGGCGCGCATGGTGCGGGCCTCTTCGTCCTTCGGATTCTCCTTGAGGATTTGTTCGATCAGCGAGGCCGCTTCGGCCTGCCTGCCTTGTTCGACCAGCACCTGCGCCCTGGCCTTCCGGTAGCGGCCACGCCGGGCGGTGTCCTTTTGAGCCCCTAAATCGTAGTACCGCAGCGCAGCGTCCAAATCGCCGCGGATGCGCAAGAAATCGCCCACCAACTGATAAGCTTCGGGAAAGTCGCCGGGGTGAGAAATCAGGTGATCGAGAGCCGATTGCATCTCGCGCGGACGCTGCATGCGGTGGTAGTGCGCGGCCAACTGCAACCAGGCGCCTGCATCCTTGGGCAAACTAGCGACCTTCTTTTTCAGGGTCGCCTCCGCCTCAGTCTCCCTTTTGCTGCGCATGTAAAAGAGGTAGAGCGCGTCGTAGGCGGCGGCCAGCGTGGGCTGTTTGCCTATGAGCTCCTTCGCCAGCCTCTCGGCCTCCTCGGTTTGGCCATCCTCGAAAAGGGCCTGCATGTAAGGAAGGGTGAACTCGGGCTGAAAGGGGTTGGCCTCGTGTGCTTGGCGGAATTCCGCCAAGGCTTCTTTGTACCGTCGCTCACTCAGTTGGTAGTAGCCGAGCAGCCTGTGTCGGTGCGGGGATCCGGGAGGCAGAAGCTGGGCAAGCTGTTTGATTTCACCGCGCAGGTACTCCAGCTGGCGAGTATTGGCGGGTGAGGTGGCCACGAGCCCGGTCAAGTAAATGTCGCCCAATTGGACTTTCGGCTCGATCCGGTCCGGCAACAGTTCGACCGCGCGTCGCAGCGCGCGCGCGGCCTCGGGAACCCGGTTCAAGCGAAGGTGGGTCAGCGCCAGCCGGTAATAAGCCTCGCCATACCGCGGGTCCTTGCGCAGCGCCTGGCGGTACATGATGGAAGCTTCCTTGTACTGCTTCTTCTCGAAGTAGCGGTTGCCGCTCTCGAGGTACTTCCGCTTGACGACTTCGGGATCGCGGCTGCAAGAAACCAACCCCAACGCGCAAACTGCAGCGAGCACCCAAGCGGCTTTCATCCGAGCGATCCTCCCGCGATCGACCTTTTCTTCAGAATAATGCAGGTTACCGGGAGTGCACGGTATCGCACTCGACGCACCGCCCAATGGGTCGGGAGGCGGCGTTGTCCAGCCGGGCCGTAATACCGCGGCCGGACAAGCGGCGAACGGCGGCGGAACCGCCCCAGCGGAGGGCGGCCGCCGGGAGCCCGTCGGCGGCGGAGGCAGCCTGGCGAGGGCGACACGCACGGCAGTTGGAACCGGTGGTTCGGCGTGGGTTTCGCATGGAAGTCGGCGCATCCTGCTCCCCGCGGCAATCTTTTTCGGAAACGGGACCCGGACCGGAGCCGCGGGGTCTGTTCATGTGCGCGTTCGGGCCCGCGCGACCACGGCGAGGAACGCCGGCTCGAGGGAGCGCCGGAAACGACCAAGCGCAACTCGGCGAAGGGAAGGAACCCGATTCCCCGCCGTGGGGGTGCGACCGTCAATCGACGGCAACTTTGGGAACCACGGGGGCCGAAGAGGGGCTATCTACGCCGCCGATACGGATGGTCACAGGCAAAGCCTCACCGCGCGTGCGGAAGCCCGGCACGCGAACGTCAATGCGGTAGACGCCGATGGCGCCGGGCTGCAAGCCGCTCCACTCGACGATCATTTCCGACTGCTGCCACCTCGGATCGCCGAAGAATACCTTCACCGGATCGGTCAGCGCCGGGGGCTCTTCCGGCGCGGGCGTGCCGGCGAGGACGCGAGCGCCTTTCACCGCGCCGAGTCCGGTGGCAAAGATGCTCACCACGCGGTCGCGACGCGCGGGGTTGTTTTTGGTAACGGGTTGGCCGTCGGGGTGGTAAATGGCGGCCTGGTCCGTCAACGGGTCCACAAAGACTGCCGGGGCATACTTGGACACGGTAAGCGCGTAGCCGGCCGAGGCGGTTTTGCGATCGACCGCCCGCACCACGAGCGTGTAACGGCCAGGCGCCAGATCGAAAGGCAGTTGCGCGTTGATCTGGGTAGGCGAGGTCAACAGCAAGGGGAGAGGTCGATTGTTCAGGGTGACGCAGGCGCCGCCCATGATGTTGGGCAAGGGCGTGCTGGTGGGCGTTTCCGAGCTTCCCAGGGCTTGACCGAAGATAGAAATCAGCCCGCCGGGGGCGACGGCCGTGGTGTAGCTGGCCATGTTCACGACTCCGTTGCGGTTCACGGTGGGACGGTCCGCGCGGGCGGGCGGATCGAGCGGCACGATGCTCAGGCCGCTGGTGGTGAGCACGTAAGCGGCTTGTCCGGACGGATCCACGGCCATGGTCCGCCCGTTAATGAAGGCGCGACCGCCCCCGATGACCGTCGACAGGGGCCCTTCGAGCGCGGAAGCCGATCTCAATACGGCGCCCGTGGCCGCATCCACGAGCTCGACCACCGGAGGCTCGGCGGGAAGAGCCGTCGTCGAGGTCTGCAGCGGCTGTACGAAACGCGCGTATGCGGTTGCGCTGACGGGCGTGACGGCAGCAACCGGCCGATTCATCGTGATCGTCTGTCCTGCGCGGGCCGGCATCTGAATCGTCGGCGCGTCGGCCACGCGGGTCAGCGACTGATTGAACAGCATGCCGTTCACGACGTAGTACTGGCCACGCGGACCGGCTGCGATGGGACCGAGGAAACCTTGGGCCGCGCCCGTGACGATTTGGCGCGCCAGCACGTACTCGTCAGCCGTTGCATCGTACAGATAGGCCATGGTATTGTTGGCGCCCGCCACCAGCAGAATGTATTCGCCGCCGGGAGTGGCCGCCATCGTGCGTGGCGCGGGCACCGTAAGCGATCCGATGACCGGGCTCAGCGGGCGCGGCACGGCTTCGTTGCCGATCACCTGCCATAGCGTGCCGTTGCTCATCACGATCTGAAGGCCGCTGAGGCCCGCCGCGATCACGTTGGGCGTCACCAGCGGGGCGCTGGCGTTGAAGGGCAGCGCCGGGAATCGGACGCGGCCAATTTCGCGCCCGAGGTTGGGATCCACGATGCTGATGGACTCCCCGCCCGAATTGGCCACGTAGAGCGTGTTGCCATCCGGGGTCAGCGCCAGCGAACGCGGTAGTTGCCCCACCTTGATCGGGTCCAGCAGGCGGCGGTTGCGCAGGTCGAAAACCTCCACGCGGTTCAAACCGGAATTCGCGATGTACAGGCGCTGCCGCTGCGCATCGAGCACCATGTCCACGAGCCCCTCCTGATTGGAGATGCCGACCTCGAGCGGGATCAGATCGGCGCGGGCCTCGGCGTCGCGGTTGTTTTGGTACACGCGGATGCGCGGCGGGATGTTGATGGCCTCCGGGGCCTGGACGACGAAATCGTGCGGCGTGATGGTGCCGGGAGAACGAGCGGCGTTAGCGTTAAAGACGAACTCGAGGGTCTGTTCGGCGGGGCGCACGCGCACCAGGGGCGCCGTCTGAGCCACGGCCGGTTGCTGCTGGCCGGGGCCCGCGGGTGGGGTCGCGCCGGATCCCACGCCGGGGATCGGTGCGGGCTGCTGGCCTGGCGCGGGCGGCAACACGATGATGATCGAGCCGCCGGGTGCACCCCCGCCCGGACCGGTACCGCCGAGGCCGGGAACGCCTGCTTGCGGCGTGGTCGGCGTCTGTAACAACTGGGGGGTGATGGTGAAGCGGCCCCGCCCCAGATTCTGGATCCGCACGGCAGCCGTTCGCTGATCGGCCACCACGCCGCATTGGTCGTTGGCCAGCAGCACGGTGCGCGTCTCCGGCATGGCGATCGGGTAATCCCGCAGCCGACCGACGGGCAGTATCATGAAACCCGACTCCGACAAGGCGTAAATCACGCTGCCGTCCGAACTGATCACCATCTTGCCCGCGATGTTCTCGCTGAGCTGCACAGCGAGGTGAATGAGCAGGTTGTCCGGATCGTTGATGAGGAGCTGACTCACATTGGGCCGCGCGGGCGGGCTGGAAAGCGGCGGGATGTTGAAGGCCGAGAACAGGTAACTGCCGTCGGGCGCGAAGACGCTGCCCCCCACGTTATCCGTAAGGCTGAACTGCGCCCCGCTCTGGAAAGGGAAGGGCGCGTTGGCCGCGTTCTGCTGCGCCAGCACCGCGAGGGTTTCGGTGTCGAACAGGGTCAGGCCGGCCATGAACTTGGAGCCGTCTGGAGCGACCGAGATCACGGTCGAGATGTTGCCGATCTGACGCGAGCGCAGCACCGAAGCGGAGCCGCTCTCGTAAACGAAGGCCACGCCGGTGTTGTTGTTGATATTGGTCAACCCGACTATGTAGCGTCCGTCGGGCGTCGCGGCCAGCCGGCTGCGATGAGCCAGCGCCAGCCTGCCGGAGGGCGGGGGCAGACGCGGCGACTGTGCAGGAGGCGGCGCGATGACCACATTGCCGATGGCCTGGCTCTCGACCGCTGCGGGATTGTAGATAAGCAACGTGTAGGCCGAGTTGTTGGGCCCCGTCCCGATCGTAGTGATCAGCACGCGCTCGTCCGCCCCGACCGCAACCCCCTCCGGCTTTGCGGGCAGGCTGACGCGGCGGATGACCGTCATGGTGTCCAGGTCGATCACGTTCAGTGAGGAACCGTCGAAGCAGGTCACGTAAAGGTACTTGTTGTTCCGCGACAGCGCTGCCGACACCGGCAGCCGATCCACCGTCACCGGCGAGAGGAACCGCCGCTGTGCGATGGCGTAAACCTCCACCCGGTTATACGAGGGATTGACCAAATAGAGCCGGTTGCGGCTCTCGTCCAGGGCAATATCGAGCAGGCCGCCGACTACGGGGACGACGGTTCCGAAGGTGGCCGCCTGCAGGGCTCCCGTCCCGGCCGCCAGAAGCAGAAGCGCCCTCAACCGCATCATGGGTCCACCAGTATAACCCGCGATTCGGCAGGAGGTTTCGGCGCGCTCGAGGCGCACGTCCGAACGCGGCGGTCCCTATGCTTGTGTTAAGCTGCCACCGAGTTCATCCATGTTGACTGAAATCGTCAGGGAGTTCGCCAAAGCGCGGGTGTTCGATCTTTCGCAGCCTTTTTATAACGGGATGCCGCACCATCCCAATCACCCCCCGTTCATGTTCGTGCTCACTCGACTCCATGGGGAGATCGTTCATCCCAGCGGCGCCAGTGCGGCCGCCGAAGCCTTTTCCCTCGGCGGGCATGTCGGCACGCACTTCGACGCCCTCTGTCATTTCGCGCACAACGGTCGAATCCATGGCGGAAGGGCCGTCGAAGGGATCGCGGATTATACCAAGGGTGTTGCCGAACTCTCCGTGGACACGGTCGGCCTGATCGCGCGGCGCGGCGTTCTGCTGGACGTAGCCGGCCCCGAGCCGCTGCCCGACGATTTCACCATCGAGCCGCAACACCTGGAAGAGGCGGCTGCGCGCGGCGGCGTCGAAGTCGGCCCGGGAGACGTCGTTCTGATCCGCACGGGCTGGGGCCGCTATTGGGACCGGCCCAAACGCTTCATCAACGACGGTCGCGCCCCTGGACCCGGCCTTCCTGCCGCGCGCTGGCTGAGCGCTCGCGGCATCTGGGCGGCCGGTTCCGATACCACCTACTTCGAGAAGGTCCCGTCGGATCGGTCCGTGCACGTACACCTGCTGGTGGAGAAGGGCATCCACATCATGGAGGCGCTGAACCTGGAGGAGCCGGCGGCGGCGGGCGTTCACAGCTTCCTGTTCGTGGCGGCGCCGCTGAAGATCCGGGGCGGAACCGGCTCGCCCATCCGGCCTTTCGCGGTGGCCTTCTGAATCGGACTGCCCGGCCGGTGGCATGCTGAAAGGCGGCCGCCGCGGGTATCGCATTCTTGTTATCTTTTTGATATCATGTTGACATCATGGAAAGGAGGCCCCATGCGACGGGAGCGCGTCATCAGCGGCTTGCCCGGCTGGCCCATGGCCTTTCTGCTTGTGGCCGTGCCGTTCGCTGCTGTGTACGTTTTGGTCCATGCGACCCGCATCGGTTCCGTTCCGCTGGGTGTCCTTGCCGTGCTGCTTCTGGTGGTCGACCTGGTCGGTTGGTTCGGCCTCACGGTGGTCAACCCCAACGAGGCCAAGGTGATCACCCTGTTCGGCGTTTACAAGGGCACCATCAAGCAGGCCGGCTTGCGCTTCGTGAACCCCCTGGCGAGCAAGCGGCGCGTCTCGCTGCGGGTGCGCAACTTCGAGAGCGGCAAGCTGAAAGTCAACGACCGGGACGGCAATCCCATCGAGATCGCGGCCGTCGTAGTGTGGCGCGTGGTGGAGACCTTTGAGGCGATTTTCAATGTGGACGACTACGAGAACTTCGTGCACGTGCAAACCGAGGCTGCGTTGCGCAACCTCGCCACCAGCTACCCGTACGACGCGCACGAGGAAGGCCAGATCTCGCTGCGGCTTTCGGCGGGCGAGGTGACCGAGCGACTCCGTCACGAAATCCAGGATCGACTGGCCCGCGCCGGCATCGAAGTGATCGAGGCCCGGATCAGCCACCTGGCTTATGCCCCGGAGATCGCCGGAGCGATGCTGCGACGGCAGCAGGCGGCGGGCGTGGTCGCCGCCCGCCAGAAGATCGTGGAGGGCGCCGTGAGCATGGTCGAGATGGCGCTGGATGAGATTCGTCGCCGCCATGTCATCGAGCTCGACGAGGAGCGCAAGGCGGCCATGGTCAGCAACCTGCTGGTTGTGCTGTGTAGCGATCGCGGGGTCGAACCGGTGGTGAACACCGGCAGCCTCTACGTCTGAAGGTCGCGGCGGCGGTCGCAATGGCAGGAAGGAAGGCTTTCCTGCTTCGGCTGGATCCGGAAATCTACGAGGCGATCCAGCGTTGGGCGGACGCGGAACTGCGCAGCATGAACGCGCAGATCGAGTTCCTGCTGCGCGAAGCGCTGCGTCGTGCAGGTCGCCTGCCGCGCACCGGGTCCGTCAGCTCAGAGCAGCAGGAGGAGAGTCGTGGGCGTAGGTGAGCCTTACGCGCAACTGCCGCTGGAATTGCAACGCGCGGTGCCCAGGCCGGTGCGGTTGACCACGGCGGGCAAAATCGTGCTTGCCGCGGCGCTGCTCTCCGTGCCCGAAGCCCTGGTCTTCGGAGCGTGGCTTTACGACGTGGCCCGACGCAACCTGACCGAAGCCGAGCAGCGCCGACGCGCAGCCATCGCGACGGAAGCCCTGGTCATCGATCTGCGCCGCTCCGGCAAGTCTGGCTGGCGAGTCGACTATGAATTCGAAGCAGCAGACGGCCGAAAGCATGGCGGCAGTTTCCGGGTGAGGCATGGGCGTCAAGGGAGCTACCGGCCGGGCTCGAAGCTGAAAGTTTTCTACCTGTCGGAGACCCCCGACGTCAACTGGCCCGCGCATATGGGGCAAGGCCTGCCTGTCTGGCTCGGCCCGGCCGTAGCAGCCTCCCTACTGTCGGTATCGGCGGGACTGCTGCTGTGGCTTCGTAGCCAGCGACGACTGCTCGAGGAGGGACGTGCAGCCATCGGCGTCGTCACGCGTGTGGACAGGATCCGCGGCAAGAGCATGCGTTACCGCGTGCATTATGAGTTCAGACTGCCGAGCGGCGCCATCCAGAGCGGACGGTACGAGATCCGGCGCGATCCGCCGTCGGCGGGGGCTGCCGCGATCCTCATTTACGATCCCGAAAATCCCCGACGGCGCCGCCCCTACCCGTTCGCTCTGGTTCGCGTAGCGACGGAGTGATCAACGCGGCGGTAAACGCACGGCGCGCCCCGTGCGAACGGATTCCCTGGCGGCATCCAGGATCTCGAGCACCTGGACGTTGATCGGCAGGCCCACCAGACCCTCGACCGGCTGATTGTTGCGCAGGCAGTGAACCATGTAGGCGATCGGTTCGGCGCGCTCGGGCGGAAGAGGCTGGACGGGAGCCTGTTTGGTCTCCTTTCCTTTACGAACTTCGACCCGCTCGCGCGTCACGTACAGGCTTCCCTGCCGACCGAAAACTTCCAGATCCTGGAAGCTGCGCGGCAGATCCCAGCTACCCTCGAGCAGCGCGACGCCGTCCGGGTAGGTCAGCACGAGGGTGGAATGATCTTCCACCTTGGGGAAACGCTCGGGCTGAAGCCGGTTCACCTGCGCGTAGACATGGGCGGGCCGTCCCAGGTACCAAAGGGCCCACAAGGCGTTGTAACAGCCGAAATCGATCAGGGCTCCGCCGCCATTTTTGACGGGGTCGGTGAGCCATTCGAAGAAATACTTGCTGCGCACGCCGCTCGATCCGGGACCGCCGTGGCCGACGATGCCGTGGATGCGCCAGATCTTGCCCAGCTCTCCGGATTGCGCCACCTGCCGTGCCGCGTACTGCGTGGGCCACCAAGCCATTTGGTAGTTGGTCATCACCTGGATGCCGTGTTTGCGCGCCAAGCGCTCGATGGCGAGCGCTTCCTTGTAGGTAGCCGCCAGCGGCTTTTCGAACATTACGTGGATCCTGCGGGGCGCGCAGGCCTCTACGATCTCCAGGTGCCGGTTGTTTTCGACGAAGGCCCACACGATGTCGGGCTTCGCCTCATCGAGCAGGCGGCGATAATCCGCAAAGTAGGGTGCGTTGGGCGCGATCTTGCGGGCCTCGGCGACCAGTTCCTGATTGGGTTCAGCGATCCCGACCAGCTCCGCAGGCTGGTTGCTCGCCATTCGTGCGAGGTGTCCCCAGACGTGCGAGTGGACCAGGCCGACGACCGCGATCTTGTAGGTCTGCGCGTTTGCGAAGAGGGCAAGCACGGGAAACAGCCAAAGGGTTCGCCTCATCGGATCAAGCCTCCACCGGGAGTGTAGCAGGCCGGCGATCCCGGAGTGCCGGCCCCGGTCGGACGTGATAGATTAATAGCCAACAAGCGACTGGGTGGTCACCATGAGCTTCCTCTCCTTGGCACTCCTGGCCCTGTCGATTGCGGTGCAGCAGGCAGGGGCCCAACCCGTTCTCCAGGAGGCCCGCCGGCTCGAGCGTGCGGGCGATCCGCTGCGTGCGCGCCAGCTGTTGCAGCGAGCGGTTCGCGCGACCCCGAACGACGTTGCGGTGCTGAGCGCGTGGGCTGAGTTCCTGGACCGCTACCGGGATCCGGAGGCGCGCCGTGCCTACCGGAGCCTCCTGGAAGCGCTGCCCGGATCCGACCGTGAGCGGCGCGCTCGCGTCGCACGCCGCTTGACCGCCTTGGACCTGCTGGCGGGCGATCGGAACTCCGCGCGCCGGCATTGGACGGTGTGGCAAGAAGCAGAGGGCCGGAGCGGCGGGCAACCGCCATTCGAGCGGGCCGCGCGGCCCGAGGCTGAAGTCGGCTGGATCGAAATTCCCGGGCCGATGGCTTCGTTCCTGCGCATGGCTGCGGTTTCGCAGGACGTCGCGGTGGAAGAGTTGCTCCCTGCGTTGGCGCGCAACGTGGTGACGAACGGTTACCGGGCGTCGGCCTCTGGGGAAGCCCTGGAGCCGACCGAGTACATGAAGCTGTTGCAGCGCTACCTTTCTCAGGCTCGGGAGCTGGAGAAGCTGGCGGGCGCCGAGAAGGTCATCCGCATCGAAGCCTGCGAGTCGCCGCGCACCGGTGAGCTGTTGCGCGTGCTGGGCTACCGCATCCGCGGCGCCTGCGGCAGCGATCTGGTGCTCGAGACGGTCAACGCCACCCGCGCCTTCCTCACGATTGATTCAGGCTTCCCGTTGGCCGAACTGGAGCAGGCGCTGCGGACCAATCAGCCTTTCGTCTACGACTACCGCTCGACGCGCGTGCCCGTGCTCTACGGGCCCGAGTACTGGTTGACGGGCCGCGAGCGGCCGGGTTTAAGCTTCATCGACATTTTCCTGGGCGATCCGGCGCTGTGCAGGCTGTATTTGGGCTTCTCGAAACTGGATCGCGAGACGGCCGACGCGCTGCGCCGGGGCGGACCCGCCGAACGACTGCGTCCCTTCGGACACGTGCTGGACTTCTTCGGCGGCATGTTCCAGATCCGCAATGGCAGGGCGGTCGTGCCGGGCGCTCCGCGCACGGAAAAAGTGTGGACGGAACTCGTGGGAGTTTCGCCCGAACAGGGCGCAGCCTTTTTCGAGCGCATGATCACCCGCGATGACGGCTGGTTGGCGAGCTACTTCGATGCGCTGGCTCGCGTCAACGGCGCCGTGCGGGAGTATCTGACGGAACCGGAGAGGCTGCGGCGCTTTTACCTCGCCGTGCGCGGCCGCATCACCAGTCCCGGCCCGGCGCGTCCTGTCTTCCGTTCGAACACCGACATGCTGCTGCTGACCACGCGCTTGTGGCTGGAGCGCGATGGGCGGCCCCACGTACCGGGAGGTCTCGAGGTCTGGAAGAACCTCTTCCTGACCCATCCGCACGGGAGGCTTGACACGCGGCTGACACGCGCGCCAGGCAGCTGGCGTGACGCAGACGATCTGTTGGAGGCTCTCTTCGCGCTCTGCCGCCGCTCGGTGGAGAACGAGCCGCTGAAGATCTTCATGACCCTGAGCGACCTGGACCGGCGGCGGGCCAAGCCTCTGGAACCCGCCACCGTGGATCGTCTTGCTCGGGCCTACCGCGCGATGGCCGCCCAGTATTCTCTGTTCGCGGAGGCGCCCCTGCTCCGCGACGCGACCATCCTGCTTTTCCTGGATACGGCCGAGGCCATAGACCGCATTGGGGACGCCCTGTTGCGGGCCAATGCGGCAGGGACGATGCAGGCGCTGGCCAGCCTATGGCAGATCTTCTGCCGTCACAACTTCATTGCCGAGGCGGAGGCCGATCGTACGCTGGCGGATTTGATTCAGCCCTTCGGCCAGCTTCGCACGGCACACGAGCTTTTTGACGCCGGCCGAAACGGCGTCCTGCGGCTGCTCCAAGCGACCGGATCCGCGCCGACGGCCTCGCCGCAGGAGCGGATGATGGAGCTGCTGGCAGGGGTCAGCCGGTCGCTCGACCCGGAGACCGAGAACCGGGTGATCGAAGAAATGATGCGCTTGTTCGAGGCGCAACGGCTCGTCCCGCTGAACCTGCTGTTCGAGGTGGCGGACCATTTGGAGGCGGTGGCGCGGGGCGAGCGCATCAACACCGCTTTGCTCAATCGCCTCGGCGCGCGGCTGGGCGAGCTGCAGTTGCCGCGCGCTGCTTTGAGCACCATCGAGAGGAACGCCTTCGCCTACGGCTACTGGACCGAGCGGCATATCGAGGCGCAGAGGCGCCTGAACCTGCGCGCCGCGGTGGAGCGAGCCGCAGGCAACCCGGCGCGCGTGCGCGAGCTGCGGGGCCTGCTGGCGCCGCTGTTGCGCGACACGCTGGTCGGGCTCAATTACGTGCACTACGCGCCGCCGGGCGGACAGTTGCTCCTGACCAACCCGCTCTTCGTACGCAGCCACGATTTCATCGGGGGGCAGGGGGCCCGTCAGACGTGGCGCCAGACGGAAGTCTTCGGGACCGGGTGGCCGTCCAACGCGGGGGGCCGGCTGGAAGGTTCGCTGGCCGGTTTGCCCTACGCGCTGGCCGAGGCTGAGCAGAACTTCATGGTTCCCGAGCGCGAGCAGGCGCTGATCTGGGGCGACCTGGTGCCTCAGCTCGTGCTCAGCGCCAAGATCCCGCGTTGGTGGACGGTGACGCCCGCACAGATGCATTGGGTCGGCCTGCACCTCCGGTTCGGCGAGGCGGTGGTGGCGGAGGCAGCTTTCGATCCGGGTCGGCGTGAGCAGCTCGAGGCGATGCTGGAGCGGCAGGCTTCGCCGGGGCGTAGCAGCCGCATTCTCGAATTGGTCGCCTCGGGCGAGGTGTCGAAAGCGCTGGAGGAGATCACGCCGGGCGAGTTGTTCGTGCTGGCGACCGACGTGCTGGCGCGTGACGGCAGCGAAACCTCGCCGCTGGCCATCGAGATCCGCAATCTCCAGCGCGAGTTCCCGGATCGGATCAACTATGCGGCCATCGCCCGCCTGTTCGGCACGCCCAAGCCGACGCTCACCACGTCCTACCAACCGGGTCTGCTGCACCTACGCACGTTCCCCACGCTGATGGGTTATTCCAGCCGTATCCTAGCGGAGAGCTGGGAGTCGGGCACCCTGTTCTGGGCGGCCCTGGCCGACGAGTTGCACCTGGCGCCCACGCAATTGAACCTTGCCATCCCGGAGTGGACCCAGATGACCGTGGAGAAGATTTTCGCCACGCATCTGGAGGACTGGCCTGCGCTGTGGCGCTCGATGCGCATGGTGGCTGAAGACGTGCGTAACCGCCTGCGGGGCGCACTAACCGGTGACCAGCAGGCTTCATTACAATAACCATCGTCGTGAATAGGGGGTCAGCAATGAGGTTCGGCAAGATCGCCGTTGGGAGCTTGTTGGGGCTGCGGCTCGCAGGCCTGCTCGCAGCGCAAGAGCCGCAACGGCCCGTCTTCCGCGTCAAGGTAGACATGGTGGTGGTCACCTTCACGGTGACCGACAGCAAGGGTCGCTACGTCAGCGGGCTGAAGCCGAGCGATTTCCGGATCCTGGAGGACGGCATCGTGCAGAAGATTGCGACCTTCGCCGAAGGCAGCAAGCCCGCCGTGCAGGTGCTCGAAGATGGTTCGACGCGCCCCTTGATCGCGACAGGTCCCGAGGCGGAAGCGGGTGGTGCGGCGGACGCTTTCGTGGGAACCAATGTCTTTATCCTTTTCGACACCAGCAACTACATGTACCGCGGTTTCGTTTACGCCTCGGACGCCATCGCCGATTTCGTGCGGGGTCTGGACCGTGCCGATTCGGTGGCGATTTACACTTTCAGTCGCAACCTCTCGCGTGCGGCGCCGCTGACGCGTGACCGTCAGGCGGCGATTGCGGGATTGCGCAAGGCGGTGGCAGGCGACGACGCCGCGCTTTACAATTCCCTGCTTCTGACCCTGCGTGACGCCGCCAAGGTGCCGGGGCGCAAGGTGATCATCGTGTTTTCGAACGGACCGGACAACGCGAGCGTGGTCGCGCCGGACGATGTGCGCGCCGTGGCCGAAGACGAAGGCATCCCGATTTATGTGATTTCCACCAGTGAAGTGAACAAGGATCCCATCTCGAGTGCGGTCTTCCGCCGGATCACGGCGCGTACGGGGGGCCAAGCTTTCTGGGCCAAGACGTGGCAAAAGCAGGTGGAGGCCTTCGAATCCATCCGCGAGGCGCTCGGTTATTCCTACACGATCACGTACTATCCCCAACCCAATCCCAACGAGGGCTTCCGCAAGATCACCGTCGAGATCGTCTCGGATGTGGCCAAGAAGTACCGCGTGCGTGCGCGGCCCGGTTACCGGCCCCGCCCGGCCTTCTGAGAGGCCCGCGTGGCCGGCCGCGCTATGCTAGACTAAGCGGTTTCGAAGGGTCCGATTTTCTCCCATGGCCGTCCAGCTTCTGCTCGTAGGCCAGCTTGCGGGCATCGAGGACTTCCTGCTTTCGGAACCGGGCGCGGCGGAACGAGCCGCGGCGGGCGAGGCCCTTCAACACTCGCTGGCAGGGCGATGCTACTGGGTGACGCTCCTGACGGAGATCATTCCCCGCGCGTTGCTGGCCGAGCTGGGGCTGCCCCGGATCCTGCTGGGCACCAGCGGCGGCGGCCAGTTTCTGCTGGTCCTGCCGGGAGACGCAGGTGAGCCGGCCCGCGAGTTCCTGCGCCGTGCCGCGCGCGGCGTGGCCGAGCGCAGCGGAGGTCGGCTGCAGTTGCTTTGGGGCGCGACGGAGAACCTGGGTGACTGGAGCGTGGTCCGCCGGCGTATCCAGGACGAGTTCGAACGGCAGCGCAGCGAGGCCCGGGCGCTGGACCCATCGGTCTTCGAACCGCGCGAAGAAGCGCAGCCGGAAGGCGACGCCTATTTTCCGGAGTTGAGCCGGGCCCTGTGGGATGCCGAGACCGTGGGCTGCACGGCCGAAGATCCGGCTCATATCGTAGCCGGCGGGGGGCAGCACGCTTGGCCGATCGCGCCCGGCAAGGGCCCGGACACGATCGTCTTCGCCCGGCACGCCGCTCCCAACGAGGATGGGCACGCCCCTGCCGATCCGTCCACACTGGCCGGCCGCGCCGAGGGTAGGCCCATGTGGGGAGTGTTGCGCGGGGATGCGGATAACTTCCGTATCCGCATGCGCCGCGCGCAGACGATCGAGGAACACGTTCAACTGTCGATCCTATACCGGCAGTTTTTCGCCGGTGAGCTCGAAGTGCTTTGTTCGCAGCCGGAGTTCTGGCGCAAGGTGACCATCCTTTACACCGGAAGCGACGATTTCGCCGTATACGGGGCCTGGGATGCACTGGTGCCGCTGGCGCGCGAGATGCAACGGCTGTTCCATCGCTTCTCGGAAGAGAATCTGAAGGAATTCCCCGGCCCGGAGGGCAAGACGATTTCGATGGCGGTCGCTCTGGCCGATCGGCCTGACCGCACTCTGCGGAGCGTGTATCAGGAGGCCGGGCGCCTGCTCGATGCAGCGCGGGCGGCGGACAAGGATTGCCTGTACTTTCTGGGCCGCACGCTGGAGTGGAAGCAACTGGCGGACGCGGCCGAACTCAAGGAGACGTTGGTGCGGCTGGTGGGCGACAGCGCGTCGTCTCACCACGCACTTCACGAACTGAGCCGTCTTTACCGCAAGGGCGCTTCCGGGCCGGCCCCGGAGGCCGAGCTACTTGACCGACCCTGGAGATTCCAGCGCCGTCTCAACCGGGCGCTAGCGGGGTTGCGCGAGCGCGAGGTGCAGAAGCTGCGCCCGCACTTGGCCAGCGAGCTCTCCGGCCGCGGCGCAGCGCAGGTTCGCCTGCGCCCCGCCGGCCTGGTGGCGCTGGAATGGGCGCGATTGACCGTCGAGGTGCAGTGATGGCGACCGAAGTTCAATCCGAAAGCAAGGGCCGCTCAACGGCGGCACGTGAGGGGCGCAACCCGCGCGAGGGCGCGGCGCGCGAAACGGCCGGGCGCACGGAACGCAGGTCCGAGGGCCCGCCGGAAATCGACCTGGACAAGCTGATCAGCGACAGCTTGTACCTAGACAACCAGGCGCACGCCGTGGTTAGCCGGATGCGCGATCTGGACTCGGGCACGAAGAGCCAGCTTCGCCGTCTCTATAACGCCGTACGCCGTGCCTGTCGGGCGCCGGAAAGCGAACGGCAGCACCAGTTCGTCATGCTGCGCGCGCGGCTGGCCTATACGATCGCGCGGCACTCGCTGCGCAGCCTCGAGACGCTGGAACGCCTGCTATTGCAAGTCACCCGCAAGAACGATCCGCGCGGCTACGAACGTTTCCGCGATCTGTTCGAAGCCATCGTGGCCTACAACGAGTGAGGGAGCATGAGCGCGCATACTGCCGAAACCGAACTGCGATTCCTGGGGAAGCTCATCCTGGAGGGCGAGCTGCACTGCGAAACGGGCCTGCACATAGGTGCGGGTAAAGGCTCGCTGGAGATCGGCGGGGCGGACAATCCAGTGGTCAAGGACGCCTTCGGGAGGCCCTACGTGCCCGGCAGCTCGCTGCGCGGCAAGCTGCGCGCCCTGCTGGAGCAGGCCTCCGGCCTGGCGGTGCCCTCCGAGCTGGTGTACCTGTCCCGGCGGAAGGGCCAGGAAGTCCGCATCCACCAGAGCGACCGCCCCGACGACGAGATCTGCCTGCTGTTCGGGCGGAATCCCGGCCGCATGGAGCGCGTGCAGGGCGAGCCGTTGGAATCCAGCCATGCCACGCCGGCGCGACTTACAGTTTGCGACGCCCCGCTCGATCCGGACAGCATCACGCCCCAGATGCGCGAGAACTTGGACGATGAGCTGACGGAGGTCAAGAGCGAGAACGCCATCGACCGCATCACCTCGCAGGCGAATCCCCGCACGCTGGAGCGGGTTCCAGCCGGGGCCCGTTTCCGCGTACGCTTCATTCTCGACGTCCTCTGCGAAGAAGACAAGGCGTTGCTAGCGCGCTTAATCGAGGGCCTTCGCCTGCTCGAAGACGATTCGCTGGGCGGCGGCGGCTCGCGCGGCAGCGGCCGTGTCCGCTTTGCCAATCTCCGTTTGGTGTGGCGCAACCGCAGCTACTACGCAACCGGCTCGCCTGAGGTGGAGTTGATCGCCCAAGCCGATCTAGCCGCCTTGCAGGCGACGGCTCTACAGCCCGATTTCAGCGCCCGGCTGATACCCTGAACATGCAGCCAGGTTTGGTGGTTCGCTTCCGACCTGCGGGACCGTGGCGCATCGGGCCGGACACCGGCGAGCGCGACGGGGTCGATACCCTGTACCACAGCGACAGCCTGTACTCCGCGCTGACGCAGTCCATGGCCCGGCTGGGGCTGCTGGAGGAATGGTTGGAGGCGACGGTGGAAAGCGAGAAGCCTGCGGTGCTCATCAGTTCTTGCTTCCCTTATCTAGACGAGGTGCACCTGGTGGCGCCGCCGGCGACGCTCTGGCCGCCGCCCCTTTCTGCCAAGCTGCGCTGGGAAGGCGCACGCTTCGTACCGCTTTCCTTGGTGAACGACTTGCTTAGCGAGCGACCTGCCGACGAGAACGCGTGGCGGCTCGATGGCCCCAGCCAGTGTTTGCTGCCCGCCGACATCAAGTTTTCGGCGCCCGGACCCTTCCGACTGACGCGGCGACGGCGCGCAGCGGTAGATCGCCTTGCGGGTCACATCGAGCTGCACGACACCGCGTGCCTGGAGTTCGCCGAGGGCGGGGGCTTGTGGGGTTTGACGGTCTTTCGTGACGAGGAGGCCTGCACACGTTGGATGCAGCCGTTGCGCGGGGCTTTCCAGCTTCTGGCCGACACCGGGCTGGGCGGCGAGCGCTCGCAGGGATGGGGGCACTCGCGGACGCCTGAGTTCATAGAGATCGAGTGGCCTGACACCCTGCTAACGGCGCCGGTCCTCGAATCGGGGGAGGATGGAGCAGGCGCATGGTGGCTGCTTTCACTGTTCGTGCCCGGGCCGGAGGACAGCGTGGATTGGGCGCGTTCACGTTTTACGCTGCTCAAGCGGGCCGGCCGCGTGGAAAGTCCGCAGGGCTGGGGCCTGCGCAAGAAAGTTTTGCATATGGTCGCCGAGGGCTCGGTCCTTCAGGCGAATCGGGCCTTGCGGGGTGCGGCAAAGAACGTAGCGCCGGAAGGATTCCCTCATCCGGTGATCCGGTACGGCCTGCCGCTGGCGCTGCGCATCGGGCCGGCAACTGCCGACAGGCCCGCAGCCGAACGCGGGACGGGGGCGGCATGAGGTACCGTCTAACTTGCCTGACTCCCGTTTTGGTGGGCAACGGGCAGAAATTGTCGCCCGTAGACTACATGGTCTGGCGCAATCAGGTCAACGTGCTGGACCAGCCCCGCATTTTCCGCTTGTTGGCGCGCGGGCCGCGCCTGGAGACTTACCTGGCGCAGCTTCGGCGCGCCGAGAAGCTGGACTTCGCCTCCTGGGGCGGCTTCGCGCAGAACTTTGCCGACCGGCGCATACCGTTCGAAAACGCGGCTGCGGCGGCTTATTGGGAGCGCGCTCGGGGCGAGAGCCTGCAGATTCCGGTGTTTGTCTCCGGTCCCCATGGTCCTTACCTGCCGGGCAGCGCTCTGAAAGGAGCCATACGCACGGGATTGTTATTCGCGGCCTGGAAGGACCGCCTGTCCGGCAGGCTCGAGGCGCTGGACGCGGAGCAAATGGCGCGGCGTCCGGGCGAAGTGCTGGAGCAGGAGGCGCTGGGAAGTTCCGGCGCCAACCTCATGCGCTTGGTGCGCGTATCGGATTCGCAGCCGGTGGGGACCGGCGCGCTGAAGGTTTACATGTTACGGGTGGCCACGCTGGAAGCGCGTGCCGGCGGCCAGTACGAGCTTGGCTGGAAACAGGCGCCCCGCGGCTGGGTGGATGCCCGGCGGGTGGAAGAAAGTACGCCGCTGTTCGCCGAGATGGCTGCGCCCGGCACGGTCTTCGAAGGCCAATGGCGGGAGAATTCGTACCTTAGCCAACCCGGCGTGTGGGAAGCGCTGGGATGGAAGGAGCCGCCGGACACCGCGGGGATCCTCCGAGTCGTCAATGAGTATGCTGCGCGGCTGCTCGATGTGCACCGCGAGTACGCGCGGCGCGCGGGCCTAACGCTGGTCGTTCGCAACCTCGAGCAGGTCGCTTCCCGGCTGCCGTCCGACGGCCGTAAGGCCTGCCTGCTCGCCATAGGCTGGGGCAGTGGCCTGCTGGCGAAGAGCGGTTTCCTGGACACGGCTTCGGAAGCCTATCGCCGAGCGATGTCGCAATCTCCCTTGTATTCGCGGGCGTTGTATGCCGGTCTTCCCTTCCCCAAGACCCGTCGCATTGTCTTCCTGGAGAACCAGCCGGCCACTCTGCCCGGCTGGGCCCTTCTCGAGCTCGAGTGAGGGTCGCGCGGGGCCACTACCGCGACCGCGCGCCACCATAATAGGAGGACGGGTGCGGTGGGCTTCATCGAGGAACTGAAATCCTCCGTGGACATCGTGGCGGTGGTGGGGCAGTATGTCCGCCTGAAACGCGCCGGCGGCGGCCAGCGCTGGGTCGGGCTCTGTCCCTTTCATACGGAGAAGACGCCGTCGTTCTCCGTGCATGCGACTCACCAATTCTTCAAGTGCTTCGGCTGCGGCATCGGCGGCGACGTCATCCGCTTCGTGATGGAGATCGAGCGCATGACGTTTTGGGAGGCGGTGAAACTGCTGGCGGAACGGCACGGAATTCCGTTGCCTCGTCGCGAGTTCGCGGATGCCGAGACCCGGCTGCGCGCCGCCCTTTACCGCATGCACGAGCTAGCAGCGGAGGCCTTCCGGCGCGGCTTGCAGGAATCAGTGGGCGCGGGGGCACGCCAGTACCTGGCGGCGCGCGGCGTCAGCCCGCGCTTGCAGGAGGAATTCGGCCTGGGCTACGCGGACGCGAGCGGCTCCACGTTGGCTCGGTTGCTGGAGCGCGAGGGTTTCACGCCGGAGGAGCTGGAGGCTTCGGGCCTGCTGCTGCGGCGCGCCGACGGCAGCTTTTTCGACCGTTTCCGCGGGCGCCTGATCTTCCCGATTCACAGCGAGTCCGGCAAGATCGTAGCCTTCGCCGGACGCGCGCTGGAGGCGGGCGACGAACCCAAGTACCTGAACTCACCGGAGACGCCCATTTATCGTAAGAGCTTCGTGCTTTACAACCTGCATCGCGCCCGCGAGGCGATCCGGAGGCTCGATCAGGCGGTGCTGGTCGAAGGTTACATGGACGTCATTGCGCTTTGGGGCGCAGGCGTGCGGCATGCCGTGGCCAGTTGCGGCACGGCGCTGACGCCGCAGCAGGTGCGCGTACTACGCCGGCACTCGGAAAACGTGGTGGTGAATTTCGATCCCGACGCGGCGGGCGCGGGCGCGGCCGAGCGTTCCATTCAGGTGCTGCTCGACGAGAGCGTTCGCGTTCGTATTCTCGAGCTGGACGGCGGGTTGGACCCCGACGAGTACGTACGGCAGCGCGGCGCGGCCGCGTATCAGGCCCGGCTGGATCGGGCTCCCGGCTATTTCCACTGGCTCGCCGACCGTGCACGTGCCCGCTGGGATCTGAACACCACCGAGGGCCGGCTTTCGGCGCTACGCTTTCTGCTCCCCGCGGTGCAGCGCCTGCCGGACAGGCTCGAGCGGGCGGCGGTGGCCAGCGAATTGGCTTCGTATCTCGGCATCGAAGCAGGATCGGTGCTCGAGCATTTCCGCCGCTCGGCCGAGCGGAAACAGGCTATGCCCGCGGTGATCAAGAGCGCGGTCCGGCCGGTCGAGAAGATCCTCATCCAGTGCCTTCTGGCGCGGCCTGAACTCCGCAGCGAGGTTGCGGCTGAACTGGCCGGGCTCGATCTGGGGGCCCTGGCGACGCGGAGGATCCTCGAGACGCTGCTCGCGCTGGAGCAGGATGCGGGCTACGCAGAGCTGGAGGCGCGCCTGGAAGAAGGCGATCGCGAGCTGCTGGCCACGCTGGTTCTGGCCGATGAGGTCAGTGAGGAGGCGCTCACTGCTGATCAGGCCTGGGCCTGCGTGGAAAGCCTGCGCACCATGGGGCGCGAGGCGGAACGCAATCGGTTGCGATCGCTCATCAGGCAAGCCGAGCGTGTGGGCGATCTGGAGGAGGCTATGCGTCTGACGGCGGAACTGGCGAGGCTGGACCGGAGTTGAGTTAGTCGGCAGCGGCAGGTGTTGTACAATGACTCAGACTGCTTCTGCCGGGCCGGCGGAGGGGATCCCGTGACACCCGACGACAGGGACGGGCGCATCAAGCAACTCATGGACTCCGGTAGGGAGAAAGGCTACGTGTTGTACCACGAGGTCAACGAGCTGCTTCCTGAGGACGTCGCGGGCGGGCCGGAACTGGAGGACTTGCTGGCGCAGTTGGACAGCGCCGGTGTCGAGATCCTCGAGGAACCGCGGTTCGAGCGCGGGCCGGAAGAGGAAGAACTGGGCGAGCTGGATGTGGCGGCCGAGGAGGAGGATGACAAGACGGCCGACCCGGTGCGCATGTACCTGCGCGAGATGGGTTCCGTCCCGTTGCTGACGCGCGAAGGCGAAATCGAGCTGGCGCGGCGCATCGAGCGGGGGCAGAACAAAGTCAGCAAGGCGCTTTCCCGGTGCCCGGTCGTCATCCGCGAGATCTTCCGGCTCGCCGAAGCGGTGGCCTCGGGCGAGACGTCGATTCGCGACGTCCTGGTGATGCCCGATCTGGCCAACGAGGAGGCGCAGGAGAAGCAGAAGCAGGAATTCCTCGCCGCGGTCGAGGAGATCCGGCCTCTGTTCCACAAAGTCCAGCAGATGCGACGCAAGCTGGTGGCGGTGCCGCAGAGCACCAAGCCCAAGCAGCACCGCGCCCTGCGTAACGAGCTGGCGCGTCTGGCCGTTCAGGTCTCCCGCAGGGTGCGCGCTCTGCACTTCGATCCGCTCGTGCAGAGTCGTCTGGCCGACGCGGTGCGCAAAGCGGTGGAGGCCCTGCGGGTGCCGGAGCAGGAGATCGCGCGCCTGCAGCGCAAGCTGGAGGAGCCCGACGCCCCGGTGCGCGAGCTGCGCAAGGAGCTGCGGCAGCAGACGCAGCGCCTCAAACAACTCGAGCAGGAATTCGGCGCCAGCGCCTTCGAGTTGCGGCAGACGCTCAAGAGGATCGAAGAGGGCCAGCAGGAGGCCGACGCCGCCAAGAAGCAGTTGATCGAAGCCAACCTGAGGCTGGTGGTATCGATCGCCAAGCGTTACACGAATCGCGGTCTTCAGTTTCTGGACCTGATCCAAGAAGGCAACATCGGACTCATGAAAGCGGTGGACAAGTTCAACTACCGCCGCGGCTACAAGTTCTCCACCTACGCGACCTGGTGGGTGCGTCAGGCCATCACGCGGGCCATTGCCGATCAGGGGCGCACAATCCGCATTCCGGTCCACATGATCGAGACCATCAACAAACTCGTGCGCGCCCAGCGCCAGCTCCAGCAGGAGCACGGCCGCGAGCCCACCACCGAAGAGCTGGCGCGCAAGCTGGATATGCCGGTCTCCAAGGTGCGCAAGATCCTGCGCGTGGCGCAGGAGCCGATCTCGTTGGAAACGCCGGTAGGCGAAGAGGAAGAATCGCATCTGGGCGATTTCATCGTCGATCGGCAGGTGGCCTCGCCCTCGGAAGCAGTCATCAACCTGAACCTGCGCGAACAGACGGCCGAAGTTCTCAAGACGCTCAGTCCGCGTGAAGAGAAGGTCATCAAGATGCGCTTCGGACTCATGGACGGCAGCGAGCACACGCTCGAAGAGGTGGGCCAGCACTTCGCCGTCACGCGCGAGCGCATCCGGCAGATCGAAGCCAAGGCCCTGCGCAAGCTTCGGCATCCCAGTCGCAGCCATCGCCTGCGTCCCTTCCTGAGCCTGCTCAAGGGCGGATAGGAGCCGTTCGAGCGCGGGGCGCGTGAGCGCCGCCGTGCCACGGACCGAGGCGCTCAGTCTCGGGGCGGGGCGTAGATCTGCTCGACGAGCTCGGCGATGCTTTCGGGAACCAGATGGCGCCAGGGTCTGCCGGAGCGGATCCGCTCGCGCACCTCCGTAGCTGAAACGTGGTGGTAGTCTTCGCCGAGCTCGAGGGGGTGAATCCGGTCCGCCAGCTCCGCGGGAGGCTGCCAGACGTCGCCGCGGGGCGCCACCAGGAGCTGATACTCGCGGAGCTGCTCGCGAATGGCGCCGGGTCGGCCGTAGTCCCAGTTTACGATGCGCTCGGCCGCGTCACGCCCGCAGACGAAGAACAGCTCGACGCCGGGCGGATACGCGGCGCGGCACTCGCGTGCGATCTCGATGAACAATCCGCCGTCGGAGACGGCCAGCGAAGAGCGAGGCAGATCCTGGAGCGCGGTTTGGAGCATGCGCAGACGGTCCTCGAAGGATGCTCCCTCGTAGGATTTGTGCGGGAAGCAGCGAGGCAGTATGAAGAGCACTTCGTCGACCCGCGCCAGCGCAGCGCGCGCCAGGGCCAGGTGAGCGCGCGTGGGCGGGTTGAACGTGCCCGGGAGCACGCCCAAGGCGGCAGGACGGCCGGGAGCACGCCGCAGGAAGGTCACAATCCCTTGATACCGCAGAGAGGAAGCCGTGTGGCAGGCTGGAGAGGATGACCCGACGGACGCTTCGCATCGCACTGCTCGGCCAGGGATTCATGGGCCGGGCCCATTCGAACGCCTTTCTGCAGGTGGAACATTTCTTCGACGTTCCGTTCGATCTGGAGTTGCGCGTGCTCTGCGGACGCGACCCGGAGCGCCTGGCGCGCATGGCGGCCACGTGGGGCTGGCAGGAGACCGCGACGGACTGGCGTCGCGTGGTCGAGCGGCCCGACATCGACCTGGTGGACGTAGCCCTGCCCAACGCGCTGCACGCGGAGGCGGCCATTGCCGCGGCGCGCGCCGGAAAGATCGTGCTCTGCGAGAAGCCCCTGGCGTTGAACGCCGCCGAGAGCGCGCGCATGGCGGAGGCGGCGCGCGGCGTGCCCACCATGGTCTGGTTCAACTACCGCCGCGTGCCTGCGGTAGCGTTCGCGCACCGGTTGATCGAGCAAGGCAGGTTGGGCCGGATCTATCACTACCGCGCCGTCTACCTGCAACAGTGGGCGATGCGCGAAGACCTGCCGGCTACCTGGAAGCTCACGCGTAAGCAGGCTGGCTCGGGGGTGGTGGCGGATCTGGCGTCCCATCTGATCGATCTGGCCCTCTGGCTGAACGGGCCGATTCGCGAGGTAGCGGCCATGACCCACACCTTCGCCGTCGGCCGGGACGTGGAGGATGCGGGCCTCTTCCTGGCACGCTTCGAAAACGGTAGTCTGGGTTCGTTCGAGGCCACTCGATTCGCAACCGGCTGCCGGAACCGGAACGCCTTCGAGATTCACGGCTCGCGGGGCATGCTCGCCTTCAATCTCGAAGATATGAACCGGCTCCGCTTCCTCGATGCTTCCGATCCGGAAGACGTTCAGGGTGCGCGCGATCTGTTGGTGACGGGGCCCGGCCATCCTTACGCGGAGCATTTCTGGAAGCCGGGTCACATTGTGGGCTACGAGCACACATTCATCGCGGCCCTGGCCGATTTTCTGGTGGCGCTATCGCGCGGCGAGCGTTTCCGCCCGGATTTCGAAGACGGTCACCGCGTGCAAGTCGTACTCGATGCCGTCGAACGATCCGCCGCAAGCGGGCAGTGGGTGCGCATCCCTGCGGGTTAAAGTAGTAGCAGGATGTTCACTTGGATTTGCCCGCAGTGCGGGCGTGAAGTTCCGCCGTCGGAAGCCGACTGTCCGTTTTGCGCGCAAGGCGGCCAGGCGCCGGCCGCGGCCCCGGCAGGGCCCGCCCCCTCGGCACGCGCCGCGAAACAGTGGCCATCGTGGGCGTTGACGGTGCTGTTCGCGGTCGGCTTCGCTGCGCTGGGGCTGGCAGGTTATTGGGCCTACCGGAGCCTGCGTCCTCGGGCGACACAGGCGACGCCACCGCCGCCGAAGCCTGCACTCGCGTTCGAACAACCGGAAGCAGCCGGTGCCAAACCTCACCCCCTGGCGCGACACGTTGAAATCACCGGCTTCCGGCTGAGCGAGGACGCGCGCCGGCGGGCAGCCATCCAGTTTGTCGTCGTGAATCATTCGGGCGCCGACCTTTCCGGTCTCGAGGCGGAGGTACAACTGACGGCGGTCAGCCCGAAGGGCGATCGTCAGCCGGTGGGCCGGTTTTCCTTCAGAGCGCCCAAACTGGGTCCTTACGAATCGCGGGAACTCAAGGCTCCTCTCGAGACGAACCTGAGGGTTTACGAGCTGCCGGACTGGCAATTCCTACGCGCGGAGTTTCGGATTACTGCGCCCGCACCGTGAGGGGGAGCCCGCGGTTTTGCCCGGTGCGTCCGGTGCTATGCTGAAAAACCGATGTCTCGCCGCGTCGTCAAGAAGCCCCGCACCGCGGAAGAGCGCAGCGCGCGAATGAAGAAGATCCTCACCCTCCTCGACCGCGCGTATCCGAAGGCAACCACCGAGCTGGCCTGGCGCACCCCCTGGGAGCTGCTGGTAGCGACCATCCTTTCGGCCCAGTGCACCGACAAGCGCGTCAACGAAGTCACACCGGGCCTGTTCGCCAAGTATCCCACCGTTCATGATTTCGCCGCGGCCAACCAGGCCGAACTGGCCCGGGACATCCGCCCCACCGGTTTCTTCAACAACAAGGCGCGCGCCATCATCGGGGCTGCGAAGAAAATCGTCTCCGATTTCGGCGGCGAGGTGCCGCGCACCATGGAGGAGATGCTCACGATCCCGGGCTGCGCGCGCAAGACGGCCAACGTGGTGCTCGGCACGGCCTACGGCATTCCGACCGGCATCGCCGTGGACACGCACGTCCAGCGCGTGGCGCGACGGCTCGATCTGACGAAGCAGACGAAGCCCGAGAAGATCGAGCAGGATCTCATGAAACTCGTGCCCAGGAAGCGCTGGATCTCGTTTTCGCACCAGATGATTCTACACGGCCGTTATGTCTGCACCGCGCGGCGGCCGCGTTGCGGGGAGTGTCCTCTGGAGGGCCTCTGCTACGCCAGTGACCGAACTTAGCCGTAAGCCGTCACGCCGGCGCGCACGTGCGCCTATCAGCCCGGCGCCAAGGGCCGGCCGGTAGAGTAGAATCGGAGGGAGTGCGGGGGGTGAAGTCGCGGTCGCTGGAGGAGGCGGTATTCTGGGCGGTTTTCTATCAGCGGGAGGCTCTTCGCGCTACGCTGGCATCGCATCTGGGCGTCAGTCTGCCCTCGATCACGCGCGCCGTTCACCGCCTTCTTCGCTGGGGGTTGTTGCAGGAGGCCGGGGCGACCCTATCGGTGCGGGGGAGGCGGCCCGGGTTGCTGCGCGTGAATCCTCACGTAGGCCTTTTCCTGGGTCTGGAAATCGACAGGCATCGCGTTGCCAGCGCGGTTACCGATTTTAGCGGTGCGCCGCTGGGATTCAGCTCGGCCCCCTGTCATGCCCGCAGCAGCGTGCAGTCCACGCTGATCGCTTGCAAGCAAACCGCGGGGCGGGCGCTCGAGCTGGCCGGTGTGCCGCTGGAGCGGGTGGTGCGTATCGGCGTCGGACATACGGGCACTTTGGACTGGGCCACGGGCCGCTGCCTGGCTTGGGACGGCTCGCCGCAATGGAGGGACGTACCGTTGCGCGATCTCATCCGGAATGCCTTCGGAGGCAAGGAGGTGACTCTGGATGATCGCGCCCGCGCGCTCGCGCTGGCGCAACACTTGAGTCTGCCGGCCTCATCCGGTCATTCCAGTACACTGTACGTGCACATCGGTTCGGGCATCGGCGCCGCCATTTTCCTCGACGGAACGTTGATGCGTGGAGCCACGCAGGGCGCAGGCGAGATCGGCCATTTGGTCATCGATCCGCACGGCCCGCAGTGCCGTTGCGGGAACCGAGGCTGCGTGGAGGCGTTCGCTTCCACCGAAGCTGTGCTCGAACGGGTTCGCGGGAAAATCCGCGCGGGCGCCTCGCCATTGCTGTTGCGCCTGTGCGCTTGGCGGCCGGAGACGCTCACGCTTGCTTTGGTCCTGGCAGCGGCCAAACAGCAGGACCCGGTGGCGCTGGAAGCCTTGCACGAGGCAGCAGCGGCGCTCGGGATGGGCATCGCCAACGCCGTCCAAATCCTTAATCCGTCACGCGTCGTCCTCTGCGGGCGCTTTGCGTATCTGGCTCGGGAATACCTCTTCGAACCGGTCTGCCGGGAAATCCGGCGCCTCTGCTTGCCCACTCTTTCCAGGGAACTCGAGATTCGGCTGGGGCACTACCGACCCGACATGGGACCGTGCGGCTGTGCCCTACTGGCAGCCGAGCACGTGGCCTCGGAGTTGCTGCGTCGGTACGCGGACGCGGCAGTGGGCGCGAATCGCCTGCCTTGTTTTCACTCTGAAAGAAATCCCCTCTCGGTTCTTGAACCGGATCGCCGCAGTCGCTTAGCCTGAGCTGGGAGGGAAAGACCATGCGGGCAGGAGAACAGGCCCTATTGTTTTCTCTGGCGCTATGCCTGCCGACGACGGCTGTCGCCCAGCAGCTTGCAACCGCTGGACTTTACGGCACGGTATACGATCCGCAGGGCAGCGTGGTGCCGAACGCTCAAGTGACCTTGATGCACCTGGAACGTAACCAGGAACGCGAGGCCACGAGCAACGAGCTTGGTCAGTTCAGCTTTGTTTTCCTTCCGGTGGGCCAGTACCGCCTGACGGTACGCGCTGCGGGCTTCAAGCTTTTCGAACAGACGGGCATCGTCCTACAAGTTAATGACAATCGCAAGCTGGATGTGCGGTTGGAGGTGGGGGACATCGCCACGCGGGTAGTCGTCGAGGCCGCCCCTCTGGCGGTGGAGACCTCCAGCGCCACGGTCAAGACGGTTGTGGACGGCAAGCGCGTGCTCGAACTCCCGTTGAACGGACGCAACGTGCTGCAACTGGCCCTGCTGGTCCCTGGCACCGTGAGCGCGGGCGGCGGCATCCAGGGCGGATCCAAAGTTCCGGCCGACAACCAGAAACTTGTGATCAACGGATCGCGGCAAAACAATGTACGCTTCACGCTCGACGGCGGCGACAATCAGGATAACCTTACCAACGTCAACGCACCGTATCCGTTCCCCGACGCGGTGGAAGAATTTGCGGTCCAGACCGTAAACCCGGGAGCGGAAATCGGCAAGAGCTCGGCCGGGGCGGTAAACGTCGTGACCCGAAGCGGAACCAACGAGTTCCACGGCACCGGGTTCTGGTTCCTGCGCAACTCGTCCCTCAACGCCAGAAGTTATTTCCTGCACCAATCCGACAATCTCAAGCGCAACCAGGCAGGCTTCACCGCCGGAGGGCCTATTCGGCGTAACCAACTCTTCTTCTTCGGCGGCTTGCAGCGGACTTGGATTCGGACGGTGCCGACCGAGCTCAAGCAGTTGACCATGCCGGCCCCGCACCGTAAAGGCGATTTCAGCGGACTGCTGCAGGCGGCGCGGCGCGTGGTCGTCAATGAGCCGGAGAGCGGTCGGCCCTTCCCGGGCAACATCGTACCGCCCTCGCGTCTCTCACCCGCGGCACAGAACTTGCTGAAACTCTCTCCGCTGCCCGGGCCCGACGGTTATACCTATTGGAGATCCAAGGCCGACGACGACCTGAAAGAGTACATTTTGCGCGTGGACTGGCGACCCGCGAACCGCCACAGTCTGCTCGGACGCTATCTGCAGAACACTTATGAGAATGTGCGACCGTTCGATTCCGCCAATCTCCACTCGGTCGCAAACACGGAGCGTTCCTACAGCAAAAACGCCACTCTGGGCTACACGCTGCTGCTCGGTCCCTCCCTGCTTGCCGATACACACTTCACCGTCTCACGGACGCTGGGCAAGCGCTGGAATGAATTCCCTTACACGATCGCCGACTTCGGCGTGAAAGTGAATCCGAGTTCTAACCAGATTTCGGTTTCGATCAACGGCACCAGCGGCCTGAGCCTTTCCACCGTCAATCCTCCGGCCCGGTTCGCACGCACGAACCTGGAATGGACACAGTCCTGGCGACTGATGAGGGGCCGGCACAGCTACGCGTGGGGCGTCGATCTGATGTTCTCGCGTTACAACGAGTACAACTTCTGGTTGGGCGCGGGTACTTTCGGTTTCAACGGGCGGTGGAGCGGGTTCGATCAGGCCGATTACGTCATGGGGCTGCTGAGCTCGTTCCGCCAGGGTAACGGCGAGATCGAGTTCCGCCGTTATCACTATCAAGGTTTCTACTTCGCCGACGCCTTCCGCGCCACCTCGCGCCTCACGTTGAACTACGGACTTCGCTGGGAGCCGTACACTCCGCTCACCGACTTACAAGATCGCGTCGTGCAATTTCGTCCGGAAGAGTATGCGAAGGGCACGCGTTCCAAGCGTTACCTCAATGCGCCGCCCGGACTTTTTTATCCCGGCGACATCGTCGGCGGGCGGAAAATCCCCAAGGGAGGCGTCGACGCCAGCAAGAGACAGTTCGGCCCCCGGGCGGGCCTTGCCTACGATATCAGCGGAAGCGGCCGCATGAGCCTGCGGGCCGGATACGGCCTCTTCTACGACTCCCCCATGATGTACATGCTGAACAACATGAACGTGCAGGCGCCTTTCAGCTTCACGGTCGACTTTACCGACGGCTATTTCGACGACCCGTATCGGGGCCGGACGCACCTGAACGTGTTCCCGTTCGCGGGCGATTTCGACCCCAATTCTCCCTTCCAGCTGCCTTTCCGGGCGGTGGCGTATGAGAGCCGGTGGCGCCAGCCGTATACGCAAACCTGGAACGTGACCCTGGAACGAACGATTGCAACGTGGCTGCTGCAGGCCAGCTACGTCGGATCGAAGGCGACGCACCTCACGGGCAACTATGACTTCAATGCGCCCATCTACGACCGTGCGCGCAGCCTGCGGGAGAATCAGACCACGATTAACCAGAGGCGTCCGCGTCGCGAGTACCAGCAGATCACGCTTCTCTGCACGGCGCTGAATTCAATCTACAACGGCTTGCAGATCTCGGTCCAGAAGCGCTTCTCGCGGGGTTTCAGCGTGCAGTCGGCTTATACCTTCGCGAAAGCCATTGACTACTACTCGACTAACAAAGAAGTCACCACTCAGAACCTGCCCAACCCCTTCGACTTCCGCTTTGCCAGGGGGCTTTCCGACTTCGACGTCACCCATCGCTGGGTTACATCGTACGTTTGGAATCTGCCTCGTCCCGGCAAGGTCACGGGTGCGCGCTGGCTGGGCTGGATGACAGACAACTGGCAGTTCAGCGGCATTGTGGCGTTCTCCACGGGCACGCCCTTCACCATAGCCGCCACGAACGACGCCATGGCGGGCGCCGGCAGCCCTCGGGTGGATCTCGTAGGGAATCTTTTCCTGCCTGCGAATCGTAGCCGCGGCGAGAAGATCGCGCGATACTTCAACACGGAGGCGGTCGTCAACCCGGCGGGCGGGACCTGGGGCACTCTGGGGCGCAACGCGATCCGCAATCCTAACGGTTCGGGTACGGATGTCGCACTGACGCGCACTTTTCCGCTTCGGTTCGCCGAGAGCGCGAGCCTGGTGTTCCGGAGCGAGTTTTTCAGTCTTTTCAATCACCCACAGCTCGGCTCGCCGGACGCGCGCATCGGTCGTAGCACTTTCGGTCAGATCACCAGCGTCGGGGGTCAACGGGTCTTGCAATTTTCGCTAAAGCTCAACTACTAGCGCGAGCGATCGACGCGTGCAGGGCGTGCGAGAGATAGGATCAGATGAGATACGGTAAAGGCAGGTATCGGGCGCTCACCGCGCTGCTGCTCCCTTGGCTGCTCGGGGCTCAGGTTCATGACGTGCGCCGCTACGGCGCCAAGGGGGACGGCAAGACCAAAGACACCGCGGCGGTGGAGGCCGCGATCGCGGCGGCAGCCAAAGAGGGCGGCACGGTGCTGTTCCCGCCGGGAACCTATCTGTGCGGCACCATTCATCTGAAAAGCGGCGTTGCTCTGGAGCTTGCGCCCGGCGCGGTCATTGCGGCCAGTCCCGAGCAGGCCGATTTCGACCCTTACGAATCTCTGCCGTTCAAACCGGTGGACGATCGCGAAACCACGTACTCGCGTCATGCGCTGATTCTGGGCGAGGGCGTCGAGGACGTGGTCATCTCGGGCACCGGTGTCATTGACGGCAATCGTAACAAGCGGGGCGGGCCCAAGCCGGTGTCCTTCAAGAACAGCCGACGGATCACGATCCGCGGCGTTACCGTGCGCAACTCGCCCAACTACGCCATCAGCCTGCTGGGCTGCGAGCACGTCAACATCGAAGGGGTCAGCGTCGTCAACAGCTACGCCGACGGGATCGATCCGGATTGCTCCCGGTTCGTGCGCATCGCCAACTGCTACGTGGACTCCCACGACGACGCGATCTGCCCGAAGGCCAGCCAGGCTTTGGGTGAACCGCGACCGACCGAGCACCTAGTCGTGACGAACTGCATTCTGCGAACCGACTGCAACGCCATCAAGTTCGGGACCGAAAGCCGCGGCGATTTCCGCAACGTCACGGTGACCAACTGCGTCATTTTGCCCCGTGACCGCGGCATCCGGCCCATTTCGGGCATTTCGCTGCATTCGGTGGACGGCTCCCACATCGAGGGCGTAACGATCTCGAACATCGTCATGCGCCAGGTGCGCGCGCCGTTGTTCATCCGGCTGGGCAATCGCGGCCGGGGCATGAATCCGCCCGTGCCCGGCTCCATTCGGGGCGTCGTGATTAGCAACGTGGTGGCGGTGGACGCCTCCCACACCAGCGCGGTGGTCGGAATCCCTGGCCACCGCGTGCAGAACGTGACGCTGGAAAATCTGGACTTCACCATGACCGGCGGCGGGCGTTTCGCCGGCCTGGCTGTTCCCGAGCACGAGGCCAAGTACCCGGAGGCAACGATGTTCGGGGAGCTGCCGGCCTGGGCTTTTTATGCGCGCCATGTGGAGGGCATCGTCGTCCGCAACCTGCGAGCGCAGTTCCGCGAGTCTACGGCTCGCCCGGCCGTGATCTTCGACGACGTGCTGGAGGCCGATCTGGACGGGCTTCGGCCCGCAACAGTCTCCGCGGAAGCCCCCGTGGTATGGTTTCACAACGTCGCCAATGCCATGATCCGGGGCGCCCGCGTGCGCGCGACGATCCCACTGTTCCTGCGCGTTTCGGGCCCGCACAGCGCCGCGATCAGGCTTTTCGAGAACGACATTGGCGCGGCCGCGCGCTTGGTGGAGGCGGCAGCCGACACGCCGCCCGAGGCGGTGCACGACGCTTCGCGCCGCTGAGTTTCCTCTACCGGAGGCAGACAGCAGAAATGGCGGAAATGAACTTCAGCGAGCGGTTGGCCCTGCACGGCGGCCCTCGGGCGAAACGCACGCCGATTGCGCCGCGCAAGCGCCACGGAGAGCGGGAAAAGCAGTTACTCAATGAAGTTATAGACGCCGATGTGCTCTTTTACTATTTCGGGACCAAAGTACGGGAGCTGGAGCGACGTTTTGCTACGCTCTACGGTCGCCGTCACGCTATCGCGTGCTCGAGCGGCACGGCGGCCGTCCATATGGCGGTCGCGGCGCTGCGACTGCCGCCGGGCAGCGAGGTGATCACTTCGGCGATCACCGACATGGGTTCGGTGACGGGCATCCTCTACCAGGGTCTGGTGCCGGTCTTCGCCGATGTGGAAGCGGAGACGCTCAACATGGATCCGTCCTCGGTGCGTGAACGGATCACGGCCCGGACGGGCGCGATCCTGGTGGTTCACCACGCCGGCCTGGCCGCGAATCTTGACGCCCTCGCGGATGTCGCGCGCGAAAGAGGCCTCCCGCTGATCGAGGATTGCGCCCAGGCTTACGGCTGCACCTACCACGGCGAACCGGTGGGGAGGCGGGGAGTGCTCAGCAGCTTCTCGCTCAATCATTTCAAGCACATCACGTGCGGCTCCGGGGGGATGGTGCTCACCGACGAGGACCAGCTCCGTTATTTCTGTTCGCTTTTTCTGGATAAGTGCTACCAGCGCGAGGAGGGAGTTCGCAACCCGTTCTTTTTGGCGCCGAATTATCAGATGACCGAGTTACAGGCGGCCGTCGCGCTAGCCCAACTGGAGAAACTGCCGGAAATTGTGGAACGCCGCAGCAGCCTGGGCGTACGCCTCGACCAACACCTGCGTAGGATCCCGGGCGTTCATCCCCAGCTTACCCCGCCCGGCTGCCGCCATTCTTACTTTCTGTATCTGTTCCGTCTCGACTTGGCCGCGCTCCGCTGCACAGCGGAGGAGTTTGCGAGCGCCCTGAATGCCGAAGGCGTCCCCGCGCGGGCGCGACTTATCACCGGCGGCCGCCCCGTGTATCTCTACGATATCTTCCAGAATCGGTCAGCCTTTCCCGGCAGCCGGTATCCCTTCTATTCGCTCGATACGGGCGCCGATCGTGTTTATCGACGCGGAGATTGTCCGGCGGCCGAGGCCGCTTTTTCTCAGTGGCTGACTATCGAGATGGCGGAGCACTATACGGAAACGGACATTGACGAGTTCGCGCTGGGGATCGGGAAGGTAGCCTGGCACTACCGCAAACGCGCGGCAGCGTGAAGCCCCGCCCCATCGGGTTTGGCGCGCCGTTTCTCTGTCAGGATTTCGAACAACTCGGGAAGCTTCCGCCTCATCGTGTTTGGCGCCGCGGCGTATCTTCCTGCCCGAAGATTCAAACCGTCGACCGAAGCGCACTATATCGTTTACGGCGGTATGTCGAGTGGGCCGTGCTTTGAGGCGGGCGTGTTCAGCCGGACCGGGCGCTTCCCTGCGGCGGAACCCGCAAGCGCGAGGGCGTGGTGCGGGCACGTTGCCTTGAGAGGCGCGAACCGATCGGGGCGGAGTGCTCGGGTCTCGCGCGCTGCGCAGGCGCATCCGCACGTGTCAGGCACGTGCCTTAGCGACTTCTGTCCAGCCCAACTCTCGTGGTTCGGTGATCAGCCGGACGCAGGCTCGTTTGTGAATCCAGGAGCCGAGGGCTTTGCGGGCTGAGGCGGCGCAACGTCGCCGGTCGGAGCGACGATCGAGGCGGGCGTGTGAAATCGTGCGCCCTTGGCACGGGGCGCGAGGCAGCAGACAGGCGAGCGCAGCGATCGAGCGCGTGGGCTCGGTGAAGGCGGGGAGGGCGGAATTACTTCGCCTGTATTACCGCCTACCGGTTCCGCGGGGACTCAGTAAAGGACGATGGCCGCGAAGGAGAGCGGGTCGAGGCTGGCGCCGCCCACCAGCACGCCGTCGATTTCCTCCTGGGCCATGAGGCCTTTGATGTTGTCGGGCTTGACGCTGCCGCCGTAGAGAATGCGGAGCCGGGCGGCGGCCTGCTCGCCGTAGCGCTCGCGCGCCTGAGCGCGCAGGAAGCGGTGCGCGGCAGCGGCCACTTCCGGCGTGGCGGTGCGGCCGGTGCCGATTGCCCACACCGGCTCGTAGGCGATCACGATGCGCGCGAACTGCTCGGGGGTGAGTCCGCTGATGCCGATTCGGAACTGCTCGAGCAGCACGGCTTCGGTCCGGCCGGCCTCGCGCTCCTCGAGACGTTCGCCCACGCAGACGATGGGCGTAAGGCCGGCGTCCAGGGCGGCGACGGTTTTCTTGAGCACGGTCTCGTCGGTCTCGCCGAAGTACTGCCGACGTTCGCTGTGACCGACGATGACCCAGCGGCAGCCGAGCGCAGCCAACATCGGCCCGGAGACCTCGCCCGTGTACGCGCCTTCCTTCATCCAGAACAGATCCTGCGCACCGATTTCGATGCGGCTGCCGGCCGCCGCCTCGACCGCGGCGGCGAGGTTTGTAAAGGGCGGGCAGATGACGATCTGCCGATCCGCAGCATCCTGCACCAACGGGCGGAACTTCTCGAAGAATGCACGTGTTTCCGCGGGCGTCTTGTACATCTTCCAGTTGCCCGCCATCAACGGTGTTCTCATAGCAGTGCGTCCAGAAAGCTAGTCCCTTTCTCCAGGATTGCGGCGGACGCGCGCGCAGGGCGCTCGCGTCCGAGGAAATTTTCGGCCACGGTCTGGCCCACGTCGGCAAGCGAGGTGCGCGTACCCAGATCGACACCACGGCGCGCCCGCGGGCCGTAGACCAGCAGGGGCACATACTCACGGCTGTGATCCGTGGAAGGGGTAACGGGGTCGTTGCCGTGGTCCGCCGTGAGGATCAGCAAATCGTCGTCCCGCAGGGCGCCGAGCAGGTCGGGCAGCCACCGGTCGACTTCTTCCAGGGCACGTGCGAAGCCCTCGGTGTCGTTGCGGTGGCCGTAGAGCGAGTCGAAATCCACCAGGTTGGCGAAGATCAGCCCGCGGGGAAAACTTGCAGCCGCCCGCAGGATCTCCGCCATCCCGTGCGCGTTGTCGCGTGTTTTTCGATGCTCTGTAATTCCGCGGCCCAAGAAAATATCGTAGATCTTTCCCACCGCGGACACCGGCACTTGTGCCTCGGCCAAGCGGTCGAGCAGCATGCCGGGCGGGGGAGCGACGGCGTAATCGTGCCGATTCTGCTGGTCGCGCACGAAGGCGCCCGGGCGGCCCAGGAAGGGACGCGCGATCACGCGGCCTACCTGGTGCTCGCCGCGCAGCAGCTCACGGGCGATTTCGCAGATCCGGTACAGCTCGGCGAGGGGGATGACCTCCTCGTGCGCCGCCACTTGAAAGACGCTGTCCGCGGAGGTGTAAACGATGGGACGGCCGGTGCGCAGGTGCTCCTCGCCCAGGCGCTCGATGATTTCGGTTCCGGAGGCGGGCACGTTGCCCAGCACCCGGCGCCCAATGCGGCGCTCGAATTCGCGAATGATTTCGGGCGGGAAGCCGTTGGGATAGGTAGGGAACGGTTTTGCGAGCTGAATGCCGGCCATCTCCCAGTGACCGGTGGTCGTATCTTTGCCCGGTGAAGCCAACGCGGAGCGCCCGTAGCAGGCGAGCGGCGAGGCTGCGGGCGGAATGCCATCGAGCGGGCGGATATTGCCCAAGCCGAGTCGCGTGAAATTGGGCAGATCGAGCGGCCGCACTCGCGCAAGGTTGCCCAGGGTATCGCTACCCTTGTCGCCGTAGTCGCCAGCATCGGGCAGCTCGCCGATGCCAAGGCTGTCCAGAACCACCAGGAAGATACGCCGGAACGCTGGGGCGGCCATGTCAGGGACCCGTCGAGTCCCCTGCACGCAAGGCCTCCAGCAGGCGCGCCGCACGCTCCCGCGCGATGTGCATGTAAGCTTGGCCGGCGACGATACGTTCGAGCACGGGAACGAACTGCCGGGGTGCGACCAGGCGCTTGCGGTCCCAAGCCATCTCCAGCTCCAGCAGAGCCTGGTTCACGCCGAGCCGGTCGTAGCGAGCCGTGCGTTCGAGGCGCTGAAGGAGCTGGGCGCTCTCGGTGATGCGCTCGAACCAGTCCCAAAGAGCTCGAGCGTCGGGGTCGGCGGAGAAGTTGAACTTGACTTCGTGGCGAGCAGCGCCGCGCTCGTACCGGAATGTTTTGTGGCCCGTAAAAGCGACCTTCGTCCGCGCTTCGAGCGGCCGCCGGAAGTGATCCAACTTCGCAGCCAGGGCGAAGATCTCGCGCGCCTCCGTGCCGCTCATCTGGAAAACCAGCGGATCGTCGTCATCCTGCTCGCGGTACTCGCCGCGCCCGCTCTCATCGACGCAAATGGCCACATAAGGCGGTTGGCTGCCAGGAAAACTCTTCGAATAGCAGATGCGCGCCGGTTCTTCAGCCGGTATCGCCAGCGCCAGCCACAAGGCGATCGAAATCATGACGGCTCCTGCGAAGCGGCGACGCCCGAGCGGCGGGTGGCGTGACAGATGGCGACGGCCAAGGCGTCCGCGGCGTCGGCGGAATCGAGGCCCTCGCCGAGTTCCAGCAGCGAGCGGACCATCATCATGACCTGTTCCTTGCTGGCCCGGCCGTATCCGACCACGCTCATTTTGACTTCCAGCGGCGAGTACTCGCCCACGGGCAGACCGGCCTCGGCGGCGCTGAGCAGGGCGACGCCGCGCACATGGGCCAGCCGCAAGGCGGTGCGCATGTTGGATGCGCAGAATACGTCTTCGATGGCGGCTGCCTCAGGGGCATGTACGGCGATGAGCGACCGCAGGGCCGCCGCAATCTCCCGCAGCTTTTGGGGAAGCGGAGCTCGCGCGTCGGTGCGGATGACCCCGGCCGCGATCATGCGATGCCGGCGACCATCGCTTTCGATCAACCCGTAACCCGTCTGCTCGGCGCCGCAGTCGATCCCGAGGATGCGCATCGCCCGCGCCGGCGCGTCAAGCCTGGGCCAGCGCCTCCATGACCTGCTCGTCGATGTCGTAGTTGGCGTAGACGTTCTGAACGTCGTCGTGGTCTTCGAGCGCCTCGCTCAGCTTGAGCATTTGTTGGGCGTCCTTGCCCTCCAGACGAACGGTGGTCAACGGGATCATCGCGACCTGCGCCGAGACGGTTTCGATGCCGGCGTTCTGAATGGCGTTGAGGACCGCCTCATGAGCCTCCGGCGGCGAAAGGACTTCCCAGTGCGAGCCATCGTTGCGTATGTCTTCGGCGCCGGCGTCGAGCACGATGGCCATCAACTCCTCTTCGGTGATCTTCTCCTGAGCGATGAGGATTTGGCTCTTGCGCTCGAAAAGTCGCGAGACGCTACCCTGCTCACCGAGCTTACCGCCGTATTTGGAGAACAGATGGCGGATCTCGCTGACGGTTCGGTTGCGGTTGTCCGTGGCCGCCTGAACCAGCAGCGCAGCCCCACCGGGGCCGTACCCCTCGAGAATGACCTCTTCGATCTGCTCACCTTGCAGCTCTCCGGTACCACGCATGATGGCGCGCCGGATGTTTTCCGCCGGCATGCTGGCTGCCTTGGCGGCCAGGATGGCCGTCCGGAGGCGCGGGTTGGAATCCGGGTCACCGCCGTTGCGGGCTGCGATGGTGATTTCTTTGATCAAGC
Organism: uncultured Bryobacteraceae bacterium; assembly: GCA_938027685.1. Lineage (GTDB taxonomy): Bacteria > Acidobacteriota > Terriglobia > Bryobacterales > Bryobacteraceae > DTHT01. The sequence continues at coordinate 207,528 of CALJAM010000011.1, forward strand.
GCGTAAACAGCCGGCCGCGCTTGGCGTCCTGGGCAGCCTTTTTGTGCTTGATGGTTGCCCATTTGGAATGGCCTGACATGGGTACCTCTCCGCCGAGTGGGCGATCCCGAGCGCTTCAGGAACCCACCCACAGAGGATAACAGAAGCGGCCCGGGTTCTCAACTCTCACGGCTTCAAGGGACTGCGGGCGCCCGGCAGATTTCGACCCCCGCACCCGCAAGACGGCGTACTGGTACCACAAACCCTCTGGTGCGATGCCGCCGCCAAGCTTATACTCGGGGTAGGTTCGTGTCTTCCGGGCGCTGGGGCGCGCCCCAAGCCGACAGGCGGAACGCGAACGGCCGGCCGGCGCCGAGCACGAGAAGGGAGAGCCACGATGGCTGCCGGGACCGACGGTTTCCGGCGCGACTACTTCTGGTGGTTTCTGGCCGCCATGCTCGGGTTCTGGACTTTGCTTAGCCCGAACCTGCTGCGGCCCTGGGTGGATCCCGCGCTTCAGAACTACTTCGTGATGGGAGGCCTGTTCATCGGGGGCGTGGCGCTGGGTTTTTTCCGCCCCGATCGCCCGTGGCGCTGGGCTCTGGCCAGCATTCTCCTGCTGCCACCCGCCGATGTGGTCTCCCTACTGCGCAACCCCCAACTGACCGCTCTAGACGCCGCCCACGTCATCCGGCATCTGAGCCTGCAAGCGCCTTCCTACCTGCTTCACGCCCTACCCGTCCTGGTCGGGGCCTACCTGGGAAGCTTTCTGTCGGCGGGCTCAGAGCTTTACTGAGCGACCATTGCCGTCGCCATGCGCAAGTCCTTTACACTGGGCTTGGTGCGGACCGCCCTCATGGCCTGTGCAGGCTGGCTAGCGATGGCGACCAGCCTGCGGCCCGCGCCCACCCATTTCGTTCCCCCGGAATCCTTCCGGCATTACGTCGAGTTTTTCAATGCCATGGGACCCGAGGAGGTGGTCAACCACATCCCCGACGCGCAGGCGTGGGAGTGGATGGCGGCCAACATTCCTCGCCTGGCCTGTCCCGACGCGGACGTCGAACGGACTTACTACTACCGCTGGTGGGCGTTTCGGAAGCACATCAAACAGACTCCGGCCGGTTTCATCATCACCGAGTTTCTCAAGCCCGTCAAGCACGGGGGCCAGTACAATGCCATCAGTTGTGCGCTGGGCCACCACGTCGCGGAGGCGCGCTGGCTGCACAACAGGCGCTATCTTGAGGAGTACCTCCATTTCTGGCTTCGCTCGGGTGAAGGCGGCGGGATCCACCCGGAACTGCACCGCTACAGCGGCTGGACGGCGGCAGCCGTGTACGAGCGCTGGCTTGCCGACGGCGACACGCGCTCCCTGATCTCCCTGCTCGATGCGCTCGTCGCCGACTACGAGGCCTGGGAGCGCGAACGCGGCCGGCCCGACGGCCTGTTCTGGCAGTACGACGTGCGCGACGGTATGGAGGAATCCATCAGCGGGTCGCGTAGGCACAAGAACGCACGACCGACGATCAACAGCTACATGTACGGCAACGCCCGTGCGATCGCGGTCGTTGCGCGTCTGGCCGGGAAGAACGACCTTGCCCGCGTCTACGAAAGCAAGGCCGCGCGACTACGGCGCCTGGTGCAGGAGCGGCTCTGGGACCGCGAGGCGGCCTTCTTCAAGACGCTGCGCGAGGACGGCCGGCCGGCCGACGTCCGCGAACTGATCGGCTACACGCCGTGGTACTTCCACCTGCCGCAGCCCGGGCGCGGTTACGAGGAAGCCTGGCGCCAGCTCATGGACCCGAAAGGCTTCTACGCTCCTTACGGGCCGACGACCGCGGAGCAGCGACACCCGGAATTCCGCATCGCGGACAAGGGCGACGATTGCCAGTGGAACGGTCCGAGCTGGCCTTTCTCGACCACGGTGACGCTAAAAGCCCTCGCCAACGTTCTGCGCGATTACCGCCAGCAGGTCATCGGCGTCAAGGACTATTTCGAGACCTTCCTCATTTACACGCGCAGTCATCGCCTGAAGCTGCCCGACGGGCGTCTGATCCCGTGGATTGACGAGAACCTGAACCCATTCACGGGCGAGTGGCAGGCGCGTTCGATGAAGATCCGTAAGGGCACTTTCTACGGGCGCGGCGACCACTACAATCACTCCGGCTACGCGGACCTGTTGATCACCGGCGTGGTGGGGCTGCGCCCTCGGGCGGATTCGATCGTCGAAGTTCACCCGCTCCTGCCGGAGAGTGTCTGGGACTGGTTTTGCCTGGAGAATGTTCCCTACCACGGACGTCGGCTCACGATTCTCTGGGATCGGACCGGACGGCGTTTCGGACAGGGGCCGGGACTGCGGATCTACGCGGACGGCCGCCAGATCGGTCGGCGACCGTCGCTGGGCCGGCTGACGGCCAAGCTGCCCGACGGGAAGCAATGAGGTCATGAAGCGCCTTCTTGTTCGCACCGCGTTAGCACTGGCAGCGCCTTACCTGCTCGCGCTATCGGAGCCCGCGGCTGCGGGCAGCGCCCTCGGCCCTATACGGGTCTCGGCCGACCGCCGTTTCCTCCAGCTCCCTGACGGCACGCCTTTCTTCTGGCTGGGCGACACGGCGTGGTTCCTTCTTAGCCGGCTCAACCGTGAGGAGACGGAACGCTATTTCGAGGACCGCGCTGCCAAGGGTTTCAACGTCGTGCAAGTAGTCGTGCTGGGCAATCCGCAGAGCCGCAACGCCTACGGAGTGCCTGCTCTGGTCGAGGGCGATCCAGCCAGGCCGAACGTGACGCCCGGCGCCGATCCGGCGCGGCCGGGCGAGTACGACTTTTGGGATCACCTGGACTGGGTGCTCGAGCGTGCGGCCGGCCGCGGCATCCACCTCGGGCTGGTCGCAGCTTGGGGGTCCATGGTCGATCGCGGCCACCTGCACGAGGGCAACATCCAGGCCTACGCACGGTTCCTGGCCGGGCGCTACCGCCACCGCCCCAATATCGTCTGGATTCTGGGTGGCGACACTCGTGGCGATCGCCATCCCGAGGTGTGGCGCGCGTTCGGGCGCAGGCTCAAACAGGAGGATCCCGAGCACCTGATCAGCTTCCATCCCTTCGGGCGGACGCAGTCCTCCAGCTGGTTTCACTCAGAGGCCTGGTTGGACTTCAACATGTTCCAGTCCGGACATCGGCGTTACGACCAAGATGGCGCTCCCAACGCGAAGGGGGAGGATAACTGGCGCTACGTTCTCGAGGATTACGCCCGCCGGCCTCCCAAACCCACACTGGACGGAGAGCCATCTTACGAGGATATACCGCAGGGACTGCACGATCCCTCGCAACCTTACTGGACCGCGGCTGACTGCCGCCGCTACGCCTATTGGTCCGTTTTCGCGGGCGCCTGCGGCCACACATACGGCCACAACGCGGTCATGCAAATGCACAAACCGGGCGTGGGAAAGGGCGCCTACGGCGTGCGCAAGTACTGGTATGAGGCGCTCGATGACCCCGGCGCAGGCCAGATGCGCCACCTCAAGCAGCTCATGCTTTCCAGGCCCTACTTCGAGCGCGTCTTTGACGCCGAGGCCGTAACCGACAACGGCGAGCGCTATGACTACGTCATCGTGACGCGCGGTAAACGATACCTGGCGGCCTACACCTACACCGGCCGCAGCTTTCGCTTGCGGATGGGCCGGATCCAGGCAGATCGCGTGCAGGCCTGGTGGTACGACCCTCGCACGGGTTCGGCCACCGCGATCGGGACGCTGAGCAACCGCGGCGAGCAAACGTTCGATCCGCCGGGCGATCCTGCGCCGGGCAACGACTGGGTGCTGGTGCTGGACGATGTGCGCGCCGGTTTTCCGCCACCGGGCCGGCGATGACGAAAGTGAGTAGCGTGAGCGCGCGCTGGTTTGCCCTGAGTTTGCTGGCGGTGTCGCTTGGGAGCGACGCAAGCGATTTCCGCATCCGTGAGGGGCGGGTGGAAGTACTCTCGCAGGGCGAAGTCGTGATCGCCTCGCCGATCGAGGGTCTGTGGTCGATAGCCTGCGAATGGCGCGAGGCGTGGCCCGCCGACTGGGTGCATGCGAAGCCTCGCGAGACGCTGCGGGAGGGCCCTTGGACTATTCTCCGGGGTCGGTTCGAGGCGTGCGGCGGTTGGTGGAGGGCGGAAGACGCGTGGCGGCGGCGTGACGAACTGATCGAGGTGCGGCGACGGCTCACGTGGGAGGGCGCGCAGCCGGCCGATCACGTGACCCTGGCGATCCGTTTCCAGGCCGAAGCGGCGCGGGCCGAGGCCGTGCTCCCCGGCATTTTGTACTACGGCAATCCTTCCGGCGCGCGCAGCGGCCGAGTCCCTGCGGCGAGGGGTGTGCCGGGCGAAGAGCTGCTCTTCGAGGAGCACCGTTACCCGATGCCCTTTGCGGCGCTGGAGTTGGAACGCGGCGGGAAACTGTGGGGCGCAGCTTTGCACAGCATCCCATCGCCGGTGCCCTTCGGTAACCGGCAGGACCAGTGGTGGTCGCTCGGCGTCGTCTACCGCGAGGGCGGGGCGGAGCTGGCGCTCTGGAGCGGCCCGTGCGCTTCCAACGGCCGCCGAAGCGTGATCAAGGCGCTGCAGGCGGGTTTCGTGCCCTACGACGAGACCTGGCTGCGGGTGCCGCCCGGCGGCGTCATCGAAAAGGCGTTTTTGCTCGAAGCGTTTTCCCTCGAGCGGCGCGGAACGGCCTTCCAGCGTCCCGTGCGCAGTGCGCTCCAACTCTTCCGTCCCTACTACGCCGAGGACCTTCCCCCGGTCCCTGAGATCGTGCGCGCGAAGTACCGCTTCGCGAAGACGCGTTGGCGGGAAAGCGAGCGCTACGCCGTCTTTCAGAAGTACCCTGACCGCCGACAGGCTGTGATGGGCTGGACGGGGCAAGCCGAGGCGCCGGGATATGCCCTGCTCGTGCTGGCCGACCGCCTCGGCGATCCCGACGCGGTGCGGATGGCCCAAGCCTCCCTGGATTTCCTTGCGACGGCGCCTTTTTACGACGGCGGCTTCCACAACTGGTACGATCTGGATACCGACCGCTGGCACGGCGCGGAACTGCTGAACCAGGGGCAGGCGATGCTTGCTTTCGCGCGCGCCATCCGCGTGGGAAGGAGCCAGGGGCGCGATACTTCGCGTTGGGAGGCCTTCCTACGCCGGGCATGCGACGTTCACGCCGCGCGCATCCTCGATGCCGCCTGGCGCCCCCCGTCGACCGCGGAGGCCACATTCATCGCGCCGCTGCTTTTGGCCTCGCAACTGTTCGCAGAGGAGCGCTACCGGCGCGCGGCACTTAAGGCGGCCGAGCATTACGCGGGGCGCCATTGCAGCATGCGCGAACCTTACTGGGGCGGCACGCTTGATGCGCGGTCGGAGGACAAGGAGGGTGCCGCAGCCGCCTTTCAGGCCTTTCTCGAGCTCTACGAACAGACGCGGGATCCGCGGCATCTGGAATGGGCGCAGCACGCCTGCGACGTCATGCTCACTTACACCTACGTCTGGGATGTACCCATGCCGCCGGGCCGCCTGGCCAGTCACCGGTTGCGCACGCGCGGCTGGACCTCGGTTTCGCCGCAGAACCAGCATCTGGACGTCTGGGGCGTGCTGGTGGCGCCGGACGTATACCGGCTGGGCGAGATCCTCGGCCGCGATGATCTCAAGCGGCTTGCGCTGGTGATGTACCGTAGTTGCGGTCAGCTGATAGATCCCTACGGCAGCCAGGGTGAGCAGCTCGAGCAGACCAACTACACGCAGGCGCGCCGCGAGGCAGACCCGACGCGGATGCGCGGCGATTACAACGAGCGCTGGACCGTTTTCTGGATCACCGCGCACTTTTTGACCGGCGCGGCGCGCTTCCTGGAATTGGGAGCGCCGATCTGGGAGGAATAGTTCCGGCTGACGCCGACCTACAGGCCCGGTTCCATGGGCAGCGCCAAGGGCGGCTCGCGCATGAAATCCAGGCGCGCCATCTCCTCGACGGCCTCGCGCACCGCCTGCTCCGTCGTGGGCTCCAGCGTGATCACGAAGGGCAGGTCATGCTTGGTCTCGCAGGGCAACTGGAGCACCGCCTCGATGCTGATGCGTTTGGCGGCCAAAATGCCGGCCAGGGCGGCGATGATGCCGGGCCGGTCGTCCACGCGGAAGCGTAGGTAGTAGGCGCGCTTCTGCTGCGTGATCGGGATGGGCCGGTATTCGCCCAAACGCTCGTGCGCGAAAGGCGAGACACGCTCGGGACTACCGTATCGGATCTCCCTGGCCACGCGCATGAGATCGCTCACCACGGCCACGCCCGTGGGACGCGGTCCCGCTCCGCGGCCGTAGTAAAACGTGTCCTCGCCGAAGACTCCCTTGACCCAGACGGCGTTGTAAGCCGAACGAACGCCGGCCAGGATCGCGGTCTGCGGAATCAGGGCCGGCCTCACCGAAAGCAGCAACCCTTCGGGCGTCTGCCGCGCCATGGCGATGAGTCGGATGGTGTGGCCGAGTGTGTGCGCGTACTGAAAATCAATCGGCGAGATTCGCCGGATGCCCTCGGTGTAAATGTCGGAAGGAGTGATCTTGAGGCCGAAAGCGAGCGCGGCGAGGATGGCCAGCTTTGAACGTGCGTCGTAACCGTCGACGTCGGCGCTGGGGTCCGCTTCGGCGTAACCCAGCCGCTGAGCTTCGGCCAGCACCTCGCTGAAGGAAGCGCCACGGCGCTCGATCTCGGTAAGGATGTAGTTGCTGGTGCCGTTGAGAATGCCGTAGAGGGCGACGATCCGGTCGCCCGAAATGCCTTCGCGCAGCACCGCGTGAATGGGGATGCCGCCGGCCACACTGGCCTCCATAGCCAGGTTGATTCCTGCGGCGATGGCGCGTTCCCAGATTTCCGCGCCCCGCAGCGCCATTAGCTCTTTGTTGGCAGTCACGACGGACTTCCCGTGCTCGATGGCTCCCAGAATGATCTGTTCCGCCACGGTGGTGCCCCCGATGAGTTCGGCCACGATGTCGACTTCAGGATGGGAGACCACGGTTCGCCAGTCCGTCGTGCGTTCCACCTGGGCGAACGCGGCGGGAAGCTGTTTCTCGGCGATCTTCAGATCGCAGACGATGCGGACCTGGAGCGGAAAGCCGAGCTTGGCGGCGATGGCTTCGGCGTTCTCAGCGAGGATCGCCAAGGTGCCTCCGCCCACGTTGCCCACGCCTACGATACCGATCCGCACAGGTTGCATAAGTTGTCATTCTAGCCGCCCGACGCGGCAGCCGTTATAATCCTGAGCGTGCGCCATCCGGTGCGGGCGGCTTGCGTTGCGGCGGCGCTGTTGGCGTCGTCCGTGCTCGGGCAGGAGGACGAACTCGATCGCTTTCTTCGGGCCGAGATGGAGCTGAACGAGGCGCCGGGGGTTGCCGTGGCGATCGTGGAGCAGGGGCGGATCCGGCTGCGAGCCTGGGGCCGAAGGCGTCTTGCCGCGCAGGAGCCCATGACCGTGGATACGCCGGTGGAGCTCGCCTCGGTGAGCAAGCCGCTCACCGCCGTCGCCGTAGAGCGGCTTGCGCGCGCAGGCAAGCTCGATTTGGACCGGCCAGCGTCGGAGTGGCTCACGGAACTGCGAGGAGGGCCTTTGGCGGCCGTGACGGTTCGCGCTCTGCTGCGCCAGCGAACAGGCCTGCGGCGGCGTCACGATCGCTCGCTTCCCTGCTGCGGCCGTCCTGGCGACCGGGACTTGAAACTCGCAGCGCGCAGACTTGCGCGCGCGAAGCCCACGGGAGCATCGCCTCCGCCTTTCGCGTACGCGAACTCGAACTACGTTCTGCTGGCAGCGCTGATCGAGCGCGTCTCCGGCGAGCCGTTCGGTCAATTCATGGAGCGGGAGGTCTTCCTCCCGCTGGGCATGACGCGGACGACGCTGGATCCGGGAAGGGCGCTGCAATGGGGACTGGCGGGGATGCACGAGCGGAATTGGGGACGGGTGGTGCTAAGGACGGCCACGGAAGCCGGCTGGTTGGGCGCGTCGTTTGTCAAGTCGACCGCCCGGGACATGGCCGCGTTTCTGGAAGCTGCGCTCGGCGGGAGAGTCGCGGGCCTCGAGCGACCGGAAAGGCTCGCGCCGCCGTACGATGCCGGCTGGTTCGTGCGCCGGGAAGGCGGCTTGCTCGTGCTCGAGCACTCGGGCGACACCTGGGGCGCCAACGCGGCTCTGCTGCTGGCGCCGGAGCGTCGTATTGGCGTCGCCGTGCTCATCAATGCGGGCGTCCGGCGCGCGATGGACCTGGCGCGAGCCATCGCGCTCTGGAGGCTTGGTGGGAGCTTGCCCCCGCCCCGGCGTCCCCCGTGGCACGTGGTGGCCGACAACTGGGCCATGTTTTTCGCGGGCCTTTCCCTGGCCGTGCTCGCGGCGCTGGCCCTGCTGTGGGGGCGCATCCGTGCGGAGCTGAGGCGCGGGGAGCGCCGCTGGGCGCTACCGGAGAGCCTCTGGGAGCGAGGGCGAATGGTGTTGCTGGCGGCGATGGCGGTATACCTGTTGGGGCTGGCCGCCCGTGGAGTGATCCTGGCGCCCTATGGTTCGCCGCCCAGCCTGCGGATCGGGCTTTCGGCGCTGGCTCTGGCGGCGGCCGCGGGTCTGGGCACGGTAGCGACGCTGAGCGCCACCGCCAGGAGACCTCAGGATTGAACCAGGCGCCTGAGCAACTGCTGCGCCTGCCGGAGCTGGGGAAACATGCGCTCGGCTTGGCGGAATTCGGGCGTGTGAACCTGGCGGCGTCCGCCGCAGGCTCGGCTGGGATAGCGCAGGTGCAACATCTCGTGATACATCACGTACTCCAGCACGAGCCGCGGCGTGCTCGGGCGATCCAGATACTTGCTGATCACGATGGCTTGGTGAGCCGGATCCCAGTGGCCCAGGGTCGTGCGCGAGGGCCGGGTGCTCCAACTGAGCCGAGGGCGGATCATGAGCCCGCCGAAGAACCGCAGGTTCAACTCGTCGAAGATCTGCTCGAGATCGAAATGCTCCCCCTTGGGTTGGGTCAATTGCTTGCGTCCCCGGAGGCCGCGTATCAGCTCGAGGGTGCGCTGCACGTCGCGGCGGCTGAGGTAGCGGCGATAACGGTCGACGCAGACGCGGGGCGCCGGACGCCTCAGCAACTTGCCCAACAGGATATGCATCAGTGCCTCGAGAACGGAGGCGGGGGCCCCCTCGAGCACGTCGCTGATGCGCAGCTCGAGCCGCCCGTCCCGCCAGCAGGCCGAGCTGTGGGCGTCGGCGTAGGGCAGGAAGTGCACCGAGATCTCGGGCGGCGGAGTCCTCGGTCTCAGTCGCCGGAAAACCCGAGCACAGATCGCTTCCGGCGACTCGCGTCGGGTGCTCTCCACTTGCATCTACGGTTGAATCTAACATAGAGGTTTTGGGCCGCCGGCGCGGCCGTGGGCTTGACCGGCGGGTTGCGCAGGAGGAAAGCTCGTTGCCGAAAGCCAAAATCAGCGCGCTCGGTTGCTACGTGCCGCCGCGGGTGTTGACCAACTTCGATCTGGAGAAGATGGTCGACACGACTAACGAATGGATTCTGGAAAGAACCGGAATCCGCGAACGACACATAGCGGACCCCGGGATGGCCACTTCGGACATGGCCACTGAGGCCGCCCGGGCTGCGCTGGCTGAGCGCGGGATCGAGGCCTCGGAGCTGGATGCGATTCTGGTCTGCACCGTCACGCCGGACATGATGTTTCCTTCGACGGCTTGCCTCGTGCAGGACCGTCTCGGCGCCAAAGGCGCCTGGGGCTTCGACCTTGTGGCGGCCTGTTCCAGCTTCCTGTACGGCCTCACCACGGCGGCGCACCTGGTGGCCGTCGGCTCGCACCGCAAGGTCCTGGTGATTGGCGCCGACACCATGTCGCGCATCGTCGATTACACCGACCGCGCCACGTGTGTTCTCTTTGGCGACGGCGCCGGCGCCATGTTGGTGGAGCCCAGCGAGGACGAGGCCCTCGGCTTTGTAGACTTCCTGAACGAAATCGACGGCTCGGGCGGCGAATACCTGAAAATGCCGGCGGGCGGCAGCCGGTTGCCCGCTTCGCACGAGACCGTCGAGAAGCGCCTCCACTTCGTCCACCAGGACGGCCAGCAGGTGTTCAAGTACGCGGTGCGCCGCATGTACGAGGTCTGTCGGGATCTGATGCGGCGCAACGGGGTCAGAGCCGAGGACCTTGGCCTACTCATTCCGCACCAGGCCAACGCTCGCATCATCTACGCCACGGCCGAGCGTCTCGGCCTAAAGCCGGAGCAGGTGGTCGTGAATATCGACCGATACGGCAACACTACATCCGGCACCATCCCCCTGGCCACGCAGGATGCCATTCGCGAAGGCCGCCTCAAGAAAGGCGATCTCGTTCTGTTCGCGGCGGTAGGCGCGGGCTTCACCGTCGGCGCCAGTCTCTGGCGCTGGGCGTACTGAGGGGCGTCAAGCGGCGGCCGCTGCGTAAAAGCTCTCTGCCGCTTCCCTGCCCGATGCCTTGACCGGGAATCCCTCGGCGCGCAACGCGCGCTCGAGCGCTTCGAGCAGCAGAAGCACGTTCTCGCGCGTCGAGGAAGCGCCCATCAGGCCCACGCGCAGCACCTTGCCCGCCAGCGGTCCGAAGCCGCCCAGCACCTCGATGGCGTACTCATCCAGCAGTCGGCGCCGCAACGCGGCGTCCGAGATGCCTTCGGGCACGCGAGGCGTATTGAGAGTCCACAACCGCTGTTCGGGCTCGCGCACGTGCATTTGCAGGCCCATGGCTTCGATCCCGGCAACGAAGGCCAGGTGATTCAGGCGGTGGCGGCGGAAGCGGTTTTCCAGGCCTTCCTCGTCGATGATCCGCAGCGCCTCGCGCAGCGCATAGAACATCGAAATGGGCGCCGTGTGGTGGTAGCGGTGCTGGCCCTCGTAGTAGTCGTCAATGAGTTTCAAGTCGAAGTAGAAGGAGGGAACGGGACGCCTGCGCTCCCGGAGGCGCTCCATGGCGCGGGGCGAACAAGTGATAGGCGCCAGGCCGGGCGGGCAACTCAGTCCCTTCTGGGAGCAACTGTAGGCCACGTCGATGCCGTTTTCGTCCACGTTCACCGGCATGCCCCCGAGCGAGGTCACGCAGTCGCCGATGACCAGCGCATCCACCTCCCGCGCGGCCGCCGAGATTGCTTTGCCCGGCGTATAGACGCCGGTCGACGTCTCCGCCTGCACGAAGGCCACCACGTGCGGTTTCTCGCGCAGAACGAACTCGCGCGCCTCCTCCTCGGAGAAAGTCTCTCCCCACGGCTTTTCCAACCGGACTACCACGGCGCCCTGGCGCTCGCCGATGTTGCTGATCCGGTCGCAGAAATAACCGTTGGCGAAGACCGCGAGCTTCATCCCGGGCTCCACGAAGTTCACCAGGGCGGTCTCCATGCCGGATGTGCCGGTGCCGGAGATCACCATTCGGAAGGGGTTTTGGGTTCCGAACACCGGGCCGAGCAGCGCACGGATGTCCTCGAAGATCTGGAAAAAATAGGGATCCACGTGGCTGACGATGGGTTGACGGAGCGCCTCGTAGACACGAGGCTCGACCATCACGGGACCCGGCCCCATGAGGATTCGTTTCGGCGGATTCAACGGTCCGATTCCAAGTGCCATAAGTCGCTAGTCTGAGTAACAGGTGAAGGCGAAGTCAACCGGCGGGCGCTCCCCGCTGCCGATCGATCCGCTCGTTCCCGAAGTCCTTGCGCTGGCCTCCGGGGGATCGAACGTTGTCATCGAGGCGCCGCCCGGAGCGGGCAAGACGACGCGCGTGCCCCCGGCACTGCTGGAGCTGGGCGGGCAGGTACTCGTGCTGGAGCCGCGCCGACTGGCTGCGCGACTGGCCGCGCGACGTACGGCCCTGGAGCGCGGCGAGCGACTAGGCGAGACCGTAGGCTATCAGGTGCGCTTCGAAGACGCCGTCGGCCCGCGCACGCGTCTGATCTACATGACCGAGGGCATCCTCACGCGGAGGCTCCTGGCCGATCCTGAGCTGCGGGGTGTCGCCTGTGTCGTGCTGGACGAGTTCCACGAGAGGCACCTGGAGGCGGATCTCGCTCTCGCGCTGCTGCGCCGACTGCAAAAGACGCGGCGGCCGGATTTGCGAATCGTGGTGATGTCGGCGACTCTCGAAGCCGATCCGGCGGCGCGCTTTTTGGGCGATTGTCCCGTCGTGCGCGCTTCCGCGCGGCAGTATCCGCTCGCGATCCGCTACACGCCGCTGTCGGCGGACAGTCTCGAGCAGCGGGTGGCCGCAGCTCTGGATTCGTTGCTCAAGGAAGGTCTCGACGGGGACGTGCTGGTTTTCCTGCCGGGCGCGCGTGAGATCCGGCGCTCGCTGCTCGCCTGCCGGAGGCTGGCGGAGCGCTACGGACTGCTGATGCTGCCGCTGCACGGCGACCTCTCGCTGGACGAACAGGAGCGGGCGCTCGCGCCGGCGGAACGCTTGAAGGTCGTATTCAGCACCAATGTCGCGGAGAGCTCGGTCACGGTGGAGGGCGTTACGGCGGTGATCGACAGCGGTCTCGCCCGCGTTGCCTCTCATTCTCTCTGGTCGGGCCTTCCGAAGCTGGAAATTCGCCCGATCAGCAAGGCTTCGGCCAACCAGCGTGCAGGCCGTGCGGGCCGTACGGCGCCGGGCCGGGTCATTCGGCTCTATCCAGCCGAAGACTTCGCACGCCGAATCGAGCGCGAGATCCCGGAGATCCTGCGCGAGGACCTGAGCGGTCCGCTGCTAATGCTGGCGGCGTCGAACCTGAAGCCCGAGGAACTCGAGTGGCTGGAGGAGCCGCCGCGCGAGGCTTGGTCGGCGGCCTATGAACTTCTGGGCAGGTTGGGCGCCCTCGATCCCGCGGGCAACCTCACAGGCATCGGACGGCGGATGGCCCGCCTGCCCCTGGACCCCCGCTTGGCACGCCTGGTCGTGGAAGCCGAGCAGCGCGGTATTGCGGCTCGCGGCTGCGCCGCCGCTGCGTGGTTGAGCGCGGGAGTGCGTTGGCCGGAGCCGGCGGGCGAGAGCGGAAGTTCGGATCTGATCTGGTTGCTCGAACAGCCCTGGCCGGCCCGCGTACGGCGACTCTACGAGCAGCTGCTTCGCGTCACCGGTGCGCGCCGGCGCAGCGCTGCCGATGAGGAAGCTCTGCTGGTCTCGGTTCTGGTCGCTTTCCCTGATCGCGTGGCACGGCGGCGGCGGGATCACGATCTGATGCTTGCGAGCGGCGGAGCCGCGCGGTTGGCGTCGTCGAGCGTGGTGCGCCGAGCGGAGTTCCTGGTGGCGGTAGACGCAGAGGAACGGCAGGAGCAGGGCGCGCCGCTGGTCCGGCTGGCGAGCGAGGTGCGACCGGAGTGGCTGCTGGATCTTTTCCCCGAGCGCATCCGCGAACAGGAACGGCTGGAGTGGAACCGAACGGCCGAACGCGTCGAACGCATCAGTGCACTGTTCTACGAACAGCTCGCGATCGAAGAAAGCAGGGGACCGGCCCGCGGCGAAGCAGCCGGCCGCCTGCTGGCGGAGCGCGCACTGGAGGCCGGCTTGGGCAGATTCGCGGACGCGGAAGAGATCGAGCGGTACCGAGCGCGCTGGCAGTTCGCTGCCGCTCACGCCTCGCTGCCTGCCCTCACGGACGCGGATTTCGCAACGGCCCTGCGCCGCCTGTGCGAGGGTTTGTCGAGCTTCGCGGAGTTGGAGAAAGCCGCGCGCGAGGGCGGGCTTCTCGGAGCCTTACAGGCCCGCTTGCCTGTGCATGCGGTGCAGCTCGTCGAAAAGCTGGCTCCCGCCCGGTTGCGTCTGCCGAGCGGCCGGTGGGCGCGCGTCGAGTATCGAACGGGCGAAGCGCCGGTGATCGCGGGACGAATCCAGGAGTTCTTCGGCCAGCGTTCGACTCCTCGGTTGGCTGACGGCCGTGTTGCGCTGGTGCTGCGCCTGCTGGCGCCCAACAACCGGCCGGTGCAAACGACCACCGACTTGGAGAGCTTCTGGCGCGTCCACTATCCGAAGCTGCGGCGCGAGCTCAGCCGCCGCTACCCGCGGCACGACTGGCCGGAGGATCCGCTGTCGGCGCGTCCTTCGTATCGCTGAGCGGCGCGCGGTCAGCGGGGAGCCGCCGTCCGGGGCCGCGGCGAGCTTGCCGAGATACAATAGCCGCTAGAAGGAAGGATGGTGGATCCCAAATTGCTCAAGAAGATGCAGGAGGACTGGGACGAGAGAGCGCGTGTAAACGCCCGCTACTTCGTCAACACCGCACGCGCCGATTGGACCGACGAGGAGTTTTTCCGCTCCGGGGAGCAGACCGTCGCGGAGGAGATTCTCACCGACATGATCAACATCTGCCAGGGCAAGGACCCCAAGCAGATGCGTGTGCTCGAGATCGGCTGCGGCGCGGGACGGGTCACGCGAGCCCTGGCCAAGCTGTTCGGCGAGGTCCACGGCGTCGACGTCAGCGGGGAGATGGTGGCTCTGGCGCGGCAGGCGCTGCGCGACTTCCCCAACGCGTTTGTGTATCAGAACAACGGCATGGATCTTTCGGTGCTGCCTGCCGGCTTACTCTTCGACTTTGCCTTTTCGTCGATCGTTTTCCAGCACATCCCCAGTCGTGAGATCATTGAAAATTACGTCCGCGAAGTCAACCGCGTTTTGCGTCCGGGCGCGCTGTTCAAGTTCCAGGTCCAGGGTGATACGCGCGTACAGAGCTCGCCGGAGGATACCTGGATCGGCGTGCCGATCTCGGAGCAGGAAGCTATCGAGATGGCGCTACGCTGCGGCTTCGAGCCCCGCTATCGCCACGGCGCGGGTCAGCAGTATTTCTGGCTTTGGTACTTCAAGACCGGGGATCCTCAATCCGTTGGAGGGGGAGGCTGATTTTCGGGTGTTTCGGCGACGGGGGCCGTCGCGCCCTGCTGCTGCTTGCGTTGCGCCCAATAGCGCCTCATACGCTCGGAAACGGCGCGGCGCTCTTCCAGGCTCATGCTCTTGCGCCCACGGCGCTTCCTGCTGCTCGCGGGGCGGTCATGGTTCGCGGTGCGCTGCAATTCCTCGAGCACCGCGATCAATCGATCGAGCCGTTTCTTTTCTTCGTGCAAAGCCCGGATTGCTTCATAAAGATCCATGACGCCCTGACCTGCCCATCATTGGCGTGTTCCTATCCTACACCCGGGCCGCCATCGCGCGCCAGCAGTTTGTAAGCCCGCCGGGCTACGATGAGCTCCTCGTTGGTGGCCAAGGCCAGCACGGCGACAGCAGAATCGTCGGCCGAGACCAGCCTGTCGCCGGCGCCCTGCTCGTTGCGTGCGGGATCGAGCCGGATGCCCAGAAACTGCAAGTCCTGGCAACAGCGCGCCCGCAGCCGCGCCGAGTTTTCCCCGATGCCTCCCGTAAAAGCGACCGCGTCGAGACCGCCCATGGCCGCCGCGTAGGCGCCGATGGTTTTCCGCACCTGGTAGGCGAACACCTCGAGCGCCAGCGCCGCATCCTGATTCCCTTGGGCGGCGGCCGCCTCGAGATCGCGCACGTCGCCGCCGGGGATGCCGGAAAGGCCCGCCAGGCCGCCCTCGCGCGCCAGTTGCTGACGCACCTGAGCGACCGTCCAGCCGCGACGCTCCATCATGTACAGCACGGCGAAGACGTCCAGGTCGCCGTGGCGGGTCGCGTTTTCCAAGCCGGACTGTGGCGAGAAGCCCATCGTGGTGTCCACCGAACGGCCGCCCTGAATGGCGCAGATCGACGAGCTGCCACCCAGATGACAACTCACCAGGCGCAGGCTCTCGCGCGGACGGCCCAACAGCTGGGGCACGCGTTCACTGACGTACTGGTGCGAGGCTCCGTGGAAGCCGTAGCGGCGGATGCCGTAGGTCTCGCGCCATTCTGCCGGAACTCCGTAGCGCGCGGCGTACTCCGGGATGGTCGCATGGAACTCGGTTTCGAAGGCGGCCACCAGAGGGACTCCGGGCATGGCCTCGGAAAAGGCCCGGATGGCCGCCAGGTAAATCGCGTTATGCGCCGGCGCAGCGGGCAGGTATTCCTCCATGGCCGCCAGCACGCCGGCGTCGATCAGAAACGTACCGCGATAGCGCGGTCCGGCGAGCACAGTCTTGAAGGCGACCGCGTCCACCGGCGGCTCCTTGACAGGGATGCGCGCGATCGCCTCGCGATAGTCGCTGACCCGCTCGAAGCGGCCCCGGGCCAGCACGCGCTCGGCCGGCATTTCGAGAAGCTGATACTTGAGCGAGGTGGAGCCGAGATTGGGAACCAGGATGTTCATCGCAACACGCACTTGGCCTGGAAGGCCTTCAGATTCTGGCGCGCGGGCGCCTGATAAGGTCCTTTGACGGCGGCGGCCTGTTTGGTGAAGTTGACGGCATCGAGGATGCGCCCCGGCTCGCAGTCTTTCTCGCCCAGGCGAAAGTTGGCCAGGCCGAGATAGAACAGCGCTTCGGCGTTCATCGTCGCGTCGTCGGCGATGCCGGGCAGCGCGGCGCGCAGCTCCTTATCCGCCTCGACCCAGTTGTTCCGTGCGGCGTGGGTCATGCCGGCGACGAAGTGCGCCCGTCCGCTGATCTGCTGGCGACGCTTCTCCCAGACGTCGTCGGTGACGCCCTCCGGCTTGGGCTTGGTGGCCGCCAACTCGAGGGCCTTGGCGCACCAGGCCAAGACCTTCTCGGGATCCTTCTTGCCGCGCCGGTAGCTGTCGGCGACGGCCAGCAGCATGTCCTCGTTGGACTGATCCTTCTCGATGACTTTCTCGGCGAACGCTACGGCCTTCTCGGCCTGCCCGGCCTGCAGATAGGCCACGAAGCGCAGATTGGCGATCTGCGGCAGGTACTGGCTTTCAGGATTCTGGGCCTCGAGGGCCTCGATGAGGGCGATGCGCTGCTTCGGGTCGGGGATCTGCAACGCCAACGCGTAAAGGGTGTACTCGGTGTAAACGTCCAGCTGTTCGGCGAAATCCACCGCCGTTTTCCAATCCTCGACTTCGTCTTCCTCCTTGGGCTTGGGCGTAGCCGCTACCTTCCGCGCAGCAGCAGAGACCTTTCCCGCCCAGGCGATCAGCGTGGCCGGATCTTTCTTGGCCTCCGCCGCCTTCAGCGCTTCGTGAGCGGTCTCGAGATCCTCGGGATCGAGCGCCAACGCTTTCTCGCCGGCTTCCAGCGCCTTATCGAACTGGTTGGCCTTCGCGGCCACGCGCACCATATGCGCCCAGACCCATGGGATGGCCTCGTGCTGCGGATACTGGGCAACGAACTTTTCAAGCAGGCCAAGCTTCTGAACGGGGTCTTCCTGCTCGCCGATCTGCTGCAGCAACTGCCCCTCGGGCGTTTCGGTGTTGATGGTGAATCTTTGACGCTGCGCCAGGGCTGTCCCCGCAGCCAACAGCAGCGTCACGGCCAGTTTGAAACGTCGCATGACGGCCTCCCTTACCTCCCGGTTGGGATGCTATCATATATCAGTACTGCTTGTGAGGTTCCGGTCAAGAGGGCACTTATGAGAGTCCCAGCTATGAGAGTCCGAGCGGTGCTGATGCTGGCCTTTCTTGTGGCTGCGGCGTTGCCGGCGGCGGACAAGCCTGTGGTGGGGACGTGGCAGTGCGTCTCTGACAGTCCCGACGGCGCCCAGTACAGCTGGGCTGTAGTGATCCGGGAGGAGGGCGGCAAGCTCACGGGCACCATCAGCGGCGCGCCGGGTGAGTTTCTGATGGAGGATATCCGCTTCGAGGGCGGCGTTCTCACTTTCAAGGTCCGGATCGAAGGCGACATATACACCATCGAGGCGAAGATCCAGGGAGAGAGTTTGGAGGGTACCTGGAAAGGGCCTGGGAGCCAGGGCGTCATCAAGGGCAACCGGCGGAGTTAGAACGGCGGCGAGCCGCCCAGGCTGACGGTTTGGGTCCGGTACTGAGGCTCCGGAACGACTCGCCGGCGTAAGTTCCCCGCACGATCGCTTCACAGAGCGGTACACCCCCGGCTCAAGTTTCAGGGTCCGGACTTGAGCCAAGAGGAAAGGAGGCGAACGCCATGCCGGCTTCTCCGACTGCAATCCTCACCCTCCTCGCCGCACTGGCCGGTCTCTGCGCCGGCCAGACCGCAGACGCGCGCGGCGCACTGGTGGGTCGCGTAACCGATCCCAGCGGCGCCGTCGTCCCAGGGGCCGAAGTCCGCGTGACTAACGTGGCGACCGGCGTGGCAGCATCCACCCGGACCAACGATGCGGGCAATTACGCCTTGCCGTTCCTGGTTCCGGGCACCTACACGGTGAGCGTCGAACAGCCCGGTTTCAAGAAGTTCGTGCGCGAGAACGTCCAGATCCGCGTCAACGACAGCGTCGAGTTGAATATCCGCATGGAGCTCGGCGACGTGAGCGAAGCCGTGCAGGTGACGGCCGAGACGCCGCTGCTGCAAACGGCGGAGGCGTCACTGGGCCAGGTGGTGGACGAGCGGCGCATCAGGGAGCTTCCGCTGTTCGCCGGCAACGCCATGGATCTGGTACACCTGGCGCCCGGCACCGTCAACGGCACGGACATGCGCCTGCGCAAGGCGCCCTTCAACAACGCGCCCTCGCAATTCTCCACCGACGGCAGCGGCAATTACGGTAACTTTTTCACCATCGACGGCGTGCCCAACGTTTATTCCGACGGGACCAGCCCGCGTGTGGCGTTCTCGCCCCCTACTGCTTCGCTGTCGGAATTCAAAGTCCAGACCTCATCCTTCGATGCCTCGGTTGGCCGCACGCTGGGGGCGCTGGTGAACGTCAGTACCAAGGGCGGTACGAACGCCCTGCACGGTCAGGCGTGGTGGTGGCTGCGGAATTCGGCCTTCGACTGCCCGACTATTTACCAGAATCGTTCCGGTCAACGGATCCCGCCTTACACGGACAACCGCTACGGACTGGCGGGCGGCGGCCCGGTCCTCCTGCCCAAACTCTACGATGGCAGGAACCGGACATTCTGGTTTTTCACCTGGGAGGCGAACAAGTTCGGCGACCCCAACGTCGGCGGTTCGATGATCTCCACGGTGCCCCGCGAGAATTGGCGCAACGGCGATTTCTCCGACCTGCTGAGGCTGGGCGCCAACTACCAGCTTTACGATCCGGCGACGATCGCCGTGGCGCCAGGCGGGCGTTACAGCCGCCAGCCGCTGCCCGGCAACATCTTCCCCGCCAGCCGCATTCACCCCGTAGCGAAGAACATCCTGGCCCTTTACCCGCTGCCCAACCAGCCGGGCACCGCGGACGGCCGGAATAACTTCTTTTATTCGCGGCCCGCCAAGGAAGATTACTGGACCACGATCGGGCGGTTCGATCACGCTTTCAGCGAGAAGAACCGCATGTTCCTTCGTTTCCACCGGGACTTCTGGGAGGAGGACAAGAATCGCCTATTCGGCAACGACGTGGCGGGCATCATCCTCAACCGCATCAACCGCGGCATAGCTCTGGACGACGTGCACATGTTCTCGCCCGGTCTGGTGCTGAATTTCCGCTATGGCGTCGCTCAGCAGGAGTTCCCCGAGCGCCGCGTGAGCCGGGGCTTCGACTTGACCTCGCTGGGCTTCTCGCCAAATCTGGCCAATCTGGTCGACCGCAGATTGGCCACCATTCCGCGCATCAGCGTCGGTTCGCTTTCCACGATCAGCAATTGGGAGTCGGGCGACGGCGTCACAGCGTCGCTCAGCCACAGCGCGGTGGCGAACTTCATTTGGCTGAAGGGGGACCACAATGTGCGCTTCGGTCCGGAGGTCACGGTGTTCCGCGAGTTCCGCAACCGCTACCCGACCGCCGTCTCGCCCGATCTGAGTTTCAGTAACTACTGGGCCCGCGGCCCCATGGATAACAGTCCGGCCCCGCCTGTGGGCGCCGAGATGATTGCTTTGCTGGCCGGGATCCCCGGCGGCAGCATGTCGCGCACCGGCAGCTACGCCGAGCAGGACAAGTACTTCGCCTTCTATGTCCAGGACGATTGGAAGGCCACGCGCAAGTTGAGCCTCAACCTGGGCCTCCGCGTCGAGCACGAATCGCCCATCACCGAACGTTTCAACCGTTCGGTAACGCAGTTCGACGCCGTCAGTCCCAACCCGATCGAGCCCGCAGCGGTAGCCCGGTACGCGCAGCGTCCGATCCCCGAGCTGCCTGTCAGTCAGTTCAGGGTTAAGGGCGGCGTGACCTTCGCGGGCGTGGGAGGGAACCCGCGCGAATTCTGGAGCAGTCAAGCCTTGCTGTGGATGCCGCGGGTGGGGCTGGCGTACCAGCTCGATCCCAAAACGGTTTTCCGCGGCGGCTACGGCATCTTTTACAGCTCGATCGGCATCCTGCGCACCAACTCCATCCTTTCCGGCTTCAGCCGGACGACGCCGATCGAAGCCTCCAACGACAATGGCCTGACCTGGGTCGCGACACTGGATAACCCGTTTCCCAAGGGCCTGCTGCCCGTGCTGGGCGCCGCCGGCGGATTGGAGACCACACTCGGCCAGAGCACGACTTTCTTCGCCAAGAATCGCAAGGCACCCTATGCGCAGCGCTGGTCGCTCGGCTTTCAGCGCGAATTAGCGGGCGGCCACGTGCTGGAAGCTTCTTACGTGGGCAACCGGACCACGCGTGCGGGAGTTACTCGTAACCTCAGCTACACGCCCCGGCAGTACTACAGCACGCTGCCTTACCGCGATCAGGCGACCATTGATTACTTGAGCGCCAACTTCCCCAGCCCCTTCTTCGGGCTGCATCCGCAGTTCACCAGCTCGACCGTTACGCGCGCGCAACTGCTCACACAGTACCCGCACTTCAGCAGCGTGCAGTACGACGATCCTGCGGGCTACTCCTGGTATCACTCGCTGCAGACCCGGCTGGAAAAGCGCTTCTCCCGGGGCTACACGCTGCAGATGGCGTACACCTGGTCGAAGGCCATGGAGGCCGTGGAATTTCTGAACGCGTTCGACCCCATGCCTTACGAGTCGCTCGCAGCCATCGACCGCGCGCACCGGCTTACGGGCAGCGGCATTTGGGAGCTGCCCTTCGGCAAGGGGCGCAAGTGGGGAGCGCAGTGGCATCCGGTCGTCAACTTCTTCCTGGGAGGCTGGCAACTGAGCGGCGTCTATCAGCGCCAGAGCGGTGCTCCGCTCGGCTTCGGGCAGGCGCTGTTCATCGGCGACACCAGACAGATCCGACTGCCTTCGAACCGGCGCAACACCGATCGCTGGTTCAACACGACGGTGTTCAACCGCGACAGCCGCCAGCAGTTGGCCTGGAACGTGCGGACCGCGCCCTTGCGCTATTCCAACATTCGAGCCGACTCGCAGCGCCGCTGGGACTTCTCGGCGCGCAAGACCTTCCGCCTGCACGAAAAGGCCTCGATCATCTTCCGCGCCGACACATTCAACGCGCTGAACGAAGTCGTGCTGCGCACGCCGAACACGACCCCGACGAGCACGGCGTTCGGGACCATCACGGCGCAGGAACCCCCGCGTTCCTGGCAATTCTCGCTTCAGTTGCAATTCTGAGATCCGTCTGCGAGGCGGGACTGCAGCAGCTCGACCCCGTGCCGGCTACTCACCCCTGGGGTAGCAGCCCAACACACGGAGAAAGTCGGCGAGTTCCGCCAGGTGACTGAGCGCGTTGCGCACGCGCGGCTCTTCGATGTGCCCGATGAGGTCGAGGTAAAAGAGGTACTCCCAGGGCTTTCCCCGCAGCGGACGCGATTCGATCTTGGTTAGATTCACGTCACGCAGGGCGAATGCGCCCAGCGCACGGAACAGCGCGCCGGGGACGTTGCGCGTGGTGAAAACGACCGACGTTTTCCAGCGGTCCGCGTCCCCAACTTGCGCGCCGGTCAGGCGGACCTCTTCGGCCCGGCGCAGCAGGAAGAACCGGGTGTAGTTGCGCCGGTCGTCTTCGATCGAACGGCGCAGGATGCGCGCTCCGTAAATCTCGGCAGCGACCGCGGAGGCGATGGCGGCCGCATCTTTGAGCCGCTCTTCGACGATCATCTTCACGCTGCCGGCGGTGTCGTAGAAGGGCACCTTTTCCAAGCGCGGATGTCTCTCGAAGAATTTCAGACACTGGCCGAGCGCCACCGGGTGCGAATAAACGCGCCGGATCTGGCGGAAGTTTACGCCGGGCAGCGCGATGAGGTTGTGGTTGATGCGGACGTTGGTTTCGCCGGCAATGCGGAAGTCGTAGTTCAGCAGAAGGTCGTAGTTCTCGTGCACCGAACCGGCGAGCGAGTTCTCGATGGGGATGACGGCTGCGTCCACCTGCTTACGCTTCAGGCTCTGGAAGACCTCCTGGAAGCTGGGCAGAGGCACGACCTCGACCCGACGCCCGAGAAGCTGGTAAACGGCCTCTTGGCTGAACGCGCCCAGTTCACCCTGAAACGCTACTCTCTCTTTCTTTTTGCCGCTCATCGCAGCGTAGACGCAGCCCTAACGCCCCAGCGTACAAGAGACACGGCGGCGGCGTCCAGGGCCCGGCGCCGCGCAGCCGACTCCTCCGTGGGCCGAACGACCGGAGTGCGGCGGCTGTGACCCGGGTTCGCTGTGGCACAGCCGGGACGCTAGTCGCACGCAACCCTGCGCAAGGGATCCCCGCCGCCTCACGACCTTGAGGCGGGCGGCTGGGCGGCCTGGCTGCTGCATGGTGCTTACAAAAGTGCCTCGGTCTCGGCCGGACGGATCACCGCGCGTGTGGAAAAGCGCAGCCCGTCGCCCGCCCTTCGGTCCATCTGGTTTGCGAAAGCGACCGGCGACGTCGACAGCCGTGACGTTACGGCGTTAAGGAGGCCGGCCGGCAGGCGCATCGGCGGCGCAGCCCTCTTCAGCCCACCGAAGGGCTGCCTACGGCTGAAGCGTCGCGGAATCGACGAGGTGGCGGTTGCGCACGAGCTCTCGATACAGCGAGGACTCTCGCTCGGTGAAGAGGACGCCATTGAGCGTCCCTGCCAGGAAGATCAGTCCGATAACTTCACCTCGGTTGCGCGGTCCGGCTCACGTTCGGGCTTTTATGGCTGCGCGCTTGTTGCCGTCGCCCCGCGGCTGGGCGGTGGAGGCTGATCACGACCACGTGCGGCAGGCCCAGGGAAAGCCGGGGTTGCGTGGCCATGTCACGCCGGCCGAGTTCTATGAGACGGCTGTTAGTGGGCGTCGACAACGTCGGTCGCCTCCGCGACGGCCCCCAGCGCGTCAGCAGGCGCATCCGATGCCCGGCGGCCGTCGGAGCCAACGTGCGGGCGCTGGTGCATGGTAGCTACGAGTGAAAAGGGCGGACCCAGCTCGCGGGCAGGTGCGGGCCTTGTTGATGGTCGGGCGGCTGTGTCAGCGTGGCTGCGAAGGAAGTGCGACGGGGGCGACGCGGGGCGCGCCGCCCCCCATCGATCCATCGTCAGAATCGCAATCGCACGCCGAGCTGGATGTTGCGCGGGAAATTCAACTGCTGCACGGGCAGGATCCCGAACTGGGCATCGGAAGGATTGGTGGAAGGCGGATCGCCCCGCAGCGGCGTGTTCGTGGCGTTGAACGCTTCCCCGCGGAATTCCAGCTCGTAGCGCTCTCGGAACGGGAAGCGCTTGGACAGCATGACGTCGAGCTGGGGCGCAGTGTGGCTGCGGATCTGGTGGAAGCGGGCCGGCAACTGCACCAGTTCGAACGGCAGCAGTTGCCGGTAGCAGTTCCGATCCCGGTTGAACCAGTTGTTTTCGTTGCGCTGGATGGCCAAGGGGTTCCCGCACAGGAACTCCCAGCCGGTCCACGCGGCCAGCGGCACGCCGGTCTGGTAAATGAGATTCAGGTTCGCGCGCCAGTTGCCCAGGATCGCCTCGCCCCAACGGCCCATATTGTTCAGGAACGCCCTATTCTTGCCGAAGGGCAGGTCCCAGATGCCGGCGAAAGCCAGATTGTGCGAACGGTCCTCAGCCGCGACCTGGTTGATGAAGGGCATCCATTCGAAAGTGAAGTCCTGCCGAAGGGCATTCTCCATCATCTTGGACCAGGTGTAAGCCAACACCCAGGTCATGGCGCCGGCGCGCGAAGTGGCGGCCATCATGCGCTTCTCGTAACGGACCTGAAGGCCGTGATACCAAGCTCGGCCCCAGGGATTGGTCGGCATCGAAACCCCGGTGTGCTGCGGAATGCGGCGCAACAGGTTACGCCGGCTGGTGACCGTCGAGGCGCCGAGGGTCGTGTTGGTCGGCGCGATCCCCCACCAGGGATTAGGCAGGGTTTGCTGGAAGTACATCGGGTCTTTCAGCGCGATGTCCCAATGTTCCTTGGCAGCATCGGAGAGCTGGATGGTGCGGCCCTCCTTGTTCGTGAGGCTCCCAACGTAGGAGGCCTCGAGCACCATGTTCCAGGGCAGCTCCCGCTCCAGGGTGTAGGACCACTGGAAGGTGCGCGGGATAGGTCGCTGACGTCCGGGGAAGCTGACGCTGGTGCCGATGTTCGTCAACAGGCCACCTTTGGGCCCCAGCGGGGGGATCAGACCGTCGGGAAACGGATTTTCCAACGAGTAGGGCCCCGTCAACGCCGCCCGGTGAGTGCGGCCGCCATCGACAGACGCGATGTAATCGGTCGCCTGGCTGAAGCCGGTTGTGATGACTGTCTCGCCGGCGCGGCGGTGGAAAATCCCGAAGCCGCCGCGCATGACGGTCTTCGAGATGAAGTTATAAGCGAAGCCGAAGCGCGGCTGCACGTTGCTGTAATCGAAGTCGAAGATGCGGCGCGGTTGGTCGCCGACGCCCGCGTAGAGCAGGCCGCCGCGGATGGCGTCGGGCGGCGCTGGGTAATTGGGCGTGGTGGCGTAGAATCGCCGCCAGTTGGCCAGCGCCTGGTCGCTGACCGGATTCACGGTATTGAAGGCAAAGCCGCTGACCAGGCGGTTGTGAATCTCATAGAACGGGAACTGAATGTCGTAGCGCAGGCCGAGATTGAGGGTCAGGCGGCTGAAGACCTTCCAGTCATCCTGGAAGAACCAGGCCACGTAAGGCTCGCGTCGCAGGGTGCTGTCGTTGTAAGGCATGCTCGCGCTGCCCAAGTACCCCAACAGCAGATCGGCTACGCTCGAGCCGTCCAGCGGCGTGGGGCGTCGCCGTCCGTAGTGCTCCTGACTCCATGTGGTGCCGAAACTCCAGGATCCGCCCACGTTGCCCGAGGCCCGGGTGTGATGAATGAGCTGGGCCCACTCGAAGCCGTACTTCATGCTGTGCCGCCCGGTAGTCTGGGCTACGTTGGCCTGAAAGTTGACCTGCTGGCGCGAGCTCTCGTTCATGAACTGGCTGCCCATGATCGTGGTGTAACCGCTGAGAGCGACCTGAGGCGGCAGCTTGGCCGGGTAAGTGGGCACCAAGGGAATGTTCTTGATGCCGAGCTTATCCCAGGTGAACTTTGGGTCCGAAACGTTGGGGAAGTTCTGAATGAAGCGGTTCACGCTCGCCTGCACGTGCAAAATGCGGGTGGGCGAGAGCAGGTGGTCGAATGCAACGATGGCGTTGATGTCGCGACGCACGGTGCCGGGCATGTTGCCTTGCTCGGCAGGCGGATAGAAGCCGTTCTGGTTCCGGTACTCGCTGCCGTCCTGAAATGTGAAGACCACGTGCAGCCGATCCTGATCGCCCACCATGTGATCCCAGCGCGCGATGGGTTGTTCGTAGCGGTAACGGCCCAAGTTATCCGGGCGCAGGAAGTTCTGTTGCAGCCTTTGCGGGCTGAAGTTGGGCGGCGGGTAAAGATTCAGGATATTCCGCCCTACGGTGCTGATCCGCGTAGGCGGGATGACGTTGCCCGGGAACGGCTGCCGCTGATAAATGCCGCCCGAGATGCAGCTGGTGCCCGGCTCGCCACAAGGGCGTGAGGTGAGCGGATCGAAGATCAGGATGGGGCTGCGCTCACCCGTGGGGATGAAATTGAAGTTCCCGCCGCGAATTTCCATCGGCGGAACCGTGGTGACCGAAGGGAAGGGCACACGCTCGCGCCAGCCTTCGAAGCTGACGAAGATGAAATCCCTGTCGCGACGAATCGGGCCGCCCAGGACTCCGCCGAACTGATGTTGGTTGCGGAAGCCGCGGGGCTGACCGCCGGCGTTGTTCTGCCGCGTGTTGGCGTCCAGGATGCGGTTGCGCCAGAAGTCGAACACGGAGCCGTGCCATTCGTTGGTGCCGGAACGCAGGGTGGTGTTGACGTGGCCGCCGCCGGAGCGCCCGTACTGCGCGTCGTAGGTGTTGACCATAATCTTCATCTCCTGGATGGCCTCGACGTTGGGCGCCAGGTTGAAGGTCCCCTGGGTAGAAATCGGCGCGCCGTTCAGCAGGAACTGGTTGGTCCCCGTGCGCCCGCCGTTCATGGTGAAAGCGCCGTTGACGTCCCAGGCGCGGGTGCCCGAGAATCCCGTCGAGCCGAAGGTGCGCTGGGTGAACATCACACCGGGCGACAGGCGCAGGAGCATGTATGCCTGACGTCCGTTCAAGGGTATCTCCTGCACTTTGATGGGATCGAAGACCAGACCCCGGGATGCGGTCGCGGTCTGGATCAACTCCTGCTCGCCGACCACGGTGACCGATTCGGTCACCGCACCCAGCTCCATGGTGATGGGCAGGTTCAGCTTGTCCGCCACCTGGAGCACGATCCCTTCGCGGCGGACGGTGGCAAAGCCCTGCGCGGTCACCACGACCGTGTAACGGCCGGGGTCGAGTCCGACCAGCGTGTAAACGCCGGCCGCGTTCGTCACCGTCTCCCGAGCTACATTGGTGTCCTCTTTAACTGCGCGCACCGTGGCGTTGGGAATGGCCGCGCCAGAGGGATCGCGGACCTCGCCCAAGATCGTTGCGCGGAATTCCTGGCCCCAGGCGCCGAGGCACACCAAGATTGCCCCGATCAAGAGTTTCCTGTTCATAACCCAACCCTTTCTGAAGAAGTTGCCGCTCGTGACGATTGCCGGGCGGCGCCTCCGATTATATCAAGCCTGCCGAAGTTCAGGCAACCCGTACTGCCACCCGCTCGGCTTGCACGGCACTCCGGAACACGGTATAAGGAGAGAGCGCCGTGGCAGCGCCAACCGTGATGAGGAGAAAACAGACGATGGCGATTGAACCGGGCCTGAATCTGGAGTTCATCCGCCGCTCGGAGAAGCCGTTCGCACTGGGCGTCGAGCTGGCGGCAAAGATGGGCTACAAGTACGTGGAGCCGCTCGTCCACACAGGGCGCGAACTGATGAGCGAGGCGGGCTACTACCACTCGGTTTCGATGGAGGAGGATCCGCATTTCATCAAGGACATTCTCGACCGCCACGGGGTGAAGGCCTCGGGGCTGAGCGCTCACTGCCCGCTGATGCGGCCGGAAATCAGCGTGAATTATCTGCAGCGAGCCATCCAGTTCGCAGCCGCGTTGGGCGCGCCGGTCGTGAACACCGACGAGGGCATTCGGCCCTCGTGGATTACGGACGAGGAAGCCTGGACCCTGATGCGCTACACGCTGAAGACAGTCCTGCGCGTGGCCGAGCGTTACGGCATCGCCATCGGCATCGAGCCGCACCAAGAAATCTCCAAGACCACCGACGGCCTGCTCAGGATCGCGACCCTGGTGGAGCATCCGCTGCTCCGCATCAACTACGACACGGGCAACGCTTATTTGGCCGGCGCCGATATCTACGAGGCGCTGGATCGCATCGGGCCCAGGCTCGTTCACGTGCACGCCAAGGACATCTCTTTCGAACATGCCGAGGCCGAGCGAGGCAAGGTTACCGGGACTCCCGTGGGTTGCGCGTGCGGCGATGGCGTGATCGACTGGGCGCGGGTGATCGAGATTCTGCGCAGGCACGGCTTCAACGGCGTGCTTTCGGTCGAATGCGGCACACCGGAGCAGGCGGAGCGCAGTCTCGCTCACCTGAACGCTCTATTGTCGGCCAACTGAGGTCGCGGTCCGAAATACCGCCGGAGTAGGCGCGGCGGGCCTTGGGTATGATGGAGGCAAGGTCCCGCCATGCCCAATTCTGCGGACATCCTTCCTGGAGTCAATAGCTGGCTGGAGGACGAACTCCAGCTTCACTACCGGTACGACCCTAAGGCGCTAGACCCGAGCTGGCGCGAGCGGTTTGCGCGGGAAATCCCAGCAGGAACGCATGCGCCTGCCCAGGCGTCGGATGCCGTGCCAACGCCAAGGGGCTCCGGCCCGCTCGAAGGCGAATGGATCCCGTTGCGCGGTGCGGCCGCCCGCATCGCCGAGAACATGAACGCCAGCATCTGGGTGCCGACCGCTACATCCCAGCGCACCATCCCGGTCAAGGTGATGGAGGAGAACCGGCGGATCATCCACGAGCACCGCACGGCCGCGGGCCGGGGCAAGGTCTCTTACACGCATCTGATCGCCTGGGCCGTGGTGCAGGCGCTCAAGGAGTTCCCGGCGCTGAATCACGCCTACGTCCAGGAGAACGGGCAGGCGTACCGTCTGGTGCGCTCGCGCGTCAACCTGGGCATTGCCGTGGACGTGCCGGGCAAGGATGGTTCCCGCTCGCTGCTGGTCCCGAATATCAAGGATGCCGGTTCGCTGAGCTTCCGGCGATTCCTGGAACTCTATGACGATCTTATCGCGCGTGCCCGCGCGGGCAAGCTCACGGTCGAGGACTTCCAGGAAACCAGCGTTTCGCTCACGAATCCGGGCACCGTGGGGACGGCTGCCTCCGTGCCACGGCTGATGCCCGGCCAGGGCGCCATCATCGCCACCGGCGTGATTGACTACCCTGCCGAATACCGCGGCGTGGCGCCCGAGCTGCTCGCGATGCTCGGGATCGGCAAGGTGATGACCTTGACCTGCACCTATGATCACCGCATCATTCAGGGGGCCGAGTCCGGAATGTTTCTGGCGCGGGTGCAGGCGCTGCTGGAGGGCGCCGACGGCTTTTACGACCGCATTTTCGAGGATCTGGGCATTCCACACCGACCCGTTCGCTGGGAGCCGGACCGACAGGCTTGCCTGCCGGGCGCAGGGGATCGTTTCGCCGAGGTGGCGAAAGAAGCCGCAGTGCTTCAGCTCATCAACGCCTACCGCGTGCGCGGCCATCTGGTGGCCGACCTGGATCCTCTCGGGTCGACCGTGTCTTACCATCCCGAGCTGGACCCGGCTACCTACGGCCTGACGATCTGGGACCTGGACCGGCCCTTTATCACCGGCACGCTGGCCGAGGCCCTGGGCAACGGCGGACCGCAGCCGGTGGCCACGCTTCGCGAGATCCTAGAGACCCTGAGGCGCACCTACTGCGGAAAGATCGGCTGCGAGTACATGCACATCCAGGTCCCCGAACAGAAGCGCTGGCTTCAGCAGCGCATGGAGCCTCAGGCCAACCAGTGGCCGTTGGAGCGCGAAACCAGGCTGCGCATTCTGGATCGGCTGCTGGAAGCCGAGGGTCTGGAACACTTCCTGCACGCGCGGTTCGTGGGACACAAGCGCTTCTCGCTCGAGGGCGCCGAAAGCACGATCCCCATGTTGGACGAGCTGTTGTTTCGCGCCTCGGCGCTGGGCGTGGAAGAGGCGGTCATCGGCATGGCGCACCGCGGACGACTCAACGTGCTGGCCAACATCGTGGGCAAGCCGGTCGAGCAGATCCTTTCCCAATTCGAGATGGAGGATCCGGAAAGCATTCAGGGGTCCGGAGACGTCAAGTATCACCTGGGGGCCAGCGGCGTGCGCGCCTATCCGAACGGCCGCGAAATCAAGGTCACCGTGGCGCCCAACCCCAGCCACCTCGAGGCGGTGGATCCGGTCGTGGAAGGGGTGGTGCGCAGCAAGCAGAACCGGCGCGGACCCTACGGGCCTGACCAAGTCCTGCCGGTGCTCATCCATGGCGATGCCGCCTTCGCCGGTCAGGGCGTCGTGGCCGAGACTCTCAATCTCTCCCAACTGGAAGGGTATTGGACGGGCGGGACGGTTCATATCGTTATCAACAACCAGATCGGGTTCACCACGCCGCCCAAGGAAGCTCGCTCCTCGGTTTACGCGACGGATGTGGCGCGGATGGTGCAGGCGCCCATCTTTCACGTTAACGGCGACGATCCGGAAGCCTGCCTGCGCGCCGTGCAAGTGGCTTTCGAGTTCCGCCAACGCTTCCACAAGGACGTGGTCGTGGATATGTTCTGCTATCGCCGCCACGGGCACAACGAAAGCGACGACCCGAGCTACACGCAGCCGTTGATGTACCGCAAGATTCGCGAGCACCCGTCGGTGACCACCCTGTACGCGCGCCGGCTGGTTGAAGAAGGTCTCATCAGCGAGCAGGAGGTACGGAGAAAAAAGACCGCCATCGCGGAACGTCTGGCCCAAGCCTACCGTCTCGCGGAAGAGGGCGGCGCAAGCTTCGAAATCCAAGAAATCGGAGCGCTGCGACAGGAGCAGCCGCGCCCCCGCGGCGCCCAGACCGCAGCCGACCGCCAGATCCTCGAGCAGGTCATCAACGCGCTGACCCGGGTCCCCGAGGGATTCCACCTGCATCCCAAGTTGGGCGGCTTCCTCAGGAGGCGTGAACAGGTATTCCGGGAAGGCGGACCCGTCGATTGGGCGCTGGCCGAGGCCCTGGCCTTCGGCAGTCTCGTTCTGGAGGGCGTTCCCGTGCGGCTTTCCGGGCAAGACTCCGCGCGGGGCACTTTCAGCCAGCGACACGCCATACTTTACGATTACGAGGACGGCAGCGAATACTGCCCGCTGCAGCATGTCGCTCCGGAGCAGGCTCCCTTCGAGGTTTACGACAGCTTGCTGAGCGAAAACGCCGTCCTTGCCTTCGAGTACGGCTACTCGATCGCGGATCCGCATTCGCTGGTGATTTGGGAAGCGCAGTTCGGCGACTTCGCCAACGGCGCGCAGGTGGTCATCGACCAGTTCATCGCCGCCGGCGAGGACAAGTGGGGACAGCCGAGCGGTCTGGTGCTGCTGCTGCCCCACGGCTACGAAGGGCAGGGTCCGGAACATTCGAGCGCGCGCATCGAACGTTTCTTACAGTTGGCTGCCGCCGGGAACATCCAGGTGGCGTACCCGAGCACCCCAGCACAGTACTTTCATCTTTTGCGCAGGCAGATGTTCGGCGCCGGCGGGCGTCCGGTCCGCAAGCCGCTGATCGTCTTCACGCCGAAGAGCCTGCTGCGGCACGCTCGCTGCGTTTCGCGGGTGGAAGAATTGACGACCGGGACCTTCCGGGAGGTGCTTGTGGACCCCGCTCCAGCCGATCCGGCAAGCGTATCCCGCCTGCTGCTTTGCAGCGGCAAGATCTATTACGAGCTCGAAGCCGAACGCGAGCGCTTGCGAGCGGAGCACGTTGCGCTCGTGCGCATCGAACAGCTCTATCCGTTCCCTCACGCCTTGGTGCAGCAGTTGCTCGACAGCTTCCCGGCCACGGCGGAGGTCGTCTGGGTACAGGAAGAGCCGCGCAACATGGGGGCTTGGCGCTTCGTGCACGAGCAGGTGCAGCCGTTACTGGCGGCGAGCCGGCGGCTGCTCGAGTACGTGGGACGGCCCGAGAGCCCGAGTCCGGCGACCGGATCCCACAAGCGGCACCTCATCGAGCAAGAGGAGGTCATCGAACGGGCCCTTCGCAAGAGCGGCGGTTTCAGCCGCTTGCGCCGCGCGGGTTGAGCGGCGGCCGCCCGGCCGCGGTCCGCGCTACAATAGCTGCCGGTTTTCGTTCCGCGCTGGCGCCTGCGACGAGCCACAGCCCGCCCCGCGCCGGAGGAACGAGCCGCTCATGGCTAAGGAGGTCGTTATGGGGCTGTTCGGCTCCCGGGAGTCAGCCAAGGGCATCATCACAACCATCAGCGGCGAGGAGATGGCCGAGATCGTGCGCGAAGAGGGATATGCGCCCGAGTTGGGCTTCGACTCGCAAGGGGATCCCCTGATCCGCTTTCGCGTCGAGGGTTACAACTGCCTGCTATTCTTCTACGGTGTCGAAGATGGGCGCGCCATGAGCCTGCAATTCCGCGCGGCCTTTCGCGAACAGGTGGATATCGAGAAAGTCAACGAGTGGAATCGGCGGAAAAGGTTTCTGAAGGTCTACCTGGACGAGGACGGTGACATCAACATGGACATGGACGTGGACCTGGAAGGCGGCGTCACGCGGGCATACCTTGCCGAGCGGCTGCGGACCTGGCGCGCTGCTTTCCTGGCCTGCGTACGGTTCATGTGCGAACCGTGAACGGAGGAACCGGGGAACCTAGGCGGGGCCACACCGCGGCGAGGGCGCATCCGCAAAAACAAGGAGCCCCCGGCGCACGTGGGGACGGGAGCGCCTATGCGGCCCCGACTCGCTGGAAATTCAGGAGCCCCCGGCGCACGTGGGGACGGGACCGCCGGGGGCCGGAGGGATTGCGGAGGGCAGGTGTGGGAAATCAGGACTTGGGGGTCTCTTCCTTCTTCTCTTCGGTCTTCTTCCTCGTCTTCTTCTTCTTTTCCTCCTGCTTCTGCTCCTGCTTTTGCTCCTGTACGGTCGACGGCTGTGCGAAGGCCGAGACAGTCAGCGCACCGGCAATGAGCGCAACGATCAGCTTTTTCATCCGTTAGCCTCCTTCCAGGATTTCCAGTGGATCAGCGGATCCATCTTCAGCTTGGCATGGCCTGGCATGCCGGGCTATCGCCCCGGGAGGCTAAGCTTGCGCACCTCGGCAGGTGATGGCCCAGCGTGGGACGCCTCTGGGGCAGGGGGGTTGGATTTAGCCCCTGCGGGGGATGTTGCCTGCGTGCCGTTCGGGGCAAAATGAGTAATGAGAAGCCGTGCGATTGTTGAGCGGGGAGGTCACGCCGAGAACCATCTTCCGCCTTTTACTGGCGGGTTTTCTGCTGGTGATCGCGCTGCTGGTGACGGCCGGCTTCGTCGCCGTCGAGAACATCCGATCGATTCGCGACAGCGCACGGCAATTGGCCGGCCAGGAGCTGGTGGCCACGAGGCTTTTGGAGGACGTGCAGTGGGAGCAGGCGGCCCTGAGCGCGATCTTCCACAAGTTGTCGCGCGGTCCGGAACTGGTGGATCGCGAGAAAATCCTCGCCGAGCTGGACGAGGCCGACGATCGACTCGAGGAGATCAGCGCCACGGTGGCTGGGACGCCCGAAGAGCCGCTCTGGAATCAGCTGAAGCAGGCCTCCAACTCCTTCTCGGCCGAAGCACGAAGGCTACTCAGTCAGGAATCTCCCTCCACATTACTGTCGCGCGATCTTTTCCGACGCCACGAAGAAGCGCTCTCGTTGGTGGCGCGTCTGGCTTCGGCCAGCTACGCGAAGGCGGCAGCCGCCAAGCGGCAGATCGAGGAGCAGTCGCGCCGGCTGCTGTTGAACTCCATGACGCTGCTCGGCAGCTCGGTCTTGCTGGCTCTGGGATGCGCGTTGCTGACCGTGCGGCTGGCGACCAATATGCTGCACAAGCTGGAGGCGCAGGCCAGCGAGCTCAGCCGCGTCTCCTGGCATATGCTCGAGAGCCAAGAGACCGCGGCCCGGCGCTTCTCGCACGAGCTGCATGACGAGCTCGGCCAGTCGCTGACCGCCGTGAAAGCGAACTTGCTGGCGATGCGAACGCAGCAAGGGGCGAACGGCCGGGTCGAGGATTGCGTAGCGGCCGTGGACCGGGCCATCCAGAACGTGCGGGAGCTTTCCCAACTGCTGCACCCGACGATCCTGGACGATTTCGGGCTCGATGCGGGCCTGCGCTGGCTGGCTGAGGGGTTCATGCAGCGCACGGGCATCGAAGTCGAGTACAAGTCCGATTTTCAGGGTCGCCTTCCCGAGGAGACCGAAACCCATCTGTTCCGTATCTGCCAGGAAGCTCTAACCAACGTCGCGCGGCATTCCGGAGCGACACGGGTGAAAATCGAGCTGCGGCGCACAGGCTCGGAGGTCCGCGTGATTGTGGCGGACAACGGCCGCGGCCTGCCGCCGGACGGATCGGTACTGCGGGAGGGACTCGGCCTAATCGGCATGCGTGCGCGAGCGCGAAATGCCGGGGGCGAAGTGCGTTTCACGAATCAGCCGGGCGGAGGCCTGTGCATCGAGGTCAGGATCCCCGTCAGGGACGTGCCGCATGACGAAAAAGAAGATACGGGTGCTGCTCGCCGATGACCACGCTCTGGTACGGCAGGGTTTCCGGCTGATCCTGTCGGCGCAGCCCGATATCGAAATCGTGGGCGAGGCCGGCACCGGTCGCCAGACGCTCGAGCTGGCGGAGAAGCTGCGGCCGGATGTCGTGGTCATGGACGTCGCCATGCCGGAAATGAATGGCATTGAAGCGACGCGACGGCTTGCCGGGCTGGCGCCGCGGACGCGCGTACTCGCCCTGAGCATGCACAAGGATTCGGTCTACGTGCGCGAGATCCTGCGGGCCGGGGCCAGGGGATACCTCCTCAAAGACGCGATTGATCGGGATCTGGTGGCTGCGGTGCGCGCGGTCGCAGCGGGCGAGGGCTACCTCAGCCCGGCGGTTTCCGAAGCCGTGCTCAGCGACTACCGGCGTCACGTCAGCGATCCGCTCGATCTGCTGACCAGCCGGGAACGCGAGGTTCTGCAACTCATAGCGGAAGGCAAGACGAACAAGGAAATCGCCTCCATTCTCAACCTGAGCGTCTACACCGTGGACGCCCACCGCGGCCGCATCATGGAGAAGCTGAACGTGCACACCGTCAGCGAACTGGTACGTTTCGCGGTGCGCGCCGGCCTGGTGGACTGAGACCGCAGGCTCGCCGGAAACCCAGGTTCCCATTACAGCGGTGGCGTCGGGCTGCCGATCTGTATAAGGGGCCGATCGGGCGACGCCATGTTTATCAGTCTGAAACGCTACCTCAGCGGCGCCGACCATGAGCTGGCCGAATCGTTTCAGCGCATGACGCTGCTGCTGCTCGAAGCCATCCGTCTGCACGCCGTCGTGGGCGAGCCGGATGAACACCAGCGCTTCCAGCAGGACATCGCCAAGCTCGAGAATAAGCTCCAGGAGGATTTCTCGCCGCAGCAGGTTCTGGTGGTAGCCGGAGCCGTAGCCAAGGCCCTGGAAAACTACAACCAGCGGACCACCCGCTTCATCCGAATGCAAAGCGCGGAATTGCAGGGCATGCTGGCGATGCTCACCGAGACGGTTGCCGCCATCTCGGCCGGTTCCGAGCGCACCGTCACACGGCTGCAAACCATCGAAAGACAACTGGAGCGGGCCTCGATGCTGGAGGATATCCGCTCGCTGAAGGCCAAGCTTTCGGAATGCCTGGTGGCGATACGCGAGGAGGCCCGTCAGCAGCGGGAGGAAACAGCACGAACGATTGCCGAGCTGCGGAATGAGATCAAGCGCGCCCGGGAGCGACAGAGCCCGGCGGCGCCGGTTAACCGAACGCCTGTGCCCGAAAGCATGAGCCGCGCAGAAGCCGAGCAGGCCCTGGCGCGGGCGATCGAGTACAGAGAGCACGCATACGCCGCAATCTTCGTGCTCGAGCGTTTCGATCTGATCAGCGGCCGCTTCGGGCCCAACGCCGCCGAACAACTAGCCCGCTTCTACCGCCACCATCTCACGCAAGGCATGCTTTCCTCCGGTCCGGTTTACCGATGGAACCAAGCCACCTTCCTGCTGGTGATGGACCGAGCCGGATCGCTCGAAGATGTACGTGCGGAAGTCCAGAGAATCGCATCGGTGCGGCTGGAGTGGACCCTTCAGATAGGCACGCGCACCGTCCTGTTACCGGTGAGCAGCCGCTGGGCGGTGATTCCCGTATTTCAGTTCCCTTCGCTGCGCCTTCTGATTCAGGAGATCGAGGCGATTTCCGCCGCCACGACGCCGGCGGGCGCCTAGCGCCCGTGTGCCCCGACGGCGTGGCCCTCCAGCTTGCCTCGAACGGCAGCCCGTCCTTAGCCCGGCTGCGTCCGGGGCTCGCCGAGCCTTGTCAGATTCAGGCCGAAGCGCTGTGCCTGGGCTGCGAGGGCCGGGAAGAGACGGCGGTAGGTCGTGGCGAGATCTTCGGGCAGCACCCGCGTCTCGCCGATGGTGGTCAGGAAGTTGGAATCCGCCGGCCAGCGCGGCAGTACATGCATGTGGATGTGGCCTGCCACACCGGCTCCCGCGCACTCGCCGATGTTCATGCCTACGTTGAAGCCCTTAGGCCGGTACACTTCACCCAACGCCGCCTCGGCCACCTGCGCGAGTCGGATCATTTCCTCGAGCGTCTCGGCGGAGGCTTCCGCGAGCGTGGCTACGTGCCGGTAAGGCGCAATCATGAGGTGGCCTGTCGTATAGGGAAACAGATTGAGCAGGACGAAGTTGTGAAGCGCGCGCGCCAACACCAGGTTTTCGACGTCGTTCTTCTGAGCCGCCTTGAGGCAGAAGATACACTCGCGCGGCGCCTCACGGCTGACATACTGATAGCGCCAGGGGCTCCAAAGGTAATCCATGGTGCTGCATGGAGTGCGCCGGGACGGCGGAATCTCTCAGGACGCGGCCGGAGATTCGCCGGTCGGGCCGGGTCCGTTGACCAGCTCCTTAAGCTCTTTGCTGGGCTTGAAATAGGGAATACGCTTGGCCGGCACTTCCACGCGCGCGCCGGTTTTCGGGTTGCGGCCGATACGCGCTTGCCGCTGGCGGGTGCGGAAGCTGCCGAAGCCCCGGATTTCAATCTTCTCGCCTGCCCGCAAGGCCTGCACGATGCTCTTGAAAATGGTGTCAACGATGACTTCGGAGTCCCTGCGGTTCATTTCCACGACCCGCGAGACCTCTTCGACCAGTTCCGCTTTCGTCATAGCTCGATTATCCTCTCTCACCCGCTGATCCAGAACACCCACGTCGGCGAACCGGGCAGCCCGCCGCGCTGACGCGAGCCGGGTCGCCGATCACCGTGCTTCGCCTTGAGTCTTCAGGTTCATGACCTCTTCGATCGTCATGGTTGCGCTAGCCGCCTGCCGCTGGTACTCGATCAGGCGACTGCGCTCTTCATCGGCGTGAAGGGCGCGGATGCTCAAGCCGATGCGTTTTTCGGTTTCGCTCATTCGAATGATCTTGAAATCATACTCGCGGCCGATTTCGAGCGGCGGCTCGCCCTTGGGGCGCTGGCTCGCCCCGGGGATTTCAGAATTGTGGCAGAGCCCCTCGACGCCTTCTGCCAGCTCCACGAAGACGCCGAAGTTGGCGGCGCGGCTGACGCGTCCGCGCACCACGTCACCGACCTGGTGAGAGCGGAAGAACGTCTCCCAAGCGTCGGGCTGCAACTGCTTGATGCCCAGGGAAAGGCGCCTGGCGGCTCCGTCGATGTGCAGGACTACGGCCCGTACGGTCTGACCCTTCTTGAGAACCTCCGAGGGATGTTTGACGCGCTTGCTCCAAGTCAGGTCGGAGATGTGCACCAACCCGTCGATGCCTTCCTCGATCTCGACGAAGGCGCCGAAGTCGGTCAGCTTACGAACCCGGCCCTCCACCACGGACCCGACACTGTAACGCTGCTCGACGGTCGTCCACGGATCCGGCTCCAGTTGTTTGATGCCGAGCGAGATCCTTCTTTCGGCGGGCTGCACGGAGAGAACGACGGCTTGCACTTGGTCGCCCACCTTGACCACTTTCGAGGGGTGCTTGAGTCGGCGGGACCAGGTCATCTCGGTGATGTGAATCAATCCCTCGATGCCCGGCTCCAGCTCCACGAAGGCGCCGTAATCGGTGATGCTGACGACTCGGCCGAGCACGCGCGATCCCACCGGATATCGTTCGGCAGCGGTCTCCCAAGGATCTGGCAGCAATTGCTTTAGGCCCAAAGAGACCCTTTCCTTTTCGCGGTCGACCTTGAGAACCTTGACGGTGATCTCATCGCCGACATTCAGCACTTCGGAAGGATGGTTGACACGCCCGTAGGAGATGTCGCTGACGTGCAGCAGCCCGTCAAGGCCTCCCAGGTCCACGAAGGCGCCGTAATCGGTCAGGCTCTTGACGACGCCCGTAACCAGAGCGCCTTCTTCCAGGGCCTCGAGAATGGCCGCCTTGCGCGCGTTCATCTCCTCCTCGACGGCCAGCTTCCGCGAGACCACCACATTGCCACGCTTGCGGTTGAGCTTCAAGATGCGGACGGGAACGTACTGGCCGATATAGATTTCGGGGTTCGGGACAGGCCGGACGTCGATTTGGGAAGCGGGCATAAAGGCTTTCACGCCCACGTCAACCGTGAGACCGCCTTTGGTGCGGCCGAGCACGAGCGCGTTGACCAGCAGGCGCTCGCGATAGGCTTTTTCGAGATTCTCCCACGCGCGCAGCCGGACGGCTTTCTCATGCGAGAGCAGGATGTAGCCGTCCACCTCGACCCCGCCGCGGTCCACCATGACGTCCACGGTGTCGCCGGGCTGGACCGCGATCTTGCCGTCGGGTTGAATGAATTGTTCGATGGGGACGAGGCCTTCGATCTTGTAGCCGAAATCGACGATCACTTCCTTGTCGGTAACTTTCAAGACGCGCCCTTCGAAGATCTCACCCTGGGCCGGCGGGGCGAAATGACCGTAGTCCTCGAGGAGTTCCTCGTAGTCCTCCTCCCCGCCAGGCGGCATTTGCGGCCTGGGGCGTACCTCATCCTGCTCGCGCGCCATCGAAAGTTCTCCGCCGGAAGCCTGCGGCCTGTCGGGCTGGGCCGGGCTGCCCCCGTCCGGACACGCCGACACGGACCAGCTTAGCGCGATCTGGAGCGCCCTTTCCGGAGGATAACCCGCTTGCGCAACCGTAGCCCTGAAAGACAAGCCGTTGATGGAGCAATACTTCCCAAATCTTAGGCCGGGCCGGCGCCCGTTGTCAACCGCGCCCCGGGTCCGCCCCGGGACCCGGAACCGGTCGGCCGGCCTGTCGTGCTTCGACTGCGACGGGCTCAGCTCAGAAGCGGTAGTAGGCCCCGAACTGAATCAATCGCCGCCCGAAGAAGGTGCTGGTGATGCGTCCGAAAGTGGTCGAGTCGATGCTTTGATCGCCCACGAACCAGGTCGGGTGATTGAAGATGTTGGTGGACTCCATGCGGATCTCGAGCGACTGCTTCTCGGTGATCCGCGTGTTCTTCTGGATGCCGAAATCCAAGTTCGATGCCCAGGGCCCGCTGAACATGCGGCGCTGTAGAGTTCCCAGCGTGCCGGGCAGCGGATGGAAGAACACCTGTCCTTGGAATGGGGCGCTGCCATCGGGAGCTACGGCGCGGCCGTCGGGGCCGATGGCAGACGCGGCCACGAAGTAGGGCCCGACGCCCGTCATGCGCAGCTTCAACAGGTTGTCGAGCTCCGATTTTGTGGCCAGCGCCACTGCGGTATTGGTGCCCGCGGAACGGGCGGCACGGTTCAGCGTTCCTCGTCCGGAGAGGATCGAAAAGGGCGTCCCCGATTGCGAGGTCAGGAAGCCCGAAATGCTCCAGCCGCTCACCAGGCGGCCCAGTTTGCGCGGGTTGAGTCGATAACCCTCCCCGATCGGCAGGTCGTAAACCCAATTGGCCTTGATTTGGTGCGTCAGATCGTATGGCGCCCGCGCCCGTTCCAGCTTCGGGTTGTCAATGTCCAGGAAGGCTTCGAAGCGGGTCTGACCGTCGCCCGCCGCGTCGCTCAGCACCTTCGAGTACCCGTAGTTGAATTGGAAGAACAAGCCGCGGCTGACGCGCCGCCGCACGTCCACCTGCAAAGCGTTGTAGGTGGAATTGCTGTAGTTGTTAAGCATGTTGCAACCCAGTCCGTACGGATTGCGGTAGAAATTGACGTCGCCGTTAAGGCCGTTCACCTGATAGACGTTGGCCAACTCACCCGCCTGGCCCTGGCGGATGTAGTTTTGAACGGTGGCGTTGGTGAGCAGGCCGCCGCCGGCCAACCGCGGGAACAGGGTCAGGGGCTGGCTGCCGGGGACGTTCGGATCGTAGCGCGGATCGAAGACTCCGCGACGCGCAAGAGCCAGAAAGCCGTTGTTGCGCGCGCGTACGAAGTCATCCAAAAAGCCGTTCTCGCGGATGATCACCTGGTTGTAGTCGAAAGCGCGGAACGCCTTGGTGGCGTGGTTGCCCACATAGCGCACCTCGATCACGGCGCCCTTGACCTCCTGCTGAATGCCAAAACTCCACTGCTGTACGTAAGGCGTACGGAGGTTGGGGTCGGGCATGCCGTAAGCGCTTTGCCGGTCCAAGGCGTAGTTGTCGGCAAAGGTCCGCGGCACCTTGAAGACCGGAACTTGAACCGCCGGCAGGCCCGTGCTTACTCGCCCGCTGAGCCCGGAAGCGGCGGAGGTGGCCGACAGTCCGGCATTGGTCGCCACGTTGTTGTCCACCGAGCGGATCGTCTCGTCGTTGACAAATCCGACCGAGTAACCCGCCCGCAGAGCCGTGCGCCCATTGCCGAAAAGATCCCAGGCCAGGCCGGCATTGGGCGCGAAGTTATTCAGGTCCCGGTTATACCAGGGGCGCCCTACCGCCTTGCCGGCGAAATCCAGCGTCGAATTCGACAGCAGCGTGACGATAGGATTGTTATCCTTCAGAACGGGCAACAGGGCTAGCGCGTCACGTTCGTCGACGCGGCTGTAGTAGTCGTAGCGCACGCCCAGGGTCAGGTTCAGCCGCCTGTGGATCTTCCAGCTGTCCTGGAAATACCAGGCATAGTTATCGAGGCTGAAGTGACGCAAGCGCGTGGCGCCGCCGACGAAGCCCGAAGTGCGGTCCTTCACATTGAACGTCTGCGAGTAGGCCGTAACATAGCCCGCCAGTGAAGCTAGCAGGAGGTTGGCGCTGGCCAGGTCTGTCGAACTGATCCCCGGCAGTTGGGCCGTCGTCAGACCTGGGTTCCCGGTGCCCGTGCCGATCGTGTAAGTCGGCGTGATGCCGGCGTCGTTGAAGGGCGCCGTACGAATCTGCTGCGCCTGGAAGCCGAACTGGAAGTTATGACGGCCCACGACGTAACTGGCGTTGGATTGCTGGGTGTAGGTATTCGTGTCGCGCCCCTGCGCACGGAAGGTATTCAGCGGGTTACTGTAGATCATCCCCGCCAGAATGTAGTTGCCGAACTTTTCGGTGGTGACGAACGTTCCCGGCGCCAGGTTGAAGCCGAAGCGCGTCTCGTTGGTGAAGCTGGGTGCAGGATTCCAGCGCCAGGCCAGCGAGACCAGATTCTTGGCGTCGTCGTTTTTGACCTTCGGAATCGTGGAGTAATCGTTAGCCAGGTCCGGCCGGTCGACGATGTCGCGATTCCACGCCCAGGTTCCCGTAACGGCGTGGCGGGTCGAGGGAATGTAGTCCAGCTTGAGCGTGTAGTTGTCGCGCGTGCGGTTGTTGCGGAGGAGGAAAGAGTAGCCGGCCGTGTTGCGCAGCAG
Source organism: uncultured Bryobacteraceae bacterium (assembly GCA_938027685.1). Classification (GTDB taxonomy): domain Bacteria; phylum Acidobacteriota; class Terriglobia; order Bryobacterales; family Bryobacteraceae; genus DTHT01. Next base: position 248,765 of record CALJAM010000011.1, read on the forward strand.
GTCTTCGCTGGAATCCCCGACACGGTAGTTATTGATCTTTTCGGGACCCGGCACCTGGTCCAACAGCCCGCGCATGACCGGGTCCGTAGAAACGCCCGCCAGCTGCAGCACGTTGGCCTTGCGGATAACCCCGGTCGCATCGCGATAGGTGAAGATGCCCTGGCGGGCATCTGCCGTAAGTATGGTGCGGTTGGCGGAACTCTGCTGACGCAGTCGGAAGGCTTCGTAGTTGGTGTAAAAAAGGAGCTTGTCCTTGACGACATAGCCTCCCAGCGAGCCGCCGGCCTGGTTCTGGTTGAGGAAGGGCCGCGGGATGCCATCGCGGTTGTTGAACCAGGTGTTGGCAGCGAGCTTGTTGTTGCGGTTGTACCAATAGAGCGAGCCTCGGAAGTTATTGCTGCCCGAGGGCACCACGAAGCTCACCTGAGCCGTGCCGCCCGGAAACATGGCGCCGGCGTTCGAGGTGACGATAGTGACCTCGGCCACCTGATCGAGCAGCAGAAGGTTGGGTAGGAAGTCCAGGGCGTTGCTCCGGATGAAGTTATCCTGAGCGTTCACACCCTCGAAGGTGACATTGGCGTAGGATGTGCGCTGCCCGTTGATGACCGTGTTGCCGCGGCCGAGGGTGACGCCCACCTGGGTCTGGATCAGCGCCAGTGGGCTGCGGTTGAGCAGGGGCAAGCGGCGAACCTGCTCGTTGGTTACGGTGGTGGAGATTTCGGCGTTGGAAAGCTGCACGCCGGGCGCCACCGCCGTCACTTCCACCACCTCGGTCACCGAACCCACCTCCAAGGTCACGGCGGGGAGGCTGGTTTCGCGGCCCGGGTTGATGTCTACCGCGCGGAGCGTCTGCTTGCGGAAACCCGCCGCCTCGATCACTATGTCGTACGTGCCGGGGCGGATGCCGATCAGGCTGAAGCGACCCTCGGCGGTGGTGGTGGTCGACAGAACGGGCGATTGCCCACCCGGCAGGTACAGCTCGATTTTGGCGCCGGGCACGGCGCTGCCGGTAGGATCCAGTACGGAGCCGCTGAGCCGGCCCGTGTCTTGGGCAGGAAGCGTGAAAGTGGCCAGCGACCAGAGCAAGAATGCCAGAACCCCAACAGGGCTAGCGTGGTTGCGATCCATTGCTACCCTCCACGGAACAGTCTTTCCTGGCACGTCCCTCCTCGCGAGCGACAATGACGCGCCCTGCGGCCGGTAGCCGGCGCCTTACCACCATGTCCCCCTCGCAAGGAGCTTTGATCGAATTCCTAGCACAATCGCCGGCGACCTGTCAAAAACGGTTTGTGAGCAATCCTCACGACATCCCCATCAGGCTTCGGGGTTCTGAGCGCACCCTGCCGGCAGGCGGTCGGCCTCGGGTGCTGTCGCGGGCTGTTCAGCGCATGCCGGGTCACTGCCCGGGAGCTATGTCCGGTGCGGGCCCGGACCAGGCATCAATGACGGCGCCTGAGCAACTCGCCCACGCGGGCGAGCAGCGCCGACTTGCTGAAAGGCTTTTCCAGAAAGGCCGCCCCCTCCTCGAGGAAGCCGTTATGCAGCACAGCCTTGTCCGCGTACCCTGACATGTAAAGCACGGGCAGCGATGGCCGCAGCTCCCGCATGCGTGCGGCCAATTCGCGGCCACTCATGCGAGGAAGGACCACATCGGTGAGGAGCAGATCCAAGCGCCCGGCGTATTCGCGCGCCACGCGGAGCGCCTGCTCGGGCGACTGAGCCCGTAGGACCCGGTAACCGCCGCGTTCCAGCACGTCGCCGATGAGTTTGCACAGCTCCGCCTCGTCTTCGACGACGAGAACCACCTCGCCGGTCCCGCCCAGCTCAACGCCGAAATCACCCTGCTCGACGAGAGAGGCCGCGCTCTCCCCGGCCGCAGGGAGATAGACCTTGAACGTGGCGCCCATGCCGGGTTCCGAATAGGCCCAGATCTGCCCGCCATGCTGCTGCACGATGCCGTAGACCGTGCTCAAGCCCAATCCCGTCCCGCCTTCCTTGGTCGTGAAAAAGGGATCGAAGGCTTGGCGGAGGACGTCGGGATCCATGCCGCAGCCGTTGTCGCTTACCGCCAACATCACGTGGGGGCCTGGTTGCGCCCCAAGATGGCGCCGAGCGTACTCTTCGTCGAGGTTCACGGCGGCGGTCTCGATCACGATGCGCCCGCCCTCGGGCATCGCCTCCCGGGCGTTGATGACAAGGTTCATGACGACTTGCTCGAGCTGGAGGGGGTCCGCGTGAATCTTCGGCAGCTTCGGGCCGAGCACCGTGAGAAGTTCGATATCCTCGCCGATGACCCGACGGAGCATCCGTTCCAGTCCGGACACGATCTCGTTCAGGTCGACCAGCCGGGGCTTACCGGTTTGCTTGCGGCTGAAGGACAGCAGGCGTCCGGCCAGTCCGGCCGCTCGTGCCGCCGCAGTCAGGATCTCACCCGCCGCTTCACGCAGCGGGTCGCCCGGCGGCAGCGCCTCGCAGAGCATCTGCCCGTAGCCGGATATGATCGTTAAAAGGTTGTTGAAGTCGTGCGCGACGCCGCTCGCCAGTCGGCCCACAGCTTCCATCTTCTGCGCCTGCCGGAGTTGTGCCTCCAACAGTCTCCGCTCGGTGACGTCGATGCCGGTCCCGATCACGTATTCGACCCGGCCGGCGGAATCCAGCAGGCAGGTGTCCGACCAGACGATCCGGCGCTTGTCTCCCGTGCGCGTAAGCCAATAGTTCTCGTGCTGGCTGGGAAATTGCCCACTACGCAGGCGCTCGAAGATGCCGCGAACTTCCTCGACTTCTTCCGGCGCCAGCAGGAAGTCCCAGATGGGGCGACCGATGACCTCCTCGAAGCAGTACCCGGTTGCCTTCTCGCACGCCCGATTGAAGCTGACGATGCGTCCCTCGCGGTCCAGCACGACCACGAGACTGCCCACCGTGTCGAGGATCGTCGCAGCCCAGTCCCGCTCACGCCGCAGTGCTTCCTGGGCGCGTCGGGCTTCGGTCACATCGTGCAGCACCATGAGGGCCCCGTACTTGTTCCCGGCCTCGTCTTCAAGCGCCACGGCACGCGCGGAAACCCAAAGGCCGTCCGGCAGCAGCACGTTGCGGATGAATATTTCCTCCGTGCATTCGGCCTCGCCACGCAAGACGCGGCTGACGGGTAACCGGTCTTCAGGCAGCGGGATGGAGCCGTCCGCGGCGAAGAAACCGTAAACTCGGCCCCACGCTTCCGGCGGCGGCGCCGGCTCTTCGATCGGAAGCCAACGCCGCGCCGCTGCGTTCGCGAACAATAGGGAGCCTGAGGCGTCTACGACAAGGACCGCGTCGAGCATTGCATCGATGACGCGGCGGAAAGAAGGGGATCGGAGAGCGTTGTTAAAATCGCGGTGCGACTTGGTTCCTTGCGCGGGTTGACCGGTCGTCAACTTACACCGTCCCTTCCGCGGTCTGGCCCCGCCGCGGTATCCGCCTCGGCCGCCGACAGCAACGAGGCGCGCCCAGTCCGCCTATTAACAAGGGTACTACACATTGGGGGGCGCCGCCTGAAAAATCGTTAATCTTTTCGATGCGACCCGAGGCTTGCCCATCCGATACCCGGCCTCAACCGTCCAGCCCCATTTGTGAAAGCCGGTAGCGGAGGGCGTTGCGGGTCAAGCCGAGCATGCGCGCGGCCTGACTCTTGTTGCCTCCTGCGCGACGGAGCGCCTCGCGGATGAGGGCCTGCTCGAATTCCTCCAGGGTCATGCCCTCAGGCAGAAAGAAACCCTCCGTGGGCGGGCGGGCTCGCGGCGCCGTGTCGAGCTTGATGTCGTCGGCGTCCAAGACGGTGCCGGCGGCCAGAACAATGCTGCGTTCGATAACGTTTTCCAGTTCCCGCACGTTGCCGGGCCAGTGGTACGCCATGAGTTTCTGGATGGCGGCTTCGGTAATGCCTTCGACGCGGCTGCCGAGCATGGGCGCCAGTTTGCGGACGAAGTGCTCAGCCAGAAACGGGATGTCCTCACGGCGCTCGCGCAGCGGCGGAAGGTTGAGCGGAACCACGTTCAGGCGATAGTAAAGGTCCTCGCGGAAAGTGCCCTGCTCGAGCGCGGCCCGCAGGTCCTGGTTGGTGGCGGCGATCACGCGCACGTCAATCTGCCGCGTCTTGTTGCTGCCCAGCCGTTCGAATTCACGTTCCTGCAGCACGCGCAGCAGCTTGACCTGCACGGAAGGCGGCACGTCGCCGATCTCGTCCAGAAACACCGTGCCCGTGTCGGCCAGTTCGAACTTGCCCGGCTTGGAAGCCACGGCGCCGGTGAAGGCGCCCTTTTCGAAGCCGAACAGTTCGGCCTCCATGAGGTTTTCCGGCAGGGCCGAGCAGTTGATCTTCACGAAGGGACGGTCTCGCCGGGGCGAGTGGTAATGAATGGCGCGGGCAATCAGGTCCTTGCCGGTGCCGCTTTCCCCGCACAGCAGCACGGTGGCGCGGGTTGGCGCGACGCGCTGGATGGTGGCGAAGATCTCCTGCATGGCGGGGCTGCGCCCGATGATGTTGCGGAAATCATAGCGACGTCCCAGTTCCTCACGCAGACGCAGGTTTTCGTCTTCCAGCGCGCGACGGCGCAAGGCCTTTTGGAGCACGGCGGTGAGGTGGTCGAGCGAGAAGGGTTTCAGTACGAAGTCGTCGGCGCCTTGCCGCATCGCTTCCACGGCCGTTTCCACCGTGCCGTAGGCCGTGATCACGATCACGGGCGTGCGCGTGTTCTGCCGGCGGAGCCGGCTGAGCAGTTCCAGGCCGTCGAAGTCCGGCAGGCGGAGGTCTGTGATGACCAGGTCTGCGCGGTCGGCCAGCTTCCAGCCCTGCTCGGCCGTGCCCGCCGTCTCGACCTCGTAACCCAGGGAGCGCAGGTGGAGCTCGAGCACACGGCGGAGTTTTTCTTCGTCCTCGATGACAAGAACGCGCGTCTTCATGGCGCGGCGCGCCGGCTCATGGGCAGGTAGACGCGGAAAACACTCCCTTTACCGGGCTCGCTTTCCACGGTTATTTTACCGCCGTGCAGGTCGACGATCTTGGAAACGATGGCCAGCCCCAGCCCCACCCCGTCCGGCTTGGTCGTAACAAACGGGTTGAAAATTGTTTCCTGACGTTCGGGAGGGATTCCCTCGCCCCGGTCGATCACGGCGATCTCGGCGTTGCCCGCGACCGGTCGCGTTTTCACCGTGACGGCGCCGCCGGGCGGGCTGGCCTGTGCGGCGTTGAGCAGCAGGTTATAGACCACCCGCTCCATCAGCTCCGGGTCGAACTCGAAAGGGGGCAAATCGGGGGCGTAGTTCCGGTAAACGGCCACGTCGTAACGGGGCGAGTGGCGCTCCAGTTGAGCGATGGCGCGCTCGATGACCGGCGCCAGCTCCGCGCGTACGGGCTTGAGCTCGAGAGGGCGGGCGAACTCCAGGAAACGTGTGACCAGCTGATTGGTGCGGTCGACTTCGGCGGCAATGAAGCCGGCCAATTCCGAGGCGACCGGATTGTCCGGCGGGATCTGGCGCGTCAGCATCTCGGCCGAGGCGCGAATCGTGCCCAGGGGGTTGCGCAGCTCGTGGGCCAGACCCGCCGAGAGCTGGCCCAGCGCCGCCAGCCGCTCGGAACGCCGCACGGCCGCTTCGGCTTCCTGCAAGTTGCGGTTGGCTTCGGCCAGCTCGGCAGCCACCGCCTGGGCCCTGCGCGCGGCCGGGTTCACCTCGGCCAGGCGTTCGGCCAGAAAGCCAATGATGGCGAGGAAGGTCACGCGGAGCAGGATCTCGGGGATTTGATGCGGCGGCAGCTCGTAGCGCTCCCAGTCGATCCACAGCAGCGTAGAAAGGTAGACGCCACAGGCGAGCACGGTGAAGACGGCGGTGCCGCGCACGCCTAACACCATCCCCGCGGAGATGACCGGGGCCAGCAGGATCCAGTAGTAGCTGCTGTTGATGCCTCCGGTCAGGCCCAGCAGGACATATCCGAGGCCAAGCTTTAGCAGGTTGGCCACGACGCTGCCGCCGGGCCGCGCGAAGAAGGGGACCGAGGGCTCCAGCACCTGCAGCAGAGCCAGCGCGCCGAGAACGGCGATCACCGATGGCCGACGCACCGGTCCGGCGATGGCCAGAAGGGCGAACAACGCGAACAGGATGATTTCGTGTTTGCCAAAATGCCGCCCGCCCACGCTCCCATCATAGCCGCCGGGGGAATCAAGGCAGCGTTCGCCTGTTGTACACTATCAAAATGCCGGTGCGCCCGTAGGATGCTGCTAGCCCGCGAATTCATCCACTACCTCGCCCGCCAGATGGTGCGGCGGCTGACGCCGCGCATGATAGAAACCACCGAACCGCAGGCCTTAGCCGAGCTCATCGCCGGCGTAATCATTGAGGAGTTGGAGGTCGAGGATCGCCTCAACGAGGAGGTGCGCGAAATCCTCAGCCAATATACCGATTACATGCGCCGCGAGGGCGTCAGCTACCAGGAAATGTTCCGCCGCATCAAGAATCAGTTGATTGCCGAGCGCAAGGTTGTCCGGGCCTCCGGGCGCGATACGGGCGACCAGATGAAGCTCTCGCGCGACAAAGTCATCGACATTTCGCACAAGCTGATGACCGCGCTTCGCAAAGCCCGTAACGCACGGATGAAGATGGACCAGAACGAAATCCGCCTGGAGATGGTTCGTGCCATGATGGATCTGCTCGCGCTGGAAGAGAAGGTGGACCGGGCCGCGCGCCAGAAAATTCGTTCGCAAAAGCGCGAAATCCCGGAGGGCAGCGAGGAGTGGGAGCTGCTGCACCGTCGCTATTACGCCGAGGAGCTCAAGAAATTCGGCATTGATCTTTCCAGATGACTCCCGCAGTGGTGGTCGTCGGCAGCCTGAACATGGATTTCGTGGTGACCGTCGAACGGCTGCCGGCGCCGGGTGAGACGGTCTTCGGGCGGGATTTCCAGATGGTCCCGGGAGGGAAGGGCGCCAACCAGGCCTGCGCGGCGGCGCGGCTGGCCGGCGCTTCCATGACGGTGCGCATGGTGGGGCGTGTGGGTTACGACTGGTTCGGCGACCATCTCAAGGCCACCCTCGCTGCTTCCGGGGTCGACGTTTCCTCGGTCCATGCAACCAAAGCCCAGCCCACGGGCGTCGCCCTCATCTGGGTGGACTCCGCCGGCCAGAACTCGATCGTGGTGGCTCCGGGAGCCAACCACATTCTGACCGCTGCCGAAATGGAGGGATACCGCCGGAGTTTCCAGGGAGCGCGGTTCGCCCTGTTCCAACTGGAGACTCCGCTGGCTGCGGTCCGGGCAGGCCTGCGCATCGCCCGCGAGGAGGGCGCTCGCACCATGCTGGACCCCGCGCCGGCCCGTCCGCTGGATCGTGAAACGCTGGGCCTGGCCGACATTCTGACGCCCAACGAAAGCGAGGCATTGCTGCTGTTGGGACGGCCGCCGGGTCGGGTGGTACCGACGGACGCGCCGGCGTTGGCGCGCGCTCTTCGTGAGGCGGGCGCCGGGACTGTGGTCCTCAAGCTGGGCGATCAGGGTTGCTTCTACGACGATGGCGAACGGCAGTTCCACCAGCCTGCCTTTACGGTCCCCGTGCGTGATTCCACCGCAGCGGGCGATACCTTCAACGCGGCGCTGGCGGTGGCGCTGAGCGAAGGCAGGGCGATCGCGGACGCTCTGCGCTTCGCAAACGCGGCTGCGGCGATTTCGGTGACGCGGCTGGGGGCGCAAGCCTCGCTGCCGCTGCGGCAGGAAGTCGACCACTTCCTCCGCCAAGCGGCCTGCTGAATCGGGCGGGGCGATTGTCTTAGTTCAGCCGGTACACCAGGTAGCGCCCGTTCTGGTAAACGGGAGTCCTTCCCGGCAGCTTCCGTGGGCGCCGCAGCACGATGTAATCGGCGCCGGTGGCCGCATACTCAGGCCATCGGTTGGGGCGAAAACCGCCCTCCATGGTTTGCTGCCAACGTCTCCACCACTCGGCGGCGAAGCCGCGCAGGAAGTTGACCTGGCCGCCGCCTTTCCAGTCGACGTACACCGTGCGCAGCGCTTTAGCGCGGAAAATCCCTGGGAAGAGCTCGCGGCCTGCGTCAGGAAAAAGAAACACGGCGGAAGGCGGTGTCTGCGATCGCGCCCAGGCTGCCAGCTCATCCAACTCGGCGTGATGCAAATGGGGATAATTACGCACCTGGCCAAGGCTTGGGATCGCGAGGAACGGGCCCCCAACGGCCAGCGCCGTGAGCACCGTCTTCAGCAGGCGCGGCCGCGGCGTCGCGCGCAGGGCGAAGGCCGCGCACAGCGCCATCCCCAGCACCAGCAGCGTGCGGCGACGGCCCAGGGGCGTGGCTAGCGCCGCGCTATCCAGTTGGAGCAATCTTGTGTGGGTGGGAATCGCGTAAACGGCCAGCAGCCAAAGCACGCTCTCCCACCAGCGTCGCGCCTGGCCGGCCTTCGCGGCTGCCGCCGTCGCCAATAGGGAGGAGAGCGTCATCACGTACAGCAGGTTGCGGGCCGGTTGCAATTGCGCGATGACCGCCCACTTCATCCCGTCCAGCAGCCAATAACTGAGCGGCACGCACAGGATCCCCGCCAGCGGGAGCCCGACCAGGAAGAATTCCAGATCGACGACGGGCCACGCCAGCAGCGTGCGAGTGCGGAAGACGCCGGCGCGGCGCAGCCGCCAGAAGGCGGCCAATCCGAGCAGAAACAACAGACCGTAGAGCCGGAACCAGGCTGGGTCCCACTGGGTGATCCAATTGTAGGAGGCCCTCCAGCGCTGGAGCTTCTCGAGGTCCGGGTCCAGGCGGGTGAAGAGCATCTGCGGCTCGCTGATGCCCGGCTGCAGGCGGGAGAGGACGAGCAACAGGATGGTCCCGAGGGCCAGAGGGATCAGCCCCGCGATCCGGCGCGCCATTACCGGCGGGGGCGAGGGCCAGAGCGCCAGCACAAAGTACACTGCCCAAAAGGCGGCTGCCGTAGGGGGATGGTACAAGAAGGCCAACGTGGCGGCCACGCCGGCGCCCAGATCCCGGCCGCGGCCGGCCAGCCCCAGAGCCAGCAGGACCAGCGGCGCCGCGAAGCCCCTGGGCACGGGCTCGTACTCGAGGGTGAGCACCGAGGGCCCGACCACCGTGGCCCCGAGCGAGAACGCAGCTGCCGCCAACAAGGCGGGACTTGCGCCCAGACCGAGCGCGGTGGCAATCAGGAAGACGCCTAGAATTCCTAAGCTGCGAAAGACGAGCTGTTGGGCCGTGAGAATCGTCCGAAAGTCGAGGCCCGTCAGCCGCCTCAGCCCCAGTGCCACTTCGTCGTAGATGGTGAAGGCGACGTGAGGCCTCTGCGCCACGGGATCGGCGGCCAACACCGAGGGATCCCATAGGCGTTCGAGAATGGGCACGTAGATCTGTGTATCGGCCTGTAACCAAGTGTGACCGGGGAAGAGCCAGAAGCTCGCAGCCGTGAGCCCGACGATCGCCGGCGCAACCAGGATCCACTGCCGCCGGGAGGTCATGGGGCGGGAGTCTTCTCCAGTTGCTGGCGCGCCCAGACGCGCTCGGGGTTGAGTTCCAGCGAGCGTGCAATGGCCTGCCGGGCCTCGTCCAGGCGCCCTGCCTTGCGGAGCGCGAGGCCGAGCCACAGCCAGGCATCGGCGGCGCCGGGGTTGAGATCGATCGCCTTGCGGAGATCCGCGATGGCCCGATCCACTCCGCCGCCAAAAGCGGGCGGCAAGTAGTAATGCCCGACGCCCCGGCTCAGCCATGCACGCCAGGAGTTGGGGTCGAGCTCGAGAGCGCGCTCGATCGACTCGGCCGCGCACTTTCCGTAGCGCATCGCGAGCAGCAGGCCGGCCGGAATAGCCTGGCCGCACAAGGCGCCCAGAAGGCGATGATGTTCGGCCACCTTGGGCTGGAGGGCGACGGCGCGTTCCGCCGCACGGATGCCCTTCTCGGCGGCCGCCCGGGCCCCCTCACGGTCGCGCAACTCTAGCGCCACTTCCGCCAGGTACATTGCTGCTTCGGCCAGCCGCGCCTGGGCTGCGGCGTCGTTGGGATGCTTGTCGGCCTGGGCCGCGCGCACGGCCATGATTCGCTCGAGCGCCGCGCGGTCCTGTCGGTTACGCGCCTGCTCCAGCTCGCTGCCGGCCGGTGCGAGGCCCACCAGCAACGTCGCGATGCCCAACCAGGTCATGGCACTCACAATTCTAAAAGCTCGGCGCACCGAGAGCCCGCCGGCGCTTCGGATGCAATCCTCCTCCCGCTTTCGCTTACGGCAACGGCTGGGCGCGTTGGATGATGTGCAAGTAATTGCCGTCGGCGTCAGCGAAGAACAGCAGCCGATTGCCTTGGATCTCCATCGGCTCGCCGAGCAGCTCGACCCCTAATTCCTTCAGGCGCCGATGGGCGGCGTCGAAATCCGCGACGCGGACGGCCAAGTGACGCAATCCCGGCGTATTGAAGGTTTGCGCGGGGCGCTCGCCTTCGGCGGGGATGATTTCCAGCATCGCGCCGTCCGGAGCCTTCACGAAGACATTGCCGGCGTAGCGGTGGTTGATCACGAAGCCCAGCTTCTCGACGTACCAGGCCGCGAGGCGCTCCGGATCCGGTGATGCGATAGCGGTATGTTCCAGCCCGAGAAACATAAGACCCGCATTCTAACAGACCGCGACAGCGCCGCCGTCGACCTTAGTAGACGTCGAAGCAGAAGACCTGGTTTGACCCCTTCGGCGTCAGGGCGTAGGGTCCGTTCTCCAGGCCGAAGCGCTCGCTTACCTCCAGCTTGAAGAGCTTTTCATCGAGGCGCTGAATGATCAGGCGCAGTGGGCGCGGCTGGTCTTTCACCCGCTCGGGAAAAACGATCTGGCGGTTGCCGCCTCTGACCTCCAATCGATAGAGCTCGAGAGCCTCCGGCGGGATCTTTTCCGACACAAAGAGGAAGATGGGTTCGGGCACGGGCGTGCGGGCCGGCGAGGCGGCGCCGGGAACCGTGTAAATCGTCTGTTTCCCCCGCGTTTCTTGGCGCGCTTCGTTCACCTCGGTGGGGATGAGGTTGTCGGCATGGACCAGGTAAGGGAGGTCGGGTTTCGGCGGCCTCGGTCCCGAGTACTGCTGAGAGAATCCCGGTAGCGTCAGCAACGGGAGCAGCCAAAACGCGATTCGCGCCATGCAGCCTTGCGTCACTTTCATTGTAGCCCGCGACCCTCTTTGTATCATGAACCTTTACGATGCCCAGGCGAATAGTCATCGCCATCGACGGACCGGCCGGCGCCGGCAAAAGCACCGTTGCCCGGCGCGTGGCAGCCCGACTCGGTTTCGTTTACGTCGACACGGGAGCGATGTATCGGGCCGTAGGGCTATGGGCCATGCGTGCGGGCGTGAAGCTGGACGATGTGCACAAGCTCGAGCAACTGGCGGCGGCGGCCAGGATCGAATTCGAAGCCGGCAGCACACGAGTCTTCCTCAACGGGGAAGATGTTACCGAGGCGATCCGCACCCCGGAGGTAGCTTCGGCAGCCTCGAAGATTTCGGTTTACGGCGGCGTTCGTCGCGCTCTGGTGGCCGAACAGCGGCGCCTGGCCCGCGACGCCAGCGTCGTCATGGAGGGTCGCGACATCGGAACGGTTGTGTTTCCCGAGGCCGACGTGAAAATCTTTCTGGACGCCGCGCCGCAGACGCGGGCCGAAAGGCGCCTGCGTGAACTGCGCGAACGAGGCCGGCAGCCGGTGGCCGAACAAGTGATCGCAGAAATGGAGGAGCGGGATCAGAGGGATCGCAGCCGTGCGGAGGCCCCACTGCTGCAGGCACCCGATGCGGTCTACTTGGACACCACCGCGCTCAGCATCGAGGAAGTGGTGGAAGCCGTTCTGCGGATCGTACGCCAGCGTATCGGCAACGGACAGGAGCCCGGCCAAGCGATCACGCCGCAGCCTTGATGCCAGCTCGCGGTCGTTTTGACGTCTCGCCGGCCGGGTGAATGTTAACATGGGTAGAATCAAGGGCGGCGTGCCGCGCCGCATCGCAGTACAGGAGTGTCCCCGTGAAAGACCTCTTGGTGATGAAATTCGGCGGGACCAGTGTCGGCTCGGCCGAACGGATCGCTTCAGTCTGCCGCATTCTGAGCGAAGAGGCCCGGCGACGGCCGGTAGTGGCTGTGATCTCGGCCATGTCGAAAGTGACGGACTTGCTGCTCGAGACGCTCAGGCGGGCCGAAGCCGGGGACGAAGACGACGTGCGCGCCAACATTGGCCGGCTCGAGGAACGCCACGTCACCACCTGCCGCCAGTTGTTGCCGGCAGACGCGCAGGACGCGGTGCAAGAAAACATCCGGCAGATCATCGCCGAGTTCCAGCGCATCGCCACGGGCATTCTCATGCTAGGCGAGCGACCGCCGCGTTCGGTGGATGAAGCCGTGGCGGTAGGCGAGCGCCTCTCCGTGCTGTTGGTGACTGCCCACTTGAGATCCCAGGGCGTACGCGCAGAAGCCGTCAACGGCGCCGATGTCATCGTGACGGATGCGGTCTTCGGCAATGCTACGCCGCTGATGGAGCCGACGCGCGCCAAAGCGCAGGCACGGCTGCGGCCCCTGCTGGAAGCGGGCGTTTTGCCGGTCGTCACAGGCTTCAACGGAGCCACCGTGGACGGCAAGCCGACCACCCTGGGCCGCGGCGGTTCGGATTTCTCGGCTTCCATCCTGGCCGCCGCGCTGGAGGCCGAAGAACTGTGGATCTGGACCGACGTGGACGGCATCATGACCGCGGACCCGCGCATCGTGCCGGACGCCGCGGTGCTGGCGGAAGTGACGTACAACGAAGCGGCCGAGCTGGCCTACAACGGCGCCAAGGTCCTGCACCCGCGGACCCTGGCCCCGCTTATCGAGCGGCAGATCCCGGTATGGAGCAAGAACAGCTTCGCGCCGGAGAAACCGGGGACGCGCATCGTGCCGCGCATCCAGGTCTCCAACGGAGCCCGCGCGGTGACCTCGCTGCCGCACGTGGCCATGATCTCGATCGAGCCCACGAGCGGAGTGCTCAGCGGGGCGCAGATCATGGGCAAGGCGCTGGAAGCGCTGGGCCGCGCCAACGTGGAGGTGCTGGCCTTGACCAGTTCCTCCTACCGGCAGGCCTTCTGCTTTCTGGTGCGCCAGAGCGAGCTGGGGGCGGCCATGGAGGCCCTCGAGGACGCCTTGCTGCTCGAGCTCGAGCACGGCTACGTGAAGCCCATCGAGGTGGACGAGGAAGTGGGTTTGCTGGCCGTCGTCGGCGAGGGCATGCGCGGTACGCCCGGCCTGGCGGGCCGGATCTTCACCGCCATTTCCCGCGAGCGGATCAATATCATTGCCATCGCCCAGGGATCTAGTGAGCTGACCATCGCCATCGTGGTGCGTCGCGACGAACTCGAAAAAGCTGTGCGCGCCGTTCACGCCGAGTGCCGCATGGCGGAGCAGGCGCGATCACTCGCGGGGAGCGTATGAGGCTGGCGAAGTTCGCGGGCGCCTGCTACCTGATCGCAGCGACGCTGCTGGAAGCGCAGGCGGGCAGGGACACCCTTCAGTGGCTGGCCACGCTGCAATGGCTCAAGCAGGAGCTCCGGCAGGCGAGGGTAGAGCCGCGCCGCAACCAAGAGCTGGCAAGCGAAATCCGCTCGTTGGCGCGCGAGATCCGAGCCGCAGGAGTGCAAATCGAACTGCCCAGTGCAAGCGATGCGGATGCGCTCATCGAGTACGTAGACCGGCTGCGCGCCACCCTCGAAGAATACGAGCGGACGCGGCCTGGCGGGGCCTTCCAGATGGGGCGCATCGAAGTACACGTAGCGGCGAAAGCGCCCCAGACGGCGGTGGCGGCTACCGTGGACGAGAACACTTACCGCTTGCGCAACGCGCAGACGCTGGCCACGGCTCTGGCCTCTGCACCCGGGGTTCACCTGGACCGCATCGGCCAACGTAACGAGCTGGGGGTCCTGATCCGCGGATTCGACGTGCGCCAGGTCCCGATCTACGTAGACGGCATCCCGATTTACGTGCCTTACGACGGCTACGTGGACCTGGACCGGCTGCTCGTGGCGGGCATCAGCGAGATCGAGGTGGCCAAAGGTTTCACCTCGCCGCTTTACGGACCGAATGCCCTCGGCGGCGCCATCAACCTGATTTCCCGGGAACCGGCGAAACCTTTTCACGCCGAAACGGGCGCCGGCTACGGATCCGGCGAGCAGGTGCAAACATTTTTCAACGCCGGCGTGCGACGCAGCCGCTTCTGGACCGAGACCGGTTTTTCTTGGCTCTCCGCCGATTCATTCCCGCTATCGACCAAGTTCGCCGGCAGCCCTACGCAGCCGCGGGGGCGACGCGTGAATGCCTGGCGCGAGGACTCGGTGTTCAGGGCGCGCTTCGCCTGGACTCCGGGCACAGGCCGGCAGTACTCATTCACTTTTGCAAGGCAAGAGGGTGAGAAGGGTCAGCCGCCTTACGCGGGCCTCGATCCCGCGGTGCGCGTACGCTACTGGCAGTGGCCGCAGTGGGACAAGCAGAGCTACTACCTGATCGGCTCCCACGAGATCGGCCCGCGCTCATATTTGCGCGCCCGGCTGTTTCGCGACGAGTTCCGCAACGTGGTCAAGTCCTTCGACGACGCGCGGTATGCGACCCAGTTGCGGCCTTCCTCCTTTACCAGCCGCTACGACGACGCCACGCACGGCGGCATCGCGGAATTCGGATCCGGTCTCGCCGCGCGTCACACGCTGAAGAGCGCCATTTACGTCAAGCAGGATCGGCACCGGGAAGGCAACTTAGGCGAGCCGCAGCGGGCTTTTCGTGATCTGTCCCTTTCGCTCGGGCTCGAGGATACCTTTCGCTGGGACGGTCGGACCACATTGGTGCTGGGACTTAGTGGCGATTGGTTGAGCAGCCGCCGCGCCGATGACTTACGCCAGGGTCAGATCCATCCGTTTCCCACGGGCTCCACAGGCATCTTGAACCTGCAGGCGGGACTGTGGCGAGCGGTTTCCGAGAGCGGCCGCATGCGCGTGACGTTTGCCCGCAAGAGCCGCCTGCCCACAATGAAGGACCGTTACTCGTATCGACTGGGCACGAGCGTGCCCAACCCGTGGCTGCGCGCGGAGCGATCGAACAACTGGGAAGCCGGTTACTCGCAACTGCTCGGCCGCACCACGCTGGTGGAAGCGGCGCTCTTTGGGAGCTGGCTCAACGACACGGTGGACCGCTTTTACCTTCAGCCCAACGTCTACCAGCTGCGCAACCTGGGTCGTACGCGTCAGCTGGGCGCTGAACTGGCGGCGCGCAGCAGTCCCCATCCGAGGCTGGAACTTACCGCAACTTACACCTACCTGACGCGCACCAACCTATCCGACCCCAGCCTCCCGCCGGTGGGCTCGCCTCGCCACCGCGCCTACGCGGCGATGGTGGGCCGGGTCCACGCCCGGCTGTTACTGTATGCCGATGGGACTTACGAATCGGCACGCCCCATCCGCAACGACGCGGGCCGGCTTATGCGAACTCCGCCCTATTGCGTAGCCGCCGCGGGTGCAACCGTGAAGCTCGGATCGAACCTGGAGCTGCAGGCGGGGGCCGGCAACGTTTTCGATCGCAACTATTGGCTGATGGACGGGTATCCTGAGGCGGGCCGTCATGGCTACCTCAATCTCCGCTATCGGTTCTGAGCAGCGCAGGGCCGCGAGCGGCCTCGTCTGGCGCCGAGCCGCGGCGCTGGGGAGTTTATGGGCTGCGTTTGAGATCGTCGTCGGCAGTTTCCTGCACAATCTCCGCATGCCCTTCACCGGCGCGCTGCTCGCCTCGCTGGGCGTATTGTTGATGTGCGCGGGCGTGCGTGTGTGGCGTGACCGCGGGCTGGTGTGGCGGGCCGCGCTGATCTGCGCCCTGATGAAATCCGTCTCACCCAGCGCGGTCATCCTCAATCCGATGATCGGCATCTTCGCCGAAGGGCTGCTGCTCCAGTTGGCCTTAGTCGCGTTCGGGCGGAACTGGCCGGCTTGCGCAATCGGCGGGGCGCTGGCTGTCAGCCTGACGCTGGTGCAGAAGATTGTCTCCCTGCTCCTGGTTTACGGCACGGACGTGGTGCGGCTGTACGAGGGCCTGGTGCGCTACGCAGCGCGTGCGAGCGGCTGGCATGGTTTGTCGCCGGAAGCGCCGATTCTCACGCTGCTTGTCGCGCAAGCCGCGCTCGGCGCGGCAGCCGGCCTCGGCGGTTGGAGGTGGGCAGGTAGGTACAGACCCGGCGTCCTTTCAGGCCGCCCGCAGGAGCCGAGCGGTAGGCTTGCAGAAGCCTCGCAGCGCAGGTCGGCGCCGGTGAAGCCCTCGCTGCCTTGGCTGACGGCCGCTGCGGCGGCCTTGCCGGCCGGGATGTTCGCGGTCTCCAGCTATCCGCTCGCGTGGAGCGCGCCGGCCATAGCGGGGGTCGTGGCATTGGCTCTTTGGCGGTACGGCAGGGCCATGCGCAGGTTGCGACGGCCTCGGCTGTGGATCGAGCTGGCAGCGGTGCTGCTTTTGGCGAGCCTCGTGTTCGGCGCCATCGAGAACGACGTCGGACGAGGATTGCGTTCCGGCGCCCAGATGATCCTGCGCGCCGTGTACGTAGTCGTGATGTTCTCGGCCATCAGCGTCGAGCTGACGCACCCGCGCATCATCGGCAGGTTGCGGCGCGGCCGTTTTGCCGCTGCGGGAGCGGCGCTTGAGGCTGCGTTCCGCGCGTTGCCGGACTTCCTCGGCATGATGCCGGCCGTTCGAACGGGGCTCCGCAACCCTTCCGAGACTCTGGCCGCCCTGTTCGACCGCGTGGAGTACTGGCAAGGTCGGACGCCGGCGGTGGTGCTGCTGACCGGTGAAAAGGGGGAAGGTAAGACCGCGCTCTGTGAGGAGCTGGCGAAGCTGGCGCGGACGCGCGGCTACCTCGTGGGCGGCGTTCTTTCGCCAGGCTCGTGGAGCGATGGCACGCGAGCCGCGTACCGGGTCCTGAATCTGCTGACCGGAGAGAGCCGTCCGCTGGCTCGACGCAGCGGCGAGCCCGGACCGGTCCGCCAGGGTCCCTTTGTTTTCGACCTGGCGGGACTCGAGTTCGGCCTGGCCGCATTGGCGGATGCCGCCGCTCGCCGCGCGGACCTGGTTATCGTGGACGAGGTGGGACCGCTCGAGTTGCGGAGCGAAGGATGGGCGCCGGAGCTCGACCGGTTCCACGCGGAGGCCACTTGCCCGATGCTTTGGGTGGTGCGACCGGGTCTGCTGGAGCAGGTACGGCAGCGCTGGCCCGGGCTCGATGGGGCGCCCGTGCTGCGAGTCCGTGAGACCAGCGCGCGCGAGCTCGCAGCCCTGCTCCTGGGAGGGGAGTTTTATCGGGGCTCGTTGCAGCATACCGGGCGGTGACAGGCAGGCCTTTCCCAGTTACGCGCGTGCCACGGAGATATCTCGTTACCGGATGCAGAGTTGCAAATTCAGTGCGGTTGCACGGGAACCCGCCATCGCGCTAAGATCGAATTTCCCCCCAATCTTTCAAGCACTCGCTCGGAAACCAACCCGGTTTCGGGGATTGCGGAATATCAACCGAGAGACGGGATCCAATGCAGAAGCAGGCCAAGAAGGTGTTGGCGGCGGTCGGCGATCTCTTCTTCACGATTAAGATCACCGATGCGGCCAAGAAAGCAGGACTGCCGGTAGAGTTCGTGAAAACGGACAAACAACTCTTTGAGAAAGCCCGGGAGATGCCCTCGCTGATCGTGGTGGATCTGAACTTCCAGGATGTTCATCCGCTCAAGACGATCGCACGGCTCAAGAGCGATCCCGAACTGAAGCAGATCACCGTGATCGGTTACGTGCTTCCCGTCCAGGGCGAGCTGAAGCAAAAAGCGCAGGAGACCGGCTGCGACATGGTGCTGGCGCGGGCGGCCTTCTCGCAGAACCTGCCCCAGATTTTCAAGCGCCACGCCAGCGCGGCTTGAGCTCGGAATCGCCATGAGGCCCGCGCTGCGTCTGTTGGAGGGTGCGCTCGTCGAAAGCATCATCGGCGAGGCCTTCGCTCTCCTTGCGCAGCTAGGTGTCGAAGTCCACAACCCGCCTTTGGTCTCCCTGCTTGCGGATCACGGAGCGCGACTCGGCGCCGACGGGCGCATTCGTCTTCCGGAGAATCTCGTCGAGCGCTGCCTGGCTAGCGTTCCCCGCGCCTTCCGTCTTTACGACGTCCTCGGAAATCTCACACACGAGTTCACCGGTGAGAACGTGTACTTCACGCCCGGCTCGGCCGCCATCCACATACTCGATGCTCGCACGGGCCAGATGCGCAAGCCGGTCACGGCGGATTACGTTCGTTACGCAAAGCTGGTCAGCCGACTCGAGCATTTGGCTTCGCAAAGCACCGCTCTGATCCCCGCCGACGTACCCGCCGCCATTTCGGACAGCTACCGGCTGTACCTGAGCCTGCTTTATTCGGAAAAGCCGGTGGTCACGGGCGCTTTCACCATCGAGAGCTTTCGGGTGATGCACGAGATGCAGGTCATCGTGCGGGGCGATGAAGGCGAACTCCGGCGCAAGCCGCTGACCGTCTTTTCCTGCTGTCCCACGGCGCCGCTCAAGTGGAGCGACGTCACCAGCCAGAACCTGGTGGATTGCGCGCGGGCCGGCATACCCGTCGAGCTGGTCTCCATGCCTTTGTCGGGCTTCGTGGCGCCGGTGACGCTGGTGGGCAGTCTCATCCAGCAGACCGCTGAAAATTTGAGCGGCGTGGTGATCAGCCAGACGGTAGCTCCGGGCCACCCGCTGCTGTTCGGGGGATCGCCCGCCGTTTTCGACGTGCGCTACGAGACCACGCCCATGGGCGCGATCGAGACGGCGATGCTGAACTGCGCCGCCAGCCAGATCGGCAAGCGCCTGGGCATGCCTACTCAGGGGTACGTGGGCCTCAGCGACGCCAAGCAACTGGACCCCCAGGCGGGCCTGGAGAGCGGCATGGGAGCGCTGCTGGCTACGCTGGCGGGCATCAACAGCGTCTCCGGCCCCGGTATGCTCAATTTCGAAAGCTGCCAGAGCCTGGAGAAGCTGGTTTTGGACAACGAAATCTGCGGCATGTGTTACAGGCTGACGCGGGGCGTCGAACCGCGCGAGGATTTCCCCTCCCTGCGCCTGTTCGAAGAGCTGTTGCGCGAAAAGCACCTGCTCATCGCCGATCACACCAGGCGTTACCTCCGCGACGAAATCACCTTTCCCGGGCGCGTGATCGACCGGGCCAACCGCGAGCGCTGGGCGAAGGCCGGCTCGCCCTCTTTGCTGGACCGCGCGGTGCGCGAGGTCGAACGCCTGATCGGGGAATGCCCGCCATCGCGGCTAGCGCAGGAACGCAAGACGGAGCTGCGGATGCGCATGCAGGCGGAGGCGCGACGGCACGGGATGCCGGAGCTACCGCCGCTGGAAGACTGATCACTCTTCACAAGCCAGGCGCAGGCCGGCGGAGCGAGATGCGTACCTGAGCGTTCATGCCCGGTTTCACGGCAGGACTCGGATTGGCGAACTCCACCACCACGCGCCCGTCCTTTTCGAGGGCAATTACGCGTCCGGTGAGCGCACCAGGCGGTCCCTCAGCCACCTCCACCATGACCGGCTGGCCCACGCTCAGACGCTCTAAGACCGGGGGTTCGGGCTCGACAACCACTTCCAGCACCGAGAGGTCCACGGCGATCTGAAGCAGGTCCGGCACGTGCGGCCCCACGGGGTCGCCAGGCTGCCGGTTACGCGCCAGCAGGACTCCGTCCACGGGCGAATGCACTTCCGTGGCTTCGAGCTTCCGCTGCGCCGCCTCCAGCGCCTCACGCGCCGCTTCGAGGTGCTTGCGCGCTGCATCGAGCTCCTTGGTGAGCGAGTCCACTCGGTCCTCGGCCAGGCGCGCCATATCCTCGCTGCTCTGGAACTGCCGGCTCGCGGCTTCGAACTCTTTTTTCGCCCGCTCGAAGGCGAGCTTGCCGACGGCTCCCTCCTGAAATAGGAACTGCTGGCGCTCGAAGATGCGCTGAGCCTTCTCGTAATCGTCACGCACGCGCTCAGCCTCGGCGCGGGCCCGAGAAGCCTCCAGACGCGCAGCAATCAGGGCGCTTTCCAGAGCTCGCACGCGGCCCTCTGCGCGTTCAAGATCGGCTTTTGCCGTTTGGTGCTCGGCTTGCAGGCCCTCATTGTGGATGCGGGCCAGCAACTGACCTTCGAAGACTTCCTGGCCCGGCTCGGCCATGTACCGCTCGAGGATGCCTTCGACGGGCGCGGAGACCTGCACGATGTGACGGGCGCGGATCGTGCCGGGCAGGACGACTTCGGGCGGGAGCGACTCTTGTACGGGCCCGGCTTTTCCAGATGCGGCGGGCGCGGACTCTCGCCGAAGCAAAACCCACGTAGCACCCGCCGCGCTCAACACGGCGAGCGCTGTACCGATTTGCACCAGCCGCTTGGTCCTCGCCACGGTGCGCGCTGCTTTGAATGTATCATTGTCGCTATGCCTGCGGTTGCGTTGCACCGCCTAGGCGCGCTTTTCCTGCGCGTGGGCAACTTCACTTTCGGGGGCGGCGAGCCTATCATGGCTGCCTTTCAGCGCGAGCTCGTGGAGCGCCGGCGCTGGCTCACCGCAGAGCAGTACGCGCTGGCTTTCGCGCTGGCGCGGATCACGCCGGGGACCAACGTGCTGGCCTTCTGCGCGGCCGCAGCCTGGTTCGTGCGCGGCTGGTTGGGAGCGCTCGTGGCCGTGCCCGCAGCCACCCTGCCCTCGGCTGCGATCGTGGTGGCGCTGACGGCAGTCTACGAGCAGGTTCGGAACATGCCTCTTGCGGCGGGCGCCATCTCCGGACTGTTGGCGGCGGCGGTGGGTATGATGCTGGCCGCCGCCTGGAACCTCCTCCAGTCCCGCCTCGTCCCAGGCAATCGGCTGCGTATGACATCGCTGGCGCTGGGCGCTCTCGTGCTACTCGTCGTCTTGCGCCTTTCGCCCATTCCTGTGCTCGCGCTGGGAGCCGCGGCGGGAGCGCTGTGGAAGGGGCCGCTAGGCGAGCGAGAGCTGCGAGAACCTTCATGAACGTAATCGTGCTCTATCTGCTGCTGCTCAAGGCGACGGTCACCTCGTTCAGCGGCCTGACGTCGCTGCCCGTAATCCATCACGATCTGGTCGTCGAGCGACGGATGTTGAGCGAGCGGGAACTGAACGCCGCCGTGGCGGCCGGTCGTGCGGGCCCGGGCCCCTACGGCCTGTATGTGGTGAGCGTAGGTTATTTGGTTGCGGGCATCCCGGGGGCGGCTGCGGGCGCGCTGGCCCTGATGACGCCGGCCTTCCTCATCGTTCCCATGGCGCGTTACCTGGGTCGCCGGGCGGAGCGGCCGCGCGTGCGAGGCGCCATCGAAGGCGTGCTCGCGGCCGCGGCGGGGCTTCTGGTGGCCTCCACGCTGCCCATGGCGCGCGAGGCGGTAATCGGCCCCTTCTTCGGCCTGCTCACCCTGGTTTCCCTGCTGCTTCTCAGCACGACGAGAGTGGATGTCGGCTGGGTATTGGTGGCCGCAGCTTCCGCAGGATTGTTGCGCGCCGCTCTCTGAGGGGCGGGGCATGCTACAATCACGAGGGCTGCTGCGGGAGCGGAGGGCGCCATGCGAGAACTTCAGCTGGGTGACATCATTGACGATTACTGCGTCAAGTGCAAGCGGCTAACCAATCATTCCGTAGTTTCCATCGTGAACGCAGAACCGGCCAAGGTGCGCTGCCGCACCTGTTACCACGAGCACGACTATCGTCACGAGCAGCCGCCTCCTTCGCGTCGGGATCTGAAGAAAGAAGCTCTCTTTCGCGAGGTGCTCTCATCGATCGCGCCCGAGGCTGCGTCTGAGGAAGGCAAGAAAGGGCGTGCCCGCGGCAGGAAATCAGCCGGACCGTAGCTCCTTGCGCAGGTCCTCGAGGACCTCCTGGCGCTTCTCGCTCGCCAGATCGCGCTCCAGCCGCCGCAGGGCGACGCCCACCACATCACGATGATGCAGCCGGGAGCCGAATTCCTCGATGTCGGAGAGGCGCAGCCAGAGCTCGTGCAGGCGCTCGATGTCCTCGGGCCAGAGCCGCGGCGGGTGGGGGCCGAGGTTGACGAAGGTGGAGGGGCGGTCGGGAGCGATGATCTCCAGCGAGAAGGCGTGCCGTGGCTCAGGCAAGCGCTCCCAGGCCAAGCCGATGCGGCGGGCCAGTTCCTCGGAGGTCATGCGGGCTGAGACACCGGTGACCAGACGGGAAGCCTTCAGCCGTGCGGCCGTCTGCACCATGGCGTCGAAGGGGTCGAGCGCGGGCACGGTCAAAAGCTCCACGGGCTTGCCCTGCTTTTCCGCCAGCGCCACCACGCGCGTGAAGAGCTCCTTTTCGTAGTCGGTGAACAGTTGCTCTTCGGATAGCTCGTATTCGCCGGCGCCGGGCGGAATGGTGCGCACGGTCATGACCACGATGTCGTGCCGCCGAACGTTGGTTTTCTCCAGCACCTTCTGCAGGTGATGCATGTGCCGGTAATCGCGCACAGCCACCAGCACGCAACCTGGGCGGGCCCGTACGGTCTCCGCGGAGACGTTCGGTTGAAGCTCCAGGTTGAACTCCTCCAGTCCCTGTTTCTGGGCTGCGCGCCGCGCCAGGTTGATGCGCTCGGAGACCGTGAAGACCACGAAGAGCAGAAGGGTAAAGGAAACGCCGTAAATGGTGGCGAACTGTTTGGTGAAAAGGTTGGTGATGGCCACAGCGAACAGGAACAGCGTGACCAGTGTCAGGCCCAGGGGCAGCTCCCTCCGCCCCAGGCGCGGATTTACCGGCGTCTTGTACTCCTGATCATGCCGCTGGAAGCGCAGCACTAGCGTCCCCAGCGCTTTCAGAAAGAAACTCCACACCACGCCGAAAGCGTAGGCCTCCCCGAGCATGTAGACGTTACCGCGGCTGGCCAGGATGGTCGCCAGTTGCAGCAGCGTAATCAGATTGATGATGCGGTAGCTGGTGCCGAATCTGGGATGGGGACGGCGGAACCAGCCCACCAGCACGCCGTCCTCGGCCACTCGATTCAGGACGCCGTTGGCGCCGATCATCGAGGTATTGACGGCTCCGGACAGGATCAGCACGCCTACCAGAACGACGAAGGCGTGAAAGGCCAGCCGCATCGCCTCGGGGCCCGCCAGGTTCATCGCCAGCCCGCCGATCAGGTTGTTGTAGTAGCGGGGCCGAACGTCGTCGGGAATGATCAGCATGGCGAGCAAGGTCACCACACCCGTGGAAAGAAACGCGTACGTGCAGACCAGCAGGGCCGTTCGGCGAAGGTTCTTGAGCTTGGGATAAGCGATCTCACGGTAGACCTGCGCCAGCGTCTCCAAGCCGCTCATCGAGAGGATGGAATGGCCGAAGGCGATCAGCAGGGCGATGGCGCCGATTTCCGGCAAGCGGGTCCCCTTCCACCATCCCAAGGCCTCGTCGCTGAACCGCAGATTCTCGGGCAGCGGAGCTGGGGGAAGGTTCGCGTGACCGCGCACCAGCAGGGTCAGCGGCGCCCACAGCAGGATCAACCCCACCATGACGGCGTTGATCTGCATGATGCGCAGCGCCTTGGCGCTGGACTCCTGGATGCCCTTGACGTTGGCCCACCAGAAATAAATCGTCACGGCGATGCCGAACAAAGTTGCGAAAAGGTTCGTGTCCAGCCGGAAGCTTGTTTGCAGCCACTCGCTGGTCTCGTTGATCAGGCCGGCGAGGTACTGGCCCGCGCTGACGGAGGAAATGGGCCCGGTCAAGATGTAGTCGAAGACCAGCGCGGAGACTGAGAGCTTGGCCAGGGTCGGCCCCATGCTGTCACGCACCACGACGTAAACGCCGCCCCGCACGAACATCGAGCAGCTTTCGGTGTGCACGGCGGCCATGGCGAAGGCGAAAAGCATGACGCAGAGTACGAACCACGGGGCCGGCTTTCCGATCGCCTGCTCGGCGATGCCGCCGGCGTAAAACGACGAGGAAGCAAGATCGCTGAGTACGATAGCCGCCGCCCGCCAGAAGGAGATGAAGGTCAGCGCAACGGTCGTCGCGACGACGACCTTTGCGACGGGCGCGGTCGGCGAACCTGAAGCAATGCCAGCGATGGCTGAAAACCTCCTCTCTTCAACCTATACGATGATAGAGGACGTGGGAAGTGAAGCGCGCGAGCTCGCGCAACAGATCGTGAAAAGACTCCGCGGCGCAGGGTTCAGGGCCTGGCTGGTAGGCGGTTGTGTGCGCGATCAGTTGCTCGGGCGCGAACCCGAAGACTACGACGTCGCCACCGACGCGCCTTATAACAAGGTCGCTACGCTCTTCGACAACGCCGCGTTGATCGGGCCGGACCTCGGCGTGGTCGCGGTTCGCCATGGAGGTGCAGAAGTCCAGGTGGCCACGCTGCGCAGCGACCACCGCTATGTCGACGGGCGGCGGCCCGCCGCGGTGACGTTCGTGGACGACCCACGACTCGACGTGGCGCGACGCGATTTCACCGTCAACGGCCTCATGCTGGATCCGGAGACGGGCGAGGTCCTGGATTTCGTAGGAGGGCGTGCGGACCTCCGAGCGAAGCTGATCCGGACGATCGGTGACCCCGATGAGCGGTTCAGGGAGGACTACCTAAGGATGCTCCGGGCCGTGCGCTTCGCCGCGACACTGGGGTTCGACATCGAAAGCCGGACCTTCGAGTCCATCCGCCGTAACCGTGAGCTGGTCAGCAAGGTCTCGCCGGATCGCATCCGCATCGAGCTTGTACGCCTCCTCACCGAGGGCGGAGCGCGCCGGGGCATGGAGCTCATGGACGAGAGCGGCCTGCTGGAGATCGTCCTCCCGGAAGTGGCTCGGATGAAGGGAGTGCCGCAACCGCCGGAATTTCATCCGGAGGGAGACGTCTGGACCCACACGCTGCTGATGCTCGGCCTCCTGGAGAAGCCCACGCCCACTCTGGCCCTGGGCGTACTGCTGCACGATGTCGGCAAGCCGGTGACTTATCGAGAGGCGGAACGCATCCGTTTCGACGAGCACGATATCGTGGGAGCGCAGATCGCCGGGGAGATTCTCAGGCGTTTGCGCTTTTCCAACGACGAGATTCGTCAGGTTGAAGCCCTGGTCCGCTATCACCTGCGCTGGCGCCACGTGCGTCAGATGCGGGAAAGCAAGCTGAAAAGGTTCATGGCGATGGAGCGCTTCGAGGAGCACCTGGAGCTGCATCGGCTAGACTGCTTGGCCAGTCACCGGAATCTGGACAACTACCACTTTGTCCTCGAGAAACTGCGGCAGACGCCGCCGGAAGCGTTGAAGCCCAAGCGCCTGATCACCGGGCGCGATCTGATCCGGCTGGGCTTCCGACCGGGGCCCGCTTTCTCGGAAATCCTGCGCGAGGTAGAAGACGCACAACTGGAGTCCCGCCTTTCGTCTTCGGAAGAAGCCTTACAGTTCGTCTTGGCGCATTTCGATCCGCCGGAAGGGCGACGCCGCCAGGAGGTCGCTTGAGGAGGCTTTTCGCACGGCGCCGGCCCGTTCTTCTGGCAGCCCTGCTGCTCGCTGCGCTGGCGGGGTGCCGTCGTGCGCTCCCGCCCCCGTCGCAAGTCTACCGCGTCGTCCGTGTGCTGGATGGGGACACGATCGAAGTGCTCAAAGAGGGACGTGCGGCGCGCGTGCGGCTCTATGGAATCGACGCGCCGGAGCGCGGACAGCCGTTCGGATCTGCGGCTCGGCGCTTCACGGCCGACCTCTGCTTCGGGCAGCATGTACTCCTGCGCGAGCACGGCAGGGACCGTTACGGCCGCATTCTGGCCGACGTGGTCCTGCCCGACGGTCGCGTACTGAATGAGGAGCTGGTGCGGGCGGGCCTAGCCTGGTGGTACCGGGAATATGCTCCGGAGGCTCGGCTGCTCGAGGCGCTGGAGCGGGAAGCGCGGGCCGCCCGTCTGGGCTTGTGGGCCGATCCTCGACCGGTCCCGCCCTGGGAATTTCGCCGGGCGCGCGGCGGTTCGATGTCGGCGCCCCTCAGGCGGGACGGTAGGTGAAGACCATGTACAGCACGAGCACGATGATCGCGAAAATAGTGGACGCCGCCACGAACTCCAGGAAGATCACCTTCCTGTCGTCCAGGTCAGGTTTGTTCCGCTTGCTCAGCTCCAGCATGGGACAAACCCCCTGCCTTAGTTGTACGCTTCGGCGCACCCCCTGTCAAGCCTGATCCGCCCCGCGCGGTCTCCGCTGTGATACCTTGGGGACTCGCAAATTAGACCAAGAAAAAGGGGCCATCATGAATTCCAGCCGCAGGATTTTTCTCGGTTCGGCCGCGGCGGCCTCCGCGGCCCGTGTGCTGGGCGCCGCCGACCGCATACGCATCGGGGTCATAGGTACGGGCGGGCGCGGGCAGTGGTTGATGAAAGCCCTGCAAAGGATCGCGGGTGACCAGATCCAGATCGTCGCGGTTTGCGACGTCTACGACGTGCGGCGCAACGAGGCGGCGCGGATTGCGCCGGGCGCCGAACAATACCTCGACTACCGGCAGGTGCTCGAGCGCAAGGACGTCGACGCGGTCATCGTTGCCACGCCCGATCACTGGCACGCCACGATGACCGTGGATGCTTTGCGGGCGGGCAAGGACGTCTACGTCGAAAAGCCCATGGTGCACTATCCCAAGGACGGCCAGGCGATCGTGCGGACTGCGCGCGCCACGGGGCGAATCGTGCAGGTGGGCACGCAAGGGCGCGGCCTACCCAACTTCGTGGAAGCCAAGCAACGTTACATCGACACCGGCGTCATCGGTAAAGTAGGCCTCGCTCGGACCTGGTACACCTCGAACACGGGCTACATCCGCAGGCCGCCGGCCGGTTTCGAGCGCAAACCCGAAGGCCTCGACTGGGAGCGCTGGCTGGGGCCGGGCCCCAAGGTCCCCTGGAATCCCGACATTTATTTCAGTCCCTATAAGTGGCGGCATTACATGGGCGGCATGATCATGGGGATCGCAATCCACGTAGTGGATTCCGCGCATCACTGGCTTTCGCTGCGCAAGCCGCTAGCCGCCGTGGCCGGGGGCGGCGTCTACTACTACAAGGACGGCCGGGATACGCCCGACGTCGTGAGTTTTGTGCTCGAGTATCCTGAGGAAGTCCTCGTCACATTCACGGCCGAGTGTCTCACCGCTCCGGGCGTCAAAACGTCTGCGGGCGTCGAACTGCGAGGCACGGGGGGAACGCTCTGGGCGGAACGCTACATCCAGGACTACGGTTACATCTACACGCCCAACACACAATTCAGCAAGGAACCGCCGGCCGCGGTACGCTTCCAGCCTGCCAACGCCGAGAACATCCTGCGCGACTGGCTGGAACGTATCCGCGACCGCAAGCGTACGCTGTGCAACGAGGAAGTGGCTTATTACTCCACGGTCGCCTGCTTCATGGCCGCCGAAGCCCTGCGCACACGGTCACGAGTGGTTTGGGATCGGCGCTGGGATCTGCCGGTCTGACGGTCCGCTTTCCCAAACCACGCCCGCCGTTGCCGGGGTAGACTGGGAGCATGCAAAGACGAGATTTCATCAGGACGGCAGTCGCCTTAGGGTTGGGCGCATCTGCTGCGGCAGCCGGACCTTTGCCTCGCCGGCGCTACCGCGACGACGTGGAGCTCTCCATCATCGGCTTCGGCGGCATCGTGGTAGTCGGGATGACGCAAGCCGAAGCCAACCGCCTGGTGGCCGAGTCGATCGAGCTGGGAGTGAACTATTTCGATGTGGCTCCTTCCTACGGGGACGGGGAAGCCGAGCTGAAGCTGGGACCTGCGCTGGAGCCCTATCGCCCGCGAGTCTTTTTAGCCTGCAAAACGCAGCAGCGCAACGCGGCAGGCGCGCGAGAAGAATTGGAGCGCTCCCTGCAACGCCTGCGGACCGACCATTTCGACCTCTATCAGCATCACGCGGTTACGACCATGGAGGACGTCGAGCGCATCTTCGCGCCGGGCGGCGCGCAGGAGGCGTTTCTGAAGGCGCGTCAAGAAGGGAAGGTGCGGTACCTGGGCTTCTCGGCGCACTCGGTGACCGCGGCCCTGGCCATGCTCGACCGCTTCGGTTTCGATTCCGTGCTCTTCCCCGTCAACTTCGTCTGTTACAGCCAGGGCAACTTCGGTCCTCAGGTCATCGAGCGGGCCCGCCAGCGCAAAGCAGCGCGTCTGGCCCTGAAAGCGCTGGCTTTCACGCGGTGGCCTAAAGGAGCGGACCGTTCCGCTTCACCCAAGACCTGGTATCAGCCGGTTACCGACGCCGAACTTGCGCGGCAGGCTCTGCGCTTCACTTTGAGCGAAGACATCACGGCCGCCATACCGCCGGGGGACGAACAACTCTACCGGCTCGCCTTGCGCCTCGCGGCCGCATTCACTCCGCTAAGCGCCGAAGAGAAGCAGACTCTCTTCGCCCGTGCACAGGGAATCGAACCGATTTTTCGCGCCTGAGGAGCTCCCCGCGCGGAGCGCTGCTCAACTCTTCTTGGAGGTATTGGCGAAGAAGGGTTCAAGTTTCTGCTCGACCCGCGTGCTTCCGCACTCCGGGCACTTGATGCCGCCCTTCTCCAGGTCGGCGATGTGCAGGAACAGCGTAAATGATTTCTGGCAGTCCTGGCACACGAAAGAGTACTGGGGCATAGGAGCTCACCTCCAGCTGTCTTTCCGCATAATATTCTAAGCCGGGCGGGCTCGGGTCGGCGAGAGCGGCCTGCTCGGGCCCGCACAGCTCGGCAGGAGAGCAAGCATGGCGGTCTATCAAAAGAGCTTCCGCATCTCAACCCGCGGACACGCCGATGTACTCGATATCACGTCTCAGGTGGAACGAATCGTGGCAGAAAGCAGGATCCGCTGGGGCATCGTCAATGTCTCAGGGAAGGGCTCGACGCTCGGGATCACGACCATCGAATACGAACCGGGGGCGGTGGCGGATCTCAAGCGCGCCCTGGAAAGGATTGCGCCCACCGATGCCGATTACGCCCACAACGCCCGCTGGGGTGACGGCAACGGTTTCGCGCATCTGCGCAGCGCGTTGATGGGGACGGCCCGGAGCTTCCCCTTGCGTGACGGCCGCCTGGAGCTGGGGACCTGGCAACAGGTTGTGCTTTGCGATTTCGACAATCGGTCGCGTGAACGCGAGGTCACCGTGACCGTGGTGGGGGAATGAAGCGTGCGGCGCAGAACCTTCCTGAAAGTGACAGCAGGCGTGCCCGCCATCCTGCGGTCGGCTCCCGCCCGCCGGCCCAACATTCTGCTGTGCATCTCCGACGATCAGTCGTATCCCCATGCTTCCGCCTACGGGGCGAAGTTCCCGCGAACGCCCGGCTTCGACCGCGTCGCGGCGGAGGGCGTTCTGTTCACCCAGGCCTTCGTGGCGAGTCCTTCGTGCTGCCCTTCGCGCAGCAGCATCCTCTCGGGCCAGGACTTCTACCGTTTGCGCGAAGCATCCATGAATCACACGGTCTGGCCGGGCGCCGTCCCCATTTACACGGATCTGCTGGCGGCTGCCGGCTATCATGTGGGCTTTACGGGCAAAGGCTGGGGGCCGGGGAATTGGAAAGCGGGCGGCCGCAAGTTCAATCCCGCCGGGCCGGACTATAACAAGGTCCGGCTCCAGCCGCCCGGGCGGTATCTAAGCGCGGTCGATTACGCGGCGAACTTCGAGGCTTTTCTGGAGGCGCGGCCGCGCGGCGCGCCCTTCTGCTTCTGGGCCGGCTTCAGCGAGCCGCACCGGCAGTTCGACGAAGGCATCGGCGAGCGGCATGGCATCCGTTTGGAGGGAATCAGTGTGCCTGCTTTCCTGCCCGAAACGACCGAAGTGCGCCGGGACCTAGCCGATTACGCCTTCGAGATCGAGTGGTTCGACCGTCATTTGGAGCGCATGCTACGCACGCTTGAAAAGCGGGGCGAGCTCGAAAACACACTCATCATCGTGACCTCGGACAACGGCATGGCGTTCCCCCGCGCCAAGGCGACCCTCTACGATGCTGGATCGCGCGTCCCGCTGGCCCTTCGGTGGGGAGCGCGAATCCGGGGCGGACGCAAAGCGGAGGGACTGGTAAGCCTGATCGACCTGGCGCCGGCCATTCTGGAGGCAGCCGGCGTGCGCGTCCCCGAAACGATGACCGGCCGCAGCTTGCTGGCCATGCTGGAGGGCAGGCAGCGGTTCCGCAACGAGGCGGTTTTCGGTCTTGAGAGGCATCTGCCCGGAAGCCGCCCGAACGGCGCGGGCTACCCATGCCGCGCACTGCGGACCGCCCAGTACCTCTACATCCGCAACCTGACGCCGGAAGCGAGTCCATGCGGGGATCATCCCGGACCAGTCTGGCCTGAGGACGATCCGGTTGGCGGCTACGGCGACACCGACGGCAGTCCCTCGAAAACCTTCCTGTGGCGCAACCGGGAGCGCTTCGCCCGGCTGTTCCAGCTCGCATTCGAAAGACGGCCTGCTGAAGAGCTCTACGCCGTGCAACGCGATCCGTTCCAGCTCGAAAACCTCGCCGGTAAGGCGGAATACGAGCCGATTCGGCGGGAGCTGGCCGCGCGGCTCGATTCGTACCTGAGAGCAACCCGAGATCCACGGGCGGTGGGGCGGGCCGACGAACTGGATGCCGTCATGCGCCGGTTTCCGCGACTGCCGGGCGCCGAGTGAATCACCCGGTTGACACTCTGAGGGCGCAACAGATAGACTTGCAGCCGAAAGGGGGCAGCTCATGCGAAAGCGGGCCGTCTACGTTGGGATCCTTATTCTCACGGTCGGTTCTGTAAACCTGCGGGCGCAGACCTCGCAGGCGCGCATCACGGGACGCGTGCTGGATCCGGAGGGCGCCGCCATACCCGGCGTCGAAGTGATCGCCACCAACGAGGAGACGGGTGTCGCTGCGCGGAGCCAGAGCAACGAGGCGGGCATCTACGTACTGCCGTTCCTGTCGCCCGGACGTTACACGGTAACGGCCACCGCCAGCGGCTTCAAGAAGTACGAGCGGAAGGGTCTCCTACTCGAAACGGCTCAGGAGCTCGGTCTGGACATCCGCATGGAGCTGGGCAGTGTGACCGAGGTGGTCGAGGTGCGCGCGGAAGCGCCGTTGCTGGAGAGCACGTCGGCCACGGTGAGCCAGTTCCTGGACAGCCGTGTAGTCACGGAGATGCCGCTGGGCAACCGCCGCGCGCTGGAGTTGGTCCGGCTGGCGGCCAACACGGTCTGGGTGGACTACAGCGGACTCGCCAAGCCTCTGTTCAGCCTGGCAGGCGGGCGCACCGAGAATCAGATGTTCTGGCTGGACGGCGGCAACATTCAGAACATGCGCCTGGGTGTCGGGCAGGTGGAAGTCGACCCGCCGGTCGAGGTCATTCGCGAGTTTCGCGTCGTGCACAACAATTATTCGGCTGAGTTCGGCGGCTCGGCGGGCGGCCTGGTGGTGAGCACGACCAAGTCGGGGACCAATCAGTTCCGCGGCAGTGCTTTCGAGTATCTGCGGAACGATCGCCTGGACGCGGCAGGCTTTTTCGCTCCCACCGAAGGCACGAGAAAGATCAAGGCGCCGCTGCGTTATAACCTCTTCGGCGCCACGTTAGGGGGGCCCATCGTGCGCGATCGCACCCACTTTTTCGCGGGCTACGAGGGTACGCGTCGCACGGACGGATTCACCCAGATCCTGACGGTGCCTACGGAATTGCAGCGACGAGGCGACTTCTCGCAAACCTTCAATACGCGTGGGCAGCTTATTCCCATCTACGATCCGGCCAGCACGCGCACGGTGGGAACGCAGACGGTTCGCGACCGCTTCCCCGGCAACATCATTCCTGCCAACCGTATCGACCCGGTGGCACGCCAGCTCACAGCCTTCTGGCCCTTGCCGAACCGACCGCCCGTCAACATCGCCGGCGCGCAGAACTTTGTCGGCAACCGAGCGCGCAAGTTCATCCGTGACAACGTCACCGGGCGCGTGGACCATGTCTTCAGCAACGCCAATCGGTTTTACTTCCGGTTTGTGTACAACAACGATCCCTATCGATGGACTTCCGTGTACCCGCGGAAGGAAGCGGATCCCCAGAGTCCGTTCGACGCGGGTCGCTACGAGACCAGTTTCCTCTTCGCCGACACGCACACCTGGACGACTTCGCTGGTCATGGACGCCCGCTACAGCTTCTCCCACCGGACCTGGCATGCCAAGTCAGCGGGACTGGGCAGCAACGTGGTCCAGGAGATCGGTTTGAAGGGTGTGCCCTCGGGGGCCTTCCCGGCCACCTCAGTGGCGGGCATGGCAACCCTGGGCTCCAGCAGTGAACGCCGCCAATTCCCCATTCGCCAGCACCAGGTCGTCAACAACTTCACGTGGGTACGCGGCCGGCACGTAGTAAAGTTCGGCGGCGAGCTGCGCAAAAGCATCAATCTGGACGTCAATCGCCCCAGCATCTCGGGAGACTTCGGTTTCGCCACTACGGGCACCGGCCTGCCGGGAGACGCTGCGACCGGCTTCGGCATGGCCTCCTTCCTGGTGGGCTTCGTGAACTCGTTCTCGCTGCGCGACACCGATCCGCTGGATCGCTACAGTTGGTACCTGGCTGGCTTTTTCCAGGACGACTGGAAGGTCACGCCTGACCTGACTTTGAACCTTGGCGTACGCTGGGAGACCGACACGCCGATCATGGACAAGAACAATCGGCTGAACAGCTTCGACATGACGGCGATCAACCCGGTGTCGGGCACGCCGGGGGTGGTGCGCTTTGCCGGCGTAGGCGGGTGGCCGCGGCGTCCGCATGATCCGGACTGGAACAACTTCGGGCCTCGTTTTGGCTTTGCCTGGCGCCCGTTCGGCGCTCCCAAGCTCGTTGTGCGCGGCGGCTTCGGCGTCTTCTACGAGCACCCCTATGCGCACGGCGTGCCTAACGCGGCCTCGCTGGGCTTCGAGCGGTCCGCGGGTCTGTCCTCGCCGGACAACGGCATAACGCCGGCCTTCTATTTGAGCCGGGGCGTCAATGTGAGCTTACAGCCTCCTGTCCGGGACGAGCGTTTCGGCGCCGTGCCGGTGGGGCGCGCGCCCACGACCAACGTGACTTTCTATGAATTCAAGCGCCCCACGGGTTACTCACAGCAGTTCAACCTGGGCGTCCAACGCGAGCTCCCGGCCAGCATGGTCCTCGAGCTCTCCTACCTGGGTAACCTCGGCCGTAAGATGCCGATCACCACTCTCTCCATCAATCAGGTTCCTCCGGACAAGATGGGGCCCGGCAACGCGCAGATCCGGCGGCCCTTCCCGCAGTTCAACAACGTCCAGATCCTCCTGCCGCCCATGGGCGCGCACAACTACCACGCCGGATCCGTCCGTTTGGAGAAGCGCCTCTCGCACGGTCTGAGCCTGCTGGCCAGCCACACTTGGTCGCGGAATATCGGCGTCATTGACCAATCGGGCAGCGGCACTCTGGGCGACGACCAGCTCTACCAGGACTATTACAACCGCCGCCTCGACAAGGGCCCGCTGTCGATCGACATCGTCCACCGCTTCGTCGGGAGTGCTGTCTACGACCTGCCCTGGGGCAGAGGCCGTCGGTGGCTCACGAACGGATGGGCCGCGGCAGTCCTGGGCGGGTGGACGATTGGATCCATCGTCAACGTGCAGAGCGGCGGACCCTTCACGGTGACCACACAGACCAACACGACTAACGCCTTTTCGGCCGGGCCTCAGCGCGCCAACGTGCTGCGCAATCCCAACCTGCCCGTCGGTCAGCGCCGCCTGGATCGATGGTTCGACACGGAGGCGTTCGTGGCGCCGCCTCCCTACACTTTCGGCAACGCCGGGCGCGGCATTGTGCGCGCTGACGGTCGCGCCAGTTTCGATTTCTCACTCAACAAGAACTTCGCTTGGGGCGAGCAGCGCGTCGTGCAGTTCCGAGTGGATTTGTTCAACGCTTTCAACCACCCCGACTTCGGCCTGCCTGCACGCTCGCTCGGCGGCCCAGGCTTCGGATCGATCAGTAGTGCAACCCAGCCCCGGACGATCCAGCTCGGTTTGCGTGTTGCCTTCTGAAATGTGCGAAAGGATGGAAGACCCATGTATCTGAGCCGCCGTGACGTGCTGACGGCTCCGCTAGTGCTTGCCTCCCATGCCGGCGCCGGCGAAGCGCGCCCGAACATCCTCTGGGTGATCGCCGAGGACTTCAGCCCCGATCTTGCCTGTTACGGCGCCCGCCTGGTGCAGACGCCCAACCTGGACCGTCTCGCCGCGGAGGGCGTGCGTTTCACTCACGCCTTTGTAACGGGGCCCGTCTGTTCGGCTTCGCGCTCCGCCATCGCTACGGGCATGTACCAGACCACGATCGGAGCTCACAACCACCGCAGCCATCGCGACGACGGTTACCGGCTGCCGGAGGGCGTCGAGGTGTTCACGCGGTATTTACAGCGTGCAGGCTACTATACCGCCAACGTAGTCCCCGTAGCACCGGGCGTGCGGGGTACGGGGAAGACCGATTTCAACTTCGAGGCTGAGAACGTCTTTGACGGCGACGACTGGCGGGCGCGCCGCAAAGGGCAGCCCTTCTACGCGCAGGTGAATTTTTCCGAGACGCATCGCGCGTTCCGCCGCTCGCCCGGACGGCCCATCGATCCGAGCCGCGTGGAGCTGCCCCCTTACTACCCGGACCACCCCTCCATCCGGAAGGACTTCGCGATGTACCTCGAGACCACCCAGAACCTCGATGAGAAGGTGGGCAAGGTGCTGGCGCGTCTCGAGGAGGAAGGGCTTTCGGAAGACACCATCGTGTTCTTCTTCGGCGATCACGGCCGTCCCATGCCGCGCGGCAAGCAGTTCGTCTACGAAGAGGGCATCCGCATCCCGCTGATCGTGCGCATTCCGGCGAAGTTCCGCCCGGCCGGCTTCAAGCCCGGCACGGTCTGCGACGATCTGGTGAGCGCCATCGACATCACAGCCAGCACGCTGAAGCTCGCGGGCATCGAGCCGCCCGCACACATGGAAGGCCGTCCGTTTCCGTGGCTGGGGGGCGAACCTCGCGATCACATCATCGCCGCGCGAGATCGCTGCGACGAAACGGTAGACCGTATCCGCTGCGTTCGCACGCGGCGTTACAAGTACATCCGCAACTTCTTCCCCGAACGTCCCTACACGCAACAGAACGTCTATAAGGATGTCAACTACCCCACTCTGGCGGTGATGCGCAGATTGAAGGAAGAGGGCAAGCTCACAGGCCCGCCGGCGGCGTTCCTCGCCGATCGCCGCCCGCCCGAGGAGCTCTACGATCTCGAAAGCGACCCCAACGAGGTTCGCAACCTGGCGGGCGATGCGGCTCACCGCAAAACGCTGGAAAGCATGCGGGCGATTCTGGACGACTGGATCCGCCGGACGGGCGATCGCGGCCAGTTCCCCGAGGATCGCGTTATGCCGTGGGACCGCGATCGCACCGAGGTCGATGGTTGGTGTACGGCCACCGGCTGTCGCGCCGAGAAGAGAGCGGGCGTGCTCGCCGTCTCCTGTACGGGCAAGAATGCACGTCTCGAACGCGCGTTCGTAGCGCCGGGCGGTCCCATGTCGCTGGAGTTCCGCGCGCGCGGCCGCGGCGCCTCGGTTACGAATTTCGCCTGGAGCCTGATCACCGACATTCGCAATCCGCGCAACCGGCGCCCCGTCTCCTTCACGGCCAATGGCGAGTGGCGGGAGTATGCCGTGCCTTTCCATGCTGATGACGATTTGGCCATCTTGACTGTGGAGTTCGGGCCCGAGCCAGGCGAGGTGGAGTTCGACTGGATCCGGCTGAGACGCGCAAGCGGAGGGCTCCTGCGGAACTGGGATTTCGCCTGACGCCTGATCGATGCAGGCTCGATCCGGGTCGGCGCGTCACTGTCGCTTGCCCAGCAAGCCGATCCTTTTAGCCTCTCGCTCGAGCTCGTCGCGGAAAGCGGGGTGAGCGATCTGAATCAGAGCCTGCGCCCGCTCGCGTAGCGTCTTGCCGTGCAGGTAGGCGACTCCGTATTCAGTGACCACGTAATGGACGTCGCCTCGGGAGGTGACCACGCCTGCACCGGATCTCAACAGAGGCACGATCCGCGAGATGGTTCCCTCGCGGGCCGTAGCCTGCAAGGCGATGATCGGCAGGCCGCCCTTCGATCGCGCCGCGCCGCGGATGAAATCGACCTGCCCCCCGATGCCGCTGTAGGGTAGGGGACCGATGGAATCGGCGCAGACCTGTCCGGTGAGGTCCACCTCGATCGCCGAGTTGATCGCCACCATGCGGTCGTTCTGTGCGATCACGAAAGGGTCGTTGCAGTACGAGGTGGGGTGGAACTCGAAGATGGGATTGTCGTGGATGAACTCGAAGAGGCGTTTCGTGCCGAGCACGAAGCCGGCGATGACCTTGTTGGGGTGCAGTGTCTTCTTCTCGTTGTTGATCACGCCGGCCTGGATCAGGTCGATGACGCCGTCGGAAACCATTTCGCTATGAACGCCGAGATCCTTGTGATCCTTGAGGGCGGCGAGGACGGCGTCGGGAATCTCGCCGATGCCGGTTTGGAGCGTGGCGCCGTCGGGGATGAGGCTGGCGACGTGGCGAGCGATGCGGTGATGGATTTCGGTGGGTTCGGATTTGCGGTATTCGGGCAGCGGGCGCGAAGTCTCGACGATGGCTTCCACCTTGCTCACGTGGATGAAAGCGTCGCCGAGCGTGCGCGGGCACTGATCGTTCACCTGCACTATGACGTGCCGTGCGCACTGCGCGGCCGTGAGAGCGATGTCGACGCCTACACCGAGGCTCAAGTAGCCGTAGTCGTCGGGCGGCGAGCACTGGATGAGCGCCACATCCAGGGGCATGGCGCCGGTGCGGAACAGATTCTCGATTTCGTGCAGGAAGATGGGAATGTAGTCGGCCCGTCCTTCATGCACCGCCTGGCGGACGTTGGCGCCGATGAAGAAAGCCACGTGGCGGAAGATGCCTTCGTACTGGGGCAACGTGTAATCGGCGTTGCCCATCGTAGTCAGGTGGACGATTTCTACGTCGCGCAGCTCGGGCGCGCGACGGAGCAGGGCCTCCACGAGCTCTTCCGGTTCGGCGCAACCGCCGTGGATATGGATGCGATGCCCTGATTTGACGACCTCCAGGGCGCGGTCGGCCGTGGTGACCTTGGCCCGGTACTGTTCGATCCATCTCACGGCCGGTCCCCCATACCCTCCGCCTGCTCTGCCCCGAGCAAGGTCCTCAGTTCATGGCAGGGCACATTCCAGGCCGCGGCGAGCCTAGGCTGCACGCAGGCGCCCCGGTAGAGATAAACGCCGCGCGCCAGGGCGCTGGAGGTGCGCAGCGCCTCCTCGATGCCGCGATCGGCCAGCAGCAGCACGTAGGGCATGAGAGCCTGTGCAATGGCGATGGAGGCGGAACGTCCCATGTCCGCGGTCATGTTGGGCACGCAGTAATGTACGATGCCGCGATAAACAAAGGTGGGCTCGGCGATCGTGGTTGGGCGGCTGGTTTCTACGCAACCGCCCTGGTCGATGGCAACGTCGATGATGACCGAACCGGGCTGCATCCGCTCGACCATCTCGCGCGTGACTACGTGGGGCGTACGCGCTCCGGCCACCAACACGGCGCCGATCAGCACATCGGCGCCGGCGACGGCGGCTGCCACCGTCTCAGGATCGGCCAGTGCCGTGGCCACGTGGGGGACATGCTCGACCAGCCGGCGCAGCTTTTCCGGATCAATATCCAGCGCGGTCACGCGCGCCCCGGCCGCCACCGCGGCGCGGGCCGCCCAGGTGCCTACCGTACCGGCTCCCAGGATCACCACGTGGGCCGGCGGCACGCCCGGACTGCCGCCCAAGAGGATGCCACGGCCTCCCGAGGATGATCGCAGCAGATGCGTGGCCAATGGGATGGCCATCTGTCCCGCAATCTCGCTCGGCGCCGCGAGCACGGGCAGGCGGCCGTCGTCGGTCTCAATGATCTCGCAGCCAATGGCGGTGATGCTGCGTTCCACCAGGCGCTGGAAAAGCTGGGCGCCGGCCACCGCCATGTGATAAAAAGCCATGATCGCGCAGCCGGGGTGCGCTTCGTCTACTTCCTCCAGTCTCGGCGTGGATATCTTCACGACTAGGTCCGACCGGTGAATGACCTCCGCAGCCGAGTAGGCCAAGGAGGCGCCCGCGCGCGTGAACTCGTCGTCATTGAACATGGCGCCGTTGCCGGCCCCGCGCTCGACCCAAACCCTGTGGCCCCGGCCGCAGAGCTGGCGCACCACAGCGGGCGTGAGCGCCACCCTGCGGTCGCCAGGATTGCGTTCCTGCAAGACCCCGATGTTCACGGCTTCTCAGTAACCTTCCTCTTCCAGGCGGACCTTGCCCGCAAACCGCCGATACGTGAACCAAGCATACAACAGCACCAGCGCCATGCCCGGAATCCACCAATAAAGAGCCACTCGCATGCCGTATGCGCCGGTGGCGGTGTTGTAGATCGTCAGGCTCAGCGCGGGGTTTGTGTTCGAGGGCAGAACGTTGGGATACAGGCCGAAAGCCGCCGCACCGAGCATCCCCGCCAGGTACAGGCAAGAGCCGAGAAAGGCGGGCGCGTGCCGACCCTGCCGCCGCGCGACCAAGGACCAGAGGAGCCCGCCCAGGGCCAGCACAGCGAAAAAGTAACCCAGCGGCTGCTCCTCCAAGCGCGCGGGGATGTGAGGTTGTACGCGGAAGGTCGCCCCCGTCAGCACCAGGGTTAGCCCGAGCACCGCGTACCAGAAAAGGCCCGCCAGGCCGCGGGCCCGGCTGCTCACGGGGTCTTCCGTCTTGAGAGCCACCCATAGAGCCCCGTGGTGCGTTAGTGCGGCCAGCGCGGACAGGCCCGCCAGCACCGTGTACCAATCGAGGATTCCCGGTTCGGGCCCGGGCCGCCAATCGGTCCAGAGTGGGAGGAAGAACCCTCCCGACTCATCGAGCGGTACGCCGCGCACGACGTTTCCCAGCGCCGCGCCGAAGAAAATCGCCAGCAGCGCGCTGGCGCCGGAGAAGACTACATCCCAGAAGGG
The DNA here is from genome assembly GCA_938027685.1 of uncultured Bryobacteraceae bacterium. Taxonomy (GTDB): domain Bacteria; phylum Acidobacteriota; class Terriglobia; order Bryobacterales; family Bryobacteraceae; genus DTHT01. Next base: position 287,774 of record CALJAM010000011.1, read on the forward strand.
AATCCACACCGGCGTGCGTATGTGGCTGCGAAATTCGATGGCCACACCCCGCAGGATGAGCAACCAGAGCACGATCATCAAAGGCAGGTAGAACCCGCTGAAGCTGGAAGCGTATAGAGCCGGGAACGCAAAGTAGAGCGTGCCCCCCGCCGCCAGCAGCCAGACCTCGTTGCCGTCCCAGACCGGGCCGATGCTGCGCAGGATCTGTCGGCGGCCGACCTCGTCGCGCGCGGCGAGCAGATGCACTGCTCCTGCCCCCAGATCGAAGCCGTCCAACACGACGTACATGGTCAACATCCATGCCACCAGGCAAAACCACAGGGTCTCCATCGCTACCCTCCTCAGTCTGCATTCGGCCGTGCGGCCGGCTCCGGGCCGTGGTCGATTTCGCGGTAGCTCAGATACAGGAACAGGATACTGAGCAGGGCGTACATGCCCATGAAACCGATCAGGGTAAACAGCGTGTTGCCTGAAGAAACGTTAAAGGAAGCGCCCTCGCTGGTCCGCATCACGCCGTAGATCAACCACGGCTGACGTCCCATCTCTGCCGTCATCCAGCCAGCCGTATTCGCAATGAAGGGGAACGGCGCCATCAGCAGCAGGACCCAGAGCCAACGTCGGCTTTCGAACAGGCGGCCACGGCGCAACTTATAGAACGAGACGAGCGAGACCGCGATAAAGATGGTGCCCAGTCCCACCATGATGTGGTAGGCGTAATACAGCAGCGGAATCTGGTCAGGCCACTGATCGCGCGGGAAAGCATCCAGACCCTTGACCTCGGCCGTCCAGCGCCGGTAGGTCAGGAAGCTGAGCATTCGCGGCACGAGCAAGGGATTGTCCAGACGCATCTTCTCCATGTCGGGCTGGCCCAAGATGGCGATGGGCGCGCCCTCCATGGTCTCGAACAATCCTTCCATGGCGGCCAGCGTCACGGGCTGGTGTCGCGCGACGTTGCGGACCTGCATGTCGCCCGTGGGGAACAGCATGAGGATGCTGGCGATTCCCGCGGCGATGACACCCGACCGCACGAACGTCCGGCCGTACTCGACGTGCTTGCCGGTAAGTAGGTAAAAGGCTCCGATCGAAGCCATCACGAAGCCTGCCGTAACCACGGTGCCGAATTGGTTGTGCAGAAACATCCAACCCAGCCAGGGATTCAGCAGCAGCGACCACAGGCTGTCCAGATGCAGATCGCCACCGGGCTGAATGGTGTAACCCACCGGATGTTGCATCCAGGCATTCGTGGCGAGGATGAAGTAGGCTGAAAGCCAGGTGCCCAACCACAGTAGCAGCGAAACGGCCCAGTGCGCTTTGCGCGAGAGCCGCTTCTCTCCGAAGAGCAGCAAGCCGACAAAGGTGGATTCGAGGAAGAACGCGAACACGCCTTCCATGGCCAGCGTCTGGCCGATCACGCCCCCGGCTGCCTTGGCAAAGCGAGACCAGTTGGTGCCGAACTGGAACTCCATGGGGATGCCGGTGACGACGCCCATGGCAAAGGTGATCGCAAAGATGCGGATCCAGAAGCGGGCCGCGCGGTCGTAATGCTCACGGCCCGTGCGCAGCCCCAGGGTTTTCAGGATGAAGATCAGCAGCGCCAAGCCCATGGAGAACTGCGCGAAAACGTAATGGAACGTGATCGTGAAGGCGAAATGAAAACGGTGCAGCCCCAGCGCGCTTTCCATGCCGTACATTCTTAGCCATTCGCCTGGGCGGATGCAACCGCGGACCGCAGTTCGTTAAAGACGCTCGCAGGTTTCCCAACGGACGCCGATCCTGGGAGCCGCGTAGCCCGCCTCTTGTAACCAGTCGCCGTATGCCATCACCCAGTGCGAGTCCCGCACTTCATCCAGCAACCGCCGCCAGTCGCCCTCGATGCGCACGTCCTGCTGAGAGCGGCAGATCTCATAGAAAGGATTGGCCTCGACTGTGCCACGCATGCCTACCCAACGGCCAGTCGCGTACTCAGGGTTGAGGAACGTGACGCGCCGACCGAGCGGCATCTCGACTTTGGGCGCAGCGCCGTAATCGCTTTCGTAATGCGTGAGAATCCGCGCGGGCTCGTACCGCACGCCGTTCATGCGCCGCGGCGCCGTGCAATGCGCGCAGGTGACCAGGCCGCCGTGCGGGAAGGTCGAGTTGTGCAGGAAGACGGGCGCTCGCGCGATACGCCACAGCAGGATGCAGGCGGGGATGATCACGAAGTCGGATTCGCAAAGCGCCAGGCGGCCCTCGTCGTTGAGCAGGCTCAACGTCAGACAGGCGGTGGTCTCGGCGATGGGCAGGATCGTTCCCATGCAGCCGGCGATGGTCAGGATGGAGGCATCGTGCTCGCGCAGCAACTCGCGGAACAGACCGTAAAGAATGAACGCGTTGATCACGAACCGACGCTCGGTTTCCAGCTTGGTCTCCGGCAGACGCAGGTAGCGGTCGGTCCAGGCGGTCGCCTGGGCGATTTTTCGGGCGTCGCTGAGGGCTGCCCGAACGCGAGGGGCGAATTCCTCGTAACCGACTTCGACGATGTCGAGCCGGAAGCGTTCGCGGGCCACCTGGGGCGCCTCCGGCGCGTATTTGCCGCGCGCTCCGCCGAGCGCGACCACGCGGGCGCCAAGAAAGTTTCGCACTGCCGTCAGGGCCCTCAGCCTCCATTCGAGCTCGCCCAGCTCGTCGACCACCACGTCTTCGACGGACAAGGGTGGCGCGCCCGACCTGCGCGGGTCGGTGCGCTTGCGCAGGTAGCGCGTGCTCAGAGCCTCGTACCAATAGTAGAGCGGCCCGGAACGCCGGCGAACGAAAATGACTCCGTCGCCCTGCGTGGGCATCAGAGCGCGAAGCATCTCACCTGAGCCGGTGGCTGGGTAGATGAGCCGTACGGCTTCGGGGGTTTGCGGCAAGGCTGCGGCTGCCTCCACGGTGGAGACCCGTACGACCGGTGCGATCTCCAGCGGGAAGGAGGCCCGTGCGGCCAGGGTCTTCAGCTCCTGCTCGATCCGGCTCGCTTCGGCTGCCGCGCTCTCTTCGCTTTGCACGCCGCCCCAGGACTTCCATGAGGCCGCCTCCCGTCGCACCGGCACGCGGTACATCAGCACCGGCTCGATGCGGAGCGGCTTGCCTCCAGGCTCGTACGGACGCTCGGGATTCCACAGGTCATCCCGCCACGCAACCTGCGCCGTCGGCGGGAGCGCGGCGGCCGCCGCGCTGAGAAGAAATTGCCTTCGACTGGGTGCTCCGCAGCACATGGCGTCTCCTGCGCCCGCTTGCGGCGGGCCGCAGGCCATCATAGCGCCCTTCACACGGAGCCGGTTCACCAGTCGGCGTAAGGCGTGCCGTCGAGAGCGATCTTGTCCGAGCCGCTGCGCACGTCGAAGATGCCCGGTTCGGACTGGTTCACACTGGTGAGGGCGTCCTCCATGATGATCTTCCAGGTCCGGTTAGACCCGGTCATGGGATCCACCGGGATCTGCCGCAGATAACCGGCAGTGACAAGGTCCTCGAGGGTCTGAGGCGCCTTTCCCTTGTCGTAGGTGTACTCGTCGATCACGGTGCGCAGCGTGAACAGATTCTGGCGCAACACGCTTTCCTTGGCGGCGATGATGGATTTCTGGTAGAGGGGCACGGCGATCGAGACCAGCAGCGAGATGATCGCCATCACGATCATCAGCTCGATGAGCGTGAAGCCGGCGTCACCACTCCGAGTACGGCGTGCCATCGGCAGCTCTCTCCGTGCTCTTGGTGTAGACGTCGAAGACGTTCTGACCTCCCCAGCTGGTCGAATTGGGGTCGTCCTGGATGCTGCGCAGACCCCAATCATAGGAATTCGTCATGGGATCCTTGGGGATGCGGCGCAGGAAGCGGATCTTTTTGTCCACCGTACCGGCCAGCCGGACGCCTTCGACCAGGACCTCGAGCCTCTCGGGATAACACTCGGTCCCCAGCTTGGGTGGCCCGAGCAGCTGCTGGTCGCAGTAGTCCTTGTACTTGTCGATGGCCGCCCGGATCTCGCGCAACGCCCAGCGCAGTTCGCGCTCCTTCTCGCGCCGCACCTTCGCCCGCGCCAGGGGCACCGCCATGGCCGCCAACAGCGACATGATGGTGAACGCAACGATCAGCTCGACGAGGGTCAGCCCACGCTCGTTGCCTCGCATGTCGGCTTTCTCCCCTCCCTGCTCCTCATTTGATCGTAACGTTCAGTTGCGGCGGCTCCACGGGCAGAGGCTGCAACTGGTAGTTCCGCAGCAGCAAGCCGGGGAACGTAACCGTCGTCTCCCCACGGCCGATAGCTTCGAAAGTGAGCACAGCTAGCGTGCCAGAGCCGCTGATGCCGCCCGATCCGGGCATGCGGTTTAGGGTCACTACCGCATCGCCTGTGTCGTTCATGATGTTGCGGGCGAAGTTCACCTGCTTGCCGTCCCCGGAAAGAAGCCCGCCCGCCCGGATCTCGCTGAGCCGCAGCAGTTGCGGATCGAACTTCACGCGGAAGGGCGCGGAGAACAGCGCCTGCACGTTCTCGACCTCGAGCTGGACGATGAAAGTTGCGCCCTGCTGCACGGTGATCTGGGCCGGCTTGAGCGATACTTTCACCGCCGGCGCCGCCGGCTCCGGCTGCGGGGCCGCAGGTGCGGGCTGGGGCGCGGGCGCCGCCGGAGCGACGGGGGCGGCAGGCGGTTGCGCGGGAGCGGGCTCCGCGCTGGGCTTCGCCGCTTCTTCCGGCGCTTCGCGCGGCGCGTAGCTCAGCCGTACGGTCGTGTCAGTCCCCGCCGCGACCGCCTTCAGATTCAGGTCTCCGATGCCCGGCGTGCGCACTACGTGCGGCACGAGCGCGATGAGCAGCTCGCTCTGGCTACGCTCGATGCTTTCGCTGGAGAACAGCCGTCCCAGCCCCGGGATCTTGCTCAGACCGGGGATGCCGGAGACCGACTTGGTGTCTTGCTCCTGCATCAGACCGCCGATCAGACTCACCTCACCCTCGCGCAAGCGCAGATCCAGGATCGCCTTGCGCTGGCCGAACACCGGCTGGGCGATGCCGCCGATATCGATCCGATCGCGCACCGTCGAGATCTCCAGCTCGACGTGCAAGGTCACCTCCTCCTGCCCATGGACCCGCGGAGTGATGTCCAAGTTGACGCCCACATCCTTGTACTGGAACTGCGTGTTGACCAGCGGACTAATGCCCACCGCGCCGATGCCGGGCTGAAAGCTGCCCGTGGCGATCGGTACCTGATCGCCGATGCGCAGCGAAGCCTTCATGCCATCAGCTACACGGATCTGCGGGGATTGGAGAACCTTCGTGCTGCGATCGGTCATCAGGGCCTGAAGCAGCGCGCCGGGCAATGTGATGGAAAAATCATTGGTGGAAAGACGATTTACGCGGGCCAGCGAGATCAGCTGAGTGCCGAGGCTCGCACCTCCGGTCAACCCGTAACTGCCGTAGCCGCCGTAGCCTCCGTAGCCGTACCCGTAGGGGTAGTAACCGTAAGGCGAGTATGGACCATAGGGGGGCGGAGTGGTGGGCTGGGTGGTGCCGGTACCCCCGCTCGTGTCGGTACCTGTGTTGCCCGTCCCTCCCTGGCCGGTCTGACCGCCCAGCAGCACGGGATTACGCGGCGTGAAGTAAATGGGCGCGTTCAAGCCGGCGGCGCCTGCCGATGCGATGGCAGCCGCCAGATCCCTGGTGCGCACCTTGTTGGCCTCCATGACGAAGACGTCGATGACGACCTCGGCTTTGGGTCGATCCAGATCGTGGACGATCTTCTCGGCCAAGGCCACTGCGTCGGCGCTGCCCCGCACGATGATGGCGTTCTGCGCCGTGGAGACGAAGACGCGGCGGATGTCGGTCAGCGCGCGGATATTGTTGGCCATCTCCTGCAGGTCCTGCGGCTGCGTGACGTTCTGTAGGTAAAAGACCTTGACTACGAAGTCCTCGTAGTCCCGCCGCTTGGTCTGATTGTCGCTGGTGACGAAGATGGTGTTGGGAGAAAGCGGCTTCCAGAAGGCTTTGGTGAGCACAGCCAGGTAGTCGAGGGCCTTCTCCAGGGTGGCGTTGACCAGTTCCACGCTATGGTTGCGGCTGGCCGCGGGATCCTGCCGGAAGTCCGGGTCAAAGATGACGTTGATTCCGGCCAGCTTGCAGACGGTCTCGAAGAGGACCCGGGCGGGCTGGTTGCTCATGCGCAGGTTGATGGGTTGGCGCGAGAGGGGCCGCAGCTCGGGTGGCGGTTCGATACGCTGGAGTCTGGCGGCAGCCTCACGACGCGCCCTCTCGATCGGAGTCAACCCGCGCTCTTCCGGTTTGATCGGTTGGGGCCGCCGCTTGTCAAGTTCGATCAGATCCAACGTGAGTTGCAACTCCTGCTGCGCGATGGCGGAGGATGGATCGGTCATGAAAGCACGCTGGAAGCGTGCCAGCGCCTCCTCGAGATTGCCTTCGCTGCGGAGCTTCTGGCCCTCGTTCACCCAGGCCTGAGCCGCTTGAAAACGCACGCGGCGCACGGCGAGCTGGTAGCCCGCGTCGCCCGGATCCTCGGCGAGGGCGCCCTCGTAATATTCCAGCGCCTTCTCCCAGTCCTTACGAATCTCTGCCTTGCGGCCCTCGGCTAGCAGCTTGTCTCCCTTGCGCGTGCGCGCTTCGAGCGAGGGCGACAACGCCGCCAGGGTGAGAACAGCGATCGCCGGGAGGCTACGGATGTTCGCCATATGTTTCGTTTCCAAGGGGTTGTGTTACACTGAGCATTCCCGGGACGGGTCCTTCACAAAGTTTTGACGCCGGGCGTTGCGCCCGCGTGCAGGGGGAATGTGGGCGAGGCCGAACCCATCAAGGTGCTGACCGAGAACCGCCAGGCGCGGCATAACTACATCGTTTTGGAGCGATACGAAGCCGGCCTGGTGCTGACGGGCACCGAGGTCAAGGCGGCGCGAGCGGGCATGGTGCAGCTCAAGGACGCCTACGCACAGATCCGTGACAATGAAGCGTGGCTGATCAACGCCCACATCAGTCCTTACTCGCACGGGAACCGTCAGAACCATGACCCTCTGCGCGATCGCAAGCTGCTGCTGCACCGCCGCGAAATCGACAAGCTTCTGGGCCGTACGCGTGACGGGGGGTTGACGCTTATTCCTCTGCGGCTTTATCTGAAAAAGGGTCGGATCAAGTGCGAGCTGGCGCTGGCCCGCGCCCGCCGCGTTCACGACAAGCGAGCCCTGCAGCGGGAGCGCGAGAAGGAAGCGGAGGCGCGGCAGGCCCTGCGGGAAGCGCAGCGCCGGGCGCGAGCTTGACCCAAGCGAATCGGGGGATCTCATGCAACTCAGGCTGGACACTATCGCTCTCGAACAGATGGAGACCGACGCCCTCGCCGTGATCGCTTTCCAGGCCGACAGTCCTGAAGAAGGATTGGGCTCGGAGGCCGCACGGCGGCTGGACCAGGTCACCGGAGGCTGGTTGGCCGAAGCCTACCGCAGCGGAGAGTTCACGGGCAAGGCCTGCGAGACGCTCTTCCTGCACCGGCCGCCCAACATGAGGGCGAAACGCCTGGTACTGGTGGGCGGCGGCAAGCGCGAGCGATTCGGCGGGCTCGAGCTGCGGCGCGCCGCCGGGGCCTTGGCGCGAGCGCTGCGCGCACGCTCGATCACCGCCCCGGCGCTGGCGCTGGAGGGCGAGGCTGCCCAGGTGCGAGCGGCTGCGGAGGGCCTGATCCTGGGCGACTATGAACCGGACCGGTACAAAACCGAGAAGAAGAACGGCAAGCCGCTCGAGAAGGCAACGCTGCTGGTGCCGTCGCTGGAAGCTGCGCTCGAAGCAGCGCTCGAGCGCGCAAGAATAGTGGCCGAGACGCAGAACTGGGTGCGGGATCTGGTGGCCGAACCGGCCAATCGCATGACGCCCACCCTGCTGGCCGAGCGCGCCCGCGAAATGGCCTCCGAGTTCGGCCTGGAATGCGACGTGCTCGATTCCGGACGCATGAGCCAGCTTGGAATGGGAGCGTTGCTGGGCGTCGCGCAGGGATCGTCCGAACCGCCGGCGTTGATCCTGCTGCGCTATCGGCCGCCGGCGGCGGGCGATTCCGTGGTCCATCTCGGCCTGCTCGGCAAGGCTGTCACCTTCGATTCCGGCGGCATCTCGATCAAGCCGTCCGAGAACATGGACAAGATGAAGTACGACATGGCGGGAGGAGCTGCCGTTCTCGGCGCCATGCGCGTCTTCGCACAGCTCAAGCCGGCGATCCCGGTGACGGCCGTGATACCTGCCGTGGAGAACATGCCGGGAGGGCGGGCCCAGCGGCCTGGCGACGTGGTCCGGACGCTTTCGGGCAAGACGATCGAGGTCCTCAACACGGATGCAGAAGGCCGCCTGATCCTGGCCGACGCCCTGACGTACGCAAAGCGGGTGGGCTGCACCCATCTGGTGGATGCCGCCACGCTCACCGGCGCCATCGTAGTGGCTCTAGGTCACGTCAATGCGGGCGCCTTCGGCAGCGACCAGGTGTTGCTGGATCGCGTACTGGCCGCCGCTCGCGTCGCGGGTGAGAAGCTTTGGCCCATGCCGCTCGATGAGGAATACAAGGAAACGCTCCAAAGCGTCGTAGCCGACTTGCCCAACATCGGCAACCGTTGGGGCGGCGCCATCACAGCGGCCATGTTTCTCAAGGAGTTCGCCGATCCCCTCCCTTGGGTGCATTTAGACATTGCAGGCACAGCCTGGCTGGAGGAAGCCAAGCCTTACATGGCCAAGGGGCCCACTGGCACCCCCATGCGGACGCTGGTCCAGCTCGTGCTGGACTGGCGTTGAGCCCGGGGCGCTTCGTCGACGGGCGAAGATCGGGCGAAGCTGCGGCAGGGCTTCGCGCAAGCAGGGATCGCAGGGAGGCTCTCCGTCTGTGATTGAATCAGATTGGAATGCGGACGCGACAGTTCACGTTGGCAGTTCTGGCATGTGCGTTCTTGTCAGTTTCAAGGGTTTGCGCAAATCGCGAAACGACGCTGCTTCCAATCGTCGACGATGCCGTAGCTCATCACCTCGGCGAGCAGCAGGCAACCAAGGTCTCTGCGCAGCCTGGGAACGACGGCGACGGCGAGGCCTTCATCCGCCCCGTCATTCGCCCGCAACCTCAGCCTTCGGCCGAGCAAGGCTTCCAGTGGGAGCCCGCGCTGCGGCAGGCCGGCTTCTTCCTCGGGATCATGCACGCTTGGCGCCTTGCGACCGAGCCGGGCACCCGGGCCGAGCTGCGCGGGCCGTTCCTCCGCGATTACTTCTCGTCCGTGAAGGGCCTTCACGGTTGGGGTGACGGTGATCCATTCATCGTCAACTACGTGGGTCATCCGTTCCAGGGGGCCGTCCACGGTTATATCCAGATCCACAACGATCCCCGCTCTTACAGGCTGGAATTTGGCAACAACCGCTCTTACTGGGGTAGTCGCTTGCGTGCCATGGCCTTTGCAGCGGTGGCGAGTCTCCAGTTCGAACTGGGGCCGGTCAGCGAGGCTTCCATCGGCAACGTAGGCAAGGAGCGAATCGGGGCCGGGGCGGTCGACCTGGTTGTGACGCCGCTGGGCGGCTTCGGCGTGATGTTGGCTGAGGACGCGCTCGACCGCTACGTTGTCCGGCGGATCGAGCGGTGGACGAGCCACCCGGTCCTGCGCGCAGTGGTCCGCGGCGCGCTGAATCCGAACCGCGCGTTCGCCAACCTCATGCGACGACGCGTGCTCTGGCACCGCGACACGCGTCCCGGGGTGCTGCATCCCTGACGACCCCCGAGCCGCCGGCGATCGCGGCCGCAGCTCGCGCGCTCTCCTCTAAACCGGCGCTCGGCTCGCGGGAAACCTAGAGCCGCGTCTCGGAAAGAAGAGCGGCCCAACTCACGCTCGCGATCCAACGGCACGCAACCCGACGCTTAGAAGTGCAAGCGCAGGCTGTACTGTATCTGTCGTCCGAACGTGTAATCCCGCGGGCGCGTGGTCTTCCCGAACAGCGAGTCGGTCACCGACGTGCTGGGGTTGGCCATGGTCAGATTGTTGATCACGTTGTAAGCTTCGACCCGCAATTCCAGCCGCAGCCGTTCGGTGACGCTGAAGGACTTCGAGACGGTGCCGTCCCAGGAAAAGTAACCCGGACCGGTGAGGCCCTCGAAGGTGCGGGGATTGGTTCGCGGCGTGTACGGCTGGGCGCGTGCGAAAACCTCGGTCTTGAACCAGCGACCGGGCGTGGGCTTGTCCACGCGGGGATCTTCGCCGTTCCATTCCATCTGCCCGAAGGCCAGCAGATCCCCGGACTGCCGGCTCACGATGGAGCTCACCTGCCATCCGCCCAGAATGGCTTCCAGCGCGGGATGCAACTGATTCAACCAGGGCCGGCCCTTGCCAATAGGTAACTCGAACACGCCCGCTCCCGCGAAACGGTGACGCGGCCGGGTACCCGTGAGGAAGGTGAAGCGGCCCGCATACTCGTCGTCGCTGTTGAAAAAGCCTTCGTTTTTTTCGCGATTGTAGTTGTACGCGAGCAACAGATTGTAGCCGCGCGCAAAGGGCCGCTGGGCCCGGATTTGCAAAGCGTGGTAGCGATTCCTCGGGCCTGGCGTGTTCTGTTGCGTCAGTGTGCCGTAATGGGGATACGGCTTCAGAAGGTCGGCTTTGGTGACCTCAGCGCGGTTGCGCAACTGGCCTGGGAACTTGTCGGGCGTCAGGTACATGTAGAACGGGTTCGGGATGCGCCGGCTCAGCTCCGCCTTATAGGTATAACTGAGAGTTGGATCCATCAGGTTCGGTCTTTTGTCGTAAGCGAGGTTGTGTCCCAGATTGACGAAGTAAGTGGCATCCACGACAATCTGATCAGCCACGTCCCTCTGGATCGAGAAATTCATCCTGTCGTTCGTGGCTGCCTTCACATCCTGATAGCTCCAACGCGTATCGCCTCCAATGCCGGTGTAACGCCCGAGACTCTTGCCGACGGGCATGATCAAAGGATTGGTAGGCGGAAAGGGATCGACGAAGCGGGCAGTGGGGATGCCTTCCAGCGCGGGCGTCGTGTAAGTGTCGGCATTGAAGCCCGGCATATAGAGACTGCCGAGCAAGGAGTCGCCTACCCCGCCCAGAGGCATGAAGATCGCGGGAATGACGAAGCGGGCCCAACCGGCGCGCAGTGCAGTCTTGTCGTTGGCTCGCACGGCGATCCCGAGCCGCGGCAGGAAGACGGCTTTCGGGCTGTTCCACATCTGTCGGTCGTGCTTTTCGGCGAAGTGCTAAGCGCCGGTGAACCGGTACGGCACCTTCATCAGAGCGGCCACGTCAGCAGGTATTCTGGGAGGATTGGCGACCATTTCAGGGATAGGGTCGTCGAGGTCGAGTTAGCGGGACACGCGATCCTCGGGATCCCACGGCGCCGTCTCGTATTCCCAACGCAGGCCGAGGTTCAAGGTTACGCGGCGCGTCCACTTGAAATCGTCCTGAATGAAGGCGCCCCAATAGCGGAAGCGGGCCTTCTGCATGGGGATGTACCGTGCGTAGGAGCTGCCGTCCAGAGCGCCGAGCAGGAAGGTGGCCCAGCCGTCTCCGACGTTGGCGGTGTTGGGCGCGATAAAGGTGTCCGCGGTCAGCGAACAGTAGAAACAGAAGCGCATGGGGTCGGGCCGCGCCGAACGGCCGCCGTGCCCGCGCATTTCGAGACCTTCCTTGATGTAATGCGAGCCCAGGTAGTGCGACAGCCGGCTGTGGACGCTGTAGCTCCTGGGTCTCTGAAACCAGTAATTCCCGCGAGCGAACTGACCGCCCTGGTCGATGTCGAAGCGCGGCGGCAGGATCTGCGGCACCTCCTTCATGTAAGGTTCGAACCACTTGTTCGGCCACAGCTTCGCCAGCCCTTCGACGTTAGTAACGAAGGGTCCGCCGTCGTATTGATCGATGATTGAGTTATAGGCTCCGCGCAGGTTAAGCACCGTGGTGGCCGAACGCGTATACACCGCGTCGCCCGCCACATTCAGCCCGTGACGGATGCTGCCGGCATCATAAGGCCACCACTGAGAGTTGTTTCCGGAGAGATTATCCTCGGAAACCACGGTGTGGAACTGACTGTAACGGCCGAAGACCTTCGAGCGGTCGTTGACATGCCAATCCGCGCGGTCTGAAAGGTTCCAGTAGTCGTAAAAGCGGTTCGATTCGACCTGGAAGTTGTTCCGGCCGCTCGGGTCGGCGCCGGGATTGTTGGGGCGCCAGACCTGCTCCATGACCTTGACCGACAGCGGATCCATGCGGGCCTTGGGGATGATGTTGCCGGGGAAGGGCTGCCGGGTGGCCACGTTACGGGCAGGGTCGAATTTCGTAGTCCACGGGTCGTAAATCGGGCGCAGAGTCCCGCGAGCGGTAAGCGTGCGCGAGAAATCACCGTTGCGCTCGAGGTCGGTAGGCATCGTGCGGGTGGAGTTCCAGGGCTGGACGGTCTTCCAGTCCTCGAACGAAAAGAAATTGAACAGGCGGTTCTTGACGATGGGGTGACCCAAAGTGCCGCCGAATACGTTGTGCCGGATGCGGTTGCGGCTACGCGGGATGACGGTGCGGTCGGCGACGGCATTCAGGCGAGGCGTGCGGCCCAAATACATCAGGGTGCCGCGGTACTCGTTTGTGCCGGACTTCATCGCCATCGTGATAATGCCTCCGGCACTGTGGCCGAATTCGGCATCCACGCTGTTCTGCTGGATGGTGAACTCGGCCACCGCGTCCATGTTCGGCGTGTAAGCGGTTTTGGGACCGGTCTCCACGGGCGTGCCGTCGATCAGGATGTCGTTGCGGCGGTTGGTGCCGCCCCCGGTCTCCAAGTCTTGGGCGGCCCAATGATGGTAGGGCGCCTGTTCTCCCCCGGAGGTATTCACGACCGCCGGGTCCAGCGCCGCCAATTTGAAGGGATTGCGCGTGATCAACGGGAGTTCACGCACCATCTTGTTGTCTATGGTGAGTTCGCGGTTGGCCGTGTTGAACTGGAGCGCGGCCGGGGCTTCGGTAAGCTCCACCGTCTGGCTTGCCATGCCGACCTGCAATTCCACATCGAGCGTGATGTCGCCGCGGGTTTGCACCAGGATGTTCTTTTGGATGAACTTGCGAAAACCGGGCGCCTCGACGGTCAGGGTGTAAGTTCCCGGATCGACAAAGTCGAAAACGTAGGTACCCGTAGGGCCGGTCGTGCGAACGGTTTCGACGCCCTGACTTACATTGAGAAGCGTCACCTTGGCGCCGACCACGACGGCCTGCGTGGCGTCGCTCACCCGACCCTGCACCCGCGCGCGGTAATCCTGCGCGCTCGCGGTAAAGACCAAGGTAAGCAAAGCGCACAGCACGAATGCCTTGCGGCGCATTTCCCTCGCCATATTGCCCCCCTTGACTTGGATCAGGCGATACCAGCAAAATACCACCACCGACTCGGCGACAACGCAACGGTGTTTGCGAGTCCCAGTCCCGACGCCCGGAGGAAGCAGGACGTTAAGGGGGAAGCGCGCCGCGTCTTCCAAGGGGATGCCGGGCGCCCCCGTGGGCGGAGCGGTAGCGCTGCCTGTTATTCCTTCAGCGCGGCGAGAACCTTTTGGGTGAGCTCCTCGATCATCTCGGGCAGGGCAGCGTCGAGCGCGGGAGCAATCGCCGAGGAGATCTCACGGGTGATCTGCTCGACCAAGCCCGGCAAGGCTGCGTCCAGAGCCAGCGTGACCGCTGCGCGCACCCGCTCGGGATCGGGCGCCGGCGGTCGCGCGGCGATAGGCTCAACCGCGGGGTGCACAGCGGGCGGCTCCGCTTCGGCGGGAGGTCGCTCTGCCCGCTCGCCGCGAGCCGCCTCGATCAGCGGGCGTACGGTTTCCAGAACTACCGAGGCTTCCAGCGGCTTACGCAACAGACCGTCGGCGCCGACGCGTCGCAGTTCGTCTTCATCCACCGGGTCCAGCGGACCGGCCAATAGGACGACGCGGGCGTGGCGATGCCGCGGATGTTTCTTCACATGCTCGCAGAGCTCGTAGCCGGACCTGACGGGAAGGAAGACGTCCGCAAGCACCAGGTCAGGATCCGCGTCCGCCAGCCGGATCACCGCCGTTTCGCCATCGGTCACCGTGACGACCTCGTAACCCTCCTCGATCAGGATGCGCTCGCCCATACGCTGGGCGTGGGGGCTGTCATCGGCCAGCAGGACACGACTCATGGTTTCGGCTGCGGCGCGGGCTTGCTTTCGGCCGGCGGCTGTCGGCGCGCATCAGGCTTGGTGTCCAGCGCGGTCGTGTCGGTCACCGGCGCCACTGTCACCTCCGCGGTTACGCCCGTTGAAGCGGCCGCGCTCGCAGGCACGGTAGCCGGCAGCGGAGGACGATAGGGCTCCATGGTCGGCGCGCCCGACTTCGCCGCCATCCGCACGTCGGGGCTCTTGCGGAAGATCCCCCAGAAGTGGCTGAGCAAGCCGGGTTTTTCCATATGCTCGAGTTCGTATTTCATGCGAGCCAGCGCGACCGGGTCGGGCTCAGGTATTTCCTGCTCGAGCGCGGTCAAGCGCTTTTTGGCTGCCTCGACCAGCGGGCTGAGCGGATAATCACGGACGAGGCGGATGTAAGCCTCGATGTATTTGGAGCGGAAGCGCGGCCCCATCTTTTCGTAAGAATCCGCGAGCTGCCAGAGGGCTTGGTCCGCCTTGCTGTAGAGCGGGTAGTGGTCCACCAATCCTTGCAGCCGGTTGGCTGCCGCAGCGTGGCTCCCCTTGGTGTGATAGAAGCTGCCCACGCGAAATTCCCGTTCGGCGAGGACCTCCTGGATGTTGCGCAAGAGCTGCTCGGCCTGAGGCGCGAAGCGGCTGTTGGGGAATTGCACCAGCACCTGACGACATTCCTCTTCGGCGCGCAGCGCGTGGGTCTGATCGCGGTCGGGCTTCTCCATCTGCTTGTAATGGATCATGCAGATCTTCATCTGCGCCTCGGGAGCCTCTTCCAGCGTGGGGTAAAAGAGTATGAAATCTTTGTACTCGGCCTCGGCCTGGGCCAGCCCGTTCGACCCACCTTCGCGATACCAACTGTCGGCGATGGCCAGCTTGGCCTTGGCCAAGAACTCGCTGGTCTCGTAGGTGTTGATGAGGGTCTGCAAGGTTAGGCGCGCGATCTCGTAACGACCGCGTTCGATATCGGCGATGGCCTTGTCGAAGAGCACCTTGTCGGGCTGCTGGGTGTCCTTGGTGATGGGGTTTTCGTAACGCCGCCGGCGGCAGCCGGAAACCAGCAGCCCGCCGATCACCGCAAGCACCGTCAACCAAGCAACGCAGGTTCGTCTCATGACCTCCCTCGCAACACCCGTCAGACCCGCACGGAAGCGGCGTCGCGTGCGATTTCGCGCATGCGCGCCACCGTGCGGGCCGGATCCGGGGAGCCGAAGATGCTGGCGCCCATGACAATCCAGTCGCAGCCGGCGCGGACGATGTCGGCCAGGTTGTCCTCGTTGACGCCTCCGTCGATCTGGATCCTGAAAGCTAGGCCTAGACGACGTCGCCGCTCGTCCAAAGCCCGGATCTTGCGCAGCGCGTTCGGGATAAACTGCTGTCCCCCGAAGCCGGGGTTGACGCTCATCACGAGCACGTAGTCCGCCAACTCCAGTACGTCGTCCAGCATGGCCACCGGGGTTGCGGGGTTCAAAACCACCCCGGCCGGCAGTCCGCGGTTGCGGATAAAGCGCAGCGTGCGGTCAAGGTGCAGGCAGGCTTCTTGATGGAC
This sequence comes from uncultured Bryobacteraceae bacterium, assembly GCA_938027685.1. Taxonomy (GTDB): domain Bacteria; phylum Acidobacteriota; class Terriglobia; order Bryobacterales; family Bryobacteraceae; genus DTHT01. Next base: position 303,478 of record CALJAM010000011.1, read on the forward strand.
CGAGATCTGGTCGGCGCCCGCGTCGATGAAGACCGAAATGTAACGGTCCGGATCGCTGATCATCAGGTGGACGTCCAGCGTCATCCGCGTTACCTTGCGGATGCACTCGACCACGGGCGGACCGATGGTCATGTTGGGGACGAAATGGCCATCCATGATGTCGAGGTGCAGCATCGTCGCGCCCGCCTGCTCGACGCGCTGGATTTCCTCGGCCAGACGAGCGAAATCCGCCGAAAGAATCGAGGGGACGATCTGAACCATCTCGAGCTAACTTGATCGTATCACAGCGGCGAAGAAGCCGTCCCCCGGATCGCGCCCCGGCAGGCGTTGTACGATTCGTTCCGGCAGGTTGCCCAGGACCTCTTCGAGCACCTGTTGATTTTCCTCCGGTTCCAGCGAGCAGGTGACGTAAAGCAACAGTCCGCCCGGCGCCAGGCGCTGGAGCGCATTCCTGAGAAGTTTGACCTGAAGCTCATGCAACTCATGCAGCTTTTGCGGAGTGAGACGCCACTTGATCTCGGGGTTACGCGCCAGGGTTCCCGTCCCCGAGCAGGGGGCATCCAGCAGAATGCGATCGAAGCGTCGGCGGAACGGCAGCGGCTGGGAAGCGTCCGCAACGACGAGATCGCACGGCAGGTCCTTCATGCGCCGCAAGCGGCTGAGCCGGAAATCGCAGGCGATCACTCGGCAGCCGGATTCGAGCGCCTGAGCGGTCTTGTTACCGGGGGCGGCGCATAGGTCCAACAGCGTCCGACCGGGCTCCAACTCCAACAAACCCACGATCGCCTGCGACCCGATGTCTTGAATACGGAGATTCTTGGCGCGTCCCTCGAGCAGGCGGTAGCAGCCGGGCACGTCCGTTGGTTCCACGAGCACACCCTCGGGGATGGCCGTGCCTGGGGGGATCCGCACGTACGTCTCGGGCCGGCGCAGATTGGCGCGGGCGATCGCGAGCGCCGTTTCGCGGCCGTAATTGCTCTGCCACCGCTCCAGCAGCCACGCCGGATGCGATAAAGCGACGGCTTCGTCGGGATACTCCGCCGGTTCCCGCCCGACCCTGCGCAGCAGCGCGTTCACGAAGCCGGCAGCGAAGCGGTGACCCGAGCGCTTCACCAGCTCCACGCTCTCGTGCACGGCGGCGTGGGCCGGGATGCGATCGAGATGGCGGAGTTGGTAGATACCCAGGCGGAGCGCGACGCGTACCTCCGGATCGAGCCGCGCGGGGTCCCTTCCGCTCAGCCGGGCGATCCACCAATCCAATTGGCTCTGCCAGCGAAGACAGCCCAGCACCAACTCTTCGGCGAGGGCCGCATCGCGCGCCTCCAGCGACGCGGTGCGCGAAGCCAGCAGATCCACCGCGTAGCCGCCGCGCTCCACCAGAAGAAGGATGCGGAAGGCCGTCAGGCGGGCGGGCGAGACTCCAGCCTGGACTGCTCCGGCCATGCTCCTCGCCATCCTAACTTATAATGGGATGTGAATCTTGAGCGCGCGTTACTGCGTAGGGTAGGCGAGGCCATCGGCCGCTACCGGATGATCCGGGAGGGCGACCGCGTGGCCGTGGCTCTCTCAGGAGGAAAAGATTCCCTCACGCTGCTCGAGGCGCTATTGCGCCTGCAAAGGCGGGCGCCGGTGCAGTTTTCCGTTTCCGCTTTCACGATCGAACAGGGCAAGTTCCTGCGATCGCTCGACGCGCTTTCGCACTGGCTCCAGGAGCGGGGTGTCCGCTGGCTCTGTCTAGAAGACCGGCCCTCTCTGAAACTGATGGAGCTCCAGCCCGGCCACGGCTGCGACCTCTGCAGCCGGTACCGCCGCCGCGCGGTGTATGAAGCTGCCCGTAGTTTGCAGGCCAACGTGATCGCCCTCGGTCACACGGCGGACGATCTCTGCGAGGCCTTGTTGCGCAATGCGCTTTTCAACGGGCGGATCGCCGCGCTGCCCCCGGTCACCTGGTCGAGCCGCCGCGAATTCCGCCTGATCCGGCCGCTGATCTTCGTGAGCGAACACATGACACAACTGTTCGTCGAACGCATCGGCGCGCCGGTGACGCCCTGCGCGTGCTCATTGCGTACGGGGGGAGTCCGACAGCAGATCCGCCAGTTACTGGCGGAGCTCGAGAGGCGGTACCCTCACCTGAAGCGCAAACTGGTCTCGGCGATGGGACACCTGGATACGGCGCGCTTGCTCGATCCGCGATTCCTCGAGGGCGAACCTAAGGAGACCGAAGCACCGCATACGGCGGAGTTGCCCGTCCTGGCTTCGCGGGCGGGAAACTGAATATGGGCTGTTGCGACTCACCTTCCGGCCGAGTGGTGGCGACCGCTTCACCTGCCGGCCGGGACCATTCCCGTTGGAGGCTTGTCGAGGTCCTATGAGACTGCTGCCGCGCCATGAGAAGTTTTTTGAGCTCTTCCTCAACCAGGTACGCGTGATCCAGGAAGCCTCCCAACTATTGTTGGAAGGCGCGCGCAACGGTAATTCCCAGCTTGCCCGCAACGCCGTGCGCATCAAGCAGCTCGAGCGCGAGGGCGACGAGATCGCCCACGACATTTTCACCCGCCTCAATCAGACCTTCATCACACCTTTGGACCCGGAAGACATCCATGCTCTCTCATCCCGGCTGGACGACGTGCTGGACGATATCGAGGACTCCGCCTACCGTATGTGTGCCTATCGGCTGGAGCCGATCCCGGAGACCGTCGTCGAGTTGTGCGAAATCGTGCACCACTGTGCGCAGGCGCTGGTGAAGGCCTTCGAAGCCTTGAACAGGAACGCGGCCTTTTTGGAGCACTGCATCGAAGTCAACCGGCTGGAGGATTACGCCGACGAGGTCTTGCGACGGGCGATCGGGGAGTTGTTCGACCAGGAGAAGAATCCCATCGCGCTGATCAAGCTCAAAGAAGTCTACGAGTTCCTCGAAGACACCACCGACCGCTGCGAAGACGTGGCCGACGTGCTGCAGAACGTGGTGGTCAAAAACTCCTGAGCACGGCAGGCGAGGCTTCGTCGTCCCATGTCGTTGCTAGCCCTCGTCATAATAATCATCGCCGTCGCACTGATTTTTGACTTTATCAACGGCTTCCACGATGCGGCCAACTCCATCGCCACCATCGTGGCCACGCGCGTCCTCACCCCCTTGCAGGCGGTAGTGTGGGCCGCCTTTTTCAATTTTGTCTCCGCATTCAGTTTCGGCACGGGCGTGGCAAAGACGGTCGGCGCCGGCATGGTGGACCTCGGCGTGGTGACCCCTTACGTGATCCTGAGCGGCCTGATCGGGGCCATCGTCTGGAACATCATCACCTGGTGGTTCGGCTTGCCCACCAGTTCGTCTCACGCCCTGTTCGGCGGGTACGCAGGGGCCGCCATGGCCCGCGTTGCACTGCTCAAGGGGCTCTCAAACGCCACCGACGCGCTGATTTGGAGCGGTTGGGCCAAGACGCTGATCTTCATGGTGGCGGCGCCCCTCATCGGGGTGATGCTCGCGCACATTTACATGATCGCCATCTACTGGTTGTTCCGCCACAGCAGCCCGAAGAAAATGGACGTATACTTCCGTCGCCTTCAGTTGCTCTCCGCGGCAGCCTACAGTTATTCGCACGGCACCAACGACGCGCAGAAAACGATGGGCATCATCACCGGAGTCCTTGTTACCGCGGGCTATCTTCCCACTTTCCACGTGCCGGTGTGGGTGATTTTGGCGGCCCACGCCGCCATCGCGTTGGGCACCCTGTTCGGCGGCTGGCGCATCGTTCACACCATGGGTACGCGCATCACCCGCCTGCGTCCGCGGGGCGGATTCGCTGCCGAGACGGCGGCTGCGAGCTCCATTCTGCTTTCCACAGCCCTTCATGTGGGCGTCTCCACCACCCACGTGATCACAGGCGCCATTGCCGGCGTCGGGTCGATCCAGCGGTTGAAAGCCGTTCGCTGGGCCGTGGCCACCCGCATCGTCTGGGCCTGGATCCTGACGATCCCGGCCTCTGCTCTGATCGCCTGGCTGTCCTACCTCGCACTGTTTCACGGGGGTCTCGACCTGCGATGAAGCCCGGAGGAGTAAACGTGCCAAACGAATTCGAGGGGAAAGTCGCATTGGTCACAGGTGCTTCGCGCGGCATCGGCGCCGCCACGGCTCTCGCACTCGCCCGCCGAGGCGTTCGGCGGGTCGTGCTGCACTACAACAGTTACCGCGAAGGTGCGGAGCAGACGCTGGCCGCTATTCGTGAGGCCGGCGCCGAGGGCGAGGCCGTCCAGGCCGACCTCGGCAGCCTGGAAGGCATCCGGAGCCTCATCCGTGCGCTACCCGAACTGGCTCCGGAAGTCGACATCCTGGTCAACAACGCAGGTTCGCTGGTGCGCCGGGCGCGACTGCTGGAGTTCGACGACGAACTTTTCGATCAGGTCATGACGCTGAATTTCCGCAGCGCATGGATGATCACGCAAGCGGTCGTGCCTGGCATGATCCGCAAGGGCGCCGGGGTCATCGTCAACGTCAGTTCGATCGCCGGGCGCACGGGAGGCGGACTGGGAGCGACCGTTTATGCGGCAGCGAAGGCCGCGGTGACGGCCATGACCAAAGGCTTGGCGCGCGAACTCGCTCCCCACGGGATTCGCGTCAACGCCATCAGTCCGGGCACCGTGGATAATTACTTCCACCAGCGGTTTTCTACCCGCCAGATGCTGGACGCCGTGATTGCTCAAACGCCGGCGGGGCGGCTCGGCACCAACGAGGAGATGGCCGACGTGATCGTCTTTCTCTGCTCGGACGCCGCCCGTTACATCCACGGCCAGACCATCGAGATCAACGGCGGCTTCTACGCGCCCTGAGTCCCGTTGCCTCGCCCCGCCGGTCCCAAAATCCTGTCAACACAACGATCGTCGGTTCGAAAGCGTTCCGGTATCGGCGGCCTGGCTCGAAGGCAAACGCCCCGGTGGAGCGCGGGGGATTCGGGCCGAGCGGCCCGTGGGCCGGTTGACGTCCGCAAATGGCTTCCAGGCCACGCAGCCAAGCTTCGCAGCTCAGGCTTACCGAACAGGCTCGAGGCAGGCACCTGACGCCTCCAGCCAGCGATGCTCGATCCGCGAAGCCGACGCCCGATGATTCGAAGGGCCGTCGAGGGACCTCCGTCCGGAGCGGTGGTACGATCTAACGTACGGGGAAATTCCGGCGTGACCGGGGAGCCGCAGCGATGCCCATCGGCGGGTTCATCTCATCTTGCGACGTGGAAAATTCGGTTCTGACGGAGGGCCTCTTATGTTCGTGACCAGCCGACGCGAATTCCTTGTGAGCGCGATGGGACTGGCAACGCGCTTAGCGGGTGACGGTACTTTGCGGCTGGGTCTTGACAGTTACTCGATTCGCGATCTGCGCTGGAAGGCGCCGCGGCTGCTGGAATACACAGCTTCCCTGAAGCTGGACGCGTTGCAGATCGCAATTCCCGGGGAGCTGGAGAGCCAAGACCCCGCTTATCTGCGGAGCTTAAGAGACGAGGCCCAGCGGCTCGGCCTCTACCTGGATGCAGCGGCCGGCTGCATTTGCCCCGAGTCCAAGTCGTTCAACCCCGCTACCGGGGATCCGGCCGAGTACCTCCAGCGATGCCTGCGCCTGGCCCGGGAACTGGGCGCGCCGGTAATGCGATGCTTCGTGGGCAGCCCCGACGATCGGCGCAGCGGTCGTCCGATCGGAGTGCTGATCGAGTCGGCGTTGAAGGTCCTACGTGCGGTTCGATCACGGGCCCTCGATCTCGGCGTCAAGGTCGCGGTGGAGAATCATGGCGAAATGCTGGCCCGCGAGTTGAGGCAGCTCGTCGAAGAAGCCGGCCGGGACTGGGTCGGCGTCTGCCTGGATACCGGCAATCCCCTTCACGTGATGGAAGACCCGGCCCAGACTTACGAGGTGCTGGGGCCCCTCGCGTTGACCAGCCACGTACGCGATTCGGTCGTCTGGGAACACCCGCGCGGCGCAGCCTTCCAGTGGGTTGCGCTGGGGGACGGATGCCTCGATCTGCCTGCTTTGATGGACCTGCACCGGCGCTTCTGCCCCCAAGCGCCCGTGCATCTGGAGATCATCACGGGCCGCCCGCCGCAAATCCTGCCCTATTGGGAGGAGGGGTTCTGGAAGTTTTTCCCGGACATGAGGGCGGCGGACTTTACGCGTTTTCTTCGGTTGGTGCGCAAGGGCCATCCCTTCCAGGGAAGCATGATGATCGCCGGTACGGGGCCGCAGCCGGAGGAGTTCCGTGCAGCGCTGCGTCGGCAACAACAATACGATCTGGAACGCAGCATCGAGTTCGCCAAGACGCGACTTGATCTGGGGCTCAGGTGGCGCAGCCAGGGGTGAGGAGGGGAGCGGCCCGTGGAGTGCGCGCGGCCCCCGCGCTGCCCGGACGCAGGGGTCGCGCTTGGCGGGGAATCGACGAGAGCACAGCGCGCGGCCTTGTTTAGGCAGGGAAGCTGCTCACCCTAAGTCTCGAACCGTGAGGCGCCGCCCAAGGCTTGGCGCCGAGCCCTTGCGGCAGTCCTGTGATGCTCCGCCGCGGAGGAGTCCCTTGACGAGGACAACGCCGGCCAGGCCGCACGTAGGTGTCACACCCTATCCACCGCGTCGTGGGAGCAAGCCCCGCGGGCGTGCACTCTAGGCGGCGTTCGACGTTCGCGCACGGGCGTCCGGCGTCTTTGCGCCGCCTGCTTGTCGGCGAGCCCTCGGAGGCAATCTTCGGCGCTGGCGCCCATCGCGCCTGCCGGCCTCGGCCCGCAGGAGTGGGGCGTGCGTGTTCACTGCTGCCTGGTGCGCTGTCGACCGTCGCGCCCGAGCTGGCACCAACGCCCGCCGGCTACATATCAGCCAGTGCGGCCACCAACGCCCCCTTGGCCGTCGCATGCAGCGGATCCGCGGCCAGGCGTACTTCGGAGACCCGAAGCGGAAAGTCGCTTTCGCGCAAGGCGCGCTCGAAGTGCTCGCGGAAGCCAGGGGCCAGCGCGGTTCCGCCTGCGAGCACCAAGGGCAGCGGACGGTTCAGCCGGGGCAGCGCCCGTTGTTGCTCGAAGGCCTCGCCCATGGCCTGGATGACGCTGCGGATCAAATCGTCGTAGTAGACGCGCAATGCTTGGCGCAGCTTGGCGGGCAAGCTCTCCGCCGCATGCCCGTTCAGCGAGAAGTATTGCTCCTTGAGGACGCGCACGCGCGTCGCCACCTCTCCTGCCGCCGCGGCCGCTCTCGAGTCGATGTGATCGCCGCCCTTCGGCAGGCTGAAGCTGACCACGGGAACCGAGAGATAGGCCAGACACGCGTTGGTGAGTCCCGCGCCAAGGCTGACCCCGATGCCCGTGTAATTGGAATCCGCCAGCTCGGCGAAGATCACTGCAAGGCCTTCCTCGAGGCTGCGTACCTCGTAACCAAGTTCGGTCAGCATCTGCGCCAAGGCTGCCTGATGGAACTTGAATGTTTCGGGGGCGCCCGGGGGAGGCGCTGGGACGCTGTAGCAGAGCTTGGAGCCCGCCTTGGCGTTCGGGCCTCCCAGCAGCTCCACGATCGCCCGCACAACGTTGAGGCCGTCGGGTTCCTCCGGGTTCAGCGCGCCCTCCAACATCGGCCGCCGCGTCTCCGCGTGGAGCAGGTCAGCGAAGCGCTCACTGGCATCGCCGAAAACCAGAATCTGGCCGTCGCTACGGGCATGGGGAATGCGTTCCTTCTCGAGGACGAGGGAGGTCAACTTCGACCAGGGAAGGCTGAGGAATGCATTCAGTTGCGAATCGAACTGGTAATCATCGCCGCTCCGGCGCGCCAGCACGATGCGGCTGGTGCCCACGTCGAGGCCCAATCTCGTACGCCCGTCTTCAGTCATCGACATTTACTCCTGAAGGTCATCGAAGGCGCGCGCCGCCGCGCGATAGCGGTCCTGAAGCCCGCGGCGCAGTTGCTCGAGCGGCAGCCCGCCGCCGCGGGCCTGCTCCGCCAGCTCCTGGAGTGTCGCCTCCACAGCCGCCCGCAACGGCTCTCCTGCGCGCGCCAGAAATCCTGAATCGGCCTCGAAGCCGAAAAACCGTAGGGCCGGCAGCAACTGAGCGTAGTTGTCCGGCAATCCGAGATCAGCGAAGGGGAACCCCGCGGCCCAATCTGTGTGATACCCGATCCGCCCGTTCCGCGGATTCACGGAGACTTGGGCGTGTGTGACGCAGTTGCCTGCAGGCAGCCGGTGAACCGCCCGCAACATCTCTACCAGCAATCGTCCAGAGCGAAGCTGGGCGGCGCTGAGGCCGCTGCGTGCGGGATCCGTCGTGCTGGCCTCGAAGCACACGCCCAAGAAGCTCTCGTTCAGCTCCAGGTAGATCCAGTTTGCGTCCGCCCAAAGGGAATGGCCGGCGTGATTGGCCCGCTGGTCGTCCTCGAGGATACGGTGCACCCGGCCAAAGCGGTCCACCACGTAGTGATACAGTGCATGCTCGCGGACCCATTGCAGTAGCGAGGCGCCCTGCCGCCTGAGGACATGGTTCCATTCCGGTTCCAGGGGCGCCGGGTCGCTCTCGGAAGCATGAAAGACGATCCCCGCAGGATCCGGGGGTGGTCCGGCCGGTGCGCCGTGCAGCGCCAAACGGCGAGGCCGCCGCGGGCCGGCGCGGGTCGCGAGCAGCCTTTCGACGCGCAGTCCGTTGCTGTAAAGCTCGTGCTCAGCGGTCTTCTCGACCAGCCAGAGCCGCGGCAGGGCGCCGGATGCGGGCGCCGACGGCGACGGCCGGCTCAAGGGCGAAGGCAGCCGCGAGCTGGACCCGGTCGGGGCGGAGACCAGCAGGAGGAGCGCCATGCTTGCTAGGAGGGTCCGCGTGCGAGCTCGGCGGGGAGCGCCGCGAGCCTGGGCCTGTCTAAGTCCGCGTCGCAACAGGCGGAGGCGCTCGACGGGGTCGCGCGTGCGGCCGGCTTGTCGCTCCAGCAGCTCGCTGAGCTCGTCGAGCGTCCGCCGGGTGGTAGCGTGCATGAATCCTGACTGTCCCTCGCGCATTCCGCCCTCCTATGATCGGACGGAGGGGGCGAAAACCTTATAGCCGGGGACGCGGTGGGCGGCGCGCAACCCTTTTGCAGTTAACGCCCTTAGCGCGCTGCCTGCTATACTTTTTATTTCGCGCGACGTCCGGCTCCGGCGCTGCCGGGTCCTGCCCGAGACCGCCAGGGGCGGCAGGGGCGGGCCGCGCGCGGCGCCTGCACTCTGGCTTGGCCCAGGAGCCCGCCCCCTTGCGCGGGCGCTCCCGCCGACAGGGCATCACGGGCAGTGGCGACAGGGCTCGGGTGATGGTATGGATTTGAATTTCGAAAAACTCGGGGGTCTGGTCCCTGCCATCGTGCAGGACCACCGCACGGGTCGCGTCCTTATGGTTGGTTTCATGAACTCTGAGGCATTCCGGCGAACCGTCGAGACGGGCCAGGCCACCTTTTACAGCCGATCGCGCGGCAAGCTTTGGCTCAAGGGCGAAACGTCCGGCCACCGCCTGCTGGTCAGAGAGATCTACACCGATTGCGACCAGGACGCCGTGCTGCTGAAGGTGGAAGCCCTCGGTCCCGGCGTCTGCCACGAGGGCTACGAAAGCTGTTTTTTCCGCCGACTGGAGGACGGTCGCTGGCAAGTGGCAGAGCCCCGGAGCTACGACCCGGCACAGGTGTACGGGAAGGAGCGATGAGCAGGCTGAGGTTGGGCATCCCCAAAGGCAGCCTCGAGCAGGCGACGATTGAATTGTTTCGGCGCGCCGGCTTCAACATCACGACAACGGCGCGTTCCTACTTCCCGGCCATCGACGATCCCGAGATCGAATGCATGCTGATTCGCGCCCAGGAGATGGCGCGGTACGTCGAGGACGGGGTGCTGGACGTCGGGCTCACCGGCAAGGATTGGATTTTGGAGTGCGAGGCACGGGTCCACGTCGTGGCCGACCTGATTTATGCCAAACAGAGCTTCGGCAAGGTGCGCTGGGTCCTGGCCGTGCCCGAATCCTCGCCTTTTCAGTCGGTGCGGGATCTGGAGGGCAAGACGATCGCCACCGAACTGGTCGGCGTGACCCGCCGCTATTTGGCCGGGCACGGGGTGCACGCAAAGGTCGAATTCAGCTGGGGCGCCACCGAAGCCAAGCCGCCCGAGCTGGCCGACGCCATCGTGGAAGTGACCGAGACGGGCTCCTCGCTGCGCGCCAACAAGCTGCGCATCGTGGACACCGTGCTGGAATCGAATACTCAGTTCATTGCGAACCTCGAGGCCTGGCAGGATCCCTGGAAGCGCCAGAAGATCCTGGACCTGAAGACCCTGCTCGAGGGCGCGCTGAACGCACTGGGCAAGGTCGGCTTGATGTTGAACGTGCACAAGGACAACCTCGATGCGGTCCTCGAAGTGCTGCCGGCCTTGAAGAAGCCGACCATCTCGCATCTGAGCGATCCCGAGTGGCTGGCGGTCAATACGGTCCTGGACGAGACCACGGTCCGCACCATCATCCCGCGGCTCAAGCAGGCCGGCGCCCAGGGCATCGTCGAGTATCCGCTGAACAAAGTCGTCCTTTGATTCCATGATCCGGATTGTTGATTCGCGCGAGGCGGGCCGGATGTTGCGGCGCCGTGCCACGCGGCTGGCCCAGGCCGAGCGCACGGTCCGCCCGATCCTGGAAGCCGTCAAGCGTCGGGGCGACAAAGCGCTTCTCGAATACGCGCGGCGTCTGGACGGCCTGGAGCGTCCCTCCGTCCGCGTGCCGGAAGAGGAACTGCGGGCGGCTTCGCTCCGGCTGACCTCCGCCTTTCGCGACGCCGTGCGGGTGGCGATGAAGAACATCCGCGCCTTCGCGCGGATGCAACTGCCGCGACCCGGCTTTCGGCAACTCTGCCGCGGCCTGCGCGCGGGCCAGATCGTGCGGCCGCTGGAGGCGGTTGCGGCCTACGTGCCGTCAGGGCGCTACCCCCTGCCCTCGACGTTGATGATGACGGTGATCCCCGCGCAGGTGGCCGGCGTACCCACGATCTGCGTAGCCTCCCCGAGGCCGGCGCCCGAGATCTTGGGCACGGCCTGGATGCTGAAGGTGACCCAGGTCTTCCAGATGGGAGGGGCGCACGCGATCGCCGCTTTCGCCTACGGCACGCGGACGGTGCCGAAGGTGGATCGAATCGTGGGACCTGGCAACATCTACGTGGCCGCGGCCAAGAAGCTGCTGGCCGGGGAGGTGGGCATTGATTTCATCGCGGGGCCAACCGAGACGCTGATCCTTGCCGCTGACGGCGAACCTGCCGTGCTGGCTGCCGACATGCTGGCGCAGGCCGAGCACGACGCCGATGCGGCGGCCATACTGATCACGACCTCCCGACAACTTGCGCAGGCCGTAGCGCAGGCGCTCGAGGATCAGCTCCGCGATCTGCCTACGGCGGATGTGGCGCGACGCGCGATCGAGAACAACAGCGCCATCGTGCTTGTGGGATCGCTCGAAGAAGGCGTGGAACTGGCCAACCAGTACGCCCCCGAGCATCTTTGCCTGCCCGACGGTTCGCTGCTGGATCGCGTCCGTCACGCCGGCGCTGTCTTCATCGGACCGCACAGCCCGGAGGCGGCGGGCGATTACGCATCGGGCCCGAACCACGTGCTGCCCACCGGCGGCGCCGCTCGGCTGCGCGGCGGCCTTTCCGCAGCCGATTTCGTGAAGGTGATCTCGGTGCAGGAACTGAGCGCGCCGGCTTTGGCTCGCCTGGCGCCCGCCATCACCACGCTGGCCCGGGCCGAGGGCTTGGAAGCCCACGCACGATCTGTGGAGGCGCGCATTCGTGGCTGAACCGCTCCAGCCGCGGGAGGCCGTACGGCGCATGGCCTCCTACTCGCCGCCGACCGCAGGACGGCGGGGACGGCTGCGCCTCGACTTCAACGAGAACACCGTGGGCTGCTCGCCGCGCGTCCTCGAATTCCTACGCAAGCATCTGGACGAGGAGGCCCTCGCCGTCTACCCGGAGTACGCGGAGGCGCGCCGGGAACTGGCCGAATTTTTCGGCGTCTCGCCGGACCAGCTCCTGCTGACCAACGGTACCGATGAGGCCATCCAACTCGTCATCAATACGTACGTGGACGCGGGCGACGAAGTCTGCCTGCTGAAGCCCTCCTATGCCATGTACCGCTTCTACGCCGAACTGGCCGGCGCCGAGGTGCGCGAGATCCCCTACGAGACCGGCACGCTGGCCTTTCCGCTCGAGCAGCTGCTGGCCGCCATCACCGACCGCACGCGCGCCGTGCTGATCGCCAACCCCAACAACCCCACCGGCACCGGCGCGTCCGTGGAAGCGCTGGCGCGCGTGCTCGATCGCGCCGCGCACGCCGCTGTGCTGGTGGACGAAGCCTATTACGAGTTCAGCGGCGTCACCTTGCTGCCGCTCGTCGGCAAGCATCCCAATCTTTTCGTCAGTCGCACGTTCTCGAAGGTGTACGGGTTGGCCGCGCTGCGAGCGGGCTGCCTGATTTCGCAAGCCGCCAACATAGCCTGGGTACGCAAGGGACAATCGCCCTACAGTGTGAACGCGGTGGCTGCGCTCGCGGCACGGGCGGCGATTCGCGACCAGGAATACATCCGGGGCTACGTCGAGGAAGTGCGGGCGGCGCGCGAGCTGCTCTCGAGCGAACTCGACCGGCTCGGAATTCCTTATTATCCGAGCCAGGCGAATTTCGTCCTCGTGCGGGCGGGGGACCGCGCCGTCTGGCTCCGCGACCGCCTGCGGGAGGCCGGCGTGCTGGTGCGCGACCGCAGCTACGAGCTGCCTGGATGCGTTCGCATCACCGTGGGCACGCGCGAGCAGGTGCGACGGCTGATCGCCGAGCTGGAGAAGATCTGGTGACGGGTCCTTCGCCGGACGTCCTTGTTTTCGACATGGACGGGGTGCTCGTCGACGTGAGTCGTTCCTATCGGGAGACCATCCGCCGGACTGTGGAGCGATTTACGGGCCGGTTGCCCTCGCACGAGCAGATTCAGGAGCTGAAGAACCGCGGTGGCATGAACAACGATTGGGATCTCTCTTACGTTCTCATCCGCGAATCGGGAGCGACGCCGTCCTATGAAGAAGTGGTCGAGGAATTTCAACGGATCTTCTGGGGGCGCGAGGGTGACGGCCTGATTCTCGAGGAACGTTGGATCCCGCGGCCCGGCCTGCTCGAGCGACTGGCGTCACGCTGCCGTCTGGCCATTTTCACCGGCCGGTTGCGGCAGGAAGCCCGACACACCCTGCGGCGATTCGCGGCCGATGGGTGGTTCGATCCGGTCATCGCGCACGAGGACGTCGAACGCACGAAACCCGCCCCCGATGGGCTGCTGAAGATCGCACAGCGGTTCCCCGGCCGGGCGATCTGGTATCTGGGGGATTCGGTGGACGATGCCCGCGCGGCGCGTGCGGCGTCGGTCCCCTTCATCGGCATTGCCGCCCCTGACCGCGGGGAGCTCAAGCGGCTGCTTGCTGCCGAAGGGGCCCTAGTCGTGCTGGCCGGCGTCAACGAGCTGGAGGAGTTACTCGCGTGAGGACGGCTCGCGTCGAGCGCATCACCCGCGAAACGCAGATCCGCGGGGCCTTGAAGATCGAGGGCGGCGGCCGTTACCGCGTCTCGACGGGTGTGCGCTTCCTCGACCACATGCTCGAGCTGTTCGCGCGCCACGGCGGCTTCGATCTGACTTTGGAGGCCAAAGGCGACCTCGATGTAGATCAGCATCACACGGTCGAGGACACGGGAATCGTGCTTGGGCAGCTTTTCGATCAGGCTTTGGGCGACCGGCGGGGAATCAACCGTGCGGGGTACTTCGTGATGCCGATGGACGAGACTCTCGCGGTGGCGGCAGTGGATCTGGGCGGCCGCCCCTATTTGGTCTATCGGGACTCGGTTCGTGCGCGCCTGGTGGGCGACCTGCAAACCGAGCTGGTGGAGGATTTCTTTCAGGCGTTCGTCACGCACGCGCGCGCCAACCTGCACGTGCGCATTCTCTACGGCCGCTCCAGCCACCATCAGCTGGAGGCCGTCTTCAAGTGCGTAGCCCGCGCCCTGGCCTACGCCTGCTCGCGCGACAAGCGCCTCCGTCGGCAATTGCCTTCGACCAAGGGACTGCTGTGATCGCCATTTACGACTACGGCGCCGGCAATCTGCGTTCGGTAGCCAACACGCTGGAAGCCATCAGGGCCTCATATGAGATCGTCCGGGATGCGGCGGGTCTGGCCCGAGCGTCCAAGATCATCCTGCCCGGCGTGGGCCACTACGGCCAGATCATGCGTGCGCTGGACCTGGCCGGGGCGCGCGGGGTCCTCGTAGAGGCCATCCGCCGCGGAACGCCGTACCTTGGCATCTGCCTCGGGCTGCAGGCGCTTTTTGCCGGAAGCGAAGAGGCGCCGGAGGTGGTAGGTTTGCAAGTGCTCGAAGGCCGTGTGGAGCGTTTCCCCGCGGGAAGCCGGGTGCCCCAGATGGGATGGAACCGCGTGCGCCGGCTGCGTCCCTGCCGCCTGCTGGCGGGCCTGCCGGAGGGAACTTACTTTTACTTCGCGCACAGCTACTATGTTCCTGTCTGTTCCGCCACCGCGGCTTCGGCGACCTACGGGGTAGAGTATACGGCGGTGCTGGAGGCCGGAAACATCTTCGGCGTGCAGTTCCATCCTGAAAAGTCAGGCGAAGCAGGCCTGCGCGTCATGAAAAATTTCGTGGAGCTGTGAGCCATGCTGGCCAAGCGCATCATTCCTTGCCTGGACGTAACCGGCGGCCGTGTGGTCAAGGGAGTGAATTTCCTCCATCTGCGCGACGCGGGCGATCCGGTGGAGCTGGCGGAACGCTACAACCAGCAGGGGGCCGACGAGCTCGTCTTTCTTGACATTACGGCCTCGAGCGACGAACGCGAGACCATGGTGGACTTAGTGGCGCGCACGGCGCGCAAGGTTTTCATCCCGCTGACGGTGGGAGGCGGAATACGCTCGGTGGCCGACGCGCGCAAGATCCTGTTGGCCGGAGCGGACAAAGTCAGCGTGAACACGGCCGCCGTGCGCCGTCCCGAGCTGATTCGCGAGCTCAGCGAGGAGTTCGGCTCGCAGGCGGTCGTGCTCGCCATCGACGCCAAGCGCGTCGCGCCCGGGCGATGGACGGTGTACGTGCGCGGCGGCCGCGAGGACGCAGGCCTGGACGCCGTGGACTGGGCGGTGCGCGGCGAGCAGTTGGGCGCGGGTGAGATCCTGCTGACCTCGATGGACACCGACGGCGTGCAGCAAGGCTTCGATATCGAGCTCACGCGCACGATTGCCCGAGCCACCAGCATCCCCATCATCGCTTCGGGCGGCGCTGGTCGGCCAGAGCATTTTCTCGCGGTCCTCACCGAAGGCGAAGCCGACGCCGCGCTCGCCGCATCCATCTTCCATTACGGGACCTACACGGTGGGCGAACTCAAGGCGTTTCTGGCTGGTCACGGCGTACCGGTTCGGCAAGCATGATCCTGCCCTGCATCGACCTGATGGACGGCAAGGTCGTCCAGCTCGTCCAAGGCCGTGAGAAGGCGCTGGAGGCCGATGCGCCGGAAGCGATGTTGCGCCGCTTCGCGGCCTTTCGCGAAGTCCAGGTGATTGACCTCGACGCGGCGATGGGCCGAGGCTCGAATGAGGCCATCGTCGCACGTCTGGCGGCGCAGGCAGCGATTCGCGCGGGCGGCGGCATCCGCACCGTAGAGCGCGCGCAGCGGCTCGTGGAACACGGCGCCCGGAAGGTCATCGTAGGCACGGCCGCTTTCACGGCAAGCGGGATCAACGAAGCATTTCTCGAAGCGGCGGTCCGTGCGATCGGCCGCGAGCGGCTGATCGTGGCGCTGGATTCCCGGGGCGGCCGGATCGTGATCCGCGGCTGGCAGCAGGCCACCTCGCTCAGCGCGGAGCAGGTGCTCGCGCGGCTGGAACCCTACTGCGCCGGCTTCCTCTGCACCTATGTGGACAAGGAAGGGATGCTGAGCGGCACGGACCTGAATTGGTTCCGCAGACTCCGCGCGGCGACCGCGCTGGAACTGACGGCCGCAGGCGGCATCACGACCATGGAAGAAGTACGCGAACTGCTGCGACTCGGCATTCACGTCGCACTCGGAATGGCGATTTACACGGGCAAGCTCGATCTGACGGAACTGGCCGCCCTCGATCGACAAAGCTAAGGTCGGGAGGCGGACGCGGGTTGAGCCGTTTCGCGAGCCGCTTCCGCCACCAATGTCCGAAGCACCAGACCCAGGGTCGCGAAGAAAGGATGGCGGGCGTGTTCCATAATGGCGGCGGCCAGGCGATCCATCCAGGCCAGGTGCTCTCGAAAGAAGGCCTGGCGGGCCGCGGCGTCCGCGTTCTCCAGCAGCCAACCTGCCCAGAAGGCTGCCAGCAGCCCTGCGTGATCAGCCGGCTCGTTCGCCGCCTGCGGCTCGACGCCCGCTTGCCGGTACCACTCGAGCGCTCTCATGTGGGTGGAGCCCATCAACTGCGGCTCCGCCTCCCAGGCCGACTGCCACGGAGGGCAGGGTGCGCCCTCCGGACGCAGGAAGAGCCAAACATACTCACGCTCGAACTCGACCGGCTCGCCCCCCAGCAGCGCGCGGATGTCTGCGGGGTCGGGCAGGCCCGGCACGGCGGGCAGCGCGGCCGCAGTTTCACGTAGGAGTTCCGCGCCCGCGCCCAACAGGGCGCGCGCGATGAATGCCCACCAGGGCGCGGTCTCTTCCGATGCGCTCATCCGCTCAGCGGCTCTAGCGTGACCACTGCGTCCATTATGCAGGCCGCTCCCGCGAAGTTGCCAGCCTCGATCATCTGTTCGACCGATTGGGACGGAATGAGGTCGCCGTCGCGCGCTCCCTTGCCACCCGCCAGCGTGAGCAGCCGCGAACGATGGCCAAAGCCATGCGCCACCATCACGCAATCCGGCCGCAGCGCCTCGCTAAGGTGGGCGGGAAGCTCGATAGCGCCCACACGCGACCGCACCCGCACGAGCTGGCCCTCACGAATGCCGAGCCGCGCCGCGAGCGAGGGGTGCAGCGTGACGTGGTTGGTGGGCATGATCTCGTGCAGGAACCGGTTGTTCTGGGTTGTGTTCCGCCGGTGTACTGCAGGGATGTAGGTGATCAGATAGTAAGGGTACTCAGTGCTCGGCAGCTCGCGCTTCGGCCGCCACCCAGGCAAGGGATCGTAGCCGTGCTTGGCGAATTCGGGGACGTAGATCTGGCACTTCCCCGAGGTGGTCGCGAACGTGGTGCGGGGCACGAAGGGCTGCTCCCGCGTGTAGATGCCGCGGCGGCGGAAATCAGCGAAATTCTCGCC
>CALJAM010000012.1 GCA_938027685.1 uncultured Bryobacteraceae bacterium
GGAGATGGTGATGCCGGGCGACAACGTGAACCTGGAGGTGGAGCTGATCTCGCAGGTGGCCATGGAGAAGGGCCTGCGCTTCGCCATCCGCGAGGGCGGCCGCACGGTCGGCGCCGGCACGGTGACCGAGATCCTGGAGTAAGGGTTGGAAGTCAAGGCGATGAAAGAGCGCATCCGCATCCGCCTGAAAGCTTACGATCACCGGATCTTGGACCAGTCCACGAGCGAGATCGTGGAGACGGCGAAACGGACCGGCGCCCAAGTGGCGGGTCCCATTCCGTTGCCGACCGAGATCAGCCGCTTCACGGTGAATCGCTCGACGCACGTGGACAAGAAATCGCGCGAGCAGTTCGAGATCCGCACCCACAAGCGGCTCATTGACATTCTCGAGCCCAAGCAGGAGACCGTGGATGCGTTGATGCGGCTCGATCTGCCCGCGGGCGTGGACGTCGAGATCAAGGCTTTCGGCAGGGAAAAGAAATGACAGGAGGGTGGAGACGGCAGGCGCGCCTCGCTGCCGGTTACAGGCGCCGGCCAGCGCTGCGGGCTTGCCTCCCGGCTAAGCGATGATCCCAGGAATCCTTGGCAAGAAGATTGGCATGACCCAGGTCTTCCGGCCGGACGGGCAGGTGGTGCCCGTGACGCTGCTCAAGGCTGGGCCCTGCGTAGTCGTGCAGCGCAAGACCCCGCTGCGCGACGGCTACGACGCCATTCAGCTCGGGCTGCTCGAGTACGTGAAGAGCTCGCGCATCAACAAACCGATGAAGGGACACCTGGCCAAGGCCGGCGTCGACGGGATCCGTTTCCTGCGCGAGATTCGGTTGCGGCCCGGGGATCCGGACTTTAAACCGGGCGACCGTATCCTGGTGGACCAGTTCCGGCCCTCTGACCGCGTGGATGTGACCGGAATCAGCAAGGGCCGGGGTTTTGCGGGGTTCGTCAAGCGTCACCACTTCCGCGGCGGCCCGGCGACCCACGGCTCCATGTTCCATCGGGCGCCCGGCTCGATCGGGGCGTCCAGCTTTCCGTCGCGCGTTTGGCCGGGCATGCGGATGGCCGGTCACATGGGGAACCAGCGTGTGACGGTGCGCAACCTGGAGGTCATCGAAGTTCACCCGGAAGACAACCTGCTTGTGGTGAAAGGTGCGGTGCCGGGTCCCAACGGCGGCTACGTCATCGTGCGCCGCGCCAAGAGGTAGCGCCATGCCGATCGTGGACGTCTTCGATTTAAACAACCAGAAGGTAGGGGAGCTGGAGCTGGCCGACGAGGTGTTTGCCGCGGAAGTGAACGAGCATCTGCTCTACGAGGCGGTGCGGCACTACCTGGCTTGCCGGCGCCGCGGTACCGCCAAGACGAAGACCCGCGGCGAGGTGCACGGCTCGGGGCGCAAGCTCTGGCGCCAGAAGGGCACCGGTCGTGCGCGCGTCGGCTCGATCCGCTCGCCCCTGTGGCGCCACGGCGGCACGGTGCACGGACCGGTGCCGCGCGATTACAGTTACCGGCTCCCGCGCAAGATGCTGCTCGGCGCCCTGCGCTCGGCCCTCTCCGCCAAGCTGCGCGACGGGGAATTGAAGGTCATCCGTTCCTTCGATCTGCCCGATCACAAGACGCGCACGGTGAAGGCGGCGCTCGAGCGGCTCCAGGCGCGCAAGACCGTGCTTTTGGTGGACAACGACCACAACAACCGGAACCTGATTCTCGGCTCGCGCAATCTGCCGGGAGTCACCCTGTTGACCAGCCGCGAGCTCACCACCTATGACCTGCTGGGGCACGAGCAGGTGCTGCTGTCGGAGGCCGCGGCGCGAAAGCTTTCCGAGGGCCTGAAGCCATGAATCTCTACGACATTCTCCGCCGCCCGCTGATCACCGAAAAGGCCATGAGCAAGAAGGAAAGCGAGCGGACGCTGTGCTTTGAAGTGCCGGTGGAGGCCAACAAGACCCAGATCCGTGCCGCGGTCGAGAAGATTTTCAAAGTCCAGGTCGAAGACGTGCGCACCAGCGTGGTTCCAGGCAAGCTGCGCCGCCGCGGCCGCTTTGCCGGCTACCGACCGGAGTGGAAGAAGGCCTACGTCAAGCTGAAGCCCGGGCAGAAGATGCCCGAGTTCGTGGAGGTCTGAGATGGGCATCAAAGGCTACCGACCGTACACTCCCTCGCGGCGGTTCATGACCGTACTGACGCGCGAGGAGATCACCAAGGACAAGCCGGAGAAGTCGCTCACGGTCGGGCTGAAGAAGTCCGGCGGCCGCAACAACGTGGGTGAGATCACGATCTGGTTCCGCGGCGGAGGACACAAGCGCTGCTACCGAATCATCGATTTCAAGCGCGACAAAATCGGCGTGCCGGCGCGTGTGGCGGCCATCGAGTACGATCCCAATCGCTCGGCTCGCATCGCTCTGCTGCATTATGCCGACGGCGAGAAGCGCTACATCCTGCACCCGGTGGGCCTGCAGGTGGGCCAGACCGTGGTCTCGGGCCCGGACGCCGACATCCTGGTGGGCAACGCGTTGCCGCTGCGCAACATCCCTCCGGGTACCGTGATTCACAACATCGAGCTGCGGCCGGGCAAAGGCGGTCAACTGGCGCGCTCGGCCGGCGCGGCCGCGCAACTGGTTTCCAAAGAGGACGACTACGCCCTGGTGAAGCTGCCCTCGGGCGAGGTTCGCAAGATCCATCTGGATTGCATGGCTACCATCGGCCAGGTGGGCAACCTGGATCACGAGAACGTCTCGCTGGGCAAGGCGGGTCGCAGCCGCTGGTTGGGTCGTCGGCCGCACAACCGCGGCGTCTCCATGAACCCCGTGGATCACCCGCACGGCGGCGGCGAGGGCAAGACCTCGGGCGGGCGTCATCCCGTCACGCCTTGGGGCCAGCCCACCCGCGGCTTCAAGACGCGCCGCAACAAGCGCACGGACAAGTTCATCGTGAGCCGGAGGAAGTAAATGGGGCGCTCGCTCAAGAAGGGACCGTTCGTGGATGACCACCTGCTGGAGAAGATCCGGCAGCTCAACGAGCGCAACGAGAAGAAGGTCATCCGCACCTGGTCGCGGCGCTCGACGATCATCCCCGAGTTCGTGGGGCACACCATCGCGGTGCACAACGGCAAGAAGTTCATCCCCGTCTACATCACCGAGAACATGGTGGGTCACAAGCTCGGGGAGTTCGCGCCTACGCGGACCTTCAAAGGGCACGCGGCCAAGGGCGAGAAGACCGCCAAGCCGGCGTAAAGGGGGAAGGCAGCTTCATGGAAGCGAGAGCGGAAGCCAGATACATTCGGGTATCGCCGCGCAAGGCGCGCCTGGTGGTGGATTTGATCCGCGGGCGCAAGGCGGGAGAGGCTCTCACCATCCTACGCACGACAAACAAGCGCATTGCGCCCGTGGTCGAGAAAGTTTTGCGCTCGGCCATTGCCAACGCCGAGCAAAGCGCCAGCGAGGTGGACGTGGACGAGCTGATCGTCAAGGAAGCCTACGTGAACGAGGGTCCGCGGATGAAGCGCATCCGGCCCGCACCCATGGGGCGCGCCCACCGCTACCAGCGGCGGATGGCGCACATCGCGATCACCCTGGCGGAGGCCGAAGAGTAGATGGGCCAGAAAACACATCCCTACGGATTTCGCCTCGGCTACACGAAGACCTGGCGGTCTCGCTGGTACGCCGAGCACGACTACGCGAAGCTGCTTCAGGAAGATCTTCGTCTGAAGGACCTGCTGCGCGAGCGCTTCAAGCCTGCCGGCGTGAGCTCGGTGGAGATCGATCGGCCGGGCAACAAGCTGCGCATCACGATCCGTGCTTCGCGCCCCGGTCTCATCATCGGCCGCAAGGGCGCGGAGATCGAAAAGCTCAAGCAGGATCTGATGCAGCAGACGGGACGCGAGGTTTTCATCGACATCCAGGAGGTGCCGCGGCCGGAGCTGGACGCGCAACTAGTGGCCGAATCCATCGCGCTGCAACTGGAAAAGCGCGTGGCCTTCCGCCGCGCCATGCGCAAAGCCGTGGACTCGGCCTTGCGTTTCGGCTGCAAGGGCATCAAAGTGATGGTCTCAGGCCGACTGAACGGGGCCGAGATCGCGCGCAGCGAGTGGTACCTGCAAGGGCAGCTTCCGCTACACACGCTGCGGGCCGATATCGACTACGGTTTTTCGGAAGCCTTCACTACGTACGGCGTCATCGGGGTGAAGTGCTGGATTTACAAAGGCGAGATCCTGGAGCCGTTCCCGCGGAAGACGTCGCTCGAACCCGAGCCGCGCCGGCTGCCGCGCGAGCGCCGGGAGCGCCCGCCTCGGCCCGCCCCTGAGGCGGCTCCGGCCGTGCCGCCGCCGCCCCCGCCGGAGGCCTCCGCCTCCGTGCGACCCCCGGTGACGCCGCCGCTGGCGCCCCCGCAGCCCGCCTGGAAGCAGGAGGGTAAGGCGGAGACTGCGCCGCCCGCGGAATCCGAGAATCCGACGGAAGGGAGTTGAGCCATGCCGTTGATGCCCAAAAAGGTCAAGTACCGTAAGCAGCACCGCGGGCGCATGAAAGGCAAGGCCTGGCGGGGCAATACGCTGGCCTTCGGTGACTACGGTTTGAAGGCCTTGGAGTGCGCCTGGATCACCGATCGGCAGATCGAAGCCGCCCGCATCGCCATTACGCGTTTCATCAAGCGCGGCGGCAAGCTCTGGATTCGGATCTTTCCCGACAAACCGATCACAAAGAAGCCGGCTGAGAGCCGTATGGGCAAGGGCAAAGGCTCGCCCGAAGGCTGGGTGGCGGTCGTCCGGCCGGGGCGGATCCTGTTCGAAATGGAAGGCGTGCCGCGGGATCGCGCCGAGGAGGCCATGCGCTTGGCCGCGCATAAGCTGCCCATCGCCACCAAATTCATCGCCCGCGAAGCGGTGGCCTGAGGAGCAGGGTTCATGAAGGCGGCGAAGTTTCGCGAGCTGGAGAGCAAGGAGCTCGAGAGTCGCTTGCAGGAGATCAACGAGGAGCTGTTGCGGCTGCGGTTCCAGCTCTCGCTGGGACAGACGGAAGCGCTCAAGAAGTACCGTGCGCTCAAGAAGGACCGCGCGCGGGTGTTGACCATCCTGCGCGAGCGCGAGTTGGCGGCGGCCAAGGAGGGCGCTAACTGAGCGATGACGGAGCAGAAGACGCAGGGGCGCAAACAGGAGAAGATCGGAGTGGTGGTCTCGACCAAGATGCGGAAGACCATCGTGGTCGAGGTCGAGCGCCGGGCGCCGCACCCGCTCTACAAGAAGGTCGTGGCGCGGCGCAAGAAGTTCTACGCCCATGACGAGGAGGAGACCGCGCGCGTGGGCGACACGGTGCGCATCGTGGAGTCGCGCCCGCTGAGCCGGCTGAAGCGGTGGCGGCTGGTGGAAGTGATCCGCCGGGCCGCCTTGCCGGAGGTGGAGGCGCCCGTGGAGCCGACCGAAGAACTCAGTTGAGGAGAAGGCCATGATCGGAATGCGAACCATCCTGGAGGTGGCCGACAACAGCGGGGCCCGCAAGCTCCAGTGCATCCTTCCCGAAGGCGGTGACAAAGGCTTGCGGGCCGGCTTGGGCGACGTGGTCACCGCCAGCGTCAAGGAGGCCACTCCGGATTCGCCCATCAAGAAAGGCAAAGTGGTGCGCTGCGTGATCGTGCGCATGCGCAAGGAGACGCGGCGCAAGGACGGCACTTATATCCGCTTCGATTCCAACGCGGCCGTACTCATCAACCAGGAAGGCGAACCCATCGGCACGCGCGTCTTCGGACCCGTGGCGCGCGAGCTGCGCGAGAAACGGTTCATGAAGATCGTCTCGCTGGCCCCGGAGGTGCTCTGATGGCGCGGCGCAAGAAGTTGGAAGAGCCGCTACGCATCAATTTGCGCAAGGACGACCTGGTCGAGGTCATCGCCGGCCGGGACCGGGGCAAGCGCGGCCGGGTCCTGAAGGTGGACCGCTGGCGGGGGCGGGTGCTGGTGGAAGGCGTCATGATGGTCAAGCGCCATCTGCGGCGCAACCCGGCGCGCGGGATCAAGGGCGGGATCGCCGAGCGGGAAAGCCCCATCCACGTCTCCAACGTGATGATCGTCTGCTCGAGCTGCGGTCCCACGCGGATCGCACACAAGGTGGAGACCGTCGGGGGCAAGAGCCGCCGCACGCGCATCTGCCGCAAGTGCGGCGCGCCGCTGGACAAGAGGGCGTGAGAGATGGCAGCCAGGCTGAAGGAACACTACCGCAGCACGGTGGTGCCGGCCCTGATGAAGGAGTTCGGCTACAAGAACGTGATGGCCGTGCCGCGGCTGGAGAAAATCACCATCAACATGGGCCTGGGCGAGGCCAGCCAGAATCCCAAGCTGCTCGACAGCGCGGTACAGGAACTGGCCTTGATCGCCGGCCAGCGGCCCGTCATCACCCGGGCGCGCAAGTCCATCGCGGCCTTCAAGCTGCGTGCTGGCATGACCATTGGCTGCATGGTGACCATACGCGGCGATCGCATGTACGAGTTCTTGGACCGGCTCATCAACGTGGCCCTGCCGCGCGTTCGCGATTTCCGCGGCCTCTCGACGAAGAGTTTCGACGGACGGGGGAATTACACGCTGGGTCTGCGCGACCAGCTCGTGTTTCCCGAGATTGACTACAACAAGGTGGACAAGATCAAGGGCATGAACATCACCATCACCACCACGGCCCGGACCGACGCGGAAGGGCTGGCCCTGCTGAAACATCTCGGCATGCCCTTCCGGCAGTAGTCGGGCAGGAGGAGTTCGACAACACCGATGGCTACGGTAGCCAAGATCGCCAAGGACAAGAAGCTGTTGGAGGCTAAGAAGAAAGGGATTCCCAAGCTGCGCGTGCGGCACCGCAATCGCTGCTGGCGCTGCGGGCGCCCGCGCGGTTTTCTGCGGAAGTTCCAGCTCTGCCGCATCTGCTTCCGGCAACTGGCGCTGGCGGGCGAAATTCCAGGCGTCATCAAGGCGAGCTGGTAGAAGGAGCGGCGCATGACGACGGATGTGATTGCGGACATGCTCACGCGCATCCGCAACGCGTTGCGGGCTCGGCAACCCAAGGTCGACGTGCCCGCCTCGCGTCTGAAGACGGAAATCGCACGGGTGCTCAAGGAAGAAGGCTACATTCTGAACTACAAGGTAGCGGAGGAGGGCGCCCGCAAGACCATCAAGATCTACCTCAAATACCACAACAACCGCCCGGTCATCACGCAGCTCAAGCGGGTCTCGCGCCCGGGCTGTCGCATCTACGTCAGCCGGGACGAGATTAAGCCCGTGTTGGGCGGGATGGGCATTTCGATCCTCTCCACGCCCAAGGGCGTCATGACCGGCCGTCAGGCCCGGCGCGAAGGCGTGGGAGGCGAGCTGCTGTGCGTGGTCGAGTAACCGCGATCCGCGGAGTGAGACGGTCATGTCGAGGATAGGCAAGAAACCGATCCCCATACCGCAGGGGGTGAAGGTCAGCATAGGCCGCGAGGTTGTCGTCGAGGGTCCCAAGGGACGGCTTACCGTGCCCGTCCCGCAGGGCATCCGTGTCGAGCAGAGGGACGGCCATCTGGTGGTGGAGCGGGACGATGATCGCTACGCCGCGCTGCACGGGCTCACGCGCGCCTTGGCGGCCAACGCGGTCGAAGGAGTTTCCAAGGGGTTCGTGCGTGAGCTGGACATCGTAGGCATCGGGTATCGCGCCGAGCAAAAGGGCCGCGTCCTGATCCTGAACCTGGGTTACTCCCATCCGATCGAGTTCGTGCTGCCCCAGGGGGTCGAAGCGCGGGTGGACAAGATGACTCATATTGTCATCAGCGGCGCGGACAAGCAACTGGTCGGGCAGGTGGCGGCGAACCTGCGCGCCCTGCGCCCGCCCGACCCTTACAAGAACAAAGGCATCCGCTATAGCGACGAGAAGCTGCGCAAGAAGGTGGGCAAGACCGGAGCGGGTGGCAAATGATCCAGAAGATCCCGAGGAATCAATTACGGCTTCGCATCCATCGCCGTATCCGCAAGAAGGTGCGGGGCACGCCGGAGCGGCCCCGCCTGGCTGTGTTCCGCAGCCTGCGGCATATTTACGCCCAGGTGATCGACGATACGCGCGGGCACACCTTAGCGGCAGCTTCGTCGCTGGAAAAGGGCCGTACGGCCAACGGCGGCAACGTGCAGGGCGCTCGCGAGGTGGGCCGCCTGATCGCCGAACGCGCCCTGGCCAAGGGTATCCGCAAGGTGGTGTTCGACCGCGGCGGTTACCGTTACCACGGGCGGGTGAAGGCGCTGGCCGACGCGGCGCGCGAAGCCGGACTGGAGTTTTGACGCTATGGCAGCCCTACCAAAAGTAAGACCTGTGGATCCGCAGGGGCTGAACCTGAAAGAGCACGTGGTCTCGATCAACCGCGTCACCAAGGTCGTCAAGGGCGGCAAGAATCTCAGTTTCTCCGCCCTGGTCGTCGTGGGCGATCCCGACGCCA
The DNA here is from genome assembly GCA_938027685.1 of uncultured Bryobacteraceae bacterium. Taxonomy (GTDB): domain Bacteria; phylum Acidobacteriota; class Terriglobia; order Bryobacterales; family Bryobacteraceae; genus DTHT01. The sequence continues at coordinate 8,426 of CALJAM010000012.1, forward strand.
AGGTCGTGGGTTTCGCGATGGGCAAGGCCCGCGAAGTACCGGCCGCCATCAAGAAGGCCATCGAAGCCGCCAAAAAGAACCTGTACAAGATCAACGTCAAGGACTATACGATTCCGCACGCCGTGTTGGGGAAATTCGGCGCCGGAGAAGTCCTGCTCAAGCCGGCGCCGGAAGGCAGCGGAATCATCGCAGGCGGCGCGGTGCGCGCCATGATGGAGGCGGCGGGCATAGCCAACGTCGCCGCCAAGTGCATCGGCTCGCGCAATCCGCACAACGTGGTGCGTGCGACCATGGATGCTCTGATGCAGCTCCGCGACCGCAACCAGGTGGCCGAGATGCGCGGGCTTCCGCCCGAAAAGCTCTGAAGGAGGACGGCCGGTGCAGCAAGGCAAGATCCGCATCCAACTGGTGCGCAGCCTGATCGGCAGACCTGAGAAACAGCGCCAGATCGTCCGCGGGTTGGGACTGCGGCGGATCAACCAGGTGGTCGAACGACTGGACACGCCGGCCATCCGGGGCATGATCCGCAAGGTCCCGCATCTGGTGAAGGTTCTGGAGTAGGCCGGCATCGGGCGAGGAGAAGGCGATGAATCTCAGTCAACTCAAGCCTCCCCCGGGGCAAAAGCATGCGCCCAAGCGCGTGGGCCGGGGCATGGGCAGCGGGCACGGCAAAACCGCCGGTCGCGGCACAAAGGGACAGAAGTCCATCAGCGGCTTCCGGCAGATGCGCGGCTTCGAAGGCGGGCAAATGCCCTACCACCGCCGGCTGCCCAAGCGTGGATTCACCAACATCTTCAAAAAGCAGTACGCCATTGTGAACGTGGGGCGCCTTGATCAGCTCGAGGGCGATACCTTCACGCCCGAAATCCTGCTCGAGCGGCGGGTGATCCGCAAGCTGGGCGATGGACTGAAAGTCCTGGGCGGCGGCGACCTGACCCGTCCGATCCACGTCCGCGCCCACTTGTTTTCGAAGTCCGCGCTCGAGAAGATCCAAGCCGCCGGCGGCACGGCGGAGGTGATCGACGCGGGCCGCACCTAGTCCGGGGGGGCGCTAGCCATGCAAAAGTTCTTCGAAGCCGTAATCAACGTATTCCGGATCCCGGATCTGCGCAAGCGCGTTTTGTTCACGCTCGCTCTGCTGGCGGTCTACCGCTTCGGCGGCCATATCCCAACCCCCGGCATCAACACCATCCGCCTGGAGCAGTTCTTCGAGCAGAACCAGGGCACCGTTTTCGGGTTCATTGACCTCTTCTCCGGGGGCATGTTCCGCCGGCTGACGATCTTCGCGCTGGGCATCATGCCCTACATCACGGCTTCGATCATTCTCCAGTTGCTGACCGTAGTGATCCCCACGCTCGAGAGACTGCAGAAGGAAGGCGAGCTGGGCCGGCGCAAGATTACGCAGTGGACGCGCTATCTGACGATCGGCCTGTCGGCGATGCAATCTTTTGGCATCGCCACCGCCTTGATGAATTCCGAAGGCGGTTTTGTACTGAATCCCGGCATCGGCTTCATCCTGATGACGATGCTCACGCTCACCACGGGCACCACGTTCATCATGTGGCTGGGCGAGCAGATCTCCGAGCGCGGCATAGGCAACGGGATGTCGTTGATCATCTTCACGGGCATCGTGGTGGGGTTGCCCCGAGCCGTGGCCGAGATCTACACGAACGTGTTCGTCACCCGCCAGTGGAGCGCGCTTCAGCTCATCATCATCCTCCTGCTCATGCTGGCCGTGGTCGCCTTCATCGTGCTCGTGGAGCGCGGGGAGCGGCGCATCCCGGTGCAGTACGCGCGGCGCGTGGTCGGGCGGCGTCTGCTGGGCGGCCAGTCCACCCACCTCCCTCTGAAGGTCAACGCGGGCGGGGTGATTCCTGTCATCTTCGCCAGCTCCGTGCTGACTTTTCCTCAGACGCTGGCGCTGGTGCCCGCAGTGAAGAACATTCCCTGGCTGAGCGCCATGCTGGGTGCGATCCGCCACGGCGAGCCGCTTTACGCGCTCCTCTACGTGGCCGGGATCATGTTTTTCTGCTTCTTCTACGTTTCCATCATTTTCAACCCCAACGAGGCCGCCGACAACATGCGCCGCTACGGCGGCTTTATCCCCGGCATCCGGCCCGGCCGTCAGACGGCCGAATACATGAACCACATTCTGACCCGGATCACGGTGGTGGGCGGTCTTTACCTTTCGGTGCTTTCGCTGATACCGGAAATCATGATTTCCGGCATCAAGCTCCAACACCTGCCGCTCATCGGCAACTGGATCGACACTTACTTCCCGCGTTGGCTACTCGATGGGCTGGGAGTTTCGTTTTACTTCGGCGGGACCTCGCTGCTGATCGTGGTCGGCGTGGCCATGGATACGGTTAACCAAATCGAAGCCCAGCTCATCATGCGGCACTACGAAGGGTTCACGCCGCGTGCCGGGCGGATCCGCGGGCGGCGGACGGTTTTCTGAACATGAGCGATGCGCTGATCCTGTTGGGGCCGCCCGGTTCGGGCAAGGGGACACAGGCCGTGTTGCTGGCCGAACGGCTGGGTATCCCGCACATTTCGACCGGCGATATTCTCCGTGAACACGTGGCCGCCCGAACCGAGCTGGGGCGCCGCGTGGAGGCGATCATGAGCGCCGGTCAGCTTGTGCCCGACGAGCTGGTCAATACCATCGTCGAGGAGCGTTTGAGCCGCCCCGACTGCGAAGGTGGCTGCATCCTCGACGGCTACCCGCGTACCGTGGCGCAGGCCGAGCGGCTGGCGGAGGTGCTGGCGCGCCGCGGGCTGCGCCCGGTGATCGTCAACCTGGCAGTGGATTACAATGTAATTGTCACCCGTATTACTGCCCGGCGGCAGTGCCCAGTCTGCGGCGCCTCCTATAATCTGATCACGAATCCACCGCGCGAGGACGAGCGTTGCGACCGCGACGGCGCGGCGTTGGCGGCGCGGCAGGACGACAGCGAGGAAGTGGTCAGGCGTCGATTGGAGGCTTACGAACGGCAAACGCTGCCGCTCATCGAGTATTACCGGCAGATTGGCGTCGTCTTTCACGATGTCCCCGGCGATCGGGGCGCACCCGAGCAGATCGCCGGCCGCATCCTGGAGCTGCTGGGAAAGGGATGATCGTACGCAAAACGGCAGCGGAATTGGAAAAGATGCGGCGCAGCGGCCTGCTGGTCTGGCGCGTGCTCAAGGCCTTGGAGAGGATGGTGGAGCCGGGCATCAGTACGATGGATCTCGAGGTGGCGGCCGAACGGATGATCCGGGACGCCGGCGCACGCCCTGCTTTTAAGGGCTACTACGTGCCGGCGGTGGGGCGCCAGTACCCCTTTGTGCTGTGTACCTCGGTGAACGAGGAGATCGTACACGGGATGCCCTCGCCGAAGCGCGTGCTCAAGGAAGGTGACATCGTCTCGATTGACACCGGCGTCGAGCTCGAGGGTTACTACGGCGATTCGGCGATCACCGTGCCGGTGGGAAGGATCAGTCCCGAGGCGGAAAGGTTGCTGCGGGTGACGCGCGAAGCGCTCGAGCTGGCCATCGACAGGGCGCGCCAGGGAAACCGGCTGCTGGATATCAGCGCCGCGATCGAGACTCATGTGCAGGCGGCCGGCTTCTCGGTGGTGCGGGATTATGTCGGCCACGGTATCGGCACGCGCCTCCACGAGGAGCCACAGGTGCCGAACTACGTGGATCGGCGTAACGAGAATCCGCGGCTGAAGGAAGGAATGGTCCTGGCGATCGAGCCCATGGTGGCAGCGGGTCGGGCGGAAGTCGCGCTGCGGCCGGATCGCTGGACGGCGGTGACGCGGGACGGCTCCTACGCTGCCCATTTCGAGCACTGTGTGGCGGTGACCGCCAACGGTCCGCTGGTGCTGACGCGCCCGGAGGACAACGAGCCGTGAACGCGGACGAGGCCGTCCGGTCGGGTGTCAGCGTGGTGGCGCGCGTGGTGGAGCTTTTGCCGCGCGCGACCTACCGTGTGGAAACCGAGCACCACCGACTCGTACTGGCCCACGCTGCGCCGGCTACGCGGCGCAACTTCGTGCGGCTGCGCCCCGGGGACCGCGTGCGGGTGGTGCTCTCGCCGCACGATCCCACGCGCGGCCGCATCACAGAGCTGCTGGATCCCGACGGGACGCCGGTCTGAGATCGGTGGGGAGGACAGGATGAAGGTGCGAGCTTCGGTGAAAAAGATCTGCGATAAATGCAAGGTGATCCACCGCAAGGGCGTGGTGCGGGTCATTTGCGAAAATCCCAAACACAAGCAACGCCAGGGTTGAAGGAGGTCCAATGGCGCGCATAGCGGGAGTCGATCTACCGCCGCGCAAGCGGGTCGAGATCGGGCTGACTTACATCTACGGCATCGGGCGCTCCCGTGCGAACTCGATCCTTTACCGCGCGGGCGTGGATCCGAACAAGAAAGTGGCCGACCTGAGCGAAGAGGAGATCAATCGCATCCGCATGATCATCGAGCAGGAAGGCGCGGTCGAGGGCGACCTGCGCAAGGAAGTCTCGATGAACATCAAGCGGTTGATCGAGATGGGATGCTACCGCGGCATCCGTCACCGGCGGGGACTGCCCGTGCGGGGCCAGCGCACGCACACCAACGCGCGCACGCGCAAGGGACCGCGCCGCGGCACGATCGCCAACAAGAAGAAGGCGGCCAAAGGCTGATCCGTAGCAGGTTGAGGAATGGCGAAGACCACAACGAAACCAGGCAAGAAGAAGACGTTCAAGAAGCGCGAGAAAAAGAACGTGCCGGTGGGCATCGTGCACATCCAGGCCACGTTCAACAATACCATCGTCACGGTGACGGACCCGGCGGGCAACACGGTCTGCTGGGCCAGCGCCGGGGCGCTGGGTTTCCGCGGATCGCGCAAGGGCACGCCGTACGCCGCGCAGCAGGCGGCGCTAGCTGCGGCCACCAAGGCCAAAGAAGCGGGCATGCGGCAGGTCGAGGTGCGAGTTAGCGGCCCCGGCGCCGGACGCGAATCGGCGATCCGTACGCTGGCCACGGCGGGGCTGGAAATCAAAGCGATCAAGGACGTCACCCCTATCCCGCACAACGGTTGCAGGCCGCCCAAGCGGCGCAGGGTCTGAGTTTGCCATGAAGGACGGTAAAGCAGGACGAAGGTCCGAGAGGATCGTAAACTGCACCGGCCGGTTGAAGAGAAGGAGGAGATAGAACTTTGGCGCGGTACATCGGTCCGGTTTGCCGGCTATGCCGGCGCGAAGGAGTGAAGCTGTTCCTGAAGGGCGAGCGTTGCCACAGCGAGAAGTGCGCCATCGAGCGGCGCAACTTCCCGCCCGGCCAGCACGGGCGCGAACGCAAACCCAAGCTCGTCGGGTACGGGCTGCAGCTCCGCGAGAAACAGAAGCTGAAGCGGATCTACGGCCTGCAGGAGCGGCAGTTCCGCAACCTCTTCGAGAAGGCGGCGCGGATGAAGGGCCCTACGGGCGAGAACTTGCTCAGCCTTCTCGAGCGGCGCCTGGACAACGTGGTCTACCGCATGGGCCTAGGCACCAGCCACGCGCAGTGCCGTCAGCTCGTGCGGCACGGGCACATCACCGTCAATGGACGCCGGGTGAACATCCCGTCCTACCTGACGCGCGTCAATGACGTGATCGAGGTGCACGAGAAGAGCCGTAACAACCCGACGATCCTGGCGGCGCGCGACGCCACCGCGCACGCGCCCGTGCCCAACTGGCTCGAGGTGGATCGCGAGGCCATGCGCGGGCGGGTCATCGCCTTGCCCACCCGCGAAGATCTCATGCAGGTGCAGGTGAACGAGCGGCTCATCGTCGAGCTGTACTCGAAGTGAGCTTCGAGCAGCCGGGCGCCTCAAGACCCGGCGGGAGGATATGGTAGGTATGTACAGAGGTTTCCAAAAACCGAAACGGCTGGTAGCCAACACCGACACGCTCACCGATCGCTACGGTATGTTCACCGCCCAGCCTTTCGAGCGCGGCTGGGGCACAACGATTGGTAACAGCCTGCGGCGCATCCTGCTGAGCTCGATCGAGGGAGCGGCGATCACCGCCGTGCGCATCGCGGGCGTGGAGCACGAGTTCAGCCCTATCCCGGGCGTCGTCGAGGACGCCACCGACGTCATTCTCAACCTCAAACAGGTGCCGTTGAAGATGACGGGCGAGGGGGTGCACACGGCGTGGATCCGGGTGGACCAGCCGGGTGAAGTGCTGAGCGGCCACATCGAGACCGATGCCGACGTCGAAGTCCTCGACCGAAACATCCATATCGCCACGGTCAGCGACGGCGGTCGGCTGGAGGTCGAGATGCGCATTAAGCGCGGGCGTGGCTACGTCAGCGCCGAACGCAACTTCGACGAAGACCTGCCGCTCGGCTTCATCCCCATCGACTCCGTGCACTCGCCCGTGCGCAAGGTGAACTTCTACGTCGAGAACGCGCGCTTAGGGCAGGTGACCGATTACGACAAGCTCACGCTCGAAGTCTGGACCAACGGAGCGATTTCGCCGCAGGACGCTATCGCGCAGGCGGCCAAGCTGCTCAAGGACCACATGACGATCTTCATCAACTTCGAGGAGGTGCCTGAGGCTGCCGAGGAGCCCGCCGAGCGCGCGATGGACAGGATGGAGGAAATCCTCAACCGTTCGGTGGACGAACTCGAACTGAGCGTCCGCGCCTACAACTGCCTGAAGAACGCCAATATCCAGACCATCCGCGACCTCGTGCAGAAAACCGAAGCCGAGATGCTGCGGACCAAGAACTTCGGACGCAAATCGCTGAACGAGCTCAAGGAGGTTCTACGCAGCTTCGGTTTGTCGTTCGGGATGAAGTTCGATGCGCAGGGCCGCCTGATCATGCCCGCCGCCGCACCTGCCCCTGAGCCGGTGCGCGAGGCCCCGGCGGTCCAGAGCGAGACCGCGGGGTCGCCGGAGGCCGGCGCCGGTAAGTAGGGAGGACGTCGTGCGACACAAGCGAGCCGGTTACAAACTGGGGCGCCCACTCGACGCCCGCTACATGTTGCTGAGAAACCTGGTCACCAGCGTGATCGAGAAGGAGCGCGTGATCACGACCGTGACGAAGGCCAAGGCGGCCAAGCCCCTCGTGGACAAAATGATCACGCTGGCCAAGCGTGACACGTTGCACGCCCGGCGCCAGGCGGCGGCCTTCCTGAAGACCCCGGCGGCGGTGAAGAAGCTTTTCGATACGCTGGGAGCGCGCTTCGCCCAGCGCCAGGGCGGCTATTGCCGCATCGTGCGCCTCGGCCCGCGCCAGGGCGACGGGGCCGAGCAAGCGATGCTCGAGCTGGTAGGCTCCGAGCTGGTGAAGAGGGCCGCCGAACGCGCCCGGAGGCGTGAGGAACGTCTCAGGCGTATCCGTGAGGGTCGCGAGCCCGACGAAGAGGAGCAGGGTGGCCGCTGAGGGCCGTGGCCCTGAAAGGGGCCAGCGCCACTCCCGGATCTTCGAGCGGATTGTTCTCCGGCGGCCCCTCAGCGGAGTTCGCTGTTTTCGGGTCGTCCGCGGCGCTTGAGCCAGTCCAGCAACGCACTGACCTTGCCCGTCGCCAGCGCGATGCAACTATCCGCTGCTCCGTAGTAGAGATTGATGGTGTCGCCATCGTCCCCGATGGTGTAGCCGCACGGGAACACCACGTTCGGCACGTCGCCGTGGCGCTCGTACGGCTCCTCAGGGCCAAAAATCCAGTCGTCGCCGCGCAGCAGACAGCGCTCGGGCGTCTGGAGGTCAAAGAGCGCCAAGCCCAGTCGGTATAGGCAGCCGGAGGCAGTCTGGCGCACCCCGTGATAAATCACGAGCCAGCCTTCCGGCGTTTCGATGGGCGGTGGCGAGAGCCCGATTTTGTACGCGTCCCACCACGCGCCGCGGCGTGCGCGCAGGATCAGTTTATGGCTGCCCCAATGGCGCAGGTCTGGCGAGTAGGAGATCCACATGTGGCCCATCCGCTCCCAGGTGGTCACGGGGCGGTGAATGAGTGCCCAGTGACCGCCGATGCGCCGGGGCAGCAGAGCTGCGTCCTTGTCCTCAGGCGGCATGACCACGCCGTAGCGCTCGAAGTGGCGGAAATCCTCCGTCAGCGCCAGCGACACGCCGGGCCCGCCCGCCGAGAAGGAGGTGTAGGTGATCACGTACTTGTTCAGTTCGGGCACGAAGGTGATGCGGGGGTCTTCGATGCCCCAGAGCTCCTCGGGATGGTTCTGCGGGTCAGGCATCAGGGTGGGCTGTGGGTCGATGCGCCAGCCCGAGTAGCCGTCCTCGGACCGCGCCACGCAGAAGTGCGAGTGGCCCCGGCGGTCCTCCACACGGCACAGCAGCAGCGTGGTGCCGTCGGGCAGACGCGTGGCGCCCGCATTAAAAACGCTATTGACCGGGTAAGGCCAGTCCGAGGCGGCCAGGATCGGATTGCGTCGGTGTCGCACGAAGAGCTGCTCGTGTTGCTTGTTGATCAACAGGCTCATATTAGATTGGGACGCAAGAAATCAGGAGACGGATATACCTGCCGTCTCGCGCTCACGCGCCGGCGCGTGCCCGCCCGCGTCGATGACGGCGAAGGCCTGGCGCATTTCGAGCAGGGCGAGCAGGAACGCGAGCGTCGATTCGGCTCCCTGGTTCTGATTGACGCGATCCGGGTGCAGTCCGTCGCGACAGCCGCCGGTGGCGGCGTCGTAAAGGGGAAGCCCCAGATCGTTGCGGCCCAGGAACCATTCGAAGGCGCGCTGGGCCTCCTGCCTCCAGCGCTCCTCGGTCGTGGCGCGCCAGGCTTCCAGGCAGGCAGCCACGGTAACTTGAGCTTCGACCGGCTGCTGGTCGAAGCGGGCCCGCGTGCCGCCGCGGGGGTAAAAGCCGTTCGACCCGATGGGCACGAAATGATCACCCCCGGCGCGCTGGATTTCCATCAGCCAGCCGAGCGCTTCCAGCGCCACCTGCACCATGTCCGGACGCCCCATGCCCTCTCCGGCCAATAGCAGGCCGTGAGGAAGTGAGGCGTTCGAATAGGCGAGGATCTCTTCGAACCAGGGCCAGTCCGGCCCGCTAGTGTTGCGCCACAGATCCATGAGGAAGCCGGCCAGCGCCTCGCGCGCGTTCTGGGCTGCGCGATCGCCTGGGAACCGCCGCAGATAGTGATGGATGCCAATGAGACTGAAGGCGCATGCGCGCGGGCTGCGGAAGCCGGTGACGGCCGGCAGGGCCATGTCGAACAGGCGTCCCGCAAGACCGCGCAGGCCGGGGTTCTGCGAGCGACCCAGCACCATGCCCAGTGCGCACAACGCCCGGCCGTGGCAATCCTCCGAACCGACCTCGTCCAGCCAGCGCCGATCAAAGGAAAGCTCGTTATGGAAGCGCCCGCGCTGAGCGTCAAAGGCATACCACAGGAACGCGAGATATCGCTCCGCGGGCAGGCGGCGGTAGCCGCCGGCCTCCAGCAGGACGGCTGCCTCCAGCGCTCGCGCGTTGTCGTCGGTGGTGTAGCCGGCCGAATAGTTGGGCACGGTAAAAACGGCGTGTTGCAGTAGGCCGGTGTCGTCCGTCAGCGCACGCAGGTGATCGGTCTTGATTTCGGGGAACTCACCCGCGCGCTCGCTGAGCGTGACGGCCGCGAAAGCCCGTTGCGGACGATAGACGCGCTGCTCCCGCGCTTTCCGGAAGCACTCCAGGTAGCGCTCGGCCACGCGGGACCAGATCATTTCGCGCCCGAACAGATAGGCCCGCTTGCGCATGGCATGCCGCTCGGCCTCGTCCTCCAGCAGCCGAATCATTTCGGCCGCCAAGGCACGGGAGTCGCGGAAGGGCACCAGTACGCCGCGGCCGTCGGCCAACATTTCTTCGGCGTACCAGTAAGGAGTCGAAATGATCGCCTTGCCCGCGCCCAGAGTGTAGGCCAACGTACCCGAGACAATTTGTGCGGGATTCAGATAGGGCGTGATGTAGAGGTCTGCGGCCCCGATGAATTCGACCAGCTCTTCCAGGCTGACGAAGCGATTGTGGAAGATGACGTGGTCTGCGACCTGGCAGGCGCGCGCGAGGCGTTCGAGCGAAAGCCTGTAGGACTCGCCTTCGCGGAGGCGGACGTGCGGGTGCGTCGCGCCCAGCACAACATAGACGACGTTCGGGAAACGCTCCAGCACTTCGGGCAGCGCCCGAATCACGTATTCGATGCCCTTGTTCGGCGACAACAGTCCGAAGGTGAGAGCGACGACCTTGCCTTCCAGGCCGAACTGGTCTTTGTAAAAGTTCGGATCCACGAACGGCACGTCGGGGATGCCGTGCGGTATCACGTCCACCTTCTCGACCGGCACGCCGTAAATTTCCTGCAGGAATTCCACCGCACGGTTGCTCATCACCACGAGGCGATCGGAGCGTTCCGCCAGCTCCAGCATCACCTGCCGCTGGTGCGGGTCGGGATCGCGCAAGACGGTGTGGAGCGTCGTCACAACCGCCATGCGGAGCTCACGCAGCAGGGCCAGGATGTGACTTCCGGCCGGACCGCCAAAGATGCCGTATTCATGCTGGAGGCAGACCAGATCGACGTTGTTGATGTTCAGGAAGTCCGCCGCCCGCTGGTACGAGGAAAGCTCGTTCTGCTCCAGCTCGAACCGCACACGAGGCGGGTAAGCATAGCCCTCGGGCGTGTCGTTGACCGGGATGGCGAAACAGGATAGCTCGGGATCAGCGGCGGCGAGCGATTCGCACAGATCCGTGGTGAAGGTCGCGATTCCGCAACGGCGGGGCAGGTAATTGCCGATCACCGCGACCCGCCGGATCGTACCAGCAGCACGAGTTGCCATTCGTCACACTGTAAACTATTATACGGAGCTCAGGGGGCTGGACCGACGCAGAAACGCGGTAGCGCCAAGCTGCGTCCAATTTGACGAAGAGAGCAAGCCCGCCGGCGCTGAGCTGGTTGCCTTCCCGTTTCGGGCCCGAGGGCCCACGCATCGGCGCGGCGAGTGCGCCGTGCGGGAGGCATGAACATGGAAGAGCGCGAGCTTCAACAGTACCGGTCGGTTCTGGAGGCCAAGCAGGCCGAACTCGTCGAAGCTCTGCGGCGGCGGGACGGGATCACGATCGAGAAGGCCGCCGACGCGTTGGATGAGGTACGCCTGGCCGCCGACCGCGAGCTCATGATCCACACCCTGGACCGCGAGTCTCTGCGACTGCGCGAAATCCGTGCCGCTCTGGCTCGGATCGAAGAGGGTACCTACGGCATCTGCCTGGGCTGTGAGGAACCGATCCCCAAGAAGCGGCTGGACGCGGTTCCCTGGGCCGCCTATTGCGTACGCTGCCAGGAGGCCGTCGATGCTCAGCGGGCCGCCGAGACGGCGGGTCCCATCATCGAAAGTCTCCTCGAAGAGCCCGTTTGAGACACCCGGCGCCGTCCGGTTACACTTTCGGCAGCGTCGCCATAGCCCTTGCGATTTCCTCGTCCGGGTGCGCGTAGTCCAAGAGTTTGCCCGCCAAATAGCTGTCGTAGGCCGAGAGGTCGAAGTGCCCGTGCCCGCTCAGGCAGAACAGGATCACGCGCGGACGTCCCTGCTCGCGTGCCTCGATCGCTTCATCGATCGCGGCCCGGATGGCGTGTGCTGACTCAGGCGCGGGAAGAATCCCTTCGGTGCGCGCGAACTGTACGGCGGCGTCGAAAACGGTCAACTGGGGATAGGCTCGAGCCTCGATGATACCTTCCGCCAGCAGATGACTGGCCAGGGGCGAAGCACCGTGGTACCGCAAGCCGCCCGCGTGGATGCCGGGCGGCACGAAGTCGTGCCCGAGGGTGTACATCTTCAGCAACGGTGTCAGCTTCGAGGTATCGCCGTAATCGTAGGCGAAGAGGCCGCGCGTCAGGCTCGGGCACGCGGCCGGCTCGACGGCCATGAGCCGGATCTTCGAGCGTCCTGCCAGCTTGTCTGGGACCCAAGGCAGCGCGATGCCGCCGAAATTGCTCCCGCCGCCGAAGCAGCCGATCACCACGTCAGGCTCTTCACCCGCGAGCATCATCTGTCGCCGCGCCTCGATGCCGATCACCGTCTGGTGCAATAAGACGTGGTTCAGCACGCTGCCGAGCGAATAATTGGTATCGGAATGAGTCGCTGCGTCTTCGACCGCTTCGCTGATGGCGATGCCTAGGCTGCCGGGTGAGTCCGGCGTCGCCTCGAGCACGGCGCGGCCTGCATTGGTGCGATCGCTGGGGCTGGGGAAGACCTCCGCCCCCCAAGTCTGCATGATCATGCGGCGGTACGGCTTCTGCTCGTAACTGATGCGCACCATGTAGACGGTGCACTCCATCTGGAACATGCGGCAGGCTAATGCCAGCGCGCTGCCCCACTGGCCTGCGCCGGTTTCCGTCGCCAGGCGGCGAATGCCCTCACGCTTGTTGTAGTAGGCTTGCGCCACCGCGGTGTTGGGCTTGTGGCTGCCGGCGGGACTAACGCCCTCGTACTTGTAGTAGATGTGAGCCGGCGTGTCGAGGAGCCGCTCCAGACGACGCGCGCGATACAGCGGCGTGGGGCGCCACAGCCGGTAAATGTCCAGCACCTCCCCGGGAATGTCGATTTCGGGTTTGGGTGAGAACTCCTGCTCGATAAGGCCCCGCGGGAAGATGGGCTCGAGCTCGGCGGCCGTGAGCGGCGCGCCGGTGGCCGGATTCAGCGGCGGGGCCAGCGGTTTGCTCAGGTACGGCAGAACGTTCACCCATGCGGAAGGAATCTCGTTTTCAGCAAGCAGAAACTTGGTCAGCTCAGCCACAGGATCAGCTCCTCGCTTTGAGTAAATCCCTCATTGTAGAACAGAGCAGGGAAGAGCTGAGAATTCAAGCAGGAGGGGGTCTGCGCCGCACTTGGACGATGGAGCTCACGGAGAGCAGCAGGCTGACGCCGCCCAGCCCGCTGACCGCCCCGCGCAGGTAGCCGCTCGACCACGCCGGCACCCACGCCGCGAAACCGTTCCGCTCCCAGCGCTCCATCCAGGGGTAGATCAGCAACACCAGACTGGCCAGCAGAGGCGCCACGGCCATGAAGGATGCGAGCAACAGGCGAGCCACGGGCCGTCGAGCGGCGCCCGGGGCAGGCGCCGCGGTGAGCTGGGCCGGGTCGCTTGCTCCGTTCATGAGCCACCGCCCGCCGCCCAGGGCCGCCGAAGCTGACGCCGTTGCTCGAGCAGCCTCAGTACGTCAGGAGGGCAGGCTTCGCGGACCGGGCGGTAACTGAAGCGATGCTCCGGCGTCGGTCCGAGACGAGCGAGGGCCGAAAGGTGCTCTGGGCAAGGATAGCCTTTGTGCCGGGCCAAGCCGTAGCCGGGATAAACCCGATCCCATTCGCGCATGGCGGCATCGCGGGCAACCTTAGCGAGGATCGAGGCAGCCGCCACCGCCCAGCAACGCTCGTCGGCCTTCTTCAGCGGCAGTTGCGGAATGGGCAGCTCGACGCTCACCGCGTCGAGGATCGCATAATCGGGCTTGCGGGGGAGCATCTCGATGGCGCGCCGCATCGCCAGCCGCGATGCCTGGAGGATGTTAATGGCGTCTATGACGGCGGCATCCACGTAGGCTATCGCCCATGCTACGGCACGGGTTCGGATCTCGGCCGCCAAACGTTCGCGCTCATCGGGCGTCAACTGCTTGCTGTCGCGCAGACCGCCCACGGGACGGTCGGGATCTAGGATCACCGCGGCAGCATAAACCGGGCCGAACAGGGAGCCGCGACCCGCTTCGTCCGCGCCCGCCACCAAGGCGAAACCTCGGCTGCGCAAGTCCCGCTCGAGATCGCCCAAGCAGCGGTGTCGAACCCGCACAGCCGCGTCACTCGCGTTCCTTCAGACGCGCCGCCTTGCCCTTCAGACCCCGCAGGTAATAAAGCTTGGCCCGCCGCACGCGGCCCCGTCGCACGATTTCGATCCTTTCGATGACCGGCGCGTGCAGCGGGAAGATGCGCTCGACACCGTGGCCGAAGCTGATCTTGCGCACGGTGATGGTCTCCCCCATTCCACGGTTCTTGCGGGCGATCACAGTACCCTCGAAGGGCTGGATGCGTTCCTTGTCACCCTCCTTGATCTTGACGTGTACGCGCACGGTGTCGCCCGGCTGGATATCGGGCAGGTCGGTGCGCTTGTGTGCGTTCATGAATTTCTCGAGCAAAGCGTTCGTCATACGCTAATTCCTTCCCAACTTAGCAGAAACCTTGCCTTCCGTCTCGGTTCGGGGATCGGGCAGCCGGGCGCCGAAACGCTCGATGAGATCCGGCCGCAGCCGCATCGTTTTTTCCCAGGCCGCCCGCTGCCGCCAGCGACGGATTTCGGCGTGATTGCCGCTCAGCAACACCTCCGGGACGCGCCAGCCGCGAAATTCCGCCGGCCGCGTGTACTGGGGACAGTCGAGGATCGGGGGCCCGTCGCCGTTCGTGCTGAAGGACTCGCTGCGTACCGAGGCCTCGTTGCCTACGACTCCGGGCAACAGGCGCGCCACTACGTCGATGACGACGGCGGCGGCCAATTCGCCCCCGCTCAGCACGTAGTCCCCGATGGAGATCTCGTCGTCGGCCAGATGCTCCGCCACCCGCTCGTCCACCCCCTCGTAGCGACCGCAAATCAGCAGCAGCTCGTCGTAGCTTGCCAGCTGACGAGCCAGGTGCTGATTGAAAAGCCGCCCCTGGGCTGAGAGCAAGATGACCCGGCGCCCCGCGTGCCGTTCCGGCCAGATCGTCTCGACCGCCTCGAAGATCGGCTCAGGCTTCAGCACCATGCCCTCGCCGCCGCCGAACGGCCGGTCGTCCACCGTACGATGGCGGTCATGGGCGAAGTCGCGCAGGTTGTGGATGCGCACTTCGAAAAGCCCAGCCTTGAGGGCGCGCGCCACCACGCCGTGATCGAGCGGCCCCCGGAAGAAGTCCGGGAAGATGGTCAGCACATGGAAGGTCACGACCGATTCAAATCCTCGAGTCCCTCAGGCAGTTCGACCAAGATGCGACGCTGTTCGGGCTCGATTGCGACGCAGATCGAGCGGGCGAACGGGACCAGCAGGGGCTCTCCGCCTGTTTCGCCGGTCACCTCCAGCAGCGGAGTGCCGCCCGTTTCGATCCAATCCGTGACCACGCCCAAGCTGCGGCCGCCGGAACGCTCGACAACCTCACAACCGACGAGGTCCGCCGTGTAATACTCGCCTTCGGGGGCGGGCGGACGCTCGCTCAAAGGCACGCACAAGGAGGCGCCGGCCAGAGGCTCGGCCTGGCCGATCGAGTCGATCCCGCGCAGCTTCACGATGACGCGCTCCCCGTGGGGACGGACGAACTCGATATCGGCCGGCGCAGGCTCATTGGGCGACTGCGGCCCGACGATGAATACGCGGCGCAGCTCCTGCAGTCGCCCCAGCCGATCGGTGCACGGGTCTGCAATCAAGGCCCCGCGGTTTCCCCACGGCCTCGCCAGCACGGCTACAGTGCTCCAGCCTCTCGGGTGCGAATTCAGACCTCGACCTCCCCCTGCCGGCCGGGCGTCCCGCACGGTCTTTCTGCGCCGTCACCGGAGCGAGGCGAGCGGAACCACTACTCCAGAATTTCCAGCGTGAAACGCCGGTTCAGCTTCATTCCGGCCGCGCCCAGGATGGTGCGGATGGAGCGCGCCGTCCGGCCCTGTTTGCCGATCACCTTGCCCAGGTCGCTAGGTGCGACTTTCAGTTCGAGCACGGTGACCTGCTCCCCTTGTACTTCGCGGACGGACACTTGGTCGGGGATGTCGACCAGAGCCTTCGCAATGTCCTCCACTAACTGTTTCATCCCGGCCATCCCCTGAGCCTCCTGTACTCTGCCTCAATCATAGCACCCTTACGGGCGGAACCGTAAGCGGCTTTAGTTGGCAGAGGACTCGGCCGGGGCCGGATGGCGGGCCAGCAGCCGCGCGACCGTGTCGGAGAGCTGGGCGCCGTGTCGGCGCCAGTGCTCGATCCGCTCGTAGTTGAGACGGACCTCGGGCGGATCCTTGCGCGGGTCGTAGGTTCCGACGACCTCGATCGCCTTGCTGTCGCGCGCCCGCTCCTTCTCGATAACCACCACACGAAAGAACGGCTTTTTCTTGGCGCCGAAACGCGCCAGTCGGATCATCAGCATAGTCTGCCTGTCCTCGATTCTTTCAACGAAGGCCGTCCCGTCTCAAGCCGGGGGTTGCAGACCGGGAAACGGCCATTTGAACTTGCCCATGCGCTTGCCGAGAAGCCCTCCGGAGAGGCTCTTCATCATTTTGCGCATCTGGGCGTATTCCTTGAGCAGCCGGTTGACCTCCTGTACCGTGGTGCCGCTGCCGCGGGCGATGCGCCGCCGCCGCGAGCCGTTGATGATCATGTGGTTGGCTCGCTCCTCCGGCGTCATCGAATCGATGATCGCCACTACCCGCGTGATCTCCTTCTCGTCGATCTCCACGTTCTTCAGGCCTTTCAGCGGCCCGAACTGCGGAATCATGGAAAGCAGCGACTCGAGCGGCCCGAGCTTACGCAGCTGCCGGAGCTGATCGCGGAAGTCCTCGAGCGTGAACTCGTTTTCCAGCAGCTTGCGCTGCATCTCCTCGGCCTTCCGTTGATCGATGGTCTGCTCGACCTTCTCGATGATCGAGAGTACGTCGCCCATGCCCAGGATGCGGGAGGCGATACGATCCGGATGGAAGGGTTCCAGCGCGTCGAACCGCTCGCCCGTACCCACCAGCTTGATGGGCTGACCGGTGACGCTGCGGATCGAGAGCGCTGCGCCCCCGCGCGCGTCGCCGTCCATCTTGGTCAGAATCACGCCGGTGATGCCCAGCCGCTTGTGAAACTCCTCGGCCGAGCGGACCGCGTCCTGTCCGGTCATGGCATCGGCGACGAACAGCACTTCCGTGGGCGCCAGGACTGCCTTGAGCTGCTCGAGTTCGGCCATCAACTGGTCGTCTATGTGCAGCCGGCCGGCGGTGTCGACGAGCAGGACATCGCGACCGCTCAGGGCGGCTTCGCGACGGGCTGCACGGGCCAGCTCCAGCGGATCGGCGGCTGCCGCGTCAAAAACGGGCAGCCCGAGTTGCCGCCCGATAACGCTCAACTGCTCGCGTGCAGCCGGCCGGTAGACGTCCACCGAGACCATCAGCGGGCTGTGACCTTCCCGCGAAAGCATCCGCGCCAGCTTACCGGTCGTCGTGGTCTTGCCTGAGCCCTGCAGGCCTACCAGCAGCATGACCGTAGGTGGCTCGTTCGAGAAGCGCAGGCGCGCCTGATGGCTCCCGAGCATCTTGATCAGTTCGTCCCGAACGATCTTGATGACTTGCTGGGCAGGGGAGAAGGCGGTGAGTACTTCCTGCCCCTGGGCCTTGCGCCGCACGTCCTCGATGAACTGCCTGACGACGCGGAAATGGACATCGGCCTCCAGCAAGGCGACGCGAATCTCGCGGAGAGCCGCCTCCATGTTGGCCTCCGTGAGCTTCCCCTCGCCGCGCAGGTTCTTGAAAATGCGCTGGAGCTTCTCCGATAAGTTCTCGAACATGGCGGGAAGCCTTCGCTGCCGCCGGAGCGAACTGTCTCCGGGGCGCCGCTGCGGGCCGGCTCTTTCATTATAGAGGACATTCAGCTCACGACGCGGGCTGTGCCCGGACTGAAACAAACCCACTTCACGCCGATGCTAAGATTGATCCGATGGGCGACCGGCGGCCACCCGAACTTGCAGCCGAAGAAGCTTCGCCGCCGCAACAGGTGCGGACCATTCCTTGGGGCGCCGTAGCTTGGTATGCCCTCCTGCTCGTAGCCCTTTACGCTCCCGTGCTGGCCCGCATGGCCTACGAATGGGCCACCGTCGAGGAGATGGGACACGGATTTCTTGTATTTCCCGTGGCCGGTTACATCGTATGGCGGCGACGGCACGAGTTGCCGATGGGCTTGCGTCCGGATGCCCGCGGCCTGCTGCTGGTCGTCTGGGGATTCATCCAGCTCGTGCTGGGCACGGCGGGAGCCGATTTCTTTGTCGCCCGCACGGCCTTTCTGGTTTCCCTGGCGGGAGTACTCTGGAGCCTCGGCGGCCGCGAGCTTCTGCGGTGGCTGGCTTTTCCCTTTTTTCTGTTGCTCTTCAGCATACGCATCCCGCTTTTCATTTACAGCCAGATCACCTTGCCGCTTCAGTTACTGGCGAGCCGGATCGCCGAGTTCGGGCTGACGTTGCTGGGAATTCCGGTTTTGCGAGAGGGCAACATCCTCGAGCTCGCCAGCCAGAGACTTTCCGTCGTAGAGGCGTGCAGCGGCATCCGCTCGCTGGTTTCGCTTATGTTCGTGGCGCTGGTCTATGGCTACTTTTTCGAGCGCAGGCGATGGGTGCGCGCGGTGTTGGCTTTGGCGGCCGCGCCGCTCGCCATTGTGACGAACTCGGGCCGGGTCATGATGACAGGGATTCTGAGCGAATACAATCCGGCGCTTACCCGCGGCCTGTTTCACGACATCGAGGGCTGGCTGGTCTTCCTGGCGGCTTTGGCGGGATTGTTGCTCACTCACCGGCTCCTTACAGCCGTTGAACGCCGGCTCAGGCAGGGGAGGAATGCCTCGGTTCTTGCGTAGCCGTCAGGGGCAGGTCCTCAGTCTTCTGCTGATCGTCCAGATCGCGGCCTTTCATGCCATGCCGCGCAGCGAAGCCGTGCCCCTGGCACGACCCTTCGAGGAGTTCCCGGTCGAGCGAGAAGGCTGGAAGTTGCTTGCCGATGTTCCCATCGAGGAGGAAGTCCAGGCGCTACTCAAGGCCGACGATACGCTGAACCGTGTGTACCAGGATCCGGCCACCGGGGCGGCGCTGAGTTTGTTCGTGGCCTATTTCCGCTCGCAGCGTGCAGGCGCCACGACTCACTCTCCACGGGTCTGCCTGCCCGGGGCGGGCTGGCAGACACGCGATGCGCGCGTCGTGCCGCTGGTGCTGCCCGGCGGCCGCACCATCCGCGTCAACCGCTGGATCGTCACGCGGGACGCGAACCGCAGCGTAGTGCTTTATTGGTTCCAGACCTCGCGCCGCGTCGTGGCCAACGAGTATGTGAACAAGTTTTACCTGATGCTGGATTCCATCCGCTACCGGCGCAGCGACGCGGCTTTCGTACGCGTGGTTTCGCCGGTCGAAGACGGGCGGGACGCGGTGGCCGAAGAAGCCGCGGTGCGGATGGTGGGGGCCTTCTTCGATACGCTGCGCACCTTCCTGCCCGAGTAATTCGGCGCTGTCCGATCACGCCAGCCGCGGGGGCTTGCCGACCACTTTGAAGGCCTTCTCGTCGAAATAGAGAATGCGGCCCTCGCGGTAAGAGTGCACGGCCATGGTAATCAATACCTGCGCGCAGGCCGCGGTCTCGACGTCCAGCGTCGGCTTCTGCCGCGTCCGGATGCAATCCAGGAAGTTGGTGGCGTGTGTGATCATGACATCTTTCTGCTCGACCGGCACCTTGACTTCCTGATCGCCGAACTTGGCCTTGTACTCCTCGTCGATGACACGCCGCTCGGGGCGCAGAATGATGTACTCGGTCGGCCTTTCGAACTGCCCGTGCTCGACCATGATGATGGTGCCCAGGTGGCCGCGAATGAGGCCGGGAATGTGTTGTGAGTTGGCCATGGAGGAAGTCAGCACGACGGTGTGCCCCTGTGCATATTCGGCGATCAGGTGGAAGGTATCAGGCACTTCACGGCCGTCCTTGAAGACGCTGATCGTGCCCCCTGCCATGACCTTGTAGGGATATTGCGGCCGGTTCCAGCAGATGTTCAGAGGAGCCGCCACGTGGAAGAACAGGTCAGTCGCGATGCCGCCCGAGTAATCCCAGTACTTGCGGAAGCGGAAGAAGCGATCGGGATCCCAGGGGCGCTTGGGCGCCGGCCCCAGCCACATCTTCCAGTCGATGTAATTCTCGCCGCTCTTGTCCGGTCCCGCTTCGGGATCGATCTTCCAGTTCCACTCGCCCTCCCGCGAGTTGCGGTGGTAAGAGCCCTGGCTCATGATCATCGGCCCGATCGCTCCGTCCGCGATGAGCTTCTTCGCCTTCCACCATTGGTCGCCCGAGGTAGTCTGCGAGCCCACCTGGAGCACGCGCTTAGTCTCGCGCACGGTGTTGATAAGCTGACGGACCTCCTCGATGGTGTGGCACATGGGCTTTTCGAGGTAGACGTCCTTGCCCCGATCCATAGCCTCGAGCGCCATGCGGGCGTGCCAATGGTCGGGCGTGGCGATGATCACCGCGTCCACGTCGTTGCGGTTGAGGACTTCGCGATAGTCCAGGTAGCCGTCGCACTTGTGCGCTTCCTTGGCCGCGTTGAGCCGCTTCTGGTAGACGTCGCAAACCGCAACAATTTGGCAGGAATTGTTTTGGGCGCCGATCTTGGCGAACACGCGGGCCAGGTACGAACCGCGCCCGCCCATGCCGATCACGCCTAGATTGATACGGTCGTTGGCCCCGATGACCCGCCCCTGGGCAGGCCGCGTGCGGGCCAGGGTGCGCCCGGCCAGGCCGAGGGCCGTGGTGCTCATCAGGAAATGTCTGCGGTTGCTCTCCGACATGACTCCCGTTCCCGGATAAGATTTCTTCTGCGCCTTGGATGGAATTCGAAGGCGGCAACCCTATTGTAAGCGTGTCGTCGCCGCGGGGTCAAAGGGCTTCGTTTCCCTTAGTACCGGGCGCCCCCGGGAGGCATTTCGCGGTGGGGGTGTGAAGGGCCGGTAGTCAGCCGCCGCCCGGGCCATTCCAGCCGCATGTCTTCGCTGACCTCGTCCAGCATCTCCAGGGTGGCCACCCGGCTCTCCAGCGCGAAGGCGGTCAGCAGGAGATTGTCGCAGATGGCGTTGATCAGCCGAGGGATGCCCTGCGAGCGTACGTGGATTTCACGCAGTACCTCGGGCGGAAACACCGTGGGCTCGCTCATGCCGGCGCGTGCCAGGCGCGTGCGGATGTATTCGATGGTCTCGGATTCCTCGAAAGGTCGCAGCGTGCAGCGCAGTGCGATACGCTGCTTCAGTTGACGTAGGCTGGGGGCGTCCAGCTTGCGGTCGAGCTCGGGTTGGCCCGCCATGATGATCTGGAGCAGCTTGCTGCGGCGGCTCTCCAAATTGCCGAGCAGGCGGATCTCCTCGAGTACGTCCCATTCGAGGTTGTGCGCCTCGTCGATGATCAGGACCGTCGTGCGCCCGTCGTTGGCGTTCTCGATCAGTAACTGGTTCAGCGCGATCAGAACCTCGGTCTTCGAGGTGCGCGTGCAGCGCAGGTCCAGGTCATACGCGATGAGTTCGAAAAACTGCTCGACCGTCAGGCGGGAGTTGAACAGGAAGGCGAAGTCGATGCGACGGGCGGCCAGAAAGTCGCGCAGGCATTCGAGCATCGTCGTCTTGCCCGTGCCCACCTCGCCGGTGAGCACGACGAATCCCTTCCGGCTTTGCACGCCGTAGATCAGGTTGGCCAGCGCTTCCTCGTGCTGCCTGGAGCGGTACAGGAAGGCGGGATCCGGAGTCAGATTGAAAGGGCTCTCCTTGAATCCGAAGAAAGCGTTATACATGCATCCGCCGGCAGCCGCCGAGCTGAGTCCATCTTAACATCATCTTGCGGGCCTGGCGCTGCTAGAGCGAGCGTAGGAGTTCCAAATCCACATTTCCGCCGGAAAGAATGACGCCCGCCGACCTGACTCCCGCGGGGAGCTTACCATGAAGCACGGCGGCCGCGGCCACCGCTCCGCTGGGCTCGACCAGCAGCTTCAGTCGCGCCAGCAGGAAACGCATGGTCTCCAGGATCTCCTCCTCGCTCACGAGTAAGACGCCCTCCAGCCGCCCACGCAGAAGCTCGAACGTCAACTCGCCAGGCTGCGGAGCCCGCAAGCCGTCGGCGATCGTGTCAGGACTGGCGATGCGCACCCGGCGCCCGGCGGCCAGCGAGAGATGCCAGTCATTGGCCCGCTCGGGCTCCACGCCGAAGATGCGGAGAGCCGGACGCAGGGCGCAGGCTGCCACGGCGCAACCCGCAAGCAGTCCGCCGCCGCCCAGCGGCGCCACCAGCGCATCCAGTTCCGGCACGTCCTCCAGCAGCTCGAGCGCCACCGTGCCCTGACCGGCGATGACCCAGGGATGATCGAACGGCGGCACTAGCACGGCGCCGGTTTCCCGCGCGATAGCCTCGCCGATCGCTTCCCGGCTCTCGCGCAGGCGGTCGTAGGTGACGATCCGAGCCCCGAAGTCGCGGGTCGCTTCGAGTTTGGATCGGGGCGCATCGGCCGGCATCACCAGCGTTGCGCGCGTGCCCAGCTGACGCGCCGCCAGGGCTACGGCCTGCGCATGGTTGCCCGAAGAATAGGCCACGACGCCGCGGCGCAATTGTTCGGCGTCGAGTTGCAGCAGGAAATTCGAGGCGCCGCGGATCTTGAAGGCGCCGCCGCGCTGCAGATTCTCGCATTTGAAAAACACGCGCAAGCCGGCCCGCTGGTCCGCGCTGCGGGAGGTTTCAATCGGCGTTCGGCGCACCATGAACCGGATCCGGTCGCGGGCGCGGCGTACGTCATCGGCGCTAACCACGGCTCCATTGTAACGGGACGGTGACGGCGGTCGTGGTTGGCGAACGCGCGTGGCGAATCTGCTATCCTATTCGACTATCCCAGGCATTTCGAAGCCGAAGGGGAGGACTATCTCATGCATATCCGCAAACAGAGGTTACTGACGCCGGGCCCCACGCCCCTTTATCCCGGGGCGTTGCAGGCCATGATGGCTTCCGACATCCACCACCGCACCGAGGACTTTCGCCGTCTCTACCAGACGGCGCTGAGGGACCTCAAAGAGGTCCTGGGCACCTCGCACGATGTGCTCGTGTTCTGCTCCTCAGGTACCGGCGCCATGGAGGCCGCCGTCTCTAACCTGTTCTCGCCGGGCGAGAAAGTGATCTGTTGTTCGGCGGGCAAGTTCGGCGAGCGCTGGGTGGAGATTGCCAAAGCCTACGGGTTGGAGGTCGTGGTACTGCAAGCCGAATACGGGCGCGCGGTGGCGGTCGAGCAGGTTGCGGAGGCACTCTCGGCCCATCCGGACGTGCGAGGCGTTTTCGTGCAGGCGTCGGAGACCTCGACCGGAGTGGCGCACGACGTGCGCGGCATGGCCGAAATCGTGGCGCGCACGGAGGCCGTTTTCGTGGTGGACGCCATTACCGGCTTCGGAACCATGCCGCTGGATATCGACGGCTGGGGGCTCGACGTGGTCGTGGGCGGATCGCAGAAGGCCTTCATGATCCCGCCCGGCCTCTCTTTCATCACGGTGGGCCCCAAGGCTTGGCGGCGGGCCGAAACAGCGCGCCTGCCTCACTACTATTTCGACCTCAAGAAAGAAAAGAAGAGCGCCGAAAAAGGCGAATCGAGCTGGACCCCCTCCACCTCCCTGCTGCTGGCGCTCAGCGCGGCCTTGGCTTACATCAAGCAGATCGGCATGGACAAGCTCATCGAGAACGCGCAGTTGTTGGCCCGCGCCACGCGCGAGGCCGTCTGCGAGATCGGTCTGGAGCTGTTTGCCAAGGATTCGCCGGCAGCTTCGGTGACGGCGGTAAAGGCCCCCGCCGGCTGGGACTCCGGACTCATCGTCAAGGAATTTCGCAATCGCTTCGGCGCCATCATCGCCAACGGTCAGGGCACAATGAGGGGCAAGATCTTCCGCATCGCCCATCTGGGCTACTTTGATTTCGCCGATATTTTCGCCATCATCGCCGGTCTCGAGCTCATTCTGAACGCTAACGGCTTCCCGGTCCGTTACGGCAGCGGCGTGGCTGCCGCACAGAAGGTCTACGCCGAAGCGGCGTTCGCGCGGGAGGCGGCGCTGGCATGAACATACTGGTAGCCGAGAGCATCGCACCGGCTGCCATCGAACTGCTCCGGCAGCCGGGATGGAACGTCATCGTATCCAACCCCAAGGAGTACCTGACGAACCTGCCCGAGGCCGAGGCCCTCATCGTGCGCAGCGCAGTGAAGGTGACGCGCGAGGTGCTCGAAAAGGCGCCGCGACTGCGCGTCATCGGACGCGCTGGAGTGGGTGTGGACAACGTGGACTTGGCTGCCGCCACGCAAGCCGGCGTGCTCGTGATGAACACGCCGGGCGGCAACGCCGTATCCGTCGCCGAGCATACCATCGCCTTGATGCTGGCCCTGGCCCGCTCGATCCCCCAGGCCAACGCATCCATGCACGCGGGCAAGTGGGAAAAGAAAAAGTTCATGGGAAGCGAGCTGCGGGGCAAGACGCTGGGCATTCTGGGTTTGGGCAGCATCGGCCGCGAGGTCGTGCGGCGCGCTCGCGCCTTCGAGATGAGGATCCTGGCCTGCGATCCCTACGTCCATCCCGAAACTGCGGCGGATTTGGGCGTAGAGCTGGTCGACAAGGCCCGACTCTTCGCGGAAAGCGACTATCTGAGCCTGCACGTGGCGCTGACACCGGAGACCCGCGGCATACTCAACCGCACGGCCTTCGAGCAGATGAAGCCGGGCGTGCGCATCGTCAACTGCGCCCGCGGTGAACTGATCGATCACGACGCACTCTGCGAAGCGCTGGAATCCGGACGCGTTGCGGGCGCGGCGCTGGATGTCTTCCAACCTGAACCGCCGCCGCCCGACTTCCGGCTGCTCCGGTACGACTCGGTCATCGCGACCCCGCACATTGCCGGTTCTACCGAGGAGGCCCAAGAGATCGTAGGGGTGCGCATCGCCGAACAGATCGTCGAATACCTGCAGCACGGCGTAGCGATCAACGCTTGCAACATGCCCGCGCTCTCGCCCGAGCAGTATCGGGTCGTCGGACCCTACATCACGCTGGCCGAGCGCCTGGGCGCCTTCGCGGCACAGATCGCCTCCGGGCACCCGCGAGCCGTGCGGCTGGTTTACTCCGGGCGAATCGGCGAAGCGAACACGCATCTGGTGCGCAACGCGGGCCTGGTGGGGCTGCTGAACCGCTGGCTCTCCGAGCGTGTCACGCTGGTCAACGCGATGCACATGGCGGCTCGGCGCAATCTGGCCGTTGCCGAGCGGCACGAAAAGCGCGCCGGGCACGTGGACTCGGTGCGGCTGGAACTCGAGACCGAATCGGGCGTGACGACGGTCGAAGGAGCGGTCGTGCTCGAGCGTCCGCGCCTGATCCAGGTCGACGGCATCTATTGCGAAGCCCCGCTCGCCGGCCACCTCGTTTTCATGAAGAATCAGGACGTGCCCGGCGTCATCGGACACGTGGGGACGGTACTGGGGCGGAACAACATCAACATCGCCAACTTTTCGCTGGGCCGCCGCGAAGGACCGCGCCCCGACGGGCCGCTCGACGCGCTGGCCGTGGTCGAGACGGACGAACCCGTTCCCGAGCATGTGCTCGCGCAGCTGCGTGAGAACCCTGCGGTCAAGGTGGCCAAGGCGGTCGAGCTGGACTGAACAAACGACCGGCCTCGTCGCGTGGGAACAGGCCGCCGTACGCCGCGGGCGGAGGCAATCCTACTGCGGTTCTTCTGCCGCAGCGGCTCCGGCTGCAAAGATGCGAGCGCATCCTTCGCGCCGCGCTTCCGCTCGCGGCCGAGAGCGGCAGCGGTCAACCTCCGAGTGCTCCGCGAGTGCAGGAACTTGGGATCCGCCCCTTGGCACCGCGAGATGAGTCCCCACCCGCGTCCGCCCGCGGCGGAGACACAGCGCGTCCGAGGCGGCGCCGGCTTCCCGCGGACGCCGGTTCAGCTCAGCCCCGCAGCATCCCGACGACGCCGTTCACCAGCAGAGCGCCCATTCCAATGGGGATGAGACGCTTCCAACCGATGTTCATCAATTGGTCGTAGCGGTAGCGCGGCCAGGTGCCGCGAAACCAGATGAAGGCGTAGATCACCACGAAGACCTTCAGCAGGAACCAGAAGGGACCGATGACTGCCTGATTCACTGCCGGGATGAGCAGGAGCGCTCCCACCCCCAAGAGCGCCAGCCCTACGACGCGCAGGCCGATCGCGTTCGCGCGGCTCTTCAGCCGACGCGCCAGCGGGAAGCAGAGTCCGCCTGAGGCGAACATGAGGGCAAAGGGGAAAACGTAATTCAGCGGGAATTCGAGCCAGGGCACGTTGGGGAAGGGCCTCAGCCAGCCGCCCCAAAACAGCGTCACCATCACGCCGGCCACGACGAAGATGTTGGCGTACTCGGCCAGAAAGTAAAGCGCCCAGCGAAACCCGCTGTACTCGGTGTGGAAGCCGGCCACCAACTCGGACTCGGCCTCCGGCAAGTCGAAGGGAGCGCGATTGGTCTCGGCCACGGCGGCGATCAAATAGACCGCGGCAGGCACGAGCATCAGGCCGTAGTTCTCGAATGCGAACCAGATCTGGCGCTCGTACTGGGCCTTGACGATACCCACCATGCTCAGCGTGCCCGCCGCCATCACCCCCGAAAGGAGCGCAAAAGCCAGCGCGACCTCGTAGCTGATCAATTGGGCGCCGCTGCGCAGCGCGCCGAGCAGCGCGTAATGCGAATTCGCCGACCAGCCGCCCAGCACGATGCCCAGGACGCCCACCGCCGACATGGCGCTGATAACGAGCAGGCCCACGTTGACATCGGCTACGCGCAATTGTTCGCTGAAGGGCAGAACGGCGAACGCGGTCAGCGCCGTCACCACCGAGATCACGGGCGCGGCCAGAAACAGCGGCCGGTCGGCTGCCGCCGGAATTACGTCCTCTTTGATGATCAGTTTCACGGCGTCGGCAATCGGCTGGAGCAGGCCGTGCGGCCCCACTCGCATGGGTCCGAGACGCACCTGAAAGTCGGCCAGAATCTTGCGTTCCAGCAGCACCACGTAGCCCGCGACCAGCGGGAACAGCAGCACGATCACCGCCGCCAGCGCAACCGGTAGGGTGAGGGGATGTTCCAGAACCGTCTGCATGGTTTCCTACCGCAAGAGAACCGAATTCTGCGCCAACGCGAGCCAGGGCTCCGGGTACACGCCGATCGCCACGGTAAGCAGGCCCGTTACACCTAGAGCCAGCCGCAGGCCGAAACTCGAGGCCAGTGGTTCCCGATCGGCCGCCTCCGAGACAAACATGCTGCGCACGATCCGGAAGTAATAGTAGATGGCTACGGCCACATAGGCGGCGGCGATGGCGGCCAGCACGTACTCACGCGCCTGGATCAGGGCCCAGAAGATGTAATACTTGGCGATGAAACCGGCCGTAGGCGGAATGCCCGCCAGCGAAAGAAGGAAGATCAACATGAGAACGGCGTGCACCGGGCTTTTATGCATCAACCCGCTCAGATCTTCCAGCTCCTCGCCCAGAATGTCTCGGCGACGTAAGGCGACGAGTACCAGAAAGGCGCCCAGATTCATGAAGGTGTAGACCAGCAGGTACACGGCAATGCCCTTGATTCCCGTCGGATTGCCCGCCACCAGTCCGAGCAGAACATAGCCCGCGTGCGAAATCGAGCTGTAAGCCAGAAGCCGCTTGACGTTGGTCTGCGTGACAGCCGCCAGATTGCCGACGGTCAATGTGGCCACGGCCACCGCGGCCAGCAACGGCTGCCAGACCTCGCGCGCCGAAATCAGCGGGCCCAGGAAAATGCGCACCAGGAAGGCGAAGGAGGCCGCTTTTGAGGCGACCGAAAGATACGCCGTAACCGTGGTGGGGGCACCTTCGTAGGCATCCGGCGCCCACATATGGAAGGGCACGACCGAGACCTTGAAGAACAGACCGACCGCCGTGGTCGCCAGCGCCAGAAAGACCAGCGGATCCCAGGCCGATCGGGCCGCCAGCGCGGCCGTGATGTCGCCCAGCCGCGTGGATCCGGCCAGACCGTACATCACCGAGAATCCGTACGCCAGAAAGCCGCTCGAGAACGCCCCGAGCAGCAGGTACTTGATGGCCGCCTCGTTGGACCGTTTGTCGAAACGTAGGAACCCCACCATGATGTAGAAGCAGACGGCCATCAACTCCAGACCCACGAACAGCGTCACCAGATCCGTCCCTGTGGCCAGAAAGTACATGCCGCAATTGGCCAGCAGGATCAGGCCGTAGTACTCGCCGTGATGCTCGCCTTCGATCTCCAGATACCGGTAAGAGACCAGCGCCACGATCAGCGAGGCTGCGAGGAATATCCCGTTGAAGAAAATGGCAAAACCGTCGATGGTGAGCGCGCCCCGGAAGGCCGTGAACTCGGCCAGGCCTTCGCTGCTCAGAAACATGTACTGGCGCACCAGCCCGAGAGCCGCAAAGCCGATGCCCAGGGCGAGAAACAGGATAAGCCACTTGCGCTGACGCGGCGCGGGAAACACGAAAAAGTCGAACAGCAGCACGGCGCAGCCGAACAGCGCCAGCATCAGGGCCGGCACCAGCGCGAAGTGATCCACCGAGGTGTAGAACTCGCTCATCGCAACACCTCCAGGGGCGCGGCGGCCGGCACGGGCGCCTTCCGAAAGTAATCCGGGCGAACTCGCTCGACGATCTGCGTCACCGGTTTCTCGAGAACCTCAAAGTAGGGCTTGGGATAAACGCCGATCCAAAGGGCCCATGCGATCAGGGGCAGGAAGACAGCCAGCTCCCGTAAGTTGAGATCGGGCAGATGCAGATTCTTTGGGTTGGTGACCTGGCCCAGCATAGTCCGCTGGTAGAGCCAGAGCAGGTAAGCCGCCCCGAGGATCACGCCCGTGGCGGCCAGCGCCGCCCAGACCCGGTTGGCTTCGAAAGCGCCCTGCAGGATGGTGAATTCGCCGATGAAGCCGTTCAGCAGCGGCAGCCCCGCCGAGCTCAGCATTGCAATGGCGAAGACCGTAGCGTACTTCGGCATGACGTGAGCCAGACCGCCGTACTCGGCAATCTCCCGCGTGTGCCGCCGCTCGTAGGCAATGCCTACGATCAGGAACAGCATGCCCGTCGATATGCCGTGATTGATCTGCTGAATTACGCTGCCCGCGAGCCCGTTAGGATTGAGGGCGAATATGCCCAGCGTGCAGAAACCGAGGTGACTTACCGACGAATAGGCGACCAGCTTCTTCCAATCCTGCTGCATCAGACTCACCAGGGCCCCGTAAATGATCGCCACCAGGGACAGTCCGACCAGGATCTTCACGATGAGCGGATCAATGGAAGCTTTCGGCAGCAGCGGGAGTGAAAAGCGGAGGAAGCCGTAAGTGCCCATCTTGAGCAAAATGCTGGCCAGAATCACGCTACCCGCGGTGGGCGCTTCGACGTGAGCGTCCGGCAGCCAGGTGTGGAAGGGGAACATCGGAACCTTGATGGCGAACCCGATGAAGAACGCCCAGAACACCCATTGCTGGAGGCCCAGCGGCAGATCGAGCTTCATCAGCTCGGCGATCTCGAAGGTGTAAAAGCCGTACTGTCGGAAGTGCTGGAAATACAACGTGAGAATGCCGAGCAGCATCAGAACGCTGCCTGCCAGCGTATAAAGGAAGAACTTGATGGCGGCGTAAAGCTTGCGCGGTCCGCCCCAGACGCCGATGATGAAGTACATCGGCACCAGTACGACTTCCCAGAAAACGAAAAACAGGAAAAAGTCGAGGGCCAGGAAAACGCCCAGCATACCAGTTTGCTGGAGCAGAAACATCGCGTAATACTGCTTGACCTTTTCCTGAATCGCGCTCCACGAGGAAAGAATGGCCAGCGCGCCGATGAGCGTAGTGAGCATGACCAGCAGCAAGCTGATGCCGTCGATGCCCACGATGTAGCGCGCCCCTAGACTGGGGATCCACTCATAGCGTTCCACGAGCTGGAAGCCCGAGGCGTTCTTGTCGAACCGCCAGAGCAGCGGCAGGCTGACTGCGAACCCGGCGAAGCCCGCGATGTTCGCCCACAATCGGATCAGCCCTGTGCGCCCGGACGGGATCAGCAGCAGGATGAGCATCCCGGCCAGCGGCGTGAAAAGGACGATGCTCAGCAGATGCTCGCTCATCGGCTCACCGCACCAGGTACCAGGTGAACAACACGGCCGCCCCCAGCACGATGACCAGGGCGTAGGCCTGCACGGAACCGGTGTGCAGCACACGCACCGGGAAGGAAGCTGCTTTCACCAAGAACGAGAGCAGTCGGACCGCTCCGTCCACGATCCAAGTGTCCCACCAGATGCTCAGAGTCGAAGTCAGACGCGTCATCCACCCCGCCCCATTGACGCCGCCGTCCACGATGCGGTTGTCGAACCGAGCCAGGGCGCTGCCTCCGCCTTTTCCCAGTCCGTTGACGAAGACCGCATCGTAGATCTCGTCCACGTACCATTTGTTGGCCAGCACCGTGTATAGCGGCCCAGCGGCCTGCCGCAACGCCTGCACGCGCTCGGGGCGGGCCAGGTAGAGATGCCGCGCGAGCCCGATCCCGGCCAATGCGACGGCTACGGAGACGCCCATCAGCAGCCATTCGGTTGCGGCTTCGTGGGCGTGTTCGGAGGCACGAAGCGCCGGCGCGCTCAGGGTCGGCGCCAGCCAGTGCTCGAAGGCGCGGAAGCTTTCCGGCAGGAACGCCCAAAGCTTGGGAACGCCGATCCAGCCCGCCAGGGCGCTGCCCACCGCCAGCGCGACCAGGGGCACGGTCATCACCGGCGGCGATTCATGCACGTGCGCCAGCGTCTGCGGGTCCGTACGCGGAGATCCGTGGAAAGTCATGAAGATCAGCCGCCACATGTAAAAGGCGGTCATACCCGCCGTGACCAGCGCCACCAGGTAAATCACTTTCGACCCATGCGGGCTCGAGTAAATCTGCCACAGAATTTCGTCTTTGGAGAAAAATCCTGCGAATCCCGGGATTCCGCTTATCGCCAGCGCGCCTACCACCATGGTCCGGTAAGTTACCGGGATCTTGTCCTTCAAGCCGCCCATGCGTCTCATATCCTGCTCGCCGCCCAGAGCATGGATGACCGAGCCCGAGCCCAAAAAAAGGAGGGCCTTGAAAAACGCGTGTGTATAGAGATGGAAGATAGCGACCCAGTAAGCCCCGACTCCGCAGGCCATGAACATATAACCGAGCTGGCTGACCGTCGAGTAAGCGAGCACGCGCTTAATGTCGTTCTGTACCAGCGCGATGGAGGCCGCCAGGATGGCCGTGAACGCGCCGATCACGGCGACCACGGTCGAAGCCTCGGGCGTCAGCCGGAAAAGCAGGTGTGACCGGGCCACCATGTAGACGCCCGCCGTCACCATGGTGGCGGCGTGGATGAGGGCCGACACCGGCGTGGGACCTTCCATGGCGTCCGGCAGCCAGGTGTACAGCGGGAACTGGGCCGACTTGCCGGTAGCGCCGAGGAAAAGCAGCAACGCGATGGCGCTGAGCACGCCCAGGCCCGCCGTCTCCGCGGCGAACCTCCCACTCGCCAGCGCTTCGTTGACCTCGCGGAAACGCACGCTGCCGAAGACGCTGAACATCAACAGCATGCCCAGGATGAACCCTGCGTCGCCCACGCGGTTCATCACGAAGGCCTTCTTGCCTGCATCCGCGGCCGATTTCTTGTGGAAGTAGAACCCGATCAGCAGGTAGCTACACAGGCCCACGCCCTCCCAGCCGACGAACATTAGTAGGTAATTGTTCGCCAGCACGAGCATGAGCATGAAGAAGACGAAGAGGTTGAGGTATCCGAAAAATCGGTAATAACCTCCCTCGTGACCCATGTAGCCCACCGAGTAGACATGGATAAGAAATCCGACGCCCGTGACCACGAGGATCATCACCGAGCTGAGGGGATCGAGCAGGAACCCCCAGTCGGCTGTAAACCGGGCGAGCGCTCCGGACTGGGTGAAGAAGGGCAGGCCGGCCACCCAGGTGAACTTGACGACCTCATAGGTGCGCCCGGGCAGCGCCGCCAGCTCCCAAACAGCGCCCAGGGAAAGAAGCAGCGAAACGAACACCGTGCCCGGGCAAAGCAGGGAAATGACGGAGCGGGCGGCGCTGTGCCCATGCTGCCCGATCCGGTGCGCGACGCCGTGGCCGGACGCCGCCGGGGCGACTCCGGGGGCGGCCGCCACCTCCGAAGGCGGCTGCGGATCGAGCAGGCGTCCCAACACGAGCATGAGCGCGGCGCCCGCCAGCGGGATGAGCGGGATCAACCAGACCAGCTCGAGAAATTTCATCCGCGCCTCACCACTTCAGCAGATTGATTTCGTCCGCCTGCACCGTGGCGCGCGTTCGGAACAACGCGATCAGGATGCCCAGCCCCACTGCGGCCTCGGCCACCGCCACGGTGATCACGAAGATGGCGAAAACCTGGCCGTGGACATGGCCCAGATGCCGGGAGAAAGCGATGAGATTGATGTTGACCGCATTGAGGATCAGTTCGATCGCCATCAAAATGACGACGATGTTGCGGCGCGCCAGCACCCCAATGGTGCCGATGGCGAGCAGCGCCGCGCTGAGCACCAGGTAGTGTGTCGTGGTA
Organism: uncultured Bryobacteraceae bacterium; assembly: GCA_938027685.1. Lineage (GTDB taxonomy): Bacteria > Acidobacteriota > Terriglobia > Bryobacterales > Bryobacteraceae > DTHT01. Next base: position 40,750 of record CALJAM010000012.1, read on the forward strand.
ACAGGATGCAGCATCAGATCCTCTTTCGCGCCATGATCACCGAGCCCACGATGGCCGCCAGCAGCAGCACGGAGGCCAGCTCGAAGGGCAACAGATATTGCTTGAACAGCACGTCAGCTACGAGCTCGACGTTGCCCCCCCGGGCCGGCGGCTCCGGCCGGGCGAAGCGGAAGGCCCCCGACCCTCGGCTGAGCACGTAGACGATTTGGGCGGCCACGGCCAGCACGCAGGCTAACGCCAGCCACCACTGCCCGCTGAACTGCCGCATGCGGGCGGCCTGGTCAAGGTTGACCAGCATGATGACGAACAGAAACAGCACCATGATGCCGCCCACGTAGAGCACGATCTGCACGGCAAAAAGGAACTCCGCCCGCTGCAGCAGGAACAACCCTGCTACGCCGATCAGCGAGAGGATGAGCGACATCGCGCTGTGCACGGCGTTGCGCCGCGTCACGGTGAGCACGCCTCCTGCCAGCGTCACCAGCGCAAACAGGTAGAAGAAGAACGTGTCCACCCACATGGCTCACCAGGGGTACTTCGTCGGCCTCGGGCCTTCCTCCAGCATCTGCCGGTCCCAGATGGCGCCCTCCCGACTGTACGAAGCCAGTTCGAAATCCTGCGTGAGCTCCAGCGCGTCCACCGGGCAGGCGTCCTCGCACAGCCCGCAGAACATGCAGCGGGAGATGTCGTAAGTAAAGGTGGTCAGAACCTTGCGACGCGTCTTCTCGTCGCGTTCGCTGCCCACCACGATCAGATTCTCCGGGCAGGCCAAAGCGCAAAGGTTGCAGGCGATACACAGCGTTTCGCCCGTCTCCGGGTTGATGTTCAGCCGGGGCGCACCGCGGAAACGCTCGGCAATCTTGGGGCGCTGCGCCGGATACTGCTCGGTGTAAATATATTTAGGCTGCTGGTAACGGAAGGTAACCCATAGGCCCTCGATCAGATCGATCAGAAAAATTTTTCTTAGTAGCTTACGCATCGCCCCTCCCCTCTCAACGGTCCACCTCGCCCAACACGATGTCGATGGTTCCGATGACCACGACCACGTCGGCCACCAGAGCGCCCCGGCACATCTTGTCCAAGGCTTGCAGATTGACGAACGAGGGTGGGCGTACGCGGACGCGGTAGGGCTGCGTCGAACCGTCGCTGACGATGTAGTAACCCAGCTCGCCTTTGGGCGCTTCGATCGAGACGTAGACCTCGCCCACGGGGGGCTTGATCACCTTGGGGACTTTGCCCATGATGGGCCCGCCGGGCAACCCGTCGAGCGCCTGTCGAATGATGCGCACCGATTGTCGCATTTCTTGGATGCGCACCAGGTAGCGGTCGTAGCTGTCCCCGTTGGTTCCCGTGGGAATCTCGAAATCGTACTGCTCGTAGCCGGAGTAAGGCTGCGCCTTGCGCAGATCCCATTTCACGCCCGCGGCGCGCAACAGCGGTCCGGTGACGCCGTACGCTTTGCAGTCCTCGGCGTTGAGGATCCCCACGTTGCGCAGGCGGCCGATCCAGATGCGGTTGCCGGTGAGCAATTCCTCGTACTCGTCCACCCTGGGCAGGAACATGTCGCAGAAGGCGCGCACGTCCTCCTCGAAGGTGTCGTAGGTCTCGTACTGCAATCCCCCGATGCGGAAGGCGTGCGTGGTCAGGCGAGCGCCGCAGTATTTTTCGAAGATGTTGAGGATCTCCTCCCGCTCGCGCATGCAGTAGAACAGCGGCGTGATGGCGCCCACGTCCAGGGCATGAGTACCGAGCCAGATCAGGTGGCTGGCGATGCGGTTCAGCTCGGTGAGGATCACGCGCACGGCCTGGGCGCGCGGCGGAACCTCCACGCCCAGCAGTTTCTCCACCGCCAGGCAATAGCCCAGACCGTTGGAGACGGCGGCCACGTAATCCATGCGGTCCACGTAAGGAGCGAACTGGGCGTAGGTGCGATTCTCGGCGATCTTCTCGATGCCCCGATGCAGGTAACCGATGACGCACTCGGTGCCGATGACCTTTTCGCCGTCGAGCTTGAGGATCACACGCAGCACGCCGTGGGTGGATGGATGCTGCGGGCCCATGTTCAGGACCAGTTCGGTCGCGTCGAGGAAGGTACCGTCCGGCATGGCAGTCACTGCCCGCTCTCGATTCCCAGGTGCTCGCGCACCCACCGGTTGTCCATGTCGAGGATGCTGGTGTCCTTGCGCAGCGGATGCCCGCTCCAATCCTCCGGCAGCAGGATGCGGCGCAGATCGGGGTGCCCGTCGAATTCGATGCCGAACATGTCGTAAACCTCGCGCTCCAGCCAGTTGGCGGTGGGGTGGATGCGGACCACCGAGGCGGGGCGCACGCCTTCCGCTATCCGCGTCTTGATGCGGATCCGCTCGTTGCGCGCGAAGCTGTACAGAATGTAGACAAGCTCGAAGCGCTCCGGACGCTCGGGGTAATCCACCGCCGTGACGTCCACCAGGTAGTCGAAGCCGGCTTCCAGCTTCAGGTATTCGATGATGGCGGGCACGGCCTCCGGGCGAGCGATCAGAAACTTCTGACCGAGATACACGGAGAACTCCGTGATCTGATCGGCGAATTTTTCGCGCAGGTCGCGAACCAGCTCGTCCTCCCAGGGCGTGGTCGCCATGGCGGCGGGAGGTTTGGCTGGGGGCTGCGGCTTCGGCGCCGCGGGCGGCTTGCCCTCCGATGGTTGCTCAGCCATGGGATTCGAACGGCCTCCCGAGCGAACCGCTCTGACCGGCCCAGCGCATACGAGCGGCGACAGCCCGGGTCGAAGATCACGACTTTAGCACATGCACCGCAACTCGGGCAAACATCCCCCGCAGAGCTGAAAGGCCGCGGACCAGCGCGGCGCCAGCGTTCCGGCGTCATTGTCGGGCTGCGGCGCCTTCGAGCAGCTCGACCCCCACGATGCGGGCCTCTCGCCAACCCAGCTCGCGCAGTCGAGATTCCGGCTGAATACTCAGCAGCACCTGCGAGCATTCCTCATCGCTTCGTGGTTCGGGGGCCCGCCCCCGAAAAGGCTGCACCAGGGCGAGGTAGCGGAGCACCTCGCAGGCGTCGCCCATCTCGGGCAGCAGGATCTCGTAGAGCTGAGTGCGGAAGCGAATCCTGGCGGCTCGCTCGCTGAGCCGCCAGATCAGGAATGCGCAGCACTCTACCGCCTTTTCGAACCATGCCTCCCGGCCGTGGGGCACGTCGAGGTCGAGAAAAATCTCGAGCAGCCGCTCCTGCTCGCGTGCGAATTCGCGGACCTGAAGCTCGCCCGTGTGCGCCGTAGCTTTCCAGTCCACGTGGCGCGCGCTTTCGAAGGGCTCGTAAGGGCGGATGCGATAGAAATCCTGCCCGCGGCCCCGAGACTGCGTTTCGAGCTCGCCGCGCACCGAGGCGAGCAGCTCTTCGAAGCCCGGCTGCGGTTCCACCGGCGGGTACACGAGCACCTGGGTCGTAAGGGAGACCGAAACGCTTCGTTCGAGAAAACCGAAGGGGAAGCTGGTCGAGAACAAAAAGCTGCCGCCGCGGTGCAGCCCACGCCGTTCGAAGCGTATTTCGACGGGCAGTTCCAGGCGGGCGCCCCCGGGCAACAGTGGGATGTAAAGCGGCGAGGAGACGGCCTGATCGTGCCGGCCTTCGAGGTGAATCGAAAAAGAAGGCATCCGGCGCTTGAGATTGCGGACCAGCGCACGGGCGCGTACCGGCCGGCGTGCCGTGATGTGCTCGGGCAACACGAAGTCCAGCTCCAGCCCGGCCAGAGAGAGGCTGCTGATGAGGCCCGAGATCATGAGCGTGGAAAGCATGGCGGCGAGGATCAGAAAAAGCAGGTTGTTGGCCGTGATTACGGCCGCGGCCGCCACGGCCGACAGCGCCACCGCGAAGACCAGACCTGCACCGCCCACGCGCGGCAGCAGCCGTCCCCGCATGCGCGCACGCAACCGCTCGGTCCAACGCACTCTCAAACCGAGCTTATCAAGCAGTCGACCGGCAGGCGGCGTGGTGAGGCGCGCTGGCCCGGGTCACCCAGTCTCATGGCACAATTGAAGCTTATGCCCTCCCAGCCGGCAACCACCGCCGCTCCCCGCCTGCGCAGGGCTCTGACGCTATGGGATCTGGTCCTTTACGGCATCATCGTGATCCAGCCCACCGCCCCCATGCCGCTGTTCGGGGTCGTCTACCAGGAAGCCCGTGGACACGTCGTGACCGCCGTGCTCATCGGCATGGTGGCGATGCTGTTCACCGCCGTCAGTTACGGGCGGATGGCGCGGGCTTATCCCGCCGCGGGATCGGCCTTCACTTACGTCGGTCGCGAGCTGCACCCCGCGCTGGGCTACGTCACCGGCTGGAGCATGGCCATGGACTACATGCTCAATCCGCTGATCTGCACAATCTGGTGCAGCAAGGCAGCGGGCAATATCCTCCCGGAGATCCCTTACGGCGTGTGGGCGGTGTTCTTCGCTTCGTTATTCACGGGCCTCAATTTGCGCGGGATCAAAGCCTCGGCACGCACCAACGCCATTCTGGCTGCCGGCATGGGTGTGGTGATCGTGATTTTCTTTGTCGCCGCCGTCCGGCATCTGCTAGGAGTGGCCGAAGCGAGCGCGAACTACTTCCTGCGTCCCTTCTACGATCCGGAAACTTTCTCATTCCCGGCCTTGTTCACCGGGACTTCGATCGCGGTGCTGACCTATATCGGCTTTGACGGCATCTCTACCTTGTCGGAAGAGGTGGAGAATCCGCGGCGCAACATCCTGCTGGCCACGGTGCTTACCTGCCTGGTCACAGGCATCCTGGCCTCTCTGGAAGTCTACGCCGCGCAGCTGGTCTGGCCTGTCGGCAAGCCCTTCCCGGATGTGGACACGGCCTACGTCCACGTCGCAGGCCAGGCGGGCGGCTTGTGGCTCTTCCATCTCATCAACGGCACGCTGCTGGTGGCTACGATCGGCTCCGGGACCGGCGCCCAGCTGGGGGCCGCGCGCCTGCTTTACGGCATGGGGCGCGATAACGCCATCCCACGCCGCTTCTTCGCCTACGTCGATCCCAAACGTCGCATTCCTCGCAACGCCGTGCTGTTCACCGGCGCCGTGGCTCTGGCCGGCGCCTTCGTCATGAGCTATCAGCTCGGCGCCGAGATGCTGATGTTCGGGGCTTTCCTGGCCTTCATGGGGGTAAATCTCGCGGCCTTCGTCCGTTATTTCGTGCGCGGGGAGAAAAAGTTCCGGTATTTCTTTCCGCCGCTGGCAGGATTCCTGATTTGTTTCTACATCTGGCTGAATCTGCGCTGGCCGGCCAAGGTGGCCGGATCGATCTGGCTGGCCGTAGGGGTTTTGCTGGGCGCCTGGAGGACGCGGGGCTTCCGCACCGAGCTAGTGAAATTCGAAATCCCCGCCGACTGACCCCCTCGCACCGTCGGCCTCCCCATGTATGCTGGGTATAAGCAGGGAGGAGAAGGCCTCGATGTTTCGGTTCGTGGTTGTCATGCTGGTGCTGACTGTTGGACTGGCAGCTCAGCCCTTCCGTCCCCTGTTCAACGGCAAGGATCTGACCGGCTGGCGGATGGTGGGACCGGGCCGCTTCGTGGTCGAGGACGGCATGATGAAGACCGAAGGAGGGATGGGGCTGCTTTATTACGAGAAGGAGAAGTTCGGTAACGCCACCATCCGGGTCGTCTTCAAGACCGCCTCCGAGCGCGCCAACTCGGGGGTTTTCATCCGCCTGCCAGAGCCGCCGCCCGATCCCTGGTACGCAGTGCATAACGGCTATGAGGTGCAGATCGAGGCGGCGGGCGATGACTGGCACGCCACCGGCTCCATCTACTCGCTGAGCAAGGTTCTGGCGCGTCCGCAAAAGCCGGCCGGCGAATGGAACACCATGGACATCGTCCTGGACGGCCTGAAGACCATTGTCTACCTGAACGGGGTGAAGGTGAACGAGTTCTCGCCGGATTCCCCGGTGCCGCCGCGCAAGCGCTGGTACGAGCCGGCCCGCGGCCCCCGCCCCGAGTACGGCTACATCGGTTTGCAGAACCACGACGCGCGCAGCATCGTATATTTCCGCGAGGTCAGCGTGAAGAAGCACTGAGGCTCTCTGCTCATGGACCCGGATGCAGCGATCGAGACCCGTGAGCTGACGCGTGTCTATCGGCAGCGGTGGCGCGGACGCGAAATCCGCGCGGTGGACGGAGTGAGCCTGAAGGTCGCGCGGGGGACCAGCTTCGGTCTGCTCGGCCCGAACGGCGCCGGCAAGACAACCTTCGTCAAGTTACTGCTCGGAATCGTCCGGCCTACCGCGGGTTCGGCCACGTTGTTCGGCGTGGACTGCCGCCGGCCGGAGGCGCGTCTGCGCGTCGGGTATTTACCCGAGAATCATCGTCTGCCTTCCTATTGGACCGGCGCCGGGCTGCTGGATTTCGCGGGCGCCCTATCAGGGATGGACGCGCGGGCGCGTCGGCGGCGCATCGCCGAGCTGCTCGATCTGGTCGGCTTGCAGGAGTGGGCGAACGTTCGGCTTTCGCGCTACTCCAAAGGCATGCTCCAGCGGCTCGGCCTGGCGCAAGCGCTGATGCATGCGCCCTCGCTGCTGCTACTCGATGAGCCCACGGACGGCGTGGATCCGGTAGGCCGTCAGCAGATCCGGGCCATCCTGCGCGAGCTGGAGGACCAGGGCGTCACCGTGTTTCTCAACTCGCACTTGCTTTCGGAGGTTGAGCTCGCCTGCCGCGAGGTCGCCATCATGGACCGCGGTCGGCTGGTGCTGGCGGGGCGGGTGAAAGATTTGACTGCAGGTAAAGGTTACCTTGTGACGGCCGCACACGTGCCCGAGGCGCTTTTCGAAACGCTGCGCGCGAAGGCCGCGTCGGCGGCCATGCGGGACGGCCTGGCGGAGTTCCTGTTCCCGACGCGGGAGGAAGCCAACCGCGCGGTGGACGTCGTTCGTGCCCATGGCGGCTGGCTCGAGAGTGTGACGCCTACGGGCAGCACACTGGAGGAAGTCTTCATGCGGACCGTGCGGCCGCAAACGCCCGAGCAACTATGATGCGTCGCATTCAGGCCACGGCTCTGCTGCGGGACACGTTACGGGAGGCGGCCGCACGTTGGGTGTTCTGGGGTTTCTACGGCCTCTCCACGGCTCTCATCCTGTTCTTCCTTTTCCTGCTGCGCATCGACGTGATCGAGGGCGCGCGCGCCACGGTCACCCTGTTGGGCGAGACCAGCCCGCGGGCGCTGCCCGTGACGCGGCTCGTGCGGCAATTCGAGGGCGGCGTGGCCTCGTTCCTGTACGTGGCCGGTATGGGGCTGGCGCTGTTCGCCTCGGCCGGCCTGGTGGCGGCGACCTTCGAGCCCGGACGCATCGAATGGCTGCTTTCCAAGCCGGTCTCGCGCGTTCGCATCCTGCTTTGGCGTTACGCGGGCGCCGTCATCGTGGTGGCCCTCAACGTCTGCTATCTGGTGCTGGGCGTGTGGCTGATCCTTGGTTGGAAGACAGGCGTTTGGGATGCGCACTTCCTGGTGGCGGCGCCGACCACGATTTTCATGTTCATGGTCCTGCTTAGCGTTGTGACGCTGGCCGCGGTGCTGACGGGCAGCGCGGCGCTGGCCACCATGCTTGTTTTTGCGCTGATGGTGCTGAGCCCGATTCTGGCGCAGCACAAACTGATGGTGAGGCTGCTCGACAGCGAGTTCTGGCGCGACGTCTGGCGCGCAATGTACTACTGCCTCCCCAAGGTTTTCGAAGTGGGCAGGATCAACATGAACCTGTTGCGCGATCGCGCCGTGGAGAGCTGGATGCCGGTCTGGAGTTCGGCTCTGTTCGCTGCGGTCGTGCTGGCGGCCGCGCTCGCAGCCTTCTCGCGGAGGAATTACTGATGCTCTGTCGGCGTACGGGCTGGCTGGCGCTGCTCGCAGCGGTGTTGGGATGCCGCTCGGCGGAGAAAGCGCAGCTGTACGTAGACCCGGCCCTGGCCGCCCTGGTGCCCGAGAACGCTGAGACGGTGGCGGGAGCGCGCGTCGAGAGCCTGCGCTCTACGCCGGTCTACAAACGGTGGGTCGCGGGCAAGCAGCAACCTCTGCTGGACGAGCTTGCCAAGCGACTGGGATTGGATCTGCGCAAGGATTTATGGGAGCTGCTGATTGCCTCCGAGGGCGAGCACGTGTGGGCCCTGGCGCGCGGCAAGTTCGGCCCGATGGGACAGGAACCCCGATTTCAGGGAGCGCGACGCACGGCGTACAAAGGCTACACGCTGATCGGTGACGAGGATGCCTCGCTGGTCTTCATGAACTCGACGACTGCGGCTGCAGGCCCCGCCGCGGCGTTGCGGACTCTGATTGACCGGCGCGGCCGGAGCAAAGGCGTCTCCCCTTTGATTCAGCGGGCGCGCGCTCTGCCTGCCGCCACGCAGATCTGGCTGGTCTCCAAGCGCACCGGCGCGCTTGCCGGCAAGCTGCCCTCGCGCGGGAATCTGGCCGCGCTGGCGAAGATTCTGGCTACGCTGGAGACCGCGACCATGGCTGCGGACCTGCGTTCCGGCCTCCGCCTGGAGGCGACCGGATCCTGCCGCAGCGAGGCCGATGCCCGTATGCTTCAGGACGCCCTGCGAGGGCTGATCGGACTGGCGCGTCTGACCACCCCCGAAAACTCCCCTGAACTACTGCGCGCCTGGGACGGCGTCACCGTCCGCTCCGAGCAGCGCGCGATCGAAGTTCGCGCGCAGATCCCAGCCGATCTGCTCGATCTGTTGATCGGGCGTATCCAGCAGGGCGGACTCACGCCGTCGCTTCCCAGCCTGCCGGGTCAGCGTCGCGGAGGCCAGTAAAAACGGAGAACGAGGGCGCCGCTGCTATACTCGTGAAGTAAAGTGTTTCATCGTCTGGAAGAAACTCTCGCCGGGATATTCTCCAAGCATCTCGAGAAGCGTTACGGGTGGCGGAACGCGGTCGTCTTCGAGCAACCGCGGCAGCCGGAGTTCGGTGAGCTCGCGTTGCCCGTGGCTTTTCAGCTTGCCAGGACGCTCCGGCGGCCGCCGCGCGCCATTGCCGATGAGATCGTGCGAGAGATCGGCGCGATCGAGGGTGTCGCGGCCCTGGAGGTGGCCGGAGCGGGTTACATCAACATCCGCTTCGACCGCGGTCGCTACGCGCGCTCTCTGATCGAGGGGCTTCCACCCGAAGAGTGCGCCGTCGCCGACGGCAAGATCATCGTCGAGCACACCAATATCAACCCCAACAAGGCAGCGCACATTGGCCACCTGCGCAACGCGGTGCTCGGCGATACGTTCGTCCGCATCTTGCGCGCGCGGGGACGGCGCGTGGAGGTGCAGAATTACATCGACAACACCGGCGTACAAGTGGCCGACGTCGTCGTCGCCTTCGAGCGCCTGCTGGGCAAGACGCCGGAGGAGGTCGCGGCCATGACGGCCGACCCCGCAGTGCGCTTCGACTACTTCTGCTGGGATCTCTATGCGCGCATCTCGGCGCACTACCGCGAGCATCCGGAAACGCTGGCTTGGCGCCAGCAGGCGCTGGAAGCCATCGAGCGCGGGGAAGGAGAGACGGCGCGCATGGCGGCCATTGTCTCCGACGCCATCATGCGCGCCCACTTGGCCACCATGTGGCGGCTGGGTATCGTCTACGATGTGCTGCCCCGCGAGAGCGAGATCCTGCATCTGAAGTTCTGGGCCGCGGCGTTCGAGTTGCTGCGCGAGCGCGGCGCGATCCGTTATGAGACCGAAGGCAAGAACGCCGGCTGCTGGGTGATGCCCGCTGCGGCATTTGCCGGTGACGACGCGGGCGGGGAGGGCGGCGAGGACGGCAAGGTGATCGTGCGCTCGAACGGCACCGTCACCTACGTCGGCAAGGACATCGCGTACCAGCTTTGGAAGTTTGGCCTCTTGGGAAAGGATTTCCACTACCGCCCGCTGCTGACCTATCCCAACGGCCACCGCGTGTGGGTCAGCAGCGAGGCGCCCGGCGACGAGCCCGCGCCGGAATTCGGCCGAGGCTCGCGCGTCTACAACGTGATCGATTCGCGCCAGTCCTACCTGCAAGACATCGTGGCGGCGGGGCTGCGGGCGCTGGGCTTCGAGAAGGAGGCCGAGAACTCGATCCACTTCGCCTACGAAATGGTTGCGCTTTCGCCGCGGTGCGCCGCCGAGCTCGGTTTCGAACTCGACGCGGAGGAGCGCCGACGCGCCTACGTGGAAGTCTCCGGTCGCAAGGGCCTTGGCGTGAAGGCGGACGATCTGGTGGACAAGCTGATCGAGAAGGCGCTCGAAGAAGTGGTCTCGCGGCACCCTCAGGAACCGCCTGAGAAGCAGCGCGACATCGCCGCCCAAATCGCGGTGGGCGCGCTCCGCTACTTCATGCTCAAGTACACGCGCAACGTGGTGATCGCCTTCGATTTTCAGGAGGCGCTGAGTTTCGAGGGCGAGACGGGACCCTACGTTCAGTATGCCGTCGTGCGGGCCCGGAGCATTTTCCGCAAGCTGGCCGAGCGGGGCGAGAGCGTTCCCGACTACGCGGCCGAGCTCGATGCGGGCGCGCTGGAGCGGCAACTTCGCTCGGAGGATTTCTGGCAACTGCTGCTGACGGCCTCCAAGACAGACGCGGTGCTAGAGCGCGCCATTGCCGTGGGCGAGCCGGCGCACGCGGCCAAGTACGCCTTCCAGCTCGCGCAGGCGTTCAACAACTTTTACCACGAGCACCCGATCCTGGCCGAACCGGATCGCGAACGCAGGACCTTTCTGCTTTGGCTGGCCGATTACGTGCGCGCCCAACTGGAGCGCACGCTGGGCGTTCTCGGCATCCCGTGTCCCGAATATATGTGAGCGGCGTGTCTAGACTGAAGGTTATGGGGAGCTACGTCAGGCGGAGCACGACGGTGGTGGACGTCGGAGGGGTGAAAATCGGATCGCCTTTTCCCATTGTCGTGCAGTCCATGACCAATACGGACACGGCGGACGTCGACGCCACCGTCAGGCAGGCGGCGGAGCTGGCGCGCGCCGGGTCCGAGCTCGTGCGCGTCACGGTGAACAACGAGGAGGCGGCCGCGGCCGTGCCGCGCATCGCCGAAGGCCTGGAAAAGCTGGGCGTGCGCGTGCCGCTGGTGGGAGACTTCCATTACAACGGACACATCCTGCTCAGGCGCTATCCCCAGTGCGCGAAGGCTCTGGCCAAGTACCGCATCAATCCGGGCAACGTCAACATCGGGCGGCGCTCGGATGAAAACTTCCGCGCGATCATCGAGGCGGCGCTCGAGCACGGCAAGCCTGTGCGCATCGGAGCGAACTGGGGCTCGCTCGATCAGACCTTGCTGGCGCGCCTGATGGACGAAAATGCCCGCCGACCGGAACCGCGAGATGCCCGCGAGGTCATGCGGGAGGCGATGGTGGCCAGTGTGCTCGAATCCGCCGAGGCGGCCGAGCGGTACGGCCTGCCCCACGATCGCATCGTGCTCAGCGCCAAGGTCAGCGCGCCGCGGGATCTCATCGCCATCTACCGCGAGCTGGCGGCGCGCTGCGACTACCCTTTGCATCTGGGCCTCACTGAAGCGGGGCTGGGCGTCAAAGCCGTCGTGGCCAGCACGGCCGCCATGGCCGTACTGCTGGCCGAAGGGATCGGCGATACGATCCGTGTTTCGCTCACGCCCTCGCCGGGCGGCGATCGGACGGAAGAAGTGCGGGTCTGCCGCCAGATCTTGCAGTCGCTCGAGCTCCGAAGCTTCGTGCCGCAGGTTGCCGCCTGTCCTGGCTGCGGACGCACTTCCAGCACGCGCTTTCAGGAAATGGCTGCGGAAGTCGAACAGTACATTGCTCAACGCATGCCCGAATGGCGTCTGAAGTATCCCGGCATCGAGAATTTGAAGGTTGCCGTGATGGGATGCGTGGTCAACGGCCCGGGTGAATCGCGACATGCCGACGTCGGGATCTCGCTCCCCGGGAACACGGAGGAGCCGCGGGCGCCGGTGTTTGCGGGCGGGCGCCATGTGAAAACGCTCGAAGGGCCCGACATGACGCGCGATTTTCTGCGCATCCTCGAGGACTACGTGGCTGCTCGCTTCGGCGTCCGGTGAGGTCGCTGTTATAATCGGAAGTTACTGGGGCTACTACCATGCAAGACACTGGGACTCAGGGTGGGCTGGGGGTCGCTGTGGAGGAGGCTCGAGCGGCGGGCGCCGCGCCGGTGCGCATTTTCCACCGCGTGCTGGACTGGATGACGAACGAGCGCTTCCAACTGCTCAACATCACGGACCGCATCCAGGACGTCGTGCGCCGCAGCGGCATCCGCGAGGGTCTGGTCCACATTCAATCCCTGCACACCACCACGGCGCTCCTCATCAACGAGTGGCAGGCGGCGCTGCTCGAGGACATCAAGAGGGTGCTTGAGGAACTGGTCAGCCGAGATCGGCCGTGGCGGCACAACGACCCGGCGCACTCGGACTGTGAGCGTGGCAATGCGGACGCTCACCTGCGCGGGATGCTGCTGGGACAGTCGTTGTGCCTGCAAGTGCGCAACGCCGCCGTGCTGCTGGGCGCCTGGCAGAGCATTATTCTGGCTGAGCTGGATGGCCCGCGTACGCGACAGGTCGCCGTTCAGGTCCTCGGGCTCTGACCCGGCGCGGTTGTTCGTCATGACCCGCCGGTTTCGCTTGGAGGAAGCCGAACGCTTACTGCCGGAGTTGGGAGTCTTGCTGCGCGAAGCCGTCGAGCTGAAGGCGCGCTTCCAGCGGGCCGAGGCGGAGTTGCGGCAGGCTTCGACGCGCATCGCGTTGGTAGGCGGCGCGAGCGTCAACCAGAGGCAACTGCTGGCGCAGCGTGGGCGCCGCGACGCGCTGGCGGCGCGGCTGAAAGAGCTGATCGAAAACATCGAGCTGTACGGCTGCCTGGTGAAGGATCTGGACATCGGCTTAATCGACTTCCCCACCTGGTTCCAGGGGCGCGAAGTGCTGTTATGCTGGCGCTTGGGCGAACCTTCGATCCAGTTCTGGCATGAAGCCGATGAAGGGTATCGCGGTCGCAAGCCGATAGACGAGGAGTTCCGCAGGGCTCACAGCGGGGACTGGCCGAGCTGAAGGTGGCGCAAGCTCGGCCACGATAGAGTGCGGGCTCATGAGCGAGGCGCGAAATCGCATCGAGCACGACGGTTCGACGTCTCCGGAGCGAATCAAGCAGACGGTCGGAACGCGATGCGCCGAGACGGCGCTGCGCGTGCTCCAAGGCGGGCCCGGCTGCTGTGGTTCCGGCACGATCAAGGATCCCGTTGGCGCCGATTTTTACGATGCGACGGACGCAGCGACGGTGCCCGTGGAAGCGCTGTAGGTCTCGCCGGGCTGCGGCAACCCCACCGCGCTTGCGGAATTGAAGTCCGGCGAAGTGGTGCTCGACCTGGGTTGCGGCGGCGGGATTGACGTCCTGCTCGCGGCCCAGCGCGTTGGCCCGCAGGGCAAAGTCTACGGGCTGGACATAACGGAAGAGATGCTGAAACTGGTGCGGGCCAACCGGCGCAAGGCGGGCATCACGAATGCCGAATTCCTCCGCGGGGAAATGGAGAACATTCCGCTGCCCGACGAGTCCGTCCACGTGGTGATCTCGAACTGCGTGATCAACCTTTCGCCGGACAAGGATCGCGCGTTGCGCGAGGCGTGGCGCGTGCTGGAGCCGGGCGGGCGCTGGCCGTCGCGGACATCGTAGTGCGCGGGGAGCCGCCTGCCGAGATCCGCCGCAACGTGGAACTGTGGATCGGCTGTGCGGCCGGCGCGCTCGAGGAGAACGATTACCGGCGGCGGCTGATCGCGGCGGGCTTCGAGCGGGTCGAGATCATGCCTACACGCATTTTCCGCGCCAAGGACGCGCGGAGTTCCTGTCGGCAGCCGGGTTCGACGTCGACACGATCGCAGCGCAGTTGGACGTATGTTTCCTCAGCGCCTTCATCCGGGCCCGCAAGCCTGCGAGACCCGGCGGCCGCTGAACCGCGCAATCCCGGGTGGCCTTCTGCCCGGCGAAGTTGCTGACCGAACGCGGGTCTCCTATACTCGTTAGAAACTCGCGTTCCGGAGCTGCCGCCGGGGGCGCACCGACGGCTGCAGGAGGGCCGCGCGGAGAGCGGTGCAGCCTGCAGCTGGACTCTCCGGATCCGGTCCGAGGTAATTTGAGCCGTGAGTATCAGCCAACTGGCCAGGTCCATATCCGAATCCGTAACCCTGAAGTTGAATGAGACCGCAGCTCTGCTGCGGGAAAAAGGCGAGCCCGTGATCCATCTGGGCGGCGGCGAACCCAAGAGCCGCGCTCCGATCGATGCCATCGTGAGCTGCACCGCGGTCCTGAATACGGGCGAGGTGCGGTACACGCCGCCGGACGGCATCCCGGCGCTCAAGAAGGCCATCATCCGGTATACCGAGGAGCACTATCGGAAGCTGGTTTCGCCCGATAACGTGATCGCCTCCAACGGCGCCAAACAGGCCATCATGGTCGCCTTATACGCGATCCTGGAGCCCAAGGACGAGGTGATCTTTCCGGCGCCCTATTGGGTGAGTTACCCGGAGATGGTGAAGCTGGCGGGCGGGGTACCCGTCCCGGTGACGCCCGAGGACGGAAGCTTCCATCCCACGATCCAAGAAATCACCGAAGCGGTCGGGCCCTACACCAAAGCGATCATCATCAACAGCCCGAACAACCCCTCCGGCGTGATGTACTCGCGAGATTTCATTGCCGAGGTCGTCCAGTTCTGCGAGAAGAAGAACCTCTGGCTGATCATGGACGACACGTACAACCGGCTCGTCTTCGACGGCAAGACGCCCGTCAATTGCTACGAGTTCGTCACCCAGCCGCTGGACAGCTCCAAGCTGATCCTGATCAACTGCGTCTCGAAGATGTACGCGATGACCGGCTTCCGCATCGGCTGGGCCGTGGGGAACCGAGAGCTGATCCGGGCCATGACCAACATCCAATCGCAGCAAACGTCGGGCCCGTCGGCTCCCGCGCAGTGGGCTGCCGTGGGGGCTCTCAACGGCGTGCAGTCGAGCATCGAAAGCCTGCGCATGACGCTGGAAAACAACCGCAACGTCATGATCGAGCGTCTGCGCGCCATCGACGGCGTCAAGGTGGTCAAGCCGGACGGGACGTTTTACTGCTTCCCGGATTTCAGCGCCTATATACGGGACTCCAACAAGCTGGCTGCGCTGCTTCTGGACAAGGTACGGGTGGTCACGGTCCCGGGCAAGGAGTTCGGCATGGAGGGCCATCTGCGCCTGAGCTTCTGCGGCACGGTGAAGGAGATCAGGGAGGGCATCGAGCGGATCCAGTGGGCGCTCGATCCCAAGGCGCCGAACGAGCTGTATCTGGGCACGCGGAAGCTGGTGAGGGACTGGCTATGAAACTCTATCTGGATCTCTACTCGCCCGCCTACAAGCAGGCTGCGGAGAACGCCAGCGAGTACGGGCTGGAGAATCACGGCCTGACGAACCTTCGCCGGGTCTACTGGAACCTGCCCACCGCCGCGCTCTACGAGGAAGCTGTCTTCCGTTCGGAAGGCGTGATCGCCCACATGGGCCCCTTGGTGGTTTCCACCGGCAAGCACACGGCGCGGGCGGCGGCCGACAAGTTCATCGTGCGCGAACAGACCACGGAAGATCGCATCTGGTGGGGCCAATACAACCGGCCCTTCAATCCCGAAAGTTTCAGCGCGCTGCTGGCGCGGTTGGCCGGCTACCTTCAGGGTCGCGACGTGTTCGTGCAGGACTGCTACGTGGGCAACGACCCCGACTACCGCATGCCCATCCGCATCGTCACGCAGTACGCCTGGCACAGCCTCTTTGCCCGCATCATGTTCATGCGCCTGCGCACGCAGGAGCAGATGAGGAAACACGTGCCGGAATTCACCGTCATTGCCGCCCCGGGCTTCAAGGCTTCACCGATCATCGACAGCACGCGCAGCGACACATTCATCGTCATCAATTTCGCGCAGCGGCTGGCCATCATCGGCGGTACGGCCTACGGCGGCGAGATCAAGAAAACGATGTTCACCGTGCTCAATTTCCTGCTGCCGCTCGAGGGCGTACTACCCATGCACTGCTCGGCCAACGTCGGCGACGAAGGCGACGTGGCCATCTTTTTCGGTCTGTCGGGAACGGGCAAGACTTCGCTTTCCGCCGATCCCAAACGCCACTTGATCGGCGACGACGAACACGGGTGGACCGAGAACGGAATCTTCAATTTCGAGGACGGCTGTTACGCGAAGGTCATTCGGCTGTCGCCCGAAGCCGAGCCGCAGATCTTCGCCACCACGCGTCGTTTCGGCACCATCCTGGAGAACGTGGTCTACGACCCCGTGACGCGGCGGCTCGACCTGAACGACGACCGCATCACCGAGAACACGCGCGGCGCCTACCCGCTCGAGTTCATCGACAACTACTGGCCGCCGAAAATGGCGGGACACCCGCGAAACGTCATTTTTCTCACCTGCGACGCCACGGGAGTCATGCCGCCCATTGCGCGGCTGACGCCGGATCAGGCCATCTACCATTTCATCTCCGGCTACACCAGCAAGATCGCGGGCACCGAAATCGGGTTGGGCATCGAGCCCGAGTTGACGTTTTCGACCTGCTTCGGCGGCCCCTTCATGGTTCACCACCCCTACGTGTACGCCGAGATGCTCAAGGCCAAGATCATCAAGCACGGGGCGCGCGTCTGGCTGGTCAATACCGGCTGGACCGGCGGCCCGTTCGGCGTGGGCAAGCGCATCTCGATCCAGCACACCCGTACCCTGCTCAACGATGCCCTGAACGGCAAGCTGGACAAGGTCGAGTACTACCAGGATCCGGTCTTCGGTTTCGAGGTGCCGAAAGCCTGTCCCGGCGTACCGAGCGAGCTGCTGAATCCCGCCAGCACGTGGGGCAACCGCGAGGAGTATTACCGCAAGTACGATGCGCTGGCGGCGCGTTTCATCGAGAACTTCAAGCTCATGACGGACGGCTGCCCGCCGCACATCGTCGAGTTCGGCCCGCGCCGAATCGACCCGGTAGCTCTGGCCAAGCGGGGATCCTGATCCGGGTTGAAAGCCGGTCGATAAGTTCTCAGACGCACGCGGGCACGCTCGTCCGCGGCTCCCTTCTTTTTTACGAAATCAATCACGTGCCGCACTGAGTAAGTTCCGACGGTAACGCCTGAACAGCTTTTGCCAACAAACCCTCAGAGGCGTATACTGCGCTCCACGGAAATGGTCCGCGGACGCGGGATCTCGGTCTGCCGCCGCCCGCGTTCGGCCGGGAGGGTCACGTTGACCGTCATCTCCGCGCGGTTACGGACGATGGTGAGCGGTACGGTGCCTTTCGAGCGCGCGCCGCGCAACTTCCGCGCCACCTCATCGGGCGTGCGCACGGCTTCGCCGTCTACTTTCGTGATCACGTCGCCCGCTTTCAGCCCGGCTTTCTCAGCCGGCGTACCCTTGAGCACGGAGCGGACGAGCACGCCCTCCTTGACGCCGAAGAACTCAGCCAGTTGATCCGTCAGCGACTCGGCCTCCACGCCCAACAGGGCGCTCCGCCATGACATGTAGACCCGCGGCCCGACTTCACGCATCTCCCGTCTCATGCGGTCCAGTTCGGTTCGCAGGCGCTCCATGTCGGTGCGGAACTCCGGGCCCAAGGGCCAATCCGGATAGCGCCGTCGGCCGAGTGTTGCGGTCACGGTCTGAGTGGCGCCGTCTCGGCTGATCACGAGCGTAACGCGACGGCCCGGCGGCGTCTCGCGCACCAGGCGCACAAATTGTTGGGTGCCCTCGACACGCTGCCCATTGTACTCGAGGACCACGTCGCCGACCTTCAGGCCCGCCTTCTCGGCGGGGCTGTCGGGTTCGACACGCGTAATCTCGACGCCCCTCTCTTCCGGCAGCTTGAGCGCCTTGGCCCGCTCGGCATCGACCTCAGCCACTCCGATGCCCAAGTAGCTTCGGCCTGCGCCGAGGGGCTCCGGCGGAGCCGGGGGCGGAGGGGGCGGGGGTGGTGCAGGTTGGCTGACAATGACGATCTGCACGCTTTCTTCGATGGTCTCAGGCAGCTGGGCACTCGCTTGCACGGCCAGCAACGTACACAAAGCTATCGAAGGTATGAGCGCTACACGCACGGGTCTCACTTTTCGTCCTCCTCCCCGGGCCGCGTCAACGTCTTTCGCCCGGCGGTCGTAAAGCTTCGAGCTTCTTCAGGTAAATCGTTCCCCCGGGAGCGCTCAGGCGCAGCAAACGCCCGCCTCCGTTCAGCGTCGCGCGCGCTTCCGCGCCCCGGGCCGCACGGCGGACCCGGACAGCGGAAAACTCGGAAACGATTCCCGCCGTTCCGCCGCCGGCCTCCGCCTCCAGGGTCACCGCTATGTTGGACGGAAGAAAAACCGTAATGTCACCCGTGGGCGTGGTCAGCAGCCAGTTCTCCAGGGAGCCGGTCAGAGCCGGCGCGGCGAGGATGTGGCCGAGGCCCGTGCTCGCCTGCACGCTCCCGCTGACGTCCTGGAGCTGAATGCGGCCGGCGCCCGAGTTGGCACGGACGCCCTTGGCTCGGTGAATTCTGATCGGCCCCTGAGCCGTAGCGGCCACGACCGGTCCGGAAGCCTCGAGGATTTCCACTAGGCCGCCCTCGGTTCCAGCCCTCACCGCCCGAGCGCGCTCGACGCGCACGCTGCCGCCCCCGCTGGTTACCCGCAAGCTCCCGCCCGCCTCACGGACCCGGATTTCGCCTCCGCGTGTGAGGAGTTCTCCCCCGACCGCAAGTTGCTCGGCAACGATGGCGCCCCCGCCCGAGAAGCACCGCACCATTCCCCTGATGCGGCTCAATCTCACCGGGCCGCCGCCGGTGCGGACTTCCGCCCTCCCTTCCACGTCCGTCAGCGAAACCGGGCCGGCGTGGGTCTCCACTCGAACCGTGCCGCGGATGTGGCTGACCTCGATCGCACCGCTTTCCGTGGTAAGCGCAACTTCGCGCCAGGACCGAGGTACGCTGAGCTGGAGCGCTGCCAGAACGTCTGCGCCAGGCGGTCGGCGGACCGACAGCTCCAGCGAGTCGCCGCGTCGCTCGGTCTCGAGCACGATCTCGTCGAGCAGGCGGCGGGCCGCGGCGGCTTGCGGAGCGCGGACCCGTTTCTTCAATCCCCACGCGATATCTTTGCGCTCTTCGCCGCTCACCGTGATGTCGCCGAGCGTGGCCACGCGGAGGCGCCGGGCGTCGGCCCTGGCAGTCGTGCCGGAGACGCCTTGGCTCCAATAGACGCCCTCGCGCATTGGTTCCTCTGCCCGCTGCGCCAGCAGCGAGCCCGCACACATCAAGGCGAACAGGCAGCGCGCACCGCACATCAGAACGTCCCCACGGAGGCGTTCAGTTCTTCCAGCGCCTGACGGCAACGCAGGCGGATGTAATTGTTCTCCTCGCGATGAATGACTTCCTGCAGCAGGCCCACCAGTTCGTCGCGGCGCCGCTGCTGAACGAGCAGATCAATGGCTTGGATCCTCACACCCGGATTTTCGTCCGAGCGAAGTACGCGCGCCAGGGCCACGCGAACGGCGGGGTCCGAGGCGAAGGGCTTGAGCGCCTCCAGAGCCTTCAGCCGCACTCCCGGGTTGGGATCTTGCTCGACGGCTTCGAGCAGAGCGCGCCGCACGCTTTGCTCCTCCGCGCGCGCCCGCAACAGTTCGACCGAATCCAGGCGGAGAGCCGGATCGGCGGCGTCGCGCGCAGCGGCGAGCAGCCACTGCTGGATGGCCGGGTCAGCGAGTCGGCCGCGCAGGACGCGCTGGCGGCGCTCCTCGATGCCGATGCGCACCTGACCGTCCGGGTCCTGCTCGATGAAGCGGATGGCGGTCGCCAGCGCGGCTGCTGGCACGCCCGGCAGTCCGGGGTCCACCGTCGGGGCCGTCCAGCGCCCGACGACGAAGCCGAGGGCAGCCAGCGCGGTGGCCGAAGCCAGGCGCAGCGCCCACGCGGCAGGTCGCGCGAAAGTGAAACGCCATGCGAACGGGCGTCGCTCCGCGGCGAGTCGCCGGTGCAATTCGCGCCGGCAGGCCGCCAGAGTTTCGGGCGCAGGCTCCAGCCGCCTCTGATCGAGCGCTTCGTGAAGTGCACGCGCCTTCTCGAACTCGGATGAGCAGGCCGGGCACTGCTCGAGATGGCGGTGCAGGGCCTCCTCCTGCTCGAACGTCAACTCTCCATAAAGGTAAAGGGGCAACAGGTCACGTGTGCCTTCGCAGTTCATGAGTGCCCTCCTCGCCGCGCCTCGGACCGGACCGTGTCGGCTCTCATAGCAGATCTCTCAGGGCGGATCGCAGCTTCTGCGTCGCCCGATAAAGGCAGGTCTTGGCTGCTTCCTCGCTGGCGCCCATCATGGCCCCGATCGTTCGGAGGCGCAAGCCGTGGTAATGGCGCAGCTCGAAGACCATGCGCTCGCGCGGCGTCAGGCCCGCCAGCGCTTGCTCCAGCCGTTCGGCGAGCCGGCGGTTCGCCAGCACCCGCTCGGGGTCGGCCTCAGGCCTTCGTTCCGGGACCTGAAGAAGCGGAACCGGGACGCCTTCGCCGTCCTCGCCGGAAACGGGCGACTCGCGGCGCGCCTTGCGCTTGCGAAGATAGTCCAGGCAGACATTGCTCGCGATCCGGTACAGCCAGGTCTGGATGTTCGAGTCGGCGCGAAAGGAAGAAAGGCTGCGATACGCGCGCAAGAACGTCTCCTGGTAGACCTCCTGGGCGTCCTCCACCGATCGCAACAGGTTGAGTGCGAGCCGCAGGACACCCCGGTCGTAGGCGCGGATCAGCCGCTCGAAGGCTGCGGTGTCGCCGCGCTGGGCGGCGCGGACCAGCTCTGCCTCCTCGCGACTGACGCCTTGCGCCTCCTCCACCGTCGCCGGTTCGGGCTCAGCCGCCACTCACTCATGAAAGACGAGCGACGGCATGGGAGGTGACGCCGGAGAATCGGCGGCCGTATCGGCGTTAAGCTGGGTGTTACAATCGCTGGATTCCATGCCCGATTTCATTGTGGTCGGGGCCGGCATCGCCGGGCTGCGCGCGGCGATTGAGCTGGCCGGCGCCGGTCAGGTTCTCGTCATTGCCAAGGAAAGCCTCCGGGAATCCTCTTCCGAATACGCGCAGGGCGGGATTGCCGCCGCTTTGGGCGAGGACGACTCCGTCGACTTGCACGCCCAAGACACCCTGGCGGCCGGGGACGGCCTGTCGGATCCCGAGGCTGTCCGCGTGCTGGTCCGGTCGGCGCCGGCCGCTATCTCCGAGCTGATCGAGTGGGGCGCCCAGTTCGATCGCGAGGATTCGCGGCTGGCCCTGGGCCGCGAGGGCGCCCACAGCCGGCGCCGCATCCTGCATGCGCGGGGAGATTCCACCGGAAGTGAAATCGCACGCACGCTCTACCGGAGAGCCGCTTCGCTGCCGGGCATCGAGTTCCGGAGTTTCTCGGCCGTGACTGACTTGCTGCTGGCTGAAGGCGAAGCCGCGGGCGTGGTCGTCTGCGACGCAGCCAGCCGTAAGTCGCTCGCGATCCCCGCGCGCGCCGTGCTGCTGGCCACGGGAGGACTGGGGCAGATCTACCCGGTAACCACGAACCCGGAGGTCGCTACCGGCGACGGGATAGCTGCAGCCTACCGCGCGGGCGCCGAGCTGGCCGACCTTGAGTTCGTGCAGTTCCACCCTACCGCACTGCGACTGGAGGGCGCGCCGCCGTTCCTGCTCTCCGAAGCCTTGCGAGGAGAAGGTGCGCTTTTGCTGAATTCCGAGGGCGAGCGCTTCATGCCGCGCTACCACCCTCTTGGCGAGCTCGCACCGCGCGACGTGGTTTCGCGCGCCATCGTTCATGAGATGGAACGCACGGGGACGTCGCACGTCTACCTCGACGCGCGCCCGCTGGGGGAGGAGATGTTGCGGCGGAGGTTTCCGCGCATCTACCAGACCTGCTTGCAGTACGGGCTCGATCTAGCGCGCGAGCCTGCGCCGGTCCATCCGGCGGCCCACTACGCCATGGGCGGCATCTGGACCGATCTGGAAGGCCGCACCTCGTTGCCGCGGTTGTTCGCGGCAGGGGAGGTGGCGGCCACCGGGGTGCACGGGGCCAACCGTCTGGCTTCCAACTCCTTGCTGGAAGCGCTGGTCTTCGGGGCGCGCGCGGGTCGCGCGATGCGGGAGCTGGCAGGCGCGACGGTCCGGGAGAACGGGCGACCGCCTTCGGCTCTTTTCCCCTCTACCACGGTGCAGCAACTGCGCTCACTGGCCTGGGAGCATTGCGGCATCATCCGCTCCGGCGCGCATCTGGCCCGCGCTTGTGGGATGCTAGAAACGATGCCCCTGGCCGGGGCGCCCCAACCTAGCAGGGAACTCTTCGAGATCCGCAACATGCACACAGTGATCTGGTTGATCGCACGCTGCGCGCTGGCGCGCCGGGAGAGCAGGGGAGCGCATTACCGTACGGACTTTCCCACCAAAGACCCGGCGTTTCAAAAGCACTCACGCATCAGCAGGAATCATGACGTGGAGTTCTTCTGAGAAAATCGCGCCGCGCGGTGTGCGCGTCGTTTTGCCCGTTTTCGCGCTGCTGATCCTGGCGGGGATTCCCATCCATCCGGTCAGCCCCTGGACGGCGGCCTGGGCTACGCCCGCCATCCTGATCGCCGCCATGCTGATCGCCTGGGCGGCTGAATCGGCGCAGTTTTTCGTGGCGCAGGGCTTCGCGCTGGCGATCCTGGCTTGGCTGCAAACGCTGCCCGAATTCGCCGTGGAGTTCGTACTGGCCTGGAAACAGCAGGTCGAGTTGCTGATGGCCAACCTGACGGGCGCGCTGCGGTTGCTCACCGGACTGGCCTGGCCCGGCATTTACTTGATCGCGGCTACGTCCTACCGGCGGCGGCACGGGCGGCCGCTGCGACGCATCCGCCTGGAGGACGAGCACTGCGTCGAAGTAGTCGGTTTGTTGGTTCCGCTGGTTTACATGTTTTGGGTCTGGGCCAAGGGATCGCTAGACCTTTTGGATGCCGCGGTGCTGATCGCAATTTACGTAGCGTACCTCTGGGTGCTGCGCAAGATGCCGCCGCAGGAGGCCGAGAAGGCCGAGGAACTCGAGCGCATCCCGCGCGCCATCGTGACCGCGCGGCGGCCGATCCGCAACGCGCTGATCGTCGGTTTCTTCGCGGGCGGCGGCCTGCTGATTTACCTGAGCGCCGAGCCGTTTCTGGCCAGCCTGCTCGCCATCGCCACCCTGGTCGGCGTGCCCTACTTCGTCTTCGTGCAGTGGGTGGCGCCGTTCATCTCGGAATTCCCCGAGAAAGTGTCGGCCTTTTACTGGGCTCACACCGTGGAGCGAGCTTCCATGGGGCTGATGAACATGGTGTCCAGCAACATCAACCAGTGGACTCTGCTGGCCGCCATGCTGCCGATCGTGTACTCGATCAGCCGCGGGGAGCCCTCGGCGATTCCTTTCGATGAACGGCAGAGCCTGGAGCTGCTGATGACGCTGGGCCAGTCCCTGATCGGGATGTTCTTCCTCATCAACATGGAGTTGGCCTGGTGGGAGGCGGGCGCACTGTTCGCATTGTGGTTCACGCAGTTCGTCTTTTCGCCCTTTCCGCCGTCGGATACGGGCATCGGCTACATCGCGGGCCACATTCACTGGTGGGTGACGGTGGCCTACCTGGCGTGGTCGGCCCTGGCGTTCGTCCGCATGCTCATGGGCAAGCGCAAGCCGCACGCTTTCCTGCTGTTCGCGCGGATGTGGCGGCTGCATGTGCTCAAGCGCCCCGAAGTTCCCGTATATCGGCGGGATTAAGCGCACGGGCTGCGGGCGGTTCACGGTTGATACGATGGAACGATGAGCGAGGCTGGGGAACGCCGGCGCGAGCTGATGTGGAAGGCGTTGAGCGGGGTGCACGCGGGCGTGTTGGGCGCACTGGCGATGCTGGGCTGGTTTCTGACTTCATCCTCGCTTTTGCGGCAGCCGCCCTGGACGGTGCCGAACCTGCTCGGGGCGTTGATTAAGGACGACGGGGTGCTGCGCCGCGGTTTCGGGTCCCCTTCGCTGGTCGGGCTGGCCACGGTTGTGTTCTTTGCGGGCGTGGTGGGCGCTGCCTTCGCGCTGCTGACCTGGCGGATCTCTGGGCGCCGCCGGCTGCTTCTGGGTGTTTTGCTGGGCCTGGTGCTGTTCTACGTTTCGCATACCCTGCTGTTTCGGAAATTGGGCGCGGTGGCCTGGGTTTACGCGTCGCCGCGCTCGCTGCTCGTCGCGCATCTCATTTGGGGCGCGGTCCTGGGATGGCAGGCGCGACCGCGGACTGCCGAGACCCGGCCCACCGCACCCCAGTAGGCGCCGCCCTGGGGGAATTCGGCTAGAATGGGAACGAAGACGAACAGCTGCGCCTCGAAGACGGGCAGCCATGGAACCTCAGGCGCGAGGCGCACGTCTGAAGGTTGAGCGCGACGTGAGAGTCCGATCTGCCATCGAGACGAAGCGCAAGATGCGGGGCGAGACTCCGTACGCGAACCTCGCGGCGCCGCAATCATGAGAGGTTCTCGGGTTCCATGAGGGGGCACGGCTGCGCAGGTCTGCAAGGATTCTGCTTGTGGGTGGCCGGATGGCTTTGGGTGGCCTGGGGGTGGGCCCAGGCGCCCAACCCTCAGGGCAAACCAAGCCCCTTTGAGCCGGTGCCGGAGGCCCGAGAAACCGAGCAACCCAAGCCGCAGGCTCCCAGACCGGGTGCGCCGTCTCCTTTCGAGCGGGTGCCGGAGGCTGTCGAACAACCCAAGCCCGAGACGCCCAAAGCAGCCCAGATCGAGGCTGCCCGCGAGCCCGCCGTCGCACCGCCCGAGAATATCGTGGAAGCCGTCGAGTTTCGCGGTGCGCGGCGTGTGCCCCAGGATACGCTGCGGGCCATGATCTTCACACGCAAGGGCGACCGCTATGACGAGGATGCGCTGCGGCGCGACTTCATGCAGCTGTGGAACACGGGGCGCTTCGACGACATCCGCCTGGAGGTCGAACCGGGCAAAACGGGCTGGATCGTGCGCTTCGTGGTCGTCGAGCGCCAGGTGGTCCGCACTATCAAGTACGAGGGCGTCAAATCGGTCACCGTCTCGGAGATCCTGGACCGCTTCAAGGAGCGCCGCGTCGGGCTGAGCGTCGAATCGCAATATGATCCCAACAAGGTCCAGCGCGCGGTGACGGTGCTCCGCGACTTCCTGGCCGAGCGCGGGCGCCAGTTCGCCGAAGTCAAGCCCGAGCTGCGCCGCATCCCGCCTTCCTCAGTCGAGATCGTCTTCCGGGTGCAAGAAGGCCCCAAGGTCAAGGTGGGCAGGATTGACATCCAGGGGAACCAGGTCTTCAGCGACCGCGCGGTGCGGCGTGCCATGCGCAACCTGCGGCCGGTGGGCATCCCCTACTCGATCCTGTTCGAGAATCTTTTCGCCAAAAGCTACGATCTGAGCAAGCTGGAGGAGGACAAGGAGCGGATCCGCGACTGGTACCAGCAGCGCGGCTACTTCCTGGCGCGGGCTCTGGATCACCAGGTCACCATCCGCGACGTGGGGGGCGGCAAGTTCCGCGTGCCCCTTTTCTACATGAATCGCCCGGGCAAGCGGGCCGACATCGTGGTGCCCATCGAAGAAGGGCGACAGTATCGGATCGCAAAGTTCAATCTGGTCGGCGTGAAGCTGTTCCGCGCCGGCAGCGAACGGCTGACCCGCGAGCTTTTCCAGATGGGGCCGGGCGACGTCTTTTCCACGGCCAAGTTCCGAAAGGGATTGGAAAACCTGCGCAAGCTGTATGGCGAGTTCGGTTACATTGACTTTGTCCCCGAGCCCGACTTTCAGCCCTATCCCAACGAAGGCAAGCTGGACGTCATCATCCACGCCGACGAGGGCAGCCAGTTCTTCGTCCGCCGCATTGACTTCGTGGGCAATACCACCACGCGCGACAAGGTCATCCGGCGCGAACTGCTCATCGACGAGGGCGATGTCTTCAACACGCGTCTCTGGGAGCTGAGCATCCTCCGGCTGAATCAGCTGGGTTACTTCGAGCAGCTCAAGGAAAACGAGGCGGCTGAAATCAAGCGCGACACGCGCACCAATACGGTGGACATCACGCTCAAGGTCAAGGAACGCGGCAAGAATTCGGTCGGCATGACCGGCGGCGTCTCGGGCATCGCCGGCAGTTTCGTGGGATTCAATTACTCGACGAATAACTTTCTGGGCCTGGGCGAGACGCTTTCGATCGATACGCAGTTGGGCGACCGCCTGCGCGCCGTGACCTTCGGGTTCACCGAACCTTACTTCCTCGACCGGCCCATTCAGTTAGGTTTTACCGTTTTTACCCAACGCTTCAACTACGATCAGGGGCGCGAGGTTTCACTTTTTACCGGTCGCAACCTGTTGCCCTATTTCGAGGCGCTGGGTAAGGACAACCTGCTCAATTACGTCTCCAACGGTCACGGCTTTACGGTATTCACCAGTTACCCGCTGCGCCGCACCTTCGCCCGGGTCAGCCTGACTTACAGCTACAGCACCTCGAGGTATACGGTCCTTAGCACTGCCGCCAAAGTTTATTTCGATTACATCAACTTCCAGGGTCTGGGGGGGCCCAATACGCTGACCGGCATCCGAACCAGCCAGATCATTCCCTCCTACATCTACAACACCGTCGACCATCCGATCACGCCCACGCGCGGCAAGAGCATTGCGCTCTCGTGCGGCTTTGCAGGATCGTTTCTGGGCGGCAATGTGAACATGATCCAGCCTTCGGTGGACATCAAGTGGTTCCGGGCGGGCCTAAAGCGCGGGCATGTGATCGGCATGCACCTACTGGGCGCCTTCGTGAGCGGCTACGGCGGGCGAGTGGCGCCGCCCTTCAACCGCTGGTATATCGGGGGCGAACAGGACGTGCGCGGTTTCGAGATCTGGGGGATCAGTCCGGTGGCTTACATGCCGAGCGAGGCTACCATCAACGTACTCAATGACGACGGTTCGGCGCGCATGCAGAAGGTCATCGTCGACGGGGTGGAGCAGTTCGTGCCCGTCACGCGGACGATTCCCATCTACCAGATGATCTTCCCGGGCGGCGACGCCCAGGGCATCGGCAACTTCGAGTACCGCATTCCCATCGTGGGACCGGTCAACCTGGCCATCTTCTTTGATGCGGGGCTGAACAAGATTCTGCGCCCCAGCCAATTGACGTTGAACCCGGGCCGGCTGGCCGAGCTCAACAGCCGATTTCCCCAAGCCGGCTTTGACGGCAGGGTACGGATTGCCGAAGGGACCCAGCGCGTGCGCACTTCCACGGGCCTGGAACTGCAAGTGCTTTTACCGGTGGTCAACGCGCCGTTCCGCGTCTACTGGGCGTACAACCCGACGATCGTGCGACGCTTCCTCCAGCCTCCGGTGGTGGTGGACCGCTCGGCTTTCCCGAACCAGGCGACCTTCGTCAACTCGCTCGTTTACCTGGGCCAGCCGGTGCCCTTCTGGGAAAGGAGGACCACTTTCCGCTTCACCATCGGGCGGACGTTCTGAGGCGCTTAAGCCATCGCATCCGCTATGATAGTATCGAACCCGCAATCAGGAGTGAGTCTTCCGTGATGACTAGGTTCTTCGCTCCCACGTTGCTCGCGTGCGGATTGGCCGCCGCGCTTCAGGCTCAGCAGCAGCCCACCAAGGTGGGCATCATCCATATCCAGCAGGCCATCATAAGCACCAAGGACGGGCAGAAGGCTGCGGCCGAGCTGCAGGAACGCTTCGATCCAAAGCGCAAGGAGCTCGAGAAAAAGCAGAGTGAAATTCAGGCCTTGCAGGAGCAACTCCGCCGGGGCGCCAATACGCTCAGCGAGGAAGCCCGTCAGAAGCTAATGCGCGAGATCGACGCCAAGACCCGGGCTCTGAACCGCGAGACCGAAGACGCTCAGGCGGAATTCGACCAGGAACAGCAAAGGATCCTTCAGGAGCTGGGCGGACGGCTGATGCAGGTCATCGACAAGTACGCGCGAGATAACGGATTCGCCTTGATCCTCGACGTGAGCTCGCCGCAGACGCCCGTGCTGTACGCGGCCAATTCGATAGACATCACGCAGGCCATCGTTGAGCTGTACGACAAGAATTCTCCTTCGGCGGCAGGGACCGGGACGCCGCCCGCGAAACCCGCTACGCCCCCGGCCA
This sequence comes from uncultured Bryobacteraceae bacterium, assembly GCA_938027685.1. Lineage (GTDB taxonomy): Bacteria > Acidobacteriota > Terriglobia > Bryobacterales > Bryobacteraceae > DTHT01. Next base: position 68,887 of record CALJAM010000012.1, read on the forward strand.
AGCCGGCCGCTACCGCGCCGAAACCCGCGGGCGTGAAGTAAGCCGCACAAAAGGAATAGGGCCGCCCGGGCGGCCCTCGCTGCTTTCCCACCCCTGTTCAGCAACCGGCGGCAGCCGGAAGGCCGACCGCCGGCACCCCCCTGAGCGAAGCACCCGAGTTTTCCCTCCGGCCCGCGCCGGCGGGGCTCCGCTTCGCAACGGTCGTCTACTGCTAAAGATGCACCTGTACGGCCCGACGATTCACCCGCCGGAAGCAGGCCGGAGCCCCAGCCACCAAAGCAGTCCGACTAAGGTCTTGCCATCCACGATCCGCCCGCTGCGCAACCAGGCCCCCAGCTCGCGCCGGGAGAACCAGCGACAGCGGATGCGTTCATCGTCGTCAGGGCGCGCTTCTCCCGCCTTGAGGTCTTGCGCTAGGAAAAGGTGCATCCGTTCGGTCACGTACCCAGGGCTGGGATAAAAGCTGAGCAGTTTCTTCCAGCGACGGGCGTGCAAGCCAGTCTCCTCCGCCAGTTCCCGTCGCGCCGCTGCCAGGGGCGTTTCGCCCGAATTCACCCGGCCCGCCGGTAGCTCCCAGATCGAGCGGCCCGCCGGCAGCCGGAACTGGCGTACCAGCAGCACCCGCTCGCGGTTGTCGACGGCCAGGATCACGGCGGAGGGTCCGTGTCGGACGACCACGCGGCGAACCTCGATCCCGCCGGGCTCCACCACGTGGTCCTCGGTCACCGAAAAGATCTTCGTGCGGCACAACGTGCGCGATGCTAGCGCCCTCATGGGGCTCTCTCGTAGCGGATTTCCCCGAACGATTCCAGTGCGGCGCCGATGCGGTCGGCGTCCCCGACGACGACGATGGCCGCGCCCTCGGGTTCCAGATACCGGGCAGCGGCTGCCCGGACCTGCTCGGCCGTGACGCTGCGAATGCGGCTGATGTACTCCTCCAGGTAGCTGAGGGGCAGGTCCATGAGGCGGGTGAAGACGAGTTGGTTGGCGAGCCCGTAAAGCGTCTCCAGGCGAATCACGAAAACACCGCATAAATAGTTACGTGTCGTTTCCAGTTCATCTTCCGGCACCGGTTCGCGGCCCAGACGGCGCATCTCGTCCAGCACGGCGGCGAGGGCATCGGCCAGCGCCTCCTCGCGGATCTGTGTGACGATTTCCACGATGCCCGCATCGCGCCAGGCCGTCAGCGAGCTGTGAGCGTCGTAAGCGTAGCCCCGCTTTTCGCGGATGTTCGTAAACAATCGCGAGCTCGCCCCTCCCCCAAGAACAGTGGTCGCCACCAGCAGTGGGAAGTAATCGGGATGGCTGCGGGTTACCGCCAGCCGGCCGATGCGCAGATCCGCCTGCACCGATCCTGGCCTGTCAACGAGCGTGATGCTGCGTTGCGAGGGCGGTGGTTCAGGCCAGTGGTTGGAGGTGTCGGCGCCGCTGCCCTGCCGGCTCTCCAGCAGCGGGCCAAGCTTGGCCGTCAACTCGTCCCTGGGCGGAAGCGCTCCGACCAGCACGGCGATGGCTTCTCGCGGCTGCACGTGGCGCCGGTGGAAGTCGACCAGCGCTGCTCGCTCCAGCCGCTCGATGGACTCCGGTGTCGGCTCCTGACGGCCGTAGGGGTGCGGGCCGAAGACGATCTCGGCCAGCTTTTCCTGTGCCAGGAAATCGGCCAGCGACCGCTGGGCTTCCAGCTCCTGCCTGCGGATCTGCTTGCGCAGCGCAACCTCGTCTTCCGGAAATGCAGCGTTGCGCACGACGTCGGCCGCGAGGTCGAGGAAGGCTCCCAGATTCTCGGCTAGGACGCTGCCTTCCACCACCAGCGCGTCCGCATTCGAGTAGGCGCGCAGCGAGGCGCCCAGCGCGGCCGCCTGTTCCGCGATCTCGCGAGCGGATCGGCGGCGGGTGCCCTGCGTCATGACTGCGGCGGTGGTTTCGGAAAGCCCCCGAAGTTCGGCCGGTTCGAATTTCGAGCCCGCCTGGAATCCCAGGCGCCAGTAGACCAGGGGCAGCCGATCGTCGTGCACCAGCAGAAGCTCGAGCCCGTCGTCCAGTGCGACCTCCTCCCAGCGGGGCAAGGAGAATGGCGGCAGATCGGGCGCAACGGGCGGAAGGCGGCGCTGACTCATGCTTCCTCCTGCGTATGCTTCCCTTCCTCGCCGGTGGGCACGATTTCGAGCACGCACTGCCGGGTCGGGGCGAGATATTGTTGTGCGGCTTGTCGTATTTGTTCGGCGGTGACCTCACAGAACGTCGCCAGCTCGGTATTCACAAGCTCGGGATCGCCGTCGAGCAGCTCGTACTGGCCCAGCATTGCGGCGCGGGCGCGCGAACTCTCGAGCTGGCGCAGGCGGGCCGAGCGCAGGAATGCCCGCGCGCGTTCCAGTTCCGTCTCGGACACCCCGTCGTTCTGGACGCGTGCGATTTCCTCTTCGACGTGACGGGTGACCTGCTCGCCCGTGAACTCGGGGTGATGAAGCAGGAACATGGCGTAGCGGCCGGGCTCGACGTAATCGATCGGCCCGGCGAATGGCCAGCCGAGATTGGCTTCATACTGAATTACCGAACGCTTGCCTTTGACCAGGTTCTGGTAGAAGCGCGAGCTCTCGCCGCCGGTCAGCACGATGTCAAGCATGGTCAGTGCGTAGTAGTCCTGAGAGCGGCGGGGCGGACCTTGGTAGCCGATCACGACCGCGGGCACTCGCGCCAGGCGGTCGTAGTAGACCTCGCGGCGCGGCTCGGTTTGCTCGGGTTCGCTCAGATCCGGGCGCGGGGGCTGCGGCTGGGGGGCGATGTCGCCGAAGTATTCCTCGACCAGCCGCCCAGCCTCGGCGGGATCGAATGCACCCACCACCGCCAGCACGGCGTTGTTCGGGGCGTAGTATGTGCGGAAGAAGGCGGCCACGTCCTCGATGGTGGCTGCTTCCAGGTCTTCGTAGGAGCCGATGAGCGAATGGGCGTTGGCCCAGTTGCGGAAGGCCAGGCGCGGCCAGTGTTCGACCAGCGCGGTGTTGTAGGGCTGATTGTCGAAGCTGAGACGGCGCTCCTGCTTGACGGCCTCTTTCTGGTTGGCGAGGTTTTCTTCGGTGATGGCGAGGCCCCGCATGCGGTCGGCCTCCAGCCAGAGCGCTACGGCGAGTTTGTTGGAGGGCAGTACCTCGAAATAATCGGTGTAGTCGGGATGAGTCGACCCGTTGAGCGTGCCCCCGCTCGATTCCACAAGGCGAAAATGCAGACCCTTGGGGGCGTTCTGCGAACCCTGGAACATCATGTGCTCGAACAGGTGCGCGAAGCCGCTCCGTCCCGGACGCTCCACGCGGGCGCCCACCCGGTAGATCAGGTAGACGGTGACCACCGGCGCGCCCGGCTGGGGCGAGAGCAGCACGCGCAAGCCGTTCGCCAGCCGTTGTCTTTCGATCGGGATCCGCAAGGTACGGACGTCGGATCTCATCTGGAAGAAAACGGGAAAATCCAAAAATGTTTGGATTGGCTCAGCGCCGGGTCAAAGCCCGCAGCAGCTCTTCCCAAGATAGCGTATTCAGCACGTCCGGCGGCTCCAACCATCCCCTGCGAGCCATCATGACTCCGTAGCGCATGTTTTCCAGGTGGCGGGGATGGTGGGCATCGGTGGCGATCACGAAACGGCAGCCGCGGGCCTTGGCCGCCCGTAGGCGGGTGTCGTAAAGATCCAGCCGCTCGGGACTGGCGTTGATCTCGAGCGCAACCTTGCGGCGCGCCGCTTCGGCGGCCACGCGGTCGAAATCGTAGGCGTAGCCCTCGCGGGCCAGCAGGAGGCGCCCGGTGGGGTGGCCGAGCACGTGCAGGTAGGGCGATTCGAGCGCACGCAGCAGCCGGTCGGTCATTTCCGCCGGCTCCAGATTCATGTAGCTGTGCACGCTGCCGATCACCAGATCCAGTTCGGCCAGGGCGTCCTCGGCCAGATCCATGCTCCCGTCCCGTCGGATGTCGCATTCGATGCCGGCCAGCAATCGGATGCCCAGATCGCCGCGCGCGTTGAGTTCGCGTACCTTGCGCGCGAAAGCTATGACCCGCGCCTCGTCCAGGCCGTTGGCCATGGCGAGCGCCTTGGAATGGTCCGTGACGGCGAGGTAAGAGTAGCCCATGCTCCGCGCGGCTTCAGCCATTTCTTCCAGCGTGGCGCGACCGTCGCTCTCATTGGTGTGGACGTGCAGGTCGCCGCGGATCTGGGTGAAGTCGACCAGGCGGGGCAGACGCCCTTCGGCCGCCGCTTCGATCTCACCCTGGTTCTCCCGGAGCTCCGGCGGGATCCAGGCCAGGCCCAGACGCTCGTAAACCTCCTGTTCGGTCCGGCCCGCCACTTTGCGCTCGTCCTTGAGCGTGAACAGGCCGTACTCGCTCAGCGAGTAGCCCAGCTTGAGCGCACGGTTGCGAAGTGCGATGTTATGGTCCTTGCTGCCGGTGAAGTACTGCAGGGCGGCGCCGTAACTCTCCGAAGGGAGAGCTCGGACGTCCACCTGGATGGCTTGGGGACCGATCTTGGCGCTGGCCTTGTTCGAGCCGTGACTGAGCAGCTCGACGATCTCCGGGTATTGCACGAAACGCTCGATGGCGGCGCTCGCGTTAGGCCCGGTCACGAGGATATCCAGATCCCCCACCGTTTCCTTGCCGCGGCGCAGGCTGCCCGCGGGTGTGATCTGCTCGACGCCCTCGATCCCCGAGATATGCTCTATGACCTGGCGGCAGGTCTGGTCGGCGAAATTCAGCAGCAAACGTCCGGCGCTCTGGCGGTAGTGGGTGATCGAGCGCAGGATCTTTTCCTCCAGCTTGGGGCCCAAGCGCGGCAGCGTGCGGAGTTTTTGCTCCTTGCAAAGCCGCTCGAGATCGTCCACGGTGCTGACGCGGTAATGCTCCCACAGCAGCGCGATGGTCTTAGGTCCCAGACCCTGGATCTTTAACAGCTCGAGCGCGGTGGGGGGATAGCGGGCCAGCAGTGCGTCGCGACGGTCGAAGGAGCCGCGGCGGCAAATCTCCTCGATGGCCGCGGCCAGGCTCTTACCGATGCCGGGGATCTCCGTCAGCCGTCGCGGATTCTGCCGCGCCAGCTCGCAGATGTTTTCGGGATAATTCTCGACGGCGGCTGCGCCGTTACGGTAGCTGCGGACGCGGAAGGCATCCTCGCCCGCGATTTCCATCAGGTCGGCGGTTTCCGCCAAGAGGCGCGCGACTTCACGGTTTTCCATAGGCGGCACTCCGGCCGGGCGCCGCCGACCGCGGATCCTTTTCAGGCCTTCCGTGCCTTGGGTTCGGGCGTGCGCCCCATCTTTTCGATCTCGTGGAAGTAGACGCGCCGGCCCTCATCCATAGCCAGATTGGCCAGGATCACCGCGGTCGAGTCGGAGAGGCCAACCTCGAGGTCCGCCCGGGGACGCTTGCCGGTGCGGCAGCACTCGAAGAACTCGTCCATCTGCACGTCCACCGGATTGCGGTCTTCCTCCGGGACCATGATGCCCCGCTTATAAAGCCACAGGCGGGCGTACTTGAGTTCGCGCGCCAGGAAGGACTCGCGGCCCGTGATCTGATCCCGCTCGAACAGCAGCGGCAGCCCGATCTGGCCTTTACCGGTGGCGGCCAGCGTCGCGCCGGCAATGACGGGCTTTTCCTTCACTCCGGCCGCCTTCTCGACCTTGGGCGGACCCGGCTCGTAATACCAGAGGCCGAGGGCCGGCTCCTCGTCGGTGCCCACGGTGATCTCGATCGTGCCCTCCGTCCCCATGATGATTTCGCCGAACTCGGTGCGCGTGCCCTGGAAGATGGGCAGGTGCTTGTTTGTGCTGATCGCGCTGTACATCAGCTTGCGGCCCCCGGGGTACGAGAAGATGAGCTGGATGTTGTCGTAGACGTCGCGGCCGTCCTTGTGGGTATCCAGGCCGCCCACGCCGACGACGAACTCCGGCTCGGCCCCGAACATCCAGGTGGCCACGTCGAACTGGTGCGAGCCCAATTCCGCGGTCAGACCGCCTGAGAACTCGCGGAAGAGGCGCCAGTTCCATTGCCGTTGCATTTTGGGATCCGGAGCCTTTCGCATGCGCCAGCCGGGATTGCGATGCCACTGGGCGTAAATGTGCGTGACCTTGCCCAGCACGCCCTTTTCGATCATCTGTTTGGCCGTCTGGTAGAACTTCGAGTAGCGGCGCTGCAAGCCGACCTGGAGCACCTGCTTGGGTCTTTCCTTGGCGAGGGCGCGCAGGGCGTGCACTTCTTCCGGCTTGAAGACGAGGCTCTTTTCACAGAAGACGTGCTTGCCGGCCAGCAGCGCATCGCGCGTGATGGGGAAGTGCAGGTACAGCGGCACGGCGATGATGACCGCGTCCACGTCGGTGCGCGCCAGCAGCTCGCGGTAGTCGAGATAGCCCTTGGGCTTGTCCCGCGAGGCCTTAATGGCCGCCTCCATGTTCGGCTGGTAAATGTCGCAGACTGCGACGCAGCGACAGCCGTCCAGCGTGTTCATGTGCCGGATCAGATACTGGCCGCGGCCGCCGGTTCCGATGACGCCGTACTGCACCACGTTGTTTGCGGCCTTGACGGTCTGAATGGCGGGCGCGCCCTCCAGGCGCGCAGCAGCCGCCGCCACGCCGGCCGCTTTGACGAAATCGCGACGATTGAGATTCGGACTCTGGGCCATGCCTGACAACCTTCCTGCCGGTCGGGTTTGGCTCGCGCGGGAACGAAAGCCAAGCGCGGACGCCGGCGTTCCCTGCGAAGTCAACAGTATATCGCACGGCAGCGCTCCGATTCCGGACGTTTCTAACTTAAGGGGTTCCAACCAAGGCTCGGTTCGCTAGCGTCTGGCGCGGGCCGCGACTATAATACTGGGGTAGCTTGCGGCGGCACAGTTGCTCAGTGCCCCCCGCTCACGGCGGCGAATCATGAGGACGCTCTCAAGAGTGGTCTGGTCGGAGGGAATGTACCTCGGCCCGCACCATTTTCAATGGCAGAGCCGGTACTACGAGGACACCATCCATTTCGCCACCTCAGCGCTTTGGTTCGAACCTTGGGGGTTGAGCGGGTGCCGCCTGGACGCTGAGGCGCTGCTCAACGGAACCGTTTCGGTCCTTCATGCGCGCGGCATCTTCCCCGACGGCCTGGTTTTCGACATGCCGGACAGCGATCCGCCGCCGCCGCCGCGCAACATTGCCGAGCTGTTCCCACCCACGCGCGAGCGTTTGACCATTCTGCTGGCGGTCCCTCCGCGTCGCCGCGACGGTCTGAACTGCCTGCCCGCCGAGCAACAGAATGGCGAGCCCGTGCGTTACCTGGCTGAAAGCAGACTGTTGGCCGACGAGAATACGGGCCGGGACGAGAAGAGCGTGCGGTTGGGGCGTAAGAACATTCGCCTGATGGCGGAGACCGAACCGCTCGAGGAGTGGGTCACGTTGCCGCTGGCGCGCGTCATGCGCGACGGCGCAGGTCATTTCGTGTATGACCCGGACTTCGTCCCGCCCTGTATCGAGCTGACCGCGAGCGATCGTCTGATGATGCTCCTCAAGCGTCTGGTCGAAATCCTCGAGGTCAAGAGCTCGGCGTTGGCGCGCAGCGCAATCCCGCAGCCCGGTCTTTCGGCGGGTTACTCAGCGCAGCAAGTGGCCTCCTTTTGGTTCCTGCACGCCATCAATTCGGCGCTGGCGCCCTTGCGCCACATCTATCAGACGCGTCGGGGCCATCCCGAGCAGTTGTATCTCGAGCTCGTACGTCTCGCGGGAGCGCTGTGCACCTTCGGCCTGGAGAGCCATCCGCGCAACTTGCCCCTGTATGACCACCGCAATCTGGATGAATGCTTCTCAGAGCTGGACCGCCACATCCGGTTCCACCTGGAGGCCATGGTTCCTTCGCGCACGGTGGCCATCCCGCTGCGCAGAGCGGCCCAGTATTTTTTTGTCGGCGACATTGCGGACACGCGCTGCCTGGGGCCTTCACGGTGGATTTTGGGCATTCGCGCGCGGCTGGGCGAGGCCGAGTTGATCGCCAAGACGCCACAGCTCGTGAAGATCTGCTCCCAGCAGTTCGTCCCCGAGCTGGTGCGGCGGGCGCTGCCCGGACTGGTCCTGACCCACCTTCCCGTGCCGCCGACCGCAATCTCCGCGCGCCTGGAGTGGCAGTACTTCAGCCTCACGAAGGCGGGTCCCTGCTGGGAACACATGGTCAAGACCAGACAAGTAGGCATTTATGTTCCGGGTGAGTTGCCCGACCCGGAGCTGGAGCTGCTGGTGATTCTGGAATCATGACTCGGCGGCGGAGCGCCGGCGCGAGCCGTTGCCGGGTGAATGGGAGGACGAACCGATGATGGGAACGCCGCCTGCCGGCGCCCGCCCAGAGCAGGTTGCTGCGCAACGCCGGCCCGAGAACCTGGCTCTGCTGTTTCAGGAGATCCTGACCGTGATCGTGCGCTTGCGCTCCGGGCGCCACGCCGTACAGGACGCCGAGGTCTTCCGGGCGCAAATGCGCGAGGCCCTGCGGCAGGTCGAGCAGCAGGCGCGCTTGCGGGGCTATTCCTCCGACGACGTGAATCTTGCCGTCTTCGCCGTGGTCGCCCTGCTGGATGAAACGATCCTGACCAGCCGCAACCCGGTCTTCGCGCATTGGGCGCGGAAACCCATGCAGGAAGAGCTGTTCGGGCACCACGTGGCCGGCGAGATCTTTTTTCAGAACCTGCAGGCGTTACTGGGTCTGAAGGACTCCCAAGAGCTGGCCGACCTTCTCGAGGTGTACTATTTGTGCCTGCTGCTCGGTTTCGCGGGGCGCTACGGCGCCGGCGGACGGGGTGAGTTGCGCTCGATCACGCAGGCCGTCGCCGAGAAGATCCGGCGCATTCGCGGGTCGGGCGCTGACTTCTCTCCGTCCTGGTTGCCGCCTCAGGACGCCGTTGGCGGCGGCGGATATGATCCTTGGGTCCGGAGGCTGGCCTGGGCTGCCGCGGGCTCGCTGGCGCTGGTCGTTTTGTTGTTCGCGGTTTTCAAGCTGCTGTTGGCTTCGGGGACGCGCGAGTTAGCCGGCTTGCTGACGTAGGGGGAGCGCATGCTACGGGATGTCTGGTACCTGTTGGCCGGCGGAACGCTCGCAGTGGGCTGGATGCTTTCCTGGTTCGTTCCGTCGTGGCTCGGGCTGCCCACGCTGGATTTGTGGGTGCTGCGCGGCGGGCTGGCGGTCATCGTTCTGCTGGCGGCGCTGGCCATCCTGTGGCTGGCCCGTCGCAGGCGGGCCGCAGCGGCACCCCAGGGCGCTCTGGGCGAGGCTGGAGCGGCCGACGAGATCGAGGTCCTATTGCGCGAAGCCGAAAAACGGCTTTCGGCCGCCCGCGGCCGTTCGGTGCGGTTGAACGATCTTCCGGTCGTTCTGGTGCTGGGCGAGACCGGATCGGCCAAGACGAGCTGCGTGGTGCATTCGGGCCTGGACCCCGAGCTGCTGGCGGGGCAAGTTTATCAGGAGGCTGCCATCGTTCCCACGCGCGCGCTGAACGCTTGGCTCGCGGGCCAGACACTCCTGGTCGAGGCGGGCGGGCCGCTGCTGGCTGACGGGGCCCGCCGGCTGCGCCTGCTCCGGCGATTGGCTGCGGGAGGGTTCTCGGCTCTGAGGCGCGGACCGCAGCCGCCGCGCGCAGCCGTCGTCATGGTGGATTGCGAGCGCTTCCTGCGTCCCGGCGCCACGGAAGCGCTGGCGGCCGCCGCCCGCAGCCTGCAGGCCTGCCTGGGCGAGGTCGCACAGCAGCTCGGCATCAGCCTGCCCGTGTACGTGCTCTTCACGAAGCTCGACCGCGTGAACTTTTTCGCCGAATTCGTGCGCAACCTGACGCAGGAAGAAGCCGGACAGGCCTTCGGGATCACCCTGCCCATGGAGGCTCCCTCAACCACCGCCGTATACGCGGAGCAGCAGACGCGGCGCCTGACGGAAGCCTTCAATCGCCTGTTCCATTCGCTATGCGACCGGCGACTCGACCTGCTGCCGCGCGAAAACGACCCGGAGAAAATTCCGGGCGCGTACGAATTCCCGAGGGAATTCGCGAAGCTACGCAAGCTCGTGGTGCAGTTTCTGGTCGACCTGTGTCGGCCGAGCCAGTTGCGGGCCAACCCCTTCCTGCGCGGTTTCTACTTTTCGGGCGTACGCGCCGTGATTGTGCAGGAGGCGGCGCCCTCAGCCGTCACCGCAAGGCCGGTGGAGCGTCCCTCGGGCGTGGCCGGAGCGACCGGCATGTTCCGGGCCGGCGCCTTGCATCCCATCGCCGAAATGCGGGCGCCGGTTGCGCCTACGGGCACCCGGCGCATTCCCCAGTGGCTCTTCCTGACGCGGCTGTTTCACAACGTGATCCTGCAAGACCGCGCGGCGCAAAGTGCGAGTGCGGCCAGCCTGCGCGCCAGCATGTGGCGTCGGCTGGCGCTGGGTGCGGCGACCCTCCTGTTGCTGTTCATCAGCATTGCGCTGGTGGTCTCCTATTTCGGCAATCGCGCGCTCGTGCGCGACGCAATGGCTGCGGCCGCTGCGGCCATAGCGGCGGAGGTGCCGGAAGAACCGGCGTCGACCGACTCGCTTCGGCGCTTGGACTCCCTGCGTCAGATTGCCGAAACCCTTGCCCGATGGCAGCGCGAAGGCCCGCCGCTGCGACTGCGCTGGGGGCTGTACGCCGGCGCTGAGCTCTATCCTCTCGTGCGACGTGCTTACTTCGGGCGGTTCCACCGCCTGCTTTTTGCGCAGACGCAGCGAGCCATGCTGGCGCATTTAACCGGCCTGCCGCCTTCCCCGGGCCCGAACGATCCGTACGGCCCCACCTACGACACCCTGAAGGCGTATCTGATCACGACCTCCCACCCGGAGAAAAGCACGCGCGCCTTCCTTACTCCGGTCCTGTTGGCCTACTGGATCGCGGGCCGCGACGTGGGCGCCGAGCGCACTGCGCTCGCGCGGCGTCAGTTCGATTTCTATGCCGACGAGTTGCGTGTCGGCAATCCGTTCTCATCCGAAGCCGACATGCCGGCCGTCGAACGGGCCCGTCGGTACCTGGCGCAATTCGGCGCGCGGGAGCGCGTTTACCGGCTGATGGTTGCCGAGGCTTCGGCCAAGCATCCAGCGATCAGCTACAATCGCGCCTTCCCCGGCTTCTCCCAGGTGGTCATCAATAACCGCGAAGTTCCCGGCGCCTTCACCAAGGCGGGCTGGGCCGCGATGCAGGAGGCGCTGAAGAACGTACCGAAGTATTTCGCGGGCGAGGAGTGGGTGCTGGGCAGGCAGGCGGCTTCGCCCACAGACATTGTGCAGCTCGAAAAGGAACTGCGCGAGCTGTACCGCAACGACTACCGTCAACAGTGGCGCGACTTCCTGCGCGCCACTTCCATTGCGCGTTACGCCAACCTGCAGGATGCCGCGCGCAAGCTCGGCATGCTCGCGGGCAACCAGGCGCCGTTGCTGGCCTTGTTCTGGCTGGTCTCGGAAAACACGGCCGGCCTGCCGGAAGTGGGCGACATCTTCCAGCCCGTGCAATCGCTGGTTCCGCCGGGAACCAAGGGCCTGTTCATTCAGCCGTCCAACCAACCTTACATGAGCGCGCTGATGAACCTGCAAACGGCGCTGGAGTCTGTGCTCGCCGCTCCGGGCGGAACGGCCGATCAGAACGCTGCCCAGCAGACGTTGGCCAAAGCCGGCGAGGCGCGCAGTGTGACGCGACAGATCGCGTTGGGATTCCGACCCGACCCCGAGGGCCAGGTGGACGTGAAGACGCGCACGCTGATGGAGGACCCGATCACGCACCTGGAGGCGCTGCTGCGCGGCTTGGGGCCGGCGGAGCTCAGGGCGAGGGCGCAGGCCTTCTGCTCGGAGTTCCGCCAGTTGATGGCGCGTTACCCCTTCGATCCCAAAGCCACGGTGCAGGCTACGCTCGAGGATTTCAACCGCATTTTTCGGCCCAACGACGGGGCCTTATGGCGCTTCTATCAAGAGAATCTGCAGAATCTGATCGTCAAGGAAGGCGCGCAATGGGTCCCGAAGCCGGGGGCGACGATGACCGTCACGCCCGCGTTCCTGGCATTTTTCAACCGCGCCACGGCCTTCAGCGAGGCGGTCTACAAAGGCGGCCAGCAGCCGCAGTTGGCTTACGCCTTGCGTTCAAACCTGGCCGGGCAGAACCAGTCGATCGAACTTACCATTGACGGTCAGACGCTCACGAATGGCCCGGGCCGCACCGTGACCCAGCAATTCAGCTGGCCGGGCAGGCAGCCGGGCGGCGTGCGCCTGACGGTTCGTTTCGGGGGCGAGCCCTTCCAGTGGCCGCGCTATGATGGCCTGTGGGCGGCATTTGAATTCTTCGCCGACGGGGAGGAAAAGGCCCAGGTGTCCGGTTCCACCTACACGCTGGAGTGGACGCTGCGCACGGGCGCCGCCGGACGTCAGGTCACGACCGCGACAGGACAGCCGGTCTCGGTGCGCTTCGATCTGGATATGCTGGGCGCTCCGCCCATTTTCCGGAAGGGTTACTTTTCGGGCTGGAACTGTGTGGTCGAGGTAGCGCGCTGATGGACCGACCTTCGCTGCCTGCGCGCATCGGCAAGTACGAGCTGGAGGAGTTCCTGGGCGGCGGCATGTCGCACGTCTATCGCGCGCGCGACACGCTCATCGGCGGCACCGTGGCGCTGAAGATCCTCAGCGAGGCCGCTAACCGCGATCCGGAGGCCCGCGCGCGCTTCCTCCGTGAAGCCCGCATGGCCCGCAACGTCAGTCACGAGAATATCGTCGCCATCTACGACTTCGGCGAGGAGCAGGGCCGCCCGTACATGGTGATGGAGTTCCTGCGCGGTGAAACCCTGCGCTCGGCCATCGAACATGGGCGGACGGGCGACCTGGGCTCGCGCCTGCGCATCGCGATTCAAATCGCTCGGGCCATGGAGTGCATCCATGCGCAGGGCATCGTCCATCGGGATCTCAAGCCCGAAAACGTCAATCTAGGACCCGACGGCAAAGTGAAGCTGATGGACTTCGGCATCGCCAAAACCGAAGACATGTCCATCACGCGCGCGGGATTCACTCTGGGTACGCCGCACTATATGGCGCCCGAGCAGGTGATGGGCCAGAAGTTGACGCCCCTGGCCGACATCTACGCGTTCGGGGTCGTGCTGTTCGAGCTGCTGACGGGCGTCAAGCCGATCAAGGCAGACACGGTCGAACGGATCTTCTATGAGATCCTCCGCAAGCCGCTGGATCTGACGCCCATGCGAATGCTCGGGCTGCCCGCGGCGCTTTGCGATCTGGTGACGCGGTGCACGGCGAAGTCACCTGCCGAGCGCCCGCAGAGTTTCGCAGCGGTCCGCCAGGAGCTGGAGCGCATACTGGAACGGGTGGAACACCCCTCGCCGGCGAGCGTGCTGGCCGGCGGGCTCGCGCGCGTGCGCTGCCTGGCAGGCACGCTGACCAGGAAGGCGGCTGCGGCGGCGCGCGGGGTGGCCGCGGCGCCTTCGCGCGTTCCCGTGCGGACGTGGAAGATCGCCGGCGCCGTCGCGCTCGTGGGGATTCTGTTGGCGGTCATCCTGGCGCTTTGGCCTTCGCGCCGAGAGGCCCCGCCGCGGCCCAAGGCCTTGCCGCCCGTGCTCCAGACCGCCACAGGAGAGATGGTTCTGGTTCCCGCGGGCGACTTTCTTTTCGGTCCCGACAAACGACGGGTTACTTTGCCCGCATTTTACGTTGACCGCACGGAAGTCACCTACGGCGCTTACATGCAGTTTTGCCGCGCCAAAGGTCTGCCTGCGCCGCCAGGCTACTCGGAAGCGCGGATGAATTACCCCGTGGCGGAAATCACCATCGCCGAGGCGCGTCAGTTCGCCGCATGGGCGGGCAAGCGCCTGCCCACGGCCGAGGAGTGGGAGAAGGCCGCGCGGGGAACCGACGGACGCACGTACCCCTGGGGAGAACAGCCCGATGCGGAGCGGGCCAACGTCAGCGACAACGCGGCGCTGATGGTCCATGCCGCCATGCCGGCCGTCTCCTTCCGCGCCGGCGCGAGTCCCTTCGGAGTCCTAAATATGATCGGGAACGTGGCCGAATACGTCGAGCAGCGCGTGACGCCTTCGCCCGAATCCCTGGCGCGCTTCGCCAGACTGCTCCAGCCGCCGCCCAGCGCAGAGGAGGAATGGTACGCGGTGCGGGGCGGATCCTGGACGACGAAGCTCGCGGATGCCATCGCCGCCGGCTTCATCGCCGTCCCGGCGCGCTGGCGCGATCCTACCGTCGGCTTCCGCTGCGTGCGCAGTGCCGAATAAGGGCCTGTCGGCCGCGACCGCCCGCAACCGGCCGCGTCGGCTCAGGACGCCTGCCCTGCGTCAGACTTTGGCCAGTTCCGAGCGGTGCGCCCAGACCTTCTCGAACGCTTTTACGTACTGCTCGATTAGCTCCGGCGCTTCGCCGTAAAAGAGCGGCAGGAAGAAATGGGTCCGGTTGACCTGCTCGGAGCCCGGCATGCGTTCGGGGATGACGGGCGGATGGTGCCACCACTTGGCTTCGGCGTAAATGGCGCACTTATGTTGCTCGGGGTAAACCCACGTGCTGGCCCGCACGCCTTCCGCCTTGAGCGCCTTGATCAACGTCTCGCGCGAGAAGCCGGCTTTGGCCTCGTCGAAGAAGAGCATGTTGCCCGAATAATACACACGCGTCTGATCCTTGCGGCAGTAAGGCTCCGAGATGCCCGGCAACTGCAGCAGTCGGTCGTTGAGCCGGCGCACGTTGGCGCGCACCAGCGCGTTGCGCTCGTCGAGGCCGCGCAGCTGCTGACGGGCCACGGCAGCGGCGAAGGGGTGCATCCGGTATTTCTGGCCGAAGCCGGTTTCCACGTACTTGCGGTAGGGGCTGTCCTTGGGAAACTTGGGCGGATCTTCGTAGTGGCCGAAGGCCGCCGCCCGTTCGTAGTACTCGCGGGTCTGGTACATGCCCATGCCGCCTTCGACCGCAGGCAGCACCTTGGTGGTCTGGAAGCTGAAGATCGCCATGGCGCCCCAGGTTCCGATCTTCTTGCCCTGCATCTCGGCGCCGTGGGCATGGGCGGCGTCTTCGCACAGAATGAGGCCCTTCTCGCGGGCGAAGTCCGCGATCTTATCCATTTCGCAGGGCAAGCCCCAGGAGTGCATGACCACGATCGCTTTGGTGCGCGGGGTCAGCTTGCGTTTGGCGTCGTCCAAATCGAAGGTCGCCGTGCGCGGGTTGATGTCGACGAAGATCGGCACGCAGCCGAAGAAGCGCATGCAGAGGCAGGTGGCGAAGAAGGTGTAGGAAGGCACCATGATCTCGCTGCCCGGCGGAAGGTCCAGCGCGAAGTACATCGAGGTGAGCGCGCTGGTGCCGTTCATGTGGCTTTTGCAGTAAGGGATCCCGGTGTATTCCTTCCACTCCTTTTCGAGTTGCGGGGCCTCGTCGTAGAAGCGGCCGCTATCGATGAGCCTGTGCAGCGCTTCTTTCTCGGCCGGGCCGTAGCGCGGCCATCGGGTCAGCGCGCTGTGCTCGCGATCCGGGAAGGTGACGGTCTTCGGGCCCCCGAAGAGGGCCGGCTTCTCCTGCATGGGACGGGCGAGGGCTGCTCCGGCGGCCAGCGCAGTTCCCGCCTTGACGAACGTACGACGACTCGCCTTGTTTTCCGACGGCATGGCAGTGCTCCGCGGGGATTCTAACACATCGGGCCCTACCTGACGGCGATCGTCGTG
>CALJAM010000013.1 GCA_938027685.1 uncultured Bryobacteraceae bacterium
TCTCGATGGCTGAATTGGCCTGCGTGCCGAAGACGGTTGCGGGCTGGAGCGTGAGCAAGCCCGCGGAGCCGAGAAAGCCGCGTCGCGACGGACCGGACAACAGGTCGGACATAGATCTACTCCGCCGCGCCATTCTATCGCAACTGAACTCGGTTCCGGCCGCTTCAGAGCTAGTAGAAGATTCGGCCTGTTACAGCCGGTAGATCGAGCCCCACATGGCCGGCACAAGCGTGCAGGACGGCCCCACCGAGGCAAATTCGCCCAGCCGTTGGTAGCGGACGGTGAGAACGCACGGTACGCGATGCAGCCAGCCACGGAGTACGACGTCCGCCGAGTAAACCACGATGGGATTCGCGCCTAGCGCAATCAGGAAGCTGCCGCCAATACGGCAGTGCTTAATTGCCGCTATCCAAAAAAGAAGTGTCGGCAACTCCTGCCTTGTGCTTACGACGTGAAAGACTTCGTGCGAATGCGCGCGACGATCCGACGCCAGGGATGAATCGCTCGGCCCGGCAACAGGCAGGCCGAAGGCCAGCCGTGGCAATTCCCAGCGTGTCAGCAGGCGCACGCCGAACACGCAACACTAGACGGGGCCACACCCAGAAGAGCGTCGCCGGAGCGCTCGCGATCAGTTGAATGGTCCACAATAGCCGGGGTCGATCCGGCCGAACAGGAAGACGTCGACCCGGGCGCCGGATTTGTCCCTCCGCGATAGAAACGGCCCTTTGGCCCTCGGGAAGGCCGCGAACAGCGCCCAATGGCCGACCTGGATCGACCCGGCGCTCGCCACGTGCCAGCGAAAGCGCAGCTGCGCGCTCACGTACTAGCGGGACTGCGCGAAGCCGATCTACGCAGGCACGTCGGCGCCCGGCAAGTGCAGCCGCCTGCGGGCGATCGACACGGGGATCCGGCTCAAGAGAATCACAGGGATGCGCCCGCCACTCGCCGGAAGACGCGGCTTGCGCGTGGCTCCTTGCCTGCAGCGTCGCGCGGGCGCGAAGAGCATCGTCACGTCGACGAGGAATAGCAGCGCCGGCTCGATGAGGCCAAGAAGCTCGCCCCGTCCTGGGGCATGTGCTCGAACTGCGGCGCTAGCGGAGCGCCAGGCCAGCCACCCATGGTTCAGCTCGGCCAGTCCGGTGCCGCCCCAGACCAGCATGATCCTGATTTAGTCCTGGTAAGCATCCAGAGCCCGATGGGGCCCGGCAGGGGCGAATGGTCAGCGCTTCGGGAACTGTGCAGATCGCCCGGCGCCGTCCCGGATTCAACTTACAGCGCCCCCGCCACCGCCCGCGCGCTGCTCGATCATGAGCAGGCCCAGCATCAGCTGCCGCGGCAGGTGATAGTTGTCCTGCCGATCGCCTAGGGGCTGGAAGTTGAAGCGGCGATCCGTGAACAGCATGTAGGTGGGGTAACCCAGGCGCTCCAGCGAGAATCGCTGCCGCCGGATCTGTTCCGCGGCGGCCAAGTAACGGGCCGCCCAGGCCTCACCGGTGCGCAGGTACACGGCGAGCGCGGCCAGAATCGCCTCGTTGACGGCCCAGAGCGATTTCAGGTAATTGTACTCGCCCAAGGCGCGGTACCGAAAGGCCGTGCCGGGAGGCTGCTCTTCCGGCCACTCGTAGGTGGGGTGGTCGACGTTCACCGCGTGCGCCAGACCGCCGAAAATGTGATCCCAGCCGGCATCGAGGTGGCGCCGCAGGCGGCTCGCGCAAAGCCCCCACAAGCGGTCGTCGCCGCGCCGCTCGGCCTCGTCCAACGCCATCCACAAGCACTCGATGCTGTGCCCAAACACACACTTGGACTCCTCGCCGGGCAGGCGGCTGAAGTCAAAAGCAAGCAACTCGTTGTTCAGTCCGATCTCCGGATTGAAGTGCCGTTCGACGATGGCGTATAGCGCTTCGTCGGCCATTTCACGCGCCAGCGGATCCGAGTGCCGCCGCAGCATCTGGGTAGCGATGCGCAGGCTGAGCATCCAAACGCCCTGCGGGCGCGGGCCGAAGTTGGGATCGTGCAGCCGCTGCCACAGACGTTCGAGCGCCTCGCACGCCACGGTGTGAGCCTGATCGTCGCCGGCGGCCGAGGCGTACTCGAGCAGGCCTTCCGCGGCGAAGAACATGCCGTAGAGGTCGCCGGCGAACGGTTCGAGAACGCGGCCTTCGCGCGAGAGCACTTGCGCCCACCAACCGTCCGGCTGGCGCGCATGAGCGAGTAGAAAGTCTCTGGTGCGCCGCGCGATCTGCAGGCGCGCCGGATCCCGCCCGAAATGGTTGTGCAGAAAGCTCCACACCCACAAGCCGCGCCCCTGAAACCAGAGATGCTTCTCTTCGCCGAGCAGCGCCCCCTCATAGCTGAGGCGGTGGAAGAAACCCCCGAGCGCGTGATCGATCGCAGTGTCCTCCCACCAAGGAAGGACGCGACCCTCAAGCTCCCGGCGCCAGGCGAGCGCCAGGGCGGGCAGATCGGGTGCTTCGTCGGGCACGAACCGAATCAGGGCCGCGGAGTCGCCCCTTGCGGCGCGGAGCCTGCCATACCTGCCAGCCGCTCAATCTCCGCGAGCTGCTTCCTTACTAAGTCGGACTCTTCCGGGTTGGTCGCGTGCGGCAGATAGGTGCGGAGCAGCTCGGCGGCGCCGGCGTAATCCTGCTTGTTGGCCAGGATGACGCCAAGTAAGTGCCGCATCTTGGGAATCTGATTGCGCTCGTCGAGCTTGATGCCTTCGCGCGCGCTGCGCTCGGCAGCCTCCAGCTTGCGCAGGTTGAAGTTGGCCACCGAGTTGAAGAAGTAGGCCAGTGGGTAATCGAAGGGATCGAGCTTCAGCAGCCGGTCGGTCGTATCGGCCAACTCCTGCCAATTACGCTCCTGCGCCGAGAGCAGAGCCAATTGCAGGTAAGGCTTCATGAACTTCGCGTCGGCCTCCAGCGCCTTGCCGTAGGCCTCGCGTGCCTTCTCACGATTGTTTTCCTGCTGATAAAGACGGCCCAGCTCGTACCAGGCCACGGCGTACTGCGGGTAGAGTTCGACCGCGCGCTGCAACTGCTTCCGAGCTTCGTCGAATTTCTTTTTCCTGACCGCCTCCAGGGCCTTCTCGTAGGCCTTCCGTGCGTCCTTAGGTGCGTTGAGCGTCGTGGCGCTGATTACCGTGCCGTCCACCTTGCCCAATCGTCGCAGGACGATGGTGCCCACGTCGGGATTGTCCATGAGGCGCCGTCCGGCGAGAGGGATCAGGTCGGAACGATATCCGGGAAGTACGGCGCGCAGCTCGCAGCCGATCAAGTCACGCTCGGTGATGGCGCGCGTCTGACCGAAACCGGTACCCTGCCCGCGTCGCATCGGATCTCCCAGCGGATCGGCGGCGCTGTTGACGCTGGCGTCGGCCATCAGCGTGGTGTTCTGCCCGAGCTGGAAGCTGAAGCGTCCGCGCGAATCCGTGTAAGCCTCAGGCCTCGGCTGCCCGTTACAGATGCGCTCGATTACGACAGGCTCAGGCGGGGGAGTTCCGTCTTCAAGCACGACCCGTCCGGAGAGGAAAATCGGTCGTTGGATCTCGGGAAAAGGCTGCTGCTGGCGCCAGTCCGGTTCACGCTGCGGTTCGCGCGGCGTGGGCAGCGGCGTGGGAGTCGGAATGGTTGGAGTGCGGCCCCCAGGCTCGGGCGATGGCGCGGGAGCGGGCGTCGGTTGCGGCGCCGGCGGCTGCGGCGGGGGTTGTTGTTGCTCCTGCCCGAAGACGGCGGTGCTCGCGCTCAGCCCGGCGAGCAGGAGAAGAAAGCGGAGAGAACGAAGCGCCATGGCGCCCCTCCGGTCGAAGATGTCTACCCCATTATGGCACAGCGCAGGGCAGACGCAGCTCGAAGGGACATCGTGTTTTCACCTGGGTCCCAGGGAGCGCAGCAAATCGAGAAAACTGCGGGCCACGCGCGGGGCGTCGTACTGCCGGACTAATGCAAGGCCCTGTTCAGCGAGCCGCGAGCGGAGCGAAGCGTCCCCGCAGATCTGTTCCAGGCCGGACGCGAGCGCCCGCGGATCCTCCGGTTCGACCAGCAGCCCCTGGGGCACCACCTCCGGGATGGCGGCGGCGCGTGCCGCTACGATCGGCTTGCCCGCTGCCATGGCCTCCAGGAACACGATGCCGAAGCCCTCCTGCACGCTTGGCAAGCAGAATACGTCCGCGCGGTTGTACTCCCGCGCCAGTTCCTCCTGCGTGAGGTTACCGAGCCAGCGGACGCAGCCTTCGAGATCCAGACGGCGCGCCAGGCTTCGCAGCCGCCGTTCCTCAGGACCGCCTCCCACAATGCGCACTTCCAACTTCGGAACCCGTTTCCGTAACAGGGCAGCAGCTTCCAGCAGTACGTGAAGGCGCTTGCGCGGGTAAAAGCGGCAGACGGTGAGCACGGTGAAGCGCGATGCGTCCCGCTGCGCGCCGTGATAAGCCAGCAAGGTCCGCCAGTTGGCCAAATCAATGAGCTCCGGCACGATGACCGGTTCACGATCCAACCCGTACAACGTGCGCAGACGCGCAGCCGCGTATCGGCTGGTGGTCACCACGAGATCGGCCCGCCGTACGTGATGCGCTTCACAGGCCGCCTGCAGAGCCATGCTGAGGCGTGTCCAGCCCCGCTCGAAGCGCATCTCGTCGGCAATGACTCCCTTGATGGAGGCCACGTGAGGATGCCGGCTGCGCCCGACGATGCGATAGCCGTCCATGTCGAACCCGACGATCACATCGCCGGCGGGCACACCTGACCACCGGAGACGTTCATTGAACAGTAGGCGGCGCAACGTAAAAACCGGCAGACGCATCCGCGGGGTGATCCACGCGATTTCCACGCCGAGCCGCTCGAGCGCGCGCGCAAGCGTGTGGATACCGCGATAGGTGCCGCTGCCGCGCGTAACTTCCAGAGGAGTCGCCGTGACGAAGACCAGTTTCACCCTACGGAACGCGGAGCAGCAGAACGCCTACCTGCCTGCCCTCGGAATCGTATGCGACCCCGCCGACGGTGTTCGAACGCAGGCTCGAGCGCTGCAAAACGGGCGCAGCGGCCGCTGGCTGAGCGGGCGGGGCGCCCGGACCCGGCTGTGTGGGACCTCCCTGACCCGGCGGCACCGGTTGTCCGGACCCCGGCTGGCCCTGTCCAGGCTGGGTTGGGGTTCCGGGAGCGGGTTGCCCTTGCCCCGGCTGACCGGGCGGCCCGGCTGCCCTCACCACGTTGCCCACCCACGCGGCCGCCTCCGGATGCGGCGGTAAGACGACGTCGCCCGTGCTCAAGTCATAGATCAGATATTGCGAACCCGCGCCGCCACTCTTGATGCCTCGCGCCACCAGCTTGCGCGTAGCCTCGAAAACCCCAACCAGGCTCACTTGCGCGAAGCC
This sequence comes from uncultured Bryobacteraceae bacterium, assembly GCA_938027685.1. Taxonomy (GTDB): domain Bacteria; phylum Acidobacteriota; class Terriglobia; order Bryobacterales; family Bryobacteraceae; genus DTHT01. The sequence goes on from CALJAM010000013.1 coordinate 5,372, forward strand.
TTCGGGGGCGGGCATCAACCTGGTCTCTGCGTTTTCGAGGTCGAAGTACACCAAGCCGGCGTCACCCGGCGTGCGAGCGCCGGCGAGCGCGACGATCGCATTCAGGGAGGGCAGAGGAGTCAGGCTGGCGAATCCCGTGACTCCGGGCGGCAGGTCCATGCGGAACACGGAGGCGGTTACGCCGTCGAGCACGAAAAGCGTGTCCGCCACGTTGCGACGCGACGGATCGGTGTTGACGCCATAGATGAAGTCGTTCACGTCGCCGGATGTGGCTCCCACGTTGAACTGGCTCTGTCCCGGCAGGGAAACGGCTTCGATCAGGCGGGTTTCCAGATCTACCAGCACGAAGCCCGTCGCCGGGCAAGGATCCTTGATCTCGCTCTGCGGCGCTCCCCCGCCGGGCAACACGAGCTTGCGGGCCAGTTCCAGCGTGAAGACGGGGAGGTTCGGCGTGCAGTTGGCCGTGAACCAACCCGCCGGAAATTCGACGACCACGGGGTCTCGATCTTCCAAGGAGAACACGAGCATGGCGTGCCGCGAATCGTCGATTCGCCGGGACAAGACGTAAAGGACTTGTTTGAGGCCGTCGAGGTAGACCGACGCGCGGCGCGCCGGCACAGTCTGGCTCGTCGTTCCCCCCTGCGGCCGCGGGGGCGCGATCAGGGGAACCCATCCTTCAGGGAAGTCCCGGCTTCCCAGGGGCGTTGCTTCGCGGTCGATCACGGTCAGGCGTGCGCGACTCGGACGATCCGGGTGGTCTCCCAGGATCACCGCGAAGTGCTGCTCGGGCAAAGCCACAATAGCCAGCGTGTGAGGCAGATCGTGGGAGTTGATTGACGGCACACGAACGGCGCCGGCAACGCCTGTGCCGGCGGGCGCCTCTCGCACCTCGCCGGTGCGCCCATCCAGCAAAAGAGCGCGCGGCGGCGTGCCGGCGAGCACGGCGGCAAAGTTACCCCCGGCCAGCGCCGTGAGCGCTACAGCGGGTTCCGGCAATTCCGCCACCACGGGTTCCTCCCGCGTAGCATCGAAAACGATGACCTTCGAGCTGATGCCGCTCGAGGCGTCACCCGTTGGCGGACCGAGAAGCGCAGCCAGACGGGGGCTGTCCGCCGATGGCACCACAGGTGTGCGGGCGTTGGGGCCCGCCGTCAGGCACGCGTCGATCTTGGTCACCCGATCACGGTAGAAGTCAAAGAGGTAACTGGGGTAGCACCCATCCTCGCCGCGGCCCGCGCTGGCGATGGCATAGCCCGCCGTCAGCTCGGGTGTGACGAAGCTCTGGAACTGCGGCGCTTGAGCGGCCGCGAGAAGCCGAATCTCCGGCTCGGCAGCTTTTCCGATAGTGACCGGGCCGGCTGCGACGCTGCCCACCTGAAGCGTGAGAACGTCACCGGGACCGGAGCCCGGCGGCAGTTGTATGCGCAGGTTGAACTCGCCGACGCGCTCGCTCGAGAGCGTTGCACGGACCGGCGCCGGCAGGCCGTTCACGAAAGCCCGGACCGCATCGCGCGGCCGCGCGGGGGGATCGGCGGGTCCTGCCTCTCCGTCGCCCACCGCGGGTTCCGTCGGCCCCAGGCCTGTCGCGAGTACGTGCAACGTGTTCTCCGTAACAGTTCCTGCGACCTCCCCGAAACCGCGCCCATTGACGGTCCGCACGGCCGGTGCAAGACGGTTGACCAACACTCTGGCCGGCTTGCCGGCGGCCTCGCCGCGGCTGACCACCACCGTTGCCAACCCGGGCTGCGTGTCCCAGGGAACCTGCACCAGGATGCGGTCGGGGTGCGCCGAAAAGATCGGCGCCGGCTTTCCGTTGATGAGTACGCGGATCGGCGGATCACCCAGCTCCAAGGGCAACGGTACGCCGGGTGCGCGAATACCTTCCGGCGGCGCGAGGTTGAACCCCTCGATGCGCAGGATGGAGCCAGGGGCCACTACCGAGGGCGCAGGGCGGCCGGAAACGGCGTTGATTACGCCGCGAGGGTTCACTACCGGCCCTAGGGAGGGCTGGCTCCAGGCAAATCCCGCCAACGCAACGCCCACAAGGGCCTTGGTGCCCAGCTTCATGAGGTGCTCCGTCATATGTTAAACCGGCGGTATTAAACTGGGTTGCGACACCCGTGCGCTTGACCGGTTTTGCCCCCATAACCGTACTCGTCGCCTCGCAGGCAATTGCCCAACCCCTTCGTGTGAGCGTCTACGTGACGGCAAGCGGAGTCGAGAAACACTTGGGCGAACCCGCGGCTCGCCAACGAGCGGTTCAGATCATGCAGGCGCTGAAGGTCTCGCGCGTCTTTCTGGAAGGCCGCCGCGGAGATGAGTACGTACCGCCCGGGCGGCTGCGCGAAATTGCCGACGCCTTGCGCCGCGAAGGATTCGAGGTATCGGGCGGCATCGCCACCGTGCCCGGGAGCACGTTCGGAGTGCGGCAGAACGGCGGCCTGAACTGGCTCAACTTCGAGGCCGAAAAAACCCGCAGCGACATCGCGACCTTCTTCCGGGAGAATGCGCCCCTGTTCGACGAGCTGATCGTGGACGACTTCTACTGCACGGCCGACACTTCCCCGGAATCTCAGCGGGCGCGCGCCGAGCGAAGCTGGGCCGACTATCGGCAGGACCTGCTCGTTTCGCTGGCCGAGCCGATGATGCTCACTCCGGCCAGGGCCGCGCGGCCGGGCGTTCGGGTAATCGTGAAATACCCGCAGTGGTACGATCGCTTCCATCTGTTCGGCTATAACCCGGCCCGCCTCTCGCGCCTTTTCGATGCGGTCTGGGTGGGCACGGAGGTGCGCAATCCGGAAACGCCGCGCATGGGGTACGTCCAGCCGACGCAGGGCTATATCAATTTCCGCTGGATCCGCGCGGTGGCGGGCGAGAAAGTCCGGGGCGCCTGGTTCGACCACATCGAGTGCACCGCGCAAGACTTCCTCGATCAGGCCTATCAGAGTGTGTTGGCCGGCGCACGCGAGTTGACCCTGTTTCACCTGGGCGACCTAATGGCTGACCATCCGGGCGACGCACTGTTGGCCGCAAGGCTTCCGCATCTGGAGACGCTTGCGGCCAAGATCTTGGGCCGTGAGCCTCGGGGCATGGCCTTCTATAAGCCGCCCGCGAGCGACGCGGAAGAAAACCTCTACCTGATGGATTACGTCGCGATGCTGGGCCTGCCGGTCGTGCCGGTGGCGGAATACCCGAGGCGCGCGCAAGTGGTTATGCTCGGCGTGCAGGCTGCTAAAGATCCGCGGCTTGCGGAACACGCCCGGGCCCATTTGGAGGCGGGGGCCACGCTGATCCTCACTCCTGCGCTGTTGCGCAAGGTGCGTGCCCTGGCGGAAGCGGCCGGCGTCCGCGTGGGGGCCGAGGTGCGGCCGGCGCGCGTGGCCATCGTGCACCTGGGCCAAGGCTCGCATCCCTTGGAGACCGCGATCGAAGTGGACGCGAGCCTGAGCGCCGCGGGAGCCGGCGTTCTGATCAGCGGAACGGGCCCGGCAGGACGGTTGCCGCTGCTGACGCGGCAGGGAAGGATCTTCGTGTGGAACATCCGCACCTTCAATGAAGAGGATTTCCGCCAGACCGGCGAATGGTTGCTGCCGCCGAAGCCGTTGGGCTGGGTACGCCTGCCGGAGCGCGTCGTGAACGAATTCCGCAGCCGGCTGCTCGAGCCGCTGAAAGTCCGGCTGGAGGCTCCGGCCCGGGTCGCTTTTTACGACTTCGGTGTGCTGCGGTGTCTTTACAATTTCCGCAACGAAGGGGCCACCGCGCGACTCGACGGTAAAACCATCGAAATGGCCGGCCACGCCTTGGTCTGCACGGGCGATTTATAATTCTTGAAAAGCAATCCCTTCGAATGGCTTCAGCTTCGCAGATCGGGGAGTGTGTTTCCGCCGCCCGGCGGCCTGCAAGCGATCCCCTGAGAACGCTCCTGCTGCTCTCGCTGGGACATTTCACGGTGGATCTGTATTCTGGCGCGCTGGGCGCGTTGCAGCCGTGGTTGGTTCAGAGGCACGCCCTCAGCCTGACGCAGGCCGGCATCTTGGGCGGCCTGCTGGTGTTCTCCTCCTCCGTGATGCAACCGGCCTACGGCGTGATCTCGGATAGGATTCGACGGCCCGTGTTTGTGGCCTTAGGGCCTCTGGTGGCCGCAATCTTCATCTCCGCGCTGGGCCTGGCGCCAAGTTACTGGGCCCTGCTTTTCATGGTTTGCCTGGGCGGAGCAGGAATCGCCGCCTTCCACCCGCAGGGCTCGGCCATGGCCGCGGCGAACCTGGAGGGGAGGCGGGGACGGATGATGGCCGTTTTCATCAGCGCGGGAACGTTGGGCTTCGGTCTCGGACCGACATATTTCTCCACCGTGGTGTCCGCCTTCGGTCTGCGCAAGACCTGGCTCGCGGCCCTCCCGGGCCTGGCGACCTCGCTGCTGCTGGCGTCGGTCCTCTCCCGCAACAACCAACCCGCCGGCTCCTCGTCCTCGGCGGGGCAGTGGCGCGCGCTGGCCGCAGTGTGGCGACCGCTGGCGATCCTTTATGCTCTGGTGTTTCTCCGTTCCGTCGTGCAGATCACGTATGCGCAGCTTCTGCCCCTCTACCTTCACCGCGAGCGAGGCTATTCGGTTGAGGTAGCCAGTTATACCCTGACTGCGTATCTTCTTTTTGGCGCCGTCGGCGGTTTCGTAGGCGGGCACCTGGCGGACCGGCTGGGCGGCCGGCGTGTCATCCTGCTTTCCATGGCAGGCTCAGCGCCTCTGCTTGCCCTGTTTTTCCTCGCCGACGGCGCGCCCGCCGTCGCGGGATTGCTCTTGGGCGGGCTCATCCTCCTATTCACGATCCCGGTCAACGTGGTGATGGCCCAAGAGCTGATCCCGTCGCAGGCGGGCACCGTTTCCGCGCTGATGATGGGCTTTGCCTGGGGTGTGGCCGGGCTCATCTTCATCCCTGTGACCGGTATGTTGGCCGATCACTTTTCGATGCATGCCGCGCTGGCCGCCTGGACCGCTTGTCCGATACTGGGCCTCCTGCTCGCCTTGAGGTTGCCCAAATGAAGCGCGCAGTCTGTTTGTTGAGTGGCGGCCTGGATTCGAGCACGTGCCTGGCGGTAGCCCGTCGCGACGGATTCGAAGTCTACGCACTGACCTTCGATTACGGCCAACGGCACCGGCACGAAATCGCGGCGGCGCGCCGCGTGGCGCGGGAGCTGGGCGCCGCGCAACACCTCGTGATGCGCGTGGATCTGGCCGCCATCGGCGGTTCGGCGCTCACCACGCCGCTTCCCGTACCCAAGGACCGACCGCCGGAGGAGATCGGCGCTCACATTCCGGTGACTTACGTGCCCGCGCGCAACACCGTCTTCCTGGCATGCGCGCTGGCTTGGGCGGAGACGCTCGAGACAGGCGATATCTTCATCGGCGTCAACGCGCTGGATTACTCCGGCTATCCCGATTGTCGACCGGAGTACATCGAAGCCTTCGAGCGCATGGCGAATCTGGCCACCAAGGCGGCGGTCGAAGGCAGGATGCGCGTGAAGATCCACACGCCGCTGATCGGCCTGAGCAAAGCCGGCATCGTGCGTCTGGCGTTGGAGTTGGGTGTGGATCCGGCGTGGACGCACTCTTGTTACGATCCCGAGCCGCAGGGACGGCCCTGCGGCCGCTGCGACGCCTGCCTGCTGCGTCGCAAGGGATTCGCAGAGGCGGGCGTGCCCGACCCTCTGGAGCTCCGGGGGTGAAGGTAGCTGAGATCTTTTACTCGGTGCAGGGCGAGGGGATCCTGCTGGGTACGCCGTCGGTCTTCATCCGCGCCAGCGGCTGCAACCTGCGCTGCACCTGGTGCGATACCCCTTATGCCTCGTGGGAGCCGGAGGGCGAGGACCTGCCCATCGGTCACATCCTGGGCGAAGTACGACGCTACCCGGCGCGCCACGTCGTGATCACAGGGGGCGAACCGATGATCATGCCCGACATCGTCGAGCTGACCGAGGCGTTGGCCCGCGACGATCGACACATCACGATCGAAACCGCCGGGACGGTCTTCCAGCCCGTACGGTGTGACCTGATGAGCATCAGCCCCAAGCTTTCCAACTCCACTCCATACCAACGGGACGGCGGCCGCTGGGTCGCGCAGCATGAGAGATTGCGCATCCAGATCCCCGTGCTGCGCCGGTTGATCGACAACTACGAGTACCAGCTTAAATTCGTGATTGCAACGCCGGAAGATCTAGCGGAGATCCGCGCCCTGGTCGGCGAGCTGAAAGCCGATGCCGACCGTGTCCTGCTGATGCCGGAAGGAACCGATGCGGCGACGTTGCGGGCGCGAGCGCAGTGGATCGTCGAAATCTGCAAGCGGGAAGGCTTTCGCTACACGCCGCGGTTGCAGATCGAGCTCTGGGGCGCCCGTCGAGGCGTTTGACGGTCCAGGCGAGCGGCGCCTCCGACCGACGCCAGCAATCCTTTGATTCTGAATGGGAAAGCCGCGCTGGCCCTGTCGGACCTCGCCGCTGCGGGCCGATCCGTGTGCTAGCATTGAGGCGCCGATGAAAAAACAGGATCTGGCCCGGCGGTTGGCGCGAGAGTCCGGCCTTTCCAAAGCGGCTGCGGCGGACCAGCTCGACCGGCTCGTGCACAGCATCCTGCGACGGCTGCGGCAGGGGAAGCCGGTCTCACTGCCCGGTCTTGGCACCTTCGTACCCGGGCCCAAGCCCGCCTTTCGGTTCGAAGAGGGCGAGCCCCGGTCGCTCAAGAAGAAATAAGCCGCTCAGCCGATGCAGACCGAAGCTCGCGAAATCGCGCGTCTGGTCCGCCGTTGCTTGGAGAGAGGCGCCTCGGTGGAGATCGAAGGACTCGGCGTCTTTCGTCCCCGGGGCAAGGGTAAGTTCGGCTTCCTGCCTGCCACTCGGCCTCGGGTTTTCTTGGCTTACGTGCAGGAGGATGCCGAGGCCGCCGAGCGCCTCTACCGGGATTTGCAGCGCGCGGGTTTTGATCCCTGGATGGACCGCAAGAACCTGCTGCCCGGCCAGAACTGGCCGCGCGCGATCCGGCAGGCCATCGAGGTCGCCGATTACTTCGTCGCCTGCTTCTCCCCCCGTGCGATCAACAAGCGCGGCTGCTTCCAGGCGGAACTCCGCTATGCTTTGGATTGCGCCCGTCGTGTGCCTTTCGACCAGACTTACTTCATTCCCGTCCGCCTCCAGGAGTGTCGCGTACCCGCGCGCATCCGCGAGAGGATTCAATACGTAGACCTTTTTCCAGACTGGCAGCGCGGCTTCCAGGCTCTCGTGGCGGCGATGAAAAAGGCGCGCAGCAGCCTCTGAGGAGTTCCTTCAGCCCTTGCCTTCCAGCTTCTTGCGAATCTCTCCGGCGCGCCTGTGCTTGGGCGCCAGCTCTAGGAACTTCAGGTAGGCTTCGCGCGCCGCCTTCTCATCGCCGAGCTTTTCCTGCGCCTCGCCCAACCGCAGCCAGGCCTCCGCCCACTTGGGATTCCAGCGCGTGGCCTCCCGGAAGCGCAACGCCGCCGCACGGTAGCTTCCTTTCTTGAAATAGAAGTTGCCCACCCGCAGTTCCCGCTCGGCCTGCAATGGATTGAACGAGTATTCTTTGGCTGCCAGCGCCTCGTCTTCTTCCGGCGGCTCGACCGGCTTCTGCTGACACAGCGCCGCGGCGGCGGTCGCCCAAAGCGCCAGGGCAATCCGTGTCACAATCCTAGTATAGAGGGGACGACGCCCCGGCCATGGATCTGCGCGAGAAGGCGGCCCAGCTTCCTGCCCTGCCCGGCGTCTACCTTTACAAAGACCGTGACGGGAACGTCCTTTACGTCGGCAAGGCCAAGAACCTGCGCAGCCGCGTGCGCAGTTACTTTTCCGAAGAGCGTCTCGCCGACGTCAAGACCGACACGCTGCTCGCCCTCGCGCACGACATCGAATATATCCTCGTGGACAACGAGAAGGAGGCCCTGGCCCTCGAAAACAACCTAATCAAGCAATGGAAGCCGCGCTTCAACGTTCTGCTGCGCGACGACAAGACTTATCCCTACATCAAGCTCACGGCCGAGCGCTGGCCGCGCGTTTACGTAACTCGTCGACTTATCAAGGACGGCTCCACTTACTTCGGTCCCTACTTTCCAGGTAACCTCGCGCATCGGCTGGTGGATTTTATTCATCGTCATTTCAAGATTCCCTCGTGCAAGCTCGATTTGACGCGGCGCCACGCGCAGCCGTGCCTGCAGTACCACATCGGTCGCTGTCACGGTCCGTGCGTGGAGGGGCTGGCTGACGAGGCCGAATACCGGCGGTCCGTGGAGGACGTGCGGCTGTTCCTCGAAGGCCGACGGCGCGATTTGGCCGCACAGTTGCGCGCCCGCATCGAGCAGGCGGCCGAAGCCATGGAGTTCGAGCGCGCGGCCGTGTTGCGCGATTTGCTGGTGACCGTGGAGGAGCTCGAGGAACGACAGAAAATGGCCGCCGCCGAAGGCGAGGATACCGACGTTTTCGGGGTCTACGCCGAGCCGCCGCTGGTGGCTGTCAACGTGTTCCACATGCGGCACGGCCGAGTGGTCGACCGCCGGGAATTCTTCTGGGAGGATCAGCACGAATACTCGCCTTCTGAGTTCCTCTCCGCGCTGCTCAAGCAGTATTACCTCGACCAGCAGTATGTGCCGGCGCGGATCCACGTCCCGGCGGATTTCGAGGACCGCGAAGCGCTGGAGGAGCTGCTCTCGGAACGCCGGGGCCGCAAGGTCGAGATCCATATGCCGCAGCGCGGCCCCAAGCGCGCCCTGCTGGCCCTGGCCGAAACCAACGCCCGACACGCTTTCGAACAGCGATTCCGCATCCGGAAGCCGGGCACGGAAGCCATCCAGACCGCCTTGCAGGATCTGCTCGGCCTGCCCGAACCCCCGCAACGCATCGAGTGCTTCGACATTTCCCACATTCACGGCGCCGACACGGTGGCCAGCATGGTGGTGTGGGAGGAGGGCAGGATGAAGAAGTCCGACTACCGCAAGTTCATCATCCGCACGGCAGCGCCCGGGGACGACTTCGCAGCCATGCGGGAGGTGGTCAGCCGCCGGTACACTCGACTTCGGGCCGAGGGCAAGCCGCTGCCGTCGCTGGTTCTCGTGGACGGCGGCGTCGGGCAGCTCCACGCGGCGGCCGAAGCCCTGGAATCGCTCGGGCTCGCGCACCTGCCGGTCGCTTCGATTGCAAAGCGCGACGAATGGATCTACGTCCTCGGCCAGGAAGAGGAGCCCATTGTGCTCGAGCGGCATTCGCCGGTGCTGCACCTGATCCAGACCGTCCGGGACGAAGCGCACCGCTTTGCCGTCACCTTCCACCGTGCGCGTCGCCAGGCGCAGATCGGTACGGAGCTCGACAACATCCCCGGCATCGGGCCCAAGACGGCACGTAAGCTGCTCGAGCATTTCGGCAGCCTGGAGCGCCTGCGCCGGGCCACCGAACACGAGTGGGCGGCCGTGGCCGGACGCGCGGTGGCGCGCCGGCTCAAGCAATATCTCGACGGCCCGCAGGCCTCTTCGCCCTCAGAGGCGATCCTCTAACCACTGGAGCATCCCTCGCTGCTTGGCTTCCTCGCCGAGTTTAGTTTCGATGTTCACGTAGCGCGCGCCGCGACGGGCTGCCAGCCGCGAAAGAGAGCCGTCATCGGGCGGGGGCGGGCGGTGCTGGAGCAGAGCGTTGAACGGCGAGGCCGCAAGGCGCTCGAAATCCCGCGGGTCCGTACACAGGTAGAAATCGTGCGGGCAGGAAGGCTCGTTCAGCGCGACCCTATCGCTGATGGGGATTTCGTTTCCGATGGAGTAGCCCTCACGGTTGTTATGCAGGGCCACCAGCAAACGCTCGCGGTCGGGTAGCAAGGCCCGCACCAGTTTTTCCCGCTCGCGATCGAAGAATTGCAAGGCCAGGCGGAGGTCGGCTTCGCCGACCGCAGGGTTCAATTGACGCAGGTTACGCTCCGCCCCCTCGCGCGAAAAGATGCGGTTGGGATCGAATCGCAGCGCGCCCAGCCGCACCAGTCGCTCTTCCTGAGTCACCAGGAATGCCCATCCGGGGCGCCGCGTTCTCATACGTTCGAGCAGCACGCGACGGGCGGTGTGCTCGTCGCCGTGAATGAGTACGAACTTGCGCACCGGCTCGCCGTTGCGCAGGATTTGAAAGCGGATTCCGGCCGCGTGCAGGATCCGGCGTCGCGAGAACCAGCCAAGCAGCAGGAAGTGGCGGCGGGATAGACGCGGGGTCCCGCTCATCGGCGCTCCATGATAACGCACTCCGAGGCCCGAGATGACGGCGCCGCGGGCTCTATGCCATGATGCATCCGATGAGAACTCGTGGCCGCCTTCTGATTCTCTTGCTTTTCGCTTGGAGGGCGTGCTGGGCGCAAGCCGTAACGGCGCCGCCCCCGCTCGCCGAGCAGCTCGGCCGCCTGCTCGCCGAGGCGCAGACTGAGGAGCGAATCCCGGCTGTGTCGGCTGCCGTGGCGGATCGGTTCCGTTTGATATGGTCCGGCGCTTACGGCTTGGCGGATATCGAAAACAACGTGCGCGCGACCACGGGTACGGTCTTCCGGCTCGGCTCGATCTCGAAGCCGATCACCGCGGTGGCGGCGATGCAACTCGCCGAACAGGGCAAGCTCGATCTCGACGCGCCGGTGCAGCGCTACGTTCCCTCATTCCCTGCAAAACCTTGGCCGATCACGCCGCGTCATCTCCTCGGGCACCTCAGCGGCATCCGCCATTACCGCGGCCCCGAAGAGCTGCTCAGTACCCGCCACTATTACGACCTGCTCGAGCCCCTGAGGATCTTCGCCGACGATCCGCTGGAGTTCGAGCCGGGCACGAAGTTCCGCTACAGCACCTACGGCTACAACCTGCTCGGCGCCGTCATCGAAAACGCTGCGGGCATGCGCTTCATGGATTACCTGAAGCGGCACGTCTTCGAACCTGCCGGAGCCGAGCGCATCCAGGCGGACGACGTACACAGGATCATCCCCAATCGGGCCCGCGGCTATCGCCGCACACGGGCCGGCACGATCGAAAATTGCGCCTTGGCCGATACCAGCAACAAGGTTCCGGGCGGGGGGATGGTGGGCACGGCCGAGGATCTGGTCCGTTTCGCGCTCGCGCTGCTGGAAGGCCGCCTGGTGAGCAAGCAGACGCTCGAGCAAATGTTCACTTCCCAGCGGACGCGCGACGGCAGGCCTACCGGCTACGGACTCGGCTGGTACGTCAGCCCGCGTGCCGGACGGACCTGGATCGAGCACAGCGGTTCGCAGCCCGGGGCCGCCACCGATCTGCTCCTACTGCCGGAACGTGGCCTTGTTGTCGCCGTCCTGACCAACCTGGAGCGCTACCCGGCACGCGCGCTCAGCCAGCGCGTGGCCGACCTGGTGCTCAAGACGACGCGCTGAGCCGGACCGTTGTGTTAGTTTGATTCCAACCGAGTAAACACCCGGTGCGGAGGCAAAGATGAAGCTCACAAGGCGAAGCCTGCTGCTGACGGCGGGCGTGACGGCCGCGACCGCACAAACACCCGCGGCCGGGGCCGAGCTTGCGGCTGCTCGGCCGCGCTATCCGGGCCGCCGTTTCACGGGCGAGGCCCTGCGCGAGATCGCCTTCCCGCTGGGCGGGATTGGGACTGGTACCGTCTCGCTCGGCGGCTACGGGAACTTGCGAGATTGGGAAATCTTCAATCGTCCCAACAAAGGCGGCATTTTGCCGCTGACTTTTGTCGCCCTGCGAGTGGAAGGCGGAGGATTGAAGTCGCCGTGCATCCGCGTGCTCGAGCGACAGCCGCACCCGCCTTTTACGGGTGCCGCCGGGGTTCCCCGTGAGACGGCGCTCGGATTGCCGCGCTTGCGCGAGGCCGTTTTCACCGGCGCCTACCCCTTCGCTCACATCGCCTTTGCCGAACCCCGTCTGCCCTTGCAGGTGTCGCTCGAAGCCTTCAATCCCATGATCCCGCTGGAAACCGACGACTCCAGCCTTCCTGTCGCCATCCTCACCTACCGGCTTCACTCGCGCGCCGACTCCGCGCTACGCTGCGCCGTGGCGTTTTCCATCATGAACCCGGTCGGTTACGACGGCGTCACGCGGCTGCGCGGCCGTCGCGCTCCTTTCTTCGGGCAGAATGTGAACCGTCTGCGCCGCGAGGGCCCTCTCACCGGTCTCTTCATGACCTCGGAAAAGTATTTGCCGGACTCGGTCCGTTACGGCTCCATGGCTCTCGTCACCGATCAGTCGGACCTCTCCTGGCGCCTGCATTGGGAACACGGCAGATGGTGGGACGAGTTCCATCAGTGGTGGGACGAGTTTCTCGAGAAAGGCCGCTTCCCCAACCTGGAGGCGCCGCCCTCGGCGGAGGGCGAGACGGAGTACGCGACTCTGGCCGTCCACTGCGAGCTGTCGCCGGCCTCGATCAAAGAAATCACTTTCGTTTTGTCTTGGCACTTCCCCAACACCGAACTTTACTGGACATCTGAATTGGATCAGCGCGGGCGCGCCCTGCGTAACCACTATGGGACCCGCTGGCGCGATGCCTGGGAACCGGCGGCCTACGTCTTCCGTAACCTTGGCTCGCTGCGTGCGCGCAGCCTGCGTTACCGCGACCTCCTCTGGAATTCGACCCTTCCCGAGCCGGTCAAGGATGCCGTCTCCAGTCAGGCTTCCATCATCCGTACGAACACCCTCATGGTGATGGAGAACAAACTCACCTTGGCGTTCGAGGGCTGCAACGACAACTCGGGCTGCTGCCCGATGAATTGCACGCACGTCTACAACTACGAGCAAACGCTGGCCCACCTTTATCCCGACCTTGAACGGAGCATGCGCGAGACGGACTTCCTCATGAACATGCGCCCCGACGGCTCCATGAGTTTCCGCACGCCGGTTCCGCTGCGACCCGGTGGAAACAGGATGTTTCCGGCGGCCGACGGTCAGATGGGCTGCATCCTGAAGGTGTACCGGGAATGGCGTCTTTCGGGTGACGACGCGTGGCTGCGCAAGCTCTGGCCCCAGGTCAAGCGTGCGCTCGAATATGCGTGGACGAGCTGGGACGCGGATCGCGACGGGGTCATGGAAGGCGAGCAGCACAATACCTACGACATCGAGTTCTACGGACCCAACTCCATGATGGGCACGCTCTATCTGGGCGCGCTCGAAGCCGCCGCCCGCATGGCGCGACATTTGGGAGACGAGGACGCGGCCAGGCGATACGCGGAGCTGCGCAGACAGGGCTCGCGGCTTCTCGATGAAATGCTCTGGAACGGCGAATATTACGTCCAGAAAGTAGATGAAAGCAACGAGAAGGCTCGCCGTTACCAGTACGGTGAGGGCTGTCTTTCCGACCAGCTGTTAGGCCAGTGGTTTGCGGAAGTCGTCGACTTGGGCAAACTCTTGCCTGCCGATCACATCCGCAAAGCGCTGGCTTCGATCTTTCGTTACAACTTCCGCACGGACTTCGGCGATTTCCCCAACGTGCAACGCATATACGCCATCAACGACGAACGTGGTCTGCTGGTGTGCACCTGGCCGCGCGGCAAACGGCCAGCCCTACCTCTGGTCTATTCGGACGAGGTATGGACGGGCATCGAGTATCAGGTGGCGGCTCACCTGATTTACGAAGACATGGTGAAGGAGGGACTCGCCATCGTCGAGGCCGCGCGAGCACGATATGACGGCGTGCGCCGCAATCCCTGGAACGAGATCGAGTGCGGCCACCACTACGCACGAGCCCTTTCCAGCTGGTCGCTGTTGACGGCACTCAGCGGCTTTGCGTTTTCGGCCCCCGATAAGGAGATGCGCTTCCGGCCGCGCCTGCCGCGCACCGAATTCCGCACCCTGTACTCGGCGGGCGTAGCTTGGGGCGAGTACCGTCAACGGGCTGCCCAGCAAGGCGTGGAAGCCGAGATCAGCGTGGAGGGCGGCAGGCTCGAACTCCTTCGTTTGCGCCTGCCCTTTCCCGGTCCGAAGGCCCAAGTGCAGACGCGCGGCCCGGCCCGCGCCTCCGTGCGCGACGGCGAAGCCGTGATCGAATGGCCGCAACCGGTGCGCATAGGCGCGGGCGAGCGGCTGCGGGTGACCCTCAGAAGAACATAGCGTTCCGGGCACAGCCGGCACGATATCGCGGACCTCCTGCTTATGAACCGCACCCAGATCCAAGCGCACGGCGGTCACCCCCCGCACGAAGCCTATTTTGAATCCCTCGTCGGCGCCAAGCCCGCGCCACACCAGTTAGCGTGCTTGAGGGCACTCGCGGAGGGTCGTCCCGTTCTGTTGCGAGCTCCTACCGGCTCGGGAAAGTCCGAAGCCGTGTGGATACCGTTTCTACAGAACCGGCACAGCAAGCTACCGGCCCGGATGATCCACGTGCTTCCGATGCGTGCCTTGGTCAATCAGTTGTCCGAACGCATGCGCGTCTACGCCCAAAAGGCGGCGCCAGACGTAAGGGTCGCTGCCATGCACGGCCGCCGGGCGGAAAGCGTTCTTTTTTATGCAGACGCGCTGTTCACAACGCTCGATCAGATTGTGACTGCCTATGCCTGTGCTCCCCTTAGTCTTACTATTCGTCACGGCAACATTCCTGGCGGTGCCATTCCGGGAAGCTTCCTCGTGTTTGACGAGGTCCACACCTTCGAGCCCGACCTGGGTCTCCAGGCAACGCTCGTCCTTGCGCAGCGAGCAAGCCAATTGGGCGTTCCCTTCGCTCTAATTTCGGCAACCCTACCCACCGGTTGGTTACAGAACGTGGCCTCCCGCTTCAGCGCCGAGGTGATCGAGCCGGCCGAAGAACACCTCTCTTGGCGCACTCGAAGGCGTGTAGAGATAGGCCTCCTACCGGAGACCCTTAACGTGGAGCTCGTCCTTGGCCACGCTGCCCATCATCGTAAGACCATCGTCGTGCTAAATACCGTCCGGCGCGCCATTGAGCTCTATGCGCAGCTCCTGGGAAAGTTTCAGGGGACTACCATCCTCGCGCACTCGCGCTTTTACGAAGACGATCGCGACAGGAAAGAGCGGCAGATCGTGCAGGCATTCGGCAAAGAGGCGTCCTCCCAACCTGCGATCCTGGTCGCCACCCAAGTTGTCGAGGTTGGGCTGGATATCTCCTGCGACCTGCTGCTAACCGAGCTGGCCCCGGCGGATGCGCTAGTCCAGCGAGCGGGACGGTGCGCACGCTGGGGTGGCGAGGGTCGCGTCATCGTGGCGTGCAACCTTGAAACGTGTCGCCCGTACGAAGCACAGTACTTAGAGCGTACTCAGGAGGTGCTGCACGAATTGATCACGGACGGGCGCGTGCTGGACTGGCGCCTTGAAAGGGAAATCGTCGACCGGGTGCTGGGACCGCGATTTGAAGGGCTGGCCGATCTCGAGGCGAGTGCCAAGGTGCTGGCTACCCTCGCTGAGGCGAGTTTTACCGGGTCTCCCGCCAAGGCCGAAGAGGCCGTCCGTGAGGCAGTACCGGTCGAGGTGGCTCTTCATGATGACCCTAGCAAGCTGGGCCAGGCTGTGCTGAATTTGCCCCGTTGCCGGACCCATCCGGCTACTCTCCGGGCAGCGATTCAAAAGAATCAATCGGGACTCTGGCGGGTGACCTTCGAGAACAAGGCTGCAGAGGTTTATGAAACCCGGATCCGGACCGAACCGGTGCATCTGCCTTGCCGTCTGGTGCCCGGCGCCTTCTACATCATTCACCCTGACAACGCCAATTACGATCCCGAGTTGGGTTTGAGGTTCGACGATAGAGGCCAACCTGCCCGGCCGCTGCCTCGGGAGTCTTGTCGCAAACCTCAGGAAGATGATTCTTGCCGCTTGGAGACGTGGCGGAGGCACGTTGACGGGATCGTCCGTTGTTTCCAGGAACTGGTGCTACCGCGAGAAGCTTTCGGTCTGCGAGCCTTGGCCGACAGGCTCGAAATGAGCTGCGAGGAGCTCACTCAGTGGGCCACACTGGTCCTGATTCTGCACGACCTCGGCAAGCTCACGCGCCAATGGCAGGAGGCGATACGAAAGAGTCTGGATCCCCTGTCCGCCAAGGGTGTCTTCTTAGCGCGGCGTGGAGGGCGCCTCGGCGCTCTGCCGCCGCACGCCACAGTTTCCGCGTGGGTTGCCTCACCTTGCCTGCTGCGCCTGGCGGGAGCCGCGCGTGAGGGCACCCTGGCCAAGCCCTCCCTTACGGCGATCGCCCACCACCATGCAGTGAGGGCCGACGAGACGCCCGAGTTCGAGATGGCAGACGGCTGGTTTGAACTGGTAGAGCAGACCGTGCGCGAGTACACCGGCTATCGCGTCACGCAACGCGACTTTAACGTCCAGCCGCCTTCCGGTTCGGGTAGCCTCAATTTATCGCTTCCATTTTCGAGTGCCTTGCCCTATGCTGTGTATCTGATCCTATCGCGCTGTCTGCGCCTGGCCGACTGGATGGCCAGCGGCGGAGGTGAGGATGCAGTACTTCGTTTCGAAGAGTGGTTTCGCGATTCTTGATGCCTGCCGTGCTTACGGGCTGGCGGCGTTGCTACAGGCCCTGACAAGGGGCCCATCGGCTCCGGAGATTCAAAACCTCGGTCACGCTTATGCCGTTCAAGTCGCAGGCCGGCCTGTACCCTCCGGACTCCGCAGTTCCGAGAATTGGTACGCCCTGCTTGCCCTCGATTCGTGGCAGCAGGTCTTCCTCACGTATAAGGGACAACAGTGGAAAACACAACGCGACAGGGTCCAAGCGGTGATCGAGCAGCAAACTGGGCAGCTGCTCGAAAAAGCGGCTCAGGGTCTGGAAGCGGACTTCGGCGGGAAGATGACGCTCCCGGGTTCGCTTGATCCCGCTGCCTTTAAGGGACTCAAAGGTCTCACCGCCGCCAAGTACGCAGAGGGCGCGACGCAGCTGGATGACCTCAACTGGGCACTGGCCTGTCTGGGAGCAGCTGCGGGCCAACGTTACCGCCTGCAAAGGGGAGTCGGTGGAAAGTGGGAGTTTTACGTAACTTTACCCGTCCCCGAACATGTTCAGTTGGACAACTTCTGGGAGATCCGGAGGTTGGTCTATCAAGCGGGACTTTCATACCAAGGGGTTCGTAACGCGGTCGCTCATTTCTCGCTTCTGTTGGCCGAAGCCATTCGCCGGAAAGCGGCCGGAAACCCGCTTTTCCCCGCACGCTTTTCGGAAGTTCTGTACTTCTCGCTCTTCCAATCGGGCCAACAGTACAAGCCCTCGAAAGGCGGCGTAGTCCAGCTCGGCAAGCTGGTGGACATGGCTCTGACCGCCTCACGCGGCACGGCGGCTGCCTTTCACACCTGGGACTACTTGTTTCGCAGGGGCAGCACGCAAGGCGCACAGGACTTGGCCGAGGCCATCACCGAGTTCATCATCGCACCCTCGCTCGACAGCTATTATCGACACGCGCAGATCTTTCTGCGCTACATCGTGGACCCGAACCTGAGGGTGAAGCCGGAGTTTCTCTACACCGAGGAGGCATTGCTGGAGGTCATGAAATATGCCACGTGAGCCCTTGACGCTCGCTCATGTCTATACCGAACCTGCGGTCAAGGCGTTTGGGAAGGCCCTTAGGGCGGCGTTGACCTTCGATGAGGACTACGCCAGCTTGATGGACTTCGAAAACGCCGAGACGCCGGAGGCTTTCGCTGAGGCGGTCAGGAGGTTTTTGCGACGCAACCACAAAAGTGGCGTCAGGCCGTCCGCCTCGGATTTGGAGGAGCTGATGCAACTGGCGCGTGACCCGAAGGACGTGCGAGTCCTGCGGGCTGCGATCATTAGTTACGGATTGACGCGCTGGGACAAGAAGGAGGACAAGGCAAACAGTACGGAGAAAGGAGAGGAAAACGCATGAGTGAACCAGTATTCGAGATAGCCATTCTGGGCCGAGCTGTCTGGAATCTGCATTCGCTGAATAATGAGGGGACGGTTGGCAACGTGACCGAACCAAGAACCGTCATTTTGGCTGACGGCACAAAGTCCGACGGCATCTCCGGGGAGATGCTGAAGCATGTGCACGCGCAAAATGTCTGGTTGCTGGCGCCCGACAAGAGCGTGTTCTGCCCTCCGTGCCGGACCCTGCGGCCTCAGCGGGCGGATGCCAATAAGCAACTTGCCAAGTCCCGCCAGCAGGCCGCGGACATATTGGACGCGGCTCTTAATCTTTGCGCCTTGTGCGACTTGCACGGATTCCTGAGGACCGAAGAGGCAATTCCACGCTCCTCGACCGTGGAGTTCGGATGGGCGGTCGGCATCCCCGATGCCTTCTATCGCGATGTGCACGTGCATGCCCGGCACGAAGTCGAGGGAAGGGTCAGGGCGCGAGAACAAGCCGAGGAGACACCGGTGCAAATGGTATACCACCGGCCCACGCGTTCCGGCGTCTATGCGATCGTCACCGTGTTTGCACCGTGGCGGATAGGACTGAACGAGATCACGTACCGGTATGCAAAGGGCGTCGACCGCCAGGCTCGCTACAGGTTGGCGATGGATGCGTATAAGGCCACCTTCGCACGCGCCCATGGAGCGATGACCTCGACCCGCTTGCCTCATTTCGAAGAATTCAAGGGGGCCGTGGTGGTCTCCACCCGGAACTTTCCCGTTCCTACACCCAGCCCCTTGCGCCCCGAATACCTGGGAGCCCTCGATCGGCTGAGCAAGGCAACCGAGGGAGTGGAAGTACACTCCTTTACGGCTCTTGACGAGCTGTTCGGAGTCTTGGAAGACCTCAAGCAGCGGCTAGTATTCACGTTGGAAGCTGGCGTCGAATGACTGCGATGTTGGAATGGATTCGAGCGGAGCTAGAATTCGCCGCGTTCTTCAGCTACCGTATTCCCGGTTCCTCACCGAGTTACGCTCTGTGCGCCCCGATCCCGAGCCCCGCTGCCGTGCGTCTGGCGCTGGTGGATGCGGTGATCCGCCATACCGGCAGTGTCGCCCGCGGCAGAGATTTTTTCGGGTTGATCAAGGGAGCCAGGCTCGAGTTGGAACCGCCGCCTCGGCTCGCCGCCATGCGGTGCTTCCTCAAACGGCTGAAACCGGCTAAGGACCGTCCTGCCAGCGTGCTGGAGTCCACCGGAACCCGCGAGTACTGGCTCATGGACGGTCCCCTGGTTGTGTGGGTTAACACGTCTCACCCCGACCAGGTTAGCCAGGCGTTTCGATGGTTAAGGCGTCTCGGCACGACGGATTCGATACTGACTTGCCGTGTCGATCGAGGAACGCCGGACCTGCGTCTATGCTCACAGGTCGTAGTAAAGATAGACGCAACGAGCGATCTCGCAGGCCGTCCGCTTTATACGCTCCATGAGCTCGGCGACGATGCTCAGTTTGACGATGTCAATCCCTGGTCCGCGAGTCCTAGGAAGCCGTTCGTAAGACGAATCTACGCTCTCCCGCTCCGGCGGGAAAGAGCCGGCGAGAATTGGGTGTTGTATCGACGTGAACCTTTCAAGACCTGAAAAGCCGGCCGGCAGGAGGCGAGAATGGGTTTGGCAGCCGTCGCGAAAGCTGTTGCACAGACCGAACAGGAACCATCGCGCAAGCCCCCAGCGCCTGCTCAATACAACTGGATTACTGGGCGCCTGGACATAGTGCCCGAGCAGCTCGAGTTGCCCCTCCCACCGTCAGGGAGCGCGGTTCTTCCACAGGACGGCACGGCACTGCTGTTAGCGACCGAAAACGGAGCCCAGCTGCTGGTAGCGGGGTTCGGCTTGTTCGTCGGGAAGAAGAGCGAGCGCGTTATTGTGCGGCGCGGCAAAGAAACTTGCGGCCAGGTGCCGATGCTGGGCCTGCAGGAGGTGATTATCGGCTCGGCGGGCGTTAGTTTGTCGTCCGATCTGCTGGAGGCGCTCTGCAGTCGGGGCATCCGCGTCGCTTTTCTCACTGGCAGCGGACGGCCCTACGCCCTGCTCACTTCACCCCTGCTCACCGCCACGGTAGAAACCCGACGGGCGCAGCTAAGCGCGTATTACAATACGCGGGGTGCTGCGATCGCACGGTGGGTAGTAGCGGGCAAGATCCGCAATCAGGAAAAGCTTCTCCGTTATTTCGGTAAAAGTCGGCAAGGCGATGCCAGATCCAGGCTGGAGCGCGCCGCCACGGCCCTGCGCAAGCTTCGGCAGCAGGCACTTGCCGTAGCCGGCGCAGACGCGGAGTCGGTCCGCCCCGCCTTGCTCGGCTTGGAGGGAACCGCCGGCCGCATTTACTGGGAGCAAATCGCGGACCTGCTTCCGGAGGACTTGGGCTTCGCAGGCCGCGTGCACGAGGGACCATCCGACGTAGTGAACGCCATGCTGAACTACGGATACGGGATCCTTTATAGTCACGTTTGGGGTGCGGTCATGAACGCGGGATTGGAACCCTTCGCGGGGTTTCTTCACGCGGATCGCGGTGGAAAGCCATCGCTGGTACTCGATTTGACCGAGGAGTTCCGTCAACCGGTGGTCGACCGCCCCATACTGGCGTGGCTGACCAAGGGGGGCAGCGGCCGTCTGGTGAATGGACTGTTGGATGCTGAAAGCCGAGAAGCGGTTGCCAGCCGGGTCTTGCTGCGGTTGCAGGCCATCGAGAGGTACAAGGGCAAGAACTATCAGGTGCGCTCCATCATACAGATGCAGGCGCGTCTGGCTGCTGCTGCTGTGCGAGGAATCCGCGAGTATCGGCCGTTCAGCTTTAAGTGGTGATGCCCCGTCGAAAGAACCGTTACGCAGGCATACTGAAGCCCACCCCGATAGGCAGGGGGCGACCCGAGGTGTCGGTGGTGCTCGTGTACGATATCGAAGACGATCGCCTCAGGACGCGCGTGGCTGAGGCGTGTCTGGATTATGGGCTTGAGAGGATCCAGTACAGTGCCTTCTTCGGAAGGTTGAGCCGCAACCGGCGGCAAGAGCTGGCGCTGCGTATTGCGCGCGAAATCGAAGACGCTTCGGCAAGGGTGCGGATGTTTCCCATTTGTGAGGAAGATCTCAAGGAGATGTGGAGTCTCGAGCAGTACGGGAGGGACGCGGATGTACTCACGAAACAGGCTGAAGCGCGTCAGCGTCCCGTTTTGAGACTAGTCAGGGCGGTTGACTCGCATGCAGACGGTTCTGGTAACTGATCTGAAGCAGTGGTTGTACTGCGCCCGAATCGTATACTACCATCAGGTACTGGGGGTGACGGCACCCCCGACCTTTAAAATGCAGGAGGGGAGGCTGGCTCACGATCTCCTCGAGAAGCTGGAGAAGCGCCGGTGCTTCCGACGGTACGGTTTCACAAAGGCTACCAGGCGTTTCGGTGTTTGGATTCACGACCCAGGCCTCGGCCTGGCAGGCCGTATCGATATGCTGTTGGAGGCTCAACAGTGCGCCGCCGTGGTTGACTTCAAGCTGACCTCCGGCCGAGTCCGCGAAAACCACCACCTGCAGCTGGCTGCCTACGCCCTTCTCGCCGAGCGCTGGCTCCGTCGTCCCGTCGAACTCGGCTTCCTTTACCGCATACCGAATGGCTCCGTCACACCGGTTCCTCTGGCGCCCCACCACCGCGCCCGCGTCCTCGAGGCAATCGAAGAAATCCGCCGCATGGGTCGGCACCAAACATGCCCCGAGCCTCCCCCAACGCGCGGTCGCTGCCAAGAATGCGAGTTCATCAACTACTGCGCCGATCGATGGTGAAAACCATGGGGGCCAGAGTACGCAGATGGCCAGCTGCCGGCAGCAAAACGCTGATCTGCGAACTCCCCGCTCCGTCCGGTGTTCGCAGTCACTTGAAAAACAAGCACTTCGCGAGCAGTCGCGCGCGACGCCCCGATGAGAAGGG
>CALJAM010000014.1 GCA_938027685.1 uncultured Bryobacteraceae bacterium
GGTTACTGTGCCGCGCGGCCAAACTCTCGGCGGTAGTGAAATCCACAGCGCGGCCCGAAAGGCTCGCGGGCGCCGGCGGCCAGCATGACCGTATTTCAGTCTCCTCCCGGGTGGTCGCACCCGCAAGTGCTCCTCACCTCCACGAGATGTTGGAGTACTGACCACGGCAACCGGCAAGCCAGCCGACGTTCGCCGTTCAAAAAACTTGCCAGAGCGTTCCTCGCTGCCCCCAGAGGTCAGTTGCGCGGCCGCGTGCGATCGGGATGCTGGTTAACCCCTCACCCAACGTTGCTCCGCAGGCCCGACGCTGCCCTTAACGAAAGCCTGGATGTTCATGGCACAGCAGTGCCCAGGCCGTCTACAAGGTAGCGAGCCTTTGCCTGTGCACGGGTGTCCCCGCCAAAATTCGCTGTTATGCATCTTCGGCTCGCGCTTACCACTTTCCTTGATGAACCAACAGCCACCGTCCTGAGGCGGTTTCCCCATCCTCCAGCCGGCATGGCGATCAATCCTGCCCTGGAGCAACCGATCAGCCCGCTGCCGCTCTGTCCTCGCGATCGCGCCTCCCGAATCATTTTCCTGATGGCTTCCCCCGTGGAGCCTGCTTTGTTCTTACTCTGCGCCCTCACTCGATCACCACCATCTCGTGATCTCGTACCTCCGGAACCTCGAACCCGACCCGCCCCTGTTTTAGCACGAAGCGCAAATTCCCGCCTGCGACCCTCGCACGTGCGCTTCCCGGCGCTAGCCCCGCCGGCAAACGTACCGTCACCTTCAGCGGCCCCGCGCGTATGTATTCCTCCGCCGGCGCCCGCCACGCGGCCGGGTTCGTCAGATTGACGATGTGTAAAATCAGACGCCTCTCCTGCCGGTAAAGATGGCAGTCCAACAGACCCGGACCCTGTATCTCTAACGGCACGTTCTCACTCGCGCACCACCGCGCCGCGTTCGCCAGTAAGTCCCCATGGTCCGGCAACCGATAATGGAAATACAACCGGTCTAACTCCGCCGGCAAAAAAATCACCCGCGAGCCGCCGCGTTCCGAAACAACCAGCCCGGGAATGTCCGTCCTCGCGGTCCTCATCCAAGCGAACTCGGGCGGATAAGTGGGGAAGGGAGGTACATAAGTCAAAAGAACGCTCGCGCCCGGCTCGACTCGGTGCGGCAGCAGGATGGCCCCGTAAGGTATAAGATCAGTATCCTCGAATCCGCGTAACACCGGATGGCGCACGCCCTGCGGCGCTGGTTCGTCGCCCGACCTCGGGCCGTCCACCAGAGCCCTCAGCTCCGGATGGAGCCGTAGGTACGTGTGCTGCGGCGCCGGCCGTCCCCGCGCTCCGACAGGTCGCGGCTCCCGCCGGCCCGGCAGCCGCGGCGCGGGCGCGTCCAGGCGCACGCCGAACAGGTCCGCCAGCGCATAATCCGCCCGCGCGTCCCCCCATTCGTCATACAGCGAAGTTACGCCCGTCGCGACCACTCCGCCTCCGGCTCTTACGAATGCGCGCACCGCCTCGCATTGCCCCTCCGTCAGCGCTCCCACGTTCGGCAGGATCAGTACCGACAGGCGCCCGACGCCTCGCGCGATGTCATCCGCATGAACCGGCAGGTAAGCAATGCGCGCGCGCACCAACGCGTGTACCCACCCGTAATAAGGCGCCTCGACCCGTTCGTCCGCTTCGTCCCGACCGAAAAAATCCGTGTTCCTCTGCGACCACACCAACCCTACCGCCGCTACCGGCTCCCGGTTCACCAGATACTCTTCGTTCTCCTTCACCCACTTCATGACGGGCTCCGGCGTCCGGTACATCCGCCGGTCCTCGTGCCACGCTCCCACGTAATGCCACCACGGCTGCAGGCCTCCCGCAATGCCGGCGATCATCCACAGCCGCGCCTCCGCCGGATGCTTGCTCGCCACCCGGAAATAGCCCGGATGGTTCTGGTACATCGCCATGCTCTCCGGCGCAAGTTTGTCCCAGCCCATCACCTCGTGCACCCGCTTGCCCACTTCCGCGTTCTGCTGGAAGCCAAGCTCGTCCTCTCGCCTCTGGTGATCCACCATCAGGATCGCCGCACGCCGCCCGATCTCCCGCAGATCCCGCAGGCTCGCCGCCATCCCCGCCAGCGAGCCGCTCACCATCCCCGACCAGATGCAATCCCGGCCTCCCGCCGACCGCGTCGTGCGATTGTTCAGCTCCCAGATTTCGATCCGCCGCGCATAACTCCATAGGATCCACCGCCGGTACGCCGTATCGTCCCAGTCCACCCGGGTTGGCAATTCCATCCCGGTCGCCGCGCGGAACTTAAGTGCGCAGCGCTCGCAGTAACAGATACTCTCGCGACCCGGTCCCGCCCAACTGTTGTCCGTGAAACCGTCCGGCTGCGCCCGCTCGATAATTTCTCTGAGCAGCGAGGGAATCCATTCTTCGTAATACGGGCTGTTGATGCAGGCTAGATAGCGATCGCCTGCCCGGTACGGGTTGCCCTGCCTGTCACGCGCGAACCAGTCCGGATGCGCACGGTAAAATTCCTCGTCCGCGCGGCTCGAGTCCATGCGAGCCATTACGTAAATCCCGTCCCGATGCGCCGCCTCCGTCAGCTCCCCGAACAAATCTCGCCCTCCCAGGAAGCGCGCCCGATAATGCAGCGGATACTTGCTGGGGTAATAAGCCACGATCCCCCCGGCGTTGATGATTACCGCCTGCACGTGCGTGCGCTTCCACTGCCGACGCCACCACTCCACGTCGTACCGCTCCGGGTCCCTTTCCGTGATGTTGGTCTGGCCCCAGCGGTAGACGCGTTTGTACCACGGCTCGCCGACCGCTGCGGGCGTCTTGGCCGCAATCGATCCAAGCCCCGCGCCCAGCAGCTCGCGCCGCGTCAAGCCTCCCGCCCCTCCCGCCATGCCTACCTCCTGGCTTGTGCCCCCGCAAACTCGCGCACCGCCTCGCCCGCCGCCGCCAGATTCGCCAGCCGCATCTCCGAATACTTCCGCGAAAGCAGCACACCGTGCGCTCCTGCCCTCAGCGCCGCCAGCACCGCGGCCTTCGTCCCCGGCGGCGTCGACCGCGAGTGCTCCAGCGCCGTCGGGATGTCTATGTCGATCCCCGGCCAGATCTGCGTCCTCGTGCCCGCCACGCCCGCCAGAGCCCGGCGCGTCTCCCGTTCGACATAGCCCGCCGAAAACCCTGTGTAAGGAATTTGCTCGTATCCTCGCTCCGCATAATTCATCACACGGTAGTGGAAACTCAAAGCCTCCTCCTTGCTCATATCTCGAAATATATGCTCTTGCACGCTGTCTATATAACTCGCCATTCGCTCCCCCGCGCAGTTATGATACATCACGATCTTCAGGAAATCCGAATAACTCGCAAGCTCCCGGAGATCCTGCTGGGCACGATAGAACGGACTGAAGGAATTGTTATGCCAGATGTGCCAGCCCGCCTGCACGCTCGCTCGCGCCGCTTTCACACGCTCATAAATCAGCCGGTAACACTCCCGCAGGCTGTCATGAAACATCTGCTCCCAGGCCAGGATTTCCGGATACCGCATCAGGATCCGCAGGAACTCGACGAAATGACCGTCCGCGGGTCGCCGCCCCGCACGCGCGGATTTCACGTAGCCCTCCAGCACGCGGAAGCCTTCCTTGGCCCGCTGCACCGAAATGCCTCTTTCCCGCGCCTTCTTTTCGCAGTGGGCACAGAAGCAGCCTACCCGTCCCGGATCGCTGCCGCGGCCGCCGTGGCTCGCCCCCAACGCCGTGCCCAGCGCGCCGTGCCGCTCCGAACCCCACATCACGCCGTCTATCTCGTAGCTGCGCGTCCAGTCCTCTGCAATGCCCGCCAGAAAAGCGCGGTGGTCCGGATTGTTCACACACGTGCGCGAGCCGCGCCGCCCGTAAAGATCCACCTCCTGCACCTTCTCGATTCCCGGCACGTCGTTGCGCCACACGTCCTCGTACCAGCAGAAAACCTTCAGCCCCCGCCGCCTCGCCGCCGGGATTACCGCCTCCAGCACGTCGTAGTCCCCGTAGTCGCGCGAGCGAACCTCCTTGAGCACGGTGTCCTTGTAAAATTCCGGACGCATGCGCGTGAAACATCCCCCGCGAAAATCCAGATCGTACTCCGGCTTGCCGTGATCCGGCAGCGGCTGTCCCGGCACCTGCCGTCCCGCAATGCCCCGGCCGTAAGTGAACGTGGCGACGAAAAGCGTGTTCACTGCCGCCTTCTCCTGCAGGATGTCCAGCACCGGCTCCACTCCCTCGTCCAGAAACGACACGGCGCCGATCTGGATGCCAACCATCCCGCGCCACGCGCCGCTCTTCGCCGCGCTTGCGCCGCCCAGCATCGCCGCCCCCATGAACTCTCTGCGCGATACGCTCATCACTGCACCTCCTCGATCTCGTGCAAGTTTACTGCTTCGCGAGGTGTCCCGCGCCCGACTTTGCCGAAACCCCACACCGGCCGCCTCGGCGATACGATCAATAGCGTGACCCCACGGGCTGCCCTCTTTCTGCTCGCGGCCTCTGTCTGCGCCGTCGCTCAAACCCTCGCCGGGGACGCCGACCGCGGCCGCCTCCGCTTCCGCGCCCTGGGCTGCATCGCCTGTCACAGCGTGGACGGCGTCGGCGGCGGCTACGCCCCCGATCTGGCCAAACGCATCGGACGCGAAACCACCCCCGTCGCCATGGCTGCGCAGTTTTGGAACCGCAGTCCCTTTATGTGGCGCATGATCCGCACCCGCCGTATCGTGCTGCCCGAACCTGATGCTCAGGACTTCGCTGATCTTTACGCTTACTTTTACTCGGCTCGCTTCTTCGACCGCCCGCCGGAGGCCGCCCGCGGCCGCGAAGCCTTCTCCCAGAACCGTTGCGCATCCTGCCACGCCCAGGCATCTCCGGTAGGGGCCCCCGCGCCCGAAGAACTCCCGCCCGTAGCCGACGCCATCGCGCTCCTGGAGCGTATGTGGTGCGCCGCCAGTCGAATGCTGGAAGCCTGCTCCAGCCGGCGAACCCCTTGGCCCGAGCTGACCTCGCAGCAGGCGGCTGACATCGCAGCTTGGATCCGCGAACTCTCCGCCCGCAAGCCTCTCGCCGGCGAGCTTCCCGCCCCCTCCGCCCAGCCCGGCGAGCGCCTCTTCCAGCAAAAGGGCTGCGCGTCCTGCCACACCGGCCCCCGCGCCCTCCACGGCCGCTTCAGCGGCCGCACGCTGCTGGATTTCGCCGTCGCCATGTGGAACCGCGCGCCTGAAATGCGCCGCCGGCCCCCGCTCGATTACGGCGAAATGCGCCAGTTAGTCGCCTGGCTCTGGCTCCTTCAGATTCCCACCCCTAAAGGCGACCCGGCGCGGGGCGCCGCGTCTTTCACCCAGAAAGGTTGCGCCTCTTGCCACCAGCGATCCCTCACCGGCGCACCCCGCCTCACCGCCCGCCGTTGGGACCCGTTCCTTTTCATGCAGCATCTCTGGCGCCAGAGCGCGGACATGCACGCCGGCTTCACCGAAAACCGCCGCACCTGGCCTACCCTCACCCCTACCGACGTCTCCGACATCCTCGCCTGGCTCAATCGCCCCCCGACTCCCCGCTCTTATTGAGGCTTCACGCAACCTGACCCCCGCCGCTCGGCCTCGCAGTACCGGGACCTGAACCGAACCAACGACGTACCCGGACGAAGCCCCACGACTCGCCCTTCGCTCCCTCCCGGATCTCCCTCCCGCAATCCTGCTCGCCGCACGTTGCGAGCTAGAGGCGGACACCCTCGCCCTGTCCGACCCATCCGTGTCCCTACGCAGCGACGCTGCCACCGCGCCGTGCGCTGCAAAGCGACCCGCTCCGGCGCACTCTGCCGCCCGCACGCAGCTTGACCTTACCCGCGTCGGCCACGTCACCCCGGACGAGCACCCTCGTCGTGCCACGCCCACCCTAGCGCTGGAGCCTTAGCAGCCCGACTTGACACGCTCTCCCATATATGCGAATATGCATATAGGTGGGTAGAAGGATGCCCCTCGAGAGGCTTTTCAAAGCGCTGGCCGATCCGACCCGCCTGCGCATCATCAACCTCCTCCTCGAAGAGCCCTTCTGCGTCTGCGAGCTGGAGGCCATCCTCCAGTTGCCCCAGTCGTTGCTCTCGCGGCATCTCGCTTACCTTCGCGCGGCGGGGCTGGTGACGGACAAGCGCCGGGGCCCGCGCGTTCAATATTCGCTCTCCACGGCCCAGCCCGCTTTTGAGCTCTTGAAATCTTGCCTGCGGCAGGCTTTGCGACTGGAGAGGGTTTGTGACGAGGATTTGAATCGCCGCCGGCAGCTGCGCCTGCCGTGCTGCCCTCCGGCAAGCACCGGCTCCGGGGCGGTCTCCGGAATTCCCATGGAGGTAAAAGGTCATGAAAATCAAAGTGCTGATGTGTAACTGCAAAGGTCTCTGCGACTCCTTCAAAGCGACCGACTTCAACACCCTTCCTTTCCAGGTGGAAAGCGAGCTGGACGTAAATTATGTCGCCCTACACCCGCAAACCTGCGGACAGGGCGGCAACGAGTTCCTGGCCGACGTCATGCGCAACGCCGATGGCGACACCTACATCATCAGCGCCGCCTGTGCGCCGGCCGCCCAGGACAAGCTCTTTCGCCGCATCATGCGGCAGACCGGCTTCCCGCCCGAGCGCTTCATCGCCGTCGACATCCGCATGACCAACAACGAGGGAGTGCTGGAGCGCATTCGCGAGGCTGTCGAAAAGTTGCTCCAGAGGGAAAATGCGCGTCGGCAGCTCCCTGAAGAGGAACTGGCGGGGGCTGGGTGCTGCTCGCTGCTCCCCGCGGACCAGCAGTGAGTCGGGGGGAAGGATGGAAGCGAAATTCAAAGTGCCGCGGGAAAGGATTCCCTGGTTTCCCACCATCAATTACGACGCCTGCATCCACGATCGCGAGTGCCTGGAGTTCTGCAAGAACGGCGTGTTCGATTGGGACGAGGCTCTGGGCGTGCCGATCGTCAGTCACCCGTACAACTGCGTTGTAGGTTGCGACGCCTGTGCCAAGATCTGCCCTGCGGAGGCGATCAGTTTTCCGCCAATGGATGAGTTCAGGGTCACGCTACGGAAGCTGATCGCGGATCTCAACCGTGAGGCCGAGCAGGCGCGTCGGCAGGAAGCTGTTACCGAGAGCCGTTAGTTTCGTCGAATCGGCGTGGCCGATACGGGTTCGATAACCGCCTGCTGCCGATTCGCGGAGCTCGGCTTCCACCACGAGGAAAACCCTCATGACCATACGGCGCGGGAGACCAGGCGGTCGCGACGCTCAACCAGGTTCGGCTTTCTGCCGCCCGGGAGTACGCGGCACGAGGGAAAGGAGCGCTTGTTCCGCCAGGCCGCGGAGTCCACAGGGTCTCCCGCGCGGCAGCGGACCGGCCCCTTGCGCGTGCGTGGGCGAAAGGCTGGTCGTAGGGTCTCCCGCGCGGGCGCAGACCGGCCGAAAGCGGCTGCGGCGTGGCGTCGATCCCGTACGAGCGGAAGCGCGCGTCCCTCACGCCAGGGATGCAGAGTTCCCTTGGCAATCGCGCCGGGAAACTCCGGCCGGCCGCCTTCAGCGGTTTCAGCCGTGCGCGGGTGACGGCTGCTGGCCTAATCGGCAACCAGAGACATGCGACCCAGGAGTGCCGGCCCCTGCCGGCCATAACAGCGACCCGATCGTTCGGCGTTCAGGTCGTGCAAGGCTAGAGACGGTGCTCCTTCGTCCAGGAGCCGGGCCATGTGGATTGTAAAGCTGGCGCTACGGCGACCGTACACCTTCGTGGTAGCCGCCATTCTGGTGATGGTTCTCGGCGTCATCGCCGTCCAGCGCATGCCCACCGACATCCTGCCCGAGATCGACATCCCGGTGGTCAGCGCCATCTGGCAGTACCGCGGTCTTTCCCCTGAGGAAATGGCCAACCGCATCACCACTCTCTCGGAGCGCTCACTCACTACTACGGTCAGCGACATCGAGCACATGGAATCGCAGTCGCTGACCGGATTGGGCGTCATCAAGGTTTTCTTTCACCCGGGAACACCCGTCGAGGCCGCGGTCGCTCAGATGACCGCCATTTCGCAGACGGTGACCCGGCAGATGCCGCCCGGCGTGACCCCACCGCTGATCATCCGCTTCAACGCCTCCAGCGTGCCCATCTTGCAACTAGGCCTCGGCGGCCAGGGCCTTTCCGAACAGGCGCTCTACGACATCGGGGCCAACTTCCTCCGCACCCAACTCGCCACCGTACAAGGGGCCTCCGTACTCATGCCGGCCGGCGGACGCGCGCGCCAGATCATGGTGGACCTCAACCCCGAGGCCCTATACGCACGAGGCATTTCTCCGGCGGAGGTCTCCGCCGCCCTCAATGCCCAGAGCCCCATCTTGCCCTCCGGCTACATAAAGATCGGTCCACGCGAGTACAGCGTCCGCTTGAACAACAGCCCCGACGTCGTCGAGGAGCTCAATAACGTGCCCGTGCGACAGCAGGGCCCTGCCACCGTTTACCTGCGCGACGTGGCGCAGGTGCGTGACGGCGGCGCCGTGCAAACCAACATCGTGCGAGTCAATGGCCGCCGCGGCGTGTTGCTCTCCATCTTGAAGACGGGCTCGGCCTCCACACTCGAGATCGTCGAGAAGGTCAAGCGCGAGCTGCCCCGCATCCTCTCCACGCTTCCCCCGGAGCTCGATGTCCGGCTGATGCTCGACCAGTCCCTCTTCGTGCGGGCCTCCATCCGCGCCGTGCTCTACGAAGCCCTGCTGGCGGGCCTACTCGTTTCCGTGATGATTCTGCTGTTCCTGGGCAGCTGGCGCAGCACCCTGATCGTCTGCACCTCGATTCCTCTTTCCATCCTGGTTTCCCTCATCGTGCTGTATCTGCTGGGGCAAACCATCAACGTGATGACGCTGGGCGGACTGGCCTTGGCGATCGGAATCCTCGTGGACGAGGCGGTAGTCGCGGTCGAGAACATTCATCGCCACCTGGCTCAAGGCAAGAGCATGATCCGCAGCGTGCTGGACGGCGCCGGGGAGATCGCGGTGCCCGCGCTGGTTTCGGCGTTGGCCATCTCCATCGTCTTCGTGCCCGTGGTCCTGCTGCGCGGTACCGCCAAGTTCCTTTTCCAACCGCTGGCCATGGCCGTGGTCTTTGCCATGTTGGCTTCCTACGTATGGTCGCGCACTCTGGTGCCGACCATGGCTCGCTATCTCCTACAACCCGAGATGCGCCGCCACCAGCACGGCGCGGAAGCCAAGCGAGCCGGTCCGCTGTTGCGCGCACACCTGGCTTTCCATCGGTGGTTCGAGAAGCTGCGGCAAAGTTACGGCCGTGCCTTGGCCTGGTCCCTGATGCACCGTCGCACCCTGCTGGCGGCATACGGCTTGCTGATTGCCGCTTCCTTGGCGCTCAGCCCGAATCTGGGCCAGGATTTCTTCCCCCGCGTAGACGCCGGCCAACTGCGCCTGCACGTGCGCGCCCCCGCCGGAACGCGGCTGGAAACCACTGAGGAGCTTTTCGCGCAGGTCGAGCAGCGGATCCGCGAAATCATACCAAGCGAAAAACTGGACGCCGTCGTTGACAACATCGGCCTCCCCGTACTGCCGCTGAACATGGCCTACACCGACTCCGCCACGATCGGCTCTTCGGACGGGGAGATTCTCATCTCGCTCTCCAAAGCGCGCCGAAGGGGCGAAACCTGGGACTATGCACGTCGGCTCCGTGAAGAGCTGCGCCGCAGCTTTCCCGAGATGACTTTCTTTTTCCGCTCGCCGGACATGGTCAGCCAGATCCTCAACTTCGGCATCCCCGCGCCCATTGACATCCAGCTGATAGGGCGCAACCTCGCGGCCAATTACCGTCTGGCGCGCGACATCGAGGAGCGCCTGCGCCGCCTACCGGGTGTGGTCGACGTCAGGCTCCACCAGGTCCTGGATGCGCCCGAATTGCGCGTCAACGTCGACCGCGCACGCGCCGGCCAGATGGGGCTCACGCAGCGCGAAGTGGCTGGCAGCGTGTTAGTATCGCTCAGCTCCAGCGGCCAAGTTTCCCCGAATTACTGGCTCCACCCGGCCAGCGGCGTCAGCTACCTCATCGCAGTGCAAACCCCGGAGCACCGCGCAGACTCCGTCGAAGCGCTGCTGACCACTCCTTTGGCCTCCGGACGCGGCAGTACCCCCCAGCTCCTCGGCAACCTCGCGGAACTGGAGCGCGGCGTCAGCAGCCAGGCGGTCTGCCACTACAACGTACAGCCGGTCCTGAACATTTATGCCGCTGTCGAAGATCGTGACCTCGGTAGCGTGGCGCGCGAGGTGGACCGCATCGTCAAAGAAGTCGAGCCTCGGTTGCCGCGCGGAAGCTTCCTACAGCTGAGAGGCCAGATTCAAACCATGCGCGATTCTTTTCAGGGCCTGGCCGGCGGGCTCCTGCTCGCCGTGCTGCTCGTCTACCTCATCATGGTCGTGAACTTCCAGAGCTGGCTGGATCCGCTCATCATTCTGCTCGCCTTGCCGGGCGCCTTGTCGGGCGTCATCTGGGGACTCTACCTCACCGACACCACCGTCAACGTCCCCTCGCTCATGGGCGCCGTCATGAGCGTGGGGGTGGCCACGGCGAACAGCATCTTGGTGGTCACCTTCGCCAACCAGCAACTCGCCCAGGGCGCGCCCGCAGCTGAGGCGGCAATATCGGCGGGCCTGGTGCGCCTGCGTCCCGTATTGATGACCGCGCTCGCCATGATCCTCGGCATGTTGCCCATGTCGCTCGGACTCGGTGAAGGCGGGGAACAGAACGCGCCCATCGGGCGCGCGGTGATCGGCGGCCTTATGGTAGCCACCTTCGCCACACTGTTCTTCGTTCCCGTGGCCTACAGCTACTTCCGCGGAAGCGCACGCAGCGCCCCGCGCGAACCGGATTGGGAGCTGCTCGCATGAGTTCCACCGCTCACCAAAATCTCTCTGTTTCGGCGCCTTCCGGCGGCCCCCGCCCGCACCGCCGCCCCCTCGCCGTACTGCTGGCGCTCGCGCTGCTGCTGGCCGCCTTATGGGCGCTGGGCTATAGGGTCCGCCAGACACGCGCCCAACGCCTGGCCGGCTCCGCGGCGCGCGAACAAAACGCCTTGCCGGTGGCCGCCGTGGCCCCCGTTCAGCTCGCGCCTACCGTCCTGGAGCTCAGCCTACCCGGTAACATCCAGGCGTTGCTCGAGACGCCGATCTATGCCCGTGCGGACGGCTACGTCAGGCGCCGCCTGGTAGACATCGGTGATCGGGTCCAGGCCGGGCAGTTGCTCGCGGAAATCGAATCGCCGGAATTGGATCAGCAGATTCTGGAAGCCGAAGCCAACTTGCGCCGCGCCCGCTCCAGCCTGGAGCAGGCGCAGGCCGCCCTCGAACAGGTTCGGGCTCACATGGAATTGGCCCAGGTCACCGCTCAACGCTGGCAGACGCTGGTCGCCAAAGGCGTGCTCTCCAAGCAGGAAGGGGACGAAAAGCAGGCCGTCTTTCTGGCGCGCAAAGCCGACGTGGCGGCCGCCGAGGCGGCGGTGCGAGCGGCCGAGGAGGCGGTTGCCGCCAACGAATCCAGCCTCCGGCGCCTTCTCGAGCTGCGCGCGTTCCGACAGGTCCGAGCGCCGTTCGCCGGCGTCATCACTGCTCGCAACGTCGAGGTGGGCGCCCTGGTGACCGCGGGCAGTAGCGCCGCCGTGCGTGAGATGTACCGGCTGGCCCGAATCGATCGGCTGCGAGTGCAGGTCATGGTTCCCCAAAGTGAGGCCCCGCTAATCCGTGTGGGCCTACCCTGCGCACTGCATGTCGCCGAATTCGGGGAGCGGCGAATTCCGGCTGTGGTGAGGCGCACCGCCACCGCCTTGGATCCCTCGACGCGAACCCTGTTGACCGAAGTCGAAGTCGCCAACCCGGCAGGAAAACTGCTGCCCGGTATGTACGCCATAGTCCATTTCCGTCTGGAGCGTTTGCGCCCCCCGTTGTTGATTCCCTCCGGCGCTTATCGCAACACCGAGAAAGGTCCCGTGGCGGCAGTCGTCGGACCTGACGGCGCCGTGCGCTTCGCCTCCCTGCGCCTCGGACGCGACTACGGAGGACAAATCGAAGTGCTCAGCGGCTTGGAGGTGGGGCAGAGAGTCGTCGTCAACCTGACCGACGAGATCCGGCCGGGCGTCAAGGTGCGCGTCGTCTCTTCGCCCAAAGGCCGCCAGGGCCGGCAGGAGCGCGGGTCATGAGATTGCCTTTGGCCGTGGCCATCCTCGCCGCAGCACTCGGCGCGCAAACTTATCCCGACCCACGCCCATTGAGCGCGTTGGCGCGCGGCAACCTGGTATACCTCTCCCTGCAAGACGCCATCGCTTTGGCCATCGAAAACAATCTCGACGTGGAGTTGCAGCGGGTGGGGCCTGCCATCGCCGAAACCGATCTGAAGCGGGCCCTCGCTGGGGCCGCGTTGCGGGGCGTCCCCATGACCGCCCGCGAGGGGCCCCGCAGCGCCGCAACCGACGCGGCCACGGCGGCTCTAGGCCCGGAGATGAACTTGTCCATCGCCGGGCCTACTCCCATTAGCACGGGTAAGCTGCCGCCTGCCCTCGTGCCTGCTCTCACTGGCGTCCTGCGCCGCAGCCACCAGTCCGCCCCTCAATTGAATTCCTTCATGGCCGGAACTAGCGCCCTGGTTTCCGACACCAGTGCCGGCAACCTTGGATTCCAGTTGGGGTTTCTCACGGGCGGTGAAATCAGCTTGGGCTGGGAGAACTTGCGGCAGAGCATCAACCACAGGCGCTACGACCTGAACCCGTACCACGCCTCTGGCCTGGGCTTCACTTTCACGCAACCTCTGCTGCGCGGCTTCGGCCGGGCCCTAAACTCCCGTTTTATCCGCGTGGCCAGAAGAAACCGGCAAATCTCCGAGCTGGTCTTCGAGCAGCAACTGGTCAACACCGTCTTCGGAGTGATCCGGCTTTACTGGGACCTGGTCAGCTTGAACGAGGAGCTCCATGTCCGCCGCCAAACCCTGGAGCGGGCCGAGCGCCTGCTCGCCGACAATCAGGCCCAAGTCGAAGTCGGCGCACGCGCCCCCATCGAGGTCGTACGGGCCCAGGCGGAAGTCGCGCGAAGTCGGCGTGATCTGGCCGCGGCCGAAGCCCTCATCCGGCAGCAGGAAAACATCCTCAAGGACTATCTGTCCCGCGACACGCTGGACAGTCCGGAGCTCGCGCCGCTGCGAATCGTCCCCACCGATCGCCTGCGCGTCGACCCGACCGAAAAGCTGCCGCCCGCCGAGGACCTCGTGGAGGAAGCACTACGCTCCCGGCCCGAACTGATCTCAGCCCGCCTGCAACTCGAAAATGCCCGCACGCTTCTCGAAGGCAGTCGCAACGCCCTGAAACCATCTCTGGACTTGGTGGCCGGCGCGCGGAACAACGGCCTCGCGGGCGACGTCAATCCCCTCACCCTGCCGGGCGCCGGGCCGCACCTGCCGCCTCCCATCCTCGTCGGCGGCTTCGGCGCCGCGCTCGGGCAACTGGTGCGCCGAAATTTTCCCGATTACTCGGTCGGCTTACAGTTATCCCTCCCCTTGCGGAACCGCGTCGCGGAGGCCGACTACGCCCGGGATTCCTTGACCGTGCGTCAGCAGGAGATACGGATCCGGCAACTGGAAAAGCAGGTCCGCGTGGAGATCTACAATCTGCTGGCGGCGCTGGAGCAGGCGCGCGCCTCCTTGGAGGCCGCACGGCAGGAGTTGCGCTATCAGCAGGAGGCGCTGGCCGCGGAAGTCGAGAAACTGGCGGCCGGCATCTCGACTACTTTCCTCGTGATTCAGTACCAGCGCGATTTCGCGCAGGCGCAGTCCGCCGAGGTCGCCGCCCGCGCTGCCTATGTCAAGACCCTCGCCGCCCTCTACCGCGCCCGCGGCCGCCTGCTGCCCGCATACGGAATAGTTGCCCGCTAACCGGCCCGCTGCACCTCCCGATCCCCTCCGCCCCTGCGCCTCGGGCCGCGCACCGGTTGACGGGTGCGAGCCACAGTTATAAGTTGGGCTTCAGCGGCACCCCCACGCCGAACGCCAACTTTGCCACCAACCGGGCGCTGATCGTGAACCCGAACAACGAGCCGTTGGGCGTCGCCTTCGATCCCAAGCGGTTCGATATGTCGCTGGTCTCAACGCCCGCAACCGCCGCCCACAAGAAGGTCAACACCGCGATCATCAAAGACCCGCCGCGTTACGTACGGGGCAACGCCAGCTACCGCTTCTCCCAGATCCGGGGCTTCGCCTTCTACAGCGAAGACTTCGGCCTTCGCAAGAACATCTCTGTGAAGGAGCGCTTCCGCATCCAAATTCGCGGCGAATGGCTGAACGCTTTCAACCGCCACCGCTTCACGGACATTGATACCCATCCCGCCAGCCCGCTCTTCGGCCAGGTGGTCGGCGTGGGCGGGTTGCCGCGCCAGACCCAGGTGGGAGTTCGGTTGGACTTCTGAGGCGGGTGCCAACCGGAACGGGCGTCCGCCAGACCGCATAACCTCGGGCTGCAAGGCGATGCATCCGCTCGGCGCATGGCTTCTCGCGCCCGCTTTGTTGGCCGGCGGCGTGACCTACTACGTCGATTGCGAGTCCGGCTCCGATGCGGCCGCCGGCACTGCGCCGGACAAAGCCTGGCGCACGCTGCAAAAAGTCGCCGCCACCACCTTCGCTCCCGGTGATACGATCCTGCTACGGCGCGGAACCCGCTGCCGCGGCATGCTCTGGCCTAAAGGCTCCGGCGCCGAGAACCGCCCCATCCGCATCGACGCGTACGGCTTCGGCCCGCTGCCGCTCATCGAAGCCCAAGGCCACGAAGCCGCCATCAAGCTGTTTGACCAACAGTACTGGCACGTCGCCAATCTTCATGTGCGCGGCAGCAGCCCGTATGGCGTGCTCGTCACCGGCAGCGGCGGCACTCTCCGTCAGCTCCGGCTGCAGAATCTCCTGGTCGAGGACGTGCACGGTACGGTCAAAACCAAGTCTTCGGGCTTGCTGGCCGTCCTTGCGCCGGAAAAGCTCCACATGCAAGACGTAATGATTGACGGCGTCACCGCCCGCAACACTACGCAGTGGGCGGGCATCATCGTGCGCGGAGGTTCCCGCCAGAACCGCATCCGCAACGTGACGGTTCGCAACTCGATCGTCCACGACGTCTACGGAGACGGCATCGTACTCTTTCAGGTCGAACACGGCCTCATCGAAAACAGCGCCGTCTGGCGAACCGGTTTGAATCCCTCAGCCGAAGTCGGTACGCCCAACGGCATCTGGACCTGGCGCTGCCGTAGTTGCACCGTGCGGCTTAACGAGGGCTTCTTCACCGATTCGCCCGGCGTCGACGGCGGCGTCTTTGACATTGATTGGGGCAACGAAGACAATGTCGTCGAACAAAACTACGCCCACGATGCCCAGGGTTACTGCGTTTCCGTTTTCGGCGCGCACGGCGAGGTGACCGCCAATAGCGTCGTCCGCTATAACGTCTGTGTCAACAACGGCCGAAGCCCCAAGCTGGCGCGGCGGCAAGGCGACTTCTACATCACAACCTGGGAAGGCGGCGCGCTCGACGGCGTTTTAGTGCACAATAATACCTTCTATTGGATGCCGCCCCTTGACGTCCCCATCGTCCGCGTGGATCACGCGGAGTTTCGCGGCAGCCGTCCTAATGTGTTCCGCAACAACGTCCTGTTCTCGGCCGTCCCCACGATGATCCATAGCAGCGCCGACCTTCGCTTCGAAAACAACCTCTATTGGTATCCCGGCCCCAGAGAACCGCTCTGGATCTACGCCGGCGTGCAATACAGAGGTATTCACGCCTGGCGCTCGGCTGCGGGCCCGCAAGAATTCTTCGCCGACCCGGCTTGGGACGCGACCCTCCGGCCCAAGCCCGCTTCCCCCCTCCTCGATCACGCCTTGCGGCTCCGCTGTGGTGCTCTCGGGCCCGCGCATCCTACCCTGAAGCCGCTCCGCGTTACCGTGCCCGGGCGGATCCCCGCGAGGTGGCTCCTGCTGGTTCTTTCAGGCGCGGAGTGGGAAATCTGCCGAAGCCAGATGGTCTTCGTCCAAACCGCTCTCGCTCAATACGGCGACGCCTTCCTCGATGCATTGCTGGTCTGGGAAGGCCGTCCTGAAAAAGCGCAGAATCTGCCGTACGACTGGCACTTGCAGCAAGTGCGCTTCGAGCGCGACCCCTCGCTGCGCCGAATCATCCGGAGCGCCTCCGGGTCTGGTATGATCACTGCGCTCTTGGACCCTGCGGGGCGCGTGGTCGCGCGGTGGGATGGTCCCGTGCCCCCCGCCGAGTTGGGTCTTACTCTGCGTTATCATCTTGGACCGCCCCCTGGCGCCGGAACGCGACACCCGCTCTGGCCCGTGCGCTAGTTGAGTTCGGGTTACGTCATGATGCCGAAGTGGTTGCTTGCTTGCCTCTGTCTCCCCGCTATGGCGGAGATCCCCCAGTGGAAAACGCTCCTCTACGGCGTGTCCTACTACCACGAATACATGCCTTACGAACGACTCGAAGAAGATGTGCGCTTGATGCAGAACGCCGGCATCAACGTCGTACGCTTGGGCGAGTCCGTCTGGAGCAGTTGGGAACCCCGAGATGGTCAGTTCGAATTCGGCTGGATGGAGCGTATTCTGGATCGCCTGCACAAGGCAGGCATCAAAGTCATCCTCGGAACCCCTACTTACTCGATCCCCCCGTGGCTCTACCGTAAGCACCCGGAAATTCTCGTCAGCCATCTTACCGAGGCGCCGCCCCTCGTCGTCCGCACCCAGCCCACCTACCCCGGTCGTGCCGCCGGCGGCGCCTACGGGCCTCGGCAGAACATGGACCTCACGCACCCGGTCTATCGCTACTACGCAGAGCGCCTCATCCGGCAGATCGTAGCCCGCTTCAGGGACCATCCCGCCGTCATCGGCTACCAGATCGACAACGAAACTCATCCGAATCCCTCGAATGCCCCCCACATGCATGTAGATTTCGTGAACTATCTCAAACGCAAATTTAAGAACCCCGAGACGCTCAACCGATTGTGGGGTTTCGCCTACTGGGGCCAACTGGTACAGGACTGGGACGAGTTCCCTCCCCGCCAGGGGATTCTTAACCCGGGTTACAAGCTCGAATGGGAGCGCTTCCAGCGCCAGACCGTGACCGACTTTCTCGCCTGGCAGGCCGCCATCGTCCGCCGGCTCAAACGGCCCGATCAGTTCATCACCCACAACTTCGTCGGCGGCGTGCGCACCGAGGTCGATCAGCCCGCTATCGCACGCCACCTGGACATCGCCGCCGTCAACCCGTACCACGCAGTTCAGGACGAACTCGACGGGCTTGCCATCAGCCTCTCCGGCGACCTCTGCCGCTCCCTCAAACGCAAGAACTACCTCGTCATGGAGACAAACGCCCAAACCATAGGCTGGGATTCCCGCACCCAGTTCCCCCCTTATGACGGTCAGCTCCGATTGAGCGCCTACAGCCATTTCGCCTGCGGAGCCAATATGGTCGCTTACTGGCATTGGCACTCCTTGCACTATGGCCAGGAAACGTACTGGAAAGGAGTGTTGTCACACGACCTGGAACCTAACCGCATTTATCGGGAAATGGCCCGCATCCGGAGCGAGCTTCAACGCGTCGGCCCTTCTCTTGTCAACCTCAGGAAGGACAATGCCGTGGCCCTGCTGGTCAGCCTCGATTCCTATCACGGCCTTCGCTTCATGCCCTTCGACGACCACGTGAACTACATGACCGTACTCCACCAGATGTACCGCGCGCTCTACCGGCTGAATGTCGAAGTGGACTTCGTTTTCCCGGAAACCCAAGACCTGAGCCGATACAAAGTGATCGTGGTGCCCCCGCTCTACGTAGCCTCCGACGAGCTGCTCGGCAGGCTCGCAAGCTACGTCCAAACTGGCGGTCATCTGGTCCTTTCCTTCAAGAGCGGCTTTACCAATGAGTATTCGACAGTCCGCTGGACCCGTGCCCCAGGACCCTTGCGACAGGCGGCCGGCTTTTCTTACCAGGAGTTTTCCAGCTTGGCGCGCCCCCTCGCCTTGAAAGGCGATCCCTACCGACTCGGTGAGCACAACCGCGTCTCCGTGTGGGCCGAGATGATTGAACTTGAGGGCGCTGAACCCTTGGCTTGGTACGATCATCCCTTCTTCGGCAAGTATCCTGCCCTTACGCGTAACCGCTACGGTCGTGGAACGCTCACTTACCAAGGAACATTTCTTTCCGACGAACTCCAGCTAAGAGTGCTGAAGGAAGTGCTCGAGTTGGCCGGCTTGTTGGGCCCCGAGCAGCAGCTCCCGCCCCACGTGAGACTGAAACGCGGCGTCAATGCGGCCGGCAAGACCGTGCGTTTCTACCTTAACTTTTCCGCGCAGCCCCAAACCGTCCGCTATGCCTATCGGGCCGGCCGCGAGCTGCTCACGAATCGAACCATCGATTCGGGTGCGACCGTCTCCGTTGGCCCCTGGGACCTGCTTATCGTTCAGGAACAGTAACGCTGCCCGGCTGCATGCGGCTTACCCCGATCGCTTGTCCTGTGCGACAGCCCGCCTACCTTGATCCGCCCCGTGAGCTAAGCTCGTTCGCCCCTCTGCCGGGCTGCGGCCGGAGATTGCCCCACGCAACCCTCGGCAAGGACTGTGAAGGACCCCGCGTAGAGCCCTCCCGCTGGCGCGTGACTTCTGAAAAATTACCTGAGCCCCGTCGAGTGCCGTCTGGATTGAGCGCGGCCGCCCGCAGCCGTCGGACCGTCTGCCGGCCCAGACGTCCTCCTGGCTGGCCGTCGCTGCGTCACGCACTGCCGCCTCCGAAATATGGTTGACAGAACTACTACCGCAGGAGAACGCGAGCCTTGTTTCCGCGCACCGGCTCGCAAAAAAGGCCAACCCCGGACCGCCCACAGGAGCTTGTCCCGGGTGCAATAAACACTGCCCAAGAGCGGCCGATTCGCTGCTGGCTCCCTCCCAAGGACTCGGCAGAGGCGACTTCGCTCAGCGACCAAGAGACTGCAGGGCTCTGCTGAAAAACCCGCCGAGGCTTCGTCAGAAAGAACATTTTGTGCCATCATTGTTTTAATGGTCGCCACGACCGGCTACGTCTCCCTCGTGCAGCGCGTCCCCACCGACCACCCCTCGCGCGCCCACCCGGCCCCGCCGTCGGGGTCCTGCGCGGCCTCTGTGTCCGCGGGGGCCCGCCCCCATCTCGCCCGAACGCGTCCTGGGCAGCATGCTATTCGGGCCTTCCACTCCCTCCCCAGCGAGCGGCCTCTAGTCGTCGCGCTCCACTACAAACCGCTGCTGGGCTGGTTCTCAGATCTGCAGATGGACGAGGCCGAACCACGCGGTGTTCAACAACAAGTGCGCGTCGCTTGTGAACCGGCCGAAAACGGGCGCATTCTTCCGCCGCCTGCTCGCCCTGGCCCAGCCCTATCTTTCCGACGAGCACTTCACGGCAACCCCACGCTGATCGAGGCCTGGGCCGGCCGGAGAAGCTTCCGACGCAAGGGGGATGGCGAGGACGAAAGGGCCGATTTCCGCGGCCGGCGGCGGTCGAACCGGGCCCGCCGGTCCACGACCAATCCGGAGGCGCCGCTGTACCGGAAGGCGCGCGGCCGGGAGGCCCCGCTGGCCTACCTGGCGCAAGTGCTGGTGGAGAACCGTCACAGTCTGATCGTGGACGTCACGGCCACGACCGCCGACGGCACGGCCGAGGTCGATACCGCGCTGCTCGTGGCCTACGGGCTCGGGCAACGCCGGCCGCACCCGGTTCCCCCGGCGGCGGAGGCCTATGATGGCCTGGACCTGGTCAAGAGACGTTGCGTGATCTGGGAATAGTCGTGCACACGGCCGGGAGAAGCCGGGCGAGCGCGCTGGATCGGCGGACGACGCGACCCGCCGGCTACCCGGTGAGCCGGGGCGACCGCCCTCGGAGCAGCGGATCTCTGCCTGGCCGCAGTGCGTGACGGGGCGTGAGCGGATGAAGTGGCGCGGGCTCGCGAAGGCTAACCGGCTGGTGGAGGTTCCTGCGGCCCACAATCTCCGGCGCCTGCGCAATGCGCGAGCCCAGGCAACGTAAGCGACCGCGAGCAGCGCGGCAGGGGCGGGGAAGCCCTCAAAGGGCCGCCTGGTCTGCCTCGACCTGCACGAAATCGGGCTGCGAGAACTGACCCGCCTCAGAGCAATGCCTCCGGAGCAACTGCTTCGTCCATACGGAGGGCCTGGTTCCCTTACACGCTAAGCCATTGAAATCACGAGATGTTTGCCGTCTCTTGCAATTGCTGCGATCGGTTGCTACGATAGCGGATGGCCATGCCTGATCCGAGCGGCCAGCGCATCCGCACGGCTCGCCTACTCAAGGCCATGGCGCACCCCCTACGCCTCCGGATCCTTGACGAGTTGGCCCAATACGGCGAGCGTTGTGTATGTGAGTTGGCGGCGCTGTGTGATGCCGACGAGTCGACGACCTCGCGTCACCTGACACGCCTGCGGGTTGTCGGCCTGGTCGCCGACCAGCGCCGCGGCCCGCAGGTCTTCTACCGGCTGTCGGGCCCCCATGTGCTGCGTTTACTGGAAGCGGTTCACGCGGTTTCCGCGCGCCAAACGGTTTCTCCGGTCGAGCACTGCTTTGGAGCTTACTGAAGGAACAAGGAAATGGCTACGGTTACGGTGCAATTAAAGATTCTGGGACCTGGATGCACGAATTGCAAAAGGCTGGCGGCAAATGCCGAAGCTGCCGCCCGCGAAATGGAGCTCGCTTACGAACTCGAAAAAGTCACCGATATCGGCAGGATGATCGGCTACGGCATCCGCCGTACACCGGCCCTGGTCATCAACGGCAAGGTAGCCGTGGAAGGGCGCGTGCCGTCACCCGAAGAACTCATGTCGATCCTGGCGCAACATACGGCCTGACCTAGGGGGGGAGTCCCATGTCCTGGAAAAGCCTGACGAAGTATTCACTGCTCGCTTTCGTCGCCGTCAGCGTGGCGGTGAACTTTTGGCAACTGGTGCGCCGCGACTCGCCGGCAGCCGAAGCCGCCGCCGCGCCCGTGGCTGCGGCGCCGAGCGCCGAGACAGCCCCGGCTCAAGCCCGTCCCGCCGAAAATAAGGTCCTCGTCTATTACTTTTACACCACGATACGCTGCCCTACTTGCCGGCGCATTGAAGCCCTGTCCGAACACGTAGTTAGGACCGCCTTCAGCGACGAGCTCCGCAAAGGGCTGATCGAGTTTGTGCCGATCAACGTGCAGTTGCCGCAATACCGCCACTTCATCCGCGACTATCAACTGTTCACTAAGTCGGTGGTCATCGTGCGCCTCGAGGACGGCCGGCAGGCCGAATGGAAAAACCTGGAAAGAGTATGGGAGCTGGTTTATG
Source organism: uncultured Bryobacteraceae bacterium (assembly GCA_938027685.1). GTDB lineage: Bacteria > Acidobacteriota > Terriglobia > Bryobacterales > Bryobacteraceae > DTHT01. The sequence goes on from CALJAM010000014.1 coordinate 21,393, forward strand.
ACCCAAAGGCGTTCTTTCGGTATCTTCAGGATGAAATTCGGATTTATCTGAGAAAGCTATGATGGAGGGACTCTTATTGGGTTACGGCGGCGCCCTCTGGCTTGGCGTGCTGACCTCCGTCAGCCCCTGCCCGCTGGCGACCAACATCGCGGCCATCTCCTGGCTCACCAAAAGCATCCGGTCGCCACGACTCGTTTTGGCCGCCGGCGCCCTTTATGCCATCGGCCGAGCGGTTGCTTATATCGCACTGGCTGCGCTTTTGCTCACCAGCCTATTCTCGGTGCCTCGCCTTTCGGAAATTTTGCAGAACCATCTGAATAAATGGCTCGGGCCGCTGTTGATTCTAGTGGGAATGTTCTTACTGGGTCTGCTCGAATTCCGCTTCTCGACGCGAGTTGGCAGCGGCAAGTTGGAGCAGAAGCTGTATGACAGCGGCGCCTGGGGTGCCGCCTTCCTGGGCATGCTCTTCGCGCTGTCGTTCTGTCCTGTCTCGGCGGCCCTCTATTTCGGCAGCCTCTTGCCCCTGGCGTTGCAGCACCGATCCACGCTGGGGCTTCCCGCTCTGTTCGGGATCGGGACAGGGTTGCCGGTGCTTGTTTTTGCCTGGTTATTGGCGGCGGGCGCGCGCTCCTTGAGCGCCGCGTTCCAACGACTCTCGGCGCTGGAGCGATATGCGCGGCCCGCCACGGGTGTCGTGTTCGTGCTCGTCGGGATCTATCTGTCCCTGGTTCACATTTACCGTGTCGAGCTGTGACGGCCTCTAGAGCAGAGAAGCGGTGGCGGACAGGACGTTCCCTGCCTCCGGCCCGGATTTTTCTACAGCCGGGTTCGAGCGCCATGACCGGGAGCGCTTGGGACCTAAACGCCGCCCACGCAGGGAGCCCGGCAAGGCTCAGCCATCACACCCCGCCCCGCTCGTCGGCACCGTCGCTGCCGCAGGGTGCACATCATCGGCAACGAACCGACCGCGGGAATATGGAATTCGTGTTCAGGCAGCGAAGGAGGAACTCATGACGGCTCCGGTCCTAGCAGAAAAGGACTACGCGTTTCTCGGCTCCGGCATCATCGCCGGCGTCTTCGCGGAGCGAATGGTCAACGCCGGAATCCCCGCCGGCAGACTGCACGTGTCCGACGTCGATCCGGGCAAGGCCAAAGAGCTCGAGCGCAAGCTGGGCGTGCGCGCGGCTCGGGACAACCGGGAGGCGGCCGCCGCAGCCGATGTCGTCTTCCTCTGCGTACCTCCCCAGGCGGTCAAGACCGTGATGGACGAGGTGCGCGCCGCGCTGCGGCCGAACGTGCTGCTGGTCTCGCTGGCCGCTGCGGTCCGGACCGAATGGATCGAGCAGAGCGCGGGCGGGGCCGTAAAGGTTCTCCGCGTGATACCAAACACACCCTCGCTGATCGGCGCGGGAATGAATCCTCACTGTCTGGGCCGGCACGTGACAGAGGCCGATCTGGCCTTCATCGACGCCTTACTGGGGTTGTTCGGCACCACGGTGCGGCTCCGGGAAGACCAGATGGAAGCCTTCACCGCCCTGACCGCTGTCGGCCCCACCTACGTATTCCCCATCATCCAGGCCCTGAGGGACGCCGCCGCGGGCGCCGGCGTGGAGAAGCAGGCAGCTGAGCGCGCCGCAGCGCAGACGGTTCTGGGAGCAGCGCAGTTGGTGCTGCAAACCGGCCGCGGACCCGAGGACTTGATCCAAATGATCGGCACCCGCACGCTGGCGGAGGATGCGGCCCGAGACTTATTCCGTCAAGCCTACGAGACCGCCCTCGGCAAGCTGCGGCAAGCCGTCCAACGGCTCTCGGCCCCCTGGCAGCAGCCGCCTCCTCGCGGATAACCGCTCCGCGCCCCGGAGTGGTATGCGTGCGGCGCGACGCTGATCTAGCAGCAGCCGCCTCCTCGCGGATAACCGCTCCGCGCCGGCTCCATCAGTTGCCGCCGCAGCAGGACGGACCCCAACAGCCTCCTCCAAAGCCTCCGGAGCCCCCGGCGCCTCCCCTGAAGATGGCGGCCAGGGAGATCAGTTGCTCACCGTCCTCCGAACCGCATGAGGGACACACCGTCTTGAGGCCCTTGGAGTACTCGGAAATGGTGGCCCGAATTTCGTACTCCGTACCGCACTGGCGACACCGGAACTCGTAGGCAGGCATAGGCGATCCTTATATTAGGCTAGCGCAGAAGTGGACGAGAGGGGCTGGTGCCTGGTGCTGCTCAATCCCGGCCCACGTCCCCCGCACGCCGTGCGTGATTTGTCCCGACGATCCGCGGACTAGGCTCGGCGAAACACGGCGGTCTTAGCGCTACAGTGGGAATATGCTTGCTGCCCTGCTGCTGCTCGCGGTCTCCGCGTGGGTCCCCGCCCGCTGGACAAGTCCGGACCCCGGCTCTCTCGAGTTGCTGGAGGGCTCGCCCATTAATTGCCTGCTGTTGGAGCGCGTGACGCCCGAGTTCACCGCCGCCGCCCGCGCTAAGGGGATCGCGGTTTTGCGCGTCGTACGGCCGGGCCCCGACCTGGACGCCGCGCTGCAGGAAACGGCCGCCACGAAGGCGACCGGTCTGGTTCTCGAGGGCGCTTTCGGCCCGGACGAGCAGGCCCGCGCACGCGAGGTCGCCGACCGCCAGGGATGGCGCCTCATCGAGCTGCCGCCGCGCGCAAGCCTGAAGCTGGATCGCCCCGACGGCATCATCGGCACCTATCAGGGCCTCTGGCCCGGAATCCGCGCATTCGAAGACAACGCGGTCCGCGCCGCGCCCACCGGAGGACCCTGGGTCGAGACCAACGCCGGTTTTCTCCGGTACCTGCGCGCCGCCACAGGCGCCGAGATCTGGATGGCCAACACGCCGCCCAAGACGATGCTGCCCGCTCATCGCTACCTGCATGCCGTCGCGGACGCCGCCAGCAGCGGTGCGCGCTGGGTCGTGGCCCTGGATGCCGATCTCGATCGCCGCCTGCATGCCCGCGAGCCCAAGGCTCTCGCGGCTTGGCGCCGCATCTGCACGTATCTGAAGTTCTACGAGGATCACAACCACTGGCGAAGCTGGGAACCGGCCGGCCGGCTCGCCCTGGTTCAGGATGAATCGAGCGGCGCGCTGCTCTCGGGGGGCATCCTCGACATGATTGTGGTCAAGCACGTGCCAGTGCGACCGCTGCCGCGGGCGCGGCTGAATGCCTCGGCCCTGCAGGGAGCTCGCCTGGTTGTGAATGTCGACCCGGCTGCGCTCGGCGAGGCCGACAAGGAAGCACTTCGCACCTTCACCCGAGCGGGCGGCACCCTTCTCTCAGGCCCTCCCGGATGGAAATTCCCGCCCCCGCAAGACGACAGGATCACTCTGGATGAGAAGGATGTGACGCGGCTGGATGACATCTGGCGCGAGGTCAACATGCTCATCGGTCGGCGCAATTTCGGCGTACGGCTCTTCAACGTCTCCGGCATGACCTCCAACCTCCTCGCCGACCCCGATCGTAAACAGCTTCTGCTGCACCTTGTCAACTACACGGATTATCCGGCCGAAAACATCACCGTCCACATCGCGGCCCCATGCCGGTCGGCGCGCCTCCTGGAACCGGGAGAAGCCCCCCGCAGCCTTTCGCCCTACGAGATCGAAGAAGGCGTAGCGGTCGAGATCGATCGGATCGCGATCGCTGCCGCTCTGCTGCTAGACTGTATGCCATGACTCGGAGGGAATGGCTGGGAATTGTCGCGGGCGCGGCGCTGGGAAATGCCGCGCAACCGCCGGCCGCGCCTGTCGCCATTGCGAAGGCCGAAACTTACGACGCGCGGCTGGAAGATATCATCGGAAGGCTCTTCGATCAACTGGGTGGCTTGAGCCGGTTGGTCAAAGGCAAAACGGTCACGATCAAGTTGAACCTCACCGGGAGTCCCGCACTTCGTTTCGAAGGCAGGCCGTTGGGCGCCACCCACTACGTCCATCCGCGCGTCGTAGGGGCTGTCCTGCACGCCATGGGGCGTGCCGGTGCGCGCCGTATCCGGCTGGTGGAAAGTTGTTGGGCCTCGGGCGGCCCGATGGAAGAGTTCTTGCTCGACAGTGGCTGGCCCCTCCGTGCGCTGGCCAACGCCGCCCCGGGCGTCGAGTTCGAAAATACCAACAACGCCGGCAGAGCGCGGCGTTACGCCCGCTTCAAAGTGCTTCCGCGGGCCTGGATTTACCCGGCGTATGACTTGAACGTCGCCTACGAAGAAACCGACGTGTTTGTGAGTCTGGCGAAACTGAAAAACCACGAAACCTGCGGCGTGACCCTTTCTCTGAAAAACTGTTTCGGCATCACCCCTGCCTCCATCTACGGGGACGATGCCGGCCGCGAGGAACCCAACGAGAACCCCGCCAAGGGACGCGCCGACGTGTTCCACTTTGGCAAGCGGCCGCCTTCGTTGAGCGCCCCGCAGGAGCTGGCGCCCGGCTCCAGCCGCGATCCCGGCTATCGCGTCCCGCGAATTACGGCCGAGCTGGTCGCCGCTCGTCCCGTCCACCTGGCGCTCATCGACGGCATCCAAACCGTCACCGGCGGTGAGGGGCCGTGGATCCGCGGTCTGAAATTCGTGGAGCCCCGCGTGTTGATCGCCGGTTTGAACCCCGTTTCCACCGACGCCGTCGCCATGGCCGTCATGGGCTATGACCCGCAAGCCGACCGCGGCGTAGCGCCTTTCCTGCGCTGCGACAACACGCTCAAGCTCGCCGAGGCGCTAGGCGTCGGATCCGCCGATCTGCGCCGCATCGAGATCCGCGGCGTGCCCATCGAGCAGGTTCGGTTTCCCTTCCCGGTCTGACGGGGACCCGCTCTCGTATGCTTGCTCTCGAACCGCTTGTACGGGAGCTGAGGCGCCTGCCGGAGCTCACGGTCGCACAGAACGCGCCGCTGGCGCCGCGCACGCGCTTCGGTTTGGGCGGGCCGGCCGACCTCTACCTCGAAACGCCGCGTGAAGACGCGCTGGTCGAAGCGCTTCGCACCCTCTCGCAAGCGCGTGTGCGCTGGGCGGTGATCGGAGGCGGCACCAACCTGATCGTAGCCGACGAGGGCTTCCGCGGCGCGGTCCTGCGCTACTTGGGGAATGACCTCCGCCGGGACGGAGCGACCGTGACGGCCGAGGCGGGGACCGAACTCCAGCAACTGGTCGACTTCACCAACGCGGCAGGACTGGCGGGATTGCAGACGCTGGCCGGCATCCCGGGCACCCTGGGCGGCGCCGTCTATGGGAACGCCGGCGCCTACGGGCATTCGATATCGGAGTGCGTTCGCGCAGTGCGCATCTGGAACGGTGCCAAGATCCAGCGGCTCGACGTCAGCGAGTGCGCCTTCGATTACCGGGAGAGTATCTTCAAGCAGCGGCCCGAGTGGGTGATCCTTTCCATCGAGTTGGGCCTTCGCCCCGGCGATCCCGACCGGCTGCGTGAATGCAGCGCCCAGCTCGTCAGCCTGCGCTCGCAAAAATATCCCCCCGAGATGAAGTGCGCGGGAAGCATCTTCAAGAACCTGCTTTATGACCGCCTGCCCGAGCCCGCACGCAGTGCGCTGCCGGCCGCGCTGGTCCGCGAAGGCAAGGCGCCCGCGGCATGGTTCCTCGAACAAGTCGGCGCCAAGGGGATGCGACGCGGCGGCATCCAGGTGGCTGCCCATCACGCCAATCTGATTTTCAACGCCGGCGGAGGAACGGCACGCGAACTGCTCGAACTCATCGCGGAGTTGAAGCTCCGCGTACGCGAGCGCTTTGGCATCGAATTGGAAGAGGAGGTCCGTTTTCTCGGCTGAGCGGCCGCGACGCCTGTGCCCTTATAATGAGTAAGCAGACGGGGCTGCGATGAAGACCTTCTACCTGGAGACCTTCGGCTGCCAGATGAATGTCCACGATTCTGAGAAGGTCGTGGGCACTCTGCTGGCGCGCGGATACCGGCGCGTGGACGATCCTGGGCAGGCCGATCTCATCCTTTACAACACTTGCAGTATTCGCGAGAAGGCCGAGCAGAAGGTCTACAGCCGTCTGCAGCAGTTCCGGCGGGAGGCCGGCGCCGGCAAGTTGTTCGGCGTGCTGGGATGCGTGGCGCAGCAGGAAGGCGAGCGCATCTTCGAACGGGCCCCGCACGTCGCCTTGGTGTGCGGTTCGGCCAGCTACCGTCGCTTGCCCGAATTGCTGGACCGCATCGAAGCCGGCGATCGCCGGGTCGCGGGCCTCGACCTGGATACGGACGAAACGTTCGAGACGCCCTTCACGCGGCGCGATAGCCCCTACCGCGCCTACCTGACCATCATCGAGGGTTGCGACAAGGATTGCAGCTTCTGCGTGGTCCCCTTCACGCGCGGGCGCGAGCGCAGCCGTCCGAGCGAAAGCATCATGCGGGAAGCCCGCCAGCTGGCAGCAGCCGGTTACACCGAAATCCAGTTGCTGGGCCAGAACGTCTCCAGTTACCGTGATCCCTCGCCCGCGGGTTGGGATTTCGCCACGCTCCTCGAGCAGGTGGCCGGGATCCCGGGGTTGCGGCGCGTGCGCTTCACCACCTCGCACCCGCGCGATTTCGATCGGCGCATTGTCCGGGCGATCGAAGAGAATCCTGTCCTGGCCAACCACGTCCACCTGCCCGTGCAGTCGGGTTCGAACCGGGTGCTCGAGCGCATGCGCCGCCAATACAGCCGCGAGGAATATCTGGAGAAGATCGGCTGGCTGAAAAACGCGCGCCGCCCGATCGCGATTTCCACCGACATCATCGTAGGCTTTCCCGGCGAAACGGAGGAGGACTTCCGGCAGACGCTCAGCCTGCTCGACGAAGTCGGCTACGACTCCGTGTTCAGCTTCAAGTACTCGGCGCGCCCCAACACCGCCGCACTGGCGCTCGACGGGCATCTGCCCGAGCAGGAAAAGAGCCGCCGCCTGGCTATCCTCCAGGAGAAGCAGCGTGCCATTCAGTTGCGGCGCAACAGCGAGTGGATCGGCAGGCGTGTCGAGGTGCTCGTCGAGAACTTCAATCCCGGCACCGGCCAGTGGGTGGGGCGCACCTCGGAAAACCGAGTGGTTAACTTCACCAGCCCGCAGGGCCCGGCCGAGGCTCTGGCGGGTCGTTATGTGGAGGTGCACGTGACGCGGGCCGGCCCGAATTCGCTGGCCGGCGAGCTGGCGGTCTGAACGCCGCCGGTCGGTCCCCACGCGTGCTCTAATGGTGCTTGGAAAGGAGACGCCATGGAAGTCGAAATGAAGATCCGCGGCCTGATGATGGACCCGGTCACCAACATGCCGATCGTCATCCTCAAGGATGTCAACGGCAACACCATCTTGCCCATCTGGGTCGGGATCTACGAAGCCAACGCCATCGCGCTGGAGATCGAAAAAGTTTCGACGCCGCGGCCCATGACCCACGATCTGCTGAAAAGCATCTTGCAGGGTCTCAGCGCAGGCGTGCGAAAGGTCGTCGTCAGCGACTTGCGGGACGACACCTTTTACGCCGTCATCTGGCTCGAAAAGGACGGCGAGCTCATCAGCGTCGACTCGCGCCCCAGCGACGCCCTTGCCTTGGCCCTCCGTGTGGACTGCCCGATCTACGTCGAAGATTCCGTGCTGAAATCCTCCCGCATGGCGGCTGCCGTCTCCGACAAAGTCAACAACGAAGAGCTGCGGCGCTGGCTCGAAGGACTCAACGACGAGGACCTCGGGCGCTACAAGATGTGATCGGGGACGCGCACCCGGCTTGCTCGTCGACGCCCGTTTCAACATAAGCCTTCGCGGGCATCCGCGGATGACCGGCGAACGTACACCCACCCGCCCGTGCGGCCGGTGCGCCGCCGCAGGAAATCCCGCGGATCGTACCGCTCATCGACAGCAGCTTCACCCGTGCCAGGCCCGGCCGGAGAGCCTGCCGGATTGCGCCCTCAGTGCACCTTGACATGCTCTGCCTGCAACGAATGGGCTGGGCGTGTCGCCACGCACCGCCGTTCCTCCGCGACTCGTTACGCCCCCGCGCCGCCCACCCTGCAACCTCGGGTTAAGGCCCGCCGGGGCCCGGGCGTTCCAGATCGCTCCCTCGCCACTCTCCGCCCGCACGAGCCAGAGGTAAGCTGGCCCTACCCGTCGCCCACGCACCTCCCGACAGAGCCGTACCTCGGGATCCGTCGTCGATTCCTGCGTTCAGTGCGTGTGGCTGGTGCACCGGCCGGCGCAGTCGCTCCCCTTGCCCCTCCGTGACCGTCCCTTCGTGCGTTGCTCTTTTCGCCCACGCCTCGAACAGGGCGCCGCGGAGATGGAAGTGCTCAACCGAAAGATACGACTCGGCCGGCGCCCACGCCGCTCAGAATAACTGCTCTCGACTCGCTGCTCAACGGCCGTCGGCGGCTTTATCTGCGCACGGCGTGGGCTCCAGGCCCCTCGTCTAGCTTCCGCCTTGCGAGCCAGGTTGGCAGCGGACTGTAGCCGAGCTCGGCGCCCCGCGGCCGCTCGCCGCGGAGCCGGTAGACGAGCTCGAGCGGCTGGCATTCGCCCGCGAAGGACTGCGGGCCGGTGTGGGCGTACGGGCCGTCGAAGCGGCGCTGGGGCTTGCCTAGGACCTCGTCGGCCCGACCAAGAATGGCGAGGAGCTAGGGACGTGCCCTTGCACCGAGGCAAGTGGAAGTCTTTATTGGCCTCGACCCTTGGCCATCATTCGTACAATTGCGGCCTGAAATGTTTCAATCGGCAGGAGCCGAGCGTCACCCGGACAAATTCGTTGCGCTATCACTACCGCCGGCACGAGAAATAATCTCGCTCGCCGTTCAGTTTTTTTGTTACTTTACTTATAAAGTGCCTTCCGCCTTCTCCGAGGACTCCGATGTTCGTATCCGCATCGCCCTGACCGGTGCGACCGGCTACATCGGCGGCCGGCTGGCGCCGGCCCTGCTGGAGGCCGGCCACCGAGTGCGATGCCTGGTACGATCGGCCCGCAAGCTCGAGGACCGAACCTGGGCGAAGGATCCGCGTGTCGAGATCGTCGAAGTCGACCTCAGCGACGCGCCGGGCCTCGTTCAAGCACTCACCGGCTGCTCTACCGCGTATTACCTGGTTCATTCCATGCTCTCGGCCGGTAAGGACTACGCCGCCCGCGACCGCCGGCTCGCCCTTACCTTCGCTTCGGCGGCGCAAAAGGCCGGGATCACGCGAATTCTCTATCTCGGCGGCTTGGGCGAGATGGGCCCCGATCTGAGCGAGCACTTGGCTTCGCGCCGCGAGGTCGAGGAGGCCCTGCGCTCGAGCGGCGTCCCGGTAACCGTGCTACGCGCGGCGATGATCATCGGTTCCGGCTCCGCCTCCTTCGAAATTCTGCGCTACCTGGTGGAGCGGCTGCCCGTCATGATCACGCCGAAATGGGTGATGACGCCGTGCCAGCCCATTGCTGTCCGTAATGTCATCAACTATCTGGTCGGCTGCCTGGCTGTGCCCCAAACCGTGGGCGGCACCTTCGACATCGGCGGACCGGACGTGCTTTGCTACCGGGACATCATGCAGATCATGGCCGAGGAGCTCGGCCTCCGCAGACGCCTGATCATCCCCGTCCCGGTCCTAACCCCCAGACTTAGCTCTTACTGGATCCACTTGGTCACCCCTCTGAGCCATCAGATCGCCCGACCGCTGGCGGAGGGCCTGCGCAATCCCGTGGTGTGCCGTGACCACCGGATTCGCGAGTTGATCCCGCAGGAGCTGCTTAACGTTCGCCAAGCGATCCGCGCCGCACTCGTCAGCATTGCCAATCGGCAGGTGGAAACCAGTTGGTCCATGGCGGGCCCCGTTCGGGGCGACCCGGATTGGTCCGGCGGCAAGGTGTTTCGAGACAGCCGCCAAATCCAGGTCGAAGCTCCCGATTGGGCCGTCTTCCGCGCCGTTTGCCGCCTCGGCGGCCGACACGGTTGGAAGGCTGCCGATTGGTTGTGGCGCATACGCGGCTTTATCGACCGGCTCGCTGGCGGCCCAGGCCTACGCCGGGGACGACGCGACCCCGAGCGGGTACGCTACGGCGAAGCGCTCGACTTCTGGCGCGTAGTCGGCCTCGAGGAAAACCGGCGGCTCGCGCTGCGTGCGGAAATGAAACTGCCCGGCGAAGCGATGCTCGAATTCCGCATCCAGCCCGAGGGCGAGCGCCGCTCGGTCCTTTGCCAGACCGCCCTGTTTCAACCCCGCGGGCTGCTCGGTCTGCTCTACTGGTATGCCGTCCTGCCGCTTCACCACCTCGTCTTTGCCGGCATGCTGCGTAGCATCCGCCGCGAGGCCGTCGAGCTCGCCGAGCGCAACAAAAGCTCCGCCCTCCCGGCGCCCACCGTCACGCCGTAGTTGCTCGATGTTCGGGCTAACGCTGTCTGGTTGAGGGGACCGGGTTCCCGCCTCTTTCTAGACGAGTGCGCGCGTAGCGGCCGACGCGAGCCGCCCACCCCTCCTGCCGCACCCGACCTTCCTACCCAGTCTTGTGAAGCACCGTCCTGCGGTGCCCTAAGGGCAAACTCGGCCCGTCCGACCTGCTGCCGGTATCCTAAGCGCAGTGCCGGCGGCCGCCTGCTGCTCTTGGTGGCTCGCGGAATTACCTCGGCGCCGCGATCAGCCGCTCCACCGAGGATGCATGCGCGGTAGCCCGAGCCCTACACTGCACAACAAGTCCCCTCCCCCCGCGTGGGAGAAGTCTCGCTGAGTCCTACCGGCCATTGAGGCCGACCGGCTGAATCACTTTTTCTTGGTCACGACTTTCTTGGCGGGCGGCGCTTTCTTCGGCGCGGGGCTCGGCCAGCCGATGATCTGGTCTTTTTCGGCCTCGAAAACGATCATGAAGGGTTCTCGCGTGAATTGCTTGGGTACTCCACGGAACTGGATCACGGTTCCCGGTTCGGCGGCTCCGGTCAGCGGCTCCTCCAGGCGGATGGTGACCTCTGGCGTATGGTCGTCCGATAGCGCCAAGACGAGTTCTTTCGGGTTCTTGGCGGGGCTGTGACGCAGCAACCTTCCGCGCAGCGGGCGCTCGTTCTCGGGAGGAACCAGTGCATCCTTCATGCCCTGTTCGAAATACTGCTCGCCGCCCTGCTCCTTAAGCGCATCCCGCAGCTTCACCCAGAAGGCCAGTTGCGGATCCTTCTCGCGCAGCTCCTTCTCCTTGAGCTCGGCAATCTCGGCCACGCTGAGGATGGTGAAGTCGGCCGGAGGCAAGGCCTGCTTACGCGCCAGGTCGCAGACGTGCTGCAAGCCCTCGTTGCTGCCGTGGTACTTCGTGTAAGCCTTCTCGAAGTAACTGTACATCTGCTTGCGGCGCGCCGGGTCCAGGGCGCCGGGTCCCTCGTAGCAACCCGCACGGGCGAAGTGGAAAAGAGCATGCGGGTAGGTGTCGACCTTCTTGGCCTGCACGATGACCGTTCCCAGCCAGGCGGAAGCCTCAGCGTCGTTGGGATTGAGCTTCAGGTTCTCGACAAGGTGCTTTTCCGCCTCGTCGTAGTTCTTGCGCGAGAGGTTGACCCAACCAAGCGTGCGGTGGGCCAACGCCGCCATGTCCGAACGCGCCTTCTGCCAATCGGCGTCGCTGGTGCCTGCGGGCTTCTTCTCGGGCGCGAAGAACTCGTTGAGATTGGCCAACAGACTCTTGGCGGCGGCCTCGCTCGTCGCCAGACCCTCGGCAGAGGTGTCGTTCACACTGGGCGTAAGCAGGTTGATGTAGTACAGCGCCTGGATGCTCTTCGGGTTTACGGCCAGCCACTCTTTGGCCGCGGCCATCATGCCCGCCGCACTGTTGAGCTTGCGCTGCGTTTCGATCGTCCAGCGCAGGCGTTCCTCTACGAACTGCGAGTCGGGATACTTCTGCTTCCATTGCTCCAGCAGCGCGAGCGCCTTTTTGGGATCGGCTTCCTTGGTGATGGATACGTACAGCTCGTACTCGGCGTGGTCTTTCCACTGCGGTTGCTGCTGCTGTCCCTGCGCCCAAACCACCTGCAGGCTCAAAGCGGAGCAGAGCGCAATCACGCTCCCGATCTGCCAGGCCTTCGCCACCACGGATTGCCTCCTCGATTCCCGGTTGCTTTTGGTTTCTTCCGGCGGCCGGAGCCGCATTCTGCCGCGGCCTTTCCGCTCACCACCGAAGTCGCAATGCGGAGTATAACGGAAAGCCCTGGCGCGCCGCAACCTCTATGACGCAGCCACGTCGCCGGCGGTTCCAGCGGGCGCCGAGGCCGCGGTGGCCCGCCCGATCCCTGTGTTAGAATCCGCCTTTCCCCATGCGCTACGCCGACCTGGCGATCATCCTTGTCTACCTCGTCGGCATCACCGCCTTCGGCGCCAGATTCCGTCACACGCAAAGAGATCTGAAGGATTACTTTTTGGGCGGGCGCCGCGCTCCCTGGTGGGCCATCGCGCTTTCGATCGTCTCAGCCGAGACCAGCACCCTCACCATCATCGGCACCCCGGCCCTTTCTTTCGCGGGCAATCTGGGGTTCCTTCAGGTGGTCTTCGGGTACCTGCTGGCGCGGCTCGTCATTTCCTTCCTGCTGCTGCCGCAGTATTTCCGCGGCGAAATGTTCACCGCCTACGAGCTCATGGAACGGCGGTTCGGCCCCGGTCTGCGCAAACTCACGGCAGGCACGTTCCTGCTCATCCGCTCGTTGGCCGAAGGAGTCCGGGTATTCGCCATCTCCATTGTCATCTCGGTGATCCTAGGCACCGGTGAGTTGGCCTCCATCCTGCTCATCGTGGGCCTGACGCTTTTTTACACGTTCGAGGGCGGCTTGTCGGCCGTCATCTGGACCGAGGTCGTGCAGATGTGCCTATATATTTTCGGCGCCGCCGTGAGCCTGCTGGTCATTCTTCAGAACATCCCGGGGGGCTGGTCCGAAGCGGCTGCCCTCGCCGCCGCCGCAGGCAAGTTTCAGCTCTTCGATTTCACGTTCGAATGGTCGGCCTCGTTCTTCGCCCGCACCTATACCTTCTGGGCGGGCATCATCGGCGGCTGCTTCCTCACCACCGCCAGCCACGGCACCGAGCAATTGATGGTGCAGCGGTTGCTCGCCGCCCGTAGCCAGAGGGAAAGCCGTGCCGCCCTGCTGGCAAGCTGGCTCGTCATCTTCGTGCAGTTCACGCTCTTCTTGCTCATCGGAATTCTGCTTTACGCCTACCACACCTTAATGCGGCTACCCGCTCCGCAGGTGCTCGACCGCGTCTACCCCGAATTCGTCTGGCGCTACCTGCCCCCCGGGATCGCGGGACTGGTGATGGCGGCGGTTCTGGCCGCGGCCATGGCCAATCTGAGCGCGGCGCTCAATGCCTTGGCTTCAACCAGCGTCATGGACTTTTACCGGCCCATCGCCGCCCGTCTCGGAAAACACCAGCTCTCCACGATGGATTCTCTCAAGCTGGCCCGCTGGGCCACCGTGGCTTGGGGCATCCTGCTCACCGCCATCGGCTTCATGGCGCGGCGCTGGGGCTCGGTTCTCGAGGCCGGCCTCTCGGTGGCGTCCGTCGTCTACGGCGCGTTGTTGGGCGTATTCCTGCTGGGCGTGCTCACCCGCCGGGTCGACCAGCTAGCTGCCGGCGCGGCGATGTTCGTGGGCCTGGCGACCATGCTGTACGTGAAATTCGCCACGCAAATCGCCTGGACCTGGTACGTCGTGATCGGAACCAGCGCCACTTTCGCGGCTGGCCTGCTGCTCGGCGCACTGCTTCCCTCCGGCAATCGCCATGGCTGAGGTAACCACCGGTCTGCGGCGAGAATTGGGCCTGTGGGCGGCGACGGCGATCGTGGTCGGCACCGTCATCGGAAGCGGCATCTTCCTCGTGCCCAAGGACATGATCCTGCACGTGGGATCGCCGGCCACGGTGCTGGCGGTCTGGGTCGTTGGAGGGCTGCTCTCGCTGGCCGGCGCCCTCAGCTATGCGGAACTCTCGGCGGCCATGCCGGAAGCGGGCGGCGAATACGTCTACCTTCGCCAAGCCTACGGCCCGCTCTGGGGTTTCCTTTACGGTTGGACTCAGTTTTGGGTGGCGCGCGGCGGTTCGATCGCCACCCTGGCCACCGCTTTCTTCCTTTATCTGGGTAATTTCTTCCCCGCGCTCGAGCAGATTTTCTACACCGTGCCACTGCCCATAGGCCCGGGGGGCGCACCCCTTGCCATCCGCTATGGACAACTGCTCGCGGTCGCGGTCATATTGCTCCTGGCGGCGGTGAATTATCTCGGCGTCCGCTTTGGTGCGGGCGTGCAAGTGGCCGTCACCATCCTCAAACTCGGCCTCATCGCTGCCTTGATCGCAGTGGGGCTCTGCGCCCGCAAGGGCGATTTCGGACACTTCGCCCAGTCGATTCCCGCTCCGGGCGGCTTCTCCGGCTTTTTCGCCGCCCTCGTCGCCGCCCTGTGGGCTTATGACGGCTGGAACAACGTCAGCATGGTCGCGGCCGAGATCCGGCGTCCGCAGCGCTACCTGCCCATTGCACTGGTGGCGGGTACCGGCCTTGTCATGGCAACCTACTTGCTAACCAACGTCGCCTACTTCTACGTGCTCCCGGGAGAGCAGGTTGCTCGAACCGACCGTGTGGCCGCCGAAATGATGCGAGCAGTGGCAGGCGATTGGGGCGCCGGCGCCGTCTCGCTGGCTGCCATGGTGTCGATCTTCGCCGCTTTGAACGGATCGTTGCTATCGGGAGCCCGCGTGCCCTATGCCATGGCCCGGGACGGCCTCTTCGTGGCGCGCTTCGCCCACATTCATCCCTCTTACCACACGCCCTCGGTTTCCATCCTCGGCCTTGCCGCCTGGGGTTCGGTGCTGGTTTTCACCGGCCGCTACGAAGACCTCTTTCGGTACGTGATCTTCGCCAGCTGGATCCTCTACGGCATGACGGCGGCAGCCGTGATCCTGCTACGCAAACGCTGCCCAGGCCTGGCTAGGCCCTACCGGGTGCCCGGCTACCCCGTTCTGCCGGCGCTGTTTGTGCTGGGGGCCGCCGCTGTCATTTGGTCGAGCCTGAGGAATTTTCCTCGTGAGTCCGTCTTGGGATTGGCACTAATTCTGTTGGGCTTGCCCTACTATGGCTGGTCGCGTCGCAGGGGGTCATTCGGGCGCGTTGCGGAAGCGGCTCCGGACCAGACGCGAAATTCTGTTCCGAAAACGGAACGAACCCCTTGAAAACCGCGCGAAACTGCGGTAAAAAGAGGGAAGCGCAGCCGTGGTTGCTTCGCTTTCGTTCCGATTGCAGAACAGAAGCCCGGCGCTGCCAACCCGGTCCTCAGGAGTGTGCCCATGGATGTGGCCAAAATTCTGGCCGAATTGCGCCAGGAACGCGAACTGATTGAAGATGCCATTATCAGCCTGGAAAGACTCGCCAGAAGCCGTGGCAAACGGCGGGGACGCCCCCCCGCTTGGCTCGCCATGGCAAAAAAGCGTACCCGTGCCACCCCAACCAAGGCCAAGGCTCCCCAACCCAAACAGCCCGCAACCTGAGCCGCCCCAGCCGGCCCTCAGCGATACAGAAGGCTGGCTTGCCGGCGCTCCAGGAATTCCTCCAGAGCCTGCTGCTGGCTTTCCAGGATACGGCGCGGGTCCTCGCCTGCCTTGAGCGCCGCTGCTACGGCCTTGCTGCCGATCAACCTCAGGTTCGCGTCGAGATCGAGCCTGCCAGGATAGAGCCGCAAAAGCGCTGCGGCCAGCTCCAGACCCAGCCGCGCCGAGTTGAAATTCTCGCGATCGGTGATGACGAAACGGACTCCCTCGATCCACTGGCCGGCAAACCGCGAAGAGGTCGGTCGAAAGCGGGTGGGGTACGCTCGAACGCCAGGAATGAATCTTCGGTTCAGGTACGCAGCCAGTTCCTCACCCCGGATCCAGTCCGCCCCCACCTGCTCGAATGGCGCGTCCGTTCCCCGGCCCACCGAATAATTGCGCGAGTACTCCAGCAGAGCGACACCGGGATAAAGTAACGCAGCGTTCAGACTGCGCATGTTGGGCGAGGGGTCGACCCAGGTGAGTCCCGTCGAGTCGAACCAATCACCCCTCTGCCAGCCCTCCATGGCAATTACGGTCAGCTCCGCCCCGATCCGCTTCTCGCTGTTGAAGTAGCGCGCCAGTTCTCCGACCGTCATGCCGTGGCGAAGCGGCAAGGGCATGTAGCCGACAAAGCTCGCAAGCTCGGCCTCCAGCATGGGGCCCTCCACCCGCGTGCCGGTGATGGGATTGGGTCGGTCGAGAACGATGAAAGGGATCTTGCGCCGCGCCGCCTCCTCCATCGCGTACGCCATCGTGGTCACGTACGTGTAAAAACGCGCGCCGACGTCCTGGATGTCGAACACCAGCACGTCCGCTTCGCGAAGCATCTCATCTGTGGGCCGCCTCTGATCGGCTTGGTACAGACTGAAGATCGGGATCCCCGTCGCCGGATCGCGCGAGTGACCGATCCGGTCGTGATCCTCCGTGCCCGTTATGCCGTGCTCGGGCGAGAACAGGGCCGTCACGCGAATGCCCGCCTCCCGCATCAGATCCACGTTCCGCCGCCCGTGGCGGTCCACGCCCGTGTGATTCGTGATCAGGCCTACGCGCTTGCCCGCTAGCGGACGGAATCTCTCGCGCGCCAACACCTCCAGCCCCGTCAGCACATTCCCGTTGCGGGCCACCACCCGCCTGCGGCCCGGCCCCACCACTGTCTCGTTGTACCCGCTAATGACCACTCCGGGCGTGCGGATGTCCAGGGCCGCGGCTACGGCGGTCGCCACACGAGCCCGCAACGACGTGATCGGCGGCCGCAGATAAGGATGCACGCTGTTGGCCAGCAAAATGACATAGCTGCGACTGACCGGATCCACCCAAAGCGAGGTCCCCGTGAAGCCCGTGTGGCCGTAGGAACCCACGGGGAACAGCTCGCCTCGGTTGCCCGAATACGGCGATTCGATGTCCCAACCCAACCCCCGAAGAACAGGCTGATCCGGCGGCGATTGCGGCGTAGTGAACTTGCGCACCGTGAGCGCACTGAAAACCCGTATGCCCTCACGCTCGCCCTCCCCCAGCAGCATCTCGGCATACCGGGCCAGATCGGCCGCCGTCGTGAACATGCCCGCGTGACCCGCGACACCCCCCATCGCGCGAGAGGTGGGATCGTGAACGACGCCTCGCAGCAACACCCCGTCTACGATCTCCGTCGGCGCAATGCGAGCCAGTAGCGCCGCCGGCGGCCGGAACATGGTTTCTTTCATGCCCAACGGCAGCCAGACCTGCTGGCGCACGAATTCATCAAGCGGCTGCCCGCTCAGCTTCTCCACCAGGGCCCCCAACAGGATGAAATTGATGTCGCTGTAAATGAACCGCACGCCGGGGCTCTCCGCCGGCGGGTCCACGAAAGCCAGATAAAAGCCCGTCTGCGCTCCGCTCCACGGCGGTCGCAGATCCAATCCCGGCCGCAGCCCGGAAAAATGCGTGAGCAGGTCGCGGACCGTGATCGGGCTGGCGCCGCCCTGAAACTCGGGCAGGTAACGCGTGACCGGATCGTTCAGCCGCACCTTGCCCCACTCGAACAGCTTCATAACCGCCGGCGTCGTGGCGACCACTTTCGTCAGCGAGGCCGCATCGAATATCGTGTCCGTCGTCATCGCTTCGCGCTCTGGTTCGAGCGCTCTCCAGCCGTAGGCTGCGAAGTGCAGAATCCGCCCTGGCTGACCCACCAACAGAACCGCGCCCGGAATCTCGTCCCGAGCGATTGCCTCCTCGATGATCGCGTCCAGATTTTCCGAGGCCGCGAACCGCTGAGCGCTCGCCGCCGCGGCGCCCGCCACCAGCAAGGCCACCAGTCTCTTCATACGCGCTTTCATCATAGCCGAAGCCCCAAGTCCCTCCCCCGCCGTACGTGATAGACTGGCGGTAAGTTCTTTCGAAAAGGTTGCCCTTCATGCGACTCCTCCTGCTGTGGACCCTCCTCGCCGCAAGCGCCCCGGCTCAGTCCGCCGACGCCGTGGCGCCCGACACGGTCGTGGCCACCGTCGACGGCAAGCCGGTCACGGCCGCCGAACTACAGGGACTTTACCGAACGGTGGGACCGCAGGTGCAGCAGAACGCCGCTCGTGACCCTGCCGCCTTCCTGCGCCAGTACGCCATGCTCAAACGCCTCTCCGATTACGCCGAAAAACAGAAGCTCGATCAGCAGAGTCCCTATCGCGAGGCGCTCGCAGCCGGACGCATGCAGATCCTCTATCAGGCCGCTATCCAACACACCTACGAGAACATCCCTGTTTCGCCCGAAGACCAGAAGAAGTTCTACGAAGCCAATCATGACCGCTGGGTCCAGGCTCGCGTGAAAGTCATCTACATTCCCTTCAGCGACAATCCGGCTGCGGCGGCGGGCGAGAAAAAGCCGCTCTCGGAGAAGGAGGCGCGCGCAAAAGCCGAAAGCATCGTCAAGCAGCTCCGCGCCGGAGCAGACTTCGTAAAAATGGTCCGCGAGCACTCCCAGGATCCTACCTCCGCAGAAAAGGACGGCGATTTCCCGCCCATCAGCAAGTCCGATCAGATCCCCGACGCCGTCAAGCAGGCAGTCTTCGCCCTCAAGAAAGGAGAGATAAGCGACCCGGTGCGCGCGCCGAACGGTTTTTATATTTTCCGTGCCGAGGAGATCACCACCAAGCCCTATGAGGCGGTCAAGGACGAGATCTTCAACGAGATCAAGCTCGCCCGGCTGCGGGAGTTCCTCGACTCGATCCAGAAAGAGGTCCAGATCAAGATCGAGAACGAAGCCTTCTTCCGCCAGACCCCCGCGAACCAGGGCAGCTCAGGCCCGCCCCGCTGAGCATTTGCTCCGTTTCCCGAGCGGACGGGCGAAGCCCTCGCTCGCCAAGGCCCTCGAGCGTTTGCCCCTTTTCACAGGTTCTGCCATCCGCGTGCTGTTCCGTGACCGGCTGTGCGCGCGACGCGGCCGCCTGGTGCGCCGACCGCCCGGCATCGAAGTGCACGCAGCTGCCATGCTACGCCGCCGCCGGATTTACCTCGAACGCTCCCTGCTGCGCAACCCCCTCGAGCTGCGCCGCATCCTGATTCATGAGCTGTTCCATTTCGTCTGGTTGCGGCTCGGCAACGCGTTGCGCCGCCGGTGGGAGCTGTTGCTGCGCGACGAAGTCCTCGCGGGCGCGCGCGGCGAACTGGGCCATTCGGCAGAATGCCGGAAAGACGCGCTGGAAAGGTCCGCCTTGCGCACCCGCAGCAACCCCTGGCGCCGGTACGTGTGCGAAAGCTTCTGCGATTCCGCCGCCTGGTGGTTTCTCAGACCTGCGAGGCACCAAGAGTTCACTCTCCCCCGGCGGTGGCGCGCACGACGCGCACGCTGGCTCGCCCGACTGATGGAACGGCCGGCGCTGCCGTTATAATCGAGACATAGCCCGCAAGGAGAAAACCGTGTTCAACGCTCTACGCCGTGCTGCGGGAGTCCACGCGCTGGCGGTCTCGCTCATTCTCTCCGCCTGCTCGTCGGCGACCCAGGCCCAACGTTCCTCGGTCAAACCCGAGTCCCAGCGGCGCAAAGCGCCCGATTTTGCGCTGCGCGACGCCGACGGCAAGCTCGTGCGGCTCTCGGACTACCGCGGCAAGGTCGTGCTGTTGAACTTCTGGGCCACCTGGTGCGGTCCCTGTCGCTTCGAGATCCCCTGGTTCATCGAGTTCGAACGCATGCACAAGCATCGCGGTTTCGCGGTCCTGGGTATCTCCATGGACGAAGACGGCTGGGACGTGGTCAAACCTTACATCCGCCGCCTCGGCGTCAACTACCGCATCCTCATGGGCGACGACATGGTCGCCCAGCTCTACGGCGGCGTGGACGCCTTGCCTACCACGTTCTTGATCGACCGCGAAGGCCGTATCGCCGGCGTGCACGTGGGGTTGGTCAGCAAAAGCCGTTATGAAAGAGACCTCGCCGAACTCTTGGGCCTCGAGCAGGAAAGCGCGAGCGGCTCTGTTCAGCCTTCTCCTGCTGCCTTGGCTGCCGGCCCAAGATGATCCGCCGCTGAGCCTTCGGCCTCCGGCCAAGTTGCGCGTCGCGCGGGGCCGGCGCGCAGAGATCCGCCTCGTGGTGGAGCTCAAGCACGGCTACCACGTCAACAGCCATGTGCCCACCGAACCCACCTTCGTTCCGCTGCGCCTCCGTTGGGAAAAGCAGCCATTCCGCGTGATCCAGATCCGTTATCCGAAGCCGTCGCTTGAAAACTACGCCTTCAGCCCACGCCCGCTCTCGGTGCTCAGCGGCGCCTTCGAGATCACGACCGTGCTCGAAGCGCCCGCCGACGCCCCGCGCGGTCCCGGCATCCTGCTCGGCTGGCTGCGTTACCAGGCCTGCACGGCTACGCTCTGCCTGCCGCCCCGTACCGTCCCCGTGCGCCTGCCTTACGAGATCCGATGAAGTGCGACGACTGGTCATCCGTCCCGGCGGCATCGGCGACTGCATTCTGGCCCTGCCTGCGATCGAAGAGCTGCGCGCCGACTATCTGGAAGTCTGGGTCGCCCGCCGGAACCTGCCGCTCATCCGTTTCGCGCATCGCGTCGAGGCCATCCAGGATACCGGCCTGGACTGGCTCGAAGTGCCGGACCGCCCGCCGCCCACGCCGCTGATCGAGCGGCTGCGCAAATTCGATTCCATCGTTTCCTGGTACGGCGCCAACCGCCGGGAGTTCCGCGACGCCGTGGCTCGGCTCCGCCTCCCATTCCACTTCCTTACTGCCTTGCCCGATGTGCCGGGCGTCCATGCAGCCGACTATTTCTTGCAACAAATCGGACGCGGCCACCTTGCCGGCTTCCCGCGGCTGGATTGCCCACGCTGGGACGGCGGCTTTGCGGTGATCCATCCCTTTTCGGGCAGTCCCCGCAAGAACTGGCCGCTCGAAAACTTCCGCGCCGTGGCGCGCTGGCTCGAGCGGCGCATGCCGGTCTATTGGTGCGCGGGTCCCGAGGAGCCCCTGCAAAATGCCGTGCGCATCGAGAATCTTTACGAGCTGGCCTGCTGGCTCGCAGGCGCCCGCATCTACCTGGGCAACGACTCCGGCATCACCCATCTCGCCGCAGCCGCCGGCGCCCCGGTCGTCGCAGTGTTTCTGGTTACCGATCCGGCCGTTTGGGCGCCCCGCGGCGAGCGCGTGCGCGTCGTGACCGGCGGCGCGATGGACGATGTCATGGCCGCGGTGGTCTCGCTGCTGGCTGCATGAATCCCACCCCCGTTACGATCACCCCCAACTCGCGATGATCGCCGGGTACGCGAAAGGTCCGGTCCAGCTCGATCGTTACTCGCGCCGTCGGACCCTCAGGCTTCACAGGTTCGGAAGCCACAATGTGCAGGCCCGGACCGGGCAGGAGCCGCTCGAGCACCCGGCTTCCGTCCACCTCGAGACGGATCCTCCGCGCCGGAGCGTTCTCGGGAATGAACACCCGAACCTCCAGCGGCGTCGGCCGTTGCGGTGAACGCAGCAAAACAATTGCCCGCCCGGCCATCCACCGGTACCTCCCTTCCTCCAGTTCGTAAAGTCCGCTCACGATCTGATGCGCCGCCCCAGGCGAGTTCATCGGCAGATACTCGAGCTCCGGCGCCCGCTCCACGATCAGCTCCGCGCGCACCACATCCAGCGCATCCCTGCGCCAATCGAACGGGCGCAAGCCGAACGATGCCGACGACCATGCCGAGCGTGCCTTCAGCCCGATCAGCCGCAGAGGCAGCGAGGCGTTTATCGTGCTTTCCGCCAACGGGACCGGAGCGCCTCCGCCCGTAGTGAACGGAATCGGGTAAGCCAACCGACTGCTCACCACAATCTCGCCGGGCTGGACGGCCTGTCCGCGCAATAGCGGCAGCCCACCTTCCGATTCCAGGTAGTAGCGCAACCCCCATTCCCCGTTGATCCAGACCCGCCGTACCTGACACTCCGGCGCCAGAGTCCGCGCGAACTGTCGGTAGCCGTCCCAGTGCTCATAGTTCACGCGGGCGAGGGCGACCCCCAGCAAAATCTGGCACGCAAGCCCGACCCACACCCATCGCCGAAGCGTTTCGAGCCGCCGCGACGCCAGCAAGGCCACCGGCGCCGCCATCGGCAGCAGGTAGCGCGCCGAACCCGCGAAAAACAGCACAAGCGCGGCAGCGAAGAAACCGATCGCCCAGAAAGCCAGGAACGTCTCGTCCGCCTGGCCCCTGTGCGCGATCCGGCTCACCAGCTCGGACAACACGAGCACGCCTACCGCCAGCGAGCACCAGAACAGCGGGTGAGCATCGAGTGCGGCGCCCGCGGCAGCCGCCAAAACCGCTACCACGAGGCGCGCGCGCCCTCGCCCAAACGCCATCACCGCCGCCGGAGGAAACACCAACCAGGCCAGGTGCGCAGTGAGCGCTGCGGCGTTGGCCATCTTGTGCTCCAACGTTTGCAGGCCGTAGGTGCGGAAGAACCCGGCGAGGATCGCGGCGGGCAGGGCTCCCGTCGCCAGGCGCTCGAAGAGCTGCCAGGCGCCGATGACCGCAAGCGGCGTTGTCGACGCCGCCCAGCCCCAACGCCACCCGCGCGCTCGCTGCCACAGGTAAAACCCCAGAATCGGTGCGAGCAGCACTGCCTGATACGCCGTCAGCGCTGCGAGCGCCATCGCCGTGGCTGCCGCAACGAGCCGCCGCAGCGAACCCTCATCCACCGCGCGGACGAACAAAGCCGTGGCCGCCAGCCAGAACGCCATCAGCGGCACGTCCGCCTCCAGCGAGTTACCGTTTACCACGAACGCGGGCGCCGCCAGCGTCAGCAGAGTGGCGGCCGCCGGATGCGGCGAGAAGCGGCGCGCCAGCGCCCAAGCGGCCACGGCGGCCGTCACCGAGAAGATTAGGTACGCGC
The DNA here is from genome assembly GCA_938027685.1 of uncultured Bryobacteraceae bacterium. Taxonomy (GTDB): domain Bacteria; phylum Acidobacteriota; class Terriglobia; order Bryobacterales; family Bryobacteraceae; genus DTHT01. Next base: position 44,201 of record CALJAM010000014.1, read on the forward strand.
TGTGGTAGGGTACCTCGTAGATGTCGCCCGCCAGCGCCAGCAGCAGCGCCAGAAACCAGGCATTGAAGGGCGGGTGCGGGTGGCCCTGCATTTCCACCACCTGCCCCAGGAAAACGTAGCGGGCGTGCGTGGGATGCAGCGGGTCCACCTGCGCGTGCTGCGCGCCGGCCAGATAGTAAATATCGTCGCCCTGAATGGCTTGATCGAGAAAGGGCAGGCGAATGAGCAACGCGAACGCGACCGCCGGCAGCAGGCCGCGCAGCACTAACTCTCGGGCCGCCACCTCAGCACAGGCTTCCGCGCCGCGGCGGCTTCGTCCACGCGGCTGGTCCGCGTGCTGTGCGGCGCCGCTCGCACCAACTCCGGATTTTCCTCCGCCTCCCGAGCGATCGCAATCATGGCCTCCACGAACAGCTCCAGCTCGCGCAGGCTCTCGCTTTCGGTCGGCTCGATCATCATGGCGCCCGGCACGATGAGCGGGAACGCCACCGTGTAGGGATGGAATCCGTAATCGATGAGGCGCTTGGCGATGTCCATGGTGCGCACGCCGTGGCGCGCCTGGCGCCGGTCGCTGAACACGCACTCGTGCATCGAGGGTTCTTTGTGAGGCAGCTCGTAGTATGGCTCCAGAGCCTTGCGCACGTAATTGGCGTTCAGGACCGCGTCGACCGTCGCCGCACGCAGCCCCTCCGCCCCGCAGGCCATGATGTACGCCAGGGCGCGCACCAGCACGCCGAAGTTGCCGTAAAAGGCGCGCACGCGCCCGATCGATTGCGGCCGGTCGTAGTCCCACCGCCACTGCCCGTCCACCTGCTTCAGCCGCGGGACCGGCAGGAAAGGCTCCAGTTCCTTCTTCACCGCCACCGGTCCGCTGCCCGGACCCCCGCCGCCGTGCGGGGTGGAAAAGGTCTTGTGCAGATTCAGGTGCAGCACGTCCACGCCCGCCTCCCCAGGTCGCGTCCAGCCCACCAGCGCGTTCATGTTCGCGCCGTCCATGTAAAGCAGGGCGCCCTTGCTGTGCAGAATCTCCGCGATGCGCGCGATGTTGACTTCGAACACCCCCAGCGTGTTCGGGTTCGTAATCATCAGCGCCGCAACGTCCTCGTTCACCAGGGACGGAAACGCCTCGAGATCGATCATCCCGCGAGCGTTCGAGCGGATGTTTTCGACTTCGTAGCCCGCAATCGCGGCCGTAGCCGGGTTGGTACCGTGGGCCGAGTCCGGTATCAGGATCTTTCGCCGCGGATTGCCTTTACTCTCCAACAGCGCGCGAATCAGCAGGATCCCCGTCAGTTCCCCGTGCGCGCCGGCCGCGGGTTGCAGGCACACCGCGTCCATGCCCGTGATTTCCGCCAACGCCTGCTCCAGCCGCGCCATGATTTCCAGGCATCCCTGGACCTGCTCTTCCGGCTGATACGGGTGGGCCCAGAGCAGTCCCTCCGTGCGCGCCGCCTCTTCGTTAGCCCGCGGGTTGTACTTCATCGTGCAAGAGCCCAGCGGGTACATCCCCAGGTCGATGGCGTAGTTCCACGTGGAAAGGCGCGTGAAATGCCGCACGACTTCCACCTCGCTCACTTCCGGAAAGCCCTCGATGCCTTCCCGCACGCTCCCTTCGCCCAGAGCCGCGGCCGGATCCACCGCGGGCACGTCCAACCGGGGTAGCTGACAACCGCGCTTGCCCGGCGTGCTCAACTCGAACAGCAGCGGTTCGTCCTGCACGATATGGCTGCGCACCTTCCGCCTCACGCCCGACCTCCCACCCGGAAGATTTCAACCAGCCGATCCATGTCCTCGCGGCGGCTCATCTCGGTGGCGCACAGCAGCATCGAATCCGCCAGCTCGGGGTAAAACCGGCCCAGCGGCAAGCCTCCGATGATGCCGCTCACGGCGAGCTCGCGGTTGATCGCTTCCGGCGATCGCCCGTTGGCGCGCGCCACGAACTCGTTGAAAAACGGCCCGGAGAAACGTCGCTCGAGTCGGTCGGCCAGATAGTGCGCCTTGGCGAGGTTCTGCTCGGCCAACTCCCGCAAGCCCTGCTTGCCGTAGAGCGCCATGAATATGGTGGCCATCAGGGCCACCAGCGCCTGGTTCGTGCATATGTTCGAGGTGGCTTTCTCGCGCCGGATGTGCTGCTCGCGCGTCGCCAGCGTGAGGCAGAACGCCCGTTGACCGCGTGTATCCGTGGTCTGACCCGCCAGGCGGCCCGGCAGTTGCCTCACGAAGCGCTCCCGAGTGGCAATGACGCCCGCGTAGGGACCGCCGTAGCTGGGCGGCAGGGCGAACGATTGTAGCTCGCCCGCCACGATGTCGGCCTGCGCGCACGGTTTCAGCAGGGCCAGCGCCGCCGCTTCGCTGAAGACATGAACCAGCAGCGCCCCCGCCGCGTGGGCCGCTTCCGCCGCCTCCTCCAGCGTTTCCACCACGCCGAAAAAGTTGGGTGATTGCACGATCAGCGCCGCGGTGTTGCCGTCGAGCAGAGTTGCCGCGCGGGCCGTGTCCAGACGGCCCGTCTCCGGATCGTAAGGCGCCTCGCGGACGCGGATGGCCTGGTTGTGGGCGTAGGTCCGCAGCACCTGCCGGTATTCCGGATGCACCGAGGCCGCCACTACTACGTGCTCGCGGCCCGTAATGCGCCGCGCCATCAGCGCCGCCTCCGCCATGGCCGTCGAACCGTCGTACATGGACGCATTGGCCGCGTCCATGCCGGTCAACTGGCAAATCATCGTCTGAAACTCGAAGATCGCCGTCAACAACCCCTGCGAGATCTCCGCCTGGTACGGCGTGTACGCGGTCAGGAATTCACCCCGTGAAACCAGCGCATCGACGACCGCCGGCCGATAGTGAAAGTAGGCGCCCGCCCCAAGGAAACAGGGTTGACCAACCATGTTCCGGCGACCGACGGACCGCATGAATTCGAGCACTTCAAACTCGGAGAGTCCCGGCCCCAGCCGCAGGGGTTCCTTCAGCCGCAGCTCCTGCGGGATCTGCGCAAACAGCTCCTCCACCGATTCCAGGCCCAGCGCCTGCAGCATTCGGCGCCGCTCTTCGTCCGATTTGGGCAGCAACCTCACCTCAGGATTCCTCGGCCACCAGCGCCTGATACTGCTCCGCGTCGAGTAGCTTTTCCAGTTCCTCCGGTGCGCTCAACCGGATCTTGGCCAGCCAAGCGGCCCCGTGCGGATCTCGGTTCAGCAGTTCGGGCGTCTCCGCAAGCGCCTCGTTGACCTCGATCACCTCGCCCGATACCGGCGAATAAATGTCGGAGACGGCTTTGACCGACTCTACCGCCCCGATCGTCTTGCCTTGCACGGCCTGAGTCCCAACCTTGGGCAGCTCGACATAGACAATGTCGCCTAGGGCCTGCTGCGCATGAAAGGTGATGCCGATGACGCCCACGTCACCTTCCACCTTCACCCACTCGTGCTCCCGCGTGTACTTGTAATCCGTCGGGTACATGTCACCTCACTGGTTCAGGCGCCGACGCCTGTAAAAGGGCGTCGGCACGACCTCAGCCTCCGCCGGCACACCCCGGACGCCGATCTGGATGACGCGGCCCACTTGGGCCAGCTCCGCCGGAAGATAGCATAGTCCGATATTCTTGTTTAGGTAGGGCGCCGGGCCGCCGCTGGTGACCCAACCCACCGCGCGACCTTCCACGTACACAGGGTAGCCGTCGCGCGCGACCTGCCGGCCACGCATCACGAAGCCTGCCAGGCTTCGCCGCACGCCCTCGGTTGCCAGCCTGCGCAATGCTTCGCGGCCCACGAAATCGCCCTTGTCGGCCTTCACGATCCAATCCAGGCCCGCCTCGGCCGGCCGGATGCTCGCATCGATCTCGTGCCCGTAAAGCGCCATTCTCGCTTCCAACCGCAGCGTGTTGCGGGCGCCCAGCCCGCAAGGTCGGATCCCGAACTCTTCCCCGGCGCGCAGCAGCTCACGAAAGATGCGCGGCGCTTCGGTCGGCGCAAGATAGAGCTCGAAGCCGTCCTCGCCGGTGTAACCCGTGCGCGCGATACGGGCCGGCGCACCCGCCACCTCGCCGTCCGTGAAGTGATAGTAGCGAATCGCGGCCAGGTCCGTCGTGGTGAGTCTGGAAAGCGTGTCCGGCGCGCGCGGCCCCTGCACGGCCAGCTGCGCGTAGCGCTCGCTGGCGAACTCCACTTCCGCCCGGAAGCGATTGTAGCGGCAGATGTGCCGGTAGTCCTTTTCCTGGTTGGCGGCGTTCACGCACAGGAAGTAATGATCGTCGGCAACCTTGTGCACGAGCAGGTCATCGACGAAACCCCCGTGCTCGTACAGCATCGCCGAGTACTGCGCCTGACCGATCCTCAATCGGGACGCATCGTTTGTCGTGACCAGATTCACGAGAGCCAGGGCTTCCGGACCGCGGATTTCGATTTCACCCATGTGGCTGACGTCGAACAGCCCCACCGCGTGTCGCACGGCCAGATGCTCTTCGACGATGCCCGAGTAAAGGACGGGCATTTCCCAGCCCGCAAACTCCACCATCCGCGCCCCCAACTCCCGGTGCAGTTGATACAACGGCGTGCGTCTCGGCTCCCCACCCGCGCTCATCAAACCTGAAGGCTAACAAGGCCCGCGTGAAGCTGTCAATCCGCGAACGGGAATGCAGCTCGCGCCCACTCGGACTTGCACGGCGCCGACCCCGCCGCTTAGCCTCCCCTCACCCGCGCACCCTGAACGGCGGCCGCCCGCACTTCTTCCGCTAGGGTCTCCGGCTGCTGAACCACGGGGATTTTATCGGCCCACTGGCCCATGCCGAACCGCCCGCACCCCCAAGTGGGCGAAGTCGCTGCCTCCGTCAGAGCCGCGCCCGGTCTTCATTTGCCGAACGACGGCCGCAACCCGGATCGAGCAGCTCGCTGCCCCGTCCCGCCGCCTCACCGGATTCGACCTTCACCCTCGTACCGGCACGCAATTCGATGGCGGCGCTGGTGTGAATTTCAGGATTCCGCTCGTCCAGCCGGCTTTCATCCCCACCGCCGCCCTACTCGGCCGACAGCGTGTAAGTTCTGACCAACCGAGCGTAACGGCTCCGGTTCGGGCCGATGCGGTCGTGAGCCAAGTTGGGCAGGTAGACCTGCTCGAACCCACCGCTCTTATGAAACAGCGGGGCGGCAGCACCCACCCACGCCCACACGGGCTCGATCAGCTCGATCTCGATCACTAGGCTCCGCAGCCCGCCGGGAGACTTCGGCATCGCCTGCCCGTGCTGCCACTGGATCCGCAAGTCGCGAGCCGACTCAGCCTTCTTCAGCAGATCCTCGAAGATTCCCCGCCTCATCCACCAGACGCGCGTGAATACATCCGAGATCGGTGCGTGCTGGTAGTCCAGGCGGACCAACCGCGTCCCTACCGGCAAGAGCACTTTCCTCGGTTCCCCCAGGAAACAGAAGGCCGCGTCGTAGGGCGACAAGCGGCGAGAAATGGAATAGCGTACGTCGTGAAAACTGTACTCTTCGTTCAGAGGCATCCCCGGCTCCGTGCAGGCCGATTTCTCCACGACTACCGCGGAGGGCCGCGCTTTGTCAAGTGTTTCGCACGGGAGGCAACGCCGACTCCCTACGCCCCCCACCGCGCCGCTCACCGGGCAGCGCGGCTAGCCCGCGGGCTCCAGCTCGATACGCTTGCCGGCGGCATCCATGGACACGATGCGAAAGCTTCGTACCTGCCCCGCGCGCAGCGGCTCGATGGCGGGCGTCGGCGCGCGACCCTGCTTCCACTTGGCCGCCAGCATAGCCGTCAGCACGCTCAGATCTGCGGACCCGACCGCCGGGGCCGTCGCTTCCTTGGTCGAGCCGACCGGACGGCAATCCGCCCACACGCGATCCGCCACTTCCACGCGCGCCCACCCGTCCCGCGCCACCTCGACCACGCGGCCGGTGACCACGTCGCCCGTGCGGTGCTCGGCGATGTACTCGTCGGTCGTGGTCGGCTGGAGCTGCTTCATCCCAAGGCGCAGACGCCGGCGCTGACGGTCGATCTCCAGAACCTGCGCGCGCACCAGCTCGCCTTCCTTCAGAGCTTCGCGCGGATGCTCCAGCCTCTTCTCGGCGCTGATGTCGCCGATATGGATCATACCTTCCACCCCCTCCGCGATTTCCACAAAGGCCCCGAACTTCGCCAAACGGATCACCCGTCCTTCCACCACACTCCCCACCGGATAGCGCTGCTCGACCTGATCCCACGGATCTCCGAGGGCCTGTTTCAGGCTCAGCGAGATGCGCCGCTCGGTCGGGTTCACCGACGTGACGACGACCTCGACCGTCTCGCCCACTTTGAGGACGTCGGCAGGCTTGCGCGCCTTCTTCGACCAGGAAAGATCCGATAAATGAATCAGTCCCTCGATGCCCGGCTCCAACTCCACAAAAGCGCCGAAATCTGCCAGCCTCGTTACCGTGCCGCGGACTCGCTCTCCGGGCTTGTACTTTTCCTCCGCCAGCGACCAAGGCTCGGGCGTGAGCTGCTTGAGGCCGAGCGAAATCCGGCGCGCCTCGGGGTCCACCTTGAGCACCTTCACCTCGATCACGTCGCCCGGCTGGACCACATCCGTAGGTTTGTGCACGCGGCCCCAGGACATGTCGGTGACGTGCAACAGGCCGTCCACGCCGCCCAGGTCCACGAAGGCGCCGAAATCGGTCACGCTGCGCACCGTCCCACGTACGATCGCGCCCTCTCGTATCGCCTGGAAAGCCTCTCGCCGCGCCCGCTCCTGTTCCTCCTCGATCACCGCCCGTCGGTCGACCACCACATCCTCGCGTGACACATCCAGTTCGATGATCTTGCAGGCGATCTCCTGCCCGACCAACGCTTCCATCTCCGCAGGATCCTTCACGCCGCTGCGCGAGGCGGGCAGAAAAGCGCGCACGCCGATATCCACGCTGAAGCCGCCCTTGACTTGCCCGGTCACCACGCCCGCAATGGTGCGCTTCTCACGGTAGGCCTGCTCCAGGGCCGCCCAATCCTTCGGTCGCTCCACCTTGAGCAGAGAGAGCAGATAGTAACCCTCAGAATCCCGACCCCGAATTTCGACGCGCAGCTGATCGCCCGGTTCAACCGCGAGTTTTCCCGTGCGATCCCGCAGCTCTGCCGCAGCTAACACGCCCTCGGTCTTCAGGCCCACGTCGACGAAAACCTGTTCATCCGAGATTGCAACCACCACGCCCAGGCGACCCTCGCCGCCCTTCTCGGGTACGTGCTGCCGAGTCTGCTCGAACTCGCTCAGGATCTCGCCGAACGAACTCTCGGCGGGTTGCGAAGCAGTCCATTCCTGATTCGGGGTGTCCGTGTCGGGGTGACGCATGAGGATGGCCAGACGACTATTCTGCCACAACCGCAAGGGCCGCTCATTTCGGAGTTGAATGGGCCGAAATCCCTCTGCTACACTGCCCGACTTGCGCCGTTCCGGGCGGGATCTGGGGCTCCCGGACCTGCGCATCCACAAGATCGTACGGCACTTCGTGGGCAGTATGCGTGCGCTGAACTTTTTCTCGCTTTCCGGCTTGGTGATTGTGGGCTGGACTTTTGCCGCCTCGCAAACGCAGAGATTTACCTCCGATTCGCAGGCCAGGCGCCTGTACTGGATCCTGCTTCGATCGCAGCCGCAGGATGAGATTCTTCGTCGCGTGGAGCGCGCCGCCGAGCTGCAACTCACCCTGCACGAGAGCCGCTACCGCGCGGCGGTGCAGTCAGTCTGGCCGGATTCCGCCTCCTACGAGCCGGCTCTCGAACAATGGGTGCAAGCCCAGCGCGAGGTCCGTGCCGCCGCCTTCGCCGAAATCGAGCGCGCCCTCGCTCCCCAACAGGAGGCCATCCGGCTCCGCATCGAGAGCCTCGGTGGCCGAGTGCTCCGACGCTACCTCTCCATCAGCCTGCTGTTAGCCGAACTCCCTCCGGCCGCAGCCGAGGAACTGGCGCGCGATGAGCGCGTGGCCGACGTGAGCCCCGATCCCGGGCCGATCCCGTTCGCCCAGGTCCTACCTGAGCAGCCCGATCCCAAACCGGCTGCGCATCGCGCGGCATCCGCGGAGCGCCTCCAAACGGTGCAGGCCGATTCCCCCGCACTCGCCATCGCTGCCGGGCCGCTTTGGAGCCAGGGGATCAACGGAAGGGGCCAATGGCTCGCCTACATCGGTTCGGGAGTGAACGTGAATCACCCCGTGTTTCGCGGCGTACGATTCGAAGGCGACTCGTTCCTGAAAGCCGGGCAAAATGAGCCCGGTTTTAGCGACGACGCTTCATTCACGGTGGACAGGACCGGCACCGGCACAGCGGCCGCGACGCTGCTCGTCGCACAGGGCATGCCCGGAGGCTGGGAGCAGTATCGCGGCATCGCCCACGGGGCAGCCGGCCTATTGGTGCTCAAGGCTGCGTACCGCGGATACTCAGTCGCGACCTCGACGTACGTCGAGACCACTAAGTTCAGCGATGTTCTCGATGCCTGGGAGTGGCTCGTAAGATACCGCCCGGAGGTCAAAATCGTTTTCTCGCTCTTAACGCAGTACAGCGAATACTTCGCCGCCACGTATGGTTTGTTCGTGCCCATTCGCTCGGGTCTTGTGCCCGAGACGGAACACAACAAGCCCGATCGCCAGTACGAGATCCCGGAACTACCCTCCGATAACCGGGAGGGCGGGATACCCAGCCTGTTGACTGTCGCCACGCTGGATTACCGCGGCACCGCCAGGACGGACGACGACCTGGTCAGTCCCTTCAGCGCGCGCGGCCCGACCCCTAACAACCGGCGCAAGCCTGACGTAGCCGCCCCGCCTACTAACTTCTGGGCCGCCAGCCGGGATGACGACAGGATGGTTGAACTCCGCGGCACAACCGCCGGCAGCGCCGTCCTCCTCGCGGGCGCTGCTGCTCTGTTGCGGCAAGGTGGCGTTGACGACCCTCTGAAACTGAAGGCCCTCTTAATCAACACCGCATCTCGGACCCAGTGGGACAAGGCTTGGGGTTGGGGAACGGTGAATTTGCAGCGCGCCTACGAGCAGCGGCAACGCGTCATCTCCGGTGAAATCGCTCCCAACTCGTCGGCCTTCTACCGTTGGACTCCACAGGGCTCTACCTCCGCCACGCTGGTTTGGGCTCGGCGCGTCGACCGCGGTGTCGTCGGTGATTACTGGAGCAGCGGTTGCCAGGCGAACCTCGATCTTCGACTCTATAACGAAACCACGGGGACATCGCTGGGGGCTTCTGCGAGCACGAACGACAGCGTGGAACGCGTAATCGTCAACGCTTCTGCGCCGGTGTTGGCCAAAATTTCCTATACGGGTACACCCTGTCGCCAGACCGAGCGGTTTGCCCTCGCCGTCTCGGATGCGACGCCCCTGCGCGCCACAGGCCCTGCCCTCTCGGTCGGCTGTGTGGAGCCTCCCCAGCTCGTGACCAATCGACCCTTCACCCTGACCTGCACCCTGAGCAACCGGGGCGACCTGCCGGTCAAAAATGCGCGGGCGACACTCGTGGCCGGCGGCGCATCGCTGGGCGAGCTCGGCTTCGGTGACGTGGGGCCGGGCGCGTCCGGCACTCGTTCGCTCACCGTAAACGCACCCGGCTCCACCGGCCGCATCCCCTGGCGGCTCGAGGTTTCCGCCGGCGCGTTCGACGACACCTATACGGCCGCCGCCTCGGGAACCTTCAACGTGGTCGCTGCGTCTGCAGCCACCGGTCCCGTCTTGGCCCTCTCGCCCGCTTACACCTATTTGTCTGTCCGTGCCACCGACTCGCCGGTGAGCCGCATCATCCGCGTGGAAAACACGGGCGCCGGCAGCTTCCAGTGGAGGGCCACGGCCAGCCATGCTTGGCTGCATGTTTCGCCCGGCTCCGGTGCAGGCTCGATGGACCTCACGATCACGATCCTGCCCGACCGTCTCGGCGCGGGGCGGAACGTAGCTACGGTCACCATCGAGGTGCAGGGTCTACCCCCGCAATCCCTCGTCGTGGTCGTCGACTTAATCGGCGAGCCGGCAGCCGGCCCCGTCATTACCGCGGTGGTTAACGGCGCAAGCTTCCAGGAAGGTTTCGCGCCCGGTTCTTGGATCTCGATCCTCGGCGAGCGCCTGGCCCAGACAGAGCGTGTCTGGCGCGACGAGGACTTTCAGGACGGCCGGTTGCCCGTCACCCTCGACAACGTCCGCGTCAAGGTCGGCGGCCGTACGGCCCCCCTCTACTACATCAGCCCTAAGCAGCTCAACGTCCTGGCGCCGGATGATGATGCCGAGGGTGAGGTGGAAGTGGAGGTCGTCACGCCCCAGGGGCGCGCCGTAGGCCGCGCACGGCGTCAGCGTTGGGCGCCGGGCGTATTTGTATATCACGCGGCCGGCCGCTCGTTCGTCGCCGCTGTGCATAATGTGAATCCGAGCTCACCCAAGAGCGGGGTGCTCGTGGGTCCCGAAGGGATCGCGCCCGGCTACCGAACGTTGCCCGCCGCTCCCGGTGACATCGTCTGGCTGTATGCGACCGGGCTCGGCATCAACACCGACCCGCGCCCGCCCTTCGGCCTCCTCGAAGGTTATCCCGCCAAGCTCGTTGATCCGCTGGAGCTTCGCATCGGCGGCACACCGGCCCAAGTGTTCTGGAGCGGCCTGGTGAGTCCCGGCCTCTATCAGATCAACTTCGTCACTCCCGATCTGCCCTCCGGCGAGCATCCCGTGGAAATCAGGGTCGGCGGGTCGGCATCCTTCAGGGCTGGAGGCGTACTTTCCGTGGTGCGCTGACAGGCGAGGCCTTCCTCAGGCGCCGCGGCCTCGCGGGTACTTTGGGTCCGCCTTGATGCGCTGGATCTCTTCGACGATCCTTTCTGTGAAGCCGGCGAGCCGGACAAACCACTGGTAAGCGTCCAATGCCTGCTCGCCCGCGCCATCGAGCCGCAAGCGCAGCGGGTCTTGCGTCGTCGCTACGTAGGCGATGGTCCGATCCCGACGTTCCCGGAAGGCCCGTGCGGCTTCTTCCGGCAGAGCGAAACGCCCGCGCGGTGACAACATGGCGTCTGCGAAGGCCGGTTCCCGCGTCGCGTCCGCAGCCTGCCGATAAACGGCGTCATCGTCGAGCGTTGACCTGCGATCCCGCTGCGGCGGCTCTGCCAACAATCGCTGGACCCGCTCGGAAACGAAATCCTCCGCCAGAATGACGTGCTCGATGCACTCGGCGATCGATCGACCGCCGCCGGGCTTGAACCTCCACTGCGCCGGAGTCAGATCCGCTATCGCATCGAGCAGCATCTTGCGCGTGGCGTGCAACTGGCTCATGGCGTAGTCCCGCTCGCCTTGAGTCAGCGCCTGCGGCCACAAAAGCCCAACCGGCAGCAACGCAACCATCCAGCGTCGAATCATCCCACCTAAAATTCTGCCCAAACCCGGCCGATAAAGCAAAAGGCGAAGGCGCGGCTCAGCCCCTGGCCGAAGCCAGGCGCCGCGGCCGAGCCGCTGCCACGCCCCCGGAGACGGCATGGAGCCGCGAGAAATGGGAATGGCCGGCCCGAGCCGGCTCGCCAGGCTGGGCGCCCTCGAACTCCCCACGCCTATTCGTACTGCACCGGCCGGGCCCCCCCTTGAGCAGCCCACCATTCTGATCGCGGACTCGCATGAAATCAACCGCCGCGTCCTGCGCGGCATCCTTCGCTGCGAGCCCTACCGCGTGCTCGAGGCGGCTCATCACGAGGAGGCCTTTCGCCTGCTCGAACGGGAAAAGATCGACCTGGTCGTTCTCGACCTGATGCTCCCCGACATCGGCGCGCCCGAGTTCTGCCGACGCCTCAAGCTGCAGCGACACACCCGTCTGATCCCGCTGTTAGTCATGACCAGCGTGCAGGGCGTGGAGAACGAAATCGCCGGTCTCGAGTCCGGCGCCGACGAGTTCCTCACCAAACCCCTGCATCCGGCCGTGGTGCGCACGCGCATCGCCACTATGCTCCGGCAGAAGGCGGCCATCGACTCGCTCGAGGAGGCCGAAGGCATCCTCTTCGCACTCGCTCAAGCCATCGAGCAGCGAGATACCTGCACCGGCTTGCACTGCGAACGCCTGGCGCTGATCAGCGTCACCATCGGTCACAGCCTCAGCCTCACACAACGTGAACTGGTCGCCCTCTACCGTGGCGGCTTTCTGCACGACATCGGCAAGGTCAGCGTCCCCGACGCGATCCTACGCAAGCCCGGCCCGCTCACCGAGGAGGAATGGCGCATCATGCGCGGCCACACCATTCACGGGGAAGCCATCTGCCGCCCCCTGAAGACCCTGGCGCCGGTGCTCCCCATCATCCGCCACCACCACGAGCGTTGGGATGGCTCCGGCTACCCCGACGGCCTGCGCGGCGAGCAGATTCCCCTGCTGGCGCGTATCCTCCAGATCGCCGACATCTTCGACGCGCTCACCTCTGAGCGCCCCTACAAACCGGCTCTGCCCTGGCAGGAAGCCGTCGCCATCCTGCAAGAAGAGACTCGCCGCGGCTGGCGCGATCCTGAACTGGTCGCGGTCTTCCGCTCCATTTGCGAGAGCAAAACCGAGTTCACTCAAGCGCTGTGCCCGAATCTCGAGCCCGATGTCGTCCGCACCTCGCTCGAGAACATGCGCGTCGCGCTGTTGCAATAACTCTTGACGGGCGCCGATCATCGACGGTGACGGAGGCGACCATCGGCTCCCTCAGACCTTGCCGTCGGTTCTGTTCGCCGACGAGACCCCCTCTCGGCCACTGGATACCCCGTCGCGTACCCGTTGCATTAACCCCTGCTGTCCGCTGAGACCGCCCAGGCCGGCGCAATGGCTCCGTCGCACGTTGCACCAACAGGTCCCAGGCGCCGACCATTCCGGGGCGAACCGCAGCATCGGCATGCCGCCGCCCCCCGCTTTGCCGTGACTCACTCTGACAGCGCACGACAAACCGGTTCTGCTTCAAGGAAGCAGGCCCGGATTTCGAGCGCGCAGTAAAAACGCCTCGCACGCCCTAGCCGTCCCTGTTGCATCGTGCGTCGCAACCCCTGCCCGCCTTAACGCCTTGCATTAGGTCGTGCGAGCTGGTGGCTGTCGTCCACAGATCGCCCCTGCACCCGCATGAATCGCTGGCGGCCGTGAGTCATGGTGTGTGAACTATTGGTGCTCAGCGCGTCGTCTGCTGCAATAAAAGCACCGGGAATTTTGAAAACTTGGCTCCGGCCCGGCTCTAGCTTCCCGTTTTTTGACGTCCCCGCCGTCAGTCGCCGAACCGGCAGCCAAACTTCACGGTCTTCCGTACCCCGCCTGGAACAGCTCGACCGAGTTTGCCTACTCTGCGGGAGGTCTCCCCATGCCCGAGATGCTTACAACAATTGCAAACACGGTAGAATGACTCGAAATCGGCCGACCCATCGTTTTTCACAACCCTTGTCGTTTTTCCCCCTGCTCGCTCCCGACCCCGATTCCCCTCCGCAATATCTGCTGCTCGAAAAAGCCTTCGAACGACGAATGCTAAAAGTCGTCGAAACTTTCGAAGAAGGCGTCGTACCGGAAATCGTCCTCGCCCACTCCGCCGAACAACCGGTACTGATTTTCGATGGAGAGGAGCTGGTCGGCGCCAGGCAGAACCGCATCGTCAACCTGACAATCCTCGTCCCGGCCAAGACCGCCCTGCGCATCCCGCTGAGTTGCGTCGAGGCCGGACGCTGGTCGTTCCGCTCGCGCACGTGCAGACCCGCGCCCCATTTTGCAGTACGCCTCGGCCCGCGCCGCCGGTGCCAGGCAGCTCACCTGGGAAATGCGCACCACCGGTCCCCGACGCTCCGACCAGGCTGCGGTTTGGGCTGACACCGCCGAGAAATCCCGGCCAATGAGGGTCTATTCCCCCACCGGCGCCATGCGTGACATCCTCGACGACCGCCGACCGCGCCTCGAACAGTACATCGCCGCCGTCACCTTCGTGCCCGGCCGGCGCGGGACTGTGTTCGCGGTGGACGGCAGGGTCCGCGGGCTCGACCTCTTCGACCGCCCGGCGGCTCTCCGCAGGATGCTGCCCATGCTGATCTCCCGCTACGCCCTCGATGCGCTGAATAGCCCTGAGCCGCGGCCCTCCCCCCGCGCCGCATCGCAGCCGCCGCCTTGCTGCGCCTGCTCCTGCCAACCGAAATCCATGAGGAACCGGCGCTCGGTCCCGGCACCCACGTGCGCTTGGAATCAGACGGCGTGCTCGCCGCCGCTCTGGTGACCCTGGCCGGCGTTATCCACCTCTGTGCCTTCCGCTTCACACAGTTACCGAGCTGCCTGCCGTCTTACCCCTGGTGCTTGCGGTATCGTCGAAACCAGCGGCCAGGGAGCGCACTCGCGTCGCCCTGCCCAACCTCAAGATCTTGGCGCTCGCGCAAAGTCGAAAGCCTGCCCTCTCCGGGGCGCCCGCGCGTTAGCGTCGCCTCGGGTCGCTACCTTCAGGCTTTGACCAAATCGGCGGCGTGCGCCTGAATCTTGCGGATGGCCTCCGCAATCTGCTCCATATCGCGCCGCGTCCCCAGCAGCATGTTCTGCGTGAACCACACCGCTTCCTCGCAGAGCCGGTCGTTCTCCGGGCACTGATTGCGCTCTTCCCACTGCCGCAATCGCTCGGGCGGACATACGGCGCGGAAAGCGCGCGAACTCAGCGCCTGTTTGATGAAAGGCTCCTTGTTGAGCGGCCGATACCCCTCGGAAGCCGGAATGCCCTCGGCGCGCAGGGCCTTCAGGAACTTTGCCCGCGGCAGTCCCGCGAAGTGCTCCTTGCGGTACCGCAGCATGTAGAGATGATACGCGTTGCGCGTGCAGCCTTCGTAGGTTCGGGCGGGTTCGATGCCGGGGATCTCACGGAGCAGGCTGGTCAGATACTGGCCATTCTCGTCCCGCGCGCGCACCTGCTCTTCGAGGCGCGTCATCTGCGCCATCAGCAGCGCCGCCTGGAACTCGGTCATGCGAAGGTTGTGCCCGCTGGATTGATAAGTGAAGTTCTCGCTCGTAATCCGGCGGCCGCGCCCGTTGTTGTGGAACGTGTAGCAGCGCTCGATGAGCTCGTCGCTGGCGGTCAGGATGGCGCCGCCCTCGCCCGAGTTCAGGTTCTTGGAGGCCTGAAAACTGAAGCAGCCCGTATCACCTAGCGTGCCCAGCTTCCGTCCGCGCCACTCGCCCAGGTGCGCCTGGCAAGCGTCCTCAATGACCGGCAGCTTGTGTTTGCGCGCGATGGCCATGATCCGGTCCATGTCCGCCGCCGAACCCCCGATGTGCACCGGAATCATAGCCGTCGTGCGGTCCGTAATCGCCGCTTCGATCTTGCGCGGGTCGATCTGGAACGTTTCCGGGTCTGTGTCCACGAAGACCGGGATGGCGTGCATCAGCAGCACCACGTTCACGGTCGCAATGAAGGTGTAGGGCGGCACGATCACCTCGTCGCCCGGAGCCACGCCCAGCGCGTTCAGCGAAATGAACAACGCGCTGGTGCCGTTGGCCGTCGCCAGGCAATGTTTGGCCCCTGTCAGCCGCGCGTAGGCTTCCTCGAAGCGGGCGACCTGAGGCCCGTTGCCGCGAAACCAGCGGCCGCTACGCAGAACTTCGAGCAGCGCCTTTTCCTCGGTCGCGTCCATCTTCGGCCAGGAGGGGAACGGTTCCGTGCGCACGGGTTTCCCTCCCAGCAGAGCGGGCTTCTCCCCGACCTGGATGGCAAAGCTCGCCGCACCGGCCGCTGCCGGACTGGCGGCGAGGAACGTCCTCCGGCTCAGTTTCTCTCCCATCGCTCTTCCTTTCGGCTTCCGGGGCCGGCCCGGATTCTCCCTGTCGCTCGGCCCCGCAAGCGACAATATGAATATATCGCCGCGAATTCGACCGCGCCACATGAACTCCGCCCGCACCGCCTTGGCGGACCTTCAACTGCAGGTCATCGCCTGCGAGCGCTGTCCGCGCCTGCGCGCCTGGTGCCAACAGGTCGCACGACGGAAGCGGGCCGCCTTCCGTGACTGGGAGTACTGGGGCAAGCCGATCCCCTCCTTCGGCGACCCCGACGCTCGCCTGCTCATCGTGGGGCTGGCCCCCGCCGCTCACGGGGCCAACCGGACCGGCAGAATTTTCACCGGCGACCGCTCGGGCGACTTCCTCTTTCGCGTCCTCCACCACACGGGATTTGCTTCTCAGCCCGTCAGCCGGTCTCACGACGACGGCCTGCGGCTGCACGACGTCTGGATCGCGGCCGCGGTGCGCTGCGCGCCGCCCAAAAACAAACCGCTGCCTGAGGAGTTCCGCAACTGCAGGCCGTACCTGGTGCGCGAAATCCAACTCCTCACACGCCTGCGCGTCATCGTCGCGCTGGGACGGCTGGCCTTCCGCGCCTGCCTGGACGCCCTGCGCGAGCTGGGTCTCGAGCGGCCGCCGGCGGACTTCCCCTTCGCCCACGCCCGCCTGCACCGGCTCGGGCCCGACCGGCCCCTGCTGATCAGCTCCTACCACCCCAGCCAGCAAAACACCCTCACCGGCCGCCTTACCGAACCCATGTTCCGCAGGGTCTTCCTCCTGGCCCGCCGCCTCATGGATGCCGGCTCCGAGGCAGCGCGAGCCGGGTCCCGATCCTGAGCGGCACTGCTGCGCCCCGGACCGAATCCCGCTGCCCGCAGGCCCCGCGCCTCCAAGATACCGGAGGGCCCGGATCGAAATTCCCCGCCCGCAGCCGATCGAACCGCTACAATAAGAGAGCGCGTTCAAAAAGGGGCCGCTGCTCATGTCCATCCCGTTCACGCTCTTGTTGGCTTCGTCGCCCTGGCGTCAGGTCGAGCGGGCGCTGTTCGACGACACCTTCGCCGGAATCCACCAACTGAGCTGGTTCGACTGGCTTATCTTGGTCCCTTACTTCGGACTGCTTTTCATCGTCTCGCTCTACGGCCTGCATCGCTACGAGGTGATGCGCGTTTATTACAAGTTCCGCAAGCGTCTGCCCGCGACGCCTCCGCGCAAATTCGAGCAGTTGCCCCGCGTCACCATTCAGCTCCCCATTTACAACGAGCGCTATGTGGTCGAGCGGCTCATCGAGCACGTTCTCCAAATCGACTACCCCAGGGAACTCCTCCAGATTCAGGTGCTCGACGACTCGACCGACGACACTCACCCCTTCACCGAAGCCCTCGTCGCCCGCTATCGGGCGCTGGGATACCCCATCGAATACCATCACCGCACCCATCGTGAGGGCTTCAAAGCGGGCGCCCTGGCCGAAGGTCTGAAGACGGCGACCGGCGAGCTGATCGCGATCTTCGACGCCGACTTCCTTCCCCCGCCGGATTTCCTCCACCGCACCGTCCACTACTTCACCGATCCCCGGGTGGGTGTGGTGCAGACCCGCTGGGGCTACCTGAATCGCGAGGCCAACCTGCTCACCGAAGTCGAGGCCATGATGCTTGACGGCCACTTCGTCTTCGAGCAGACCGCCCGCTGCGCACGCGACCTGTTTTTCAACTTCAATGGCACCGCTGGCGTGCTCCGCCGCAGCATGATCGAGGACGCCGGCGGCTGGCAGCATGACACGCTCACCGAGGATGCCGACCTCAGCTACCGCGCTCAATTGCGCGGTTGGAAGTTCATCTACCTGCCGTGGGTCGAATGTCCTTCGGAACTGCCCGATGAAATGTACGGCTTCCAGGTACAGCAGTCGCGCTGGGCCAAAGGCCTGACTCAGTGCGCGCGCAAGCTCCTGCCCGCCATCCTGCGCGCTCCCATCCCCTGGCGCGTCAAGCTGGAAGCTTTCTTCCACCTCACGCCCAACATCACCTACCCGCTCATCGTCATCGTCTGCGCACTGATGCTGCCCGTCATGATCGTGCGCTTCTACATGGGCTGGCTCCAGATGCTCGTGCTCGACCTGCCCCTGATCGTGGCCTGCTTCTTTTCCATGTTCGTCTTTTACACAGCCGCCCAGCGGGAACTATTCCCTCGCACCTGGTGGCGCAGCATCTTCCTGTTCCCGGCGCTGCTGGCCGCCGGCGTGGGCCTTACCGTGGTCAACACGCGCGCGGTCATCGAGGCATTGCTCGGCCGTCCCTCCAGCTTTGTGCGCACCCCCAAGTACGCCGTCGCGGGCAAGGCGCCTAAAACCCCGCGTCAGAAGTATCGCCGCAAGAGCGGCTGGCTGCCGTGGATCGAGCTGGCCATCGGAACCTATTTCCTGGGCATGGTGGCCTTCGCCATCGATACCTACAACTTCTTCTCGCTGCCCTTCCTTCTGCTCTTCGTAGTCGGCTACTGCTGGGCGGGACTGGCGACGCTGTTCCAGGAATACCGCGACCGGCTGCGCGCCGCGCGGCAGCGTCGCCTGGAGTGGGAGACCGCGCACTGAGTCCGGCTCCCTGTTCGATCGAGCCGCCACCTTTGCCGTCCTTCCTCCGCCGGAGGAAGCGCCCGCTCCATCCCGCTTACCAGATCCCCAGCAGCTTCCACCACCAGAACCCCACTGTGGACCAAACCGCCAAATTCACCAGGGAGACGATCGCGCCCACCTTCCACCAGTGGCCCAGACTCGCGTAACCGTGCGCGAAATACATCGGCGCCGGCGTGGTCCCGTAATGCGTCAGCCCGGCGGCCAGATTCGTAAAGCAGGCGAAGGCGTACACCACCAGGCCCAACGGCGCTCCCTGAGCCGCCAGCACTGCCAGAAACGGCGAGTACATGGCTAGAATGTGCGCCGTGATCGAAGCGTAGGCGTAATGCGCGTAAAAGTACACGGGCAGCGCGATGGCCAGCAGCGTCACCCATCCGGCGCCCCCGAAAGCGCTCCCCACCGCTTTGGCAAAGGCCGTCGTCACGCCGGCTGCGTTCAGCGCCTTGCCCAGCATGAGCAGCCCCCCGTACCAGATGAAAATGTCCCACGCCGCCCGCTCGTTCTTCACGTCCTCCCAGCTCAGCACCCCCGATACCAGCAGTGCGCATGCCCCCAGCAACGCCGTCACCGTGATGTCCATGTGGTGCCAGCGCGTCGTCATCCAGGCCCCGCACACGCCCAGGAAAACCGCCAACACCAACCACTCCCGGCGCCGGATGGGCCCCATCGCCTCCAACTCCCGCGAGGCAAAGGCCGCCGCCTCCGGCGTGCGCCGGATCTCCGGCGGCCGGATGCGGTACACCACGATCGGAACCAAGACCAATGAGCACAGCCCGGGCACGATCCCCGCCAGGAACCAGCTCACCCAGTCCACGCGATAACCGAAACTCTCGGTCGCGATCTGCGCCGCCATCGGATTCGACGCCTGCCCCGTCATGTACATGGCCGCCGTCACGCAGATGGATTGGTAGACGGCCGTCATCAGGAACGATCCCAGCAGACCCGCCGTAGCACCCGGTTGCGAACCGTAAAGCTCCGCCACCGAGCGCACGATGGGCAGGATGACTCCGCCCGAGCGGGCCGCGTTCGAGGGAATAATGCTGGCCAGCACCATGTCCGATAGCGACAGCGCGTAGCAGACCCCCAGCGACGTGCGCCCGAACCAGCGCACGAAGCCCAAGGCTATGCGCCGCGCCAGGCCCGTTTTGATCAGGGCGCGGGAAACAAAGAAGGCGGCCATCACCAGCCACACCGACTCATTCGCGTAGCCGCTCAACGCCTGCTCCAGCGTGAGGCCGCCCCACAGCGTGCTCAGCGTGACCGCCACCAATACTACCGCACCGCCCGGCAACGGTTGCAGCAGCAACCCCGCCACTGCGGCCGCGAAAATCGCCAGCAGCCGCCACCCCTCGGCCGTGATTGTCGCCGGCCGCGGCACGATCCAGCCGATCCCTACCAGCAGCGCTAGCGGGATCGCCGCTCGCCACCACTGCAATCCTCCCTGCGCCTCCCCATACGCACGCTCCGGCATCGGCGTGCCATCATATCCTACTGACATGAAGGTCCGCAGACGCGACCTGCTCCTCGCCGGCCCCATGGCGCTGGCCGCGCAAGGCCCTGATCGGGACCCGCCCCGCACCATTCCCGACTACGAGAAACCGCTTTTCGACTTGTACCGGTTCTGTTCCAGCCCCGTCCGCATCGCTTCCGTCGAGCTGCTGCGCAACGGCAGCATCTACCTCCTCCGTTCCCGCTCCGCAGACGGCGCGGTGGGCCTGGCCCGCACCAAACAGGTCGAGGACTTCATTCCCATCCTGCTACGACGGGTCATCCCCCATTTCCTTGGCAAGGACGCGCGCGACCTCGAACGACTCGTGGACGAGGTCTACGTCGCCAACTACAAGATGGCCGGCCAAGCCTTCTGGTGCCCCGTCGCGTACGTCGAGCAAAGTCTCTGGGACCTGCTAGGCAAGGTCACGGGCAAGTCCGTCGGCGAACTCATGGGCGGCGTCCTCCGCCGCGAGATCCCCGTCTACCTCTCGGGTTCGGAACGCAACACCACCGCTGAGGAGGAAGTCGAAATCTACGTCAAAGGCGTGGAACTGACCGGGGCCCGCGCCGTCAAGTTCAAGATCGGCGGCCGCATGAGCCGTAACGCGGACGTCTACCCCGGCCGCACGCGCCGCTTGATGACCCTCGCCCGCAAGCGCCTCGGCGACGACATCGTCATCTACGCCGACGCCAACGGCTCCTACGACTCGAAGGTCGCCATCGAAGTCGGACGCATGCTGGAGGATCTCAAGGTGGGCTTCTTCGAAGAGCCGTGCCCCTGGGAGGAACTGGGCGAAACCAAGCGCGTCGCCGACGCCCTGACCATTCCGGTGGCCGGCGGCGAGCAGGACGCCAGCCTCTGGCGCTTCCAGTGGATGATCGAAAACCGCGTCGTCGACATCGTGCAGCCCGATCTCAACTACAACGGCGGTTTCATCCGCGCTGCGCGCGTCGCCCGCATGGCCCGGCTGGCCAAAATGTGGATCGTGCCCCACAACACCCAAACCGACGCGGCCGCCTGCAACATCCTCCAGTTCGCCTCCGCCATACCCAACATCGGTCCCTATATGGAGTTTCCCTTCCGCGGGCCGCGCAAGCCGCCCTCCTGGTATTCGCCTCACTTCGAGATTCGCAACGGCCTCATCCGCGTCCCGCAAGGGCCCGGTCTCGGCGTCGAGTTCGATCCGGATTGGCTCGATCGCGCCGTGCGCGTCGAGGGCTGCTGATCGATTACGGATTGGACTGCGCGGGATAGCGCAGCACAGTGAAGTTCTCGAGGCTGACTGTCTCCGAACCGGCCGCCCCCATAGCGGCCAGGAAATCCACCGTCAGGGGAACATTGAGTGCGTCCGCCGCGACTCCTGCGCCGGCCGCAAAGCTCAGCGCATCGCCCCAGCTCTGCGTGCTCCACTGCACGCCGCCCGCCCGCACGGCCGCATCCGCGCGCCCGCTCAATTGCCCTACACTCGCTGGCGCGCTCCGCGCGACAAGCGCCGTCGCCCCCCACCGGACCGCAATCTGGAACCCCGTGCCGCTCCCCTGATGCGCGTAGTCGAAGCGCATCTCGACCCGATCGCCGGGCTTCAGCATACCGGCAGGAATCGTGCAACTGCCCAGCCGCGTCAGCTCGACCGCCGATGTCGTGCTTCCCGTGCTCGAACAAAGCACCTGCGGCTGCGTATGCACCTGCCCGCCCTCCACGGTCTTGCGCGACTGCGCCGCGCTGTTGTACCAGAAATCGCCGTCGGCGGGACTGGCCGGATCGATCGCGCTTCCCGCATCACGCCAGGCGGCCACGCCTCCAACGCTCGTCGCGCGGAAGGAGGATCCGCTGAACTGTCCCGTCGCATCCACGCGCGCCACCTCGACGCCGTAGGCGTTCTGCCAACTGGCAAGCGGCGCGCCGCCCTGTCCCTCGCCCGCGCGCACCGCAAGCGTCGTGCTCGCCGAAGACGCGGCGTCCCAAACCAGCACCGTCGCCGCGCTCGCGTTGTTGCCCACGGAAAGCCGCCGGTTCTGATTGTCCCAGTGCAGCCGCGCCTGGTTCTGCGCCAGGTTGCCCTCTCCGTCCACGAACGGCACCGAACCCGCGGGAAAGTTCGTGAACAGGCACGCGTTCCAGACCACGTCCTGCCCGTTCGAGATCAGGCAGCGGTTCGCAGGTCCCAGCGGCAGCCTCGACCAGGTGGTCGGCGAGGTCCCCAGCCCCACGATCAGATCCCCGCGCTGCGGCGCCCCCGGCGTGGTGTCCGAGTGCGCGGCGCTCAGCAACGCGTGCTCTCCCGTACCATCGCCCGGCAGCCGATAAGAGGCCGTCAACACGTCGCCCGGCTGCGGAATCGCCCCGCTGACGAACGTGATCACGTTGCCCTCGAGCGTGTAATCGAGCCCCTGCCTCAGCAGAAGGCCGTTTCGGTAAAGCTCCAGCGAGGATGCCGGCGACGGCGCATTCGCCAACGTGAAAACCGCGTTCGTGCCGTTGAGCAGACCCGCCGGCGTTTCCGCATCCACAAAGTTCGCGCCCGCGCCGCCCCCTACGCCGCAGGGCCCCGACGTCCCGTCCACACGCACGCAATCCTCCGGGTTTCCCCCAACGGACTCCAGCTCGCCGCCCGAGTTGATGAAAACCGCTCGCCCGGGCGCGAACCCCGAGGCTTTCACCGGCCGCTGCTCGAGCGCCGCCGACAGCCCCGCCACGTCCGTGATCTGGATGACTTGCTCCTGCGGCGCCGGTGACGACGGCCCCGCCACCCGAACGTCCCTGACCCGCAAAGGCGTCGCGCTCGGCGGCACCGCCCAGATCTCTTCGAACTGGATTTTGCCATCGCTGTTGTAACGGACGCGGTACGTCGTGGGAGGCGTCGCCGTGGTGGTGGGAACCAGGCGGACGTGCAGCACGCCGTTTATGATCCTCACGCTCAACTGATGGGTGGCGATGTAAGAGCGGTCCGAGGCCTCGAAACCGCGCCACTCGATGAAAACAAGTCCGTTAAATAACGTGCCGTCCGCCTTGTAAAGCACGTCCTGAATCGTCGTCAGCGGAGGCGCCGCCCACAGCGTCGCTGCCGCCAACATGCCCAAAGCCGCTCGCATAACGATTTCTGAGCCTCCGAAAAAGGCCCCGGCCCAAACCCCCGTCGACTTTCTCCCTGTTGCGCGCCGTCTGCTTTGCCGTCGTTTTGGAAAAGCGTACGCCGTGCCCTGGGCCGGGGCTGCGCCAGTTCGGGAACTACCGGCCACAGTCTAGTGCAGCGGCCACGGCTCGGACCTGCTCAGACCGTGGACGCAAGCCCAGCAACGCGCCCCTCTTCAACGAGTTGGCCCATCCGCCGTTTAGTGCCTCCGCGCGTCACCGCCGACGTTCACACCCTCCGGCTCGTGCGAAAATCTTCTCAGGCAACCGGACGCGGGTCCCCCCGAGTCCTCGCTTTCGCGAGTGTGCTATGCCCTCAACGCCTTGGTCGGAATCGCCCCTGATCGCCGCCGCCGGCGCGCTCTGGCAGCAGGCGACCCGCTCGCCCTTCCTCGACGCCGCTCAAGCTGGCACGCTGCCGGAAGTCGCCTTCCGCCGCTGGCTGGCGCAGGACTACCTGTTCGCCCGGGGACTGGTCGCCTTTCAGGCCATCGCCCTCGCCAAAGCCCCCCGCGACGCCCACCGTGTCCTCATCGACGGCCTCCTCGCGCTCGACAACGAACTCCAGTGGTTCGAAACTCACGCCGACCGCCGCGACATCGCCCTTTCCGGCCCGCCGCATCCCGTCTGCCGCGCCTACCTGGACTTCCTCATGCGCAACGCTTACACTCAGCCCTGGCCGGTGCTGGCGGCGATCCTGTTCGGCGTCGAGGTTTCCTACCTTGCCGCCTGGAGCGCTCTCGCTCCCACCGGGCCGTACGCCGAGTTCATCCAGCGTTGGTCCAACCCCGCCTTCTCCGCCTACGTCGACCGTCTCGCCGCCCTGGCTTCCCGCTACACCCACCCCGAGGCGCAGCCGGCCTTCGAGCAGGTCCTCCGTTACGAACGCGATTTCTGGCAAATGGCCTGGGAGGGATGACTCATGCTCCATCAGACCCTCTGGGATTCCTGCCGTGATCTCGCCCAGGCCTGCCTGCATCACCCCTTCCTGAAGGCGCTCGCCGCCGGGACCCTCGATCCGCGCGACTACGACGAGTACGTCGGCCAGGATGCCTTCTACCTCCGCGCGTTCCTGAAAGCGTATGCCCTCGCCCTGGCGCGTTGTGACGATCTCGAGGACGCCCGCCTGCTGCACCAGCTCGCAGGTGGCGCGCTCGAAGAGCTCGAGATGCACCTCCGCCATGCCGAGCAGAAAGGCCTCGCGCTCGCAACCGTGCGCCCCAATCCCGCCTGCCTGGCCTACACCGACTTCCTGCTGGCCACCGCCTGGTCGGGCGCCTTGGGTGAGATCCTCGCCGCGATGACTCCGTGCATGCGCCTCTACGCCTGGCTCGGCGAACAACTGGCGCCTCCTGCCCCCGACAACCCCTATCGGAACTGGATTCTCACCTACTCGAGCCCGGAGTTCCAGCGTCTGGCCTCCCGCATCGAATCCTTGCTCGACGCCTACGCTTCCGACACCCCCGAGATACGCTTTCTCTACCGTTACGCCATGGAGTGCGAGCTGCGCTTCTTCTCCTCCGTCGCCCCCTGCCTATAATGGCGGCAACGCAAGGAGGCTCATCATGCGCAGACGCGACTTTCTGGGCGCAGCAGCGCTCTCGCTCCAGCTTCCGCCCGCGGGCGATGTGTACATCGAACGGCCGCAACCCGGCAAGCCCCACGCAGGCAAGGTGCTGGCGGCGATCCAACCCCACGCCGACGACATCCCGCTCTTTGCCGCGGGCCTGGTGCTCAAGCTCGTGGACGAAGGCTACACCGGCTACCTGATACGTACCACCAACGACGATATGACCGGCCCCGGCGGAATCGGTGAGGGCGTGCTGGCCAACGAGCGGGATAACCTCGAGGTGGCCCGTGCGCTCGGCCTTAAGCAGGTCTTCGACCTGAACTACGGCAATCACCAAATGGACGGCATCTCGAAACCCGAGCTGCGCTGTCGACTGATCTTCCTTTTCCGCCTGCTGAAGGTCGATACGGTCGTCTGCTTCGATCCCTGGTGCCCCTACGAGGAAAACCCGGATCACTACGTAACCGCTCAGTGCGTCGAGGCCGCCTGCTGGATGGCGGGCATGAGCAAGGATTACCCCGAGCACTTTGCCGCCGGCCTTGAGCCTCACGCAGTCCGCGAACGCTATTACTACGCACGCGGGCCCCAGCTCGTCAATCGTCTCGTGGATATCGCTCCCGTCATGGATCGAAAAGTGGAAGTGAACTTGCTCAATCGCGCTCAGGGACCCGCCGGCGATGCCGGCGCCCGACTGCGTCGCAGCCTGGCCGAAAAGGGATTGCGCCTGCCGCTGCTGGGCGACCACGACGCGACCGCCGGCCGCCGCTACATAAAGGAGTTCGTGCTCGCGCGCGACCGCGAGCTCGGTCGGCGCTACGGCCTCGAGTACGCCGAAGCCTACCACTACATAGGCCCCCAACCCTCGGCGATCGATGAATACGTACGCCGTTACGCCGTGCCGCTACGTCCGTGAGAACAAGCGTTGATCGGGCGGCGCACGGGAACCGACCTCCGCGCCTACCTGCTCCGCGGGCGTTCGAGGCTGGGAGCCTGTTCTTCGAAGCCGGCAAGATCGCGCTCCCGTAGGCTGCCTCCGTCGTTTTCCGTTCCGCCCGAGGCGCCTCTCGGCGCCACACGGGACGCGCAAAACGATGCACCCCCCTCGAGCCTTCGCCTCCGACTGGGCTCCTTCCGCACCAGCCTCAGTTGCTCTCCCACCCGCCGCCTGACGCGCGCTCCCGCTCAGGCGTCGAGGCGGAGCGCTCCCCCCGGCCCTCCGCCCTCCGCGTAATCTGCGGGCAACCTGCGCAACCGTGCCAGACGCGCCGCATCGTGAGCGCGCGCCGCCAGCACAACTCGCCTGCCCCGCTCCAATTCAGCCCCTACCTCGCAGACCAGATCTTCGTCCAATTGGCCGGCCTGGGCCAGACTCCTGGCCGCTTCGATCAGCTCCTCGAGCGCTGCCCGCGCACGGTCGTACTCGCCCGCCGCCAGTCCGGCCTTCAGTCTACATAAGGCTTCCCGCAACGACTCCTTCATGAGGTGTACATCCGTGCCGCGATTCGCATGGACTCGAACAGGTTCCTGATGTAGAGCGCCTGCTGCTCCATCGCCGCGATCATCGCGTCGGCCGCCGCCATGCGCGCCAGCAGGTCTTCGCGCATCCGTTCCACCCGCTCCTCCTCGGCCGCGATGCGCCGGTCCTGCGCGGCAATCTCGTTCTGCAGGCTCTTGGCCACCAACGAAACCATCCCGTCCTCGGCGTCGAGCAGCGCATCCATGACGCCGCGGGCCCACGCCAGAAAACCCGCCCCCGAACCTTCACCCAGGAAATCGAACAGATGCTGCCAGCCGCCTGCAACGGCGCTTTCCAACGCAGCCCCGTCGAGGGAAAGCTTCCCCTTGTCGTCGAATCGTAAACCCAGGTCGGTGATCGTGCGCAGGTGACCGCTTGCGGCCTCGTAGCGCGTCGCCTCGCGCAACGCCTCGCTCAGCGTTCGGACAATGCTTTGCCCGGCCAGCGCTCCACCCGCTTCCCCCCGGTGCGCGTCCAGTGCATCCAGGGCCGCGTTGTAGGCCGAGACGAATCCGCTAAGGACGCTGTTGAGTGCCGAACTGGAGCGCGAAACAGTCACGGTTGTGGCAACCCCGGGATCGCTCCGGCCGAGCAGAGTCACCGTCAGGCCCGGCGCCAGCGTCACCGTGCGGCTCTCACTCTCGATCGCTGCGGCCATGCCGTTGACCTTGTAGCTCGCCGGCTCGCCCGTGGCCAGCGTCTCGAGAAGCTCACGCGAGTCGTCCTCGAGCTGGATGCTCATGGCCGCCAGCTTGGTGCTCCGCACCGCCAGCCGATAGTCCGGCGCGCCCGTGCTGCCGACGTTGACAATGGAAGCCTCCACGTCCAGACCTGCCCGATTGATAGCCTCCACCAAGGCGGTCAGCGTACCGGCTGCGGGCCTGATGACAGCTGTCTCGTCGTTGACCCTGAGCGTGAACTGGCTCGCCCCGCTGATGTTCTCGCTGGCGGGATCGCTTACTCTTGTCAGCGTGTCCTTGCTCAGCGTGCTCGTCCACGTGCCGAGGCTGGTGACCTCGACGCTCCAGACGCCCGGCATCGCCCCCGAGCCCGCGCTGGCGCTCAGCACGGCGCCGTTGGACACCGCCGTGGTCAAAGCGCCCGTGCCCCGAACGGTCTGCAGGCCCTCCAGCGCGCTCTTGAGCGACTGAAAGGCATCGCGCAGCTTCCTCAGGGCGGACGACTGCTCCTGCAGTGTGTTCCGGGTGCTTCGGAGTTGCCTGAGCGGCAGTGAGGCGATCGCTACCGCGCGGTCCACCACCCCCTGAAAATCGGCCGCGTAGCGGCTGGCGCCCGTAAACAGCGTGCTTTCAGGCATGCGCTCTTACCTGCTCGAAACCGGGAATAAAGAAAGAGCCGGGCCCGCGGCTCGCGCGACCCGGCTCCCGGCTCTCACTATCCGCGCAACAGGGCCAACACGGCCTGCGGCGCTGCGTTGGCTTGCGCCATCGCCGCCAACGAGGCCTGCTGCATCACCTGCGCCTTGGTTAGGTTGGCCGCCTCCGCCGCCATGTCCGCGTCGCGCAACCGCGATTCGGCAGCCGAGTAGCTGGCGATCTGGGATTGCGCCAGTTGGATGGCGTACTGGAGTTTGTTCTGACCGGTACCCACACGCCCCTGGACAAGCCCCAGGTTGGCGATCGCCGTCGTGATCGCCGACAGCGCCGCCAGTGCGTTCGCCGTCGTGGTGGCGTTGGTCGAGGGATCCGAGACGGTCAACGGTCCCGTGCCCGCTGCCAGACCGGTGCTCGTGCTCCCATCCTGCGTCACCACGATGCTGAAGTCGCTGGCGCTCTGGATGGTGATCTGGCCTGAGCTCTCGCCGGGCAACGCGTAGATCCCCAACGCCGCCGTCTGCGCGTTGATCGCAGCGACTGCCGCCGCCACCGAGGCGCCCGTGGTGTTGTCCAGCGTCACCGCAACCGACCCGCTGGCGTTCTGGAAGACCAGCACCTCCGTTTGCGCGGAGGAAGCGACGGCCGTGAAGCTTGTCGAGGCCAGCCGGTACACGCCTTCGTTGTCGCTGGCCGTGCCGCCGGCGGCCAGGGCGTTGCCCGCCGAGGCCGTCCCCGCCGTCACCACGAACGCCCGCGTGCCGCCAAAGGCCAGGTACCCGTTGGCGTCCGTCGTCGCCGAAATGCCGTAGCTGGCCAGCGCGTTGTTCAACTGGGTCAGCGCGGCCGATCCCGTGATGCCGCTGGCGCCGCCGGTCACGGTCACGGTCACCGAGCCCGTCTGCCCCAGTGTCGGATCGTAAAGGTTGAAGGTGAAGGTCTGAGTGCCGCCTGCCAGAAACGTCGTAGTGCTGTTCAGATCCACGTTGCCCAACGTGGTTCCGCCCGCCGCCACACTGGTGGCTCCGATCCCCAGGCTCGTGGCGTCCACGCGGTTCAACGGCCCGCTCAGGTCTACCGTCACCTTCGCGTTGGCCTGGTTTGACCCGCCGCCGATGTAGACCTGAAGCGTGGTGTTGTAGGTTCCGCCTTCCACCAGTCCGATGTTCGACGCCTGCCGGTTGATTTCCGCCAGCAACGCCTGGTACTCGGTGTTCAGCGTCACCCGGCTGCCCGTGAACGTGCTCGAGGCCGACTGCGTGGCCAGCGTCTTCAGCCGGTCCAAAATCTTCGCAATATTGTTCAAGCCGCCGTCGATGATTTGCAACGCGCTGATGCCGTCGTTGGCGTTGCGCACGCCCTGCACCAGCTCGGCTATGTCGCTGCGGTACTTGTTGGCCACCGCCAAGCCCGCCGCGTCATCGCCGGAGGCGTTGATGCGATAGCCGGACGTCAATCGCTGGATCGTCCGGCTCTGGAATTCATTGTTCACCCGGAGGTTTTCCTGGGCGATGAGCGAGTTGACGTTGGTTACGACGGAAAACATTTCTTCACATCCTGTTCCGCCGCGCTTCCCGGCCTCCTGCCGGGCCCGGGTTCTCCTTGGGTTCGGATACCCGGGGCGCGGCCTCACCCGCCTTATCGGCCGCCTTGCCCTGGCCTTGAACCTTTTTCGTCACAACGGCGCCGGCTCCCTCAACAACCGCTCGTCCTCCGCTTCCAGTCTCCTGCCCGCCAGCCTCCGGTAATGCGCCCGGAATCTCCGCGCAGTCCGCTCCCAACTGAAGCCGGCCACCCGCCGCCGTCCCCGCTCCGCTAGCTCGGCGCGCAGCTCCGCCTCCGTCCACAACCGCCTGATCGCCTCCCCCATCTCCTCCACGTCGTCCGGATCGAACAGCAGCGCCGCATCGCCCGCCTGCGCCGGCAGCGATGTCACTCGCGAACAGGCCACAGGCACACCGGCCAGAAATGCCTCCCACATCGGGAAACTGACTGCCTCGAACTTCGTCGGGATCGCTACCGCCCGGCTCAGCCGGTACAGGCAGGCCAACTCGCGCACCCCCACCACGCCCAAAAACCGCACTTGCCCCTCCAGACCAAGCTCCGCCCCACGCTGCGCGATCCGCGCGTAAAACTCGTTCCTGTGCCCCGTCGAGACCAGCGGCACTCGCAGTCCCCAGCGATCGCGCACTAGCGCCAGCGCCTCCAGCAATCCCAAATGATTCTTGTGCGGCCACGTCTGCGCGGGATACAACAGAAACTCGGCCGGCAGCTCGTACCGGGCCCGCACCGCCGCCTGCTCCTCCGCCGTGGGCGGCTCCGCTGCTTCGATGGCCGGCGCTCCCGGCACCACCCACACCTTCTCTCTCGAAAGGCCGTACTGCCCGCACAGATCGTCCCGAATCCAACTCGAACCCACCGCCACCATGCGCGCCTGGCGACAAAAGGCTCGGTAGGTGAGCTCGCGGTAGAGGATCTGGCCCGCCTCGAAGTACTCCGGCAGATGCAGGTGCTGCAGGTCATGAGGCTGATAGATGCTCGGCACCCCGGTCAGAAAGGCCTCCTGATACGTGAAATGCACCAGACTCACGCCCGCGCGCTCGACGGTCCCTTCGCTCAGAGCCAGCGGCACCCGGACCCGCGGCGGCAGCGTGCGCACTTTCTCCCACGCCGTCCCGCCCGCGCCCTGGAATCCCTCGCGCTCAATCCGCACGTCCAGCCAGTGCACCGCCGGCCATGGTGCGGCGGGACCTTCCAGAATGCGACAGGGACCGGATAGATGCGGCCGCAACCACCCGTCCACTCCGCGCGTGGTCAAAAACAGGTATTCCTCGTCGCCGTCCTCCAACCGGGAAAATCCTCGCGCCAGGCCCAAAACGAACGTTTCCACGCCGCCGCACCGCAAGTCCCCAGCCGGCCGCGCGTCAACCGCGATGCGCAAGGGCCTCATCTTTCCCCGCTCCCGCCAGGACCAGCCGCCTGACAGCGCGTGCGCTCGAACGGATCGCCCGCGCAACGGCTTCCACCTCCCCCGGACCGATCCCGTCGTGCACCGGCAGACTTAAACCTCGACGCGCCAGCCTTTCGCTCACCGGCAAACAGTCGCCCCGCGCCGCCGACTCCCGCCGGTAAAACGGCAACCTGTGCAGCGGAACAAAGAACGGCCGCGTCTCGATGCCCTCCGCCGACAGCTTCGCGGCCAACTCGTCCCGCGTGCAGCCGAATACCCCCTCGTTTACCGTGATCGAAAAGACCCACGGCGCGGGCTCCGCCCACAAAGCCGCCGGCGGCAGGCCGATGCCCGCCACATCCCCCAGCAGCTCGCGATACCACCCGAAGATCCGCTTGCGTCTCGTCAGGATCTCTTGCTTACGCTCCAGTTGCGCACACAGGATGGCGCAGGCCAGATTGGTCAGCCTGAAGTTGTAGCCCATCACCGGAAACCAGTAGCGCCGCTGCGGATCCATGCCCTGCCCTCGGAGCAGGCGCATGCGCGCCTCCAGTTGCGGATCGTCCACCGTGACCGCACCGCCCTCCCCGCAACTGAAAATCTTGTTGCCGTAAAAGGAGAACGTCCCCGCGCGCGCCAGGCTTCCCGCCGGCCTGCCCTTGTAGCGCGCCCCGTGCGCCTGCGCCGCGTCTTCGATCACCCACAACCCGTGCGCCGCCGCCACGCGCTCAATGGCGTCCATGTCCGCCGGATGGCCGTAAAGATGCACCGCGATGATGCCGCGCGTCCGGCGACTGACGGCGGATTCGATCAACCGCGCGTCCAGACACCAGGTCTCCGGATCAACATCCACGAAAACCGGCTCGGCGCCCACGTATCGCACCGCGTTCGCCGTAGCCACGTACGTCAGCGCCGGAACCAGCACTTCGTCACCAGGGCGCACGTCCAGCGCAAGCAAGGCCAGATGCAACGCCACGGTGCCGTTGCCCACGCTGATCGCCGCCCGCGTCCCCGCGAAGGCCGCGAACTCCCGCTCGAACCGCTCCACGAACGCCCCCGTCGATGAGATCCAACCGCTGCGGAAAGCTTCGAGCAGGTACCGCTCCTCGAGCTCGCTCAGATCCGGCCGCGCGAAGGCGATCATGACCGCCTCCCCTTCGCCGCCGCGGCTTCCGCCGCCTGTTCGAGTCCCAGCTCCGGGGCCACCGTGAAACGCCGTCCGTCCCGCTCGATGTATGCGCCCCCGTGCGGCGGGAACCAGAACGCGCGCGCCTTGCGATCCACCAACTCCGGCGGATCGTCCCGCTCGATGCGCATCGCCGCCAGCATCTGCCGCCGCGAAATATAACGCCCTTCGCCCTGCGGCAACCGCGGAATCGGCCCGCCGCGTTCCAGCAGATCCACGAATTCCACGAACAGCTCCCACAACGCCGCCTGTGCCCTGCGCTCCAGCGACCACGCCGTCTCCCGGCGCGGCTCGATCGGGAAACGCCGCACCCACACCAGATCCCCGGTATCGATCTCCACCGCCACCCAGTGCACCGAGACCCCGTATTGGCTGTGGTTCTCCAGAATGGCGAAGTTGTATCCGCCCACCCCGCGCAGCTCCGGCAGCGGCGCGGGATGAAAGTTGAAACAGCCCACCCGCGGCGCCTCCATCAGCGCGGGGCGGATTTTGCGGCGGTGCAGATACGAAAGCACCACATCACAAGGTCGCGACAGGCGACTCAACGCCGCGTTGGCCTCCTCATCGTCGAGCACGGCAACACGGTTACGGCGCGCCGCCGCCTCGAGCGGCCTGTCCTCGCCCTGCTCCGAGCTGACCACGAACTGGACCCGGTGTCCCCTCGCCAACAGGTACTCCAATGCTTCAGCCGCCCTTTGCTTGCGTCCCATCAACACGATCGAAAGGCCCGCGCTCATCCGTCGTTCTCCCCAGCTCCGCGCGCCTCCGCCTTGCCTAGACCCAGGCGTCCCTCCTGCCCCTACTACTATCGGCTCGCCGCCCGGTGAACTCCAGACCGTCGCCAGTGCGCCGCTCTTAACTCCTCGTGCCCCCTTCAGTCCCTCAAAAGCAGTTCGGCGTGCCCGCGCTCCGACCGCGCGGGGCTTTACCCGTGGCGTTCCATCCACTCCCGCCACATCTGCCGGTACGCCTCCTCCAACCGCCGCGTGAAACCCGCCGCATCGAGCAAAGCCGAGCGCCTGAGGCGCTCGCGCAGTTGCTGCCGGAGAGACCCGAGACGCTCCAGATCGCCTGCCAGCTCCACTGCAGTCCGCACGTAGCCCTCTTCATCGCTCGCTATTAGCTCTTCAAGACCCGCCTGCGCGAGCAGGGTCACACCCACGCGGGCCGCGTGCGTGCGTCCGGCCAGCGTCACCACCGGCACGCCCATCCAGAGCGCGTCGCACGTCGTCGTCGTGCCGTTGTAAGGAAACGGATCCAGCGCGATGTCCAACTGCCGGTAGAGCCCGTAGTGGCCTGCCTCGTCCGGAACCAGACTCAGCAGCTCCAGCCGCTCGGCGCTGACGCCCCACCTTCGAAAGCGCGCCGCCGTGCGCTCCCGCAGCTCCCGGTCCTCGAGGCCGCTGCATTTGAGCATCAGGCGCGACCCCGCTACCCGCCGCAGGATTTCGGCCCATACCTCCACCACGCGCGGAGTGATCTTCCCCAAGTAATTGAACGAGCCGAACGTGATCCGGCCTCGCGCGGACGCCGGCAGGGGCCCCGCTTCGGGCGCTGCAACCGGCGGCCTCCAGCAGCTGAAACCTCCCGGCAGCCGCCAGAGACGTTCGCTGTGCAGATGATCCGTCATCCCCGGCGGATCGGCCAGCGCGTCGCTCAGACGGTAATCGATCGTCCTCAATCCCGTCGTGTTCGGGTATCCCAACCACGTCACCTGAACCGGCGCCGGCTTCCGCGCCGTCACCAGCAGACGGTGGTTCGGGGTGTGCCCGGCCAATTCCACCAGAATGTCCACTCCGTCGGCTCGGATCATCCGCGCGACTTCCTCGTCCGGCCGCTGAGAAATGTCCCGCCACCCGTCTCCCAGCGCCCTCAACTCCGCCGTAATCTGGTCGGGGCGCAACACCGAGGCGTAGCAACTGATGCGGAAACGCTCGCGGTCGTGCGCCTCCAGAACCCCCCGCAGAAAGCTCATCACCGGGTGACGCTTGAAGTCCGGCGACAGATAGGCGACGTGCAGCGGGCGATCCTGGCTCGGCTGGCTGAGATATCGCGCGCCGCGCGGCGCCAGCGGGTCTGCAAAACGCCGTGCCCAGGCGCGGTGCTCCCGGTAGACCTCCAGCGGGTCGGCGTCGGGCAGATAGTTCAGGGTCAATAGCAGGCCGGAAGCCGCGCGCATCGAATCCGGCTTCAACTCCAGCGCCTTCCGAAAACACGCCACCGCCCCCTCCGCGTCTCCGGCATCGCGTTTCAGCACGGCCATGCCTTCCCAGGCCTCCGCACAACCCGGATTCAAACGAAGCCCCTCCTCCAGATGGCGGCGCGCTTCCGACCAGCGCCCCGCTCGCCACAACAGCGTGGCCAGGTTCGTGTGGGGCTCGGCCTGCCGCTCCGTCCCCGCCAGCGCTCGCTCGAGCATGGCCGCGGCCCGCTCGCCTTCACCCAACATGAACAGCACCGCCGCCAGATTGTTCAGCGCGGGTCCGAAGTCGCGGCGACTCTCCAGCGCCTTGCGGAACGATGCGGCCGCTTCCTCCCACCGCCTCAGCCCAGCCAACGCCACCCCCAGATTGTTCAGCAGCTCGGCCCGCCCCGGCGCCCGCTCCAGCGCACGGCGGCACAACTCCGCGGACTCCTCGAAGCAACCCCGCTCGTTCAAATGCGCGCTCCGGCTGATCGCCTCTTCGATCCCGTCCGCCGGGCCGGGACCCCTTATCCGCCCCGAGCGCACACCCGCCTCCACATCTGTCGATAAGCCTCCTCCAGATCCCGCACGAACTCCTCCCCTCGCAACAGCCGCGAGGCTTCTAGACGCGCGCGCATCCCCGCCCGCAGCGCCTCCAGCCCCCGGATGTCCCCCGCGAGCGAAATCGCACTCTCGACGTAGCCGCTTTCCGACGTGACGGCCAGCTCCTGCAAGCCCACGGCCCGCAGAATGCTCAATCCGGTGCGCGATACGTGCGCCCGCCCCACCAGCGTGACCACGGGCACGCCCATCCACAACGCTTCGCACGTCGTCGTCGTGCCCGCGTAGGGAAAGCTATCCAGCGCTATGTCCACCTCGGCGTAACAGCCCAAGTGATCCCGCAGCCCCGCGACGTGACCGCGCATCTCAACGCGCTCCAGCGGCACGCCCGCCTCCGCCAGCAGCCGCGCCAGCCGTTCCCGCGCACCCGCATCGCTCAGCGCCGCCGACTTCACAAGCAGCCGGGCGCCGGCGGCACGCCCCAGGATCGCCGCCCAGCACGCCGCCACTCGCAGGTTGATCTTGGCCAGGTTGTGGAATGCCCCGAAGGTGACGAAGCCGCGCCGCGCTGCGGGCAGCGGCGCGACCTCGGGCGCTTCCGCCGGCGGCCGGTAACACAGGAAGGGCGCCGGGACCCTCACCAGCTCTTCCGTGTAGAATCGCTCGGCCTCCCCCGGCGGATCCGCGGCTTCGTCCGTGAGGCGGTAATCCACGGTCTCGAGGCCCGTCGTGTCGGGGTACCCCAGCCAACTCACCACCACCGGAGCCGCCTTCCGCGCCACGACGCCCATCCGCCCGTTCGCCGTGTGACCCGCTAGATCGACCAGGATGTCGATGCCGTCGGCCCGGATCCGTTCGGCCGCGGTCTCGTCGGCAAGCTCGTGGATCTCCACCCACTCGTCCGCCAGCGCCCTCAGCCGCGCCGTGGTCGCGTCGCCGCAAACCACGTTCGAGTAACACACCACGCGGAAACGACTGCGGTCGTGAAAGGCCAACACCGGCTCAATGAAAAACGCCACCGCGTGCGCCCGGAAATCAGGCGACAGATACCCGACTCGCAACGGCCGCTCCGGATCGGTCTCGCGCGGCCCCACCTCCATCCGCGGCGGCGCGTGCCGCGCCGCCCAGCGCCGGTGCTCCGCGTAGATCTCTTCGCGGTCTAGCGCCGGAGCGTAATGCAGGGCTAGCAGCAGGTTCGAATGCGCCGACGCAAAGCCCGGCTCGAGCTCGAGCGCCCGCCGATAGCAGCAGATGGCCTCCTCCACCGCCCCCTGCTTTTCCAACGCGTGTGCCAGGTTGTTCCAGGCGATCGCGTAGTCGGGCCGGACCCCCAGCGCACGCCGGTAAGCCCGCGCGGCATCACCCAGTCGCCCCTGACGAACCCGCACGTTGCCCAGATTGTTCCACGCCGCCGCAAAAGTCGGACTGAGCCCCAGCGCGGCTTCGTAGCAGGCCACGGCCGCCTCCAGCTCCCCGAAGGCTTCGAGCCCCAGCCCCAGCGCATTGTGCGCCTCGGGCATCTCGGGCTTGAGAGCCAGCGCCCGTCGGGCGTACTCGGCCGCCTCCCCGTAACGCCTCAGGGCCGCCGACAGGCACGCCGTCAGCGCCAGCGCCTCCGCCCAGTCCGGCCGCAGCTCCACGGCCGCAAGACAGGCGCGGGCCGCCTCCTCAGTCCGGCCCGTTTGGTTCAGGCTCTGCGCGAGGTTGAAATACGCCTCAGCAAAGCCGGGATCCAGTTCGATCGCGCGCGAAAAGCAGGACAGCGCCTCCTCGAGCCTGCCCTGCGAGCGCAAAGCACAGCCCAAATCGTTGTGCGCCTCAGCGAACCCGGGCCTCAAAGCGATGGCTCGGCGCAAAGGCCCCTCAGCCTCCTTGAACCGGCCCCGTCGCACCTGAACGCAGCCCAGATTCCGCCAGGCCTCCGCCACCGCAGGATTCCGCCTCACCGCCAGCTCGAAGCACGCCGCCGCACGGTCCAGCACCCCCTTGGCCGCCCACGCTACGCCCTCTTGGAACGCAACCGCCCAGGGCAGCCCGGGCGGCGCGCTCTCACCCCGGCCACGCACGCAACGCCTCCGCGACGCGCGCGATCACCTCCCGCCAGTCGCCGGGACGGCGCTGGCGAAATAGTCGCATGGTCGGATACCACGGCGTATCCTCGCGCTCCAGCATCCAACGCCAATCCGGACAAAAGCTGAGAAGCAGCCAGACGCGGCGGCCCAACGCCCCGGCGAGGTGAGCCGCCATGGTGTCCACAGAAATCACCAGATCCAGGTTCAGGATCGCGGCCGCCGTGTCCAGCACCGTTCCCGTCTCCTCCTCCAGCTCCTCCAACTCCAGACCCGGGATCCGCGCGCGCCAACCGCGCTGAAGGCTGAAAAATCGCACGTCTCCCAATCCGCCCAGCGCCGCCAGCAGCTCCGGCGGCACCGACCGCCGACGATCCTGCGGATGCCGGGGATTGCCCGCCCACACCAGGCCCACCTTCAGGCTGCCCCCGCCGCCCAGCCTTTGCCTCCAGCGCTCGACGTGAGCGCTTGCCACCTCGAGATACGGAACCGCCGCGGGTATGGTCTCCGCCGTTGTGCCCAGCAAGTGAGGGAGACTCAGCAACGACGCATGCAGCTCGGCCCGCTCCTGCGGCTCGGCCGTCCACCGCGCCGCCGCCAGCGGTCGCAGGCGCGGCTGACAGTTGAACTTCACGCGCCCGCCCCGCTGCTCGACCAACGGCAGATAGCGCATGAACTGGATGGTGTCGCCCAGACCCTGTTCGGCATGGATCAGGATGGTGCGGCCCTCGAGCGGCTCACCCCGCCAGCGCGGCTCGCGCTGCGCCGCCGTACCGAAGTCCTTGCGGCGAAAGCGCCACTCGTACTCGGCAAAACCCCGCACGAAATCCCCGCGCCGCAGCCAGGCCATCGCCCGGTTCGTCCGCGCCTCGGCAAAATCGGGCTTGCGCCGCACCGCCTGCTCGAAGCACTCCAGCGCCTCCTCCCAGCGGCCCAACTGCTCGAGCGCGAAGCCGCGCTTGTTCCAGAACTCCGCCGAGTCGGGCCGAAGCCTCAAAGCCGCCTCGTAGCAGGCCAGCGCCTCCTCGTCTCGTGCCCGCCACGCCAAAACGTCACCCATGTTGGCATGCGCCTCGGGCAGGGCTGGATTCAGCCGCAGAGCCTGCTGGCACGGCACGGCGGCCTCCCCGAAACGCCTCTGCTCGATCAGCGCTGCAGCCAGGTTGGCGTGCGCTTCCGCCAACTGCGGCTTCAAGCGAATCGCCCGCCTCGCCGCCTCTTCGGCTTCCTTGAATCGCCTCTCGGCCAGCAGCACCGCGCTCAGGTTGGCGTGCGCCTCGGCAAGCTGCGGATTGCATTCGAGCGACCGCCGACAGGCCCGCTCGGCTTCCTCCGTGCAATCCGTCTCGCGCAGCACGCTCGAGAGATTCAACCACGCCTCGGCGTAATCCGGACGCAACTGTAAGGCTCGCTCGAAGGCCTTGCGCGCCTGCTCCAACCGACCCGCCGCGCGCAGCGCGTTGCCGTAGTTGTTGTAGGCCTCGGCTCGGTCCGGCGCCAGCCGCAGCGCCGTTTCGTGGTGTTCGAGCGCGGTCGCCAATTCGCCCAACTGCTGGAGCACGCTGCCCAAATTGCTGTGCGCCTCGGCGTACCCGGAATCCAATTCGAGCGCCCGACGGTAGCACGCGCACGCCTGCTCGAGTCGTCCCAGCGCGATCAACACCGTGCCCAGGTTGTTGTGAAACATCGGCGCCGCCGGACACGCCCTCACCGCACGTCCGATCCACTCCACCGCCCGCTCGAAATCGCCCCGCTGATAAAACAGCATGCCCTTCAGATGCAAAGCGTCCGGGTTCTCGGGTTCGCAGGCCAGGACCTCCTCGTAAATCCGCGCCGCCTCCTCGAGCCTGCCCGCACGCTGGTGCTCCAGACCTGCGCTCAGCAGCTCGAGCGCACTTTTCAGCGTCGCCATGGCGCCTCCCGCACGCGGGCTCGCAGTTCGTTCGCCACCCTCTCGATCACCGCCGACCAGGCGCCGCGCGCAGGCTGCCGGAACAACCGCATCGTCGGGTACCACGGGCTGTCATCGCGCCCCAGCATCCAGCGCCAGTCGGGAGCAAACGGCAGTAAGACCCACACCGGACGCCCCAAAGCGCCCGCCAGGTGCGCATGCATGGTGTCCACCGTGATCACCAGATCCAGCCGCTCGATGACCGCAGCCAGCCAGGGCAGATCGTTCCAGGGATCCGGAAGCCGTACCAACCGCAGACCCCCCGGCGGCTTCTCCGCCTGCTCGGCCCGCGGGCCCTTCTGCAGGCTCAGCAAAACGACCCCTTCCACGCCGCCCAGCGGCCCCAGCGCCGCCAGATCGAGCGAACGGCGCCTATCGTTGGCATGGGCCGGGTTCCCAGCCCACGCCAGCCCCACCCTCAGCGCGGCTTCCTCCGGCAACGGCGGCTCGGCGCTTGCCGGCCCCCGCAGGTACGGCGTGCGTGCCGGAATCGTCTCGAGAGTCGTGTCGACAATGCGCGCCAAACTCAGCAGGGGCGCGTGAAGATCGAACTCCGGCAGTGGGTCGCACGCCGCCACCGCCTGCTCCACACCTTCGACCGTCGCCGCCAACTCGACCAGGCCGCGCTGACACTCCACAATGACGCGTCCGCCCCGCGCCGCCACCAGCGGCGCGTAGCGCAGGAACTGGATCGTGTCTCCCAGGCCTTGCTCGGCGTGGAGAAGAATCCTGCGACCCTCGAGCGGCGCCCCGTCCCAGAGCGGCTGCGAGAAGGCGCGCCGCCGCCCCGACTCCAGGCGCCAGCGCCACTCGTACTCGGCGAAGCCGCGCCTCAAATCGCCCCTCAGCAAAAGCGCCAACGCTCGCACCGCGTGCCCCTGCGCGTTTTCCGGTTCCAGCCGTAGCGCTTCGGCAATGCAGGCCAACCCCTCCTCCAGCAGACCCTCTTCCACCAGCGCGCGCCCCAGATTGACGTACACGGAGGCATCCTCCGGACGCAGCCTCTGCGCCTCGAGATAGCAGGAGAGCGCCTCCGCAAAACGATCCAGCTTGTTCAAGGCGTTGCCCCGGTTCACCAGCGCTTCGAAGTAATCCGGCGCCAGCCGCAGCGCCTCCTCGTAACAGAGCAGGCTCTCCTCCAGCCTGCCCAGATCCTGCATCACGTTGCCCAGGTTGTTGTGGTAGGCCGGCGCCTGCGGATTCTGCTCGATGGCGCGCGCGATCAAAACCGCGGCCGCCTGGGCGTTTCCGGTTTGGGCCCGTAGCA
Organism: uncultured Bryobacteraceae bacterium; assembly: GCA_938027685.1. GTDB lineage: Bacteria > Acidobacteriota > Terriglobia > Bryobacterales > Bryobacteraceae > DTHT01. The sequence continues at coordinate 83,778 of CALJAM010000014.1, forward strand.
CGCCCAGCAAGTGCAACGCGTCCGGGTGTTCGGGGTGCGAGGCCAGCACCTCGCCGTAGATCCGCTCGGCTTCCGCCCAGCGACCCTCCTGATGGTGTTCGAGCGCCAGCTCAAGCGCCCGGACCGGGCTCTCCATCGCTCTCTACCCCACTCTGCTGCCGCGGGCTTCCGACCCCTTGCCGACCTCCTCCCGCTCGCGCCTTCAGCTTCCGGGCCAGCTCCTCTGCCTTCTCCGGCGTCACTCCTCCTGCCGCCTCCAGGTTCAACTGTCGTGTGAGCCTCACCTCGGCACGCACAACCGGAACCTCGCGCGGCGCCACCACCCCGAGCTTCACCCGGCCCTGCTGAATCTCGAGGACATGCACCTCGACTTGCTCCCCAATCAGAATGGCCTGCCCCGCTCTGCGCCGCACGATGAGCATGTGGGTTCCTCCTCGCCCGGCACCGGCAGCGGGTGACGGTACGAATAGCCCGAATCGCTCTGGATGGCCTGTACCGCACGGCGATTGGCCAGGTTGATCACCACCGGAGCCAGTAGGTTCGCCGTAGGCGCCTGTCCTTCGGCCACCGCCACGATCGCCAGGCAGAGCACCTCGCTCCCCAGTTCCGGCTGGCGGTCTTCTGGAAGCCCCAACAGGCGCAAGTCCTCCGGCGCCATCTGCAGCCGGTAGCCCGGCTCGATGCTTTGCACCGGTAGCGTGATGAAACAAAGCTCGGCCCGCCTCAGGCTTTGCAGGAACACGATGGGACGCGTGTGGGGCAGCTCCAGCGCCAGGAATTCGCGTTCCTGTTCAAAGCCTGGCAAACCCGCCGGGAATTCACAAATTGCATCCCGCTCGTACTCGATCGTGCCGAAATGCCGCGTCTCAAAGCGCATGCTGGCTTCTCTTTCTGGCCGCGCCGATGGCTGCCTCCCTCACCGCTCATCCGCGCGTCGCGCCACATTCCTGCTATCGGCTGGCCGTCCGCCCGTCTTTATGGAGCGCTGCCCGCGTCTGTGGCCCAGGAACCCCGCCCGGCCGCTGGGTTACAATTTCTGCTTCATGCCCGCGCGCGTTTCGCTCTTCGTCACCTGTCTGGTAGACCAGTTCTTTCCCCGTGTAGGCCTCGCCATGGCCGAGGTGCTCGAAAGACTCGGGTACCGAGTCGAATTTCCCGAAGCCCAAACCTGCTGCGGGCAGCCCGCCTTCAACACCGGCTACCGGGATGAGGCCCGCCGCGTGGCCCGCCACTGGCTTTCCGTCTTCGCCCACGCCGACTACATCGTCGTCCCTTCGGGCTCCTGCACCTCGATGATCACCCGCCATTACGAGGAACTGTTCCGCAAGGACCCGGAGGCGCTGGCCGAGGTCCGCCGCCTCAAGCCGCGCGTCTGGGAGTTCTCCCAGTTCCTGCTGGAGGTGGCCCGCGTCGACGACGTGGGCGCACGCCTGCCCGCCGTCGTGACCTACCACGACTCCTGCCACGCCCTGCGTGAGCTGGGCATCCGGGAGGGACCCCGCCGCCTGCTGGCCAGGGTCCGCGAGCTGCAGCTCCGCGAGATGCCCGCCGGCCAGGAGTGCTGCGGCTTCGGCGGCACTTTCTCCGTCAAATTTCCCCAAATCTCCGCCGGCATGGTGCGCACCAAGATCGAAGCCATCCGCCAGACCGGCGCCGACTACGTCGTCTCCATCGACGTGAGCTGCCTGATGCAGATTCAGGGTGCGCTCAACCGCGCCGGCCTCCCCATCGGCGCCCTCCACCTGGCGGAAGTGCTGGCCCGGCAGTGAGCCCCTTATGACGAACCTGCCGCTTGAACGCATCCGCGAAACCCTCGAGAACGCACGCCTGCAAGAGGCCATCTACGCCGCTACCGGCCGGCTGATCGAGCACCGCCGTCAGGTCGTCGCGCCCGAAGTCCTGCCCGACTACGAGCAGCTGCGCGAGCAGGCCCGCCGCATCAAGGAGCACACGCTGGAAAATCTCGACGCCTACCTCGAACAGTTCGAGGCGCAGGTGCGCGCCCGCGGCGGCGAGGTCGTCTGGGCCCGGGACGGCGCCGAGGTCGCCGACTTCCTCATCCGGCTGGCGCGCCGCTCCGGCGCACGGCTGCTGGTCAAGTCCAAGTCCATGACCACCGAGGAAATCGGCCTGCGCGAGCGGCTCGAAGCCCACCACTTCGAAGTCGTCGAGACCGACCTCGGCGAATACATCATTCAACTGGCCCATGAACGGCCCTATCACATCGTGGCCCCCGCCCTGCACAAAACCCGCTACGAGGTCGGCGAGATCTTCAGCCGAAAGCTGGGCGTGCCGCGCGAGGACCAACCCGAACGCCAGACCCGCATCGCCCGCACCGTCCTGCGGCAGAAGTTCCTAGCCGCCGACATCGGCCTCACCGGCGCCAACTTCCTCGTCGCCGACTCGGGCGCCGTCGTGCTGGTGGAGAACGAGGGCAACGCCCGACTGACCACCAGCGCACCGCGGATCCACGTAGCCGTGGCGGGCATCGAAAAACTGATACCCCGTGCCCAGGACCTCGCCGTCTTCCTCAAGCTGCTGGGGCGCAGCGCCACCGGACAACCGCTCACCGTCTACACTTCGATCCTTTCCGGACCCCGACGCCCGGGGGAAGACGACGGACCCGAACAATTTTACGTCGTCTTGTTGGATAACGGCCGCACCCGCGTACTGGCCGACCGTGACAAGCGTCAGACTCTCTACTGCATCCGCTGCGGAGCCTGCGCCAACCACTGCCCCGTCTACCGGCGCATCGGCGGGCACAACTACCCCTGGGTCTACTCCGGACCGATCGGAAAAATCGCCTCCCCACAGTTTCAGGGACTCATGCAGGACCCATGGCTGCCTTTCGCCTCCAGCCTTTGCGGCGCCTGCGCCGAGGTTTGTCCGGTCAAGATCGAAATTCCCCGCTTGCTGCTCGAACTCCGCGCAGAAATCGTCAAGGCCCGCACGCGCGAGAGCCGGAATCGCTGGGAGCGCACCGCCTTTCGCATCTGGGCGTGGGTCATGACCCACCCGCGTCTGTACGAAATGCTGAGCCTGGCGGCGGGACTGCTCGCCTCCGAGGAAGCCGGACCAAGCTGGCTGCGGCGAGCCCCGGCACTGCTCAACGCCGGCCCCTTGCGCGCCTGGCTCGATCACCGCGATCTGCCGCTCCCCGGCCGGAGTTTCCGCGCCCTGTGGCGGCAGCGAACGGCAAGAGTACGCGAATGAACGCTCGCGAACACATCCTTCACAAAGTGCGCACCGCTCTCGGCCACAGTGCGGCCACTGAGTTCTCACCCCCGCCTCCGGTGCGCTTGCGCATTCCGGAGTGGGATTTCCAGGAGCGCTGGCGCCGCTTCGCCGCGGCCTTGCAAAAGCTGGGAGGCAAGCCTGTGCTCGCCGCAGACCCCGACCAAGCGCGCCGGCACGTAGCCGCCATCACCGAGGGCAGACCGGCGGTGGCCTCCCGCGCGCCCCTGCTTGAAAGCTGGGGCATCCTCAACCTGCCGGGCGTGCACTGCCGCTTCCGCGACGCCGCCGAGCTGCGCAGCACCTGCGCCTCGGCCGACTTCGGCATCACCGGCGCTGACTTCGCCCTCGCCGACACAGGCACTCTCGCCCTTTTTGCCTCGCCCGAGCAGGCGCGCCTCTTATCCCTGCTGCCCCCCGCTCACGTGGCCCTCGTGCCCGCTTCACGACTGATCACCGGCCTCGACGAGTTGCTCAGCCTCGTCCCGCGTCCGCTCGAGGCCTCCAGCGCCCTCGTGCTCATCACCGGCCCCAGCCGGACCGCCGACATCGAGCAAATTCTCGTCCGCGGCGTTCACGGTCCGGGGGAAATTCATGTCATTGTGGTCAAAGAAGGGGAGGAGAAATGATCATCAGGCGCAACTCCATTCTGGGCGTGCTTTGGCTGGCCGCCGCCCTCACCGCCCCGGCTCAGTTGGGAGAGCTCTCCATCAGCGGAGGCCGGGCCGCCTCGCGCAACAACGTGCTCGGCACGGTGCGCGACCTCGGCGGAGCCTTGCTCGAGTACAAAAGCGAAACCAACTTCCGGCTCGGCTTCCGCTTCACCTTCAACAACTACCAGTTTTTCGGCCATGAAATCGGCTACGCCTACAACCGCGGCAAGTTCAAGCTGACTACGGCGCCGCCCCAGGAAGTCGGCATGCCGGTCCACCAGGGCATCTATAACTTCCTGGCCTACGCCACGCGGGAGGGCAGCGCTTTCCGGCCCTTCATCACCGGCGGGGGCCATTTCGCCACCTTCTATCCGCCCGGCACCGGCGTCTTCTCGGGCAACGGCGTCACCAAGTTCGGCTACAACTATGGCGCCGGCCTGAAGTTCCGTATCAGCCCCCTGCTGATGATGCGGTTGGACCTGCGCGACTACGTCACCGCCAAGCCCTTCGGAGACTTCTTCCCCGATCAGAAAGGCATGCTCCACATGCTCGAGGTCTCCATGGGCCTGGGCATCGCTTTTTGAACCGCACAGCCACGGCGACCTTCCGAGCGGCCCCGGCCGCAACCGCGGCGAACCGCACCGGCTTTCGCCTCGTTTCCCATTCCCCAACGCCCCACCAAGCCTCGCGCCAATTTGTCTCTTGTCATCGATTCCGGTTGGTGATACCCTAGTACCCCGGCCTGAGTACCATGACGTCCATGGCTTGGTACCCGCCCTTGTGGACAGAGCTGCTGTCGCTCTGCCTGGTCGGAGCGCTTTTTCTCGCCTACTGGTTCCGACGCAACGTCCTTGCGGAACTTAAGGCCGCTCCCGCCGGCGGCCGCCTCGAACAGGTCTGCCAAGCCAATAACCTCAAGTTCCTCGAGATTCGCAGGCGCCTCCAGGAACGCCTGGAACCGGACGAACTCGCCGCACTGGGAAGAGAGCTGGGGCGCGACTATCGCCTCCTGACTTACCTGCTCCATCACGCCGGGTACCTCGAATGCCGGGCAGTGCGCTTCGTCGACCGCATGCTCATGGCCGACTTCCGTCTGGTCCAAACATGGTTCTGGCTTACGCTGCGCCTGTCCGACACCCAGTCCCGGCGCGCCCTCGAGGAAATGATCAGCATCCTCGCTCGGCTGGCCGACTCCCTGGCTGCTCGCATCGCGCCCTCACGCGCCCGCAGCGCCTGAAGGCCCCCGCCCGCCGGCGCGCGGCCCCCTTCATCGGACCGCCCCGACTCCCGCAGCCAGGCCGGCGTGCCGACCGCGTACAATGGGAGTTGTGGAGGCCGAGAGCCGCCTGGAAGGGGCAGTCGAGCGCCTGGATCGCGTCCGCAAGGAAATCGCCAAGATTATCGTCGGCCAGCAGGATGTCGTCGAGGGTGTGCTCGTTTGCCTGCTTGCGGGCGGCCACGTCCTGCTGGAGGGCGTGCCCGGACTTGGCAAAACTACCCTGCTCCGCACCCTGGCCCGCGCCCTCAATCTGAAATATTCGCGAATCCAGTTCACGCCGGACCTCATGCCCGCCGACATCGTCGGCAGCATGGTGCTGGACACTTCCGACGGCGGCGCCCGCACACTGCGCTTCCAGCCGGGGCCCATTTTCGCCCACCTCGTCCTGGCCGACGAGATCAACCGCGCCACCCCCAAGACCCAATCGGCCCTGCTCGAAGCCATGCAGGAGCGCACGGTCACCAGCGGTAACACCACCCACCATCTGGAGGCGCCCTTCCTGGTGATGGCCACTCAAAATCCCATCGAAATGGAAGGAACGTATCCGCTGCCGGAGGCGCAACTGGACCGCTTCCTGATGAAGATCGTGGTGAACTACCCAACACGACAGGAGCTGGCGACCATCGTTGAGCGAACGATTCAGAAGGAGGAACCGGCCGTCGAGCAGGTCATGGACCGGAGGCAAATCCTCGAAATCCGCGCCGCCTGCCGCGAGGTTCTGGCGGCCCCGCACGTCAGGGAATTCGCCGTGGACTTGGTCCTCAGCACGCAGCCCGCCCACCCGCAGGCGCACCCGCTGGCGCGGCGATACATCCGCTACGGCAGCTCGCCCCGCGGCGCCCAGGCGCTCGTCGAATGCGGACGCGCCCTGGCCCTGATGCGTGGCCGCTTCCACTTGAGCGCGGAAGACGTGCTGAGCGTGGCGCCCGCCGTCCTCCGACACCGCATCATTCTCAACTTCGACGCGCACGCCGACGGTCAGACCGCCGACAGCATCCTGGGTGAAATCATCCGCACCGTAGCGGCCCGGGCCCCAGCTGCCTGAGCCGCGCCCTTGCGCGCCCCATGTCCGAACAAACCTGGATCGATCAGCGATTCCTGGAGCGCCTCGAGCGGCTGGCCCTGCGCTGGCGCAAGTCCTTCCCCGGCCTGATCGGAGGTCGCAACCCGTCGCGCTTCCCAGGACCCGGCATGGAATTTCTCGACCACAGGCACTTTCATCACGGCGACGACCTGCGCGCCGTCAACTGGCGCGCCTACCTGCGCTTCGAGAAGCTGTTCCTGAAAATCTTCCGCATCGAGCCGCACGCCCCCGTCCGCCTCTTGCTGGACGCCAGCGCCTCCATGGCCCTGGGCTCCCCGCCCAAGTTCGATTACGCACGCAAGCTCGCGGGCGCGCTGGCCTACGTGGGTCTGGTCCGGTTGGACACCCTCATGCTCATCCCCTTCCGGGCCGGCTTGGAAAGCGGGCTGCGCTGTGCCGGTGGGCGCCACCGCTTCGCCCCCATCGTCGAGTTCCTCTCCGAACTGCGAGCCGAGGGCCGCACCGATTATTTCCAAACCGTCCGGCAGTTCGTCTCCCGGTTCTCCGACCGCGGATTGATCATCATCATTTCCGACTTCTTCGATGACGGCGATTGCTCGCGCGCCTTGCAGTATCTGGCCGACTTCGGCCACGAGCTCATGCTCGTCCACGTCTGGGCCGAGGAGGACCGCTCGCCGCCTTGGGATGGCCGCCTTGAACTCGTCGACGCCGAGACCGGATCGCGGCTCGAACTCGATTTCGACGCCGATGCGCGGCAGCAGTACACCGCGGCTTTCGATGCCTGGAGCGAATCCCTACGCCGCCTCGCCCTGGCCAACGGCGGCCGTTACGTCGCTGTCCCCACCAGCCTCGACGTCGAGGAGGCGGTGTTCGACTCCCTGGCTGCGGCCGGAGCCGTGCAAGCATGCAGTTCCTGAATCTGACCCTCGGCCAGTTACTGGCTCTGCTCGCGACAGGGTCCGGCCTGCTCATCGCCCTCTACCTCCTCGATCGCTCCCGCCGCCGCCGGCTCGTGGCCACACTCCGTTTCTGGGTGGCCGCGAGCCGTGCGCCCGAGAGCAGGCGACGCCGACGCCTCCAGGAGTGGCCTTCGCTGCTGCTGCAACTGCTCACCCTGCTGCTGTTGCTCGCAGCTTTGGCGCAACCGAGGTTCGTACCGCAAGGGGCGCAACCCCGTGACCACGTGCTTGTCCTCGATACCAGCGCATGGATGGGCGCTCGCGTAGGCGGCGAAACGCTGATCGAGCAGGCCCGCAAGCTGGCCCGCACCTGGCTGCGCAGCTTGCCCGCCGGCGACCGCGTGATGCTCGTGCGCGCTGACGCCGTGCCAACGCCCGCCACGCCTTTCACTGCCGACCGCGACCTGCTGGACCGTGCCATCCAGGCAGCCCAGCCCAGCGCCACCGCCCTCCGCCTGGCTCGCGCTCTCGCTTTCGCGGAGCGGGCTCAGCGAGGACGCCCCGCGGGTGAAACCGTCTTTGTCGGCGCCGGGCGCATCAGCCCGGAGGAGGCGATCGGACTACAGTGGCCCGCCGGCCTGCGCGTGCTGCGGGTCCAGGACCGTGTCGAAAATTGCGGCCTCCGCCGCATCGCCCTCTCGCGCGAGCCCCAGGATCCAGCCTCATGGCGCATCTTCGTGGCGGCCAAAAACTACGGAGAGCGTCCCCACCGCCGGCGCCTGGTACTGACCTTCGGCGGCGCTCTCGTCGCGCAGGCAGAACCGCTGCTGGAGCCGGCCTCCGAGCAGGAGTTAAGTTTCACTCTGCGCACCCGCAGCGCCGGCTGGCTCGAGGTTCGGTTGCTGGGCGCGGACGCCCTCCCTGCCGATGATGAAGCGCTCGTGGAACTGCCCGCCCTGCGCCAGATCCGCGTGCTGGCCTATTCGCGCCGTCCCGAATTGCTCCGTCCCCTCTTCGCTGCCGGCACTTGGGCGTCGGTCGAGTACCGTTCGCCGGAAGCCTACGACCCCACCGCGCCCGCCGATCTGGTCGTCCTCGATCGCTTCTGCCCACCCGCGCCGCCCCAGACTCACACCGTCTGGCTGGATCCGCCGCCGGAACGGGCGCCGGCCGCTATTCGAGAGACCGTCCGCCAGGCCCGCTTGGCGCGCTGGCGCAGCGATCACCCGCTGGCCGCAGGCCTGCGCGCGCGTGACCTCGCCTTGCCCACAGCCCACGTGTTTGCGCCCGGACCGGGCGATGCCGTCGTGGCCGAGGTCGACGCGGGCGCAGTCATCCTGGCGCGCACGGAGCCCTTCAAAACGGTCGTGTTTGGTTTCCACCCGCTCCAAACGGCCATGCGCTACGAGGTCGCGGCGCCCCTGCTTTTCGCCAACCTGCTGCGCTGGATGGCTCCGGACGTCTTCGGCGGGCGCGAGGTGCGCGTCGGCAGCGCAGGCGCCCTCAGCCTCGAGCTCGCCGAAGGCGAGAACCGTGAGGTCAAGGTACTGGCTGCCGACGGCCGTCCGCTGCCCTTCACAATAGAACAAAATCGCCTCGAATTGTTCGCACCGCAGGCTGAACAGGTGCGCGTGCTGACCGCCGCCGGCGAGCGTGTCTTCTCCCTCTCCTTGCCCGAAATCGCGGATGGCAGGTGGGAGCCCCCGGTACAGGCGACCCGCCGAGTGCCCGCCCGTTCCTCGCGTCGCGCCCCGGTGACCGAGTTCTGGCCGTGGCTTGCGCTGGCCGCGGGCCTCTGTCTATGGACCGAAGCGTGCCTCTTCGCCCGCTTGCGCCCCGCTTCCCCTGCCGATCGCAGCGCGGCCGCCCTGCGACGTCGTCGGACGAGGGACGCTAACCCATGAGCTTCGAGCGGCCCTGGATCCTCGCGTTCGCCTTCCTCCCGCTCCTCTGGACGGTGTGGAACTGGCGTTTGTGTCCGCGCCGCACCGCGCTGCTGCTGAAGGCCCTCGCTCTGCTTGCGGTTGCTGCCGCACTGGCCGGACCGCGCCTGAGACTGGCCACCACCCGAATGGCGGTCTCCGTGCTGGTCGATACTTCCGCCAGCGTCAGCACCGACGATCTCGAACGCGCTTCGAGCCTGATCCGGCAAATCTTCGCCGCTCGCGGCCGGCACCTCATCCGCGTAGTGCCTTTCGCGCGAAGCCCGAGGGATCTGGATCCTGCCGAAGCCTCCGCGCAGTGGAGAATCAGGCACAGCACGGGCGAGGCGGCCCGGGCCACCGACTTGGAGGCGGCGATCACCGATTCCCTCGCGCAACTGCCCGAAGATCTGGTCCCCCACCTGGTGCTGATCTCGGACGGGCGTGAAAATCAGGGCAGCGCATTGCGGGCCGCCTGGCAGGCCCGCCGGCTGGGGGTCGCCATCGACACCTTCGCCCTCGAGGGCCGTCCACGGCCCGAGCTGCTCCTGCATTCGGTCAGTCTGCCTGCACAGGCCTTCGCCGGGGAACGCTTTCCCGTGGATCTGGCGCTCGAGTCGCCCCGCTCTGCCGAAGCCGAGGTCGAGATTCTCGCGGCCGGCAAGTCCCTTGCCGTGCACCGCGTGGCCTTGGCGCCCGGCCCCAACCTGCTGCGCGTGCACGCACGGCTCGACGTGGTCGGCGCCGTCGATCTGGCCGGCGCCGTTCGCAGCACCGGCCTCGGAGAAATCCGCTTCGCGCAGGCGATCTCCATCCGGCGCCCCCGCGTTCTGCTCGTGACGCAGGATCCTCCCGGCACGGAAAAACACTTGGTCGGCGTGCTCGAGGCGGCGCAGTTCGCCGTCGATCGCACACCCGCCGTACCCGAGACGCTCGACCCTTACCAGATCGTCGTGCTCAACAACTGCGACCTGGCAATGCTGCCCGCCGCACGAAAGCAGTCTTTGGAGGCGTTCGTTCGGCGCGGCGGCGGGTTGCTGGTGATCGGAGGCGAAAACAACGTCTACGTCGACAAGAAGGGAGTGGAAGATCCCCTCGACCGCGCACTCCCGGCGCATGTCGCGCCCCCGCGCACGCCCGAGGGCGTCGCCGTTGTGCTCATCCTCGACAAGTCCTCCTCGATGGAAGGCCGCAAGATGGAGCTGGCTCGGCTGGCGGCTATTGGCGTCGTCGAGCACCTGCGCCCCATCGATCTGATCGGTATCCTGATCTTCGACAATTCCTTTCACTGGATCGTGCCCATCCGCAAGGCGGACGACCGCACCCTGCTCAAACGCCTCATTTCGGGCGTCATGGCCGACGGCGGCACGCAGATCGCGCCCGCACTGCAGGAGGCCTACCGGCGCATCTTGCCCGTTCGCGCGCTCTACAAGCACATCGTGTTGCTCACCGACGGAATCTCCGAAGAGGGCGACAGCATGGCCCTGGCGCGCGACGCTGCCGTCAACCGCGTCACCATCTCCACGGTGGGCCTGGGCCAGGACGTCAACCGTTCGTTCCTGGAAAGGCTGGCGCTGCTGGCGCGCGGCAAGGCCTATTTCATGGCCGATCCCTCAGGCCTCGAGCAGATCCTGATCCGCGACGTGATGGAGCACACCGGGACCACCGCGGTCGAAAAGCCCGTGCGCCCGCAACTGGTGAAACCCGCCGAGATCCTCGAGGGCCTTGCGCTGGAGTCCGCTCCGCCGCTGGCAGGCTACGTCCGCTTCATCGCACGGCCCACCGCGGATCTGCTTCTGCGCGCCGATGACCGCGACCCCCTGCTTGTGCGCTGGCAGTACGGCCTGGGACGCTCCGCGGTCTTCACCTCCGATGCGAAAACCCGTTGGGCGGCGGCCTGGATCGGCTGGGATGGGTTCGACCGTTTCTGGACCAACCTGTTTCGCGATCTGCTCCCCAAAGCGCCCGACGGCGAAGCGGTCGTGCGCTATGACCGGGCCTCCGACGAACTGGTGGCCGAGTACCGCCTGGCGCCGCACGTCCAGGCGCCCGCAACGCCGCCCGACATTTACGTGCTGGGCGATCGGGGTTTCCGCAGAGTAATGAGGCTTGAAAAGACTACGCCCGGCATCTACCGCGGCCGCGTCCGCCTGGGCTCGGCCCGCGGTATGTTCCGCGTCCGACCGCTCGAGGACTCGCGCGCGTTCCCCGAAACCGGCCTCTATCTGGAAGAGGCTGAACTGAGCGAGTACGGAAACAACCCGCCACTGCTCCAGCAGCTCTCGGCCTTCACCGGCGGGCGCTTCCAGCCGGCCCCGGCCGAGATCTTCCGCCCGCGCGGGCGCACCGTCACCGTCACCCGGTCGCTGTGGCCCCTTCTGCTGGCTCTGGCGCTCGCGTTCAACCTGGCTGAAATCCTCATGCGCAAGTGGCCGGGCGTCGCCGAATCGCTCCGCACGCGCCGCTCCGGCCGCCGTTCAACCGCGGCGGCTGCCTCAGCGCTCCACCTGTAGAACGGGCGGGCATGAAAGCCGTTCGCGCCGCCCTGCTGTCGTTCCAGAGTCCGGAGCCTTCGCTGCGCAGGTCGAGGCCTGGGCCGTGCCTAGCGTCTACAAAATCAGACCGGACGATGCACCTCAGTCTTCCAATCTTGCCTGGTACGGCGCCACTCGTACCGTCTCGCTTACGGGTGCGCGCAACGAACACGTACCCTTTCCGTTGGTCATCACCACAGCGCCCCCGCCCAACCGCTGCCTCCCCGCGGCCGCAGGCTTTTTCGTGGAGGCCGGTGATCTCGTCCGCCATAACGGACGCATTCCTCGCGAGCAGCTTCGCCTGGATCTCGAGCACTGCGTGCTTTGCCCCCGACCTTCGGGCCCGGTAGGCGGGGCCGGCTTCTGGCCCGACGCGCTGGTCCCGCTCACCCAGCCGTTTGATACGAGGGCCGAATTCCGCCGCGCCGTGCGCAACCGTCCCCTCTGGGTCGACATCATCGTGCCCGAGAACGCGGCCCCGGGCGAATACGAGGGCCTCCTGCGCGTGTCACACTACGCCGAGCCCGTCGCCGAGCTCCGACTGCGGCTGAATGTGCACAAGTTCACGCTGCCGCGCGAAACGCACCTCATCACCCACATAGGGCTCTCCGCACAGCGCCTCGCCCGCCTCCGCAACCTGCCCGAACGATCCCCCGAGGCTCGCCGCCTCCTGATGCGTTACTACCGGTTCCTTTACGAGAACCGCATGGAGCCCTGGTTCAACGAGCTCCTCGAGCCTGAAATCGCGCGCGAAAGCGGCGAGATGCGCCTCGAGTTCGACCGTTCGGCCTACCAGCAATACCTCACGGTCTGGAAAACGAAACGCGTCCTGCTGGAGACTGCGCCCGGCCGCTTGCGCCGCATGCTCGAAGCCCAACCCTTCTCGGAGAGTTACAGTCGCCAGGTCCGCTCGTACCTTTCTCGGGTGGCGACGCGGTTCCGCGAAAACGGCGGCTCGACCGGCTGGTTCTGAACAGCCCCGTCGACGAGCCCAACACGGCGGAACAGTACGAGGAGACGCGGCACTGCGCACGCCTGGTCCGCGAGGCTGCTCCCGGCGTGCCCTTCCTGGTTACGGAGGCCCGGTGCCCGATCGGCCCGCGTGGGGAACCCTCACCGACTTCGCAACCCATTTCTCCGTCCACCGCAATGCGCTCAACCGACCCGAAGTGCTCGAGGCCATTCCCCTCGAGCAGAATAAAGGAGGCGAAGTTACCTGGTATATCTCCTCCGACCAGAAATTCCCGCAGCCTAATTACTTCATGAATGGGCCGGCGATGGATCCGGTTTTGGTCCCCTGGATTACGTGGCGGCTCAGCCTCGACGGCATTCTTTACTGGGCGCTCGACTTCTGGTCCCTAACCGTGGATCCTTGGCTGAACCCGACACATACCTGAGCGGATTTTTCTTGAGCGGCGGCTGGGTGCTCAACGGCGAGGGTTCGCTGCTTTACCCAGGCTCCCGGGTCCGGCGCTACACCGGGCAGCCGGATGTGGACGTACCCGTCTCCGGCATCCGATTCGAGTTGTTGCGCGAGGGAATCGAAGACTACGAACGTCTCTGGATGCTGCCTACCCTGGGCGACGGCGAGTTCGCCGATCGCGTCGCCGCCCGTCTGGTGCGCGGGTTGAGAGGCTTCTCCAGCGATCCGGACGCGCTGTTCGAGGCCGGAGCGCAGATCGCCTCCCGACTGCAGGAGCTCGGCCGCCGCGCCGGCGCTGCTGCCAAGCGGTAGACTGGTCTGGCCATGGCTCTGCGCAGAACGTTCCTGAAAACCTGGGCCGGACTCCCCTGGCTCGGCGGTCTGCTCGGTGCCCCTGCCTGGGGCCGTCCCGCCAAACGCGACTACTTCCGCGAACTCGGAGTCCGTACCTTCATCAACGCCGCCGGCACTTACACTGCCCTCACCGCTTCCCTGATGCCGCCCGAGGTCAAACAGGCCTGGGAATACGCTTCGCGCAAGTACTGTGCGCTCAACGAACTGCACGACGCCGTCGGCCGTCGCATCGCCGAGCTGATCGGCTGCGAGGCGGCCATGGTGACGGCGGGGGCCGCTTCGGCGCTGACTCTCGGAACCGCCGCCTGTATCACCGGCAAGAACCCCGATTTCATCCGCCGGCTGCCCGATACCACCGGCATGAAAAACGAAGTCATCATCCAGAAGTCTCATCGTTTCGGCTACGACCACGCCGTGCGCAACTGCGGCGTCCGCCTCATCGAGGTGGAAACCGTCGACGAGCTCGAACGCGCCATCAACGAGCGCACCGCCATGATGCTGTTTCTCAACGCCAACGACCCCGTGGGCAAAATCAAGGCGGCTGAATTCGCGCAACTGGGTCGCAAGCACAACATCCCTACCTTCAACGACTGCGCCGCCGACGTGCCTCCCGTCGAGAACCTCTGGAAGTATCTCAGGATGGGATTCGATCTGGTGACCTTCTCCGGCGGCAAGGGCCTCCGCGGGCCGCAGAGCGCCGGCCTGCTCCTGGGACGCAAGGATCTCATCGAAGCCGCGCGCTTGAACGCCTCTCCCTACGCCGACACCATCGGCCGCGGCATGAAAGTGAACAAGGAAGAAATGCTCGCCATGATGGTGGCCGTCGAACTCTATCTCAAGCGCGACCACGCGGCCGACTGGCGCGAATGGGAACGCCGCGTGAAGTTCATCGCCGACTACGCTGCGTCGGTGCCCGGCGTCACCACCGAGGTCTGGGTCCCCGAGATCGCCAATCACGTCCCCCACCTGCGCATCCGCTGGGATCAGGAGAAAGTCAAAATCACCGTGCCCGAAGTCGTCAAGCGTCTGCGCGAAGGCGAGCCCTCGATCGAAGTGGTCCCGACCAGCCGCGATCAGCTCGTCGTGGGCGTCTGGATGATGGAGCCGGGCGAGGAACGTATCGTCGCCCGCCGCATCCGCGAGATCCTGCGCAGCGCAGCCGCTTGATGCAGCCCCCGTGCGCGTAATCCTTCTCCTCTCGACCATCGCCACATCCATCGCCGCCGCTCCCCTGCCCAAAGACCACGGCTACCGCGGCATCTGGTACTCCAACCAGCCGACGGGCGACCGGTACGTGTATAAGTACAGCGGTGGGTTCGCCACTTATCCCCAGCAACAATCGCCTATCGCCATTTATTCTCCTCAGGTGCGCAAAACCTTCTTTTGTTACGGCGGAACCCCAGAAGGCCGACAACGGCTCCTCCACATGGTTTCCTACTTCGACCACCAAACGGGCCTCGTGCCGCGGCCGCGGATCCTGCTTGACAAGCAGACCGACGACGCCCACGACAACCCCGTGATGTCCGTGGACTCCCAGGGATACATCTGGATTTTCTCCAACGCCCACGGCACCGCCCGTCCCGCCTTCATCCACCGCTCTTCGAAGCCCTATTCCATCGACGAATTCGAATTGGTGTGGGAAGGAAATTTCTCCTACGGCCATCCCTGGTGGATTCCGGAAGAGGGCTTCTTGTTCTTGCACACACGCTATACGGACAAGGGCCGCTCCCTGTTCTGGACGCGCAGCGCGGACGGTCGCGCGTGGGAGCCGCCTGTTCTGCTCGCCCGCTTCGAGCTGGGCCACTATCAGATCACCTGCCGATCCGGCAGGCGCGTGGCCACCGCCTTCAATTTTCACCCACTGCCGGTGGGCCTTAACGCACGCACCAACCTCTATTACCTCGAAACGGATGACTTCGGCCGAACCTGGAAGACCGTCGACGACCGCATCGTTCAGCTCCCGCTCGCCAGTCCGGAAAACCCGGCCCTCGTCCACGATTACCGGCGCGAGGGCTTGCTGGTGTATCTGAAGACGCTCGAATTCGACGCCGCCGGCCGCCCCGTGATTCTCTTCCTCACCAGCAAAGGCTGGGAACCCGGGCCGCGGAACGACCCGCGCATCTGGCGCACCGCCCGCTGGACCGGCTGGGCTTGGCTGATCCGTGAGGCTTTCCGTTCCGACCATAACTACGACTTTGGCTCCCTTTACATCGAACCCGACGGCGTGTGGCGGATCATCGCACCCACCGATCCGGGCCCGCAGCCTTACGGCGCCGGCGGCGAGATGGTGATGTGGGTTAGCCGGGATCAGGGCGCAAGCTGGCGCCGCATGCGCACGCTCACGCGCAACAGTCCGCGCAATCACACCTACGCGCGCAAGCCCGTCAACGCTCACCCGCAGTTCTACGCGCTGTGGGCCGACGGCGATACCCGCAGGCCCTCGCAATCCTGGCTGTACTTCACCGACCGCGAGGGCACGGCAGTCTGGCGTCTGCCGCCGCGCATGACGGACGAGTTCGCGCGGCCCGAACGGGTCCGATAGCTTCGGCACTGCGGCCTCGCGCCTGTAAGACCGGGCTGAGGACCTTTTCGCCCGCCGTCGCAAGACCGGCCCCCGCCCGAATACGAATCGTTGGATATTGGTTCTGACTGCAATCTGCCCGACACGGAGGCACTGCCATGACGAGGCGCACCATGCTCGGATTTGCCGCAACCGCGCTGGCCGGTCATGCCCAGAGTTTCTTGCCCGGCTTGCCCAATCTCGGAGTGAAGGCCGACACCGGGCCCGCCCGCTCGGAGTCGGGCGTTGGCGCTCTGCTGCCCTGGGCGGACGTGCTCTGGGCCGTAACTTACAACTCCCACAAGGCCCCGACCGGATCAGGTCTCGGCCTCTACCTCATCGATGACCGGCTGAACATCCGCCTTGTGCATCGCAGCGACGGTACCCACGCCAATCGTTACGTGCATACCCAATCGCAACAGGCCATCATCGGTCCCTACGTGATCGACCTGCGGGGAAACTTTCGCGTCATCGAATCGCTGCTCGATCACCGCCTCACCGCCACGATGGCCCACCTCACGGACCCGGCCAACCGCGTCTATATGCTCACCATGGAAGGCTTGCTGTTCGAGATGGACGTGGGTTCATTGAAAACCGCGTTGCTTTTCGACCTCAACAGGGAGTTCGGCATCAAGCGTCCGCATTTCAAAGGCGGCTGGACCGCCCAGGATCGCGTAGTAGTGGCCAACAACGGCTTCTACGACTACGGTGACGAGCAGGCGGGCTTGTTCGAGTATGACGGCAGGCGCTGGCATGCACTCAGCCGCAAGCCGCATATGGAGTGCGCCGCCCGCCGGAACTTGGGCCAAGTCATCTTCTGCACCGGTTGGGACGAGGCCTCCGTGCTCTTCTGGGCGTTGATCAAGGGCGAGTGGCGCCGCTACCGGCTGCCCAAGGCAAGCCATACCTTCGAGCACGCCTGGCAGACCGAGTGGACGCGCATCCGGGAAGTGGAAACCGAGCGGTTCCTGATGGACATCCACGGCATGTTCTACGAGTTGCAGCCCGTCGCCTTCGAAGACGCCATCTGGGGCCTAACTCCGATATGCCGCCACCTGCGCATCATTCCTGACTATTGTTCCTTCCGCGGCCTCTTCGTCATGGCCGGCAACCAAAACACGCCCAACGCGGACAACAACCCGCTGGGCGGCCAGCCGCAGTCCGGCATCTGGTTCGGCAAAACGGACGACCTATGGAGTTTCGGCAAGCCGCAAGGTTGGGGCGGTCCCTGGCGCAACGCCTCCGTGCGTGCGGGACAGCCGTCGGATCCTTTTCTCTTCACCGGCTTCGACAAGAAGGTGCTCCACGTCAAGACGGATCGCCCGGCTGAAGTTCGGATCGAGGTGGATTTTCTCGGCAACGGTTCCTGGGAGCTCTACGACACGCTGCGAGTCGCAGGCTACAGATACCACGTGTTCCCTGAAGGTTTTTCCGCTCACTGGATCCGACTGGTGCCCCAGGCTTCCTGCACGGCGACCGCCCAGTTCTTCTTCACCTGAGCACAGCACGCACTCCATCGCCCCCGGCTATAATGTTCTCAGCCGCGCCCGTAGCTCAGCCGGATAGAGCAGCTGGCTTCGAACCAGCAGGCCGGGGGTTCGAATCCCTCCGGGCGCGCCAGCGCACGCGCTCCGAAGCCCACGTTCCTGCGGGCTCGCTCCCACGCAACGCCCGATCACCCAACGAGCGCACGGAACTGGCCCCGATCTTGCCCTCCGACTTCCATCGGCTATTTCCACGCTCGCGCCGTTCATTCTCACCCCGCCGCGTCCTCGTACAGTTCGCAGGCGAGCTCGCAAACGGTGCCCCCCCGACGACCGCCGCGAACCGCGCGCAGCGGCACCTGTGTTTCCCCGTTGCTTCCGACGGCTCTGACGCGCCGCCCTCCGAGTCGACGTCGCCCGCCCTCTAGCCTCAGAGCTGCACTTAGGCCTCGTCCCTCCGCAGAAACGCTGCGAGTGCCCTGTCGATCTCCGCGCGAAAATCGCCGCGCTCGCGAACGTACTCCGCCTCTCTGTCCCCACCACTGCCGCTTCGGCGCTCGCTCGACCACCGCGGCAGCACTGAAGCTGCGACCGTCCTTCCTCAAATCCCAACACCACGCGAACCGCAAAAACGGACTCAACCTCGCGCTCGTCCCTCTCGGTTACCCCTTACGCAGATTCGAGCCGGCAGTTGGGCGGGCACACAATCGCCGCCCCCGGCAACCGACGTTCGGTATCGCTCGGTCCGGCAGGATCCGGAGCCGCGATCCGGTGTTCCCGATCGATTCCGCAGTCGCCGCCGTCCGCCGGCCTCTACCGCCACCTCGCGATCGGCGCTTACACCCATCCGCCGGGAACGGGCCCCCACACAACCCTGCCGCCCAGCTCGGCGGAAGATCAGGGACCTGTGGCCTGCTGCCAACCCGCCCAGCCATGCGAGATTCTCCTCCCGTGGTCCACCGACTTCCACAACGGTCTGCTCCGCCCGATGCGGCGCCGCCCCGGTCCGGCTGCGTTCGGCGCCGCCCACTGCTACTGGGTGTAAGAAATCGCCGCCCCGTGAGCGGCTGAAGCCGGCGCCAAGGCAGCCTCCCCCTTCCTCGGGTGGCCCTCGCGGCGCCTCGCCGACCGGCACTTCGCCGAGGCGGAGGCCTAGCGCCTCCGGTGTCCCCGCGGCCCTCGATGCAGCCCCCTGCACCCGGCGCCAAAGCCCGGGGTGCTCTTGCCAAAGGGCCAGGCATTTGCCGTCCAAAAACTCGCACAGCGGTGTCCGCCCAGAACGAACGACTTTCGCCTCCCCGACAACTCGAGGAGATGACAATCCTCCGCCGGCAAGGAGGCGCCGTCGATTCCAGCCTGTGACGATTCCTGCCACGTCGCTGCCGCCCACTCACCACGTCGCCAACGAGCGGACGCAGAGCGCTTGGGACGGATGACGACCCCTGTCTCGGCCGGGAGACCCTCGCGCACTCCCTCACCCGTCGTTCCCGCTTCCCCCGGGAACTTCGAAACCGGCGCCGCGACACACGAATTCCCTCAACCGTTGGTCCAGCCGAGCCCGCCGCGCCAGGATGGAGCAAGACGCCGTGCACCCCGCCTGGACGCTTGTCGCCTGCCGGGGCAGGCCCGCCTGATAACATCGGAATCGTGTACCTGTGCGGCGTCCTCATGCTTTGCGCGATGGCAGCCGAGCCCGCCCAATCCCCGGCTGTGACCAAAATGCTGGACCTGTTTCACGAGCTTCAGGCCGCCCAGCAAGGCAGCGGCCGGCACGTAAGTTTTACTCTCACGGATTCCGAGATCAATGAGTATCTGGCTTACTCTCTGCGAAACCTGCCCAGACCCGGGATTCGCTCGGCCACGGTGAAAATCTTCCCTCATAATTACGTTTCGTTCCTCGTCGTCGCGGACTTCGACGCGATCGAGCGCTGGAAGCCCGGCTCCCTCCCGCTCCCGCTGCGTCCTATCTTGAGCGGCCAAAAACAGATCTGGCTCGACGTCCGCTTCCGCATCAAGGACGGCGCGGCCACCTTCTCGGTAGAGAAGGCTTACTTCGAGAGAATCCGCCTGCCGGCCTTTCTGGTGGAAAAGCTCATCGAGATTGTAGCTGCACGCCAGCCGGAAAAATACGATACCTCTAAGCCGGTGCCTTTACCGTTCGGACTCAAGCGCGTTTCGACCGGAGAACACGTTGTAAGCGGTGAGAATTGAGCGCTCGCTTCGATAGCTGCCGCCCTGCCGGCTTCTTGCCCGGCCGCCTCCTCGGCAAGCGAGCACCTCACCGCTGCCAACGAGGTAAAACCTCGAGCCGGAGGCGGCCTTAGGCCACTCCCGCGTCTGCCGCCCGCCCTGCGAAGACTGCGCGTTCAGCCCACCCCGCGCCGAACCGGCAAAAACGAACGGCCGCAGCCGAAGATCCGAGACCGCCGGGCGCTGCCCCCAACCGCCCCCCGGCCCCGATCCGTGCCCTGAGTCCTGGCCGACTTGAAACTCCACGACCGATAGAGCAGCTTCAAGACCAGGTCGACGCATGAGCCCCGCAGAAAATCCACACCATCGAAGGTAACGGCCCGTCCGTCCATCCTTCGCGTCTTGACCCCGACATCATTAGCCCTCATGCGTCGGTCCCCCTCGCGGACAACAGGATCAGACACTAAGAGTTTGTTGAAAAATTCGGCCGGGTCCTTTGCGTTAGAACAGTTCGTGCCATCATTGTTCAATTCGCGGTTACGACCTCAGGCAAACCCGGATCGTTGGCTACCTCTCCCGCGAGCAGCGCGTCCCCGCCGACCACCCCTTGCGCGCCCTCCGGCCCTTGGTCGATGAGGTCCTCGCCGGTCTCTCGCGCCGCTTCGACGGGCTCTGCGTACCCGCCGGCCGGCCGTCCATCCCGCCCGAACGTCTGCTGCGCTCCCTGCCGCCCGAGCATTCCTACTCCATCCGTAGTGAGCGACTGCTGGTCGAGCAACTCGACTACAACCTGCTGCTGGGCTGGTTCGTGGGTCTGGAGATGGACGAGGGACCTCAAAGCACGCCGTCTTCAGCAAGAATTCCGAGCGGCTGTTCGATGAAAAGTACGCAGTGCGGCTTGCGGAGCACCTGATCGGGTGTTGGCCAAGAAGTGCCGGCCGATGATTATGGACCCTCACCCGGGCGACTTCTTCCGCCGGCTGTTGGCGCTGGCCCTGCCGTATCTTTCCGACGAGCACTTCACGGTGGACGGCACGCTGATCGAGGCCTGGGCCAGTCACAAGTGGCTTCCACGCAAAGCGGAACCGTACCGGGAGCGGGCGACTTCCCCGCCCAGAGGGGCACGAACCAGACGCACCCGTCCACGGCCGATCCCGAGGCGCAGCTGTACCGCAGGGCGCGTGGGCAGGAAGCCCGGCCTACCTGGACCATGTGCTGGCGGAGAACCGTCAGGGTCTGATCGTGGAAGCCATGGCCACGACCGCCGATGGCACCGCCGAGGCCGATGCCGCCCTGCTCGCGGCCCGCGGGCGTCCGCGGCTTTACACGATACCGACCTCCGACCTTCGAAGAGAAAGTACTACGCACACACCGTCGACTCAATTCCGGCGGGGTTGAATAGCAACTTTATTGCGGCGCCCGACTCAACCGCGGGTGTCGGCTTGGTTCAGGTCGACCGGCGAGGGGTGGGGCATGGAGGGACCGCGGCCCGCTCCCGGGGGATCGAGCCTTCACAACCGGGTCCGCTGCTCCCAACAGCCCCACAGGGACGCCACCCGGCTCCCGCCGACAGGGCCGCCGGCGGCACAAACGCACGGGGCGGTGCGCTGGATCGGCGGACGACGCGGCATGCCGGCTATCAGGGGAGCCGGCGGCCAGGGCTCCCAGTGGAAAAGATGTTTGCCTGATCGAGGGCTTGTCGAAAAAGCTGTCCAGGAATCCGGACGCAGACTTACTAACTGCTGCCGAGGATGGATTTCGCAAAGACCAAAGCAGGACCGCGTGACGCTGCGCGGTAGCACGAAGCATTTGTCAGCAAGATGCTAACTTCGGTGGCGGGGCTCAAGCAGGCGAAGTTGCGCGGGCCGGCCAAGGTGAGCCGGCTGGTCAAGTCTGCTGCGGCGACTTACAATCTCCGGCGCCTGCCCAAGCTGCAGGCTCAGCCGGCGTAAGGGCCCGCGAGCACCCCGCAGAAGTGCCGCGAAAGGCCTCGGAGGGGCGCGTGCGGACCGACCGGGCGGGCCGACAACTCGCCTCTGAGGACCCGTCGGCCGCTGATTAATCCCATCCGAGTAAGTCATCCGTCCAGGCGGGCCCCTTTGTTCAACATCCTCCTAATCTTGACGTCGACGCCACCGGGATCGGCTGGAACAGCTACCGCGCCGCGCCTTATGCGCTGCCCGAGCGCCTGCACCCAACCCTGTGGACAGGGCAAACCGCCGTGAATTTCCTGCGCAGTTACAGCCGGCCCGAACCTTTCTTTCTGAAAGTCTCCTTCGCGCGCCCTCACAGCCCTTATGATCCGCCGCAGCGGTTCTGGCGACTCTATGAGGACGCTGCGCTGCCCCCGGCAGTCGTGGGAGACTGGGCGCAAGGCTACGCCCCGCGCAGCTCGGACCGCGACGAGCTCTGGCACGGCGATCTGGGGGCTGTGCAGGTGCGGCAGTCGCGCCAGGGTTACTACGGTTCGGTGACCTTCGTGGACGAGCCAATGGGGCGCATTCTAGAGGCGCTGCAGGAGCGCGGGTGGCTCGAGCAGACCCTGATCGTCTTCACCGCGGATCACGGGGACATGACGGGCGACCATCATCTGTGGCGCAAGTCATATGCGTACCAGGCTTCGGCACGCATCCCGATGCTGGTGCGCTGGCCGCAGGGCCTGGTGAGTGCGCCGCGGGGACAGGTCTTGCGCCAACCGGTCGAACTGCGAGACCTTCTACCCACCTTGCTCGACGCCGCCGGTGCGCCGCTGCCGGAAGGCCTGGACGGCCGGAGCCTGCTCGAGCTCCTGCGCGGCCGAACCGAGGCCTGGCGCGCGTGGATCGATCTGGAACACGACGTCTGCTACAGCCCCGAAAATCACTGGAACGCGCTCACCGATGGTCGTTGGAAATACATCTTCCATGCGCGCGACGGGCGAGAGCAATTCTTCCGCCTGGAGACCGACCCCGGCGAGCTCCGAGATCTGGCCGGCGACCCTGCGCACCAGGGCGCACTGCGCACCTGGCGCCGACGGCTCGTCCAGCATCTGGCCGAGCGCGGCGAGCGCTTCGTGAGCAACGGACGGCCAGCCCTGCGGCCCGAATCCTACCTGTACTCGCCCAATTACCCTGGCACGCCGCGCGG
>CALJAM010000015.1 GCA_938027685.1 uncultured Bryobacteraceae bacterium
GCCGCCGGCCAGGTCGGCGTGGTCGCCCTGCACCTGCGCCTGCCCGCCGACCTGCCCCCAGGCCCCCTCACCCTCACCGCCCTCAGCAACGGCAAACCCTCCAACCCCGTCACCCTGCCCCTGGAGTAGCCGACTGCCGGCGCCAGTGAGCGCGGCCACCGGACCCGATGGCGCCGCACCTTCACGACCGGTGTACAGCGCCGAGCTGCAAGCCGCACCAGGCAGACGTGAAGGAAGCTCCGCGCTCGATGCAACCCCCACTCGCAAGCCCCGAACCCAGACAGCAGACCGAGGCCGACCGCTCCACCGGTTTCGGTTCTGCGACGAGAGGGCCGTCTCGCACTGCCGGTATAGGCCGCACAGCGGAATTGCCGGTAGGGAAATCAACGAGCATGCACCCTTGGCGCGGATCCGCCCGAATGGCGCGGCTTGCTCGCGGCTCCTGAGCGGCGTAGCCGCGGAGAGCGATGACCGGACCGAACGGGAGGGGCCGGGGTGCCCGCCCGTAGAGCTGCCGCCAAAGCGAATAGCGCCGCGGCGGCGAGGCGCAGTGGCCTGAACCCTAATCCGTTGCCTGCCGCGTGCAGCACGGCCTTGCATCGACCGGCAAGGCGGAACATCAGAGCCACAGCACG
The DNA here is from genome assembly GCA_938027685.1 of uncultured Bryobacteraceae bacterium. Lineage (GTDB taxonomy): Bacteria > Acidobacteriota > Terriglobia > Bryobacterales > Bryobacteraceae > DTHT01. The sequence continues at coordinate 636 of CALJAM010000015.1, forward strand.
GGACGAAACAGCGAAGCGCAGTTAGGGACGGCCCCGACTCACCTGTCGTGCAAACCACCTACAGACATCCAGCAGGGCTAATATGGCACGTGGAGGATCGATACGGTGGATTCCCCGCAAGTCACACCGCGCAACCTTCTCAGCAGGCGGCAATTGCTTGCCGCCACGCCTTTCATACTCGCGCCTCGCCGCCGACCCAACATCGTCTTCATCCTGGCGGACGACTTAGGGTGGGGAGACCTGGGCTGTTACGGGCAGCGATGGATTCGCACGCCCCATCTGGATCGCATGGCAAGCGAAGGAATGCGTTTCACCGATGCTTACGCAGGCTGTACCGTCTGCGCACCTTCTCGCAGCGTGCTGATGACGGGCTATCACATGGGCCACACTTCGGTGCGCGCGAACACCGGCGGCATCCCGCTGCGTCCGGAAGACGTGACCGTCGCCGAAATCCTGCGTGAGGCCGGCTACGCCACGGGCTGCTTCGGCAAGTGGGGATTGGGCGACATAGGGACCGACGGCGTGCCGTGGAAGCAGGGCTTCGACGAGTTCTTCGGCTACCTCCATCAGATTCATGCGCACTTTTACTACCCGCCTTTCCTATGGCATAACGACCGCAAGGTTGCGCTGCCGGGCAACGAAGGCGGCGGGCGGACCACGTACTCGCACGACGTGATCGCCGAGCGTGCGCTGGATTTTATCCGCCGCCATCGCGATCGGCCCTTCTTCTGCTATATCCCCTTCACCATCCCGCACCTCGAACTATTAGTGCCCGAGGATTCGCTGGCGGAATACCGTGGCAAGATTCCCGAGGAAAAGCCGTATCGTGATCCGCGCGGGCACTATGCCGAGCAGGACAGTCCGAGAGCCGCGTACGCGGCCATGGTGACACGCATGGACCGTGATGTGGGCAGGATCCTGCGTCTTCTCGCCGAGCTGGGAATCGAGCAGGACACCGTGGTGTTCTTCGCCAGCGACAACGGCGGCGCGCAGCGGCTTTGGGGCGACGAGTTCTTCCGGAGCTGGGGACCCTTCCGCGGCCACAAGCAAAACCTATATGAGGGCGGCATCCGCGTGCCGATGATCGTGCGGTGGCCGGGGCGGGTGCCGGCGGGCAGGGTGAGCGATTTCGCATGGTCGTTCGAGGACGTGCTACCCACGCTGGCCGAGATCGCAGGCGTCCGAGCGCCTGCGGGCCTCGACGGCGTCTCCGTGCTTCCCACGCTGCTCGGCGGCAGACAGAAGCCGCACGAGTACTTGTATTGGGAGCTGCCGCGGTATCAGCGCGACAAGGGCACTTTTGCGGATGAGCTGCCCATGCAGGCCGTGCGCATGGGCCGCTGGAAAGGCGTGCGCCCGGCTCCGAATGCGTCGATCGAGGTCTACGATCTGGAGCGCGACCCAGGCGAGACCACCGATCTGGCCGCGCGCCGCGCGGAGCTGAGGCGGCGGCTGGAAGACCTAATGAAGCAGGCCCGCACACCGCCGCGGCCGCAATACGAACCCGCGTCCGAATGGACGATTCCCATGCCTCGACCCGCGGGGCGAGCGCAACAGTAGCGCGGTTCCTCTACGAGCGCGCGCGCAGCAGACTGTGATGCCGGCTGTAGCCGAAGTAAATCGCGTAGCCGATGGCCAGCCAGCCGATGAGCCGCGCCCAATTCGGCCAGCCCAGCCCGAACATCATCGCCAGGCAGGTCAGGATGCCCAACGCCGGCACCAGCGGCACCAGGGGCGTGCGGAAGGGACGCGGCGCATTGGGGTTCGTACGCCGCATCACGAGAACGCCGGCACAGACAATGACGAAGGCCAACAGCGTCCCGATCGAAGTCATTTGCCCGACCAACGAGATGGGTGCAAACGCCGAGAAAAGGCTCACGAAAACCATCAGGATGAGATTGGACTTCCACGGCGTGCGCCACCGCGGGTGAATATCGCAGAACACCTTGGGCAGCAGGCCGTCGCGCGCCATTGAAAAGAAAACGCGTGACTGACCGAGCAGCATCACCAGAATGACCGAAGTCAGCCCTGCGATGGTCGCCAGTTTGATCGAGCCTTTCAACCATTCGTAGGGCGTGGCGGCGATGGCCAGCGCAACGGGCGCCGCGTTGCCGCGGAAGCGCGTGTAGTGCTCGAGCCCGGTCATGACGTAGGCGAACAGTACATAAAGAACGGTGCAGATGGCCAGCGAACCGATGATCCCGATGGGCATGTTGCGCTGCGGGTTGCGCGCTTCCTGGGCCGCCGTGGAAACCGCGTCGAACCCGATGTAGGCGAAAAAGATGATGCCCGCCGCGCGGAGAATGCCGCTCCAGCCGAACTCGCCGAAACGACCGGTGTTCGGCGGGATGAACGGCACGTGATTCTCCGGACGCATGAACGCCCATCCAGCCAGGATGAAGATCACCACTACGCTGACCTTGATGATGACCATGACGGCCGTGGCGCGCGCCGACTCGCGGATCCCGGTCATCAGCAGGATCGAGATCAGCACCACGATGAAAACGGCGGGGAGGTTGACCATGCCGTGCACGAGCACGCCGCTGGGCAGCATCACCGGTTGCCACGGCGAGGCGATCAATTGGTAGGGCAGGTCGAGACCCCAATCGTGCAGCAGCGACACCATGTAGCTGGACCAGGAGATGGAGACGGTGGCGGCGCCGATGGCGTACTCCAACACGAGGCTCCAGCCGATGGTCCAGGCCAGAAACTCACCCATGGTGGCGTAGGCGTAGGTGTAAGCCGACCCCGCGACCGGAATCATCGTAGCGAACTCGCTGTAACAAAGGCCTGCAAAGGCGCAACCAATGGCGGCGAAGACGAACGAGAGCACCACGGCGGGCCCCGCGTACTCGGCCGCAGCGATGCCGGTCAGCGAAAACAATCCGGCGCCAATGATGGCGCCGATTCCTAGGGAAATGAGACTCCACGGTCCCAAAGCCCGTCTGAGCGTGGGTGTCTCGGCTTCCCGTTGCAGATCACCCAGCGGCTTGGTGGCGAACAGGCTCATTCCGTCTCCTCGCGCAGGCGGCTCAGTCCGCGCCGGACGGCCTCGCGACGCGCCGCTTCCAGATCCAGAAGAAGGGAACCCCCAGGAGGACGATCAACAGGCCGGGCCAGGTGTAGCGAGGCTTGTAAAGCAGCAAGAGGATCTCGATCAGCCCGGCCAGAGCGATGTACAGAGCAGGCAACACGGGGTAGCCGACGGCGCGGTAAGGCCGCTCCATCTTAGGACGTTTCCGGCGAAGCACAAAGACGCCCGCAATGGTAAGGATGTAAAAGAGTAGAACCGCGAATATAACATAGTCGAGCAGATCGCTGTAGGTTCCCGAAAGCGTCAGAGCGCAGGCCCAGACACATTGCGCCGCCAGCGAGAGATTGGGGGTGTGGCGCACCGGGTCCAGACGCGCCAGCGAGCGGAACAGCAGGCCGTCGCGGGCCATGGCGTAGTAGACGCGTGCACCCGCCAGGATCATGCCGTTGGCGCAACCGAACGTGGACACCATGATGGCGGCGGCCATCGCGTACACCGCAACGGGACCCAGGATGCGCTGGGCCGCCGCCGTGGCCACGCGGTCTTCAGGGGCCTGTTGGATGGCCTCCAGCGGCAGCACGCTCAGGTACACGAAGTTGCACGCCAGGTAGAGTGCGGAGACGATGGAAACGCCGAGCGCGAGCGCCAGCGGCACGTTGCGCCGCGGGTTGCGGATCTCGGCTGCGGCAAACGTCACGTTGTTCCAAGCGTCGGAAGAAAACAGTGCACCCACCATGGCGACCCCGACCAGCCGCACGGCCGTGAAATCCCAGCCTGCGCCCTGCCAGAAGGCGCCGAAGTTGCGCGCCACCGCTTCCGGATCGCGCCCGAAAAAGATACCCAGGGCAATCAGTCCGAGCAGGGCGACGGTCTTGGTGAAGGTGAAGATGTTCTGAACGAGCGCCCCCGCCCGCACGCCGCGCGTGTTGATCCAGGTCAGCCCGGTCAGCACGGCGATGGCGACCAGTTGCTGGGTGTTGACGCCTAACGATCCCACGCGCACCAGCCAGCGGTCCGCCGCGATCCAGGGCAGAAAAACACCGGCGAACTTGGCAAAGGCCACGGCCACGGCAGCAATGGTGCCGGTCTGGATTACCAGCAGCAGCGTCCAACCATAAAGGAAGCCGCAAAGCGGTCCGAACGCCTCCCGCAGGTAAACGTACTGACCTCCGGCTTGCGGCATGGCCGCGGCCAGCTCCCCGTAAGTCAGCGCAGCGATCAGCGTGAGGACAGCCGTCGCCACCCAGGTCATGATGAGCAGGCCGGGCGAATTGACCTGCCGCGCGATGTCGGCGGACACGATGAAGATGCCGGAGCCGATCATCGAGCCCATCACCAGGGTGGTGGCGTCGAGCAGGCCCAGCCCTTGAATCAATCCGGTATCGGCGGTAGCAGGTCGAGCCATTCGCGCACTCTCTGGCGGAGCGAGTCCGCGCTGCAAGGATCGGGGTAGAGATCGGCGATGACAGCCAGCGAGTCGGCTCCCGCGGCGAGAACTTCAAGGGCACGCTCGCGTGTGATGCCGCCGATGGCGACCAGTGGGCGGCTGGCAGCATGGGCCCGTGCGGCGAGCTCAGGCAACTGCGCAAGGCCGACGACCGGATCGGGGTTCAGCTTGGAGCCTGTCGCGAAAATAGGACCGAATGCCACGTAGTCCACGGGTTCCGCCAGCGCGGAGGCCAATTGCTGCGGGGTATGCGTCGAAAAGCCGATCACGCGTCCGGAGCCCAGCAGTCTGCGCGCCTCGGCAGGGGGCAGGTCGTCCTGACCCACGTGCAAGCCGGCGCCGACCAGCAAAGCGATGTCCGCGCGGTCGTTGACGATGAACCAGGCTCCGTAACGACGGCACAGAGCGGCAATGTGGCCGGCGACCTCGAAAAGCCTGCGCGTGAAAAATCCCTTATGGCGCAGCTGCAGGATGCGTGCGCCCGCTTCCAGAATCGCCTCCGCCGCTTGCTCCGGCTCGAGACCGCGGCGCGCGAGCGTGGCCGTGTCCAGAACGGGATAAAGGCGCGGCAGGCGAAGCATCCAGGGCTCTATGATAGCGTGAGGTCTTGGAAGGCTGCACATGATGGAAGCCGCGCAGAGCTGCGGTCTCGCACGCCTCCGCGCGGAGTCGCGCCAGGCGGAGCGGTTGCACGCCCGAGGCGCGAAGGTATCGATGAGGCAGGGGGTCGATGCGCTCGCGGATCGCTCATCCGTCTTCGCTACGCGCCCGAGTGCACGGGCCTGCCGTCGAACGAGCGGCAAATGTGCGGAAAACGCTAGGACCAGCCCGCCGGTGTCGGGGCGAAGCGGCCTCCCGCCAGGCGGGTGGAATCTACGCGGAGGAAAACATGGAAAGAGCAACGCAAATGAGTCGCCGTGATGTTCTGAAAGTCTCCAGCCTTTCGGCGGCCGGTTTCGCAGCCGGCCGAACGCAGGCGCCGGCGCCGACCGGCAAGACCCGAGTCGCAGTGGTCCGCACCGAGGACCGCGTCAAAGGAGTCGCGGAGGTCCTGCGGCTGCTGGAGTTTCCTTCGCCTGAAGGCAAAGAGGTTCTACTAAAGCCCAACTTCAATACCGCGGATCCCGCACCCGGTTCCACGCACAACGACACCCTGCGCGAGCTCGTCTCCCAACTGCGCAAGCGCGGCGCGCGGGCTATTACGATCGGCGAGCGAAGCGGGCCGCCGCCCACTCGCAAGGTCATGGAGGAGAAGGGCATTTTCGACCTCGCCAAAGCGCTCGACGTTCGGCTGATCAACTTCGAGGAGTTGCCGGACGAGGATTGGGTGCACCTGAATCCTCCGGGGAACCACTGGCAGAACGGATTCTGGATACCGAAGGCAGTCGCCCAAGCGGAGTACATCGTTTCCACCTGCTGCCTGAAGACGCACGGGTTCGGCGGAGTGTTCACCATGTCGCTGAAGTTGGCTGTGGGGCTGACGCCGAAGCGGCTGATGCGCGAGCTGCACGGCAACCGCGAACATATGCGGCGGATGATCGCCGAGATCAATGTCGGCTACAGGCCGCAGGTTATCGTGATGGACGGGGTGGAGGCGTTTGTGGACGGAGGTCCTTCACAGGGCAAGCGCGTGGCGGCTAACGTGTTCATCGGCGGCACCGACCGCATCGCGGTCGACGCGGTCGGCCTCGCGATGCTCAAGGAGCTGGGTTCCAATCCGGCGATCATGGAGCGCAAGATCTTCGAGCAAGAGCAAATCCAGCGCGCTGTCGAGCTAGGCTTGGGGGCCAGCGGACCCGAGCAGATCGAGCTGGTCGCTCCCGATCAGGCCGGCCGAGAACTGGCCGACCGGCTCCGGAAGTGGCTATCGGCGGGATAATCGGCGCGAGCGGGCCGGAACGTGCAAATTCGAACGGCCTGCGGGCAGCAGGCCTCCACTCAGGGCGGTCGAGTCCATGGCGAGCCGGGCGGCAAAGGAGCTAATCCCCGGTGGCGAGGGACACCCGGGCGCCGACGCAAAAGGTCCGCTCAACGCCGTGACGAGTCGAAGAGCCTAGGACTCGGGTTTCCGAAGTGCGCCGACGTCGGCCTCTTTGTTGGAAAAAGTGAGTTCGAGAACCCGCGCCGACGGCTCGTCCCTGATCGCCGCGAGGCAGTTCGCGCCGCGGCGCACGGGGGCGCGATTCGCCGAGCCCCTCCCTCATCCCCGAGAGGCAGCCGGAGGGGCCTTCCAGGCAATCGCCCTGCGGTTTCCGAGGCAGGGGCTTAGGGACGGGAGACCAGGGTTGGAGTCCGGGCGGGACGCTGTTTGTGGTAGGGTGAGACGTGATGAGGCTGCACATCAAGTCAGATGGAGAATCGTTGGGCGTACGGGAAATTGCGCGCCGGGGCCGAGAGTTGAAATACCTTTCTTTCAGGACCGTTCAGTTGGGCGAGGGATTACGCAGCGTCGAGCTCGACAGCGGCGAAGAAGAGTTGGCGCTGGATTTCTTCCGCGGTCCGGTTCGGGTCGAGGTCGTCTTTGACGGCGGTGAGTGGACGGCCGAAATCGGACGTCGCCCCAGTCTGAAAGATCCCTGGCCGATGATCTACGTTCCGCAAGGCTCGAAAGTGAAACTGACGGCCGCCGGAGGCTTCTGCCGGATCCTCGTGGCGGGCGCGCCAGGCAAGCCCGGCGGAAAGCCCGTGCTAATCGGACTCGACCGGATCGTGGCGAAGGAAGTTGGCCGCGACAACTGGACGCGCACCGTTTACACGCACATTGCCGATAACGTAGACGCGGCCCACCTGATCGCCGGCGAGACCGTGAACCGGCCGGGTGGATGGTCGAGCTACCCACCCCACAAACACGACCGCCTGGCGGGCGGCGAGGTGCCGATGGAGGAGGTGTACTACTTCCAGGTGGAGCCGGCGCAAGGCTTCGGTTTCATTCGCGTCTACACGGACCCGGAAGATCCGGAGCCGTTCGACTACGCGTTTGCGGTCGAGGACGGGGACACGGTCTTGATCCCGCGGGGCTATCACCCGGTGAGTTGCTCTCCCGGTTACACGCTGAACTACGCCTGGTTCCTGGCGGGCGAAGGCCGCAGCTACGGCGCCTGGCGGGACGACCCGCGCCATGCCTGGGTCAAGGGTTGAGCGGCCGAGGAGGAATCATGCTGACGAGACGGGCGTTTTTCGGAGCGGCGCCTGCCGTGCTCGTGCGCCGGGCACGGCCCCTCAACGTACTCTTCGTCGTCGCCGACGATCTGAACATCGCGCTCGGTTGTTACGGCCGGCCTGTCCGCACCCCGTGGATCGACCGTCTGGCTTCGCGCGGCGTGCTCTTTGAACGCGCTTACTGCCAGTTCCCGCTTTGCCAGCCGTCACGCGCCTCGTTTCTGAGCGGCCTGCGCCCGGAAACTACACGGGTCTGGACCCTGGAAACGCCCACGCGGCAATACGTGGGTGACCATGTGTTCCTGCCGGAGTACTTTCGGCGCAACGGATGGTACACGGCGATGGTGGGCAAGGTGTATCACACGGGCGAATGCTGCGAGGATCCGCGGTCGTGGGACGAGGAGCATCGTGAGTTCGGCAAGAATCCGCCAGCTGAGGAAATCATCCGTCTGGTAAAAGCCGAGGGCCCCCGTGGGCATACCTTCGAGTGGGCTACTCTGAGAACGCCCGACGAGAAGACGCCCGATGGGATCGTAGCCCGCCGCGCTGTGGAGATCATGGAGAAAGTTCGCCGCACGGGCCGTCCGTTCTTCCTCGGCGTGGGATTCCGCCGTCCTCACGCCCCTTACGCCGCGCCCGCGAAATACTTCGACCTTTATCCGCCCGAAAAAATTGCTCTGCCTCCCGCACCGCCCAAAGGATACCGCCTCCTGCCCGCCGCCCTGAATCACGAGCCGCCGCCAAAGCCACTGAGCGCGCAGCAGATTCGCGAATTCATTGCCGCCTACTATGCCACGGTCAGCTTCATGGACGCTCAGTTCGGCGTGATCCTGGAAGCGATGGACCGGATGGGTTTGTGGGACGAGACTGTGGTCGTGTTCTTCGGCGACAACGGCTACCATCTTGCCGACCACGGCGGGCTTTGGCACAAGAACACGCTCTTCGAGGAATCGACGCGCGTGCCGCTGATCGTGTGGGCGCCCGGCCGTCGCGGGATGGCGTCTCGGTCGCCGCGGCTGGTCGAATTGGTGGATCTTTATCCGACGCTAGCGGAACTCTGCGGTCTCCCGCAACCCGGGGGTCTCGAAGGGTCGAGCTTCGTTGCCCTCCTGGACGAACCGACTCGCACCTGGAAACGCGGAGCTTTCAGCCTGCAGGCCCGCGGCAAGGAGCGCACCGAGGCGGCACGTGAGGTGCTTTTCATAGGACGCTCCGTCCGGACCGAGCGCTGGCGGTACACCGAGTGGGACGAAGGGCGCCAGGGAGTGGAGCTGTACGACCACTTGCGCGATCCCGGCGAACTCCGCAATCTAGCCGACAGCTCGGCCCACCGGTCCGTTCAGCGTGAGCTGCAGGCGCTGCTGCACGGCGGATGGCGCGCGGCGCTTCCGGCCGGCACCTGACCATGCGCTGGGCGCTCACGTGGCTGGCCGCGGCAGTGGCCGCGCAGGGCCCGCGTACGGAGGCGATCCCGGAAGCCGAGTACGCCGCCGTTTTCCACGTCTCGACATCGGGCTCGGACACCGCGGGGGACGGAAGCATCAGCAGGCCCTGGCGCACGATCCGGCGCGCCATGTACGGCTGTCGCGAGGCCGGGCCGCACAAGCGTTGTGCAATCAAGGTGGCTGCCGGCGAGTATCGCGAGGGGACCCTGACTCTCCGCGCCCACATCGACCTGTATGGCGGTTTCGATCCCGTCAGTTGGAAACGGCAGATCGAGGCGTTTGCGACCGTTCTGGCGGGCGCCGGCGAGGACCGCCTCGCGATCGGGGCCGATCATGCGCGCCTTGACGGTTTCGTGTTGCGCGGCGGAAGGGCGCGCGGCCCGGGCGGAGCCGTCCTATGCGATGGCAGCTCGCCCGTCCTACGCAACAACGTCTTTGTCGGCAACGGTACTCTCGCACCCCGGCCTTGGACTCCCACAGAACTGCACGAAACTGCTCACGACGGCGGCGCCATCGCCTGCCTCAACGGCGCCCGGCCCTCGATCGAACACAATCTCTTCGCAGACAATTTCACGGAGGTGGGGCGAGGCGGCGCGGTCGCGTACTGCCGCTCGGGAGGCGTCCTGCGGAGCAACGTTTTTCTCGAGAACCGTACCGGTCTGGCGGACCCCATGCGTTCGAGCGACGGCGGCGCTATTTCCGTCTGGGACTGGTCGCATCCGGAAATCGCCGACAACCTGGTTCTCAATAACCGGGCGCTGGCGCGTAACGACGGCGGCGGCATCTTTGTTGCTCTCTGGGCCGCGCCGTGGATCCGCCATAACGTCATTGCCGGAAACTACGCAGATGACGACGGCGGCGGCCTGTTTGTGGGAGGCCAGAAACATCATTACAGTACGCCGCCGGATCCGGTGCCGCCGGCCGATAAGTACCTCGTACGCATTCTAGGTAACTTCATTGCCGGCAATTTCAACCGTGCGGCTGCTTCCGGCGCGCTACGAGTTACGATGGAAAGCCGCGTGCTCTTCGTGAATAACGTCGTAGCCGAGAACCTTGGGCCCGCTCGTTTCCAGCGCTCGCAGGTCAGAGTGGTCCATAACACCTTTCTCGACCCTGTCCGTTACGAAGAAGTGAGCGAAAAATTCGGTCTACCCGTATTTGCCAATAACATCTTCAACCGGGGCTTCAGTGCGCCGCCGGGAGTTACACCTGCGGCTTCGCCGTTTCGGGAAGAATCCTCGGGTGACGCCGGCCTCGACCGTGGCTGCCAATTCGAGGAACAGGCGCAATTGGTGTTGGCGTCTCGTGCGACTTATCGGACGGAGGTTTATCAGACGGAGCTGGAGGTATCAGAACCCGCTAAGCGGAAGCTTCGGCCCGGTCGGATCGTGAGGGCGGGTGAGCGCTGGACCGTGGTGGCGCGCGCCGACGACGACGGCGTGTTTGTATGGGGGGACCTGGCGGGAGCGCGTTCCCTGGAGGTAGTCCCCTGGTTTCGCCTGCGGCCCGGCTCGCCTTGTATCGATGCGGGTGACGACCGTTATGCGGTCGGCGAGGACCGCGAAGGTCGCACACGGCCGCTGTACGGCGGGAGAGCCGTCCGTGTGGATCCCGGCGCGTACGAGTTCGACCCGCGGGAAAGGAGGTAAACCGTGTTACGCCGTTGCTTCCTCTCCTATTTGTTCTCGTCCTCGATCGCCGGCTGGGCTCAGCCCCAGGCAAGCTGGACTCCTAAGCGCGTGAACAAGTGCATCGAACTGCTGGAAATGGGGCAGCCCATTTACTACACGGTAGCTTACGGAGGCTACGAAGAAGGACGCAAGCTGGCGAAGACGTGGGCCGATTACATCACCTACGACATGGAGCACAACCCGTTGGACTTCGCCAAGCTGCGAGAATTCATGCGAGGCTTGGTGGACGGCGGGCCGACGCCCAGCGGCCACCGCACCCCGGCGGTCATCGTGGTGCTGCCCGTGTTGGGTTTGGACGGCCCGAGCATGCAAGCCGGTGCCTGGATGGTTCAGCAGGCGCTCGCCCAAGGAGTCCACGGGGTGCATCTGGCGCGAGCGCGCGACCCGGAAGCCGTGAAACGTTTCGTGCAGGCCGCGCGATACCCTTTCCAGAAGCGCGCCGTGGAGATTCTAGGTTGGGGTACGCGCGGCTGGGGCAGCCAGGAATTCGCGGCCTGGGTCTGGGGAGTGACGCCCAAGCGTTATTTGGAGATCGCCGATGTCTGGCCTTTGAATCCCGAGGGCGAGCTGATGCTGGGGGTGAAAATCGAGGACTGGCAGGCCCTCGAACGTGCGGAGGAAACCTTGGCGGTCCCCGGCATCGCTTTCGCCGAGCACGGTCCGCGCGACATGGGCCTATCCTACGGCTACCTTGAAGGCCGTGCCGATCCGCCGGTACCGGAGGAGGTACGAAGAGCCGGTGAGCGGGTGCTGGCCTTGTGCAAGAAATACAAAATCGCCTTCCTGGATAACGTGCTTCCCGAGAATGTCATCCGGCGTATTCAGGAGGGCGTCATGATCGGCGCGGGGCGGAGGCAGGATTCAGCTGAGGTAGGACGGCGCTATACGAAACGCCCCATGCCGTGGTAAGGAAAGGGCGGGGCCGAGGCTTCACCTCGACCCCGCCCCGACGGGTTTCAGAAGTACAGCTTCAGCGAAAGCTGGATAATCCGCGCATCGCGCGCTCCGGTGAAGGCGCCCACGTTCGGGTTCTGGTTGACGCCCTGCGGATCGAACCGGAACCCGGCGTCGAGGCTGGAGAACTGCGTATGGTTCCAGGCGTTGAACATCTCGGTGCGGAACTGGATGAAACGCTCCTCCGAGAACAACGGGACGCGCTTGGAAACGGCGATGTCCCAGTTGTTGACTCCCGGACCATGCAGGTAATTCAGCCCGCTGTTACCGAAGTCGCGCTGCGGCGTGCGGCGGAACACGTCGGTGTTGAAGTTCCGGTAGAAGTTCTTCTCGCTCTTCTTGAGCCGCGGGTTGCCAACCACCGTGATCCGTGCGCCCTCGCTGGAGCCGGTTATGTCCATGCCGTCGGTGGTCGAAAAACCGGGCGTGAAGGGCGCGCCGGTCATGAAAGTGGTCATGCCGGAGATCTGCCAGTTGTCCAGCACCCAGCCCAGCGGCTTGATGCCTGCGCGCTGGCCGACCTTTGGCAAGTCCCAAATGTAGTTGAGCACGAAGACATGCGGGCGATGCCAGGCCAGCGGCCCGTAATTGCGCTTACGCGGCGAGAAATACGGACTGATGGACGAGTAGTCATCGCCCACGATGCCGAGCGTCTTCGAGAAGGTGTAGGCCACGCCGAACTGCAGCCCCCGGGTGTAGCGGCGATTGGCGGAGACTTGCAGCGAGTTGTAGTTGGAAGTAGCGGAAAACTCCTGCAGGTTGATGTCGCCGTAACCCTTGATCGGCCGCAGGAAATTGTCCGGTAGAGGCCGGCCCGGTTGCGTAGGATCCTGGTTTGCGGGATCGAAGCGCGCGTACATAGGAATGGGGTTGAGGTTGCGCCGGATGATCAGGTGCCTCCCCAGGGTGCCCACGTAGGACACGTCGATCGTCGTGCTCCAGATCTGATGCTGGATGCCGAAGCTGTAGTTCATCGTAGTAGCCAACTTGTTGTGCCCGAGCAACGTGAGCAGGCTGGAGGGACCGATGGCGCCGGCCGAAGTGGCGTAGGTGTCCAGGTTGCCGTAGTACGCCGTCGGTTGGTAGGAGATAGGCGGGTTTCCGTTGGCGTAGAAGGTGGGGTTGCCCTGCGGACGGTCCTTGAACATGCCGAAGCCGCCCCTCAGCGCGGTCTTGCCGTTGCCGAATACGTCATAGGCGAAGCCGAACCGAGGCCCAAAGTGCAACCACGGTGCCGTGAACAGGCCGGGCGGATAGCCGTCCACGCCTCCCACCTTCATGCCGTTGGCGGGATCGCCCGAACCAGGCACGTACATGCCGATCAGAGGCACCGGAGCAAAGGCTTTCGAGATCGGATCCTGCGCCACGCGCCGACCCTGCGGGTCACGTGCGGGAACGTAAAGGGCCGGGGCCTTCCGGATGTCATAGTACGCAGGATCCCAGGTGGCAATGGTCCGGTTCAGATCCTCCATCGGCGGCAGATGATAGAAGCGGACTCCGATGTCCAGCGTGAGCCGGCGGTTCACGCGCCAGTTGTCCTGCACGTACCATTCCACGTTCCAGAACCACCAGTCGCCGTCCACGCGCGCCGTAGCTTCCGTGTAGGACTGGAAGTTGCCCAGCAGCGCGTTGGCGAAGCTGTGATTCGAATCGAACGGGTTATTGGTGTCGCGCGAGAAGCTGAACGCGCCGCGATAGTTCCGGCCGCCGACCTGGAATTTGCCGGTGCGCTCGATGTAAATGCCCGCCTTGAAGTTGTGCGAGCCCCATACTTTGCTCACATTGTTGACGAAACTGTAAATGTCATTGTAGTTGAGATAGGGCACATTACCCAGTCCGAAGGCAATCGGGTTGGCCGGCTGCCCGCCGAAGGTCACGTTCGGCGCGTAATTGGAGGAGGCCGCCGGCAGATACGTCCGTGGACCGGCCTGGTCGCGGAACCACTGGGGCGGATTGCCCATCCGTGAGCGGTCCACCAGGTTCTTGTCCACCGGGTCGAAATACAGATTGTTCCGGCTCTTGCCGAAAATGAATTCGTTGATCAGAGTGGGCGAGAAGGTCTTGGTGATGTGGACCACCTGGCCCTTGCCCGGCTGGCCGAAACGCACCGGCGTCAGATAGTAATTGATCGCGCCGTTGACCCACATCCCGTACGGAGTGTCTTGTTCGTCGTTGTCTTTGATGTAGCGCCAATAGGCGCGCAGGGAAGGCCAGAAATTGGAGTCGATGCGCACCATGTCCTGGCGCTTGGGGTAAGCGCCGCTGTAAGCCGACTTATGGTTACGCTGGTACACCAGCCTGGGATCGGGATCGGTGTAATTGGGTAGCGGGAAGAAGTTGAGGATGGCCTGGCCCAGCTTGTTGATACGATCCTTGGGAATGATGTTTCCGGGGAACGGTTGGCCGGTCAGCGGGTCACGTACGGGAATCAGAGCGCCGTTGACGTCACGGCTGTTGGAGAAATTGCCCTCGCGCTCCGGCGCGGTCGGCGTGTTGACGAACCGCGTGCCGTAGTCCCTCTTCATCCCGATGTATTCCTGCGAGAAGAAGAAGAAGAGCTTGTCCCGGTCGGTGTTGAACTTCCTTGGGATGTAAACGGGCCCGCCGATCGAAAAGCCGCTGATCCGGTAGCGGTAGGGCGATTTAGGCGTCGCGGTGCGGTTATTGAAAAAGTTGTTAGCGTTCAGGCTCTCGTGACGGTAGAAATTGTATGCGGTGCCGTGGAAGTCGCGCGTTCCGGACTTCGTCACGACCGTGATGACGCCGGCGCCGTTGCGGCCGAACTCCGCCTGGTAGTTCGAGGTCATGATCTTGATCTCGGCAATGGCGTCCATGTTCGGCTGGAAGTGCACGGTGGAATTCGACCCGGTGTCCAGGTCGGTGATGCCGTCGATGGTGAGGTTCTTCTGGTTTTCGCGGCCGCCGTTGATGAAAGTGCCCCGGATGGAATCGGGCGACAACGTCTCACGACGCTGGCTGAAGTTGTCCACCACGCCGGGCACGGTCAGCAACAGGGCGAAGAAATCCCGCCCCTTGACGGCGATGTTCTGGATCTGGTCGCTGGTGATGGTCCCGGATTTCTCGGCGCTGGCAAGCTGGATGGCCGCAGCCTCCGCAGCGACGCTGACGGTCTCGCGGACCTCACCGAGCTGCAGAGTCAAGTTGCCCAAGGCGCGCACCTGGTTGGCCGTGACGACGATGTCCTTGGTCTCCAACGTCTTGAAGCCGGTCGCCTCCACACGCAGGGTGTAGGTGCCAGGCAAAACGTTGGGGAACACGAACGAGCCGTCGGCGGACGAGGCCGCCTTGAGCGTGGCGCCCGTGGCCTGGTTGATCAAGGTGCACTGACCACCCGGAATGGCTGCGCCGGTGGGATCCACCAGAACGCCGCGCACGGAGCTCGAGACGACCTGCCCGTAGACGATCGAGCAGGCTAAAAGCAGCAGGAGTAAACCCTTTACGGCTTGCTTCACGAAAACCCCCTTCAGCATTCTTCTTTGCGTGGCCGGGAACCCCTCCCCGGCCACACCGTAGTATATGCGAACCACCGCTGGCAGTCAAGACGTACTCGGACGGCCGTGTCCAACTGCGAAGTCGATTAGTCGGCTTTTGCGTCTATATTCTGTCCGCGTGCCAAAAAACACCCCGAGTTATACTCCCAGGCCGCCCAGGCTCGGCCTGCGTGCAGGCATGCGATCCCGTCCAAGTCGTCTGGGCCGAAGCCCTCCTCACGGGGTGTTGGAGGACCGTACGGACGGGTAGCGTAAGTGAGGACGAATAGAAGGCGAAAGCCGGCGGTGCCCGCCCTTGCTGAGGGAAGCCGCAAACACGACGCCTGGACGCCGTGTGGACCGGGCGAACCCAGCCCCTGCACGGCAGTAGCGGCGGCAGCGCCCCTTCGGATCTGCCCTCGCTCGGTCGCACGGCGCCATCGGGCTGTAACCGGTCGTCGTGACCCCGGCTGACCGACTTGACGGGCGGGAGTCTGGTGGGATAAAAGGGTGGCGGGGGTTGACAATATGCGGTTGCATGGCACGTTTGCAACCTTTGCTTGTGCTTTCCTGATGGCGGTCTGCACCCTCGCCCAGGATCCGCGCGGGCGCATCGTTGGACTGGTGACCGACTCGTCCGGGGCCGTCATTCCCGACGCCTCCGTTACCGCCATCCACCTCGAGATGAACACGCGCTTTGTCACGCGGAGCAACGCGGCGGGCAACTACGAGCTCCCCTATCTGCTGCCGGGCAAATACCGGCTGGTCGTGGAGGTGCAAGGCTTCAAGCGCTACGAGCGCGAACCCATCGAGGTGCGCGTGGGCGAAACGCTCACGCTGGATGTCTCGCTGGAAGTCGGCACGGTAGGGGAGACGGTGACCGTTACGGCAGAGGCGCCCATGCTGGAATCGGCCTCGGCCAGCGTCAGCATGGTCATCGAGAGGCGCTTACTCGAGGACCTGCCCATAGCCGGCGGAAGCGTTACGTATCTGGCGCGGCTGGCTCCGGGCGTCACCTCCGGACAGCCGCCCGGCCACAACTGGCTGCCGAGTGCCGTCGATGTGCTTTCCAACTTTGCCGTCGCGGGAACGGAAACCGGCGCGAACGAGTTTACGCTCGACGGCATTCCAAACATGACACGGACCATGATCTCGTTCGTGCCGCCCGCCGACATGGTGCAGGAGTTTCGCATCGATGCAGTCAATTACGACGCTGGGCAGGGGCATGCATCGGGCGCTACGATCGCCATGAGCCTCAAGGCCGGCGGCAACAAGCTAAGCGGAACGGCTCTGTGGGAAGTGGCCCCTAACCCTTGGCAGGCGACCGACTTCTTTTCCAACAAGCGTCTCTACGATCTGAGCACCGGACCCGTCACGCCCGAGAAGCGCCGGGCGCTGATTCCGCCACGGAAGGTAAACCGGTACTCCGCGACAACCGGCGGTCCTGTTCTGCTGCCGGGCCTTTACGACGGGCGCAGCCGCACGTTCTGGACGTACGGCTTCCAGGGTTTCAATCGCCGGAATCCGTTCAATTCCTACTACACGATCCCCACCCTCGCACAGCGCGAGGGCGATTTCTCCGCCCTGCTCGCGCTAGGCTCGGTCTATCAGATATACGATCCGGCCACCATCAAACCCGCCCCCGGCGGCCGCTTCAGCCGCGAGCCCTTCCCCGGCAATCGCATCCCTGCCTCGCGGATCGATCCGCTGGCGAGGAAGTTCCTTTCCTACTACCCGGCGCCCAACACCGCAGGCACGGCGGACGGGCGGAACAATTACGCGCTTTCTGAGACTAACTCGAACGATTTCATCCAAAACATGGCGCGGATCGACCACCACTTCAGCGAGAAGCATCGCCTGTTCGGACGTTTCACGCACTCCTGGCTGCACTTTTACCGCGGAAACATTTTTCCCAATGAGTCCCGAGGGCTGGACCGTTACCGCAAGCAGAGGGGACTGGCCCTGGATGACGTGTACGTGATTTCCCCCTCTACTCTGCTGAACCTTAAGTACGGATTCACTCGCTTCCTGCAATCCGATTGGCCGCAAAGCCGCGGTTTTGACCTTTCGGTTCTCGGCTGGCCCTCATCCCTGCTGGCGCAATTGCACAAACAGGCCATCGCCTTCCCGCAAATCTCGCCCGAAGGCTATGCTGCGCTGGGCGAGAGTACGAACTATCTGTGGGCTACCAACTATCACAACATCGCGGCCAACCTGTCCTGGTTGCGCGGCAATCATAGCCTGCGGTGGGGTTGGGAAGGGCGCCTGTTGCGCGACCACAACTACAACTGGGGTAACGCCGCTCCGGCCATCTCTTTCAGCAGCACTTGGACCCGTGGGCCGCTGGATAACTCGCCGGCTGCTCCGATCGGCCAGGGACTGGCTTCGCTGGTGTTGGGACTTCCCACGGGAGGAGGCATTGACAACAACGCCTCGTACGCGATCCAATCTTGGTTCACAGGGCTGTACTTACAAGACGATTGGAAGGCAGCGCGGAACCTGACGCTGAACCTGGGTTTGCGCTGGGAGTATGACTCGCCGATCACCGAGCGGTATAACCGGGCGGTGTCCACTTACGATTTCACGACCCCAAATCCGGTGGAGGCGGCGGCGCGCGCGGCCTATGCACAGGCGCCGATCCCCGAAGTCCCTGTCGCAGAGTTCCGCACCACGGGCGGACTGACGTTCGTCGGTCGCGCCGGTAGGCCCCGCGGCGTGTTCCGCACGCCGAAAGGCGGAATGAATCCGCGGTTCGGCTTCGCCTGGAAGGCCTGGCCGCAAATGGTCGTGAGGGGCGGTTATGGTGTCTTCCGGAACCCGCTCGGGGTCGATCGCCAGGGCATCAGTCAACCCGGCTTCAGCGTACGCACCAACCTGATTCCCAGTCTGGACAACGGGCTTAGCTTTCGTGCCACGCTGCAGAACCCCTTCCCGGAAGGCGTCCAACAGCCCGCGCCTGTAAGCCTGACCACATTTCTGGGGCGGGGAGTATCTTTCGCCCCGGAGTTTCGCAAGACGGGTTATCAGCAGCGCTGGAGCCTCTCGATCCAGAGAGAACTTCCCGGACGCATGCTGGGCGAGATAGGGTATGTAGGGGCCCGGGGAACGCGGCTCGGCGTATCCCGCGAGTTCGACCCAGTGCCGCGTCAATACTACTCGACTTCATCGGAGCGTGACCAGGCTGTAATCGACCGGATGAGCGCGGCCGTCCCCAATCCCTTCTTCGGACTGCCCGAATTTGCGGGGACCGGCCTCTCCGGGCGCACGGTAAATCGCGCGCAACTTACCCGGCCATATCCGCATTTCACTTCGCTGACGTCGGTAGACGACGTGGGTTTTAGCTGGTACCACTCCCTACAGGTGCGCTTCGAGAAGCGGTTCTCACGAGGTCTTGCCTTCAACGCAAGCTACACATTCTCAAAGTTGATGGAAGCCACCAGCTTCCTCAACGACACCGATCCCATACCCGAGGCGGTGATCTCCGATTCGGACCGTCCCCACCGCTTCGCCACGGCGGCCGTCTGGGAGGTGCCGGTGGGACGCGGACGGCGTTATGGAGCGCGACTTCACCCGTGGCTTAATGCCGCGGTCGGGGGCTGGCAGTTGCAGGTGATCTACCAGGCGCAAAGCGGTCCCGCCCTCGGCTTCGGCAATATCATCTACCGAGGCCACCTTCACGACATCGTGCTCCCGCGTAACCAACGCACGATCGACCGGTGGTTCAATACCGAAGCACCCTTCGAGCGCGATCCGCGCCGCCAACTCGCCTGGAACATACGCACGTTCCCGACTCGTTTGACCGGCCTGCGCGGGCCCGGGGACAACTACTGGGACGCGTCGCTGGCGAAGGTTTTCCCGATAGGCGAGCGGGTGCGCTTGCAGTTGCGAACCAACTGGGAAGGCGCCACCAATACCCCGCAGTTCGGCAACCCCAACACCAGCGTCACCAGCACCCTGTTCGGCATGATCACGTCGACGCGCGGCGAAGCGCGTCGGATTTATGTAGGCGCGAAGCTGATGTTTTGAGCAGCCTTCGGCTCGTTCGGCCTCCGGCGGTATTTTGAGGCGGGCGTAACGTAGCTGCCTGCTGTCGATGCCGGCGCCTTTACCTGAAAACGCAAATCCAAGACCTGCCGGGGATGGCCCCCGGTTCTGATCGGCACGCAACTTGGGCGCCTGAGGCCGACCCAACAGCTCACGTAGCCAGTCGCCGGGAGGATCTGCCGTACTCCAATCGAGCGTCGCCGAAGAACTAGGTCGGCAGTCGACCGCCGCGATCGCATCCCGGAATCAACGGCCGAGCCACTGCTGGAAGGCTTCCAGGACCGTTTGGCCGCGGTAGACGCGCGGGGGGACCTGCTCGAGCTGGCCGGTCTCGGTCTTGCGCGGATGGAACTCGAAGCGCATCTCGACGGGCCCCTCGATGATCCACGGAGAAAACTCCCGGATGCGGCGGACAGCCCGACGCGCGGCGGCGCGGATCGCGTCACACGCCTCTGCGTGAGACAGGCTGAGTGCGGAGGCTTTGCCAACCAGCTTCTTGACGGCCACGGTTTCGCCCTTCGGTTGGAGCTCGACAAACTCTTCGCAGGCCGCTTGATCACCCGCTACCATGATGACGGGGATGCGGAAGTGGCCGGCTATGGCAGCCACCTGACCGATCTCGCCCACCGATCTGCCGTTGATGGTGATGTCACGGACGCTCAGGCTTTGTGAGTGCGCGAGTAGGCCGTTAGGCGTACCGGCCTTGGCGTGCTGACCAATGAAGATGATGCCGTGGTAAGGGCGTTCGCTGAGGTAATAATCGGCGGGGGTGGGCCGACCCTGAATGAGTTTTGCCTTCGGATGGATGACGTCTACCGAAAGGGTCCGGCTGCCGTCATGACCGTCCCAGATGACGACTTCCGAGGCGCCGCCTTCGAGCGCTCCTTCGACGGCAGCATTGACCTCGCCCGCCAGAAGACGGCGAGACTCCTCGAACCGCCGTTGTCCGGGACTTACCTGTTCGTCCCAATTGTTGACGCCGCCGACGCCTTCCATGTCGGTGACGATGAAGATGCGCGGCCCCTGGGCGGGCGGTTGCAGTAGAGAAACGAATGCCAACGCGAGCAGCGAGGGTTTCACGACGCCGTTCCTCCTCGATCGACACTCCGAGCGGGTCCTATCATACACGCCAAGCCTGGGCGCGCGGCGGCTGTCGGAGAGAATGACCTCCCTGCGCCGCCATCGCGAACACGATACCGGTACGACACACGAGCTGGTTCCGAAGAGGGGCTTACGGGTGCCCCCAATTGCTCGCGCTGAGCAGCGGCGCGGATTGTTTTCCCGCTGCTCAATGTCTTGCGCCCCCAGTTTCTGTGGCTCATCGGCGCGAGAGATTTCGTCGCGGCTCGGCGCCGCCGGGATGGGATGCGGCCGTCGTCACGACGCCGGCGGCTTCCCCCCGTTGCGCCGCCTTTGACGGCGCAGGCTCACCGACAGGATGGCCGATGCCGCTGTGCGCGGCGCGTCATCGTACTTTCGCAGCGGTCACGGATGCCTCAGGCGGCCTTCGAAACGTTCTGCTAACCGGCTGCGTCGCTTCGGTGCGTCGGGAGTCGTGCCGAGAAGGGCAGCGAGGTCTGTGGTGCGCCCGCGATCCCACCCTACCCGATAACGTGAGAACTCGATCACCCGGCGCTGACGCTCGCCCTCGGCGAAATCGAAGCTGCATCGGATGATCAATCCGCCTTCACTACCCTCGCGGGCCAGGTAGAGCCCGTGCGGACGAGTCACCGCAAACCCTGCCGGCGCGCGCACGAACACGACTCCGCCGTAGCCCCGAGGTCTGGTGGCCACGATCGACAGACGTTCGGTCTCTTGTTCCCATCGCACGTCCACGAGCTCGGCCTGTCCCTGCCTGACGTGCATGTCCGTGCCAATCACCCATGGGTGGGGACGCTCTCGCGCGATCCTCAGCAAGCGCACCGACTGCGCCGGCACGTCTACCGGAAAAGCTCCACGATGCACTCCGAGATAGCGCTCGTTCCAGAAATCCCAGACCACGAACGGCGCCTCTACATCCAACCCGAGCCGTCCGAACTCGATCCGCTCCCGGAGCGGCTGCGAGCGGTAATTGAATACCGCAACCAGGTCCCAATCGTCCCAGTCGCGCCGCACTTTCAGGTGAAACTTTTCCGGCCATTGCGGTTCCGGCTTCTCGAACAGATCCAGCGGCCGCGCGCACTCAGGCAGGCGCGGGAACACCCGCTTGACGAACTCCAACCGCTCCTCGCTCATGCGCGCGATGTCGTCGCCCAGCATCACCGGGCCGCCGTTGATCCCGAAGATCGTTGCTGTGATTTGTGCGTCCGCGAGCGGAACCGGCTTGTCGACCGTCATCACGTTCCCCGAGTCGGCCAGATACAGTCGCCGGTGCGTGAAGTAGTTTCCGGCCAGCGCGTCGGTCGCGGCACGGTGCGAAGTCCAATGCTCCGGACGGTTGATCACAAAAGTACCCGGATAGAATCCTTTGCCGGGCCCCTCAAGAGGGCGGCCCTCGCCATAGTCGGTGCCGACGCGAGCCGCCGGCAGCAGCCCCGCGTTCAGCAACGTCGGCCCGGTGCCTGCGAGCAGATACGTCTCGGGGCCGGCGCTTTCGGCAATGACCCGCACGCCCGTCCGGAATGCCTGCGGACCTGGGATGAGCGAACGATCATGGTAGCCGTCCGGCAGGTGATTGCCCGGCGTAGTTCCGGAGACTGCGTCGAGAAAGTCGAGCATGAAGTAGCGTAAGCCCCACTCACGATAAGTGCGAAAAATGCCGTGCAGATACTCGTGCGTCAACGGGTGGGTGGGATCGAGCACCCGCATCTCACCCAGCAGGCTGTGCCGGAGCGTGTAAGGTTTGCCTTCCTTGCGCAGCAGCGCCGGAGCCAACCGCTCCAGCTCACCCTCAAGTTTCGCGCTGAGCCAGAACGGGGCGGTCCACAACCCGAGCTTGTAACCCAGCGCCGCTAGATCGCGCACCAATCGCTGCGCACCCGAGGGAAAAAGCTCCTGGTTCCATCGCAGCCAATTACCAGGCAGCCTGCCCTCCAGATTCCCGATACTTACCCAGATGTATTCGATGTCCAGCCCGGGCAAGCGCGTGCGTATAGCACGTGCATTTCTCAGCACCACGTCCTCGTACCGCTCGACGTTGAAGCCGTCCACCCAGCCCCATCCCAACCAACCCGCGGGGATCTTGGGCCAGATCCTGATGCCATACTCGCGCTGGACCATCTCTGCCCAGGCCTCCAGTTGCCCGTAGGGGTCTGCGCCTTCAGCGAGCCTCAGTTTTTCCAGGCGCACCGCAGCGCCCGGCGCCAGCTCGAAGCCTTCGAAATCGCAATACACGCTTAGCGTCGGTAAGCCACGCACCGAATCCCATGCCGCCTCGTGCAGCGTCGTAATGCGATCGAAACTGGCGAAGCCGGCTTGAAACGCCCGGCCCGAGGCTGGTTCGTAAAACTGGATTAGCGTCCTGCTTCGCCTCGGTTCCGTCAAGGACGCCAACCTGACCACGCGGTTTGGAATCTGCCAGCCGGACAGCAACAGCGCCACCGCCTCCTCCGGTCTGGGTCCCAGCCGCAACTCGGCGCCCTCGCCTGCCGTGTCGAGCAGCCGACAGCGGCCCAGCCTGAGCTTCCGCACGCCCGCGTTGCGTATCGTGCCCGCGATAATGGCCGCGGCCGGCCCGTCTTGCCTGAACTCGAGCGCCCACTCGATGGCCGGATCGTCCCAACGCAGAAGCACTCGCTGCGCGGTCCCGGCGGCCCATTCCTCCGCCCTCGCCTCCTCGCCCCACAACATCCTGCCGTCGACTTCGAGCCCGAGGCGTGCGCCCGCGATCGTCGTACCAAAACTCAACCTGCGCTGGGCCACATCGACCCGGAGCGGCCCCGCCCCGTTCGCCATCCAGGCCAGAACAACTGCTAGCGCACACGCTTGCCGCATGGTCCGAATAACCGGGATTGTATCTGAAGGTGGGTCGGCGCTATGGGGTCGTCAACGCCTGACCTCACAAGCGGGTCGAGAAGCAAGCTTGCCGTGCCTCGTGCGTGCGCAGTGGTGTTTGTTCAGGCCGCGGTGCGGGATCGTCCCGGGCACGCGCTCGCTTGGCTGCCGGCCCGCCGCCCCTGACTGAGCGTTGGCAGGAACGAGCCTGCCGCCGCGCACCGCCTAACGCGAGCTCCGCGCGGATTGCGAGCTCTCCCCTCAGTTGGGCCGTCCGGACCACTCCTCGCCTGCTTCTAGGATGGTTATGCTTCAGAAGTTCGACAAAACGAGAATGGGTCATGATGTTTCTGATCGGCAAAGAGTCCCGCAGGAAAGTCCGGGAGTAATCATGGTCCGAAACAAGCAGAATGCACAGCGAGGGAGCTGGAAAGAGGAGATTCGGCATCCGCTGCGGCCGGACACGGACCTACTGAACGCCCTGGTCGAGTAGGGGGTGCAGCAGGTGCTGGAAGCGGAGAGGGAACAGGCCCTGGGCACCGGGAAGGGTGAACGCACGCGGAACCGGCTAGGTTGCCGGTCGGGCTACTATAGCCGCAGCCTGGTCAGGCGGGTGGGCAAGCTCAAGTTGCGGGCGCCGCAGGACCGGGAGGGACGGTTCCGGACCGAAGTCTTCGAGCGCTAGCAGCGCAGCGAGAAGGCCCTGGTGACGGCGCCGGTGCAGACGTACCTGCCAGGGGCGTCCACGCAGACAGTGAAGGCCATCACCCAGCAGTTGTGCGGGCACCAGCTCAGCTCGGCGACGATCCGCCGGATGGTCCAGCGGTTGGATGGGGAGTGGGAGAAGTTCGCGCGGCGGCTGGAGGAGCCCCACCCGTAGCTGATCCTGGACGCACGCTACCAGAAGGTACGGGAAGGCGGGATGGTGCGCAGCCAGGTGGGGCCGGCGGCCATCGGGGTAAACGGGGAAGGGCGGCGCCGCGTGTGGGCGGTAGAGTGGGCCAACTGGGAGAGCCCCCTCGAGCGGGAAGAGACGGCACACGGGACTGTGGCAGCGGGATCTGGAGGGGGCAGTTCGTGGCAGCGAGGATCATGCCGGCTGGCGGCGGGCCATCCAAGAGGTGCTACCGGAGGTGGTCCGGCCACGCTGCGGGGGGCACTCGCTGAGGACTGCGCTGGCCTACCTGCTGCGGAGAGCCGATGACGACTGACTCATGGAGCTGCGCTGGATTCGGGGCGCCCTCGGGGCCCGGCGGGGCCTGGAGGAGGCGCGGCAGGACGTGGCGACCTGGCTGGGGAGGCGGGCCAAGCGCTATCGCAAGCTGTGCCGTTGGGTGGAAGAGAACATCGGGGAAACGCTCAGCTTCCACCGTTTACCGCGGCAGCACCACAGGCACTTGAGGTCGAGCAACGTGCTGGAGCGGCTGATAGAAGAGCTCAAGCCGCAGAGGCTGGCGGTGCGGATCTCGCCTAACGCAGCGGCCTGCCTGCGGCTGATTCGAGCGCTGGCGGTGGAGATGCACGAGAGCCGGATCGAGGCGACGCGGTATCGGAGCATGGAGCCGCTGGCGGAGCAGAAGAAGGAGGTCCTACGGCGGCTAGGCGAGGCGGCGTGAACGCTCAGCTGTACCGGGCTACGCCCTCCCCAGCCTAGCGTCCAGCAGGAGGGAGGAACATCAGATCTGCAGAGTTTGCAGAACCTGACACGCACAACTCCCCTACCCGCGCGGCCTAGACCTGCGTCAGCTGAGCATGAAACACAGGAGACGGGTAACTCCCGCCAAAGGGCTTGCCAATCGCGACGCGGACAGGGTCCCATGAAATCCAAGCCCCGCCGTGAGGCACTGTCCGGGAATTTCATTCGAATGGTGAAAAGGAGGCCGGCTGGTACAATTCAGCCCGTAGTGGGGCGGCGCTGGATATGAGCGGACGCGGAGGGCGTCGAAGGCATCGTCACCTCGAGCGTATGACCAGGCGAGACCCTTTGAAGCGGCGGCTATCGCGCGGCAACCCTGGCTCCCCGGCAAGGATTCGAACCTCGACTCGCGGCTCCAAAGGCCGCTGTCCTACCATTAGACGACCGGGGAGTAGGAGGGGGCTCGGTCAACCCCTCTCCTCCTTGATTTTAACAGACCACCGGGCTTGGTAGGAAGTCCTCTGGCTGGGGAGGTCGTGGCGGGCCGCAGCGATCGGAGGCATTCGGCCTTGCGTGCTGGCCTTGACCCAGCGAGGGCTCGCCCGCAGGCCTCACGGCAACAAGCCCCACGCTTTCAGCAGAGCGAAGAGTCCAACGCAGACGAACCCCAGCAGCACCGGCGCCCAGCGCCTCCACACGAGGAACAAGCCGAGGGCGATTGCGCCGGCAAAGTAGAAAAATTCGGGATAGCTCCGGTAAAGACAACCGATCAGGCGTTCGTCGGTCGGGCAGCCGGCGATCATTGCAGCCTCCCGCCAACCTACGAATTTGTATAACACCCCGGAGAGTTCGCGGGCAAGCGCTTGGCGCTCAAGCCTCCAGCCGGATCAGCTCCGAAGGACGGCCGACGGGGACCGAATACTTGCGTTCGATCTTTTCGCGGAAGCACGGGCCGGAGTTGTAGCTGCAGAACGGGTACAGCAGGCCGTTGGGCGCGGCGTAATGGATGATGCAGCGGCGGACACGCTCAGTGTCGTAGTTGTACAAGTCCATGAAGTGCATGCCCGCGACCATGAGCGTCTTGTACGAGAAGCCCTTCTTTTCAGCCTCGCCGCGACCGTAGCGCTTGTCCATAAGGCCTTGTAAGGTTTGGAGGAACTTCTGGAAGGTCAGACCCTCCGGAGCGCGGTCTTCATAGAAGTATTTGCGCAAGACGTTCCAGGCCTGGATCTTGGTGTAAAGCTTGACAGTCTGCTTCGTAGTTTTGCGGGCCAGCAGATCCATTTCCTGGAGCATGCCGCCGATGTCCACGAACCGCGTGACCGGGGTGCCGCGCTTCTTCGAATCCACGAACAGATAGGTACCCATCGAGCAGTGCGGGTGAGAAGTGAGCGTAGTGGTCAGCTCGCCGCGGATCGCACTGGCCAGGCGGGAGAAAGGCGCGACGCAGGAGAGCGGGAACCAGTCCTCGATCGGGTCGCAAATGCCGGTCTGCTCGTGAATGGCAAGCGCCACGTCGGCCATCGTAAAGCGCTTGGCTTCCAGCTCGCGCCGGGAAATACGACCGGTGAAGCTGACCGGCTGGTACGATATGGCGCTGACGACGTCAATGTTCTGGAGGGCGAGCTTCAGGATGTCGCCGATCTGATGATCGTTGAGTCCGCGAACGATCGTCGGCACAAAGCAGATCTTCATGCCGGCTTTGCGTACGTTTTCGATGACTTGCAGCTTGGCGTCGAGCAGCGGCCGGCCGCGCGTGCGCAGGTAAATGTCGTCGGTGACGCCGTCGAATTGCAGGTAAAGCGTATGCAGACCGGCCTCTTTGGCCCGCTGGGCGAACTCGAAATCGGTGAAGGCCAAGCCGTTGGTGGCGACCTGGATGTGCGAGAAGCCCATGTCCCGGGCCATCTCCAAAATCTCGAAGAAATTCGGGTGGATGGTGGGTTCGCCACCCGAGAACTGGATGAGCCGTCCGGCCACGGGTTGCTCGTTGCGCAGCACCTGGAGCATGCGCCGCACCTGCTCGAGCGTGGGCTCGTAGACCAAACCGGTGACGTTGGCGTTGGCGAAGCAGATCGGGCAGGTCAAATTGCAGCGATTGGTGAGATCGATGTTGGCCAAGGAGGTGTGGCTGGTGTGCATCGAGCAGAGGCCGCACTGGTCGGGACAGCGGCTAGCGTTGGGAATCTGCGGATTGCTCAGCCCGCGGTTGTCGCCGAAATTCCACTTTTCCATCTTGAGGTAAAGCCGGACGTCGCCGTAGTAGACGTCCTTGAAGTAGCCATGCTGCGGGCAGGTCTTCTCCATCATGACCTTGCCGCGCTCCTCAAACACGCGGGCCTCGATCACCCGCACGCATTCCGGACAGAGAGACTGCGTGATCTTGGGCAATCCGCGGCGCAGGGGCTCGATGCGCGCGCCGGTGAAGGTCGTCTCGGGCTGGATGATCTGGTAGCCTTTGACCTTGGTGTCGAAGGGGGCGTAGGTGGTCGTACTCAAGTCGCTTCCTCCTGCACGGTGCCCAGGGCGTCACTCGCCCTCGGAGGCCATTATAAAGAAGGAGTTCCGGATGCTCTAGGGACGCTTGTCCAACGGCCGCTTTCCGGGGTCGTAAGGGGATTATCGGGGCTAAACGGTACCGGGGGCCTGCAACTCGGGCCCGGTCCGCCCGCGATCCCGGTCGCCGCCTTCGGCACCCTGCTAACATGAATATCTGCGTCTCGGCATCCACACTTCAATCGCCGGTTCTCTGGATCGAGCGGTCTGGCGAGCCCAGGCTTTGGGCGCCGAGACGTTCCAGATTTTCAGCGGCAGCCCGCGGGTGTGGCCCCGCTCTGCACTGGACGGAGGTGAAGTCCGGCAGTTCCGGGCCGCGCGGGAGAAAGCTGGTTTGTGGCCCCTTGCCGTGCACGACAGTTATCTGATCAACCCGGCGTCGCCCGACCCCGTGCACAGGCATCGCTCGATCGCCGCCCTGCGGCTCGAGGTTCAACACGCTCAGCGCCTGGCCGCCGAGTACCTTGTCATTCATCCGGGCAGCAGCTCCGGCGCGCCGCGGGAGGATGGGCTGAAGGCGGTGGCGGACGCCCTGTTGCAGGCCACCCGCCGCCTGAAGAATCGCGGTTTGACGCTGCTGCTCGAAAATACTGCCGGGGGAGGATCTTCGCTCGGGTCGACGTTCGAAGAGCTTGCCTACATCCGCGAGCTGGCTGCCGGGAGAATCGAATTCGAACTCGGCTTCTGCCTGGACACCGCACACTGCCTCGCCGCCGGGTACGACGTCGCGAGCGCCAACGGCTTGCGTGCGACGATCGAACAGGTCGGTCGCGTGCTGGGGCTGGACCGCGTCAAGCTGATTCACGCCAACGATTCCAAGACACCGCTCGGATCCCAGCGTGATCGCCACGAGCACATCGGACGCGGCTTCATCGGCCTCGACGGCTTCCGGCGCATGGTGAACCACCCGCGGCTGTGCGGTCTGCCCTTCATCCTAGAGACCCCGCGGTCCGGCGATGCCGATGACCGCAGGAATCTGGAAACATTGAGAGCTCTATGCCGGAAAAGAACTACGATCCGCAACGGTTGGAGATGAAATGGCTCGAGCGGTGGCGCGATGCCGCGCTGTATCGCGCGGAAGCCGACCCCTCCCGTCCCAAGTATTACGTGCTGGAGATGCTTCCCTACCCCAGCGGGACGCTGCACATGGGGCACTTGCGAAACTACACCATCGGCGACGCCCTGGCCCGCTACAAATGGATGCGCGGCTTCAACGTGCTGCATCCGATGGGTTGGGACGCCTTCGGCCTGCCCGCGGAAAACGCAGCCATGGAGCGCGGCCTGCACCCGCGCGACTGGACGCTGGGCAATATCGCCGAGATGAAGCGCACCCTCGAGCGCTATGCATTCAGCTACGACTGGAGCCGCGAGATTTCCACCTGCGAGCCCGAGTATTACCGCTGGAACCAGTGGTTTTTCTTGAAAATGTTCGAGCGCGGGCTGGCGTATCGAAAGAAAGCTTGGGTCAACTGGTGCCCGCAATGCGCTACTGTGCTGGCCAACGAGCAGGTGCAGGACGGCGTCTGCTGGCGGCACAAGTCCACGCCCGTCGAGCAGCGTGAGCTCGAACAGTGGTTCCTGCGGATCACGGCGTACGCCGATCAGCTCCTCGAAGACATCCGTCAACTGGAAGGCGCATGGCCGGACCGCGTGCTGGCGATGCAACGCAACTGGATCGGCCGCTCGGAAGGCGCGGAGATCCTCTTCCGGCTGGATGACGGTCGCCCGGTGCCGATCTTCACCACCCGCGTCGACACCATTTTTGGCGCAACCTGCGTCTTGCTCGCGCCCGAGCACCCGTTGGCCGCCGAGCTGGTCCCGGCAGAGGAGCGTGCGCGCCTGAAGGCCATGATTGACGCCCGCGCCCGTCGGGAGGCGGCCGAGACGGACAAGGAGGGGATCTTCACGGGCCGCTACGCGCTGAACCCCTACAACAGCGAGCGCCTGCCCATCTGGATCGCCAACTTCGTGCTCATGGAATACGGCACCGGCGCTATCATGGCGGTACCCGCCCACGATCAGCGCGACTTCGAATTCTGCCGCAAGTACGGCATCGAGATCCGTCCCGTGATCCGGCCGGCGGGCGAACCGCTGGCGGACGCCTCGGCGCTGCGGGAGGCCTTTGTGGAAGACGGCATCGTGGAGAACTCGGGCGAGTTCTCCGGGCTGGAGAGCGCCGAGGCGCGGCGGCGGATGACCGAGAAGGCCGAGCGCGAAGGCTTCGGCAAGGCGGCTGTTACCTACCGCCTCAAAGATTGGGGTATTTCGCGGCAGCGTTACTGGGGCACGCCCATTCCCATCATCCATTGCCAGCACTGTGGCATCGTGCCGGTGCCCGAAAGCGATTTGCCCGTCCTGCTGCCGCTGGAAGTAAAGATCACCGGCCGCGGGCGGTCGCCGCTCGAGAACGTGCCGGAGTTCATGAACGTGGACTGTCCGCATTGCCGGCGCCCGGCGCGCCGCGAAAGCGACACCATGGACACCTTCGTGGATTCTTCGTGGTACTTTTACCGTTACTGCGATCCGCACAATGACCGGCTGCCATACGACCCGGAGGTGATCGCGTACTGGTTCCCCATCGACCAATACATCGGCGGCATTGAGCACGCCATTCTGCACCTGATTTACTCGCGTTTCTTCTGCAAGGTGATGCGCGACCTGGGTCTGATCCGGCACGACGAGCCGGTGCGGCGGCTCTTCACGCAGGGCATGGTGCTCAAAGACGGCGCGGCGATGTCCAAGTCGCGCGGCAACGTGGTGGGAGCGGACGAGCTCGCCGCGAAATACGGCGCCGATACGGGTCGCCTGTTCATTCTTTTTGCTGCGCCGCCCGAGAAGGAGCTGGAGTGGCAGGAGACGGGCGTCGAAGGAATGTACCGTTTCCTGGCGCGCACTTACCGCTTCGTAACCCGTAACATCGAGCGCACGAGGGCCGATTCGCCCGGCGATCCCGAAGCGGACCGCCAGGCGTTGCGCAAGCTCCATCAGACCGTGCGCAAGATCACGCACGATCTGGAGACGCGGTGGCATTTCAACACTTCCATCGCTGCGCTCATGGAACTGCTGAACCTCCTGCACGCACTCGAACCGAGGCTCTCAGGCCCCGTGCTTCGCGAGGCCATGGAAAAGATTGTGCTGATGCTGGGACCGTTCGTGCCCTTCCTGGCCGAGGAGCTTTGGGAAGAGCTGGGCCGGGAAGGCCCTGTCTTCAAGCAGCCCTGGCCCGAATACGACGAGGAACTGGCGCGGGAGGAGGAAATCGAAGTGGTGGTGCAATTGAACGGGCGCGTGCGCAGCCACATCCGCGTGGCCGCCGGCGCCCCGCGCGAAGAACTCGAACAGCGCGCTCTCGCCGACGACCGGATCCGCTCGCTTGTCGAAGGCAAGCAACTGGTGAAAGTGGTGGTCGTGCCGGACAAGCTGGTAAATATCGTAGTGCGATAGGGAGGTCGTCATGTCGGACCGCAGGAGTTTTCTGGGTGCTTCCGCCGCGTGGACCACGCAGATCTTCACCGGACGACTGCGCGGAGCCAACGACCGCATCCGCATCGGCTTCATTGGCATGGGCCGGATGGGCATGGCCAATCTGAACTTCGCCATCCGCCACAATCTCGAGATCGCGGCCGTTTGCGATTGCTACCAGCCTCACCTAGACGCCGCCGTGGCTTACGCGCGCAAGAACGGACAGCAGCCCAAAGCGATCAAGGACTTCCGGGAAGTAATCGCCGACCGCTCCATCGACGCGGTCTGCATTTCGACGCCCGATCACTGGCACGCCTACATGACGGTCGAGGCTTGCAAGGCGGGCAAGGACGTATACGTGGAGAAGCCGCTTTCAACCTACATCGTCGAAGGCCAGAAGATGGTGGAGGCGGCGCGCAAGTATAAGCGCGTCGTGCAGGCGGGCACCATGCAGCGTTCCGGCGTGCACTTCCAGCAGGCGGTCGAAATCGTGCGCAGCGGCAAGCTGGGCAAGATCACCTTCTGCCGCACCTGGAACACCAGCAACGGTCCCCGGGAAGGCATCGGCAACCCGCCCGACGAAGAGCGGATCCCCGAGGGGCTGGACTGGGACATGTGGCTGGGCCCCGCGCCCATGCGCCGTTTCAATGCCAACCGCTGGGGCGTGCACCCGGAAATGACGCGCAAGCCTTTTCCCTACTTCCGCTATTTTTGGGATTACGCCGGCGGCTCCTTGACAGACTGGGGCGTGCACGTGCTGGACATCGTGCACATGGCTTTCGACGAACCCATGCCGCGCTCGGTGACGGCACTGGGGGGCAAGTACTGGCTGACGGACAATCGCGAGACTCCCGACACTCTGTTAGTTACTTTCGAGTATCCCGAGGGCTTCATCGCCACCTATGAAAACCGTCTGTGCAACGCCGAAGCCCCGCTGGGACAGGGCTATGGCACCATGTTCCACGGCACCCAGGGTACACTCTACGTAAACCGAAGCTTCTACCAAATCATCCCTGAGCGCGGCTCGCGGCTGGAGCCCGTGCGCGTTGAGCGATCCAACAATGCCAACATGGACCACTGGGCCAACTTCATCGAGTGCATTCGCACGCGGCAGCGGCCGATTTCCGACGTCGAAACCTGTTACAAAACTACCGCGGCCTGCATCCTGGGCAACATCTCCCTGCGGGCCGGGATCCGCGTGGACTGGGACGCCGAGCGACAGACTACGGTCCAGCCGCAGGCGCGCGAGTACCTTTGGCGGGAATACCGCCCGCCTTGGAGACTCGAGGTATGAGCCGGCCGCCGGGCGCGCCTACTCGCGGACGCGCTTGGCCGTCATCTCGAAGCTGCGCTCGCCAAACTCGACCGTCAGCTTGAGCTCGTCGCCGGCTACGCGGCCCTTGTAGCGAATGAGAACCTCGTTGCCGCCGAACTCGCGCACCACCACGAAGCTGATCTCGTCGCCGCTGATCTTGCCCTCCTGGATTGACGCCTCGCCGCGAGGGCTGGAGACGCTACCCCTCAGCTTGTCTCCGTCCACCTGAAACGTAAAGATGCTGCTGCGCGTTTGTCCGTCCGGCGTTTGAAACTCGGCCTTCCACTTGCCGGCGACGTCGGCAGCCATCACGCAGGCGGCCAGCAACAGCGTGAGTAAGATGAGTCGCGTCTTCATGAGTGGTTCACCTTGACACCTTAGGCTCCCCTGACCCCTCCATCATACTATCAAGACCGGCAACCCGCATCGCTGCTTCGCCGTGCGGCTACCATAAGGGCAGCCTGCGGCCCGCTCGCCGGGACCCGCAGGAGCCGCAAGAGGAGTCGGGCGATGGACAAGTCCAACCGGAGGTTGTTTCTGATGGGCTCGGCCGGGCTTGCCTGTACGGCGATGGTCACGCCGGGCGCCAACGAACAGGTAGTGCTGGCGCTGATCGGCGCACGCAACCAGGGCCGTAACGACGCCCTGAGCGCCATCCGGGCGGGAGGCTGATTCAAGACGATCTGCGACGTTGACGACGCGGTGATCGCCAAGGTCGGCCCCGAACTGGAACGTGCGCAGGGTCGGCCGCTGAAAGCGGAAAAGGACTTCCGCCGCGTGTTGGAGGACAAGGACATTGACGCCGTGGTCATCGCCACGCCGGATCACTGGCACGCGATCCCCACCATTCAGGCTTGTCAGGCGGGCAAGGACGTTTACGTCGAGAAGCCGCTTTCGCAGACCATCGCCGAGGGGCGGCGGATGCGCGACGCGGCGCGCAAGTATGGGCGCATCGTGCAGGTGGGCTTGCAGCGTCGCAGTGCCGAACATTTCCGGAGCGCGATTGAATACGTGGCTTCGGGCAAGCTGGGCAAGATCTGCATGATCCGAGCCTGGATGCATCAGGTGCGTGCCTCGATAGGCCGGCCCGCGGACGAGCCCGTTCCCGCGGGCGTAGATTACGACATGTGGCTGGGACCCGCGCCGCAACGGCCCTTCAATCGCAACCGATTCCATTACAATTGGCGTTTCTTCTGGGATTACGGCACCAGCGAGCTGGGCAATCAGGGCGTGCACATGCTGGACATCGCGATGTGGGCCATCGCGCTGATGCGCGGGCCGGATCGCTGCCTGCCGCGTCGGGTCTCCAATCAGGCGGGTATTTACTGGCTGGACGATGCCAAGGAGATCCCCGACACGCAGGTGACCACGTACGACTAAGGTGATTTCATGCTGGTGTGGGAGTTGGTGAGCTTCCAGCGTGGCCGGCCGCCGGAAGGTACGGAAGCGGGCACCGCCTTCTATGGCGTGGACGGCGTGCTCGTGGTGGACGGGCGCGGGTGGGTCGTCTACGCTCCTAAAGGCGAACTTACCGCGAGCGCCAAGGCCTCGGGCGGCTCACACGCCGCCAACTTCCTCGAATGGGTAAAGACCCGTCACCGTCCCAACGCGGACGTAGAGATCGGGCGTCTATCGACGATGCTGTGCCATCTCGGCAACATTGCCACGCGCCTGGGCCGCGACTTGCTGTTCGCCCCCACGACCGAATCGTTTCCGGCCGATGAGGAAGCGAATCGCCGGATCCGCAAGTCGTACCGCAGACCGTGGGACTTGCCTGCGGTGTGATTTGACGGCGCCCCGGCGTGAGTCGGCGATCCGAGGCGCCGACAGCCGCGCATCGGCGTCTCAACCCGAGAGCTTGCGCTTGCGGCGGCGCAGAACCAGCAGCACGAGCACTCCACCCGCCGCAATCCAAAGAATTGCCGAAAGCACCGTGTTGTCCATCTGCCTCTCCTTTCTTTGCGATCCCTTGTGATGGCCCTTCCCGCGTAGGGCGGGGCAGGCCGCTACATCTGGAACGACTTCATCATCGGGAACAGGTTCTTGAAGAGCTGAAGTAAACCAGGTCCGGCCGCCACCACCAACATGGCCGGCAGGATGAAGAAAAAGATTGGAAAGACCAATTTCACGCCGACCTTGGCCGCCCGCTCCTCGGCCTGCTGGCGTCTGCGCACGCGAAGATAGTCCGAGTGCGTTCGCAGCGAATCCGCAATGCTGGTTCCGAAGCGATCGGCCTGGATGAGCGTGGCCACCAACTTCCGGATCTCAGGTTCGCCCGTCCGGTCCGCCAGGTTCTTCAGGGCCTCCAGGCGCCGCTTGCCCGCCCGCATCTCGAGGTTCACAAGTTTGAGTTCTTCGCTGATCTCCGGGTGAGTCAACTCGAGCTCGCGCGACGTGCTGAGGATGGCCTGATCGAGGCCCAAGCCGGCCTCCATGCACACGATCATGAGATCCAGGGCATCAGGCAACGACAGGCGCAGCTTCTCCTGTCGCCGCGTGACCAGGTGATCGAGAACCATGTTGGGCGCGAAGAAGCCGGCCAGGGCGGCAGCGACCACCAGCACCACGCGCAGGACGGGACTATCGGTTATGGAATCACGGATCAGCAGGGCCGCGATCAAGAAAGCCACGCATAGAACGACCTTCAGCCCGTAGTAAATCTTTGGCGCAATTTCCGAGCGTAACCCCGCCGCGATCAGATATCGGCGGGTCATGGAGACTTCCTGAGGCGAGATGGGCACCGATTCGCCCACCTTTTCGACCACCCGAATCAGGAAAGGCTTGCCCCTCGGCGCTTCCAGAGCGGCCGCCGCCTCGGCGCCGCCCACCGGGGCGCCCAACTGCTCGTAGAATCGGCGCGGACGGACGTAAAGCCGGTAGCCGTAAGCAGTGATGCTGAGGCTCAGCACCACGAACAGGGCCAGCGAGATCAGCGCGGGCATGGCGTCACACCTTGATGTCCACGATCTTGCGAATGGTCAGGTGACCGAGCAGCAATCCCAGGACCGCTGCGCCGACGATGTACTTGCCGTCGGGGTCGTTGAACATCGATTGCAGGTAGCCGGGGGCCACCACCATCAGGCCGAGCATGAGCACGATGGGCATGATGGTGAGCACGGCCCCTGTCACGCGGCCGTGGGCGCTGGCGGCGCGGACCTGCCCCTTGAGCTGGAAGCGCTCGCGTATGATGCGGGCCAGCTTGGTCAACACTTCAGCTAGGTTGCCTCCGGTTTCCCTCTGTAGCAACACCGCCGAAACGAAAAATTTCACATCCAGCAGGGGCACGCGCACGGCAAGGTTCTTCAGAGCCACGTCTATGGGCAAGCCGAGATTATGCTCGTTGAAAACCTTGCGGATCTCGACGCTCAGCGGGGGCGAGGACTCATCGGCCAGCATCTCGAGGCTGATCGAGAAGGCATGGCCCGCCCGCATGGCTCGGGCAAGAAAATCCAGTGCCTCGGGGAATTGTTCCTCGAAAGCCGCCAGTCGCCGTTTGCGCTGGCGCAGAACCATCAAGTAGGGGGCCGCCCCGCCGGCCACTCCGCCCGCCACAGCGCTCAACCAAGGCACCGCCAGCGGGTGCAACCACAGACCGAGCAAGCCCCCGACGAAAGAAGCCAGCAGCATCTGCGTCAACAGAGCGCCCGGCGTCAGCGTCATGCCGGCCTGCTGAATGTGGGTTTCCATCTTGCGGATCAGGTCGAAGCGCTCGAGCAGGCGCGCCACCCAAGGCGACTCGGACGGCTCCAGCAGCACCGTCGTCACCGTAGTTTGCCCTGCGGGGCCGGCGCTCTCCAACATGCCGGCCAACTTCTTCCGCCGCTGCCCTTCCAAATAGCGGAAGCCCAGCCCCAGCGTGAGCGCCACGAGCGCAAAAATCAGCAGGAAGGTAAGTATCGCAGCACCCATAACGGCCTACTTGATCTCGACCACGGTCTGGAATATGGAGGAGGGAAGCTGAATTCCAGCCGCCTTTAATCGCTCGCTGAACTTCGGACGGATTCCGGTCGGACGGAACCGCCCCAGCACCTTGCCGTCCTCGCGGACGCCGGTTTTTTCGAAGACGAAGATGTCCTGGCCGGTGACCTGATCGCCCTCCATGCCCACGCACTCCATCAGGTGGGTGACGCGACGGGTGCCGTCGCTGAAGCGGGCGATCTGCACGAACAGGTCGATGGCGGAACTGATCTGCTGCCGGATGGCGCGGACGCCCATATTGGCGTTGGCCATGCCGACCATGACCTCCAGGCGGCTGATGGCGTCGCGCGGCGAGTTGGCGTGAATCGTGGTGAGCGAGCCGTCGTGCCCGGTGTTCATGGCCTGGAGCATGTCGAGCGCCTCCTCGCCCCGCACCTCGCCCACGATGATGCGATCCGGCCGCATGCGCAGCGCGTTGATGACGAGTTGCCGGATCTTGATCGCGCCCTGCCCTTCGAGGTTGGGGGGACGCGCCTCCATGCGGGCCACGTGGATCTGGCGCAACTGCAACTCGGCTGCGTCTTCGATGGTGACGATGCGCTCGTCCTCGGGAATGAAGCCCGAGAGCACGTTCAGGAGCGTCGTCTTGCCCGCCCCCGTGCCGCCCGAGATGACGATGTTGAGACGCGCGCGCACGCAAGCCTTGAGCACTTCGAGCATTCCCTCGGTCAGGGTGAGGTTGCGCACCAACTCCTCGGCCGTGATGGGATCGCGCCGGAAGCGGCGGATCGACAGCAGCGGCCCGTCCACGGCTACGGGCGGGATGACCGCGTTGACGCGCGATCCGTCAGGCAACCGGGCATCTACCATGGGCGACGACTCGTCCACACGCCGGCCCACTCGCGCCACGATTTTCTCGATGATACGCAACAGGTGCTGGTCGTCCTTGAATTCGACCGGAGTGCGCTGGAGCTTGCCGTGACGCTCGACGTAGACCAGTCGCGGCGTGGTCACGAGGATGTCCGAAACGGTCGGATCCTGGAGCAAGGGCTCGAGCGGGCCCAACCCGAACACCTCATTGAGAACCTCCTCGGTGATGCGCTCCTTTTCGGCGAGGCTCAGGGGGGTACGTTCTTCCTCGACCAGCCGGGCCACCGCCAGGCGCACCTCCGTGCGCACGCGCTCCCCAGCCAGCGCACCGAGAGCCTCCAGGTTGATGCGCTCCAGAAGCTTGCGGTGCAACGCGAACTTCAGCTCCTGGTATTCGGGTGTGGTCGCCCGGTACTCGGAGACACGGGCGGCCCAACTGGTGTCCATCGCCGTTCGCGTTCCCAATGCGGTCATGTCGCTCGCCATCGCTCACTCTCCTTGGCCTGCGTATGCACTCTCTCGTCAGAAGAATATGCCCAGCCGGGATTTGGCCTTCTCAGCCTTCTCCTCGGGCAAGCCGGCCACTCGGGCGGCCAGCTTCGCGAATTGCCGACCCAGTTCGCTGGCCGGCGGCAGAAGATTCCCCTCCGAGTACGCCTCGTAAAGTTCGGCGTAAGCGCTCGGAAGACCGGCAAAAATCTCCAAGCCCAAAACTCTCTCCAGCTCCGACGGTGTCAGATCCGGCTGACGCGGCATGCGGTTGAGAATCAACTGGAATCGCTTCTGCCCGTAGCCGAAATCGAGCAGGTTCTGCACCAGTTGCTTGACCCGTTGCAACGCGAGGACGTCGAACGTGGCCACGAGAAAGGCCTGATCCAAGTCCGATAAAACGGCCAGCGTGACGGGGTTCAGGCCCCGCCCCAGATCCACGATCACCCAGTCGTAAAGGGTGCGCGCGAAACGCACCACTTGACGAAAGGCGTCCGTGGGCAACGGCTCGTTGGGATCCACGAGCCGCGGCGCCGCGATAACGTGCAGGCGCGAGTGCCCGTTCGCGACCAGCCCTTTCCAGTAACTGGCGTCGAGCCGATGGATGTTGCGCACGGCGTCCAGAACGGAGTACTGGCCGTTAGCCTTCATCAGAAAGCTCAGGATGCCGCCGTCCAGATCGAGATCCGCCAGCAGCACCTCCTGGGCCGTTTGCCGATGCAGTTCCGAACCCACGTGACAGGCGATCGTCGTGGCCCCGCAGCCTCCTTTGGCGGAGACGAACCCCAGGACCTTGCCCGGCTCGCGCGCCGGTTGAACCTGGCGGGCGCGTTCGCTGACCAGCCGTATGAGAGCCTTTTCGAGGGCGCCTTCGAGCGGCGGGTACAGATACTCGCTCGCTCCTGCCCGGATGGCCGCCAAAATAGTTTCCGGTTCTACCACGGTATGCAGCGCGATCACGATCGGCTGCGAGATGCTGGAGCGAATGCGACGGATCGGCTCCGCGAAGGAGGAGCCGAGCGCGCTCAGATCCACAAGCACGACGTCGGGGCGAATGCGATCGATCTCATCGAGAAAGCGCCCCCAATCCCGGATCGCCGGCTGATCGAATACGATGCGTGCAGGCGAGCCGCGCAGGGCAAGCTGGACCTGCGTGCGCAACTCGCGCTGTGCAACGATCAAGCCGATCTTGACGTCCGTGCCCAGCATAACCAAGGCTTACCCGCCCGACCTCAACTAGGGGTTCGGCGTTCCCTCCATGCGCGGCCTCTCGGGCGCGGGGGCCGGAACAATCTGGACTGCCGGCGCCGCCGCCGGTGACGGTCCTCCCTTCGGCCCTAAGAGCTGCTCGATAGGAACCCTCTCCTGCGCCGGTTTCACCGGCACTTCACCCGTCACGTCCATTCCCGGCGTGCGGGGCGCAGCTTTCGGCGCATCTTTCATGAATTCGCGTGGCATGGCGATATCCGGGACCGGCTGTCCCTTAGGAATGGGCCGCACCAGCTCCGGCGTGACCGCCACCAGCAGCTCCGTGTTGCTCTTCGAAAGCGAACGCGACTGGAAGAGCTTGCCGATCACCGGGATGTCGCCGATGCCGGGGATCTTGCTGAAATTCTCGATCACCCGGTTATCCAGCAGGCCCGCGATCAGGAAACTCTGTCCGGACTCCAACTCGATCTCCGTCTGCACGCGGCGAGTCGAGATGGCGGGAATCGTGAAGCCCTGGAAGGTTAGTGCGTTGGCGTAATCGAGCGAGCTGACCTCCGGCGCAACTCTCAGACGAATCGTACCCCGGGGCGTGATCGTCGGTACGAAATTGATGCGAACGCCGAATTCCCGCCACTGGATGGTGACCGCGCCCGCGCCCGCGATGCCGGATTGCACCACAGGGATGGGGAACTCGCCGCCGGCGAGGAAACTCGCCTGCTGCCCGTCCATCGCCAGCAGGTT
This sequence comes from uncultured Bryobacteraceae bacterium, assembly GCA_938027685.1. Taxonomy (GTDB): domain Bacteria; phylum Acidobacteriota; class Terriglobia; order Bryobacterales; family Bryobacteraceae; genus DTHT01. Next base: position 40,030 of record CALJAM010000015.1, read on the forward strand.
CGGCTCCGCCAGGATTTCGAGCAGCCGCCTGCTTTGCAGAGCGCGGATGGTGGCGGCCAAATCCAGATCGGGTCGGAACAGGAAGATGTTCAAGGCGTCGGTCAGGTTGAAGCTCGTGCCCTGGGGGCCCGCGAACTGCACCTGCGGCGGCTGGTACTGCTGGGTGGTGATCATCCCCGCCGTGTTCAGCGCGCCCAACGACATGAAGTTGGCGCCGAGGTCCTGCGCCGCCGCGCGGTCGACGTTTGCGAAGCGGACCTTGAGCAGGATCTGCCGTTCGGCGGGCGGCGTCTTGACGTACAGGAGGTTGACCACCTTACCCAGCGTTCCGGCAATCTCGGCCGCGCGCTCCGCAGCGATGCGGTCGTTCACCGTCCCGCGCAAAAAAACATTTTCGCCTTCGAGCGTAACGCTCACGTCCTGGCCGGGCAGTTCCTTCTCCAGCTCCTGACGCACGACTTCCAGTCTGGCCGTGCTGGGCCGCACCTTCAGGTCGAACAACAGCCGGTTGCCGCCCTGTTGCCAGATGATGAGACTGGTCTCGCCGGGTTCGAGACCGTTGATCAGGACCTCCTTGGGGTTGATGACCACCGCCTCGGCCACTTTCGGGTTCGCGACGGAAACGCGCTGAATGACCACGGGGCTTTCCACCACCAGCGATTTGCCCGCAGTCAGGAACAGATCGCGCGCCCCGGCCTGCTGAAGCGCCCAGAGCGGCGGCCGCAACGGCAAAAGCGCGCCGATCAACAGCACCCAAGTCCATGCAAGCGGGAGATCAGGTTGCTGCGCCTTCACGGCTTCGCCTCCCCTGCGACACCGAACTTGGTTTCGGCGCGCTGGGCGCCGTGCAGCACCTCGACCACGACGGGCGGCGGCTCAGCTTTCGGCTCCTCTTGAGGAGGGGCTTTTGCGGGGGCCGCAGCCCGCCGCACCGGGACCGCCTGCTGGGCCTGAACCGGATTGACGAACGGTTGTCCGCTGAAGAGATTGGCCACCGCGGTCCCTTTGGTCTTGGCGATTTCGGTATCCAGCGGATTCCGCAGGACAAGCTGGATGCGCGCTTCGTTGCCGGCCAACGTGAGGATTTCGGCCTGTTCAGGAGTCACCAACAGGTTCACCACAGGCACCGAGACCGGCTTGCCCTCCGCATCCTTCTGAATGTTCTGTCCGGCTGAGAGCACCTCGATATTCTGGAGCACGGTGCGCGCGATCGTCCCTATGTTGGAAGGGGCGCCGGGTGGGTTTCCCGAAACGATCACGTCCACGCGCATACCGGGAACGACGAAACCGCCCACCCCCACGACTTCGTTCACGCGCACGGCGACCGCGCGCATGCCCGGCGGGATGGTGGCAGCCAGCCCTGCGCCTGCGCCCTTGGGAGCCAGGCGGCTCTCGAGGATAGGTTCGTCCTGGTAGATCGTAGACACCACACCCCGGCCCACGATATCTTCGCGCTTCAGCAGCGCGTTGGCCGGCACGGGGCCTGCCCACTCCAGCTGTTTCAGATCCGGGTCGCGAATCAGCGTGCCGACCGGGAGGTTGCGGGCCGCCACGAACACCAGCGTCGTGGCGGGTTTGGCCGGCTGGGCGAGACGGCTGGCAGTCAGGCGATACACCAGGTAGCTGGCGACGCCCGAGACCACCAGCGCAAAAATCAGAACCGAGACGAAACGTTTGTTCATGGCTCGTCCTCCACCCTGCCGGACAGATTACCGCAACCCAGCCGGAAAAGAAAGGGGGCATGTGTGGGGGCATGCCCCCGCGAGGAAGCCAGGGGGTTATCAGCTGCCGCCAGCTTGCGCAGACTTGGCGGCTTGGTTGAGAGTGGTATTAGCAATGTTCCAGATACCGCTGATGCTCCCTCCAGCACTGATAAACAACGCTGCGGACGCAATGGCGACGAATGCCAGCAACAGCGTGTACTCGACCAAATCCTGGCCGTGCTCGTCCTTGAGAAAATTCTTCAGCAAGTTCATGCTCCTACTCTCCTCGCATGAGTTGTGGCGATCCCTGGATCGCGGCCAGAGCCGGCGCGAGACCCCGTTGCGCGGCCTGGCCGCAGCCAGGGACCTCCGGGTTACGGTTTCGTGATCCCGCGATCACGTCGGCCGCCTCGCGCGAGGCGACCCGAACTTGGCGGACCTCGGCGCCCGCCCTCCGAAACACGATGGCAATGCCGTCGTCGTACATGACCCGCCATCGCCCGGATTCCTTCATCAGGCTGGCTAGGGCCGAGTCGGCCCGCAGGACGGCCGTTTGCGGCCCGTGCCGGTCGAGAATTTTCTTCCAGTCGTAACGCCCCCGGAACAGCCCGAGAGTCTCTTCGCCGAACTTCGAGCCGTAGAAATCGCTGCGTCCGTCGATGAACACGCGCGCGGTCGGGTGAAGGCGATAGATGAGGTAATCGCCCCATTCGTCGTCGCTGAGGATGGTGCCGGCAAGATACTCCGGACCCAGAGCATCGACGGCCGCGGCCGGGTATTTCTTTGGGTCGTACTCGGCGCGGAATTTCTCCGCCGCATTCGGCGCGTACATCAGCGCAGCCACGACAAGGAGACCGACCGCGCTCGCCCACGGCGCGCGCGACGCCCGGTCCATGCTCGTGATCTCCGAGGCGAAAACGGACCAGCCCGAGGCCGCGCGGCGCAGCCATCCCGCGACGCCGGCTTGCCGCATGTGCTCGATCCCTTCTTTGACAACCGCCGCAATCGCGGGGGCCGATAGGATGGCGTAAATGGGAATGTTACGCGCCGCCACGAGCGCAAGGTGAGCCCAGCTGACGATCAGCAGCGTCTCGGCGTAGCGCCTGCGCATCAGGCTGTGCAGCGCCGCGATGGCGCCGGCGGCCAGCAAAATTTCGAAGTAAATGGCCGCCTTGTGATGGAAACTCAGCGAAAGGAATTCGGTGATGTTCTCGCGATGATAGGAATCGGTAAGATATCGGATGATGTGGGCGTGCAGGCGCCAGCCGTAGGGATTGATGAAACTGGCGAGCAGGCAGCCTCCGGCTGCAAGCGAGTAGCGCCGGAAGTTGCCAAGGTAACGGGTGCGGTCCGCCCCCTCGGGCTCGAACAGCCACGCTGCCAGTTCGCCGACCGCATAAGTCCCGATGAGGACAATGCCCAGGAAGAATCCGCCGTGCAGGTTCGTCCACAGGATCGTCAGCGCCGGCAGCCACCCGAGAAGCCGGGTGCGACCGCGGGCGGCGCGCTCCAGGATGTCGTAGAAGACGAGAACGAACAGGAGCGTGAACAGGTGCGGACGCGCCAGCCAGTGGATGGAAGAGGCCGCTACGGCGACGAAGGTCACGGCGATGGCGACGAGCGAGTCTCCCGCCCGCCGCCGCACCAGGCCGTAGAGGATCCTGCCGGCGGTGCAGATCACCAGCAGGCTTGCGAGCACCACCGCCGCCATTCCCCACTTCAGGTGGAGCCAGCCGAAAACCAAGTCCCATAGCCACTCCCACGCATACCAGGGCTCGCCCGCCTTGGTGAAGGAAAAAATATCCCGGTCGGGCACGCGGCCGTTCGCCAGGATCCACTCGCCGGTGCGGATGTGCCAGCCAGTGTCTCCGTCATTTAAAAGGAAGCGCGCACCATTGAGCTTGGTGAAAAGCAAAATCAACGGCATGAGGAAGGCGATATCCCCCAGTGAGGGGAACCATGCCGCCGGATTGTGAGGGAACCGCCGCATGTTGATCACATCAGCAGGTGCTCGAATTCCTCCGCGCTTTCGACCTGCTCCTTGCTCGTCGAGCCGCTGTTACGGAACCTCATCTGGTGAATCTGAAACGCGACAGTAATCGGGCCGCCGTCCACAGGGTCGACCCGCACGGCAGTGGCCTGGCAGTAAAGGCACTTGCGCCCGTAGGTGTGGTTGGCCGGCAACTCTACCTCGAGCTGCATGAGTTCGCCCAGCCTAGGCAGCCTTGCCGCCTCTTTGGGGTTCCATAAGACCAGCAGGCCTCCGCGACTGATGTTGGCCGTAACTCCGACGAGCACGCGCGATTTCCCACCGAGAGCAGGCAGGTGACAGGGCAGTTGCAGCTCCAGCCGCGGATCCAGACGCCGGTCCATCAACCCGAGTATTTCGCAAGGCCCGTCTGTGCTGAAGACTGAAAATGGATGACAGGGTTTTGTTGACCGAGGTTATAGGGTTGGATACAGGGTTCTGGTACCCGCCTGGGGGTGACTGCCAGAACCGGAGTTCCGACGGGAGGTCTCCGTCGGGTGGGTATGGAACCGCCGCCGTGGAGTCCGGTTTCCGCGCTCGGGGCAAAACCTAAGTTTTATACGTACTGTTTGAAACGCCTTCTAAAAATTTTGTTTGATTTGAGCCGAACCTGTTGTATCCTACTTGCTGCCGGGATTTCCGCCGCTTCCGGCGGTGCAGGTTTCCGCCTGAAGCCGCGGTCAAACGAGGGCGTCTGTTATGGCGCGCGTAGCCTTGTTTACCGACGAACCAGTGCTTGCCACCGGTTTCACGACCACGCTGGCTTCGGCGCCGGGCCTGGAGCTGGTCTCCGTGGTGCAGGATCCGGAGCGCCTCCTGGCCCTGCTCGAAGAGGCCCAGCCGGACATCGCGGTCATTGACCTGATTCCGGAGATCAACTTCAGCCTGCTGGCCCAAATTCACCGGCAGGCGCCTGAGTGCCGTCTGGTCCTGTGGACGCGGGCCATCACCATGGAGCTTGCCTACCAGGTGATGGAACTGGGAGTCCGCGGAATCCTGAAGAAGACCCTGCCGCCCGAACTCGTCGTCAAGTGCCTCACGAAAGTGGCCGAGGGCGAGCTCTGGTTCGACAAGAGCCTGACCGCCAGCTTCCTGACGGCCCGGACGGTCACGCTCACCAATCGCGAAAGCCAGCTCGTGATTCTGCTCGCGCAGGGGCTGAAAAACAAAGAGATCGCGCACGCGCTGAACATCTCGGAGGGAACGGTTAAGGTGTACCTTTCGCGGCTGTTCCAGAAAGTGGGCGTCAAGGACCGCTTCGAACTGGCGCTTTACGGGCTCCGCAACCTGCAGAATTTGCAGGCGCTTGGCGCCCCAACCGGGGAGTTGCTGCCCGTCCAGCCCTCCGGCCGCTCCCGCTCGGTCCGTTACCAACCCTTGCGCACGCTGGTGCTTGAGAGGCCGGCCGCGATGCGCAAGCCCGCCGTATTCGAGAACCACGCCGGCCCCGCTTTTGCCATCGGCAATCAGACGCTATAAAAAGCCTTAGCCAGCTTATAATGAGCCGAGGATCGCGCGCGCGATGCTGGGGTGGTGGACTCTAATTGCCGAGCTGGGCGCCGCCCGGGCGCGCGCCGTTCCCATCCCCACCTTCCTGCAGGAGTTACGCCTCGAGCGAGACCGCCGATGGCCCTGTTTTCTTGTTTCGGGCCTGCTCCACCTGGCGCTGCTCCTACTGCTTCCTGCTTTGGGTGACTGGCTGGAAGCCACACGGCCCGAGCACTGGGTGCGACGCTACCCTATGTTGCCTTCGGTCGAGATCCGCGTGCCCGAGCGACTTTATTTCGCCGCGAATGCGCGGCCCCTCGGAGGCCGGCGCACGGCTGGAGCCAGCGCCCCTCATCGGCGCGGGCCCCAGCCTGAGCAAAAGCTTTCCATCCGCACCGCCGCTCGTCCCGGCCCCGTTCCGCGACGACGCTTCGAGTTGCCGCGCATACCCGCCCGCCCCGTCGATCAAACCCTCTTGCAACCGGACTTTCCCGCCGACCTGCCCACTCTGGCGCGGCTTTCCCTTCCCGACCTGTTTTTCTGGGCCCCGCTACCCACCCACCCTGCCTTCCGGATTCGAAAACCTTTCGTTTCGCCCGGCAGCGCGGAACCCTTCGCCCAGCCGCCGTCCTTCGACGCGCCGCCACAACTGACGCCGCCCAACTGGGAGACCATGGCATCGGTCATGCAAGCGGCCTCGGCGAGCTCGGCGCCCTCGGATTCCCTACTGCCGCCCGCAATCAGCTTACCCATCCGTCTGCTCGAGCTGGTGCCCAGGCCGGCAAAGAGCCACCTATCGGTGGAGCGCAACGTCGGCGATCCCCTGAGCGTGCTAGCGTTGAACCTACGGGTACGCCCCGTACGGGAAGACCTTGTCATCCCCGCCGGCAATCAGCTCGCGCTGAGCGACTCCACGGGGAGCGGCGCCGCGGGCCAGCGGGCCGGTTGGGAATCGGGCGAACGGGACTCCACAGCGGAAGGCAGGGCCAAGACGGGCGCTCATGGGGCGTCCCCATCTGCCGGGTCTGCGAGGGAAACCGCCCAAGGCCAGGAATCAGTCATGCGTGCAGGGGGGGCGCACCCAGCGGAACCGGCGCAATATGCTGCTGAGAGTACGCGGGCTTTAGCGCACGCCGCAAATACCACAGTTCCCAACCGCGCGCCAAGTGCAGGAGGCGCCGCAGCGGTAGCAGCGTCTGCGCAGTTGACGTCCACGGATGCGCCAGCGCCGCAGACCATCGCCTCCCCCGCGGATCCGCGGCGCGAGCTCGCGTCGCCGGCCAAGCGCATCGAGCATCCGCCGCACGGCGTGGCCGATGTGGTGGTCGTGCAACCGGGCCCCATGGACGGCATGCTCGACAGTAGCGGTGCTCTGTCCGGCCGGCCCGTGTATTCGGTTTACCTGCAGGTGGGCGCGTCCCGCGAGTGGATTCTTCAGTACTGCGTGCCTGGGGAGGATCAGAGTGTCACCATGACGGGGGGCGTCGTCCGGCTGGCCCAGCCCAGCCCCCTTGTTGCGCCTTACCCTAAGGTCACCTATTTGCCGACCCTTCAGCGCCGTTCGAACTCCTACCTGTTAATCCACGGCTATTTAGGACCGGATGGCCGTTTGGAAAACCTTCGGGCGTTGCGGTCTGCGGACCGCGAGGAAGCCGTTGCCGTCCTACCGGTCCTCGAGCAGTGGGAATTTCGGCCTGCCATGCGCGAGGGTCGGCCAGTCCGGGTTGAGATTCTGCTCGCAATTCCCCGCTCATAAGGGCCGCCACGGCTCGCCCGTTTGGTCCGCAATTTTGGTACTTGAACCACCAGGTCACCTGTGTTAGGGTGTAGGCAGACCCCGCAGGCGCTTCTCATGGAGTGGCTCATTTTAGCCGTCGTCGCACCCGAGGGGCCGAATAGGCACGGCCTCGCGAGCGCGCTCCGGAACCTGCCTGTGCGGGTAATTTTCGAACCATGGTTGCCTGTAGATTGGGCAAGCTTCCTCGAGCGACTGGCCCAACTCAATGTGGGCGCCGTCCTCGTGGACTACGATCGCTTCGAAGACGAGTTTGCCGAGGTCGCGGCCCGGGTTAAAACGATCCGCCCGCCCGCCCCCGCGGTCGTTGCCGTTTCCGCCCGCGATTCCTCCGTGATTGGACGCAGGGCCGGCACGGCCGGGGCGGACGATGTGTTGAGCATTCCCTTCGAAAGGACGCTCGGCCCGTTGCTCGAACGGCTGGCCGCCCAACGACGCACCGAGCAGGCTTCGGTAGACACGCTGGGCCGCGTGCTGGGATTCGTGGGCGCGCACGGTGGCTGTGGAACCAGCACAACGGCCTCTCTGTTGGCGCTGGCGCTCAGGCGGGTGACCCAGCGCCCTGTGCTGCTGGCCGACCTGGACGCCAGCGGCGCCATGATCGGGTTCCTCACGGGCGCACGGACGCCCTACTCGCTTCTGGACGCGGCGGCGAACTTGCACCGGCTGGACTTAAATTACTGGAATGCACTGGTAGCAAAGCACGCCGGCGGCATCGACGTGATCCCTGCCCCGCCCGAGCCTGCCGAGCTGCGCGGAGCGGATCCTGGGCGCTTGCGCGCCGTGTTACGTTTCCTGCGAACTTGCTACTCCTGGATCGTGGCGGACCTGGGCGAGGTCTGGGACGGTGCCTGGCTTGACCTGCGGGATGACCTGGATCAACTCTGGGTTATCGCCACGCCGACCCCCGCAGGCATTCATCAGGCGCGCCGAGCTTGCGCAAAGCTCCGGACTGCCGGTTTCGAGCCTCGCCAATGGCGGCTCCTGATGAACCACGCGGGACGACCGGCCGTGACCGGGGATGAGATCGAATCGCTGGTGGGCAAGAGGCCCGACGCATGGTTGCCCGAGGACGGGGAACTGAGAGCCGGCGCCGACAGTGATGCTCTCGTCGGGCTTCGCGGCAAGGCTGCCGGGCGGATGCTCAGGCTGGCGATACGGCTGGCCGGAGTATCCGGTCCGTCCGCCACAGCCGCTCCGACGGTGAGAGCACTCAAGATCCTGCGCCGGGAGGGCTTGCCTCGCCTGCTTCCGAGGCTTTAAACTGCGCAACGACCGCACGAACGGCGTCGACCGCAAGTGCGGCTGCATGCCGTGAGGCGGCGGGCAATCCGCCCAGTTCCTGCTCCAGCCGAGCCGCATTCAAACCTGAGGCTTCCTTCAGGCTCCTTCCTTCCAACCACTCTGCCACGAGCGAGCCGCAGGCGATCGTCGGCGGGCATCCCTGCGCCTTGAATCGGGCCTCCACGACGCGCTCATGATCGACGCGAACGGAGAGCTGGAGCACGTCTCCGCAAACGGGGTTTTCGACCCGCACGGTCAGTGCCGGCGGCGCGAGCTCACCTGCCTTGGGCAAGTTTCGGAGCCGCTCCAGCAACCGTTCGCCGTACATACCGGTTGTGGTGAAATGAGGTTGCTTATTATGATGATGCAAGCCGGGGCCTGATGGGAGCAGCTTCCGTGGGTGTGCAACCGACAACAATCTCAGTGGTCGCAGCCGTGATCGAACGCGACGGGCGCGTTTTGATCTGTCAGCGTGCGGCGCATGACAGTCATCCGCTGAAGTGGGAGTTCCCCGGCGGCAAAGTGCGGGGCGGCGAGACGCCGGCGGAGGCGCTGCTTCGCGAGCTCCACGAAGAACTCGGAGTTCGCGCCGAAATTTGCGGTGAACTGACTCGTTATCGCTGGCAATACTCCGGCGCCGATCCGATCGAACTGGTCTTCTATCGAGCCAGACTGCTCGAAGGCGAGCCGGTAAACCGCGTCTTTGCCCAGATCCGTTGGGAGTCTCCCGCGAAACTGGTCGAGTATGACTTTTTGGAGGCCGACCGGCAATTCATCCTGGGGCTGGCGGCGCGCACGGAGCGATAGGAGGCCGGCGATTTGCCTCCGCTATCCCCATCGCGCGCGGGGCTTTCTTATCGGCCAGTCGCCGGAGGCTTCGAGCGGCCGGGGACCTCGGGCGAGAACATCACGGGACATGCGAACCGCGGGCCCCGCCCTGTTAGCGCATCACTCGGGCGCCGGACGAAAGCCATGACTGTCTTGACGGGCCACGATTTGTAACGCGGCCTCCCTTCCCGAACGCACACAGTCCGGTACTCCGATTCCCTCGTAGGCGTTTCCTGCCAGCAGAAGGCCCGGCCACAGTGCCAGGCGATCCCGCACCGCCCGAACACGGTCCCGATGACCAACGGTATACTGCGCCATGGATCGCGGCCAACGGGCCACCCGAACGAAGGACGGCTCGGCGTTTACGTTCAGGATGCGCGCCAGCTCTTCGCGCACGAGGGCTGTGATTTCGCCCTCATCGGATTCCAACAGCCCGTCGCCGCCCAGGAAGCAGCGCATCAGAAACATTTCCGGGGGCACGCGGTACGCGAACTTACCGCTCACCCACGTACAGGCGACGAGTCCGCGCCGCTCGCGACCAGGAACCAAGAAGCCGAAGCCCCGCGGCATGCGCGGTAGAACGCTCTTCACATAGCCGAGCGAAACGGTGATGGACGACGTGTAGGGAATCGTTTCGAGCAGGGTGGCAAGCTCAACGTCGAGGTTACGCAACAGGCGCGCTGCCTCCCAGGCCGGGCACGCCAGCAGCAGGTGCGCGGTCTCCAGCCATTCGCCATCCACGCGCAGCCGGTATCCGCCTCCTATCCTCTCGACTGTCTTTGCCTCGGCCTGCAGGATCTCCGCCCACCGATCGATGGATTGGGCAAGCGTCTCGATCAATCGGCCCATGCCGTCGCGCAAAGTTTGAAACAGCGGGCCCAATCTCCGGAAGGCGCCCTTGCGGCGCAGCGCCAGTAGTCCGCGCGTAAGACTGCCGTAGCGGCGTTCGAGCTCAAGAAACCGCGGCAGCACGGCGGCCACGCCGAGGCGGGAGGGATCGCCGCCGTAAACACCGGCCAGCAGCGGCTCCGCCAAATAATCCACCGCTTCGCGACCGTAGTGTTCGGCGACGAAGTCAGCGACCGGGCGGTCCTGTCCTGCCCGGCGCGACCGGTGGAACCACTCCGTCGCCATACGCACCTTGGTGCGCAGGCTCAGCAACGAGGAGGTCGCCACCGGCCACAAACGGGTGGGCACCATCATCATCAGTCCGTCGGGCAGCGGCCTCAAGCGCCCGCGTTTCAGCACGTAGGTCACGCGCTCATGGTCATTGGAGCCGATGACCTGATCGGCGAGCCCCAGCTCGCGGATCAATTCGAGCGCCCACGGTTTTTCGGCCAGGAAGCTGTCCGGTCCCGTCTCCACCAGGCAGCCATGGATTCGCTCGGTCTGGATCACGCCGCCCAGCCGCGGGCTGCGTTCGACGAGCGTGAACGGCAATCCCGCGCGCGCCAGTTCGTAGGCAGCCGACAAGCCGGTGATGCCGCCTCCGACGATGATTACCCGTCGCATTCAGACCGTTTGGAGTCCCGCGCGCGCGATCTCCGCCAGCGCCGCGATAAAAGTGGGAGACGCATTCAGCGATTCAGGGCGCAACAGCCGGATGCCGCGCTCGCGCGCGTAGGTGACGAAATGAATGTCCACGTCGTAAAGGATTTCCAGGTGGTCGGCGACGAAGCCGATGGGCGCCAGCACCGCCTCGCGAACCCGTTCCGCGGCGTAGCGATCGAGCACGGATTCGACCGTCGGACCGAGCCAAGGCTCGTCCGTGGCGCCCTGGCTCTGGTATGCGAAATCCCATTGCTCAAGTCCCAGGCGGCGTGCGACCGCCGCGGCCGTGGCGCGAGCCTCACGATCGTAGGGATCTCCCGCTTCCAGAATCCGCTCCGGCAGGCTGTGCGCGGTGAACAACACTCGGCGGCCGCCGGCCAATGGCGCTAGTTTCTCGGCATACGCTTCGACGAGTAACGGGTGATCGTGGAAAGTCCTGGTCCACACGATTTCGGCATTCATGCCGAGGTCCGTGATCGCTTCCTGAACGCGCCGGTAGTAGAGGCCGATGCTGGCGCGCGAATACTGCGGAGCCAGGCAGATGACGACCAGCCGCTCGATGCCGTCGGCACGGATGCGCGCCATGACTTCGCGGATGAACGGCCGCCAGTTGCGCATGGCGAAGTAGACGGGGACGGGGCGACCACACGCGGCCAGCCGGCGCTCGAGTGCTTCGGCCTGCTCCCGGGTGCGGGCGGTTAGCGGCGAGGCGCCCCCGATGGCTTCGTAACGGCGCCGCAGTTCGGCGCGGAGTTCGGCAGGCGCCGGCCGCCCTCCGCGGACCAGGTCCAGATACGCATCCAGGTCTTCCATCCGCTCGGGAGCGCCGTGCGCCAGCAGCAGGACAGCCTGCCTCACAGCTTGAATTCCCGCACGTAGCCGACTACGGCCTTCACATGTTCGACCGGCGTCTCCGGCAGGATGCCATGACCCACGTTGACGATGTGCCCGGGGCGCGAGCCGGTCCGCTTGAGCAGCTCGTGGACGCGCATCTTGATCTCCGGCAGCGGAGCGAACAGCACCGCAGGGTCGAGGTTACCTTGGATGGCGCAGCGGTAGCTGACGTCCATCCACGCCTGATCGATAGGCACGCGCCAATCCACGCCAAGCACATCGCAGCCCACGGCGTGCAGTTCCCGGTAGAAGCCGCCGGCGCCCGTACCGAAGTGGATCACGGGGACGCCGCTCGAACGCAGCCGCTCGATCAGGGCGCGCGAGTATGGGGCAACGTAGCGCGAGTAGTCCTCCGGACCCAACGCTCCCACCCAACTGTCGAAGACCTGAAGGGCGCGCGCGCCGGCGGTCACCTGAAGCAGGCCGAAATCGCCGAGCACGTCCACCAGCTTGCCCATCAGCCGGCGCCACAGCGTTTCGGCGCAGTACATCATCTGCTTGGTCTTGAGGAAATGGCGCGTCGGACCGCCCTCGATCATGTAGCTGGCGAGCGTGAAAGGCGCGCCGACGAAACCGATGACGGGCACGCGACCGGCCAGCGCTTTGACGACCATCTGGATGGCTTCGCCGACGTAGCCCAGGTCCTCGGTGTTCGAGATCGAGAGCGCGTCAATGTCTTCGGAAGTGCGCACCGGGTTCTCGATGACGGGACCCTCGCCGGCCACATAACTAAGCTTCAGCCCCATGGGCTCGACCGGCAGCAGCAGATCGGCGAAGATGATCGCCGCGTCGACATCGAGGATCTCCACCGGCTGGAGGGTGACGGCGGCGGCCAGCTCGGGCGTCTTGCATATTTCCAGCAAACTGTGTTTGGCCCGGATGGCGCGGTAGGGTTTCAGGTAACGGCCCGCCTGCCGCATGAACCACACGGGGCGGACATCGGTGGGACGGCGACGGCAGGCATCCAGAAAGCGACTGTTCATGGGAGCCACGCGCATTTCAGTTCCGCTGTATCCTCGCACAAGAAGACGCGCAAGTCCTTGGGGCGGTGCCGGGCCGCCCACTGGCGGCCAAGGATGAAGAAAGGCTTGGTCCAGGCTTCGCTATCGAGCGTCCGGGGAGCAACCACGGAGACCGAGACGACGCCCTCGGCAGGGTAGCCGGTCCGCGGATCCATGATGTGGCTGTAAGTCTTCCCGGCGGCGACGAAGAACTTCTCGTAGCTGCCGGAGGTGGATATGGAGCAATTCTTCAGGCGCAGCGTTTCGATCGTTTGCGTCTCGTCACGCGGATGCCGGATGCGCACCTCCCAACCTTCCGGATCTCCGGGCGGTGCGCCGAGCCCGTAAATGCTCGACCCGGAAGCGGAGACCAAGGCCGTGTGCACGCCATGCTCCTTGAGAATGGCGACCATGCGATCCACGGCATAGCCTTTCCCAATGCCGCCCGGATCCAGCTCGACGCCCGGCTCGGTGAAGCGGACCGTCCTTTGCTCGCGATCGAGCAGGAGGCGTCGGTAACCCACCTTAGCCAGCGCCGCCTTGACTTCCTCGGGCGAGGGCAGGCGACCCGTGCCCCGGTAAAAGCCCCAGACTTTCATCAGCGGCCCGACCGTGATGTCGAAGGTCCCCTCGCTGGCGCGGCTGTACTCGACGCAGGCAGCCAGCAGATCGAAAAGCTCGTCGCTGACGCGGACCGGGCGTTCGCCGGCTTCGCGGTTCAAGCGGCTCAACTCGCTGCCAGGACGGTAGTTCGAAAGCATGCGCTCCAGGCGGCGAACTTCGGCGAAGGCGGCGTCGGCGGCAGCTTCCAGTCGCTCGCGGTCCTCGCCGTAGAGCGCCACCGTGAAGGTGGTGCCCATGGCGTCCTGGCTCGCCTCCAGCCGAAGAAGGTCCTGGGCAGGCGTGCTCGCGGCGAGCGCGAACAGCAGCAGAAGCGCCGCCGGCGGGCCCGACCGACGGCGGGCATCAGGCTTCATTCCGGCTCCACCGGCTCGCCGCCGGTCAAGAGCTCGTCCGCCTTGTCGGAGTCTGCCTCCGCCTGGAAGTGAAATTCGGGAATTCTCCATATTCGCAGCCGTCCAGCCAATTCCCGCCGAATCCAATGCCGGGCGCCTTCGAGCGCTTCCAGCGCCGCCTGCCGGCATGCCCCACCTCCGGCGGCGGCCACGCGTACGTCGGCACGTCGCAGGTCGCGGCTGAGCGCCACGCGGGTGACCGTTACGCCCGCCACGCGCGGGTCGCCCATCTCGAAGCCGATAAGCTCCGCCAGTTCCTGTCGCAGCGCTTCCGCAACCCTGGCCGTACGCCGCGCATCCATCTTCGCCTCAAGTCAACCATTCGACGGTGGCGTCCACCAGATCGCCGCCCAGCAGCGCTGCCGCCTCGCGTTCCACCGCCTCGAGCACCATGGCCGCATGCTGGTGATCGCCCGATACGGTCACGGCCGCCACCAGCGCCCGCTGCCAGAGATCCTGGTAGTCGATCTCGGCCACAGCCACGTTGAACTTCCGCCGCAACCGGTCCTTGAGCCCCTGGACGACCTGGCGCTTCTCCTTCAGGGAGTGGGAATTCTCGAGCCTCACCTCGAGGGTGAGCACACCCACCGTAGGCATGGGGCCTCTCTACACGAGAACTTCAGCGGGAGCTTGCTCACGGACGAAGGCCTCCAAAACGTCTCCCGGCTTCACGTCGTTGAAATTCTCGATGGCCACGCCGCACTCCAGACCGCTCCTGACCTCGCTGGCATCGTCCTTGTAGCGCTTCAGGGACGCAATGCGCCCGGTGTAGACAACGACGTTGTCGCGCAGCACGCGGACTTCGCTGTCCCGAGTAAGAACCCCATCCACCACCAGGCAGCCGGCCACGGTCCCCACCTTGGCGATGCGGAAGATCTGCTTGACTTCCGCACGGCCGCGGTAGACCTCGCGCACCACAGGCTCGAGCAGGCCTGCCATGGCGCGCTTGATCTCGTCGGTGAGCTCGTAGATCACCGAGTGCAGACGGATATCCACCTTCTCCTGTTCGGCGAGCGCGGCCGCGTTGCGATCCGGCCGCACGTTGAAGCCGATGATCACCGCATCCGAGGCCGAGGCCAGCGTGACGTCGTTTTCGGTGATGCCGCCCACGCCTGCGTGGATGACCTGGATGCGCACCTTTTCGGTGGAAAGCTTCTCCAGCGTCTCCCGGAGCACTTCCGCCGTACCGGCCACGTCCGCCTTCACGATCAGCTTGAGCTCCTTGACCTCGCCCTCCTTCAGTTGCGCGTGGAGCTGCTCGAGCGATACGCGCGGCACGCGGGCCAAAGCCTGCTCCCGAGCCTTCTGCTCGCGGTACATCACGATCTGCTTGGCCTTGGCCAGGTCCGTGACCACCTGGATCGGGTCGCCTACCTCAGGCAAAGCTTCGAGGCCCACGATCTCCACCGGGGTGGCGGGGCCGGCCTCTTCCACCCTCTCGCCGCGGTCGTCGAACATGCTACGGACCTTGCCGAGCACCGTGCCCGAGAGGACGTGGTCGCCGACCCTGAGGGTGCCGTTGGTGACCAGCACCGTGGCCACCGGACCGCGTCCCCTGTCCATGCGCGCTTCGAGCACCGTTCCCTGCGCGGGGCGGTTGGGGTTCGCTTTCAACTCCTTGAGGTCGGCGACCAGCAGGATCATCTCCAGCAAGTGATCCAGGTTCTGTTTGGTTCGCGCGGAAACCGGCACCATGGGCGTGTCGCCGCCCCAGTCGTCCGGCACCAGACCCCGCTCGCTGAGCTGGTGCTTTACGCGGTCCGGCTGCGCGTCGGGCTTGTCGATTTTGTTGATGGCCACTACGATGGGCACGTTGGCGGCGCGGGCGTGGTCGATCGCCTCCAGCGTTTGAGGCATCACCCCGTCGTCGGCGGCGACCACCAGCACGACGATATCGGTGACCTTCGCGCCGCGGGCGCGCATGCGCGTGAACGCTTCGTGGCCGGGCGTGTCGATGAAGACGATCTTGCGCTTGACCTTCTTCCGCTTCCCGTCCCGCTCTTCGTCCATCTCCACGAAGACCTGGTACGCCCCGATGTGCTGCGTGATGCCGCCTGCTTCCTTCTCGGCCACTCGGGTTTGGCGGATGGCATCGAGCAGCGTGGTCTTGCCGTGGTCGACGTGCCCCATGACGGTGACCACCGGCGCCCGGGGCTCCAACGCCTGATCCTCGGCGACCTGCTCCAGCTCGATCTGCGCGGCCGCCTCCTCTTCAAAGGTCACCTGCGAGACGTCCGCGCCCAGCTCGCGCGCGATTTCCTCGGCCAGCTTGACGTCCAACGTCTGGTTGATCGTGGCGAAGATCTTGCGGTCAACCAGCATCTTGATGATTAAGGCCGCCTTGAGCTCGAGCTTCTCGGCAAGTTCTTTGACCGTAATGCCCTCGGCGATGGTGATCTTCTTGCCCTCGGCCGGCCGGGCGGGAAGCTCCTCGCGTCGCGGAGCCGGGCGGTGCAGGACCTTCTCCTCAGGCTCGCGCTCGCGCTCTGGCGGCCGCGCGGGCTTGCGCGCGACGGCGCGGCGACCGTCGGCGGGCGGTGGAGCCACCGGGATCGGCGCGGTCGGATGAGGCCCGCGAGCCCGCGTCGCGGCAGGCCCGGCAGCGCCGGGTCGTAAAGGTTGCCCGGGCCGCACCGGGCCTTGATAAATGGGCTGCCCTGGTACGGGACGAATGGGCTGACCGGGACGCGGCAGGGGCTGCCCAGGCATGGCTCGCGTTTCAGCGAGCTTCTTTGCGAGCTCCGGATGCGGCGGGACCACAGGCCTAGGCGCCGGCTGCCCGGCGATAGACCCGGGCTGCGGCGGCTGCTGCTTTCCCACTACGACAGCTGCGGGAGGTGTAACCGGCGTACCAACGGACCCAGGTGCGGGCTGCGCCGCCGGTTTCACCGCGGGCTTGGGCGGGGTCTGCACCACTCGCAAGGTCGGAGGCACCGTCGGGCGTGGCACGCCCAGGATCTGCCCTGGCTTGGGTGGCGGGGCGGCAGGCTTCGGTTGGGGTGAGGCAGCTTTTTCAGGTGCGGGCGTTGCTACCGCCGGGGGCGCGACCTGCGCACTCGGGGGCGGGACAACCGGTGGCGTCGGCGGAGCCTCGACCGCCGACGGAGCGGGTTGCGCCGGCGGTGCGGCAGCCACGGGCGGCGCCGCGGCCGGCGGAGGCGCCATTATCGCAGCCGGAGGGGCTCCGGCGCTTCCCTGAGTCACCGTGCGGCCCGCCAAAGGCGGGCGAATGGGGCGGGCCTCGCGCGAGATGATTGCGGCCAGGTCGGGTGTTCGCGGCGGAGCAATCACCACCGCGGGAGCCTCAGGCGGCTGTTGCAAACCGGGTGCAGGTTCGCTCTCCGCTTTGGGCGCAGGCTGCGGAGGCGGCGCCTCGACGGCGACTGCAACCGGCGCCTGCTCTGGCGCAGGCTCTTCGGGCGCGGCGACGGGCTCCGCCTGCTCGCGCTCGACGACGATGCCGAAATGCCGCCGAATCTTGTCGGCGATTTCCTCGTCTATCGAGCTGGAGTGAGTCTTTTTCTCAGTGATCCCAAACTGCGGCAGCAGCGCGAGGATCACGCTGTTAGGTTGCTCGCATTCGCGCGCCAGCTCGTTGATCCGGATCTTCTTCATACCTCCGTGCGACCAGACGTCACGCCCGCTCGTACGGCTTCATCGCGCCGGGTCGCCCATTGCTACCTCCCGCCAATGGAATGCGAACGGGGACTCAATCTGAGCTTCTATCCTAACAAATCCTGCTCGACAGCCGTGCCGGATTCATCGGATTGCGACGCGCCGCCTTGGGCCTGGGCGGCTGGATCGGCGTAAGCCTGGACATCGGCTTCGAGCCCCTCGATGTGCGCGGCCCCCTCGGTCTCCACTTGCGCGGCCCCCTCGGTCTGCACCGCCTGCTCTGCCGCCGGGGGAGATACAGCCTCCGGGGCCAAGGCTTCTTCGTACTGCGCGTAATAGTTATTGACCGCGATCTGAATGGCCTGTACGGTCTCCAGCCCGATCCCTTCGATGGCCTCCAGTTGCTCCGGAGTCATCGCGCCCAGTTGCTCGACCGTCTCCACGCCCGCCTCCAGCAGCCGTTCGACGATGCTCTCGTCCAACCCGTGGTCGATGAGCACGCTGACCGGCGCTCCCGGCACCACCATGGCGGCCATGGCGGACTCGGCCTCGCGCCGCTTCTCCTCCTCGCTCTTGATGTCGATCCGCCAGCCTATCAGCTTGGCCGCCAGCCTGACGTTCTGCCCTTTCTTGCCGATGGCCAGCGAGAGCTGTGAATCCTCGACGATGACCTCCATGTGCTTCTGCTCGGGATCGAGGATCGTCACCTTGGAGATCTTCGCCGGGCTGAGGGCATGCGTGACGAAAACCACGGGATCATCGGAGTATTCGATGATGTCAATTTTCTCGCCGCGCAGCTCCCGGATGATGGACTGCACGCGCATGCCTTTCATGCCCACGCAGGCGCCCACGCCGTCCACGTCGCGATCGCGGCTCTGCACGGCAATTTTGGTCCGTTCGCCCGCCTCGCGCGCGCAAGCCTTGATGACTACCGTGTTGTCGTAAATCTCGGGCACCTCCTGTTCGAACAGCCGCATCACCAGCTCGGGGGCGGCCCGCGAGACGATCACCCCCGGCGTTTTGCCGCTCTTTTCGACGCTTTTTATCACGCAGCGGATGCGGTCGCCCACGCTGTAGCTGTCCAGCTTGGATTGCTCTTTCTTAGGCAGGCGAGCTTCGGTCCTGCCCAGGTCCACGATCAAATCGCTGCCCTCGACCCGCTTGACGGTGCAGTTAACCAGCTCTCCGATGCGGCCGGCATACTCCTGATAGACGATCTCGCGCTCGGCCTCGCGCACCTTTTGCAGGATCACCTGTCGCGCCGTCTGCGCGGAGATGCGGCCCAGGTGCTCAGTGGAACGGCGCACTTTGATGACCGAGCCCACCTGCGCGGCCGGGTCCAGGCGACGCGCCTGTTCCAGCGTCAACTCGTTGACCGGGTCCTGAACTTGCTCGACGACGCGCTTGACGGCATAGATCTGGATGCCGCCCTCCTCGAACTCCGCCACCAACTCTTCGTTGGTGCGGAACTGCTTGCGCGCCGCCGCGATCATGGCATCGCGCACCGCGTCGAGCACGATCTGCGGGTCGATGCCCTTTTCCTTGCTCAGGATCTCGATGGATTCCAGGATCGTAGCCAAGATGACTTCTCCGGAAACTTCTGGCTGGTCACCACTCGAACTTCAGGTTGGCCCGTTCGATGTGCTCCAGAGGAACCTGCAACCGTCGTCCGGGGCCGGGCTCCAGGGTCACCACACCCTGGGCGAAGGAGGCCAGCACTCCCTCCCAGTAGCGCTGGTCCTCGACCGGCTTGCGCAACACCAGTTTGACCTTGCGGCCCACGAAACGTTCGAAGTCGCGCGGCCGGGCCAGCTTCCTCTCTACGCCGGGGGAACTGACCTCCAGCGTGTAACTGCCCCCGGGAACCAGATCCTCCACGTCCAGGATCGCGCTGAGCTGCTGGGAGACGTTCTCGCAATCCCGGAGCGACACGCCGTCGGGCTTGTCAATGTAGACGCGCAGCACACGCCTGCGACCGCTGCCGTGCAGCTCGACCTCGACGACTTCCAGGCCCTCGGACTCGGCCACCCTTTCGGCCGCCTCGCGGACCCTGGCGATGATTTCTTCCCGGTTCATGGGTAACCGTCGGCCAACAAAAAAGTGGGCTTTCGCCCACTCGAAAGGCTCGACGCCTGAACACAATTATACTACGGGGCGCCCACCCCGCCCGCGGGTCGACCTGTTATTCGACTTCCACCCAGCGGCCCGTCCGGGCGCTCTCCAGGATTTTCTCGAGCAGCAGCATTCCCCGCACGCCATCCTCGAAGGTGGGGAACTCGGTCGGCGCCGAGGGGTCCTCGATCTTGCGGTAGAAGCGGCGGAAGACCTGCTTGTGCGCGTCGTCGTAACCCTCGCCGTGCCCCCCGGGCAAATCGGCGAAGCCGCGGGCGCTCTCCAGCATCAACGCAGGGTCCTTCACGATGATCTGGTTGGGCGAGTTGCGTTGTCCGATCCAGAGTTCGTCGGGACGCTCCTGATTCCAAATCACGCCCAACTTGCTGCCATAGATCTCGATCTGGAGGCGGTTCTTACAGCCGGTGTTGACCTGGCTGGCGGTGAAGCAGCCGCGCGCCCTTTCGCCCAGGCGGATCAGGACTGCGCCATAGTCCTCGGTGTCGATGGGAACCTCCTCGTAATCCTCCGGGCGCAGCGTCTTGCCGGCGAACGTCTCCACCTCCACCTTGGGCCGCTTGCGCGTTTTATGGAAGATCATCAGGTCGGCGCATAACGAGGTGATGCGCAGCCCGGTGACGTGCTGCACCATGTCCATCCAGTGCGAACCGATATCGCCCATGGCCCGCAGAGGCCCATTTTCCTTGGACTCGATGCGCCAGTTCCAGTCCGTGTCGTACAGCAGCCAGTCTTGCGAATAGGTGCCCTGCACGACCAGAATGTCGCCCAACTCTCCGGCCTCGCGCATGGCGCGCATTTGCTGCACCATCGGGTAGTAGCGCAGGTTGTGGTTCAGACAGTGCACGACGCCCGCCTTGCGTGCGGCATCGAGCAGGTCCTTGGCTTCCGCCAGCGAAAGCGTCATCGGTTTTTCGCAAAGCACGTGCTTGCCTGCCTCGACGGCTTCCTTGGCAATGGGGTAGTGCAGCGCGTTGGGCGTGCAGACATGCACCGCCTGGATTTCGGGATCTTTCAACAGCTCGCGATAGTCGGCCGTGGTCCGCGGAATGCCCATCTGTCGGCCGAAAGAGCCGGCCAGCTCCTCGGTGAGGCCGGCAACCGCCGCCACTTCGACGTTGGGCAGCCGGCGGAGGGCTTCCGTGTGCACCCGTCCCATGAATCCGGTTCCGATCACTGCAGTCTTGATGCGTGCCATCTGTTTCGGCTACCTCCCAATCGCTTCTCGCCAGGTAGGTGCGGCGGAGCGCACCCTGTCCAATGTAACGCAAAACCTGCTAGATTGGAGGCATAGCCCGCCTGCTCGCAGGCAGACGGGCGAAAACAGGGATGATTCTCCGCATCCGAGTGCGACGGGCACGGGTGCGCGTCACGGGCGGGCGCCGCCTTGCGCTGGCCCTCAGCAGCCTTCTGACCCCGGGCACCGCGGCAGCCCTGGCCTTGGCCATCTGGCGAATAGGGGCGGATCTCAAGATCATGGGCAGCTTTGTCGTCGGGGAGGGACTTTTTTCGCACTGGCAGGTCTGGCTGCTCTTGGCGGTGGCCCTGCAAGTCCTGTCGTCGGCGCTAGCCCGCTACGGGCAGGGCCGGAGCACCTCCCGCGACTCGCGAGCCATTCAGGAAGGCGATCAGGCGATGCCGTAATCCTTGCCCAGCTCGTCACCCACCCACTCGCTCATCAACCGCCGGTAGAAGTCGCGACTGCGCCCGAGGATTTCCTGCTCGCTGCGTTCGGGAAAGGCCAGGTGTTCCATTTCGTGCAACAACACCGCCAGCAACGCGGCGCGAAAACGTAGTGGTTCAAGTCGATCGGGCGCTTCGCCCGCAGCCAGGGAAGCCAATGGCTCCGGACGCCAGGCCCGGATGCTTTCGTAAGCCAGATCGATCTCCGCCACCGGATGACCCAACTCCGAGGCGAGCCTGCGCGCCACACGCGATTCGGCGCCCGGCGGATGATGGTGTCCCAGACACCCGCAGGGGTTCCGGTCACGCAGCTGCACCACTATGATCGCCGGCAGTGCGCCCCAAAGGTCCCGATAGAGCTCGCGTGTCTCGGGCTTGCTCGCGGGCAAGGCGTGCACGTAAGCCCTCTCCAGCTCGGACGCTGCAGCCCCCGCGCCTCGCGGAAAGCTCACCAACAGCAGAGGCATCTCGGCGCCGGCTCGCACCAGCCTCTGCTCGCGGCCGCGGATGCGCTCCTTCAGCCGCGCCAACAGACCCGGAACATGCACCCTCACCGCCGGTCTTCGTCTCACCGAAGCGCACCCTGCCCGCCGTTTCGCTTCTGCTATTCTGGCATAAGATCCTGCCCGCTAAGCTGATGGCTTACGCCTATCCAAGACCGACCGGCTACTGGGGCGGGCGCCTGCCTGTCGCCGTGAAATGGTTGCTGGCCGTCAACATCACGGTTTTCCTGTTGCAGTTTTTCTCGGTGAATCTGGCGCGCCGCGATCCGTTCGAAATCCTGGCGCTGGCGCCGTGGCAGGTGCTCGAGCGCGGCTACGTCTGGCAACTGGTCACGTATCTGTTCCTGCATGGCGGCGTGATGCACCTGGCCTTCAACATGCTCACCCTGTGGATGTTCGGGATGGATTTGGAACGCGAGTGGGGCACGCGCCCCTTCCTGCGCTTCTACTTCCTCTGCGGGGTGGGGGCCGGTCTTTGCGTGATCGCCGCGAATCTGCTCTGGGGCGATCCTTACACGCGGACGCTGGGATCCTCGGGAGCCATCTACGGACTGCTGCTGGCCTATGGGCTGCTCTATCCCGATCGCACGGTGCTGTTCTTCTTTCTATTCCCCATCCAGGCGAAGTACTTCGTCCTCATCATCGGCGCGATAGCGTTCTTGGGCTCAATTCAGGCTGCGGGCAGCGGGATCAGCCATGTGGCGCACCTGGGCGGCATGTTGTTCGGCTACTTTTATCTGCGGTCGCGCCTGCGTGCACGCAGGCCCCGGCTGTACGCGCGCCGCTCGCTGATCCGTCGCTTGGCGGAGCAATGGCGGCAATGGAAGATCCGCCGGGCTCGCCGCAAATTCGAGATCTACATGCGCCGGCACCATCGCGATCCCTGGAGCCGGTGAGCCGCAACAGTAGCCGGGCCGTCCTGTTATAGTGCAGTAGTGGGGGTGTTATGAGGCGCTTCCAGATCCTGGCGGCTGCGGTCCTGGCATGCCTGCCGGCGGTCGACCACTTGCAGGCTCAGGCGGGTCCGAAAAAGGAAGGCAGTGAGACGGTGGCCCGTCCCCGCAAGAAGGCGGGCGGCGAAGCCGAACCGACGGAAGAGAAAATTCCATCCAAGTTCGGCAAGAAGAAGGAGGCGATCCCGCAGGAAGCTCCGTCGTTCCGCACGGAAGTCCTTACCGTGAGCCTCGACGTGGCCGTGCTGGACAACCGAGGCCAGTTCATTCCCAACATCCCGCGCGCCAACTTCCGCGTACTGGAGGACAACGTTCCGCAACAGATCACCGGCTTCGAGATGGGCGAAGCGCCCATGACCGTCTGCATGGTGATTGAGTTCAGCAACCTTTTCCAACAGTACTGGACCGAAACCTGGTATCAGACGCTGACCGCTGCCTACGGCTTCCTGGAAACGTTGAAACCCGAGGATTACGTGGCCGTCGTGGCTTACGACATCCGGCCGGAGATCCTCTCGGACTTTTCCACCGACAAGCGGGCCGCCTACGAGGCCATGTCGCGGCTGCGGATCGCCGCCTACTCGGAATCGAATCTCTTCGATGCGGTGACCGACGTGGCGCAGCGTATGAGCGACATCGAAGGCCGTAAGGCGATCGTGCTGATCTCTTCAGGGATTGACACATTCAGCAAGATCACGTTTTCCAAGGCGCGCGAGATCCTCCAGAACGCGGGCGTGCCTATCTACGCCATCGGGCTGATGCAGGCGCTGCGCGAGTGGTACGACGCCTACGGCATGCTGGGGCCCATTGCGCGGCTGGATTTCCTGCAAGCCGACAACCAGCTCCGCACGTTCGCCAAGGAGACCGGCGGGATGGCCTTCTTCCCCCGCTTTTATGGGGAGTTCCCCGGCATCTTTCGCTCGATCTCCCAGGCCCTGCGCAACCGCTACTACATCACCTACCAGCCCTCGAACACCAAGCGCGACGGCAAGTTCCGGCGGATCAAGGTGGAGCTGGTCAACCCGGCCACCAACGAGCCGCTGCGCATCACGGACGAGCGTGGGCGCCCCATCAAGTACACGATCATCGCCAAGAGCGGCTACACCGCGCCGCGCGAGGTGGAGTGACCGTCTGGCTAGCAGAATCCCGCGGCAAAAATCAAGCGGAAAATCTCATTTGTCTTTCAATCCGTTAACGACACATTGACATCCGCACCTACTCTCTGTTACCTTCGCTGGGTCCGCTATGCGATCCACGCCGGTTCCCGTTCCCGCACGGATTCTTCTGGTGGACGACAACGAGCTCGGTTTGGCTGCCCGGAAGGCTCTCCTGGAAGAGCAAGGCTATACGGTGAGTACGGCGACCAGCGGGGAAGCCGCGGTCGAGCTGTTCCGGCATAAGCCGTTCGACATCGTGATCACGGACTTTCGCATGCCCGGGATGAACGGGATCGAGCTGATCCGTCAGATTCGCAGCGAAAAGCCGGAGGTCCCCATCATCCTGCTCTCGGGTTTCGTCCAGCCGCTGGGTTTGACGGAGCAGGCCACGGGAGCGGATGCCGTGCTGGCCAAAAGCGCCCACGAGGTCTCGCAGCTCCTGCGCACAGTGGCCAAGCTGCTGCGGCGCAATCGCCGCAAACCTGCCGCCTCTCAATCCGCCGGGCAGAAAGCCCGGCGCTCGCATGCCTCGGGTGCCTGAAAGCGGCGGGGCGCTGTCCGTGTTTTATCATCTAAAGCGAATACCCGTTCAGACGGGGCTGACTCGGAAGCAAGGAGGCTTAGCGTGGAGATCACCTGGCTCGGTCACGGAACCATGCAGTTCAGGTTGGACAGCGGGGAAGTTTATCTGTTGGATCCCTGGCTGGAGGGCAATCCTGCCTATCCGGCCGGTCATTCGCTCGACCGCCTCGACGCCATCCTGATCACGCACGGCCACTTCGACCACCTCAGTAGCGTACCGGCGTTGGCGGCGCGCTTCGCGCCCGAAATCGTCGCCATCTACGAGGTCTCCCACTGGCTGGGCAACAAGGGCGTCAGTAAGCTCATAGGCATGAACAAGGGAGGTACGGTGCAACTGGGCCCCCTGCGCGTCACCATGACGCACGCCGTACACTCCAGCGGTATCGAGGAGGACGGTCGCCTGATGTACGGCGGCGAAGCCGCCGGATATGTTCTACATCTGCCCGACGGGCGCCGCATCTACTGCTCCGGCGACACGACGGTGTTCTCCGACATGCAGCTCATCGGGCAACTGTACCGTCCGCAGTTGGCGGTGTTGCCCATCGGCGGCCTGTACACGATGGGCCCGGCCGAGGCCGCCCTGGCGTGCAAGATGCTGCGGCCGGCCAAAGTCATCCCCACGCACTTTGGGACTTTCCCGCCGCTCACCGGCCGACCCGAGCAGTTAGCCGAGCTGATTTCCGATCTGCCCGAGACCGAAGTATGGACGCTGGAGCCGGGCAAGCCCGTGCGTTGGTAAGGGCCGCCTGGGCCCGACCCGCCGCCCTTAGTCTGCGGCGTAACCGCCGTCAGCGAGGGCCGGGCGTCCTCTCGAGCGGCTGCCGAGCGCAGGCTTCCTGAGCGTCCACCACCGCGATGGCGGCCATGTTGACGATTTCGTTGACTTCCGCGCCGCGTTGCAGCACGTGCACCGGCCGCGACATGCCCATCAGGATCGGGCCGATGACCTCGCAACCGCCGATGCGGTTCAACAGCTTGTAGGCGATGTTGCCCGCCTCCAGATCCGGAAAGATCAGCACGTTGGCCCCGCCCTTGAGGCGGCTGAACGGATAATCCTCCTCCAGGATCTCAGGCGTGACGGCGGTGTCGGCCTGCATCTCGCCGTCCACGATCAGATCGGGCTCGCGCTGCTTGACCAGCTCCACCGCCCGTCGAACCTTATCCGCCAGCGGATGCCGTGTGCTGCCGAAGTTGGAGAACGAGAGCATGGCCACCCTGGGCTCGACGTTGAAACGCCGCGCCATTTCCGCCGTGCAGATGGCGATCTCGGCCAGATCTTCGGCGGTCGGTTCTATGTTCACCGTGCAGTCGGCCAGGAAATAAAGTTCGCGCTTGGGTGAAATCAGCAGGTACAGACCGGAGACCTTCGTCAGACCTTCACGAACCGATATCACCTGCAACGCCGGCCGGATCGTATCCGGGTAGTGCTGGGTCAGCCCGCCGATGAGGGCGTCGGCATCCCCCATGCGCACCATCATGGCGCCGAAGACGTTGCGGTTGAGGATCAACTGGGCGGCTTCCCTGCGCGTAACGCCCTTGCGCTGCCGCAGCCGGAACAGTTCCTCGATGTATTCGGACAGGCGTGAGAAACGCGCCGGCTCGATGATCTGTGCGCCGTCCAGGTTCAGGCGCAGCTCTTCGATGCGGGCCCGGATCAGCTTCTCGTTGCCCAACAGGATCGGCCGCGCGATCTTTTCGTCTAGAAGGATCTGGCTGGCCCGCAGCATTTTGCTTTCTTCCCCTTCAGGGAAGACCACACGCTTGGGATCCCGCTGCGCTTTTTGGATCATCATGCGCGTGACTTCGTAAGCCTTGCCCAGGCGCTGCGCCAGTTGCTCCCTGTACTCCTCGATGTTCACCGGCTGCTGCGCTACCCCGGAGCGCATGGCGGCTTCCGCCACCGCCGCCGATTCCCAAATCAGAACCCGAGGGTCGAACGGCTTGGGGATGATGTATTCCGGACCGAAGGACATTTCCTCGACGCCGTAGGCGCGCCTCACGGAATCCGGAACGTCCTGCTTGGCCAGGGCCGCCAGCGCTCGTGTGGCCGCCAGTTTCATTTCGTCGTTGATCGCCGTGGCGCGGACGTCGAGCGCGCCGCGGAAAATGAAGGGGAACCCGAGCACGTTGTTGACTTGATTGGGATAGTCCGAGCGGCCCGTGGCTATGATGGCGTCCGGGCGCGCTCGCTTGCCCTCTTCGTAGGGGATCTCGGGATCGGGATTGGCCATGGCGAAAATGATGGGCCGCTCCGCCATCGACCGCACCATCTCGGGCGTGACGCAATTGGCCACGGAAAGGCCGATGAAGACGTCGGCTCCCTTCATCGCTTCGGCCAGCGTGCGCAGGGGCGTATCTTGCACGAACCGCGCCTTGTAGGGGTTCATGCCTTCCTCGCGCCCCTTGTAAAGCACGCCCTTGGAATCGCACATGATGATGTTCTCGCGCCGCACGCCCAGCCGGATGTAATGCTCCGCACAGGCAATGGCGCTGGCGCCTGCCCCGTTGATCACCATGCGAATTTCGTCGATGCGCTTGTCCACCAGCTCGAGCGCGTTGAGCAGGGCCGCGCCGGAGATGATCGCCGTCCCGTGCTGGTCGTCGTGAAAGACCGGGATCCGCAGCGTGCGTTTCAGCTCTTCCTCAATGAGGAAACATTCCGGGGCCTTGATGTCTTCAAGGTTGATCCCACCGAAAGTGGGCTCCAACAGCTGGCAGGCGCGGATCACCTCGCGCGGGTCCTCGGTGGCCAACTCGATGTCGAAGACGTCGATGTCGGCGAAACGTTTGAACAGAACCGCCTTGCCCTCCATCACGGGCTTACTCGCCTGAGCTCCGATGTTGCCGAGTCCCAACACTGCAGTCCCGTTGCTGACCACCGCTACCAGATTGCCCTTGGCCGTGTACCGGTAAGCCAGCGAGGGATCGCGCTCGATCTCCTTACAGGGAATCGCCACGCCCGGCGAATAGGCCAGACTCAGATCTCGCTGCGTCCGACAGGGCTTGGTAGGAACGATGGAAAGCTTGCCCGCCGGCGGACCGGCGTGATATTCGAGAGCATCTTCTCTGCGGATCATGATCTCACCCCATGGGACCGTACGAGCGCCGGCATGCCGACGCTCGCGAAGTTAGCATAGCAGCTAAGACAAAATCTTTACCGGCGCCCGAGGGCGCCGGCCAACGCAGGAATGACCTGGGCCAGTCGGGCTACGGCCTGCTCGAGGGCGGCCGCATCGGGTGCGCCGCCCTGCGCTATACGGGCGCTACCCCCACCCCTGCCGCCGACGTGCGCCAGCGCCTCGCCGAGCAGGCGGCCTGCGTCCCACCCGCCGTCCGGGGACACTGCCAGCAACAGCGCCGGCGGCTCGGAACCTATGGCCAGGAAGACCGCGCGTGACCCGGAGCAGAAACCTTGGGCGACCGCCCGGAGCTCTTCGTCCAGCTTCCCCCTGAAGCGCTCGACGTGGCAACGTATTTCCGATTCCGCAGGCGCCGTGGCGGCGTACAGCTCGCGCCCGCGCCGTTCGGCCAGCTCGAGCGCGAGCTTGCGGCGCGCTTTCTCCGCCTCCTCGAGCATCCTGGCCTGCGTCGCCACCAGCTCGGGCGCCCGATCCAGAGAGACCGAAAGGGTGCGGGCAACGGCCGCGAGGGCGTCGTGATCGGCCCGTGCACGCCGGATTGCCCGGAGGCCGCAGACGAACTCCACGCGCACGCCGCCATGCGCACGGTCGAGTTTGCGTACGAAGATGGGGCCGATTTCCCCGGTTGCCCTCACGTGCGTGCCGCCGCAGGCAACGCGATCCACGCCCTCGATGGTCACGATGCGCAGGGGGCCGGGGCGCTCCACCGGCCTGCGCAGCTCCGCCGTCGCGCCCGCTTCATCCCACTCGATGCGAATGGGCAGATTCTGCACCACGACCTCATTGGCCCGTTCCTCGGCTCTCACGGCCTGGCGCCACGAAAGCGACGAGAGGGCCAAATCAATGGTGGAGACTTCGGCCCCCAGATGAAAGCCCACCGTGGGCGCCCCGTACAGATCCAGGAAGACCGCCGAGAGCAAGTGCTGCCCGCTGTGCTGCTGCATGTGGTCGAAACGGCGTTCCCAGTCGATACGACCTTTCACGCGATCTTCGGGCACGGGCGCCTCCAGCAGGTGCGCGATGCGTTCGCCCTCCTCGAAGACCCGGCGCACCGGCACGCCGTTGATCCAACCCGTATCGGAAGGCTGTCCACCCGACTCCGGGTAGAAAGCGGTCCGGTTCAGGTACAAGCGCAGGCCGCCCTCCTCCCGTCCAATCACATCAGCCTGGAATTCACGCAGGTAACTGTCTTCCCAGTAAAGCCGCGCGCTTCTCAGATCCACTCCAGGGCGCCCTTCTTGTAAGCCCAAATGTAGCCGACGATCAGTATGGCGAGAAAGACGGCCACCTCTGCCACGCCGAACCAGCCCAGCTGTCGGTAATAAACCGCCCAAGGGAACAGGAAGATGGTTTCGACGTCGAAGATCACAAACAGGATGGCGACCACGTAAAAGCGGACCGTGTAACGCCCGCGCGAATCCGAAACGGCTCGGATCCCGCATTCGTAGGCTTCCTGTTTAACCTCGCCGGGCGCCGACGGGCGGACCAGCTTGGCCAGTCCCAGCACGGCGACGGCGAAGATCGCCGCGAACAGGCCCAGCGCAAAGATGGGCAGATAGCCCTCGGGCATACCGCCAATATAGCACGGGAATGGCGCGGGGCCGCGGCGGGCTCAAGTCGCACTGAGCAACTGGCGCGCCACGTTGAGCGCCGAGTCGAAGTCCGGGAAATCGGTGATCTCTTTGACGTACTCGACGTGACGGATGACGTTGTCCCGGTCGACGACGAAAATGGCGCGGGACTCGATGCGCAGTTCCTTGATCAGCGTTCCCCAGTTCTGGCCGAAGGAAGCCAGGCGGTGGTCCGAGAGCATCTTGACGTGGTCCACCCCGAAGGCGCCGCACCAGCGTCGCTGCGCGAAAGGCAGATCCACGCTGACCGCGTAGACCTCGAGACCCGGCAGCTTTGCGGCCTCGTCATTGAACCGTTTCGTCTGCGCGTCGCAGACCGGCGTATCCAGCGAGGGCACCACGCTAAAAATCCGCACCGATCGACCGGTGTCGGCCAGCCTCACCGGTTGGAGGTTTACGTCCACGCACTCGAAATCCGGCGCCGGATCCCCGACCCTCAGAGCGGGTCCCACCAGCGTTAAGGGCTTCCCTTTGAGCGTAACTGCTGCTTCTCTTTCCACAGGATTCATACGATTGTCTCCTCTTTGCCTACAAGCCGAAGTCCAACGATCAGACTGAGCTTGAACTCTCGGATCGCAACTGCCGCGCCAGTTCCGCCGGATCGCTCACCGGCGCACGGCAGGAAAAATTTTCGCACAGGTGGGCGGCCGGGCCGCCGACTTCACCCGGCACGCGGCCGCTCCATGCGACCGGACCGCGATCAGCCGCCGCGAGCACCACGACATCCGGGAAGAAGCCCACATCCACTACGCGCCGCAAACGGCGCAGGCCTGCATCCGCCGGGTTTCCCTGCAAAACCACTTGGCGAAATCCGGTCGGCTCGTACAACACCGCTGCCAGCATCAGCGGCAGCGAATCCGGCGCATGGTGGAGCTGGCGGCCGAAGGCGGCCAGCGTACGCCGAGCCTGCTCGTGGAACTCTGCGCGGCCGGTCAGCGCGAACAGCCGCAGCGAGTTGAGCACCGACACCGAGTTGGCCGAGGGCTCGGCGCCATCGTAGTGGTCCTTGAGCCGCACGGGCAAGGCGGCGTCGCCACGCGCCGTGAAGAAGCCGCCGTGAACGACGTCCTCGAAGAGCGCCGACTGCTCGTCGGCCAGCCGCACTGCCCATGAAAGGTGACTTTCCTCGAGCGAGGCCTCGTAAAGGTCGAGCAGTCCTTGTATCAGAAAGGCGTAATCCTCCAAAAAGGCCGGAATGCCCGCCTCACCGCGCCAGTACCGACGCAACAGCGCTTCCCCGGCGGTCAGACGCTCGCGCAGGAAACGGGCGCAAGCGATCGCGGCTTCCAAATAGGAGTCCTGCTCGAGCACACGCGCAGCGCGGGCAAGGGCGGAGAGCATCAAGCCGTTCCAGCAGGTCAGGATCTTGTCGTCGCGCACCGGGGCCGGTCTCGCATCGCGCCGTGCCAGGAGTTTCTTTCGCGCCTCGCTAAGGGTCCTTGACGCCTGGGCAGCATCCATCCCGGCTCGCTGGGCCGTTTCCTCCAGCGTTTGGGCCTCGCGGAGAACCCACCGACCCTCGGCCTGCACGCCATAGTGAGCACACACCCACGCCGCCGT
Organism: uncultured Bryobacteraceae bacterium; assembly: GCA_938027685.1. GTDB lineage: Bacteria > Acidobacteriota > Terriglobia > Bryobacterales > Bryobacteraceae > DTHT01. The sequence goes on from CALJAM010000015.1 coordinate 70,570, forward strand.
GGGCTCGCCCAGCACCGCGCGGACCTCTTCCGCGCTCCAGAGGTAGTAGGCGCCTTCCTCGGTGGCGTCCGGATGGGCGGCGTCCAACGCGCTGTCCGCATCCTCAGCGGAGTAGAACCCGCCCGCCGGATCCCGCATCCGCCCCAGCACGTAACCGAGGGTTTCAACCGCCACTTCGCGGAACAGCGGCTCGCCGCTTACCTGCCAGGCCTCCAGATAACAGACGATCAGTTGCGCCTGATCGTAGAGCATCTTCTCGAAATGAGGCACCCGCCAGGCCTCGTCCACCGAATAGCGATGAAAGCCGCCGCCCAAGTGGTCGCGGATGCCGCCCCGCGCCATGCCGCGCAGAGTCTCGAGCACCATTTCCCGCGCCTCGGCCCGGCCGGTTCGCGCCCAAAAGCGGAGCAGGAATTGGAGGACCGCCGGACGCGGGAATTTGGGTGCGTCCCCGAAGCCTCCGTACGCGCGATCGAAAGTGCGGCGAAAGATCTGGAAGGCGGAGTCGGCTACCATTGGGCCGATCGGATAAGCCCCGCCTACCTGCCCGGACGCCCATCGCTGCAATTGTTCCATGGCGCGTACCGCCACCGCACCGACGCGCCGGCGGTCGTTCGCCCAGGCGGTGGCGATCGTGCGCAGCACCTGAGCGAAGCCGGGACGCCCGTAGCGGCTCTCGGGCGGAAAGTACGTGCCCCCGTAGAAGGGCTGCCCGTCCGGAGTGAGAAACACCGACATCGGCCATCCGCCCGCGCCAGTGGCGGCTTCGACGAACATCATGTAGAAGCGGTCGACGTCCGGACGTTCCTCCCGGTCGACTTTGATAGGGATGAAGTAACGGTTCAACAGTTGCGCTATCGCCTCGTCCTGGAAAGACTCGCGCTCCATGACATGGCACCAGTGGCAGGTCGAGTAACCCACGGAGAGAAAGATGGGTTTGTCCTCCCGGCGGGCCTCTTCGAAAGCCTCTTCGCCCCATGGGCGCCAGTCCACGGGATTGTAGGCGTGCTGTAGCAGATAAGGGCTTTTTTCACGGATCAGGCGGTTCGGTGTTGCGGCCATTCGACCCGCGTCCTCTAGTTAGCAGATGACGCGAGGCAGGCCTCCGATGCGAGAACTACGCATCCGCGGCCGGCACGCCCTCCCCCGCGGGCAAATAGCCGGCGGCACGGAACCCGTCGAGGATACGCGAGAGCTCCGCGCGCACCTGGTCGGAGGCCGCACCGACGGGTCGGCGGCACCGTCCGGCCGGAATGCCGGCCAACGCCATGGCTTCCTTGATCACGGATGGAAAGGTAGCCAACGACAAGGTGCGCCGCAGCGGCTCGACCAGCGCCTGCAGTTCGGCCGCCCGCGCGAGGTCTCCCGCCTGGAAGGCCTCGAACAGATCGACGAAGGCGCGCGGCACGACGTTCGCGCAGGCCGACACGGCGCCCACGCAACCGCGTCGGAGGCCTTCCAGTATCAGATGGTCTCGCCCGATGAAGACCTTCAACCCCGCCGCTCGGTATTCTTCGATGCGTTCCAGATTGCCGCTGGAGTCTTTCAGCCCGACGAAGTTGGGGGCCGCGTCTGCCAGCCGGAGCGCCATCGCGGGCGTGAAGTCCACGCCCGTCCGCTCGGGATTGTTGTAGGCCAGCACCGGCAGGCTCACGCTGCGGCAGACCTCGCGGTAATGCTCGACCAATTCCTCGGGATTCGGCCGGATGTAGTACGGCGTGACCACCACAATGTAATCCGCTCCGTCGGCCTCAGCCCGCTGCGCAAGCCGGATCGTCTGGCGCGTCGTCACCGCACCCACGTTGGCGTACACCGGCACGCGCTTGGCCGCCGTCTGCACGCAAAACCGGATCGCCACTTGGCGCTCTTCGTCTTCCAGCGCGAAAAACTCGCCCTGTCCTCCAACCACGAAAAGACCGTGAACGCCGGCGTTGATCAACATGTCCAGGATCCGCTGCCACGCGGCGTAATCCACGCGCTCGTCTTGTTCGCGGAAGGGCGTCACGACGGCCGGAATGATACCCCGCAACGCATGGGCCATAAGCGTATTCTAGACCCAGAAACAGCCGGTTTGAGCCGTGCCGGCCAAAGGCCGAATCAGCTCGTTGCGTTACAATCTCTTTCGTGAGCTGGCAGCTCGACCGCTGGGAACGCCTGCAACGCCGCGTCTGGAGTCGAGCACAGGGAGCCGCAATTGGTGAGCGCGCGTGGGATCACATCGTGCGCGCCGCGCGGACGGTCCTGCGTGCTTACAGCAGCAGCTTTTTTCTCGTCACCCGTTTTCTTCCCGCGCCCCAGCGCGCCGAAGTCGAAGTCACTTACGCCGCTGTTCGTTATCCTGACGAAATTGTCGATACCTTCCCGTTAACGGCCGCACAGAAGCTCGCACGCCTCGATGAGTGGGAAAGGCAATATCGGGAGGCGCTCCGGTTACCCGGGCTGGGCGCTCGCTTGCAAGCAGGTCTGCCCTGGATCCTGTGCGGATTTACGACGGTCGTCGTGCGTCGTAAGATTCCGCCCGAACACTATCTGGCCTTTCTGGACGCGATGCGGCGCGATGTTCAACCTTCGCCCTTTTCGAATTTTGCCAGTCTGGTGGACGATTACGTCTACGGCAGCGCCGTGGTCGTGGGGTATTTTCTGACCCATATTTACGGTACGGCGGACGGCTGCCCGCTCGAGGACGCCCTCCTCTGCGCACGCGAGCTGGGCATCGCTCTTCAGCTCACCAACTTTGCGCGCGACGTGGAAGAGGACCGCCGACGCGGCCGCCTCTATGTGCCGCGCGACGTCCTCGCGCGTTTCGGAGTCCGGCCCGAAGAGGCATTGAACGGCCGGCGTCCGCAGGCGCTGGAGCGCGGCGCCCGCTGGCTCGCCGAACAGGCCGAATCCCGCTACGAATTCGCCCGGCGGTCCCTGCCGGTTTTCGCGGCCGAATGCCGCGCGGCCATCCGTGCCTGCATCGATGTCTACCAGAGTTTGAACCGCCGGCTACTGGAAAACCCGGACTTAGTTTCGCGTCGCCTCCGCCTTTCGCCTTTCCAGAAATTCCGTCTGCTGCCTTCCGACAAATATTGGAGGGTACCGCTGGCCTATGCGCGATTGCTCTGAAACCGGTCGATCGGAGGGAGCATGACGCCTAGGCTGCCCGACGTCACAGTGATCGGCGCCGGCTTGGGCGGGCTGAGCGCCGCGATCCATTTGCGACTCGCCGGGCACCGGGTGCGCGTTTTCGAGGCGAATGCCGCCATCGGCGGCCGAGCGAATGTACTGAGGGTCGGCGGGCAGCGGTTCGATACAGGCCCGAGCCTGCTCAACTACCCGTGGATCTTCGAGGATCTGTTTGCCGCGGCCGGGCGCCATTTGGGCGATTTTCTGAGACTTCGTCGGATCGAGCCGACCATTGTCTTCCACTGGCCGGACGGTCGTCGCCTCACACTCGCCTCTGAAAAGGAACGGTTGGCGGCAGAGCTGGAAAACTTCGAAGCCTCGGCCTCGCACAAGCTCGACGAATATTTGGCCGACGCAAAGGAGAAATTTCGCATCGCCTTTGAAAAACTGATTCCCCGCAACGAAAGTCGACCCCTTACTTACTTCGCGGTCCTAACATGCGGCGAGCTGCTGCGAACGGCTTTATGGCGATCCATGTACGCCGAGATCGGGCGTTTCTTTCGTTCCCGCCATATTCGGGAGGCCCTGGGGTCTTACGCGATGTATCTGGGCGGTTCGCCCTTCAGCTTGCCCGGACTTTTCTCGATGCTGCCCTACGGGGAGCTTGCGTACGGCCTCTGGTACCCGGAGGGCGGTATCTACGCTCTGGTCGAAGCCATCGGCCGGTTGGCGCGGAGTTGTGGCGTTGAGATTCATGTCGGTCGCACTGTCAGTCGGATCCTACACCGCGAGGCCCGCGTCACAGCCGTCGAACTGGCCGACGGCGAACGGATTGCGGCGGACGTCGTGGTTTGCAACGCCGATCTTCCCACCGTATACCCGCAACTGCTCGGAGAACCGCCGCCGCGCCTGGCCATGTCGCCTGCCGTGCTGACGTACTACTGGGTATTGCGCCAGCCGCCGGCGGGTCTTTCTCACCACACGATCTTCCTTCCCGGAAATTACAGGCCGGCCTTTCGCCACTTACTGAAAGGTCAGGGTATCCCGACTCAACTCGCCTTCTACGTAGCGGCGCCCGATGCTTCTCAACCCGGCCCCGCTCCGGCCTCCCCGAGCCGCGTCTTCGTGCTGGTGCCGGTGCCTGTGCTGAGCCGCTTGACGGGGGTCGGTTGGCCGGAGGCCGTGGCCGAGGTTCGCGACCGCGTCCTCGAGCGCTTGGCGGCGGCCGGAATCGTGCTTCGCGCCGGCGACATCTTGGCCGAACGAGTCTGGACCCCGCCGGAGTGGGCGCAGCGTTTCCGCCTTTACGACGGTTCCGCTTTCGGGGCCGCGCATACGCTCGGGCAAGTCGGGCCGTTCCGACCGCCCAACTACAGTCGCCGCTTCCGCGGCTTGTATTTCGTCGGCGCCAGCACCCAGCCCGGCACGGGACTGCCCATGGTGGTCCTGAGCGGCAAGCTGACCGCTGCAAGAATCGCGGCCCATGTACGTTCAGCGTTACGGTGACGGCCCGCTTGCGGCACTGGGTCTGCACGGATGGTCCGGCGACCACCGCACCTTCGCGCCCCTGGCGCCTTATCTTCCCGCGACCCTCAGCTTATACGCACCCGATCTGCCGGGTTGCGGCCAGAGCCCGCCGCCGCGCGAGTGGCGGCTGGAGGCGGTTCTCGATGAGCTCATCGAGCTCACGCAGGTTCTACCCGCCCCCATAACCTTGCTGGGCAATTGCAGCGGCGCCATCCTGGGCTTGTGTGTTGCGCGGCGCCTGTACCAGAACAACCAGGGTGGGCGGCTCCGCCGTCTGGTGTTGATCGATCCCTTTGCGTACTGGCCCTGGTATTTCCGCGTCTTCGCATCGGACAGCCTCGGCTCGTACGCCTATCGGCTTTCGTTCGGCACGGCGCTGGGCCGTCGCCTCATCAATCTCGCGCTGATTGCCCGGCGCAGGCGGCAGACCGATCTGACCGAAGGCTTCCGGCTCGGCTCGCCGGCGGTAGCCCTCGGCTACCTGCGGCTGTTACGGGAAGTTCGGGACGTGAACGAGTTCGCCGGATTGCCGCTGGCCGTTCGTATCCTTCACGGCGAGCGCACCTTCCGGGCTGTGCGACGATCGCTGGAAAGGTTCCGTGCGCTGTGGGTCGACGTCGACGTCCGCAGCATTCCCGGCGCTGGACACCTGCCACTGAGGGAAGCGCCGGCTGCGGTGGCGGCATCCATTTTCTTGGAACCATGACCGAAGATCCCTTCCAGGCCCTGCGCGCCGCGCGGCTCGAAAAGTTGGAGGAGCAACTGCGAGCTTGGTTGCCTTTGTCGCGCTACGAGGGCGGGCGAAGGTTGAACGACGCTTTACAGTACGAAATCCAGTCCGGCGGCAAGCGCATTCGTCCGTTGCTCGCCCTCTGTTCGGCCGACCTGTTCGGGCTGCCGGACGAGCAGGCCCTACCGCTCGCCTGTGCGATCGAGTACCTCCACCTAGCCTCGGTGATTTTCGACGACCTGCCGGGCATGGACGACGCCCGCATGCGCCGTCATGTGCCTGCGCTGCACGTCGTTTTCGGCGACGCCACCGCCATACTGGCCGCACTCGCCCTGTTTACGCGGGCCTTCGAAATCCTCGCAGAGTGGCCGACCCTGGTCAAAGAAGCGGCGCGCGCCGTGGGGCATGAAGGCATGATCGCCGGCCAGGCGGTCGATCTCACCGGCGGGCGCGATGGCCGGCTGCTCAAAACTTCGGCCCTGATGCGTTTCGCAGTGAGTGCGCCCGCGCGGGCGGCCGCAGCTCACCCTGCCTCCGTCGTCGCCATCGAGGAGTTCGGCGAATCCATGGGGGAGGCCTATCAACTGTTGGACGACCTGGTCGACATGCTCGAGCCGGAATCGAGCACGGGCAAGACAGCCGGTCAAGATGTGCGCCACAGCCGCCAGAGTCTCCCTCCCGACGGCGACCCGCGCGGTCTCTACGAGCAGCTCTGTCAAAGGACCGCCTACGCGGCAACGATCCTGCGGGACCGGCTTCCGCCGAGTCACGGCTCCGATCGTCTCATGAAATTTATCCTATGGGTGGAACAGCGGGCCGGAGAGTTGATCTATGGCCACGATGCTGATCGCGTTGACCGCTGCCGTACTGGCGTTGGTTGCGGCGAACGTGATCCTGTGGCCGAGAGTTAAGCCCGGGGAGCGAACGTTCGCCGATGTCTCCGTGCTGATTCCGGCGCGCAACGAGGCTTTGAATTTACCGGCGTGTCTGCAAAGCGTGCTCCAACAGGCGGGCCTACGCGAGGTCATCATATACGACGATCACTCGGTCGACGGGACCGCTTCCGTGGTGCTCGCGTTCGCCCGCCGCGATCCGCGCGTCCGGCTGCTGGCGCCGCAACCGCTACCGCCGGGCTGGTGCGGCAAGACGTTCGCCTGCCAGACGCTGGCCGAGGCCGCTTCGGCCGAGTGGCTTCTCTTTCTGGATGCGGATGCGGTTTTGGCGCAGGGCGCGCTCCAGGCTGCCGTAGCCGAAGCCCGTCGGCGCAATCTCTCGCTGCTTTCCTGCTGGCCCGATCTGCGTATGGAAGGCTTCTGGGAGAAGCTTCTCATGCCTTTGTTAAATTTCGTGGTCCTCACGCTCTTCCCTGCCCCGCTGTCGGCCCTGCGCCCCAACGACAGCTCCCTTGGGCTGGCCCATGGGGCCTTCATGCTGGCGCGCCGCGACGCATACCTGCGGGTGGGCGGCCACGCTGCGGTCCGCGGCGAACTCTTCGAAGACACGCTCCTGGCGCGCCTCTGGCGTCGACGCGGCGAGCGCTCGGAGTGCCTGGACGGCAGTTTGGTGGTCAAAACTCGCATGTACGGCAGCCTGAGGCAGATCTGGCGCGGTTTTGAGAAGAATTTCTTTCCTGCCTTCCGTTCCCCGCTCTCCTTCTGGTTTTTCCTGGTCTTCCATGTTTTCGCCTTTCTGGTTCCCTTCCTCCTCGGATGTCGGATCGCCGCGGCCAACGTGCTTGCCATGCGGCTTCTGCTCGCAGTGCGCTTCGCTCACCCGCTTTGGAGCGTGCTTCTGCATCCGGTGGCTGAAGCCCTCGCGATCGCGATCGGCCTGTCTAGCTGGTGGCGGTACCGCCACGGCGGTGTGGAATGGAAAGGCCGACGGTATCAGGCCGCATGAACGTGGAGGTCGTGCGCGGGAACAACCCTGGGTGGAACGGAGAGGACGATGGTATCGGGTCAAACGAGAGCGGTTGTCATCGGAGCCGGCGTGGGAGGTCTGGCCTCCGCTCTGCGGCTGCGTCACGCCGGCTTGCGGGTGACGCTTTGCGACAACCATGCTGCCCCCGGCGGCAAAATGGGTCGCTGGTGCGCCGCGGGCTATTGCTTCGATACCGGACCGACCCTGTTGACCATGCCGCACGTTCTGCGCCGGCTGTTTGCGGACCTAGGCGAGCCCATGGAAGCTCATCTGGAGATGCGACGGCTTGATCCGCACGCCCAGTACGTCTTCGCCGACGGAACGCAACTGACGGTTCCGGCGGACTGGGAAGAGTGGTTGCAGACGGTGCGCCGGATGGAGCCGCATGATGTGGACGGCGTCGAACGCCTCCGCGAGGTTGGCCGCAAAATTTACCGACTCGCCTCCCAGACTTTCTTTCGCCGGCATCCGCTCGTCCCTCCCGGCCTGCCGCCTCTCGCCGCCTTGCGCCATCTTCCGCTGCGCGACGCCTGGGGTAATTACGCCCGCGTCGTTCAGCGCCGGCTTCGTCATCCTCATTTGCAACGCATTTACCTGCGCTATCCGACATACGTGGGGTCGTCACCCTACCGCTGCCCTGCCACGCTTTTAGTCATTCCTTTCCTCGAACACGAAACCGGGGTGTGGTTTCCGCGAGGAGGGATGTACCGGATCGCGCAGGCGCTGGCTCAGCTCGCCGCGCGAATGGGCGTGGAGCTGCGGCCGGGTCGGCGTGTCGTAGCCATTGATCACAGCGGCGGGCGGGTGCGAACCGTTCACCTTCACGACGGCACCACGCTCGCGGCCGACGTTGTGGTCTACACGGGCGACTCGGCGATGTTGCCTGCGCTGTTGGGTGCCCCAACGCAGGCGCCTGCCGAGCGCAGGTCCCTCTCCGGCGTTGTTGTCCTGCTGGGGCTGGCGGAAAAGATTGAAGGATTTCACCAGCACAGCGTTTTCTTCTCCGCCGATTACCGCGAGGAGTTCGATGACCTCTTCGTGCGTCGCCGCTTCCCGCGCGATCCCACCGTCTACGTGCACGCGCCGGATGATCCGGAGCTGGCCCCGCCGGGCGGCCAGGCGCTCTATTTGATGGCCAACGCGCCTGGTGATCCGGGCCTCCGTTGGGACGATCGGACGGTGGAGGAAGCCGTCGGGGCCATCCTCGAGCGGCTCGAGCGTTCCGGTCTGCGCGCGCTCGGGCAGCGCGCTGCGCTCACGGAAGTCTGGCACCCGGGCCGCATGGCCGTGCGCTTCTTGGCGCCGGGCGGTTCGATTTACGGTGACAACTCTCATGGCTGGCGCAGGGCGTTTCTCCGGCCCGCCAACCGTGCAGGGCGCCCGAGAGGACTTTACTGCGCCGGCGGCAGCTTCCATCCCGGCGGCGGCGTTCCCATGGTCCTGCTGTCGGCCGAAATCGCCGTCCGCCTCGTTCTCGAAGACCTGGGACGCTAAGCATGGTCAACCGAATCATCCCGGCCTTCCTGTACGCGGGGTACGGATTGTTTTGGGTGGGAGGCATCGCCGTACACTACCTGGGGATGAAGCCGCCGCGAGCGCACTGGGGAGCGCCGGCATTCCTTGCATTCGCCGCAGCACTCGTCCTGTACCACTCGCCCGGCGCCCGCCGATGGCTCTTGCTGGTCGGCGCCCTGGGCTGGCTGGCGGAGTTGGTCGGCTCGACTGCGGGTTGGCCGTTCGGTCCTTACTCCTACACCGAAGCGCTCCAGCCTCGGTTGGCGGGCGTTCCAGTCGCCATGTTCTGTGCGTGGCTGGTCCTGATCGGCTACGTGAAGAGCCTCCTGCCCGCGAATTGGCGAGGACGTTGGTTGCCCGTGTTGTTCGGCGCCCTCTGGATGACCGCCATCGATCTGGTGATCGAACCCGTAGCGGCCGGACGGCTCGGTTATTGGCGTTGGAGGGGGCCGGGCGTGTACTTCGGAGTGCCTCTGTCGAACTTCGCAGGCTGGTTTCTGGTGAGCAGCCTCCTCCTATTGCTGGGGCAACGAACACCGCCGCCAGGGCCGCCCGCACGCATGATCGGTCTGAGCATCGTCGTCTTCTTCGGGATGCTGGGCGCCATGAGCGGCAACCTGGCGCCGCCCCTGTTCGCGGTCGCCCTGTCAGTGCTCCACTTCGCGGTAGTTCGCCGCGCGGGAGCGCGGGGCGATCACGCGGCTGTTACACTGTAGGGGACCGCCATGCTGGACTACTATCGCGAGCACCAGAACGAGTTCCTCGAAGGATTGAAGAATTGGCTGCGGATTCCTTCCATCAGCACGCTGCCCGAGCATGCACAGGATGTGCGTCGCGCAGCGGAGTTCCTGCGCGATGCCCTGGCGGCCGCGGGCCTGCATAACGTCGAAATGATCGAAGGACGAGGACACCCGCTGGTCTATGCCGAATGGCTTGGCGCGCCGGGCAAACCCACGCTGCTGCTCTACGGACATTACGACGTGCAGCCGCCCGACCCGCTCGAGGAATGGAAATCGCCTCCCTTCGAGCCTGAGATTCGCGACTCGAACTTGTACGCCCGGGGCGCCTCCGACGACAAGGGGCAGACCTGGATCCTGGTGAAGGCCGTCGAGGGCTGGCTGAAAACGCATGGGCGGCTACCCGTGAACGTGCGCTTTCTGGTCGAAGGGGAGGAGGAATCCGGCGGCGGTCACATTACGGCTTACGTCTCGTCGCGTCCGCCGCAACTGGCCGCCGACGCCGCCGTTATCTGCGATACGGAGATGTTCGCTCCGGGCCTGCCGACCATCTGCGTGGGCCTACGCGGCATTGTCTACGCGGAAATCGAGGTGCAGGGCGCGCGGCGCGACCTGCACTCCGGGCTTTATGGAGGCGCGGCGCCCAATCCCTTACAGGCCGTGGCGGAAATCATTTGCGCCCTCAAGGACCGGGACGGGCGCATCCACATTCCCGGCTTTTACGACCGGGTCCGTCCGCCCAGTGCGAAAGAAAAGGAGGCCTGGCGGCGTCTTCCCTTCGATGAAAGGCGCTACCGCGAGGAGGAACTCGGAGTGCCGGAACTGGTCGGCGAACCGGGCTACAGCGTGTTCGAACGCACCTGGGCCCGCCCGACTTTCGAGGTTCACGGCATCCGCGGCGGCTTCACGGGTGAGGGCGCAAAGACGGTCATCCCAGCGCGCGCCGCGGCGAAGGTGAGCATGCGCCTGGTGGCCGATCAGGACCCCCAGGAAGCCGCCGAACAGCTCCGGCAGGCGGTCGCGGCGGTGTGCCCGCGAGGCGTTCGCGCGGAGGTTCGCATCCTGCATTGGGCGGGGCCATCTCTGGTGGATCCCGACAACCCCTTCGTCAGGGCCGCAGCGGAAGCGCTGAAAGAAACGTTCGGCGAAGAGACCGTCTTCGTCCGCTCCGGCGGCTCCATCCCCATCGTCGGGGTGTTCCAGCAGCATCTGGGGATCCCCAGCGTGCTGATGGGCTTCGGACTGCCGGACGATAACCTACATGCGCCCAACGAGAAATTCCACGTGCCCAACCTCTGGCGCGGCATCGAGGCCGTCGCCCGCTTCCTGGCGAAAGCGGGGGAATGAAAGGGAGCGTATAATCGAGGCATAGCCTGCCGGGCATTACCCAAGGCCGGAGGTATTTCCGATGTTGACTATCTCCGTGCGTGATTTTGGCCCGATCCGAGAAGGTAGTCTCGCCCTGCGACCGCTGACGGTTCTCATCGGGCCGAACAACGCAGGGAAGTCTTACCTCGCTACGCTCCTATACGCCCTAACGCGGGCCCTGGGAGCGCCCGCTATGGATCCGGGAAGGCTCCCAGCCCTTTCATTTGCGGTCGAGCCCAAGGTTCGTTCTCAGTTCTCGCAAAGCGCCTTGATCGAACTTCGCCGGCAGATCGGCCAACGAGAAACGCTTTCATTCGAAGACCTCCCGGGAGAAGTCAAGGAACGACTACCCTCGGTGATCTCGGAAATTCTGGAGGAAAGCGCCGCGCGCGCCAGCCGCGAGATCCAGCGCTGCTTTGGGAGTACGACTGAGCAGCTCCGCAGGGAGACGGGCAGCGAGCGCTTCGAAGTGGTCTTACGCCAACAGCGGCCGGAAGGGCAGCTCACGCTTACTTCCTGCGTCGACGGACTGAAATGGGCCGCACCACACTTGGATCTTTCCGAGTTGCAACTGACGATAGAGGATCTTTACCACTGGTCGCGCGACCCGGACCTTCCCTCAGAGCTTATCTTCTCGCTGTTCCTGCGAGAGGTTATCCGCGCAATCTTCCCCTTGCTCCTCACGCGAGCACATTATTTTCCTGCGGCCCGTTCGGGCATCCTGCAAGCGCATAAAGCGCTGGTTAGCTTTATGCTGAGCCGCCTCCCCCTGGTCGGCGTGGCCCCGAGGGAAATCCCTCCGTTGACAGGCGTGGTCGCGGACTTCATCGCCAATCTTCTGACTTTGCAGCCGAGGCAGGTCGCTTTTCCGCCGTCAGCGACAGCCCACTTTTTGGAAAGCAAGCTTTGCCACGGCACGATCGACATCGGCGCGGCGGCGCAGCCGTGGGAGTACCCGGAAATTCTTTACCAAGCTGGAAGCCGAAAGTTCGAGCTTCACCAGACATCGTCCCTGGTCTCTGAGGTCGCCCCAATCGTGTTGTTGCTCAAGCACAATGTCCGCCAGGGGGATCTAATGGTCATCGAGGAACCCGAGGCGCACTTACACCCCGAGGGTCAACGCATCATGGCGCGTGCCTTGGTTAAGCTGGTGCGAACCGGCGTCCAGCTTATCATTACCACGCACAGCGACTACCTTCTCCATCAGTTGAGCAACCTGGTGCAGCTCGCCCGCGTTGGGGATAAAGCAAAGCAGCTGGGGTACGGCGAGGACGAATTCCTGCGAGCGGAGGAGGTGACCGTAGCCTTGTTCCACTACGCAAAGGGAGATGACGGCAGCGCAATCGAAGAGCTTCGAGTTACGGAAGAGGAAGGCATCCCGCAAGACGAATTTGTGCGGATCGCTGAGGCTATTTACGACGAAAGCGTCGCCATCGAGGTACCCGGGCCGCAATCCGTATGAACTTCCACCTAGACTTGAGAAAAAAGGCAGGTTCGGCCGCCCTTGAAGAGAAGGTTACAGTAATTGCTCGGGGCCACTGCCGCTTCGACGTTGAGGATGCCGGCACTCCGAGGACTATCTTAGATTGCGACAAAGAGCCGGTCCGAAAATGGAGTGAAGAAGCGGCTATGAGTAAAGAATTGAGTACGAGTGAAAAATCGAGCAAGCCTCGCTGTGATTTTCTGGTTTTCGCCGGCCAGTCTCGTCTGACAGTGGTGGCGGTGGAGATGAAGGGCAGATCTCCCGACGCGAGGGAGGCGGCGGCCCAGTTACAGGCAGGCGCACGATTGGCGGATCAACTCGCCCAATCGGTCGATGTCGACAAGTTCGTTGCCTTACTGCTGCACCAGGGCATGAAGCACACGGCCCAACTACAGGTCTTGGGAAACTCGCGCGTGACCTTTCGCGGGCGCAAGTACCTCATCGTTCAGAAGCGCTGCGGGACCATTTGGCGGCAGCTGCCGTGGTGAGCGAATATTCCCAGCGGCTCGAACGAATCGCCGCCGAGCTCAGACGGTCCAGATTGGATGCGTTAATCGTAACCGCACCGCCCAATATCCGCTACCTGAGCGGGTTCACGGGCAGCAATGCCGTCCTGCTGGTGCCGGCGGACGGCGAAGCCGTGCTCTACACGGATCCGCGCTATGAAATACAGGCCGACGAAGAGGTCAGCTGTGCCGTCAAGGTCAGCAGGAAACCTTTGCTCAAAGCGGTAGCCGCCGACCTGGCCCGGCGGCGTTCGCTGCGACGTATTGGCTTTGAGTCCGGGCGCATCCGTTACGCCGATTACTTGAGCTTACGTGAGGCCCTCCCCGCTTCCCGGGCGCTAGAGCCGCAAACAGATCTGATCGAGCGCCTGCGCATGGTGAAGTCCGATGCAGAGGTGGAGGCCATCCGGCGATCGATGGCCATCGCCGCCGAAGCCTGCCAAAAGGTGATGGCCTCGCTCCGTCCGCCTGCGCGCGAGGCGGAGGTCGCCGCCGAGCTGGACTGCCAGATGCGCCGGCTGGGGGCTGAAAAGTCGGCCTTCGAGACCATCGTGCTGTTCGGCGAACACGCCGCCCTCCCCCACGGCAGGCCCGGACCCCGTGCGCTGAGGCAGGGCGAGTTGGTATTGGTAGATGTTGGGGCTGTCCTCGAAGGCTATGCGAGTGACATGACGCGCATGGCCGTCGCGGGGCAACCCAACGAGCGGCTGCGCCGGCTTTACCGAGTCTTGCTTGAGGCGCAACGCGCCGCGCTCGAAGAGCTCCGGCCCGGCGTCAGGGCCGGGATGGTGGACCGAGCCGCCCGGCGCGTGCTCGAGCGGCACGGCCTCGCCGATTGCTTTGTGCATTCGACCGGCCACGGCCTCGGTCTCGAGGTGCACGAAGCCCCGAGGCTGGGCAAGGGTGAAAACCTGCGGCTGAGGGCCGGCATGGTGATTACCGTCGAACCCGGCATCTATGTCGAGGGCTGGGGCGGCCTGCGGGTCGAGGACACGGTTGTGGTAACCTCGAACGGGTGCGAGATTCTAACGCCGCTGGGCAAGGAGCTGATCGTGTTGTGAGCGGGCCCCGGGTAGAATCCGAGGCCGCGTGAGACCTCTCATGACGATCGAGGAAATCCGCGAACTTATCAAAGTGGTCGCCGAGACCGGCATCAGCGAACTGGAGGTGCAACGCGGGGAGAATCGCGTGCGCATACGGCGCACTCCCGAGATCAACGCCCACAACATCACTCTGCCCGCGTCGTTTACTGCCGCCGCTGCGGCGCCTGTTCCCGCTGCGGCGCCGCCCGCCGAAGTGGCGACGTCTCCGCCCGCTTCCGCGGCCCCGCCCGTTCCGGCCGCGCCCACCGCGGGCTCCGTCGAGGCAGCCGCAGACGCCTCGTTGGTCTACGTGAAGTCCCCGATCGTGGGAACCTTCTATGAGGCGCCGGCGCCTGGCGCGCCGCCCTTCGTCCAGGTGGGAGACACGGTTCGGCCCGGCCAGGTGCTTTGCATCATCGAGTCCATGAAGCTGATGAACGAAATCGAGGCCGAGGTAGCCGGCGTCATCGTCAGCCGCTTCGTCCAGAACGCCCAGCCGGTCGAATACGGCGAGGCCTTGTTCGCCATTCGGCCCCTCTGACGCCGATGTTCCGTAAGGTGCTCGTTGCCAACCGGGGCGAAATTGCCCTTCGCGTAATCTGCGCCTGCAAGGAGCTGGGCATCCCGACGGTCGCGGTTTACTCGGAAGCGGACCGCCACAGTCTTCACGTCCGCTTTGCCGACGAAGCCATCTGCATCGGCCCTGCCAAGAGCGCGCTCAGCTACCTGGACTTCACCAAGATCATCAGCGCAGCCGAGATTACGGACGCCGACGCCATTCACCCGGGCTACGGTTTCCTCAGTGAGAACGCGGACTTTGCCGAGGTGTGCCAAGCCTGCGGCATCAAGTTTATCGGGCCGAGCCCGGAAGTCATCCGTCTGATGGGTCTTAAGGAGCGCGCCCGCGCTGCCATGCGTGACGCAGGCGTCCCGGTGCTGCCCGGCTCCGACGGCGTGCTCAAATCGGCCGAGCAGGCGCTCGAGGTGGCTGCCGCCATCGGGTACCCGGTCATCCTGAAGGCTTCCGCGGGAGGCGGCGGGCGCGGCATGCGCATCGTTACGAACCCTGACGAACTGCCCTCCTTGTTCGCGCAGGCTCAGTCGGAGGCGGCGGCCGCCTTCGATTGTCCGGATCTGTACTTGGAAAAGTTCATCCGCTCGCCGCGCCACATCGAATTCCAGATCCTGGCCGACGAGCACGGCGCCGTCGAAGTGCTGGGCGAGCGCGAATGCACCATCCAGCGCCGACACCAGAAGCTGATCGAGGAAGCGCCGTCGCCGGTCCTGCCAAGCGCAGAACGGGAACGCATCTCTGAGGCCCTGCGTCACGCCATGCGCGCCGTGGGCTACACGAATGCGGGTACCGTCGAGTTCCTCATGGACGAGGACGGCCGACTTTATTTCATCGAAGTCAACGCGCGCGTGCAGGTCGAGCACCCGGTGACGGAGTTGGTGACAGGCGTGGATATCGTCAAGACGCAGATCCTGATTGCGGCAGGCCACAGGCTGGAAGAGCTTCTGCCCTCGCCCATCCCGATTCGCGGCCACGCTATCGAGTGCCGCATCAACGCCGAGCACCCGGAAACCTTCGCTCCTTCGCCCGGACGGATCACGGCGCTGAATCTGCCGGGCAGCATCGGGGTGAGGGTCGACACGGCCGCCTATGCCGAGTGCGTCATCCCGCCGTACTACGATTCGTTGGTCGCCAAGCTGATCACGCACGGGCGGGATCGGGAGGAAGCGATCGCGCGCATGCGCCGCGCCCTTGAGATGTTCGTCATCGAAGGGATCCACACGACGATTCCGCTGCACCAGCGCATCCTGAGCGATCCGGATTTCATCGCCGGGCGATTCGACACCAACTTCATCAAGCGCTTCCAGGCGCCCGTGACGCAGCCCGCCGGCAGCGCGCGCTGAAGCCCTGGCGGCAGGTCGCGGGCCCGCGCTACATTGATAACCGTGCGGATCCTAGCTCTGGCGCTCGTGCTGGTCCTGGCGGCTGCCGCAGCGGCGGCCTCCCAGCAGGCCAGCTCCGACGACGAGATCTACGATCAGGTCCGGCGCCGCCTGGCCAACGACCCCGACGTCAAAGGGGCAGCCATCGAGGTGGAGGTTCGCGAAGGCGTGGTGACCCTACGGGGAAAGGTGCGCGAGGAGAAGCATAAAATCAAGGCGGAGCGCATCACGCGCAAGGTCAAGGGCGTCAGGAAGGTCATCAACGAACTGCGCGTGGGCATAGCGATCGAATAAAGAAACCGCACGGCGCACCGCGTCGCCTCAGTAACCCACCGCGAGGCGCTCGGCCAAAACGCGGGGCAGACCCGCGCGCAGAATTTTGGCCTGCGCTACTTCGACCGGATAGGTGCAACGCCGCAGCTCTACGCAGCCTGCGTCGACATCGTAAATCGCATAGGCGGCGCGGGGGTCGCCGTCGCGCGGTTGTCCTACCGAGCCGGGATTGATCAGGTAGTGGTGGCGTGGGTCGAGCTCCAGCACGAGGCGAGTTTCTCCGGAGGGTACGGCCCTGATCGCTCGCGCCGCGGCGTACGAGAGCTCGAAACCGCCCTGATAATGCGTGTGCCCGAAAAAGATCGTTCTGCAGCGGAGCCAGGGACGGATGTCTCGCGGCACCATTTCGAACAGGTACTCGTCCTCGTCCGCCGGGTGGCCGTGGACGAGTTGGAAATCCTCCATCTCGAGCGGGCCGCGCGGCAGGTTGCGTAGGTAGGCATGATTTTCGGGGGTGAGAAGCGACGCCGTCCACTCGGCGGCCTGGCGCGCCGCCTCGTTGAACCATTCCAGGCTGGCGAGCCCCACCGCAGCTTTGTCGTGGTTGCCGCGCACCACGGCCGCCAGATGGGCGCGCGCCCACTGGACGACGCGATTGGGGTCGGCGCCGTAACCGACCAGATCCCCGAGGCAGAGGATCGCGTCGTACTCACCTCCGGCTTCGCGCAAAACGGCCTCGAGCGCCTCCCAGTTGGCGTGAATGTCGCTCAGGATCAGGTAGCGCACCGACCCTCGTGCTCCCTTGCGTGCGCTTCGCCTGTCAGCCGGCGCAGCCGCAGGCATACAATCTCAGGCGGCGCGCCCAGCCGCAGGGGAATTCCCACGGTGCCGAGGCCGCGGCTTACGAAAAGCGCGGACCGCGCGCTGCGATAAAGACCGTACACATAGGGCGTCCAAAAGCGCGCCACGTTCAGGTGCTCGCCCAGGATCTCCACGTTGACCTGCCCGCCGTGCGTGTGCCCCGCAAGAACGAGATCAAACCCGAGCTCGGCCGCCACCGGAAAAACGTCGGGATTGTGCGAAAGCAACAGATTGAGGGCGCTGCGCCGCAGCAACTTCCCGACGCCCCGCAGGTATGGTTCGCCCCTTCGCTGGTAATCCACCCCCGCGACATTGAGGGTGGCGTCGCCGAACCGCAGCTCCCGGCAGTCCTTGCGCAGGAAGATCAGTCCCCGTTGCGCCCCCAGGCGCGTCGCCAGGCCCTCCACGCCCGCGTAAATTTCGTGGTTTCCGTGACAGCCCAGGATGCCAGCCTCCGCCTGCAGCCTGCCAAGCTCTCTGAGACAGGCCTCCAGGGGACCGCGACGTGCGCTGATCAGATCGCCGGTGACGACGGCCAGATGCGGTCGGAATTCATTGGCCATGTCCACCGCGCGGGCCAGTTCCGCCTCCCCCAAAAAGGGACCAAGGTGGATGTCGGTGAGCTGTACGATGCGCAAGCCCTCCAGATCCCCCGGCAGCCCGGGGACCGGCAGGTCCACCTCCACCGCACGCGCATTCAGCCGCTCGATCAGGATCCCCACGGCGAAAGCCGCCGGCGGGGCGGAGGCGAAGGCCCCCGCAGCCGCGCGCAAGAACGCTCTGCGTCCGGGATTCCACCGCGCCGACCGTCGCCACAACGCGTGCAGGCCGGCCGCTACCAGTGCGCCGCTAGCCACCAACGGCGCGCTGCCTCTCAGCCATTCGAGCCACGCCCAGTGCGGCCACCACGGAGTGCCGCGCAGAGGCGTCAGCAGCAGGCCGGCAGCAATCCAGACGGCGACCGCCCGAAGAGCCGCGCCGGCCAAGGGCCCTCTCGTCCGACGCGCCCATGCCACCAGTGGGCGCAGCGCCGCCAGCCCCACGCAACCGGCTACGATCTCGGGCAGCCATGACCAAAAGCGATCCATCGGGTGGAGCGGAGCCAGCCAGGGCCCTTCCTCTCAAAACTCAATTGTAAGGGGACGATGGCGAGGCTCCGTACAGCGCCCGCAAGTTGCGGAGCCGGAGCACGGCCGCTCCGACTCCGCAGCCTATGTCAGGCGCTTTGCGCCAACGGAGGCCTCACGGGTTCCCCAAAACTCAGTGCAGGCCGACCGGGCGGCAATGCGGGCCTGGTGCGAGGGCGAGAGCGCACCGTGCCGTTGAAGTACTCGTCCAGCGGCCAGAGGCCGTAGGGCTGGAGTTCTCGGAACACCCGCCCCAGTTTCTGCTCGATGCGGTAAACGCAATGGAAGAAATTGCCCCGGTCGAGACCGAGCTTGCGGCAGCAAAGCTTCCAGTCGGCGCCCAAGAGGAAGTGGTACTTGAAGACTTTGTATTCGAATTCGTCCAGCGTCCGACGGCTCACCAGGATGAAATCCGCGCAATACTCCTCGTCCTTGAAGCCCCAGGCCATCCGGCGTTCCTTGCCCGGGACGTGCTCGAACGAGATCCGGCTCATGTATTTTTCCTTGGTGGCGCAATAGCGGAATCGCCTGTAGCAGGCGCGGAAGATTTCTCGCAGGACGCAATTGCAGGGGTTGGACTCACCCCTTCGGTTGGTGCGCAATCCCAGTCCGTGGCATTGCGTGCAACGATTCTTCGCAAGCGCGATGGTGTCAGATCGGGTCCATTGCATGGTATTGGCCAGTCCTCCAGGGATCCCTCCCGGCCGGGGCCGCGCCGCCCCGGAACCCGCCGGTTCGCGCCGCAGTAGCTACCGTGCTGTAGCCCTCGGGGGAGGGGCATACCAATCTGTTCCTGAAGATACACTGCCGCGGCAAATCGTCAACCTGCCAAATCGGCAGCCACGGACATGAAGAGACGTTCAGCAGGAAAAGTCTCGTAATTTCTTGGCATGGCTAGTGAAATATTAAGGATGAGGAAGCATAATTCTAATTAAAAATAGTTCATTCTATGCGAAAAACGTTTTTAGGCGCACTCTATTTCTTACAGAAATATGCCCGGTCTCTACTTTGCCGATCTCCGCCGCCGCCTCCTCGCTCACATCCGCAATCTGCTCGACCGGGGCGAAACGACCGAACGGCGCCTGGCCCGGCAGGCAGGACTGTCGCAGTCGCACCTGCACAACGTCCTCAAAGGCGTGAGGGGCCTGTCGAACGAACTAGCCGACAGACTCCTGCGACATCTTGACCTAAGCGTTCTAGATCTGCTCTCCCCCGAGGAGCGGGCTGCGCCCCCCGCACACCCATCGTTCTCTGCCGCCCGTGAAACGGCTCAGCCCCGCCGCCGCGACAGCGCAGCCACGTCGCGGTAGACTTCGAGGACCTGGCTTGCCGTCGTCTTCCAACTGAAGCGTTTCAGTTGTTCGAAACCGCGGCGTGCCAATTCCCTTCGTAGCGATTCGTTCAACAAGGCTTCCCGCAACCCCCGAGCGATGTCGAACACATTTTCGGGGTTCACGAGCACGGCGGCCTCGCCCACCACCTCGGGCAGGGAGCTTACATTCGAGGTCACCACCGGCGTGCCGCAGGCCATGGCCTCGAGCGGCGGCAACCCGAAGCCTTCGTACAGCGAGGGAAACGCGAAAACCGCCGCACACTGATAGAACACACGTAGCGTTTCGAACGGCAAGAACCCAAGGAATCGTACTGCGTGCTCGACCCGGGTCTTGATCACGGCGTGGCGCACGGCGGGGTAGCGGGCGATCTCGTCGCCGATGATGATCAGCCTGAGATCCCGGTAGACGGGATGGTTTTCCAGTTCGCCCCGCAGCACCGCGAAGGCTTCGACCAGTCGCGGGACGTTTTTCTGCGGGCGAATGGCCCCCGCGTAAAGGATGTAAGGGTAATTCACCTGGTAACGTTCCAGCACTCGCCGCCGTTCGGCGTGCTCGGCCTCGCACTGCGGCGTTCCGTCACGCAGGAAACGCGGGTCGGGCGCGTCGTAAATCTGGCGGATACGCTCGGCCGGCACGCCCACCACGCGTTCCACGTCGCGACGCGTGGCCGAAGAGACCGCGATGACGCGGGCGGCGCGCATCAAGCCACGCCGGAAACGGAACAGCCGCAGGGTGCGCCAGCGATCCGGCACGGGAGCGAACAGCAGGCTGGCGATGTCGTGCACCGTGACCACGTAGGGCCGCGGCATGCCCCAGGGAACCAAGCTCAGCGGCAAATGGAACAGATCCGCGTCGAACTGTCGCAGGAACAACGAGAAGCTGAGCTGGTTGACCAGTCCGGTATCAGGACGCCCGTAGAGAAGGGGTTGGAAATTCGCCGGCAGCCCGGCGAACTCTTCCGCTCCCAGCGGTCCACAGATCAGCACGTAGCGGTTCTCCCTGTCGAGTTCGGCGAGCGCGTGGACGAGGTTGCGGATGTAGCTGCCGACGCCGAAATCCCTGACGCGCCGCGCGTCCAGGACGATCTTCAGCGACATAGCGGGCCTCCCCAACGCGTGGAGGCTTCAGCGCGCGCCTACAGCGGCCATCTTCCAGGCATAGAGCGGGAAGCGTTCCACCAGCGCGGCAACGCGCCGGCGCACCTCCGCCCGCGTCTGCTCGCATTGGGGTCGCTCGAGGACGCGAGCGATCAGCTCCGCCACTTCTCTCATCTCCGGCTCCCGGAAGCCGCGCGTGGTCACCGCAGGCGATCCCAGACGGATCCCGCTCGGGTTCAGCGGTGGATTCACGTCGAAGGGAATCGTGTTCTTGTTGACCGTGATGTGCGCCGCGTCCAGCGCCTCTTCGGCCTCGCGGCCGCGAAGGCCGCGCGAGAACACATCGACCAGCAACAGATGCGTGTCCGTGCCGCCCGAGACCACGCGGAACCCGGCCTCTTTCAATCCCTCGGCCAGCGTCCGCGCGTTGGCCAGCACCTGGCGCTGGTAAGCCGCGAATTCCGGCGTCATCGCCTCCTTCAGGCAGACCGCCTTGGCCGCGATCACATGCACCAGCGGACCTCCTTGCACGCCCGGAAAGACGCTGCGGTCGATCGCGGCGGCATATTGCTGCCGGCACAGGATCATCCCCGAACGCGGCCCGCGCAGCGTCTTGTGCGTGGTCGTGGTCACGATGTCCGCCCACTGGCAAGGGTTCGGATGCAGGCCCGCGGCCACCAGTCCTGCGAAATGGGCCATGTCCACCAGAAACAGAGCCCCTACCGAGTCGGCGATCTGACGCAGGCGAGCGAAATCCGGCACCCGCGGATAGGCGCTGCCGCCGGCGATGATCATCTTCGGCTTGTGTTCTTCGGCCAGCCGCGCCAGCTCGTCGTAGTCGATCTGTTCGTCGTCGCGCCGCACTCCGTACGGCACGACGCGGTAGGTCTTGCCGGAGAAATTCAGGTGATGGCCGTGGGTGAGATGCCCGCCGTGCGAAAGGTTCATGCCCAGGATCGTGTCGCCGGGTGAGAGCACGGCGGCGTAGGCCGCCATATTGGCCTGCGAGCCCGAATGGGGCTGCACGTTGGCATGCTCGGCGCCGAAGAGCTGTTTGGCGCGCTCGCGGGCCAGATTTTCGACGACGTCCACGTACTCGCAGCCGCCGTAGTAACGCTTCCCGGGATAACCCTCGGCGTACTTGTTGGTGAAGACGCTGCCCGTAGCCTCCAGCACCGCCTCGGAAGTGAAGTTTTCGCTGGCGATCAGCTCCAGTCGCGAATGTTGACGCAGCAGCTCACCGCGTATGGCCTCATAAACCTCCGGATCCACCTCGGCTAGAGGGCGGGCCAGCCGTTGTTGTTCGGTCATACGCAGGCGTTCTCCTCGATGGCAACAATCTTGCCCACCCGGCGGGCGTGACGCCCGCCGTCGAAAGGCGTGTTCAGGAAGACTTCCAGCAACGCCTCGGCCGCTTCCGCGTCGGTGAAGCGGGCCCCGAAAGTCACCACGTTGGCATCGTTGTGCGCGCGGCTCAATCGCACCTGCTCCGGCCAGACGGCCGGCGCAGCACGCACGCCGCGCACTTTGTTGGCTGCAATGGCCATGCCCACGCCTGTCCAGCAGACGAGAACGCCGCGGTCCGCGCGGCCTTCGGCCACGTCACGAGCCACGGCGGCCGCATAGTCGGGATAATCGCAGGATTCCTCGGAGTCCGTGCCGTGGTCTACCACCTCATGCCCCCGGTCCGTCAACCACTCCCGCAGGCGTTCCTTCAGCCTATAACCCGCGTGATCCGCGCCTATGGAAATCTTCATGAGGGCCGACTTCATTCTAACATGTTAAGATTAAAGGTTTGTCGCAGCTCCGATCCTCGAGAACGATCGGGAGCACTCCGCACTTTGTGCCCACCACGGGCTGGTAACGGACGATTTCGATGCAGTGGAGCCGGCTTTTCATTCCCACCCTGCGGGAAGATCCCGCCGACGCCGAAGTCATCTCGCACAAGCTGCTGGTCCGCGCAGGCTACATCCGGCAGCTGGCCGCCGGCGTCTACAGCTACCTGTTCCTGGCGCAACGCGCCTTCAACAAGATCATTCGCATCGTGCGCGAGGAGATGGACGCCATCGGCGCGCAGGAGATGCTGCTGCCCGCGTTGCACCCGGCCGAACTCTGGCAGGAGTCCGGGCGCTGGGAGGTCATGGGCGACGACATGTTTCGCCTGAAGGACCGCGGCGACCGCCTGCTCTGCCTGGGCATGACTCACGAAGAGGTCATGACCGCGATCGCGCGAGGCGAGCTGCGCAGCTACAAGCAACTGCCGCAGATCTGGTACCAGATCCAGACCAAGTTTCGCGACGAGCCTCGGCCGCGCTCGGGGCTGATCCGCGTGCGACAGTTCATCATGAAGGACTCCTACAGCTTCGATCTGGACCCCGCGGGTCTCGACGTCGCCTACCAGAAGCATTACCGGGCCTACTGCCGGATCTTTCAGCGCTGCGGGCTGAAGTTCGTCGCCGTTGAGGCGCACTCAGGCACGATGGGTGGAAGCCAGTCCCATGAATTCATGGTGCGAGCCGAGGCGGGCGAAGATTGGGTGGTTCTCTGCCCGCAATGCGGCTACGCGGCCAATCTCGAAAAGGCGATCTCGGTCCCCGCGCCGCCTCTGGCCGAGGACCCGCCGGGCGATTTCGATCCCGAGCCGTTCGCCACGCCGGGCGTGCGAACCATCGCCGAAGTCGCCGAGTTCACCGGGTTGCCCGAAACCTCTCAGATCAAATCGCTGGTGATGGTCGCCGAAGGATCGCCCGTGTTGGTCCTGCTGCGCGGCGACCACCAGTTGAGCGAAACGAAGCTTAGCGAAGCCCTGGGCGGGCGGGTCATACGCCCGGCGCACCCGGATGAGATGCGCGAATGGCTCGGCGCCGACGCCGGCTCGCTGGGTCCCGTGGGCGTGCGCAACATGACGATCCTGGCCGACCTGGCCCTGCGCGGACGCCGCAACATGATCTGCGGCGCCAACCGCGACGGCTACCACCTGCGGCACGTGACGCCCGAGGAAGACTTCACCGCCTCTTGGCACGACCTGCGGCAGGTGGCCCCGGGCGACCGCTGCACGCACTGCGGCGCCGCGCTCGATATGGGCCGCGCCATCGAGGTCGGCCACATCTTCAAGCTCGGCTACAAGTACTCGGACTCGATGGGCCTCCGCGTTACGGGCCCGAAAGGCGAAGAGATCACGCCCATCATGGGCTCCTACGGCATCGGCATCGAACGCATCCTGTGTTCGGCCGTCGAACTTTACGCGGACCAGGACGGCATGGTCCTGCCGGTCTCGATCGCGCCGTTCGAAGTCGTCGTCACGCCCGTGAACAATTCGGACCCCGAACAGATGAGCGCGGCGCGCAGCCTGTATGAAAGCGCGAAGGCGGCCGGCCTGGATGCGCTGCTGGACGATCGCGACGAGCGGCCCGGCGTGAAGTTCAAGGATGCGGACCTGATCGGCATTCCCTACCGCATCACCGTCGGCAAGAAGCTGGCCTCGGGCAAGGTGGAGATCTTCGAGCGCCGCAGCCGGCAGAGCACCGAGGTCGAGCCGGCTCGGGCCGTCGAGCAACTGCGGCAGCGCATCGAAGAGGACTACCGGAACCTGCAGCCGCAGGATTGACGGGCATGGGGGACACGACAGTGGACTGGTCCGCCGTCCGCGCCGAGTTCCCTGCCCTTTCCCGGTGGACGTACCTCAACACGGCGACCTTCGGCCAGGTTCCTCGCCGCGCCGTCGAGGCCGTCGTCCGCCATTTCCAGCGGCGCGACGAGCTCGCATGCTCGGACTTTCTTTCCTGGTTCGACGACGCCGACCGGATCCGCGCCAAGGTCGCCCGTCTCATCCACGCCCAGCCCTCGGACATTGCCTTCATCCCCAACGCGGCTACTGCGCTCGGTTTGCTGCTGGCCGGCATTCCGTGGCGCCCGGGCGAGCGCATCGTCACCCTGGAACATGAGTTCCCGAATCTGATTTATCACCCGGCGCTACTCGCCGCGCGCGGGCTCGAGTTCATCGAGACATCCTGGGAAGGCTTCTGGGACGCCGTCACGCCCAACACGCGCCTCGTGCTGCTGAGCGAGGTGAACTACATCACGGGCTTCCGCGCGCCTCTCACCGAGGTCGCACCCGAGCTGCGCCGCCGCGGGATCCTGCTCTTCGTGGACGGAACCCAGAGCGCCGGTGCGCTCTGCTTCGAAGCGGCGCGGATCCGGCCCGATATCTACGCCGTGCACGGCTACAAATGGCTGCTCGCCCCATGCGGCGCGGGCTTCATGTACGTCGATCCGGAGCTGCGCCCGCGTCTGGCTCCCAACGTGATCGGCTGGCGCAGCCATCGCGACTGGCGCTCGGTGGACCGCCTGCATCACGGCGCCCCCGTGTTCGGCTGCGAGGCAGAAAAGTACGAAGGCGGCATGATCACCTTTCCGGTCCTTTATGCGATGGAGGCATCGCTCGACCTGATTTTGGAGCTGGGCGCCGAGCGAATCGAGCGGCGCGTACTGGAGCTGGCTGAAGAGGTTCGGGCCGTGTTGCGCGAGGCCGGCGGGCGGCTGCTCTCCGACTCCTCGCCCCATTACGATTCGCCCGTGGTGGCCGCACGTTTCCCCGGGCGCAGTGCGTCCGCGCTGGCACGGGCGCTGGCGGTGCGTCGCGTGCTGGTTTCCGCCCGCCACGACTTCCTGCGCGTGTCGCCGCACTTCTACAACAACGCCGAGGACGTGGCCCGCTTCCGCGAAGAGCTGCATGCGCTGCTGTGAAAGCAGTCAGTGCAGGAAGAAGGTGCGGTAGAGGGTGTCGCGCCGGCGCGGCACGAAGCCGGCCTCGCGGATGATGCGCCGCAGATCTTCTTCGGTCGCCCGATTGTGCGCTCCCGCGGCCGCCACCACATTCTCCTCCAGCATCACGCTGCCCACGTCGTTAGCCCCGAAGCACAGCGCGATCTGGCAGACCTTCAATCCCTGCGTCACCCAGGACGCCTGGATGTTGGGGATGTTTTCCAGATACAGGCGGCAGACGGCCACCGTCTTCAGGTAATCCACCGCACCCGCCTCGCGCGGTATGCGCCGCCCCAACGAGGTGTTCTCGGGCTGGAAGGTCCAGGGAATGAAAGCCGTGAACCCGCCGGTCTCCTCCTGAAGCTCGCGGATCACGCGCAGATGGTGGATGCGATGTTCGTAACTCTCCCCGCAGCCGAACATCATGGTCGCGGTAGTGCGCAGGCCGAGCCGGTGCGCGGTCCGGTGAACCTCCAGCCATTCGGCGGTCGAGCACTTCAGGCGGCTGATGCGCTGCCGCACTTCATCGTCCAGAATCTCGGCGCCGCCGCCCGGGATGGAGTCCAGCCCCGCGTCGCGCAGGCGCCCGATCGTCTCTTCGAGCGAAAGCCCGCTGACTTCGGCCATGTTGAGAATCTCGGGCGCGGAAAAGCAGTGCAGATGGATGGTGAAGCGCTTCTTGATCGAGCGCAACAAGTCCTCGTAGTACTCGATGCCCAGCTCCGGGTGGAGCCCTCCTTGCATCAGGATGCCGGTGCCCCCGTGCTCTAAAGTTTCCCGAATTTTTTCCAAAATGACCTCTTTCGGTAACACGTAGGCTTCCGGATGACCGAGCGGGCGATAAAAAGCGCAGAAGGTGCAGTACTCCGTGCAGACGTTGGTGTAGTTGATGTTGCGGTCGATGATGTAAGTGACGACGCCTTCCGGATGCAGTCGACGGCGCATCAGGTCAGCCGCCATGCCGACGCCGACAAGGTCGTCGGACCGGAACAGATCGAGCGCCTCGCGATCAGACAGCATCTTCGTCCTCCGCGCGCAGTCGGCGGGCGCGCTCGAGAAACTCGGCCAGTCCGCGATACTCCCACTCCCCCAGCTCGTAAACGACCCGCTCACCCAGATACTCGCGGGCCAGCGCCTCCGGAATGCCGCGCCGCCCGGCCTCCTGCCGCACAATGTCATCCAGGTGCGCGCGGCCGAACCGGCAGGAAGCGAGGAACATATCCGTCAGCTCCGGTGCGAAGACCTCGCGTCGCGCAGCCCACACCGCGAAGACCATAGGCAGCCCGGTAAGCGAACGCCATTGCCCGCCCAAATCGAGCACGCGATAGGGGAGCGCCGCAGGATCCACGCGCAGCGCCGGATCCCCGATGATGACCGCAGCGTCGGCCGCCGCGAGCATGGTGTCGAGATCGGGGGGCATGGGTTGCACGCGGGGGCGGGCGGCATACCTTTCGGCGAGGATGATCCGCGCCAGCGCGATGGAGGTGCGCGAGCTGGTGTCGGCGGCCAGCGTCCGCACGGCCTCCGGCGGCGTCTTCAAAACCAGCAGAATGCTGCGAATGGGCCCGCGACAGGCGATCCCGACGCCGCGGATCACCTCCAGGTCCAGCCTTTCCAGCTCCACCGTGGGTACGATTCCGATGTCCGTCTGCCGCGCGGCAAGCCGGTCGGCGCACTCCGAGGGCAATGCGAACTCGAGCTCGAACCGCCCCCTCTGGTCCCCTTGCAGCATCCCCCACACCAAGGGCATTGTGTTGAGATAACGGACGGCGCACACGCGTAAAGGCGCCCGTGAAGGTAGCGGCCCAGCCAAACCTCCAGTTTAGCAGCTGCGGTCGGTTGGCAATCCGGTTGCTACAATCGTCTTGTTCCACGAGCACCGGGAGGAGAATGTTCGGAATGGTCCGTACCACGGAAATGAGGCTCGGGTTGCTGCTCGCTTGCGCTGCGGGCGCGGCCATGGCTCAAACGGTCTTTCACCCCCTGCCTGCGCGCGTGGTGGGGCAAGCAACGCTTACGGCGCGGTTGGGCGCCCCCAATCTGGTCGAGGGCCGTGAATTTTATTCACCGCAATCAGCCGCACTGGACTTCTCCTCGTCGCCGCCTGCCCTCTACGTGGCAGACGCGGGCAACCACCGTGTGTTGGGCTGGCGCAACGCCGCCCAGTTTGCAAACGGGGCCTACGCCGACATCGTCATCGGTCAGCCCGACCTGACGACCACCATAGCAGGGACTTCGCGGACCGCATTGAACACGCCGGTCGCCGTGGCGGTCGACGCGCAGGGCAACCTTTACGTCGCGGATGCGGGCAACAACAGGGTTCTGCGCTTCCCAACGCCCTTTCGGCAGCTCGATGCCGGCCGCACGCCCATCGAAGCCGACTTGGTCATCGGCCAGGCTGACTTTTCCTCGAACCGGGCCAATCGCGGCGGCCAACCCGCAGCCAACACCGTGGCGCTCTCAGTCGCCGCCGGGACCTACCGCTCGGGGCTGGCTTTTGACTCCGCCGGGAACCTATGGTTTTCCGATGCCGCCAACAGCCGCGTGCTTCGCTATCCTGCCAAGGCGCTCGGCGAGGGGACGCTGGGGCCCGCAGCCGACCTCGTGCTGGGACAGGAAAACTTCACCAGCATTGCGCCCCTCCCAGAAACCAGCGCCAACCGCCTTGTCAAGAACCGCATGCGCTACCCCTCGGGCCTGGCTTTCGATCAGGGCGGTCGGCTCTTCGTGGCCGACGCCCTGAACCGCGTCCTCGTGTTCGTGCCCCCGTTCAGCACCGGCGCGGCGGCGGCCCGGCTGATGGGGGTCCCCACTGGGCAACAGCCGCCCCCTGCCGTGAACGATACGGGGCTCAACAGACCCGAGGCCATCCTGATGATTGGGCCCAACCCAGCGGTTGTGGATAGCGACAATCACCGCATCCTGCTTTTCCCCCGCTTCGAAGAATGGCCCGCTGAAACACCCACGCGCGTTTCGCCTGCTGCTCAGGCGGTCATCGGCCAACCCGATATGAACACGGCGCGCGCCGCGGCGGGCGCCACCGGCCTAACCTTCCCCTCGGACGCTGTTTTTTCGGGCTCGGAATTGTTCATCGTGGATTCAGGCAACCACCGCGTTGTGGTGTGGCCGCAGCCCTTCAGCGGCGCTATTCGGGTGCTCGGCCAGATCTCGCTCGACTTCAACGCCCCGAATCTTATTGAGGGGCGCGAGCTGTTCTTGACGCCTGCGGCGATCGGGCCGTATGCCGGAAGCCTTGCCCTCGATGTGACGTCCAACCCGCCGCGGCTTTACATTGCGGACACATTCAACAACCGGATCCTCGGCTTTCGCGACGCTTTCCGCGTCAAACCCGGTGATTTCGCGGACATTGTCATTGGCCAACCCGACCGGTTCCGCTCCGTCATCAACTACCCAACTGGCGATCCGCGCGTCACGACGCGCTCCAGCCTCTTCAGGCCCACGGCTTTGGCGGTGGACAGCGCGGGGAACCTGTGGGTGGCCGACAGCGGCAACAATCGTGTGCTTCGCTTCCCGCGACCCAATTTCGACCAGCCACAGGTCATGCCCGAAGCCGACCTCGTTCTCGGTCAGCGGGACTTCTTCGTCACGCCTCGCACGACCGAGCCCACGCGCCGCACCCTGGCTCTGCCTTCCGGGCTGGCCTTCACGCCCGAAGGTCACTTGCTGGTCTCCGACGCCGCCCAAAACCGCGTGCTATTGTTCCGCAAACCGGAAGGCGGCGATTTCACCAGCGGCATGGACGCGAGCGCCGTCATTGGCCAACCGGACTTTACGACGGCGGCCCCCGGTACGGCCGACAACCGTTTCAACAATCCCCGCGGCATCGCCGTGGATACCTCCGGCCGGCTCTACGTAGCCGACGTGGGCAACAACCGCGTCTCCATTTTTAGCAACGTGGCGGCCGTGACTCCGGGGAGCGATCCGCGGCCCGCGACGGTCTTGCTCAATTCCACCGGAACGACCAGGTTGCGCTCGCCTTATAGCGTCGCTGTGAACCAGACCACCGGTGAAATCTGGGTCGCCGAGCTGGGCGCCTGGCGCCTGCTTCGCTACCCCGAGTACGGCTTTCTGCCCGCGGCCAACTACTCCGCCAGCCTTAGCTTCGTGGTGAGCGGGCCGCTGGCGATCGCCCTGGACGCGTTCGGCAACCCGGTCGTAGCCGAGGCGATCAACCGCGTCGCGATGTATTACCCGAGCGTTGTGGGGGTGAACGCAGCCAATTACCTTCCCGATAGGTCGGTCGCACCGGGAACGTATGTGGCGCTGTTCCCACAAGTCGGCCAGTTCGCGTTTTCGGAAACGCGCGTCTTCGATCAGGAACCGAACCCGATCCCCATGCCGAAGAGGTTGGCCGACATCGAGGTGCTGATCAACGACGAACCGGTTCCGCTGCATTTCGTCTCGCCGGGCCAGATCAATTTCTTGATGCCCATGAACGCACCCACTTCCGGCTCGGTCAGCGTATTGGTCCAGCGCCCCTCGACCGGCCAGATCTTCGGT
>CALJAM010000016.1 GCA_938027685.1 uncultured Bryobacteraceae bacterium
GCCGATTCCCTGGTGAGAAGCGACGCGTGGATGAACGTCAGCGTGGTCTCCCATTGTTCGCCCGAAGGCGAGCCCCCGTCTGCCAGTTGCGGAAAGTACAGCACCGCTCCCGCACCCTCAGGTTCGATCTGGGCGGTTACGCCCCACGCGAGCACGAGCAGCAGTCCCACGAAGCGCATGCAAAACCTCCTGAAGCCTGGATATTTTCTGCGGGGGTTTACCATTCTATCACGCCCTCGCCGCGCCGCTACCTGACCATATCGGCCGCGAGCTTCATCTGTTAGCATTGATGGGTTGCGGCCGCGTAGAGCATGTCGGACGCCCCAGGCATCGAAATACGGGTTCTTTCCACCACGGAAGAGTTCGAAAGGGCCGTCGAACTCCAGCGTGAAATCTGGGGATTTCACGAACTCGAACTGCTGCCGGTGCGCTTCTTCGTGGTGGCCGCCGGCGTGGGAGGCCAGACTTTTGGCGCCTACGATGGCGACCGCATGGTGGGCTTCCTGCTCGCGATCCCGGGACTGAAGCCCACGGGCAAGCTCTACCTTCACAGCCACATGACGGGCGTTCTCGAACCCTACCGTAACCGGGGAGTGGGCCGCATGCTGAAGTTGCGGCAGCGCGAGGACGCTCTGGCGCGCGGCTTCGACCTGGTCGAGTGGACCTTCGATCCCCTGGAGCTGAAAAACGCCTATTTCAACATCGAACGCCTGGGCGCGGTCGTACGCCGCTACGTACTGAACCAGTACGGAACCACCAGCAGTCACTTGCACGGCGGCCTCCCTACGGACCGCTGCGTGGCCGAGTGGTGGATCCGCAGCCCGCGGGTCGAAGCTGCGATCGGAGGCAGGACGCCGCCGCGGCCGCCTGTGGAGGCCGCAATCGAAGTGCCCGTCGCGATCGCGCGCCTGCGTCGCGAAAATCCGCGAGAGGCGCGTCGCGTGCAAGCGCAAGTCAGCGCGCGGTTCCTCGAGCTGCTCGGCGAGGGGCTCGTCGTCATCGGCTTCCAGCGCACGCCTTCGGCCGGCGTGTACCTGCTCGGCCGCTGGAGCCCGGAGTGAGTAACGATGGCCTTCCTGATCGAACGCGTTCATCTGCGGGAAATCCGGATGCCGCTGGTCCGCGCCTTCGAAACCAGTTTTGGGCGCACGACTGAGCGGCGCATCCTGCTGGTGGAAGTGACTGCGGACGGGGTTTCCGGCTGGGGCGAGGTGACCGCGGGCGAGCATCCTTTCTACAACGAGGAGTGGACGGACTCGGCCTGGTTCATCTTGCGGGACTACGCCGCGCCGCATCTGGTGGGCCGGCGCCTGGAAAGCGCGGCCGATGTGGCGCCCCTGCTGAGTCGCGTGCGCGGCCACCGGATGGCCCTCGGCGGACTGGAGGCCGCTGTTTGGGATTTCGAGGCGCGGCTCAAGGGGCTGCCGCTATACCGGCACATCGGCGGAGGCGCGCATCAGCAGATACCTTGCGGCGTCTCGATCGGCATCCAGGAGTCCGTCGACGCACTGCTCGAGCGCATCGAGCGCGAACTGGAGGCGGGCTACCAGCGCATCAAGATCAAGATCAAGCCCGGCTGGGATGTAGACATCGTGCGCGAGGTGCGGCGGCGCTTCCCGCAGATCCGCCTCATGGTGGACGCCAATTCGGCTTACACCTTGGCGGATGCCGATCACCTGCGACGTCTGGACGAGTTCTACCTGATGATGATCGAGCAGCCGTTGGCCCACGATGATATCGTGGATCACGCCGAATTGCAGCGCCGGCTGGAAACCTCCATCTGCCTGGACGAAAGCATCCGTTCGGCGCGGCACGCCGCGCAGGCCATCCGGCTGGGCGCCTGCCGCATCATCAACATCAAGCTCGGGCGCGTGGGCGGCTTTTTGGAGGCGCGGCGCGTCCACGATGTGGCGCAGGCGGCGGGCGTTCCGGTCTGGTGCGGGGGGATGCTCGAATCGGGCGTGGGCCGGGCCCACAACATCGCGCTTTCGACGCTGCCCAACTTTCAGTTGCCGGGCGACGTGTCGGCCTCGAAACGCTACTGGGCTCGCGACATCATCCGGCCGCCAGTCGAAGTCAGCCCCGAGGGCACGATTACCGTCAGCGAGCAACCCGGCTTCGGCTACGAGCTGGATGAAGATTTCATCCGGCACATCACCGTGCGCGAGGAAAGGATCGGTTAAGCAGGAACCTCGCGAGCCGCCTCGCCCGGATTCATCCCTGCGGCGTAAGCACGCCCGTGGTCTTCCCGCGAAAGATGCGCGACATGTGGTGTTGCAGGTACAAATTGGTGAAGAAAAAGGTCAGGATCGGGCTCAATCGCAGGCCGATCGGCTCGACCTGGTTGTAATACCCGAGCATCGAGGAACGGATGTCGAAGGCGCCCAGCCAGAAGCAGACCGCGGCGCCGATTCGCAGCAATGCGACCAACGTTTCGGCCTGGAGTCCGGTTCTCCGCGCGATGGACCGGCCCCCCGTCGCGATCGAGAAAAAGAGCAGTACGACGTAAAGCGCATACATCACGATGGCGTTACTCCGCGGCAGGAGTTTCCTGACCCAGGCAGCCTGGCGGAATGCCCGGTAAAGGGAGAACAAGCCGCAGGTGACAGAGCCGAGCAGCAGCACCAGGGCCCAATGCATGTTCGGAGGAAGGGGGGCGGCGCCAAGATGAGGCGTCACGACGGGCGCCGGCGCGCCGGGAACGATGGGCGGCGGAGGCACCGCCGGTGCTGCTGCGCCCAGCACCTGCGTCACCGGCATCCACTGCTCGCCCTCCCCGCTGCGCAGCAGATCGGTCGCTACAATACTCCCCTCAGCGTAGTACCGTCGTAAATCCTCGAGACTGTAAGGGCCGTATTACCGCTGCCCACGGAACAGGTAGCACGCCATGACGCTGCCTCTTCGGTACCGCGCGATTATACCCTTAAGGGGATGGGAGGTGTCCGGTGGCGCACGACGAGGCCTGGCAGTTGCGCGCGATCGGCCTGGTCCGATCCGACGTGAAAGAGCGCAAACAAATGCCGCCCCTGGGAGCGCCCGCAGCGATCGAGGTATATCCGGAATTTGCCGACGGTTTGCTTCGTTTGGAGAAGCATAGTCACATCTGGGTGCTGGCCTGGCTGCACGGGGCTGAGCGCGATCTGCTCCAAGTGGTGCCGCGCGGCGTGCGGGCCGAAGAACCCGATGCGCTCCACGGCGTATTCGCGGTACGCTCGCCGGTGCGGCCCAATCCCATCGGGCTGACCGTGACGCGCATCGTCCGCGTTCACGATACGCGGATCGAGGTGGCCCGCCTGGATTTCATCGACGGCACACCCGTGATCGACCTGAAGCCGTACTTTGTGAGCCGCGATCTGGTGTTCTCTGCGGCCAACCGCCAGATCGGCCGTCCGGCGAGCCGCGAGAATCTGCGCGAATCCCTTATCGAACAGGCCCTCAATTTTCACGGCGAAACCTGCCCCGATTTGGCCCTCGCCGTGCGCGTCATGGAGCATTATCGTTGGGAGGTGCTCGGCGGCAGCGATCCGGAAGGGCTGCGAGTGATCGCGCCGTGGGAGCGTGGCTGCTTAGTGGATGCGCTGATTGGCATGACCCGTGTTTCGCCCGGCCGCGGCACACTCTCGCTGCTGGCCGGGGACCGGGTTCGCCTCGAGTTGCGCGACCGGGCCCACGAGTACCTGCTGTTGCCGCTGCTGGTTTATGACGTGGCAGCCACGCTTGCGGCCCCGGACGAGGCGCTTTTCGATTGGCGCGAGGTAACGCCCGGGTAGTTTCTGCGGTCGCGCGTCCTCTTCTCGCCGGCCGGTGCTGCGAGCGCGCGGGGACGGGCGTCGTGAGCCTTCGCACTCTTTCGCGCACAGGTTGCCAGGCCGCGCGTCACGGTGGCGCGCTCCGGAATCTCGGTCCGCGCGCGAATCACGACCCGGTTCCCTCCCGTCGCTGCTCCAGGCGCTCGATAACCTCTTCCCAGGAGGCAGGGGCATCTTCCGTCGCCGGCAAGATCGCTCGCGAGCGATCGAACAGCGATTCCGCCGCCAGGGTCATGATAGGGATCACGCCGAGTTCCCGCAGGGTTTCGTTGACCTGTCGCAGTTCGTGATACCGGCGCTCGCACGCGCCAAGGTGGGACGTGATCCAGTTGGCCGCTACTCGTTCGAAGGGATTGGCGGTCATGAACTCAGAGAGGTCGTCGAAAAGTTCCCGCGCGATGCCGGCGCGTCGGGCGGCAGTCAGCATCTCGATCAGCAGCGCTTCGAGGCCCTTCGAGAACACGCTGCGCAGCATCTTGAAGCAGGAAGCGCGGCCCGTTTCCTCGCTGAAGAAGCCGGCGTTCAGGCCGTAGCGGCAGAGCAGCTCGGCGGCGCGCCGACCCTCGGGACCGCCGGTCAGGATGCGCACCCGCGCTCCCTCGGCGCCCACGGCGCCCAATATGACGCCTTCGGCGAAGCCGGCGCCGCTTGCCCGTATGCACTCGCCGATTTCGCGCTTGACGCGAGGCGAGGTCGAGTTCAGATCCAGGTACGCCTGGCCCGGGCGGAGCAGGGGTTGCCAACGCCGGGCGACTTCGAGCGCGGTTTGCGCGGTGACGGAGGAGAGGATCCAGTCCGATCGCGCAGCGAGCTGCTCCGGCTCCAGGAACGTAACGCGCACCTTCTCCCGTATCAGATCGAACGCGGCCACATCCGCACCTCCTCGAAGCATGACGGAGGCGAACAGCGATCCCACCTGACCAAAGCCGATGAAGCCGATCCTGATCCTCTGCTCCTGCATCGTTCCACACCTCCTCCGGCAGCCCGATCCCTGCGGCTCATCGGGCAAGCGCCCAGACGGCGCCTCCTGCGGAAAAGATGGCCACAAAGCTGAGCGCCAGCCTTCGCGCGAGTCCGGGCGCTCCGGATTGCGCAGCCAGGGCCGTCTTGACCACCGCGTTGGCCGCCAGTGCGAGCAGCGCGCCCAACGCGGCGGTTCCCAGGGGCAGGCGTCCGGCATGGGCAAGATCAGCGAGAGACAGCGCCGCGGCGTCTACGTCCGCCGCGCCGCCTAGGGCGCTCACGGTGACTACGCCGGTGTTGCCGGCTGCTGCGGCCGCCGCTTTCTCCAGCAGCACGATGACGCCGAACAGAGCGCCGAAGCGCAAGGCCGGTCCCAGGCGCAACGGGTTGCGCACGCGCAACGCGGGACGCTGACCTTCCGCCGCTGTCGGGCGCCCGGTGAGACGGGTCAGCAAGAGTCCCGCCGCGGTCATCGCCGCCAGCGGCGCCGCCAAAGCCTGCCCGAGCGCCGGATTGACAGCGCTCAGGATGACGAGCACGCGCGGGAACTGAACGGTGTTGGCCAGCAGGACGGCCTGCCAGTAAAGGCCGGCGTTCTCCGGTTCCTCGGCGCAAGTGCGGGCCAGCGAGGCCGTCGCCGCGGTCGAGGAAGCTAGCCCGCCGAACAGCCCCGCCAGACGTGCGCCGGCGCGCGGTCCGAGAAACTTTTCGACAAAGTAGCCCACGTAGGAGACCGAAGAAACCAGGATGACAAACAGCCAAACCTGCCGCGGCACGAAGACGCCCTCCGGCCCGAGGCCGCCCGCAGGCAGCACGGGATAGATGATGAAAACGAGGGCCAGGAAGCGGAGCGTGTCAGTGAATTCCTGCTCGGTGATGGTCTTACGGATGAAGTGGTGCAGGGCCCGCTTGGCCTCGAGCAGGATGGTGATGGTCACCGTCAGGCCCACGGCCAGAGTCGGACCGAAGGTGGCCTCCGGGGCGGAAGTCAAGTAGCCGAGGCAGAAGGTCGCCACCGCGGCCATCTCGGTCGTGATGCCGGAGCGCTCGGGGCTTTGGTAATGAAAGACCGCCAGAAGGGCCGCGATGGCCGCCAGCGCGGTCACCGTCAGCCAGACACTTCCCAACAAGCCACACAGACTGCCCGTAAGCGCGATCAGGATAAAGTCCCGCACGCCGGGCTGGCGTTCCATTTCGGCGCGCGAGAACTCGCGCTCGGCGCCGATCAGAAAACCTATCAGCAAGGCAACGGCGGTCGAGCGCAACAGGTCGGCGGCTGGCACGGGTCTACTCCCGACATGGTCATTAGAACAAAGCGCGGGCCTCGTCGCCAGCGCTCATTCGTAGCGCAGGGCTACGGCGGGATCCAGACGTGCGGCCCGGTTGGCCGGCAGCAGGCCGAAAATCACTCCCACGGCGAACGCCACTGCGAACGCGACCAGCACCGAGAGACGGGAGATCGGTACGCGCACCTGGGGAGCGATGAAGCGAACGCTGAGCGGGATCCCCACTCCCAGCAGGATGCCCAGCACGCCTCCGGAAACGCTGATCAGCACGGCTTCCAGCAGGAACTGCTGAAGGATGTCGCGCCGGGAGGCGCCGACGGCCATGCGCACGCCGATCTCGCGCGTTCGCTCGGTCACCGTCACCAGCATGATGTTCATGATGCCGATGCCGGAGATGACCAGTGCGATCGCCGCCACCAGGATGAGCACGATGGTCAGCGCCAGCGCGATCTGTTTGGCGGCGCCCAAAATGGCGGAGAGGTTCTCGACCGTGTAGCGCGCGCCGGGACGATGACGACTTTCAAGCAGCGCGCGCACCTGTGCGGTCACGGGTTCGACGTCCTCAGTGCGGCGCACCTGCACGTACAGCGGATCGATGCGCTCGACGGGCGTGAAATACCGCTGCACGGTGATGGGAATCAGGATGGTCTCGCGCGTCAGCTCGGAGAGTCCGAAACTTTCCACTCGCTCCTTGAAGACCCCGACGACGGTGAACTGCAGCCCGTGAATCTTGACGATCTCTCCGATGGCCGAGTGCGGGCGCCCGTAGAGACGCTGCGCCAGCTTCTCGGTGAGCAGCGCCACTTTCTGCCGCAGCGTGACGTCGCCTTCGTCGAGCGCGCGCCCGGCGAGGATGACGAGGTTGCGCACGTCCGCGTAGTAGTGGTCCGAACCCACGATGCGCACGTCCTCCTCGCGGCCCTCGATCATCATGCGGTCGAAGCTGGTCATCACGCCGGTGACCGCGCGGATGCGCCCGTCCAGCTGCGTGCGCACGGCCTCGACGTCGGACCACTTCAGGTAGTCCGCTTCCACCTCGGGCATGTTGGAGCCGGCGGCCTCGTAGTAGGCGTAAATCATGTTCGACCCCACGCCCTGGATCTGCTCGAGTATGTACTCGCGGCTGGTCAACGAAATGGTCACTACGAGGATGACCGAGGCGTTTCCGATCACGAGCCCCAGGGCCGTGAGCCCGGTGCGCACGGGGTTGGCGCGAAGGGCGCTGACGCTGAAGCGGAAGGCCTCGCCAAGGAACACGGTTCAGTCGCCGAGTTCCATGGTATCAGGAGAGCTGCCTCAGAAGCCGCTCGGCTTCCCGGCGAGGCGGATCGTCGGGCGTTAGAGGAGAGGCCAGGTATTCGCGCAGCAGGCGCCGCGCCTCGTCGAGGTTGCGACCCGCCTGGATGTACATGGCCGCACGCTCGAACTTCAGGCGGGCGCTGCCGGGAGCGATCTTCTCAGCCTGGGCAAGCAGCGCCTCGCTTTCCTCGAAGCGACGCTGTTTGGCCAGGAACCGCGCCAGATCGATCACGCGACCGAGCTGACGAGGCGCCTGCTCCAGCGCCAGGCGCAGATGCTGCTCCGCGCGGGCGAATTCCCTTCGCTTCTCGGCCAGGCGCGCCTCGGCGTAGTGACGCTCTGCGGGGTCCAGTCGTCCGATCCGTTCGAGCAGCGCCGCAGCCCTCTCGAGTCCCCCGCCCAGGAAGCCGGGCGCTTCGAGGTAATACTCGAAAAGGTCGTTGACGGCCTCGATGTTGTCGGGATCCAGCTGAACGGCCCGCTCGAAGTGCTCGCGCGCCTTGCGCGCCAGCCCGGGCGCGGTCAGGAAACTGGACGTCTCCGCACGGCGGCCATAAGCCCGGCCGAGCCAGTGGTGGTAACGGGCGTTCAATGGATCGGCGGCCACTGCCTTCTCGAAACATTGCGAGGCCTTCTTGTACTCGCCTTCCATGTACCAGGCCATGCCCAACAGCTCCCAGGTGGGCCCGTCCTTGACGGGGAGGGAGGAGAGCAGGGCGATGGCCTCTCGGTACTCCGTGCGCTGATACAGTTGTCGGGCGCGCTCGAGCTCCCCGGCTCCGGCAGCCGCGATCGCGGCCCAGAACCAGCCTATCAGCGCCGGCGCCAAAAGCCGCATCGCACCCATTCTATCCCGTCCTTCCACACATTTAGATGCGACTGAAGGTGAAAGGGTTTGGTGCGTCGGGCTCAGGGAGGTTTCCCAAATTGCCCGCCAGACCGAGCATGCGCAGACCTGCCGCCCGGGCGGCCTCCCCAGCCACGGTTACAGCCGGGCGGGCGCGTGTACGGCCGAACCTTCGCGCCGCCGACTGCGCCCAGCCAGGGCCCGAATACGCCGGCCGAAGGGCGCTCCGATTTGCCGTCAGCGACCGAGAACGCGAGCCTCGGCAGCGGCACTCCCGGGTTTCGCCAGGGAAGCGGCCGGCCTCGCCCGTACAATGGAACTGGGTGTCGATGATCGGTCGGGCACGGCTCCTCCTGCTTTTGGCGGTTTCGCTGGTTCGCGGTCAATGGCCGCGCGAAGAACCCGAGCCGAAGCTGCCCGGCGGCAAGTCCCAAAAGGAGGAGCTCCTCAAGGCCGATTACGAGCAATCGTTACGCGACGCCGAGCGACTGGCGAAGCTTTCTGAGGAGTTCCGCGCGGAACTGGAAAGGCAGGGCCGTCACGTGCTCTCGGTTTCAACGTTGCGCAAGATCGAGGAAATCGAGCGCCTGGCGCGCCGCATTCGCTCCAGGCTGCGTCGTTTCTGATCGTCGGCGATGCAGGCTGTGCTGTTGACAGCACTGGCGATTTGGTCCGCGCTAGGCGGTCAGACCTCTTCCCCGCCGCTGCTGCTTGCGGCGGTGGAAGACGGCCCCCTGCTGTTCGTGCTGCCGGCGTCGCGCGAGGCAGCGGCGGAAGCCTTCGATCGCTGGCGGCCCCTGGCGTCGGGCCGCGGGTGGACGGTGGCAGTCCTGCGCGCCGAAGCGGCTGTCTCCGACGGCTCGGTAGGGTTGATCGAGAGTGCGCTTGAAAGTGTGAGCCGCCAGGTGCGCGTCACCGCCGAGCGCGTGTATCTGGTGGGTGAGGGCCCCGGTGCAACGGCGGTCTTTTATGTCGTCTCGCGACGGCCGGACCTTTGGGCCGCGGCTGCGGCGCTGGGAGGGACTCCCCGCCCGGCCATCGAAACCAACCGGCTGTTCGCCGCGAACACGAGCCTGGCGCCCGTACTGTGGGTGCCTCGTGCCGATGATCCGCTAGCGGCCGATCTGCGGGCGCGCCTCCGCGGCGCCGGATACCGGCTTGTCGATCCCGCCAAGGCCGAGATGACCGCCGCCGAGCTGCTGGACTGGCTGGGCCAGCACCGGCGGGAACCCTTCCC
Organism: uncultured Bryobacteraceae bacterium; assembly: GCA_938027685.1. Classification (GTDB taxonomy): domain Bacteria; phylum Acidobacteriota; class Terriglobia; order Bryobacterales; family Bryobacteraceae; genus DTHT01. The sequence continues at coordinate 9,442 of CALJAM010000016.1, forward strand.
TTACAGGATCGATTGCGAGACGGGCAATCCGGTCTTCGCGCGCTGCTACTGGGCCTCCATCACACGGCTGGATTTCGATCTGCGCAACGACGCGTTGCCTTCCTCGCGCGTCCCGCCGGGATCGGGGGCGTCGCTGGCGCTGGGCGGCTTCGGCTTCGATCTCTCGGCGCCGGGGCCCGGTGTGCTGGTGGCTTGGCTGCCGGAGAACTACCGGGGCCCGCTGAGGCTCGGCGACCGCATCGTGGCCGTGGCGGGGCGAGAGCTGGCTGACGCACGGGCCTACGTGGAGTTCATGGAACGCCAGACGGAGGAGCGCTCGACGGCCGTCATGCTCCTGCGCGAAGGCCGCCGGATGCGCATCGAAACGCGCATCGTTCTGCCCAAGCGCGAGGAGGTCGGGACCGCGCGCCTGCAGGCGGAATACCTGCCGGAGACGCGGGAGCTGTTCGTCATCTCGCGCGGCGTCGCGGCCTTGCAGCTTACCCTGCCTGCGTCCTGGACGCCCTGCCGGCTCAACTGGAACGGCCTCGAAGCGGGGACCGCCGAGAAGCCCGGGTGCTGGGAGCTCCAGCACGGCGGTTCCGCCCGCCCCTGCCCGCGGTGAGGCCGTGGAGCTCTGTGTTAACCTGTCGGACGGATTCCCCATGACTGCCACGCGCGAAAAGGCCCAGATCATGAGCGCATCCGAAATCGAGCGCACGCTGGTGCGGCTGGCTCATGAGATTCTCGAGAAGACCGAGGACCTGGACCGCCTGGCCTTCGTCGGCATCCGCCGACGGGGCGTACCCATCGCGCAGCGGCTGGCCGAGAAGATCAAGGCGCTCGAGAATCGCGACATCCCCGTGGGTGTGCTGGACATCACGCTCTATCGCGATGATCTGTCGACCATCAGCACACAGCCGATCCTCAACGCCACGGAGATTTCCTTCCCGGTGACCGGAAAGGATATCATCCTCACCGACGATGTGCTTTTCACCGGGCGCACGGTGCGTGCGGCGCTGGACGCACTATTCGATCACGGCCGCCCTGCGCGCGTGCAACTGCTGGTGCTGATCGACCGAGGACATCGCGAGTTGCCGATCGAGGCTCGCTTTGTGGGTCGCACGATCACGACGACGCGCGACGAGATGGTCGAGGTGAAGTTCAGGGAGATCGATCAGGTCGAGAAGGTGGTGCTGGTGGAGAAGGCGGCCTGAGGTTCGGGCGCATTGGAGGCCTGCATGCGAGCGGGGTTGCTGGGCATCGAGCATCTGGAACGCGCCGAAATCGAGGCGATCCTGGAGCGGGCCAAGGCTTTCCAGCCTGCGCAAAACCAGCCCTTCGTCAAGCTGGATACGCTGCGCGGCCGGTTGATCGTCAATCTGTTCTTCGAGGCTTCCACGCGCACGCGCACCAGCTTCGAGATCGCCGCGAAGAGACTGGGCGCCGACGCCATCTCGATCACGGCCGCCGGCTCCAGCCTGTCCAAGGGCGAATCGCTGGTGGACACGCTGAACACGCTGGCGGCCATGCGTCCGGACGCCATCGTGATGCGGCATTCGGCTTCCGGCGCACCGCACTTTCTGGCGCGCCACCTGCCCATTCCCATCATCAACGCGGGCGACGGCACGCATGAGCATCCCACCCAGGCGCTGCTCGACGCCCGCACGATCCTCGATCACCGGCCCACGCTGGAAGGGCTCCGTGTGGCCATCATCGGCGACATCGTGCACAGCCGCGTGGCTCGTTCGAACATCTTTCTGCTCTCGAAATTCGGCGCCGAGATCGTGCTGTGCGGCCCTGCTTCCTTGGTTCCCCCCGAGCTGGCGCGCATCGCGCCCGGCGTTCGCATCACCTACGACATGCGGGAGGCCATTCGCGGCGCCGACGTGATCATGATGCTGCGCGTGCAGCTGGAACGGCAGCAGGAAGCTGCCTTCCCGGCCGGCGAGTACTTTCAGTTCTACGGCCTGCGCCTGGAACACCTGGAGCTGGCCAAGCCGGACGCCATCGTCATGCATCCGGGACCTATCAATCGCGGACGCGAGATCTCCTCCGAGGTGGCCGACTCGCAGCGTTCGGTCATCCTCAATCAGGTCGAAAACGGCGTGGCCGTGCGCATGGCGGTACTGGAACGCATCCTGGGTTGAACATGCCGAAGCTGCTCATTCGCAACGGGCGCGTGATGGATCCCGCCACCGGGTTCGACCAGGTGGCGGACGTGCTCATCAAAAGCGGCCTGATCGTACGCATCGGGCCGAACCTGCACGCAACCGGGGCCATCGCCTTCGACGCTACGGGCCTGGTCGTTGCGCCCGGCTTCATCGATCTGCACACGCACTTGCGCGAGCCCGGATACGAGCATGCGGAGACGATCGAAACGGGGACGAAAGCCGCGGTGGCGGGCGGTTTCACCACCGTCTGCGCCATGCCCAACACCAAACCGGTCAACGACGACGCGGCTGTTACGCGCTACATCCTCGAGCAGGCCGAGCGCTTCGCCCTGGCCAACGTTCTGCCCGTCGGCGCCATCACCGAGAACAGCGAGGGCGAACGGCTGGCCGCCATCGGTTCGATGAAGGCGGCGGGGGCCGTCGCTATCTCCGATGACGGCCGGCCCGTGATGAACTCCCGCGTCATGCGCCGGGCCATGGAGTTCGCGCGCGCCTTCGATCTGGTGGTCATCGACCATTGCGAAGACCTGAATCTATCGGCGGGCGGCGACATGCACGAGGGAGAGCACTCGGTGCGGCTGGGCCTGCGCGGCATCCCTTCCGTGGCCGAAGACATCATGGTGGCGCGCGACCTACTCCTGGTCGAGCTGACGGGCGCGCGTCTTCACGTGGCGCACGTCTCTTCGGCGCGCTCGCTCGCCATGATTGCCGAGGCCAAGCAGCGCGGCCTGCCCGTGACCTGCGAGGTTACGCCCCATCACATCGCGTTGACGGACGCCGACCTCGCCGGTTACGACAGCAACTTCAAGATGAAGCCTCCGCTGCGCTCGGCGGCGGATCGGGACGCCCTCATCGAGGGCATCGTTTCGGGGGTCGTGGATGCGATCGCTACCGATCACGCGCCCCACCCGGGCAGCGAAAAAATGCAGGAATTCGAAAAGTGCCCGTTCGGCGTGATCGGTCTCGAGACGGCCCTGGGCGTAGCCCTGAAGACGCTGGTACATACGGGAAAAATCCCCCTGATGCGACTCATCGAACTTTTCACCACGGGGCCGGCGAGAGTGCTCGGGTTGAGTCGTGCGGGGCTGGAGCCGGGCGCCGTGGCCGACTTGACGATTTTCGATCCCGAGCTGATCTGGACCTACGACGTCAACCGCTCTTTTTCCAAGAGCAAGAACTCGCCCTTCGACGGCTGGACGTTTCGGGGAGGTCCCGTAGCCACCGTCGTCAAGGGGCGCATCGTCTGGCAGCGAAGCCAGGAAAGGGGTTGAAATGTCCGGATTCGATTTCACCGATACGCGCAGTCTACCTGCACCTCGCCCGCGCTGGGGGCTGACCGCTTTTCTGATCGTGCTCGCGGTGCTGTTGCTCAGCGCGCGGGCCATCGCGTCGTTCTTCCTCGAATACCAGTGGTGGAAGGAATTGGACCAGCTCCCCACCTGGGTGGACATGCTGATCTACTCGGCCACTCCGGTAGTGCTGGGCGCGCTCCTGGGGTGGGCTGTTCTAGTTGCGGCCCACGGCCGCGCCTTGCGCTTCGCAGGGGTCAGGGTTAGGCGGCACCGGATTTACCGCCGGGTGATGGCCGTCGTGCTGTTGCTGGTGGCATGGCTCATCTCCTCGGCCAGCGTGGATACCTGGACCGTGGTGCGCTTCTTCGGGGGTCGCTCGCTGCCGGAGGAGGCCGCTGCCTGGCGCGACCCCATTTTCGGCAAACCCCTGGGCGCCTATCTGTTCGACGTGCCTTTTTACTCCATCCTCTGGAAGTATCTTCTGGCGCTGGCCGTGACGGCCATTCTGGTGTACTGGTTGACGGCGCGCGGCTGGCAGATCCGCGAGCGGCTGCCCGAGTGGGAGGAGGCCCAGCAACTGGATTTGCGATTCTTGCGGCTGGAGGGCGCCCTGGAATCGCGTTTTCTAAGGCTGGCCGCCGTGGCCGGACTGCTGGCGCTGGCGTTCCGCTTTTATCTCGGGCGCTACCAGATGCTGGTCAACGATCACGGCTTCATGGTGGGCATCAACTGGGTGGACCATCGCCTGGGGCTACCCCTCCAGTGGCTGCTGATCGTTGCCTGCCTGGCGGCCGCCATCTTCGTTTGGGTGGGCCGCTGGCGGTGGGCGGCGTGGATGGCGCTCGCGCTCGTGCTGCGGCTGGTCGTACCTGCGATCGTGGGGGCGGTCTACGTGCGACCCAACGAGATCTCCATCGAGCGCCCCTACATCGAAAAGCACATCCGCGCCACCCGCAGCGCCTTTGGCCTCGAGCAGCGCACGCGCGAGTTCGAGTTTCCGGCCAAGCTGGAGGCCCGGGTGGATCTTAGCCAACACAAGGCGCTACTCGACAACGTGAGGCTCTGGGATTGGCGGGCCTTTCACGATACGGTGACCCAGATCCAGGCCTTGCGCCCCTATTACCGTTTTGCCGACTCCGACGTGGACCGCTACATCATCGACGGTCAACTGCGGCAGGTGCTGTTGACGCCGCGCGAGCTCGACATCCGCCAGTTGCCGGAGGCGCGCACGCGCTGGATCGTGCCGCACTTCATGTACACCCACGGATACGGCCTGGTGATGGCCGAGGCCAACCGCATCACGCCGGACGGGTTGCCCGTGTTGCTGATCCAGGATGCGCCGCCGGAGGTCAAGACGCCCAGCTTGAAGCTCGTGCGGCCGGAGATCTACTACGGCGAATCCACGCACGAGCCGGTCTTCGTCAACACCGCCCAGCCCGAATTCAGCTACCCTTCAGGCGCCGAGAACGTCTTCACGCGCTACCAGGGCCGCGGCGGCTTCCCCGCTCACAGCTGGCACGTGCGCATCGCGGCCGCCTTGGCGCGCGGGGACGTCAACATCCTGCTGACCGGCTTCCTCACGCCCGGAAGCCGCATGATGATCCGGCGCAACGTCCGCGATCGGGTCCAACGGCTGGCGGGCTTCATCACCTGGGATCCGGATCCGTACCTGGTACTGACCGACTCGGGCCGCCTGGTCTGGACGATTGACGGCTACACCAGCGCGCGCCTGCACCCGTACTCACGCGGCGTCGAACTGCCCGGCGCGGGTCAGGTCAACTACATGCGCAATGCCGTAAAAGCCACCATTGACGCCTACGACGGCACCACGAATATTTACATCTTCGATCCGTCGGACCCCATCATCCGGGCCTACCAGCGTCTGTTCCCGCGCCTGCTGAAGCCGGCATCGGAAATGCCGCGCGAACTGCGCTTCCACGCACGCTATCCGGAGCTGTTCTTCCGCGTGCAGGCCGAAATCTACCGCACCTACCACATGCTCGATCCGCAGGCCTTCTACAACAAGGAGGACGTCTGGGACATCGCACGCAACATCCAGGGACAGGGCGGTCAACCGCAGCAGGTCCAGCCCACCTACGTGGTGGCGACGCTGCCCGGCGAGGACAACCCCGAGTTTCTCCTCATCCTGCCCTTCACGCCGCGCAACAAGGACAACATGATCGGTCTGATGGTGGCGCGTTGCGACGGCGAGCATCTCGGCGAGCTGCTGTTCCTGCAACTCTCCAAACAGGAGCTGATCTATGGCCCGATGCAGATCGAGGCCCGCGTCAACCAGGATCAGATCATCTCCAAGGACCTTACGCTTTGGAACCAGCAAGGCTCGCAGGTGCTGCGGGGGCAGATGCTCGTGCTGCCCATGGGCGAAACCTTCCTCTACGTGGAGCCGCTTTACATCCAGGCCTCGGAGGCCCGCATGCCGCAGTTGCGCAAGGTGGTGATGGCGATGGGCAACTATCTCATCTACACGGACACCTACGAGCAGGCGGTGGCGGAGCTGGCCGCAATCATGAAAGGCGCCCCGGCGGAAGCGGTACGCGCGGCGCCCGCGGCAGCGCCCGCCGCTGCCGCGGCTCCGGCAGCCCCCGCAGATCCGCGCATCGAATCCATTCGCAGACACTTGCTACGCTACCGTGAACTCGCCGGCCAAGGGCGTTGGGCCGAAGCGGGCCGGGAGCTCGAGGCGATCGAAGCCGAACTGAGCAAGCGCTGAGGCCGGATCCATGCCGAACCGGGCCCGCGAGCGGCCGGCGCAGGCGGAGTGGGATCTCCAGATGGCCGAACAATCGACCTCGGCGGTTTCCACGAACGGGCCTGCTTCGTCGCCACCCAGGCGGCCGAGGAGGCCGTGACGGCCCTTCATTTGCGTTGCCGGCAGGAGGCCAGGGGACAGGCGGTGGCTCGTCCCCTACACGAACTGCCGTCCGAGGCGACGGTCCCGTCGGAGCTCGTCGAGAAAGCTCGCACACTCGATGCTTTTTACATCCCGCCTCGATACTCCAACAGCCATCCCGAAAGGCCGCCCTTCGAGCACTACGGCCCGCTGCAGAGTACGGAGGCTCTGGCGTATGCCCGTGAGGCCGTCGGATTCGTCCGTGCTCAAATGGCCTGACGCCGACACGGTTCTTGCAGCCCTGAGACGGTGAGCCGCAAAGGCCGGGTCTGAACGCGCCGAGCTGTTGAGGATGGGCTGCTTCGGCTCTCACGCCCGGGACGACTTGGGCGTGGGCAGCGATCTCGACGTCGTTCTCCGGGTGCGCCAGGCTGCCAAGCCGTTTGTGCGCCGCGCGGTGCGGTGGGACCTGAGCGTCCCGCCGGTACTCTGTGACGCGCCGGCCCACACGCCGGAATAGGGGGCGCGGGTCCCGCCCGCCCGTACCGTCGGCTCGGAACTCACAGAGGTTTGGGAGCGGCCGGGAGAGGCAGGCTGAACGGCGCAGTCAGTGTCGCGATCCGGGCGGCACGTATTCGGGCGGCAGCTCCGTGCCCTCGCCGAAGAAGTACTCTTCCATGCGCTTGAGCAAGAATTCCTGCGCCTGGCGCGTCCCCAGGTTCAGCCGATACTCGTTCATGAGGATTTTCATGTACTCGACCCACTGCCGCCAGGCTTCTTTGGAGACGTTCTCGTAGATTCGCCGACCCAAAGGATGACCGTCAAAGGGCACTTCATCCAGGCCCGGCATCTCACGCTTGAACTTCACGCAAAACACCGTACGGCCCGGCGATTTCTGTTCGCTTGCTTGTGAACTCATCCGTAGCGCTCCCTCTTGCTACTTCCAGCTTACCCCAGCAGCCGAGGCCGGTCGGCGCCGCGTTTACCCATCCATGCCCCGGTGCGCAGCCTGACCGCGTCCCGAAGACGACCGCCAAGCTTCAGCCCTTGACTTCGTAGCCGTGCTGGCGGCGGTGGTGACTGCCGTCGAAGGCTTGCGTGGACTTGAACAGCTCGTATCGACCGTCGCCGGCGGCCTCGCGAACCCGGTCGAGCAGCGCCTGCTGCTCTTGGCGCGTCATGGGCCGGAAGTTGCGCGCCAGCTCGGCCACCTCGCGCAATTGCTCCATGGACGTAATGCCCACTACTTGCACACTGACCGGCTGGCTCCAGGCGTAGCGGAGGCACTCGGCCACGCTCAGTCCCGCGCGCGCCACCAACATGCCTTGCGGATAGCTTCCGCCCAGCCCCTTCATGCCGATGACGCCCACGTTTTTCTTCAGGCACACGGGAACCACTTCGCGCTGGAAGCTGCGATACCAGGCATCCATCGGGTTGATGGGCATCTGCGCGGTGTCCCATTGGTACGGCTTGGCCAGCATCTTAAGGTGAATGCGAGGATCCTTGTGACCGGTGAAGCCGATGAAGCGGACCTTGCCCTGCTTGCGGGCCTCGATGGCCGCTCGGATGCCCCCTTTCTCGAAGACCCAGTCCGGATCGTTGTCGTAGACAATCTCGTGGAACTGCCAGAGGTCGATGTAGTCGGTTCGGAGGCGGCGCAAGCTTTCCTCGAGGTTCTTCATCGAGCCCTGGTAATCCCGCTCGCAGTTTTTGGTCATCAGAAAGACGCGCTGACGGCGGTTGTCCATGGCCAGCGCCTTGCCCATCCACTCTTCCGCGCGGCCACCGTGGTAATCCCAGGAGTTGTCGAGAAAATTGATGCCCTCGTCCATGGCGGCATGAACGAGGCGGATGGCCTCGTTCTCGTCTTTGGTCGCGGCGAAATGCCAACCGCCGAGTCCGACGATGGACACCCGCACGCCGGTGCGGCCCAGTACCCGCATGGGAAGGCCGGTCGCCGAAGCCGGCGTGGTGTCCGCGATCAGACCTTCAGCCAATGCAGTCCAGCCTGTCGCCCCTGCCAGAAACTCCCTACGCGATGAGCGCGGCACATCCATGATTCTCCTCCCTGATTTAAGCGTGCTCTTTTATTAGATGCCGTCAGCGCCGACAAGCATCCACTCCGTTTCGCCCTCGTGCGGTTGCCAGTGTGCTGCGATAAGGCAACTCCGGGAGACGCCCGCGGGCGGCGGTGCGCCCGGGGTCACCTGCATCCAGATTTCGCCCGAGCCCTCGTTGTCGGCCAAGGACACGCCCCACCAACCGCGATGTTCCAACCATTCGGTATCGAAGGTTTCGCCCAGGCCGCGGACCACCATGGCTGCGCCGATGCGTGTTTTCGCCGCCTGCTCCCGGGTGCGTGCGCTGAAGTGCCACTGATTGGGCTTATCCTCCCAATATTCGGGCGGGTTGCCTTCGTTGTACGGCGTGTCGAACTGATCGGTTTGGCTGAACCCAAGACCCGCTTCGCAGGTCAGCCGCACCGAGAGCGTGGCGCCGGCACGGTAAACGATGACGAGACCCTGTGCCTCGTCGATCTCCATCTGTTCAAAGGCATGCAACAGCCAGCGGTATTCGGCGGGTTCAGGCGCCGCCAGTTCGTCGAGCACCCCCACCAGCCCGGGGCGGAGGAACACGAGGTGGCGCACGAACAGCGTGAGTTTTCCGCCGTAGGCCGCCGTAGCGTCGCCGGCGACGTAACTGATGCGGTTCTGGTGACGGAAAGCGGCGATCCTGCCCCGGGCTTTGGCGCTGCGAGCGAGCTGGCCCTCGCCGTTGACCAGGATCGAGTTGTGGGCCTTGGTCTGCCGCGTCCAGAGCGCATGGTGAGGCATGTCGTAGGCAGGACCGTAATAGCCCGAGGGAATCGCGAGTCCGCGTCCGCCCTTCAAGATGGCAAAGGAGTTCTGATCGGCGTGGCTGTGGCTGACGCTGCCGTAAGGGCTTGACTTGAACAGGATCAGGGTATCCTCGCGCGGGCGATCGAGCGCGCTGTGCAGCGCCGCCCAGCCTACCCCGCGGAAAACCGCAGCCGAGGGCAGATCGGAGGGCGGCGCCGCCGCTACATCGTCTTCGGTGAGCGCCCCGATGAGGGGATCGGCCGTCACGGAGGCCCCCGTCTGCCGCGCGTACCAGACGCAATGCGGATCGCGAAAGCGGCGCCCGTGGTGCATCATGAGGGTCGCACCGGAGCCGCCCACGCCGCCCTCGAAGCCGTCGCCGAAGGGCTTGATCTCAGCGACCGGGCTGGTGCAGTAAAGGATGAAGCGCCGCACGCGCTGGAAGAAGGGCCGCTGATAAAGGTCGAAGCCTGTGGCGGCCAGCAGGGATTCGAGCGCACCGAGATAGATCGTGTTGTAGGAAAGAGCGTAGCTGATGCCTTCCGCCCAGCCGCCGTCCCGGTCGCCCCAATGCGGGTAGAAAGTGGTCAACGCGCGCAAGGAGTAATCGAGCCACTCGCCGGCATCCGGCGCTTCGTCCTTCAGCACCACGGCGTATTCGCTCAGGTAGGCGATGAGCCGCCCGTTGTGGCTTTCGCCCGGGAGCGCCAGGTAGTCGGCGCGTTGGAGCCGGGTCAGCACCTGACGTGCGCGTCCGACGGTCATTTCGCGCACGCGCGTCCGTTCGTCCTCATCGAATAAGTCGAAAAGCCAGTCATAGGCGCGGTGGCCGTGCTTGGCCATCGAAAGGCCGGGCTCGTCGCCCCATGGCGCCATCACGGACATGGGACCCTCGATGCCCCACCTTTCGACCTCCAGCAGGATGCGCTTGGCGGCCAGACCGTACCTTTGATCCCCCGAGAGCACGTAGGCCAGCGCGAGCGTGCTCATCGCGTTGTCGATCACGCGCCGGAACTCACGGAAGTAGCTCACGTATCCCATCCGCTGCCGCGCGGGATCGGCGTAGGTGTGATACTCGGGCGGCTTGGGCGGTTCGGTGTTCAGGTAGCGTTCCGCGCTCGAGCGGATCGAATTCCATGCGGCGCGCCGACCGGCTTGCAGCGAGCGGCGAATCTCCGGCAGGGCGTCGCGCAGGAAGATGTAACGGGGGTGGCCTTCGGGCACGCGCGCCAGGATCTCGGCGGGCTCGATCCACGGAAACTCGGTCACACCTTCGGGCACGCGGAACCGCCATACGCCGCGCTTGGCCAGCACGCGGTCGTCCGGGTCGCAGGCCTCCACGTCCCAGCAGTATTCGCCGGGTGAAAGCGGGCGGGCCGGCAGGTGCACGGGGTCGCGTAGATAAGGGGCCTGGTAGACCTCTTCGCCTCGCTCGTTCCAGATGAGCAGGCGGTACATGGCCGCGCCGGGCGCGCGCCACCAGGCGAAGCCGGGCGGATTGATGGAGACGGTTTCGCCGTCCTGGGGCTGCGGAAACAGCGCCCGATCGCCCGGGGGTGAAGCGGGAAAAGCCGCGGCAGCCAGCCCCCGCAAACGCGCGAGCGGGAGAGCCGCGGTGCGCATCAGGGCTCGGCGCGAAAGCTGCATCGGCTCCATAATACCCTCGCTGAGGCCGTGCTACGCTGTGCTGTGATGGGGTTGAGCGAGGTGTTTCGGGCTTTGGGCGAGAGCGCCCTGAACGAGCTCCTGCGCCACGTATCGCTCGGCAAGCTGCGCGCCTTCCAGCTTTACGAGCCCTTGAAGATCCGCATGCACGTGCGCAAGCTGAACGCCGAGACGCTGCGCAACAGCGGCCCGCGGCTGTGGCCCAGGCTGGCGGAAGGCGACGAAGACCTGGCGCGCGACCTGGCACAGGCGATCCTGGTTTCCAACCTCGAGATGGTGCAGGCCGTGCTCGACTTTCTCGGCTTGCCTCACCGGGACGGGTTTTTCGAAAAGGATCTGGAGGCCTCGCAGTATCTGACCGAAGGCTGGCAACAGCGGGTCTGGGAACGCTTCCGCGGAGAGTATCCGGAGGCACTGCTCCTGTTCTACATCAACCACCTCGCCCAGGAGCTGGCCAAGGCGGAAGAAGTGTTCTCGCCCTCGGCCGCCTGACGGGCGCGTTTGCGCCAACTCACGCTAGAATAGGCGGTTAAGCCCTCATGCCTGAATCTGCCCTGACTCTGGAGTCGGCGCTTTCCGAGCTGGAAGCACGCGCCCGCGAACGCATCCTGGCCGCAGCCACACGCGAAGAACTCGAAGCCGTGCGCGTGGAGGCGCTGGGGCGCAAGGGCACGTTGGCGCAGATCTCCCGTCAGCTGGGCAGCCTGGCGGCGGAGGAGCGGGCGCGAGTCGGGCGGCTTCTCAACACGGTGAAGCAGGAGCTCGAACAACTGCTGGCCGCGCGCCAGGCCGAATTCGAGCAGCGCGAGCTCGCCGCCCGGCTGGAGGCCGAATGGTTGGACCTGACGCGTCCGGCGCCGGGCCCCCGCCGAGGCCACCTCCATCCGATCACCCAGCTTCAATACGAGATCGAGGATCTGTTCACCTCGCTCGGCTTCGCGGTATTGGACGGCCCCGAGGTGGAGACCGAGTATCACAATTTCGACGCGCTCAACATTCCGCCCGATCATCCGGCGCGCGACGTGCAGGACACTTTCTGGCTGGTGAACGGCCTGCTGCTGCGGACACACACCTCGCCGGTGCAGGTGCGCGGCATGGAGAGATTCAGGCCGCCGCTGCGCATGATCGCGCCGGGTCGCGTCTTCCGCAACGAGGAAGTGGACGCCTCGCACGAGCACACCTTCTATCAGGTCGAAGGCATGATGATCGACCGCGAAGTCTCCGTCGCCCACCTGATCTACTTCATGAAGGTGCTTGTGAATCATATCTTCCAACGCGAGACGGAAGTGCGGTTGCGGCCCGGTTACTTTCCTTTCGTGGAGCCGGGCTTCGAGCTGGATCTGGCCTGCCTGGTCTGCAACGGACGAGGCTGCCCGGTCTGCAAGTATTCCGGTTGGGTGGAGATGCTCGGCTGCGGGCTCGTGCATCCCAATGTGCTGCGCACCAGCGGCATCGATCCTGAGGAGTGGATGGGGTGGGCCTTCGGGTTGGGGCTCACGCGCCTGGCCATGATGCGTTACGGGCTGGACGACATCCGCTGGTTTCAGAGCGGGGACCTGCGTTTCCTGAGGCAATTCTGAACGATGGCGAGCCGGAACGGGCCGCCTTGCTGATCTTTCTCGGCCATGAAATTCTCGTACAACTGGCTGCGCGAGTTGGTTGAGGACCTGGACCTGGATGCCCGAGCGCTGGGGCTGGAAATCACGATGAAGACCGCCGAGTGCGAAGCGGTGGAGCCTTACGGGCAGCATCTGGAGCGCGTGGCGGCGGCGCGCGTGCTCGCGGCCGAGCCCATCCCCGGCGGCCACAACCGGAAAGTGACCGTGGATACGGGCCGCTACGGCGTCAGGACGGTGGTCTGCGGGGCCCCGAACTGTCGCGTGGGCATGGTGACGGCCTATGTTCCCGCGGGCACGGAGCTGCCGGACGGTCGCATCGAGAGGCGTGTGATTCAAGGAATCGAAAGCGACGGCATGCTGGCCAGCGGCGCCGAGCTCGGCATCAACCGCGATGCGGCCGGCATCCTGGAATTGGAGGCGAACCCCGGCGATCCGCTCCCCGGTTGCGTGCCCGACCAGATCCTGGAAATCGACAACAAATCGCTCACGCACCGACCCGATCTTTGGGGCCACCTGGGCCTGGCGCGCGAAGCGGCCGCCATCGTGCGCAAGCGTCTGCTGGACCCGGTTCGCATCGAGCGGCTGCCGAAGGGGCCGGCCCCGATCCGCGTAGCCATCGAGGATTTCGACCTCTGCCCGCGTTACAGCGCGCTCGTCTTCGAAAACGTCACCGTGCGGCCCTCGCCCTTGTGGCTGCAATACCGGCTTCAGGCCGTGGGCCTGAATCCCATCAACAACATCGTGGACGTGACCAACTACGTGATGGCCGAACTGGCGCAGCCGCTGCACGCCTTCGATCAGGATCTGCTGCACGGCGACACCATTTACGTGCGTCCCGCACGCGAGGGCGAACGCCTGACGGCGTTGAACGAGGAAACCTACCGGCTGGATCCTGCGGCCCTGGCCATCGCGGACGCCCGAGGACCGGTTGCGCTGGCCGGCGTCATAGGCGGCCTCGACACCGCCATCAGCGCGCGCACTCGCCGCGTCGTGCTCGAGAGCGCCTGCTTCCAGGCATCCTCGATCCGCAAGACCTCGGCCCGCCTCAAACTGCGCACCGATGCCTCGATGCGCTTCGAAAAGGGGCAGGATCCGCATAACACCGTGCGGGGGTTGGCGCGCGCCTGGGAGCTGTTCGAGCAGGTTTCGCCGGGCATCCGGCTGGTGGGCGGCCTGGCCGACTGCTGTCGGCCGCTGTCGACGCCTCCGCCCATCGAGTTGCCGCTGGACTGGCTGACGCGCAAGTTGGGGCGGGCGGTGCCCGAGGCCGAGGTCCGCGACATTCTTGAGCGCCTTTGTTTTGTCGTGCGCGAGGGCGGTCCGCGAGTCTTTCTGGTGACCCCGCCATCCTGGCGGGCGACGCGCGACGTCTCCATCAAGGATGACCTGGTCGAGGAAGTCGGGCGCATGATCGGCTACGGCACGATCGCGCCCGAGCCGCCGCGGGTGGCCTGTACCGTACCCCCGCAGGAACCGCTTCGCCTCTTTCTGCGCGCGGTCCGCGAGGCGTTCGTCTCCCAGGGCTTCACGGAGGTGCACAACTACTCGTTTTACGGCGAGGATCTGGCGCGCCGCTTCGCATTGGATCCCGCGGAGCACCTGGCGGTCGCCAATCCCATTTCGCCCGAGCAGAAGCTGATGCGGCGCAGCCTGGTGCCGCTGATCTACCGCAATCTGGAAGAGAACGCGAAGCATCTGGAATGTTTCCGTCTGTTCGAGGTCGGCCGCGAGATCCATCCGCAACCGCAGGGATTGCCGCGCGAGATCCATCACGCGGTCGCGGCGATTTACTCCCGCCAGGAAGGCGAGGGCAATCTTTATGAGCTGGCGCGCGTGGCCCAATGTCTGATGCCGGGGGCGGAGGTGCGGCCCGCGGCGCCGCGATCCTTCGAACATCCGGCCCGCGCGGGCGAGATCTGGTGGCGCGGCGCGTGCGTGGGACGCCTGTTCGAGCTGCATCCCGCGTTGCTGGCCGGGCGCGCCGCCTTGCTCGATCTGGATCTGGAGCGCATCCATGAACTGGGGCCGGAGCCTAAGCGCTACCGACCGGTCCGCCGGTTCCCGACCAGCGCCTTCGATCTCTCCGTGATCGCCCCCCAGCGCGCCTTGATCGGGGAGATCGAGAAGCTCATGGTGCGGCTGGCCGGCGAGGACCTGGATTCCATCGAGTTTCTGCGCACCTACAGCGGTCCGCCCATTCCGGAGGGTCACCAGAGCGTTTCCTTCCGGCTGCGAGTGGGGGCCGCCGACCACACGCTCTCGCTGGATGAGGTCGGCGAGATCCGCGCGCGCATTATCGCGGGTCTGCGGGCGGCAGGCTACGATCTGCGTTTGTAACGGCCCTCAGGGCTCCAGACGGTAATTGGGCGCTTCCTTGGTGATGATGACGTCGTGGACGTGGCTTTCGCGCAGGCCGGCGCTGGTGATGCGCAGGAAGCGCGCCTTCTCCTGCAACTCGCGGATGTTGGCGCAACCGCAGTAACCCATGCCGGCCTTGAGGCCTCCCACGAGTTGAAACACCAGCTCCGATAAGGGACCCTTGCTGGGTACGCGCCCCTCGATACCCTCCGGCACCAGCTTGCCGCCCGAATCCTGGCCGTAGCGGTCGGAGCCCCCTGAAGCCATCGCTCCCAACGAGCCCATGCCGCGGTAACTTTTGAAGGTTCGGCCTTGGTAGAGGATCAGCTCGCCCGGGCTTTCGTCGGTCCCGGCGAAAAGGCTGCCGATCATGACCGTGTCGGCTCCCGCGGCGATCGCCTTGGTGATATCGCCGGAGTACTTGATGCCGCCGTCGGCGATCAGGGGGATGCCGGCGGGACGCGCCGCGCGGGCGCACTCGGCGATGGCGGTCAGTTGGGGGACGCCTGCGCCCGTGACCACGCGCGTGGTGCAGATGGAACCCGGTCCGATGCCGACCTTGATCGCATCCACGCCGAGCGCGATCAGGTCCGCGGCGCCTTCATACGTCGCTACGTTGCCGGCGATCAGCTCGACGTCGGGCAGCTTGCGCCGGATGGTGCGCACCGCTTCCATGACGCGCTCGCTGTGGCCGTGCGCGCTGTCAATGACGAGCACGTCCACCTTCTTGCGCACCAGCTCCTGTGCCCGCTCCAGGTAATCGCCGGTAACGCCGATGGCCGCGCCCACCCGCAAGCGGCCCTGGGCATCCTTGGCTGCGTTGGGATATTTGAGTTTCTTCTGGATATCTTTGACCGTGATGAGGCCTTTGAGGTTGTACTCCTCGTCGACCACCAGCAGCTTCTCGACGCGGTGGCGATGCAGGATGCGCTCGGCCTCTTCCAGCGTGGTCCCCACCGGCACGGTGATGAGGTTCTCGCGGGTCATGACGTTGCCGATGGGCTGGTCGAGCTCGGTTTCGAAGCGCAGGTCGCGGTTGGTGAGGATGCCCACCAGCTTGCCGTTGCGCGTCACCGGGACGCCCGAGATTCGATAGCGCTTCATGACCTCGAGCGCCTCGCGAATCGGCTGTTCGGGCGACATCGTCACCGGATCCACGATCATCCCCGCCTCGCTGCGTTTGACGCGATCCACTTCTTCGGCCTGACGCTCGATGGACTGATTCCGATGGATGATGCCGATGCCTCCCTCGCGCGCCAACGCAATCGCCAGTTGCGCCTCGGTCACCGTATCCATGGCGGCGCTGACGATGGGGATGTTCAGCTCGATGTGGCGGCTAAGTCGCGTGCGGGTGTCGACCTCCGACGGCAATACGGCGCTGCGCGCGGGAACCAGCAACACGTCGTCGAAGGTGAGACCTTCGGGAATGTGCTCGGGGATCATGGGGTGGATAACCAATCATACGGGAAGCCCGGCGGCGTGTGCAACGCTCCGGCCGGTAAGCACGTAGCGGGCGTTTGCCCGCGCTATCCGGAGCCGGGCAGTCTCAGATTCTGGCTGCCCCGGCCAGCGCAAGCGATCCTTGCGTGCGGAACTCGTACCGCTCGATGAGTATGGCCGCCTGTCCGGGTTGAGCGCGCACCACCCGTCCCGTGGCAACCAGCTTGAGCGGGCATTCGTTGTTCAGTCGCACCGGCCAGTTCACTGAGACCTCAACGCGATCGCCTGGCATGAGCTGGTGGTCGGTACGAATGAGCACGCCGCGCGAGCTCATGTTGACCGTCTTGCCAAGGCCGAACTCCGTGCCGTTGCGGTTGAAAAGGCGAAACCGCACCTCTTGTTCGAGCGGGAACCGCTTGGCTGCCCGGCGCTCCAGGCGTCTCGGGGGAGTTTTAGCCGCCTGTTCCATCTCCGCGAACGCTCCTCGTGTTTTTAGATTGCCTCAGACGCCCCACCGCCGCCTATAGGCCAAAGGATTCATTTTGTGGGCAGACCCGGGTACTAGACCCTATGGGAGCGGCCTGGTACCTAGGTTATCATGGCGGCATGCACGTTCCTGGCATACCTTCCTGTTTGCTGCTGAGCGTTTGCCTCGCCGCCACCATGGCGGGGGCCGAGAAGCGGGTCATCCATCCGCCGGAGTTTCCGGCCGGCCGTCCGTTTAGTACGGGGCTGCTGGTTGGCGACACGCTCTACATTTCCGGTCAGGTCGGGGCCGATCTGAAGACGGGCCAGATCCCGGAGGATTTCGAGGCCGAAGTGCGCCAATGCCTGGACAATATCGGGCTCGTGCTGAAGGCGGCGGGCATGAGTTTCGCTGACGCGGTCTCGGTGCAGGTGTACCTGACCGACATGAGCCTGTTCCCGCGCATGAATGCGGTCTACGTGAAGTACTTTCCCGAGCCCCGGCCGACGCGGACGACGGTGGGCGTGGCGTCTCTGGTCGGCAAGGCGCGCATCGAGATCACAGTCACGGCGCGCAAGTCGAGCAAGTGACGCGATGCGGCGCCGCGCTCAGCTTCCTGCCGGCGAGCCTCGGAGGCTGCTTCGGTCGTCGCGGAGTGCCTGCGCGAACTCACCGGAAGCCCGCTGCGAACTCCTGCGCCGGCCGGCGTCGATTTCGGGCGTGAGCTGACCGGAACCCTCGCAACTCAACGTCTCGGACTCGGGCACACGTTCGAGGCTGCCAACGTCGGTATCGCGCAGGCTCAGCGACGAGCTGCTCGCGCTGCCCCCCTCGCGGGCATGCTGGCAGCATGGCGGCGTTATCCCTTGTTGCCGCCCCCACTGCCCGCTCGCGGACACAGTCCCAGGCGGGCGGGGGCACACCGTTGTTGCGGTAGCGTTCCTAGTACTTTCGTACAGTGCTACGGCGCCTCCCTAAATTGTGTCTGCTTAAGTGACGAATTATTTATGGCAGGCTTCAGCATGTGGCCATCGAACGAAATCGGCGGCGGGGTAGGCCGCGCCGGGCGATGGATGCTCTTGGGACTGGCTACGATCCTGGCGGGCCAAGCCTACGGCTCCGCCTGGCCACAGAAGAGGGGTCACGGCATCCTCATTGTGCACGCGTACGGATATCGGGCGGAGGAGCGCTTTGACGAGCGCGGGCAACGCACCAGACTGGGCGAGGAAGCCCGCTTCCGCAGCACAGCAATTCAGGGTTGGTTGGAAGCCGGCCTGACGGATCAGTGGACGCTGGTCATCAGCGCCCCCGTGCATCGGCTCGGCTACCGAGATCGTTGGAGCGAGCAGAAGAACCTGGCCCTGGGGGACCTGCAGGTCGGCGTCCGGCGTAGCCTCCGTCAGCCGGAGACGGGCTGGCAGGTTGCCGTACAGGCTTTGGTCAAGGCGCCGGCTTACGATGCCAATGGCCGCCCCAGGCCCGGCAATGGGCAGGCCGACGCCGAGGGCAGCGTACTCTTCGGGCGCAGCGTACCGCTGGGACGAAAGTGGGGCTACGTGGCCGCCGAGACGGGCTATCGGAAGCGGTGGGGCCGGCCGGCCGACCAGCTGCGGGGTGAGGCGGCCGCCGGGCTTCATCTGCATAGCCGCCTCACCCTCTCGGTGCAGTTCTTTGCCATCCGCGGCCTGGGCAGCCTTCTGCCGCCGGAACGGGCAACCAACCCGCTGATCGAGCCGCGCTTCGACCTGTACAAGATGCAGGGTTCCTTGCTGGTATGGCTCTCGAAGGGATGGGCTATGCAGATGGGTTACGTGAAAGACCTGGTAGGTCGCAATGTCGGCGCGGGCCACGCCTTGGTGCTCGGAGTATGGCGGAAGTTCTGACCTCAGATGGGCGTGAGCCCGTGGGTGCGGCCGGAGACAGGGGCGTCCTGTCCGACGGGGGCGCGTGCTCGGCGCAGGCGGCGGAGTGGAGCGGCTCGGAGCGGGTGGACTCCCAGGCGCTTCCGGACGAAGGCAGGCCTCGAATCGGCCAGAGGCTCGTGGAGCGAGGCCTGCTGACGCCCGCCCAACTGGAGGCGGCGCTGGCGGAGCATCGTGCAACGGGCGTGCCGTTGGGACAAGTCTTGCTGGGGTGGGGCTGGGTCCGAGCACTGGATTTTTACGAAACGTTGGCCGAGCAGCTCGGACTGCCTTTCGTCAATCTCCTCGAAACGCCGCCCGACCCTGCGTTTTTCGACCCCGCGCGCATTCAGGAATACGCCGAGTCGCTGTACCTGCCGTGGCGGCAGAGCCGCGGCTCGCTTTGGATCGTCGTGGCGGAACCGTCGCAGACGGTGTTCGAGAAGCTTCGGGAGCAGTACGGACCGGAGGTCGAGTTCGCCGTCACATCGCGCTTCGACATCCTTTGGACCATCCAGCGGCTGGGCCAGCCTCATCTGGTCCATCGCGCCACCTTAGACCTGTGGGAGCGCGCGCCCGAGCTCTCCGCGCGTGTGATCCTGAGCTGGCCGCAGTGGGTTGCATTGTACGCCGCGATCGCGTTGTGGTCGGCTGCGGTCTGGTTCTGGCCTGAAATTAGCCTCCTGGCGACCAATGCAGCGGTCACGTTTTTCCTCGTTTCGGCTTTTCTGCTGAGGGTCGTGCTCGTTTGGCGCGCCCGGCGCCGGCGTGCGGCGCAGCAGCGGCACCGCGACCTGACTCTAGAAGACAAGGATCTGCCTGTCTACACCATCCTCGTGCCGCTCTACCGCGACGCGGCGGTGGTCCCTGTGCTCGCGCGCGCCCTGCGCAGGCTGGATTATCCCCGAGGCAAGCTGGACATCAAGCTGATCTTGGAAGACGACGATCTGGAGACGGTGGAAGCCTGCAAGCAGGCTGGACTGGAGGCCAACGTGGAGCTGATCCGTGTGCCTCCCGGCCATCCGCGCACCAAGCCCAAAGCCCTGAATTACGCGCTCCACTTCGCGCGCGGCGAGTTCGTTACCATCTACGACGCCGAAGACGTCCCAGAACCGTCGCAGCTGAAGCGGGCCGTGGCCGCGTTCCGTCAGGGGCCCCAAGAGGTCGCCTGCTACCAGGCCAAGCTGAACTATTTCAATTGGAACGAGAACTGGCTGACGCGCCTCTTCACCCTCGAGTACTCGTTATGGTTCGACTGGTATCTGCCCGGACTCGAATCGCTCCGCATTCCCATCCCGCTGGGCGGCACCTCGAACCACTTCGATGCCCGTGTGCTGCGCGCGTTGAGAGGGTGGGATCCGTTCAACGTCACCGAGGACGCCGACCTTGGCGTCCGCTTCACGCAAAAAGGTTGGCGCGTGGCCATGCTGGACTCGACCACCTTCGAGGAGGCCAACTCGCAGGTCCGAAACTGGATTCGCCAAAGGTCGCGTTGGATCAAAGGCTACATGCAGACCTACCTGGTCCACATGCGCCATCCCATACGACTTGCTCGCAGTCTCGGCCTGCGAGGCTTCCTCGGCGTGCAGTTTTTCGTGGGCGGCGCATTCCTCGCGCCGTTGAGCTTTTTGCCCTTACTGGCGCTGTTCGGATTCTGGCTGGCCGGCGCCCGTTTCGTGGATGCGCTGTTCCCGAGCTGGTTGTGGCCCTTCGCGGCGGGCAATTTCGTCCTGGCGGGCGCCGTGCTGTGTCTGTTTCATATGATGGCAGCCTGGCATCGCGGTCGGAGGCGATTGGCATGGTGGGCTCTGCTGCTGCCCGTTTACTACCTGCTCATGTCGGTGGCGGCCTACAAGGGTCTGTGGCAACTGGTCCGCCGGCCGCACTATTGGGAGAAGACCGAACACGGATTGACCCGACACGATGCCGTCCATCTGCTTTCCCTGTGAAACTTTCTCCGCGAGGCAGCCCCTGGGCGCACCCCACCCTACGCTTGCGTGTGTTTATCTTGGACGCGCCGTGGTTATCCCAGCGGAGCCGCGCCACGGCCGCGTGCCGCTGGCTCCCACAGCGGCAGTCGCAGGCGGTTTCCGGGATTCACGACATGATCCGCTCCCGGCAGGCGATGTGCGTTGACGCTGTGAGTCGACTAACAACCGTTGCTGCGGCGTGACGGACCGGCGTCTCGAGACCGGGAACGGGTGCTCGAGCTCCGGTGCAAGAGCAGGGCCAACACGCGACCGGGCGAAGAAGTTTTCGCCTTGCTGCTCGAGATGCCCTGAGCCGTACCGGGGTGTATTATTTACTTCCGGCCCGCTCTTCGGAAGACCTCTTCGAGCGCGCGCGGCGGATTTCTTCGAGCCTTTCGGCAATGCGTCTTTCCACGCCACGGTCGGTGGGAAAGTAGTAGCGCCGGCCGGCCAGCGAGGGGGGCAGGCAGGGCATATCGGGCAAGGCGTCCGGCAGGTCGTGTGCGTGCTGGTATCCTTCGCCGTAACCCCACTCGCGCATCGCCTGCGTGACCGGGTTGCGCAGGTGCAGCGGCACCGGTTCGGCAATGGTCTGCTGCACGTCGCTGCGCGCGCGGTTGAGGGCCTGGTAAGCCGCGTCGGACTTGGGCGCCAGGGCGAGGTAGATCACGGCTTGCGCCAACGCCTGGTCGCCCTCCGGGATGCCGAGAAAGTGGACCGCCTGCATCGCGGCGACCGCCTGCTCGAGGGCGCGGGGATCGGCCATGCCGATGTCTTCGATGGCCATGCGAATGAGCCGTCGGGCGATGTACAACCGATCTTCGCCGGACTCCAGCATCCGCGCCAACCAATACAACGCCGCATCCACGTCGCTGGAGCGGACGGACTTGTGAAGCGCCGAGATCAGGTTGTAGTGCTCCTCGCCTGCCTTGTCGTAAAGCAGCACCTTGCGCTCGATGGCTGCCTCGACGGCCTGCGGCGTCAGGCGACCCGGCGGGGAGGCTGCGACCGCCGCCTCCAGAGTGTTGTAGGCCACCCGCGCGTCGCCATTGGCATAAATGGCGATCTGGCGCAGCAGTTCCTCCGGCGCTTCGATGTTCAGTTCGCCCAGCCCTCGCCGCCGGTCAGTGAGCGCGCGCTTGAGTAGGACGAGAATTTCGTCCACCGTGAGCGGCCGCAGCATGTAGACCTTGGAGCGGGAAAGCAGAGCCGAGATCACTTCGAAGGAAGGATTCTCGGTGGTGGCGCCGATGAGGGTGATGTCGCCGCGCTCGACATAAGGCAGGAAGGCGTCTTGCTGCGCCTTGTTGAACCGGTGAATCTCGTCGATGAAGACCAGGGTGCGCCGACCGAGCTTGCGGTTGCGTTCAGCCTCGGCCATGACCGCCTTGACTTCCTTGATGCCGCTGAGCACGGCGCTGAAGGGAACGAAGTCTGAGCGTGTCAAACGGGCGATGATGCGGGCCAGCGTGGTCTTGCCGGAGCCGGGCGGTCCCCAGAGAATGATGGAGCCGAGCTGATCGCGTTCCAACTGCACGCGCAAGGGCTTGCCCGGACCGAGGATATGCTCCTGGCCCACGAATTCCTCCAGCGTCTCCGGGCGCATGCGATCGGCCAACGGACGGTCCTTGTCGACCGGACCGGGGGATGGGGGGCCTGCATCGAAGAGGCTCATCGCGAACTCCTCTGCCGGCGCGCTTCGTAAAGCAGGACGGTTGCCGCCATGGCGGCGTTCAGCGATTCGACTCCCGAGGTAGGGATGCGCAGCTCTCGGGCCGCCGCGCGGAGCGTGGCGCGCACGCCGCTTCCCTCGTTGCCGATTATGAAGGCACAGCTTCGGGTCAAATCCGCCTCGCCCAGCAGGTGCTTTCCAGCCGGGGAGGCCGCGTAAAGGTCCAGGCCCTGCTGCCGGAGTGAGGCCAGGGCGAGCGATTCCTCGGCGCCCCAGACCATGGGTACCCGGAACACGGACCCGGCAGAGGCGCGTATGGTCTTGGGGTTGTAAAGATTCACCGTCCCTTTGAGCGCCAGCACGCCGGTGGCGCCGAATGCCTCGGCGGCGCGCAGAATCGCTCCGGCATTACCCGGGTCCTGCAGGCCGTCCAGCACGACCACCAGGGCGCGCCCGCAAAACAGTTCCGGCAGGGTCCACTGCGGCGGCTCGACCAGCGCGAGAACCCCTTGACTGGTCTCGGTGGTGGAGATGGTGTGGAAGAGGCGGTCAGGCAGCACGAGGAGGCGCACGTTCGCCGCCCCGCGCAGCCGCCTTTCCACGGCGGGGCGGGCCGACTCAGCCGCCAGCACCGTCCGGATCCGGCAGCCGCTCCGCAGGGCTTCCTCCAGCAGGTGAAAGGTTTCGGCCAGGCAGCAGCCGTCACGCGTCAGGGTACCCCGCAGAGCAGCCCTGCGAACCTCTCTCAGCAGCGGATTGGCGGCGCTGGTGAGACTCTCGGCTCGGGTCATGGCCGTCGCGCTTGAGCCTTGCCGCCGGGGTGTAGACTGATTTCGAGAGGTCTCCCGGCGCGTGCAGCCTGTTGAGGTCCCGACAGCATCATACCGCATGAAGGGCGAGTATCTCGCGCTGGTTCCCATCGCCGCCGGGGCACTCGTGCTGGCGGAGTGGTTCAGCCTGGCGGTCCAGATCCGGCGTCAGGCGCGCGTGGATGAGGCACGTACGGCCGACGTCATCGTGGTCCTCGGAGCTGCGGCCTACCGGGGACGACCCTCTCCCGTGCTCAAGGCGCGTCTGGATCACGCGCTGGCTTTGTATCGGCGGGGTTTGGCGCCGCGGATCCTAACTACAGGCGGGTCCGGCGGCGACCCAGTCCATACGGAGGGCGAGGTGGGACGCGCCTACCTGGTGCAGCGCGAAGTGCCTTCGGAAGCCATCCTCGTCGAAGCCGAGGGGGAAAGCACGGTGCACTCGCTGGCCGCGGCCGCTGAGATCATGCGTCGCATGAATCTCGACAGTTGCATTCTGGTCAGCGACGACTACCACATCTTTCGCGCGAAACGCATCCTGCAGGCGCGAGGCTTCCGCGTCTACGGCTCGCCGCGGCCTGCGCCGCCACGCCCGGCTCTCACCGAATGGTGGCTCTGTCTCAGGCAGGCTGTCGCCTATTGGTTATGGACGCTGGGAATCGCCCTGTAGGACGGCAGCCGAGTGCGAACTCATAGACGCAGGAGCGCGCGCAACCGCTTGGTCTGTGAACGGCTGACGGGGATCTCCGTCTGGTTCTTGTCGTCCATCCGAAGCAGGTACGTGGATTTGAACCAGGGAATGACTTCCTTGATGCGGTTGATGTTCACCACATAGGAGCGGTGCACGCGCCAGAAAATCTCCGGATCCAGGCTGGAGTGCAGTTCTTCGATCGTGCGATAGTTCGATTGGCCCTCGAGGTTGGTGGTGACGACCGTAATCAAACCGTCCTCGATAGTCGCGTAAATGACATCGTTGGCATCGACAATGAAATTGCGGTTGCCGCTCTTAACCAATAACTTGGTGCGATGCGCGGGACGCGGCGGGGCGGCAGCCTCGGGGAGGCGCAGCCGGTCTTCCAGAGCCTGGCGCGCACGCTCGATCGTGAGCGCCAGTCTTTCCCGCTGGATGGGCTTCAGCAGATAATCGAGGGCCTGCACGCGGAAGCCCTCCACCGCGTACTGGTCGTAAGCCGTGGCTAGTACGAACTTGGGCAACGGGATCTTTTTCTCCTGAAGCATCCGGATCACCCCGAAGCCGTCCAGGCCCGGCATCTGAACGTCGAGGAAGACCACATCCGGATCGGTCTGCTCGATCAGCCGCACCGCTTCGATGCCGTTGGTGGCGGCGCCCACGACGACGACTCCGGGAAAGCCCTTGAGCAGGTAAATCAGCTCATCGCAGGCCGGCTTTTCATCGTCGACCACGAGTGCCGTGATGGTATCGGTAGCCCGCTGCCCCATCGGCATGTTAGTATAACACTCTGCCTCGTAGAGGTGACTGAACGCAACGCGCGAGGAGTCGAATTTGGCCAGTAATGGAAACGTAACAATCCGTCCCGCCGAGGGGAAACTCGGCGTTCTCACACCCGGCATCGGCGCGGTGACCACGACCTTCGTCGCCGGCGTCGAGGCGATCAAGCGCGGCCTGGGCCGGCCCTTCGGCTCCCTCACTCAGATGGCCACCATCCGGCTGGGCAAGCGTACCGAAGGCCGGTGCCCGCTGATCCGCGATTTTGTCCCGCTGGCGGATCTGAACGACCTCGTCTTCGGCGGCTGGGACATTTTTGAGGACAACGCGTACGAGGCAGCCCTGAAGGCAGGCGTCCTCGAGAAGAGTCTGCTCGATCAGGTCCGCGAGCCGCTCGAGGCCCTGCGCCCCATGAAGGCGGTTTTCGACCCGCAGTACGTGCGCAAGCTAAGGGGGCCGAACATCAAACAGGGGCGCTCGAAAATGGAACTGGCCGAGATGCTGATGGACGACATCGAGCAGTTCCGCCGCTCCACGGGCGCCTCGCGCCTGGTCATGATCTGGTGCGCTTCGACCGAGGTCTACCAGACCCCGCAGGAGGTTCACCAGAACCTGGCGCGCTTCGAACGGGGCCTGCGGGAAAACGATCCCGCCATCGCCCCCAGCCAGATTTATGCCTACGCCGCGCTGAAATGCGGCGTGCCATTCGCCAACGGCGCCCCCAATCTGACGGTCGAAATCCCGGCCCTGGTCGAGCTGGCGCGTGAACGCCACGTGCCGATAGCCGGCAAGGACTTCAAGACGGGTCAGACCTTCATGAAAACGCTTATCGCCCCCGGGTTGAAAGCACGAATGCTGGGCCTCACCGGGTGGTTCTCGACCAACATCCTGGGCAACCGTGACGGAGAGGTTTTGGACGACCCCGGCTCGTTCAAGACCAAGGAAGAAAGCAAACTCTCGGTGCTGCACACGATTCTTCAACCCGAACTTTACCCGGAGCTGTACGGCAATTTCTACCACACGGTGCGCATCAACTTTTACCCGCCCCGCGGCGATGCTAAGGAAAGTTGGGACAATATTGACATATTCGGGTGGCTCGGCTACCCAATGCAGATCAAAATCGACTTTCTCTGCCGGGATTCGATCCTGGCCGCTCCTGTCGTGCTCGATTTGGCCCTTTTTCTCGATCTGGCCCAGCGAGCGGGCATGCGCGGCATCCAGGAATGGCTTTCTTTTTACTTCAAGTCGCCCATGACGGCCCCCGGACTTTACCCGGAGCACGACGTTTTCATCCAACTCATGAAGCTCAAGAACACCATTCGCTGGATGCGGGGAGAAGCCCTCATCACTCACCTGGGTCTGGAGTATTACGACTGAAATACGGCTCTCATGGAGATGGAGAAGGAATGCGGTGAGGAACGGCGGCCGCGCAAAGTCCTGGTGATCGGCGGGACGCTTTTCATCGGCCGCCTTCTGGTGAGCGAGTTACTGAAGGCGGGGCACGAAGTCTGGGTGCTCCACCGCAAGCCGGAGCACGACCTGGGCAAGCGCGTCGGCAATCTCGTGGCCGACCGCAATGATATCGATGCGGTGCGGCGCATCCTGGCCGAACACAAATTCGAGGTAGTGTTCGACAACGTCTACGACTGGGAGCGCGGAACCACGGCGGCGCATGTGGAAGCGGCGGCGCGGGCCGCGGCCCATCCCGGTCTGCACCGTTACGTGTTCATGTCCAGCGTAGCGGCTTACGGAGACGGACTCAACCACCACGAAGGGGATGCGTTGGCGCCGGACGAGCATCCTGATCCCTACGTGCGGAACAAGGCCATGTCGGAGCGAGCCTTGTTCCGGCTCCACCAGCGCAATGGAATCCCCGTGGTCACGCTGCGGCCCCCCTTCGTCTACGGCCCTGGAAACCCGTTCTATCGGGAGGCGTTCTTTTGGGATCGGCTGCGCGACAACCGGCCGCTCATCCTGCCGGGCGATGGCCGCCGCCTTATGCAGTTCGTCTACGTGAAGGATCTGGTGTGGGCCTGCCTGAGGGTGCTCGAAGTGCCCGGCGCCGCGGGCCACGCTTTCAATATTGCCAACCCGCGCCCCATTACTCAGGCCGAGCTGATCGCCGCCTTGTCGGAAGCGGCCGGTAAAAAGGCAACGGTGGTGCGCATTCCCCGCGAGAAGATTTACCAGGCCGGCGGTCGGGTGATGAGCCCGCCTTACTACTTCGGCGCCTATTTCGACCTGCCACCCATCACCATGCTCATTACCAAGGCGCAGCGGGTGCTGGGCTTCAAACCCACCCCGTTCGACGAGGGTTTGAGGGAAACTTACCGTTGGTATGTCCGCCACGGTCCCCGACGGCCGGTGGACTATAGTTTCGAAGACAAGCTGCTAGCTTGGGCCCAGGCCACAACCGCTGCGGCGCAGTAAACGGGCCATCACCGTCCCCTGCCGCCGTTAGGCCAGAACTTCCAGCAATAGATGGCACCCAGGACGAGCAGGAATGCGCCCCACCAGATCGCGGCGTGCAGATGGCCCATCGCCTGCGGAAGACCGGAGGGGTAGAACAGATCCCAGATTCCTGCGGCCAGAATCAGCAGGCCGTAGACTCCCAGCAGCGCGCCGATAAAGAACCAGATGGAAATGCGGTGGCCCTCGCCCGGCATGTCGCCTCCTACCAGAAGATCAGATTGAGGGCAACGAAGCCCGCCCCCACCACGGCCGCCCAGAATCCGGGCCTCTGGAAAACCGGTAGGTGGCCGTGCGAGGGGATCTCCGTCAGACCGTAGACCAGGCCTACCAACTCCTTCTGGGGTTTGGGACGCGTGACCAGACTTACCGCGACCGTGACCACTACATTGGCAACCAGCGTCCACATGGCGCGGTAGATGTTATCGGCCATGTCCTTGGCCTCCGGCGAAAACGCCACGTAGCGCACGGCCGAGGGGTCCAGCTTGACCCAGAGGAACAGCAGGAAGGAAACCACCATCCCCGCCAGAAGGCCCCAGAATCCGGCAGCCGGAGTGGCCCGCTTCCAGAGCATCCCCAGCAGCACGGTGCCGAACATGGGGACCACGAAAATGACGAAGATGACCTGCGCGTAAACAATGATGCTGGAAAAGAACATCACTAAGTAAGCCGTGGCGATGCTCACGAAGACGCTCAAAATCGTGCACCAGCGCCCCATCGTGACGTAGTGCGCGTCTGAGGCCGTCTTGCGGATCAACGGGCGGTAAATATCGTAAGTCCAGACCGTCGCGAAGGCGCTGACGTTACCCGCCATGCCGGACATGAAGCCCGCGATCAGCGCCGTCACTCCCAGCCCCAGCAGGCCCGGGCCGCAGTAGCGCGCTATCATCAGCGGCAGCACTTCGTTGTAGCTATGGGCGCCGGTAGCGATGGCTTCCGGCTCGCTCACCAGCGTGAAGGGCAACACCGCCCGGCCCAGCAGGCCGGGCAGGATGACGATGAGCGGCACCATCATCTTGAAGAAACCGCCGATCACGGTGCCCAGCTGGGCCGAGCGCAGATCGCGAGCAGCCATCACGCGCTGGATGATCAAAAAGTCCGTGCACCAGTATCCGAACGAGATGGCCAGTCCCCAGCCGAATACGATCCCCGTCCAATGAATGCCCATCGGGTTGTCGGCGAACGAGCCGGTCGTGCGCCACATGTGAGTGAAATCCTGCCCGGGGAAGTTGGCTGCAATCCGCTCGACCATGCCCTTCCAACCCCCGGCTTCGATCAACCCCAGGATGGGGACGATGAGGCTTCCCAGCCAGATCAGGAAAAACTGAAGGACCTCGTTGAAGATCGCCGACCGCAACCCACCGGCCATGACGTAAATGGCCACGGTGAGCGAGGAGACCCATATGGAGAAATGGATGTTCCAGCCCAGGATGACCTTCATGATGACGGCCATCGAGTACATGTTGATGCCGCTCATGAGAATGGTCATCACCGCGAAGGAGATGGCCGAAAGCGAGCGCGCTGCTTCTCCGTACCTCAGTTTCAGGTAGCCAGGCACGGAGTGCGTGCGGCATATGTAGTAAAAAGGCAGCATCACCAGAGCCAAAAACAGAATGGCCGGAATGGCGGCGATCCAGTAAGCGTGGCCCACCAGAATTCCGTACTGGTAGGTCGCCGCGGCGTAGCCCATGGTCTCGAGCGACCCTAGGTTGGCGGAGATGAAACTGAGTCCGGCAATCCAAGCCGTCATCTCGCGCCCGGCCATGAAGAAGTCTTCGCCCGTGCTGGCGAAACGCTTCAAATAGAGTCCGATGCCGAGCACCAGCGCGAAGTACAACACGACGATGACCAGATCGACGGGGCTCATCGTCAGCACGTGGGCGCCGGTGGCGGCGAGCAGGCACATGGGTAGGTTCATTTCCGGTTCGCGCGCAAGTCTCTCATTCTACACTGGCGCAGAACCGGTTCACTTGTACTTGGCCGGGTGCGGAAGCCTTGGTCTCACTGCCCGCCGTACTTGATGAGCAGCGACTGCACGCGCGAGAAGAGCACGCCCAGCGTCGGCGCCACGGGAGTCAGGATCGCTCCCGCCGCTACGGCCACGAAGCCGGCCATGAGCGCGTACTCGATCAGATCCTGACCGTCCTCGTCGTCCCAAAAGTGGCGTCGCCAATCCCCGACTTGCATGGGCACAGCTCCGTAACCTTATCGTGCGCCCGGCCGCCGGCCCCGGCAACCCGGTGATCCCCCGAAACACCGGCGGCAATCGACTGAAGTCACGCTGCCCTTCCTGCCTACGCCGTCGAGGCCCACGATGCGCCGAGCTGGGATTTCGGCCCCGAAAGCCTTCCTGATCCGTTATATTGCGTGGAGGGCAAGGGCCATGCGCCTGCTGCTTCGCGAGATACGCGATTTGATCCGAGGCCCTGAGTTCCTCGCCATCTTGCTTATTTGCCTGCTGCTCGGCAGGGGCGGACCTGTGCACGTCTGGGTCGTCCAGGCTCCCCGATGGCTCGAGGATACCAGCGGCCGCCTTCTAACGGTCTGTCCCGGCGCCGAGGTCTTCGAAGCGCTTCGGCGAATCTTGCCGGTGCCGCAATGAAGCTCAACGTCGCCGGGCTTGCACGCTAAACTGTTTCCGATGTCGCTGCGCAAGCTGACGGCGCACGTCAAGGCGGCCGGTTGAGCGTCCAAGCTGGGTCCGGGGTTCCTGGACCGGATACTCGCCGCGCTGCCGCGCGTGCCGGATGAGAACGTGCTCGTGGGTTTCGATACCGCGGACGATGCGGGTGTGTACAAACTGACGCCCGAGTTGGCTCTCGTGCAAACGGTGGATTTCTTCACGCCCATCGTGGACGAGCCCGCCGTTTTCGGGGCCATCGCGGCCGCCAATGCGCTCAGCGACATTTATGCCATGGGTGCGCGCCCGCTATGCGCTCTCTCGATCGTGGCGTACCCCGCTCGGGGAGACGTGGAGCTGCTGAGCGAGATCCTACGGGGCGGCGCGGAGAAGATGCGCGAGGCCGGCTGCGTGATTCTGGGTGGCCACAGCGTGGCTGACGAGGAGATCAAGTTCGGCTATGCGGTAACGGGCACGGTTCATCCGGAGCGCGTGCTGACCAACCGAGGCGCCCAGCCGGGCGACGCCCTGGTGCTCACCAAACCGCTCGGCACCGGCCTCATCTCTACCGCCCTCAAGCGCGGCATAGCCGAGCCCGCGCACGTGGAAGCCTCGGTGAGCTCCATGCTGGAACTGAACCGCGCAGCGAGCGAGGCACTGATCAGGCTGCGGGTGCACGCGTTGACCGACGTGACCGGCTTTGGACTGATCGGCCATGCCCGCGAAGTGGCGGTCGCAAGCGGCGTCACGCTCTCCATCGAGGCGTCCAGCGTGCCGTTGTTGCCCGGAGCTCTGCAATATGCCCGCGCGGGAGCCATTGCCGGCGGCTTGAAGAACAACCGCGAGTTCGCCTCCTGCGCCGTGGAGCTGGCGGGCGACATCGCGCCCGAACTGTTGGACGCCCTGTACGACCCGCAGACCTCCGGAGGCCTATTGGCTGCACTCCCCGAAGAGGACGCTCAACGATTCCTGGCCGATTTCCCCCGGGCGCGCCGCGTTGGATCGGTGCTACCACGCGGGGAGCGGTGGGTCCGGATTGTATGAATCCTGTCCCTATCATCGTTGCGCTCGATTTCGATTCCGCCGAGCCGGCGCGCGAGTTGGTGGATCGCCTGGGTCCGGTGATCTCCTTTTACAAAGTCGGACTGGAACTTTACGCGGCCGCGGGCATGGATTTCGTGCGCGAGCTGGTGGCGCGCGGCAAAGACGTCTTTCTCGACCTGAAGCTTTACGACATCGGGGAGACGGTGAAGCGCGCCACCGCCCAGGTGGCCCGCAGCGGCGCGCGCTTCCTGACGATCCACGGCAGCAAGGCCGTGATGCGCGCCGCGGTCGAGGGGCGCGGATCGGCGCCTTTGAAGCTGCTGGCCGTCACCGTGCTGACCAGCTTCGATCAGGAGGATCTCGCCGATTTGGGCTACCCCTGTGACGTGGCGGAATTGGTCCGCCTGCGCGTTCGAGCGGCCATGGAGGCAGGCGTGGACGGCATCGTCTGCTCTCCGCTGGAAGTCGCCGCCGTGCGGGCGCTGGCGCCGGGCGCCATCTTGGTCACGCCCGGCGTGCGCTCGGCCGGTGCGGCGAAAGGGGACCAAAAGCGCGTGGCTACGCCCGCCGAAGCCATCCGCGCGGGCGCCGATTACTTGGTGATCGGCCGGCAGATCACGCGCGCAGCCGACCCGCGTCAGGAGGCGCTCAGAATCCTCGAGGAAATCCGGACGGCCCAATCCGCCAGTTGAGCCGTCAGACCCGGCTCCACAGGTTCACGCGCCAGCGTGTCCAGAAAACAAAGCATCAGGAAAATGCCCAGCATGGCCAGCCCCACCACGAAAATGATCGCGTTGATCGGCCTTTCGTGACGCAGGTGCATGAAGTAAAGCGCCACCAGCGAAGCTTTCGCGCTGGCGATGGTCAGGGCAATCACAACGTTGACAAAAGCTGAGCCGAAATGCACGCCCGCGGCGACCACCGTGATCACGGTAAGAACCAGCAGGGCGCTGAGGACTGCCAAATAAGTGCGTGGCGCTCTCTCTGCTGCGCTGTGAGCTTTCATGCCGACCTCTAACTGATCAGATAAAGCAGCGGAAACAGGTAGATCCAAATCATGTCCACCAGGTGCCAGTAAAGACCCGCAATTTCCACCGGGTTGTAGTATGCGGGAGAGAAATGCCCTCGCAACGCGCGCCGCAGCAGCCACCCGATCGTAACCATTCCGGCCACGACGTGAAGGCCGTGGAGCCCGGTCATCACGAAGTAAAGGCTGAAAAACATGTGCACGCCGGGCACCGGATCGCCCTTGTGACTGTAAAACCGTCCCGGAAGAAGGCCCTCGTGGAATTTGTGCGAGTACTCCACATACTTTACGCCCAGAAAGACCGCCGCCAGGGCCAGCGTGGCTAGCAAGAACCGGACCAGCCGCTTTCTCTCGCCTGTCCGGGCGCTGTGCACCGCCATGGCCATGGTGAAGCTGGAAACCAGCAAAACCACGGTGTTCAGCGCGCCCAGCCAGCGGTCAAGGTAAGTGTGGCCGTGATGAAACGCGTCCGGGTGCAGCATTCGGAGAATGCCGTAACCCGTGAAGAGGCCGCCGAACAGCAGGATTTCGGTGACCAGGAACAGCCACATCCCGATCTTGGCCGCCTCGGCCTGCTGCACCGGTTCGTGGAAGTGATGCTGTAAAAAGGGCGCGTGGGCCTGCGACTCGGCCGTGGCCTGCGGTGTGCTCATGCGGACCTCGCTACCGTCTCTTCTTCCGTCTCCAGCGGCGGGAAATCGTACGGCCCCCGGTCGACGACGGGCTGCTCGAGGAAATTATGAGTCGGCGGCGGAGACGTGGTCTGCCACTCCAAGGTCATGCCGCCCCAGGGGTTGGGAGGCGCCTCGGGCTTCCGGCGCAGGGAAGCCAGCAGGTAGCCGGCTACGATCAGCAGGCCCAGCGCCAGCACCCACGAGCCCACTGTGGAGAGCACGTGCAACGCCTGAAATTCGGGCAGGTAATTGTAGTAGCGGCGCGGCATGCCGCGACTGCCCAGCACGAACTGGCTCAGAAACGTCGCGTTAAAACCTATGAACACCAAAGCGGCGGCGACCCGCGCTGCCGTCTCCGAGTACATCCGTCCGAACATCTTGGGCCACCAGTAATGAAGACCGGCCAGAAAGGCGATAAATGTCCCGCCCATCATGACGTAGTGGAAGTGAGCGACCACAAAGTAAGTGTCGTGCAGATGAACGTCGGTCGCAAGGCTCCCTAGGAACAAACCGGTAAGCCCCCCGATCGCGAACAGCAGCAGGAAAGTGATCGCATAGATCATCGGGGCTTGCAGGCGGATGGAGCCCTTGTACATCGTGGCGACCCAGTTGAAGACCTTGACCGCGGAGGGAATCGCCACCAGGAAGGTGAGGAAGGAAAAGATGGCGGAAGCCAGCACCGACTGGCCGCTCACGAACATGTGATGCCCCCAGACCAGAAAGCTCACCCCGGCGATGGCCACACTGGAGAAGGCGATGGCCCGGTAGCCGAAAATCGGGCGTTGCGAAAAGACGGGGATCACCTCGGAGATGATGGCCATGCCCGGCAGGATCATGATGTAAACGGCGGGGTGAGAGTAGAACCAGAAGAAGTGCTGAAAGAGCACGGGATCGCCGCCGAGTTTGGGGTCGAAGATGCCCACTCCGAAGACGCGCTCGAGGAACAGCAGCAGCACCGTGATGCCCAGCACCGGCGTGGCCAGGATCTGGATGATGGCGGTCGCGTACATGCCCCAGACGAACAGCGGCATGCGGAACCAATTCATGCCCGGCGCACGCAGTTTGTGCGTAGTGGCGATGAAGTTGATGCCCGTAAAAATGGAGGAGAAACCGAGGACGAACACGGCCAGAGTGACGAGATTGACGGCCCCCCCGGTGGATGTGCTGTAAGGCGTGTAGAAGGTCCAGCCGGTATCGATGCCGCCCGTAACAAGAGAGGCGAGCGCCATGATCGCCCCAGCCACATAGAGGTAGTAACTGGCCAGGTTCAACCGCGGGAAGGCTACGTCTTTGGCGCCCAGCAAAAGCGGCAATACGAAGTTGCCCAGCGCCGCCGGTATCGAGGGGATGATGAAGAGAAAAATCATCACGGCGCCGTGCAGCGTAAACACCTTGTTATAGGTGTCGGCGTCCATCAACGTCTTCTGCGGGGTGATGAGCTCCAGTCGGATGAGCATCGCCAGCACGCCGCCCAAAAAGAAGGCCAGCAGCGTGGACCACAGGTACATGACGCCGATGCGCTTGTGGTCCAGCGTGAACAGCCAGGAACGAAGCCCGCGGGTCTCGGTCAGGTAGTTGGCTCCGGTCATTTCTGCTCCTTGATAAACTCGATGAGGGCGTTGATCTCGCGCTCACCGAGCAGGCCCTGGAAAGTCGGCATGACCGGCTGGTAGCCGGCGACGACCTCGGTCTGTGGTTGGAGGATCGAACGGCGGAGATAGTCTTCGTCCGCAGTGACGGTCCGGCCGTCGCTCAGGCGTACCGGCTTTCCGAAGATGCCCTTGAAGCTGGGTCCCTCCAGCCGGCTGCCGTCGAGCGAGTGGCAAACTTCGCAACCGTACCGGGTGTAGAGCAGGCGCCCGAATTCAACCAGGGGCATGCCTTCACCCAAGCCCCCGCCGCTCTCCAGCCACGAGCGGTATTCCTCATCGCTCACCGCGTGGATGACTCCCAGCATGTCGGAGTGGCCGCGGCCGCAATATTCGGTACACAGAATCCGATGAGCGCCCGGTTCGGTGACTTCGAACCAGAGTTGCGTGTAGCGGCTCGGCAACACGTCCTGCTTGATGCGGAAACTCGGCACGTAGAAGCTGTGGATGACGTCCTCGGAGATCATCACCAGCTTGACGGGCTTGCCGACCGGAACGCGGATCTCGTTTACCGTGCGGAGCCCGTTGGGATACTCGAACTGCCACAGCCATTTCTTGGCCACGACCTTGATTTCCAGGGCGTCCGCCGGCGGCACGGCCGCGCTGATATAGCCGTGGAAGCCCCAGAAAAAGATGACGATGACCAGCGCCAAAGGGATCAGGCTCCAAAGAAGTTCCAGCGCGGTGTTATGCGTGGGCGCCGCGCCCCGCCGAACGCGGCTGCCCTGTCGGTAACGGATCACGAACCAGGCCGTAAGGGCTGCAATCAGCAGGAAGAAGAAGGCTGAGAGCCCGAGCAGGAAGTAGAAGAGAGAGTCCACGTCCCGTGCGACCGTGCTGGCCGCCGCGGGCATCAGCAGCTCACGCAACCGGCTCATCGGACGGCCTTCTCCCCGCTGCGCAGCAGCTGGGCGTCGCGGCGCCACAATCGCACCAGCACCACGGCCAACACCAGTGTGCTCAGCAACGCTCCGGCGCGCATGAAGTTGGTGGCGAACAGTACGTACGAGCGCGCCTGAGGATCGTAGTGAAAACAGAAAAGCAGCAGCCGGTCCACGCTGAACCCCCCGCGCGACTGCGCGGCCTCGGCCAGCGCCAGCCGCACGTCACGCGGCTTGAAGCGCACGCCGTAGAGATAGCGCGCCGGTTTTCCCTCCGGCGTGAGGATCATGATGGCGGCCGCATGCGCATATTGCCGCGTACGCTCGTCATAGCGATAGTGGAAGCCGACCTGTTCCGCGAGTTTCTTGACATTGCCGCGGTAGTCGACCAGAAAGTGCCATCCCGGCGCAGGGCGACCGTAACTTTCCAGGTAGGCCGCCCGCTTGCGACGCGCCAGATCGAAGGTTTCTGAAGGATCGATGCTGATCGTAACGACCTCGAAATCCTTTCCCGGCGTGCCCGGGATCTCCCGCAGCGCGTCCGTTTGCCCGTTCAGGATGAGGTTGCAGAGCGAAGGGCAGGAATAATAGACCAGGTTGAGGATCACCGGCCGACCCTTGCGAAAGAATTCGGCCAACCGCACCGGGTAACCGTCTTCGGCTATGAACTCGAGGCTCAGGTCCGCCGGCTGACCGATCTTCTCCTCTATGCCCACACCCTCCAGCTCGTCGGGTAACTTCGACTGGCAGACCGCCGAAGCGGCGGCCAGCAGAACCAGGATGGTCAGTCGACTAACGCGCACGGTCTCCTCCCCTCTCGCGAATCACCAATTCCATCGCCTGCCGGATCGGAATGCGCACGATCCCCTTCTCGCGATCGACGTACCCGTAAGAGTTCAGCTCGGCGTCCTCGCGGGCGCGAAGGCTGCGCAGATCTTCGGAAACCGGCTCGATCTGACGGACAAATACCTGACGCTCGCGTGCGTAATCCACATAGGCTTGCAAGGCCAGAATTACGACCGCCAGGAAGGCCAGTGTCAAAGCACCGAACACTACGATCAGCCGCGCGCGAGG
Organism: uncultured Bryobacteraceae bacterium; assembly: GCA_938027685.1. Taxonomy (GTDB): domain Bacteria; phylum Acidobacteriota; class Terriglobia; order Bryobacterales; family Bryobacteraceae; genus DTHT01. The sequence goes on from CALJAM010000016.1 coordinate 45,384, forward strand.
CTCGCTCGTGTCGTAACCGGGTTGAGTGGAAGCTGAGGGCTGCTCAGACATTGTGGAACTCCAGCGAGCGAACCAATCGCGGGTCGCCGACCGGCAACAGGGCCCGGCCGCGCAACTGACGCCAGAACAGCAGCCCGACCGTGGAAGCGGCGGCTAGCAGCGTCGCGCCATCCAGCCAGTGCCAGCGGGGTCCGCTACGGTCCAGAGCCGGCATCACCTGCCAGTACAGGTCCAGGTAATGGATCGCCAGCACCCAGGCAGCGACGAGGCCCAGCTGACGCAGATTCCGTTTTGACGCACGCGAGATCAAGGCGAAAAAGGGGGCTAGGAAATGCCCGAAGGCAAGCAGCAATGCCACAGGCAACCAGGCTCCCTGGGTGCGGGTGCGGAACCAAGCCGTTTCTTCGGGTAGGTTGGCGTACCAGATCAGCATGTACTGGGAAAAGGCAATGTAAGCCCAGAAAACAATCAGACCGAACAGCCACTTACCCAAATCGTGATAATGTTCGACGTGGACTTCGCGCACGAGGTAACCTGCTCGACGCAGACCGAGAAGGATCAGGATGACGGCGGCCAAAAATCCCACGGCGCTGCCGCTGTAGAAATAGACGCCGAAAACGGTCGAGTACCAGTGCGGCTCGAGCGACATGATCCAGTCGAAGGCGGCTACAGTGACCGTCAGCACCGTGAGAACCAGGCCGGCCGCGCTCAGCCGCGTTGGGGGGGCCAGGCGCGGGTTCTGGTCCTGCGCCCACGACCAGGTGCGCAGCAGGCGACTGAGCAGAGCCCATAGGAGCAGGATCGCAACCCCACGAACTAGAAAGAAAGGCACGTTCAGGTACGCCTGTTTGCCTTGCAGCACGCTATCCGCGGCCACGGCTTCGTGGTGCGTCCATTCGTAAAGGCGGTGCAGGTTGAAGCCCACTGGAATGAAAAGTACGAAGGCCGCCGGCAACGCGCCCATAACGTTTTCGGCGATCCGCCGCAGGCTGACGCTCCATACGGCGCCGCTCAAATGCTGCACCATCACGAAGAACAACGCGCCCAGGCCGAGCGACGTGACGAACAGAAAAGCCACGAGGTAGGAGAAAGCGAAGCGCTGCGGATCGGCGCCGAAGCCGGCCAAAGCGAGAAGCCAGCCTACGACCGCCGCGGTCGCCAGAAGGTTACGTCCCCGCCGCCAGCCGGCCTCGGTCAACGTAGAAGTTTCAAGAACCGCTATGGCCGTTCTCACCGTAGTTGATCCCGTAGTTCATCCGGCACGTCGGCCGGCGTAGCGCTCGCGGCGCGCTGCAGCGCGCGCACGTAGGCGACGATGGCCCAGCGGTCGTGCTCAGGAATCTGATAGCGGTAGGCCGGCATGGTCCGCCTACCATTAGTGATGACCTCGAAGAGTTCCCGGTCGCTAACTTCCCGGAGCCTGGTTTCCCGCAGGTCGCCCGCCGGCCAGCTTCCGCGCAGGGCCACAATACCCCGCCCGGCGCCGGTGCGGTCGTGGCAAGGTGCGCAATAAATATCGAAGCGCTCACGCCCGCGCTCGAGCGTCTGCATCGTCCAGGGCAGAGGGCTGCTCTGAGCCTGGGAAAGCTCCGACAGAGCGCCTCGCGCGACCGTACCGGGAACGGGCGGCCGCGACATGCGCCGGTCCGCAAACAGCGGTGTTTCGCCCTGCACGCGGAAGCGCGGCTGCCGATCCATGTCGGGGATGATTTCAATGGGCGGCTTCCGCGACGTACGGCTGCAGCCCAGCAGCGCCAAGGCCAACGCGATGGCCGCGATCCTCATTCGGCCTCCAACACCTGGATGTGCTCGCCGCCCGTGGCGCGCAGGGCCTCGGAGGCCTGAACCGCATCGAACCGCTCGCCGTCGTTTTCGACCACCAGCACGAAGCGGTCGTCGGTGACGGCGGGATACCGGGGATGTGCGAAAACCGGGTGATGGAAGCGCGGCAATCCGTTCAGCGCCAGCATCCCGAGCACGGCCGCGAAAGAAGCCAGCAACACCGCCAGTTCGAAGGCGACCGGGACGGAAGGTTCCACCGCGAAGAAAGGCTTGCCCCCCACGACCAGCGGATAACTGACGGCCCCCGTCCACCACTGCAGAAGAAACGCCGCTGATGCGCCCGTCACGCCGGCGACGAGGGCAGCCCAACCCAAGGGTGAACGCCGTATGCCGAGCGCTTCGGCGAGGCCGTGGACGGGGAAGGGCGACAGAACGTCGAGCTTCCGGTACCCACGCTCGCGCAACGCTCGTACCGCTGCGAGTAACTCCTCGGCATCTTCGAATTCCGCCGCCACCCCGTAGATGCCGCCGATCCGTTCCGTGGATTGACTCATGCCCCCTCCCGCGAAGCCATCATGGCCTTTACCTCGCTCATCGAAATCATGGGCAGGAACCGGACGAAAAGCAGGAACAGCGTCAGAAAGAGGCCGAAACTGCCGGCCAGCGTGAGTAGGTCGACCCACGTGGGCCGGAACATGCCCCAGGCTGCGGGCAGAAAGTCCCGGTGCAGCGACGTGACGATGATGACGAAACGCTCGAACCACATCCCTACGTTGACCAGCAGCGACACGACGAACATCACCGGCACGCTGGTGCGGAACCGGCGGAACCAGAACAACTGCGGCGCCAGCACGTTGCAGGCCACCATCGTCCAGTACGCCCAAGAGTAGGGCCCTAGCGCCCGGTTCACGAAGGCGAATCGCTCGAACGGGTTGCCGCTGTACCAGGCGATGAAGAACTCGACCGCGTAGGCGTAGCCCACGATCAATCCCGTCGCGAGCATGACCTTGTTCATGTTCTCCAGGTGTTTCATCGTGACCAGATGATGCAGCCCGAAGAACCAGCGGGCGATCACCATCAAGGTGACCACCATGGCGAAGCCGGAGAAAATGGCCCCGGCCACGAAGTAAGGCGGGAAGATCGTGGCGTGCCAGCCCGGCAGGAGCGAGACCGCAAAGTCGAAGCTCACGATGGAGTGCACCGAAAGCACCAGCGGCGTAGAGAGACCCGCCAGCAACAGGTAGGCCATTTCGTAATGGTTCCAGTGCCGGGCCGAGCCGCGCCATCCCAGGCTCAGCAACCCGTAGATGACGCGGCGGGCGTGCGTTTGCGCCCGGTCGCGCATCGTGGCCAGATCCGGTATCAGCCCCAGGTACCAGAACAGGAACGAGACCGTGCCGTACGTGCTGACGGCAAAGACGTCCCAGATCAGCGGGCTGCGGAAGTTGGGCCACATGCCCGACCACTCGTTCGGAATCGGGAACAGCCAGTACGCGCGCCAGGGGCGGCCCACGTGAAAGGCAGGGAAAATGGCTGCGCAGGCTACGGCGAACAGCGTCATGGCTTCGGCGAAGCGGTTGATGGAGGTGCGCCAACGCTGCCGGAACAGATACAGGATCGCCGAGATCAGCGTGCCGGCGTGCCCGATGCCGATCCAGAAAACAAAGTTGGTGATGTCGAACGCCCAACCGACGGGAGAATTATTGCCCCACACGCCGATCCCGGTCGTAACCAGATAGGTCAGCATCGCCAGCAGGACCAGCGTCAGCGAGCCGGTAAAGGCGAAGGCGAACCACCAGGCGCGCGGCGTACGTCGCTCGACGACTCCGGCCACCGTCGAGGTGACCTGGGTCAGGGTCACGCCCTCGAGCACTAAGGGTGATTCGGCGGGTTGCGAGACAGTGGCCATATGCTAGCTGCCCTCCTCCGCGGCGAGCTCGGGATTGGGATTGCGCAAGCGGGCCAGGTAACTGGTCCGGGGGCGTGTGTTCAAGGAAGCCAGCAGCGAGTAATTGCGCGGATCCCGCTTCAGCCGCGAAACGCGGCTGTCAGGGTCGTTCACGTCGCCGAAGACGATCGCCTGCGCGGGACAAGTCTGCTGGCAGGCGGTCAGGATCTCGCCGTCGCGCAAGGGGCGGCCTTCGGCCTTGGCCTGAACCTTCTTTTCCTCGATGCGCTGCACGCAGTACGTGCATTTCTCCATGACCCCGCGCATGCGCACCGTCACGTCGGGGTTGTAGACCATCTTTTCCACTTCCTGCAACCCCTTGTGGTAGTCGAGGAAGTTGAACCGTCGCACCTTATACGGGCAGTTGTTCGCGCAGTAACGCGTACCGATGCAGCGGTTGTAAGCCATGTCGTTGAGGCCTTCCGGACTGTGGTTGGTGGCGGCCACGGGACAGACGGTTTCGCAAGGCGCCAACTCGCAGTGCTGACAGGCGACGGGCTGCCATGCGATCTGCGGATCGTCCGGTTCGCCCACGAAGTAACGGTCCAGGCGGATCCAGTGCATTTCGCGGCCTCGCCGCACCTGGTCCTTGCCGACGATGGGGATGTTGTTCTCGGCCTGGCAGGCCAGCACGCAGGCGTTGCACCCGATGCAGGCGTTCAGGTCCACCACCATGCCCCACTGGTGGCCCTGACTGTAACTGTGTTCTCTGAACAGCGAGAAGGCGTCGACCTTACCGTCAGGCTTGCGGGCGAAATCCGGCTGCGCGCGAAACTCTTCCAGCGTCGCCTCGCGCACCAGCGGACGGCCCTCCATACTGTGGTGCTCCTGCGTGGTGACCAGCGGGTACCGCCGCCCGGTCTTGCGCACCTGGAGGCCTCTCAGAAAGCCCTGCGTGTTGAGCGTGCGCAGCGGATAGGGATTGTGGCCCACGCGGTTTCCCACACGGCCGCAGCGCGTTCGGCCATAACCGAGTGCGATGGAGACGGCGCCGTCGGCGTGCCCGGGTAGGATCCACACCGGGGCGGCGATGCGCCGACCGCCGGCCTCCAGCTCCACCACGTCGCCGCTCTCTACCCTCAGGCTGCGTGCCGTGGCCGGGCTCATGCAGGCCGCGTTGTCCCATGTCAATTTGGTGATGGGATCGGGCGCTTCCTGAAGCCAGCCGTTGTTGGCGAAACGGCCGTCGTAAGTCGACGAGCTGGGATGAAACTGCAGTTCCAGGTCCTCGCTTTTGCCGGGAGCCTGCGCGAGCAGGGCCTGGAGTCGGCGAGGATCCGGCGAGACCGCCACCGCGCGAAATTCCGTTCCGGAAATCACGCCGTCATGCAACGCCTGCGCCCAAGCGCGCTCGGCTTCCCGTCCCTTCCACTGCCGGAGCCAGTATTGCCGAACGATGTCGTAACTACGACGCTGTGGATAGTCGGCGAGCAAGGCAATAACTTCTGCTGCCGTCCTGCCGCCGAACAGGGGCGCGATCGTGGGCTGTTGAATGGCGGCCGTTCCGTCGGCCGCGCGCCCGTCTCCCCAGGACTCCAGGTAGTGCGCTTCGGGCAGATGCCACGTCGCCAGTGCCGCCGTTTCGTCCGGTTCCTGTCCGAGGTGGATCGTCAGGGGCACGCGCCTCATCAGGTCGGCGAATGCAACGTCGGCCGGAGCGTTGTAGACGGGATTGGCGCCCAGTATGACCAACGTCTTTACCTCGCCCGCTTCGGCCTCTTCAGCCAGCCTTTGAAGCCCTTCCGCGCCCGTTCTGACCACCGGCTCCGTGTAGTAGACGGTTCGCCCGGCGTTGCCCAGTTCGTAATTGATCCAGTGCACAAGGGCATGGACGGATGCGGGTTGGCGCGGCCCGGCCAAAACGAGGCAGCGCCCGCGGTGACGCTCGAGATCGCGCACGATTGCGGTAAGCCATTTCGGCGCGCCCGGGTCCGGAGCCTTGAGGCCGCCCAGCCCCAGCTGTCGCGAAAGGTAACGCGCGACCTCGCCGACCTCGCTCGGACGCGCCCGCCAACGATGGTCGGCATTGGCGCCGGTGAGCGAGTAGCCGGTCTCGACAACGTAGAGGCGGTTCATCGAGTCGGCCCGACGCCGCTCCGCGTACTGCCGGATCCATACGGGCGCAAGGCAATCCAAGCCGAGAAAGTCCGCATCGAGCGAAACGATGACGTCCGCCTGATCGAAGCGATACTGCGGCTGCAGGGGGCGGCCGAAAGCCAGTTCGGCGCCGGCCGCCTCCGCCTCCCGCCCCAGCGGCTCATATTCGATCCAGCGGGCGGCCGGGAAACGCTCGAGAAGGAAAGCCCGCAAATCCGCCAGCGACGGGGAGCCGATCGCCCCGCTCACGACGCGCAGGCCCTCGCCTTTGCCGGCGGCCTTCATGTGAGAGGCGATGAACGCCTCGAATTCCTCCCAGCTTGAACGGCGTCCCACCCGCAGAACGGCACGCGAGCGGTCGGGATCGTAGAGACTGAGCACGGAAGCCTGGACGAACGCGGTGGCGGCGCCGCGGCTGGCCGGATGTTCGGGGTTGCCCTCGATCTTGGTCGGGCGGCCTTCGTGCGTCTCCACCAGTACGCCGGTCGAGAGTCCGCCTAGCGTCATGATGCTGGCGTAGTACAGCGGTCGGCCGGGAACGTAACCCTCCACCCCCTTGCTGAAAGGCAGAATTCTTTCCTCCGGGCGGCGGCAAGCAGTCAAGCCGGCCAAACCGAAGGAAGCCGCCATCAGCTTCAGCAGCGCGCGTCGTGAACCGACCCACTCCGAGGCATGTTCCGGGAATTCCCGCTCGAGCCATCGGCGAAACTCCGGATCGCCTGCGGCCTCGCTAAGACTGCGCCAATACTTGCGTGCGTGTTCGCTCATCGGTGACAGGCCGAACAATTCGTAGGCGGCTTGATCCCTCGCCGCGCCATCAGCTCGCGGCCGATCTCGGTCGGGTCACGATCCGGCTGCCAGTCCAGACGCGTGACCAGCTCCGGCGGACGCAACGACGGCGCCGGATTGCGGTGACAATCCAAACACCAGGCCATGCTCAGCGGCTGGACCTGCCGAACCTCAACCATCTGGTCCACCCTCCCGTGGCAGCTCACGCAACTGACCCCGGCCAGCACGTGGGCCCGGTGGTTGAAGTGGACGTAGTCCGGAAGACGATGGATGCGCACCCAGTTCACGGGCTGCCCGGTCTCGTAACTCTCGCGAATTTTTGCCAAACGCGGACTGTCTTTCTTGACGCGAGCGTGGCAGTTCATGCAAACTTCGCTCGGCGGGATGCCCGCGTGAGCCGATTGCTCGACGCCGATGTGGCAGTAACGACAATCCATGCCCAAATTCCCGGCATGCAGCTTATGGCTGTAAGCCACCGGCTGTATGGGCGAGTAACCCACCTCGGTGTACTGGGGACGGCTCACGAATGCAAATAACGTTATCCCGCCCAAAAGAACTAGCAGAAATAGTAAAAAAAAGATCCTAAAATACCTGTCTACCTGCTTTTCGAAAAGCTGCATCCTGACTCACGGTTCTCATGAGCAATTAGAACAGCGGTGCCGCTGCCGCGTCAATCCGCTAGTGATATAGATGCTCGCTCCCCGGCCGAGTCGCAAGCATTCGGACCGGATTCCCCGATTCGTCCTCTGCTATAGTGGGACGCCCGTGGTCGCTCGCGCCAAGCGGTCCGCCACGGGGAGGACGCAGAGGTGAGAATGGTATTGATTCTGACCTTGGCCGTTGGGGCTTGGGCGGCGGAGCTGGCCCGCTGGGAAGCCACGGGACTCTCCCGCGGCCTGGAACTCGTCGAGGGAGAGCGTGCCCAGTACGCATGGGAGGGTGCAGGCCCGGCCCGTGTGGCAGTGGTCCGGCCGGTGAAAGACTACTTTCATCGCGCCGCCTTTTTGCTTCGCTGCCGCGACGCTTTCGCCGGACCCATCTGGCTGGTTCTCGAGCACCCGGATCGCGGTTACGGCTTGATCAGTGTCGGCGGGCGGGGTGTGACCGTGCGAAGGCAGTCCAACATCTCGCGTCTGAATACTCGCAAGCCGCGCCGGGCGGTCTTCGAGTTGGGTGCGTTGGGTGCAGGCGCGGAGATCAGGATCGAGGGGCTGGATCGCCTGCGGTCGGCCGCGCTCCTCGACGCGGAACCGCCTCAACAGAGGCCCCCGCTGGTGGAACCGGCTTTACGGCTCTCACGGCCCGTGCAACTGGTGACGACCGCGGGCGCCGACGCTGCGCGTCCCGAAGAGCTGCCCCGCGCTTTGGAGAGCCTGCGCGAGCTGCTGCCGCTGGCCCGCGCCTTGGGCTTTAACGGCATCGAGAGCTACGTGAAATGGGATTTCGTGGAGCGCTCGCCCGGAGTCTTCGACTGGAGCTACTACGACGCCGTAGTTGCGGAGATCGAGCGCCACGGCCTGCGCTGGTTCCCGCTGCTGATCGTCGGCTCGGCCTACACCTTGCCCGAATGGTTCTACCACTCGCCGGAGAACCGCGGGTTTGTCTGTCTGGAGCATCGGCTGCGCAACGACATCCAGTCGATCTTCTGCAACCACCAGGCACGGTATGTCCGCCGCTTTCTCGAGGAGTTCGGCAAACACTACGGCGGCCGCAAGGTCCTGCTCGGCATTCGGCTCGGGCCCAGCGGCAACTACGGGGAGGCACAGTATCCGGCGCGCGGCGATTGGGGTTGGCGTGGACGGCCCATCCACACGCACATCGGCTACTGGGCGGGAGATCCCTGCGCCAAACCGCACTTCCAGAACTGGCTGAGGCAACGCTATAGCCGCATCGAAAAACTCAATCAGAGCTGGCAGGAAAACTACGGTTCCTTCATGGAGATCGAACCCTTCCTGCCGCTGACGGCGCTGACCCGGCGCAAGCGTCTGGACTTTGCCGACTGGTACATGGGCGCCATGAGCGAGTGGTGCCGACAGTGGGCGGAGTGGGCTCGCGCGGCCCTTCCCGATGCCGTGATTCATCAGTCTTCCGGTGGATGGGGGCCGGTGGAGATCGGCACCGACTACACGCACCAGGCACGCACCATGGCGCGCCTGAAGGGCGGTATCCGTCTGACGAACGAGAGCGACAACTTCGCGCAGAACTTCGCTATCACGCGCATGGCGTCCTCGGCGGCGCGCTACTACGGAGCGGCTTTGGGCTACGAACCTGGCGGGTTCGGCAGTGCGAGGGGCGTGGCGGCCCGGCTCTTCAACATGATCACGAACGGCGGCGAGCACCTGTTCTTTTACCACGCCAACCTCTGCGGCAACGACCAGGCGATCGAGGCGTGGCTCGCGCACGCGCCTTTGCTCGATCGACGCGCCGCACCCTTGATCGACGTCGCCGCCTTCTACCCGGACGCCACGATCAAACTGGACGATGAGACCATCCGCTACCTTTGGGCCTCGGCGTTCCTCACTCGCGCGGAGGCGATGCGCTCGACCCTGGACTTTGATTACGTCAGCGAGCCCATGATCGAGGATGGCGCTCTCGACCGCTATCGGGTCTTGATCTTCCTCTGGGGCTACGTCACCGAGAAGTCCGTGCTGGAACGAATCGCCGAGTGGGTGGACCGGGGCGGGATCCTTATCTATCCTGAGCGTCCGCGCGGGCTGCTGGAAACCGTCGAGGGCGACAATTCCGTCGCGCGGCGCTGGAGGGAGGGTCAGACGGGCCGCGGCCGCGTGATCTTCTTCCGCGGCGATCCGGAGCCCGGCGAACCCTACGCCCGATTCGTACGCGAGCAGCTGCGAGCCTTAGACGTGCTGCGTCCGCCCGTCCGCCGCGCCCTCGCGATCGAGAAGCCGGCGTGGGTCTACTGGAGCGTGCTCGAGAACGGCTTGCTTGCGCTGCTGAACTTCGGAGACGACCCTGCGATCGTGCGGCTCGCCGACGGTCGTACCCTGCGGTTGGAGCCGTATACTTTCCGCTTCGAGCAGAGCTGGTGAGCCGAGCCGGTTGCGGCTGCGCGCGCCGATCTGCGACACTCGGGTTTCATGCCGGTGCAGTGCCGCGTCGTCGGGCCGGCGGCCGCGGTGATCGCGCTCCTGGCCCTCGCCGCCCGAGCGGCGGTTCAGGACCCCCCGCCGGCCGGTCAATCGCCGAGGGCCGTGCCCCAGCACGAGGAGCTTTTCTATCGTGCGGAATGGCGGTTGGTGCATGCCGGAAACGTGCGCTTGAGCTGGGGTCCTGCCGGTGAGAACGGCGGTTGGAGGGCGCAGCTCAGGCTGCAGTCGGCCGGCTTGGTTTCGCGGCTGTACCGGGTGGACAACGAGTACGTGGCCTTCTTGGACGCAGCTCTTTGCGTCACCAGTTCCACTCTGCGTGCCAACGAAGGACGCAAACACCGCGAGATCCTTGTCCATTTCGACGGAGCCGCCGGAAAGGCCGGCTACCTTGAACGCGATCCCGTGCGCGACGTCGTGGTGGCCGCGCACGAAATCGACATTCCGGCCTGCGTGCACGACGTGGTGGGTGGCCTTTACCGCCTGCGAGCGATGCGCGTCGAACCAGGGCAGGTCGTCTACCTGCCCATCAGCGACGGTAAGAAAAGCGTCTCTGCCCGCGTCGAGGCCCAGCAGCGCGAAACGATCCGCATCGGCGATACGACTTATCAGACGATTCGCTACGAGGCGTTCCTCTTCAATAACGTGCTCTATAGGCGCTCGGGACGGCTGTTCGTCTGGCTCACCGACGACGAGCGTCGCCTGCCGGTGCAGATCCGCGTGCGCCTGCCGTTTTACATCGGCACGGTCACGCTCGAGCTGCGGCCGGGACGCGGCGGCGGAGCCGAATCTTCCTCCGGGGGAAGCCCATGAGGACCGGCTTGGTTTGTGCACTCGGCTGCTTGCTTGCTTTGGGCCTCACCGCCCAGGAACGGGCGCCGATGAGCAATCGGGAGGTACTGGCGACGTGCGAGCGCGCCGCCAACCTCGTCGAATCCACTGCCACCGCAGCGCCGGATCTGGTGCGCGCCAGCGCGCCGTTGGCCGAGAACGTCCGGCAGGCGTGCCTGAGCCTCCGCAACGTCTCGCCGCAACACGCGCTGCCGACCTACACGCTGCTCACCAACCTGCGTGCCTATCTGGCCCTGGCCGACGCTCTGCCCAAGCCGCAGCCCGTCAATGCCGAGGCCCTGAAACAACTTGGCGAGCTTAGGGACCTGACCGTTCGTTGGGAAACGCATTTCACCGCTCTGCTCGAACAGAAGGAGTTCCTCCTACGCCATCCCGATCGCGATAACCTGCGCCGCTACGCCGAGGCCAACCGCAAGCTCGGACCGCCGCAGCCGGGGAACCCGCGCGTGGTCTTCCTCGGCGACTCGATCACCGACGGCTGGCGGCTCAATGAGTATTTCCCCGGACGCGACTTCGTCAATCGGGGCATTAGCGGGCAGATCACCGGTGAAATGCTGGGCCGCATGAAAGCTGATGTGATCGACCTCAAACCGGCGGCCGTACTCGTCCTGGCGGGTACCAACGACATCGCTCGCGGCGTCGAGCTGACTACCATCCAGAACAACCTCACCATGATCGCCGATCTGGCCGAGTTTCATGGCATCAAGCCGCTTTTCGCTTCCCTGCTGCCGGTCAGCGATTACCACAAGGATAAGAACCCGGCCTTTGAACAGACGCGCCGCCGGCCGCCGGAACTGATCCGTCGGCTGAACGATTGGATAAAGGACTTCTGCCGCCGACGTAACTTCGTTTACGTCGACTATTACTCGCACATGGTGGACGGTGCGGGATACCTCAAGGCAGAGCTCGCTGACGATGGTCTGCATCCGAACGCCGCCGGCTACCGTCTGATGGCGCCTGTGGCTCTCGAGGCGATCGAGAAAGCACTGGCCCCGGCCGCCCGGCGCAGGCGCTGAGGCGCCCGGGCAGCGCGGCCCGCCGCAAATGCGCCAGAATGAAAGTATGCGGCGGCTTGCTCGGCTTCTGTTGCTGGCCGCGCTCGCCCTTCCTGCACAGCAACGCCTTAGCGTCGACGAGCTCGTCGCTTTCGTGCGTTCCTCGATCCAACTTCGCCATCCCGACCGTCAGGTGGCCGAGTACCTTAAGAAGATCACGCTGAGCGAGCGGCTCGAGGAGGCGGTCATCGAGCGGATCCGTGCCCTGGGGGCCGGTCCGCGCACCCTGGAGGCGTTGGAGGCGCTGCGCGAGAGCTCGAAAAACCTCCCTCCCCCTGCTGCTGTCCAGCCCAAGCCTGCACCGGCGGCCATCCCGCCGCCCAGCCCGGCCGAGCAACGCCGCATCCTCGAAGCCGTGCAGGAGTACGCGCGCAATTACATCCGCGGTTTGCCCGACTTCATCTGCACGCAGGTAACCAGGCGGTATGTAGATCCCACGGGACTGGAGTTCTGGAGCCAACAGGACGTCATAACCGCCCGCCTCACTTACTTCGAGCAGCGCGAGGACTATAAGGTGGTGCTGATCAACAATCGCCCCACCGACATCAGCTACGATCGGCTGGAAGGCGCGACCTCGACCGGCGAATTCGGCAGCATGATGCGCGAACTGTTCGCGCCGGAGACGCAGGCGCAATTCCGCTGGGAACGCTGGGCTACGCTGCGCGGGCGCCGCACGCATGTTTTCTCGTACTTCGTCGAGCAGCCGCGCTCCCGCTGGCGCATCAGTTACCAAAAAACGCTCGAAATCACGCCCGGCTACCGCGGCCTGGTTTACGTGGATGCGGATACGTTGGCCGTGGCTCGCATCACGCTGGAGGCGGTGGGCATCCCGCCGGACTTCCCCATCCAGGAGGCCTCCACGGTGCTGGACTACGATTTCGTGGAAATCGCGGGCCGCAAGTACTGGCTGCCGCTGCGCGCCGTCGTGCGGATGCGCGAGGGTAAGCTCCTGCTCCGCAACGACGTGGAGTTCCGCATGTATCGTAAGTTTGCCGCCGAGGCCACGATCATCTTCGAAACCCCCGAGCCGCTGCCCGAGGATAAGACCAAGGAACAGCCGCCGCAATAGCCTGCAGCGCGCTACACTCGATGCCATGCGAAAACGGTTCTTGTGCTTAACACTGTTCGGCCCCGTGCTCCTTTCGGCCGTCGAGCCCATCCTGTTCAACGACGACGGCGCCTGGTGCTGGTTTCAGGACGAACGCGCCGTGATCCACCGTGGCTGGTTGGTCTTCGCCTCGGTCGCCGCGGGCGCGCACGACCCCGGCCGCCGCGCCGATGTCGAGGTGCTGGCCTACCATCTGCGCCTGGGCCGGAAGGTCCTCAGCGAGCTTCACGACCGCTTTCAGCTTGACGATCATGATGCGCCGGCCCTCTGGGTCCGACCCGACGGGCGTTGGCTGGCCGTCTACGCCAAACACGGGTCCGAGAACCGGTTCTACTACCGGCTGTCAATGCGCCCCCATGACCCGACGAGGTGGGGACCTGAGCTCAGCTTTGTACCCGGCGAAAGCTCGCGCCTCACTTACTCGAATTTATGCTATCTCGCCGATGAAAAGCGGTTGTACAACTTCTTTCGGGGCTTGGACGACAGCTTTAAGCCCTCCTACGCCTTCTCGAACGATGCCGGTGAGAGTTGGAAAACCGGCAGGATCATAATCCAGGTGCCGGGTAAGTTCCGTCATCGACCGTACGTGAAATACGCGTCGAACGGTAAGGATACGATCCATTTTTTCTACACGGAGGGGCACCCGCGCAATTATGACAATAGCGCGTACCACGTTTATTATCGGAACGGTTGCCTGCACCGCTCCGACGGCACGGTAATCCGAAGGCTGGAGGAAGGGTTGAGGGAGCCCGCGGAAGGCACGCGTGTGTTCGCGGAGACTCCGACAACGTCGCGCGGGTAAGTGATATTCACATCGACCGATACGGCCGCCCCTACGTAGCCTATTCAGTGCAGAAAGGGGGAGCCGGTCTGCCCGAGAAAGAGCATGGTGAGGACCACCGCTATCGATACGCCCGTTGGGATGGCTCTCGCTGGCATGACTACGAGATTGCCTACGCCGGCGCTCGCCTGTATGCCGGGGAAAACGATTACACCGGAAATATTGCGTTGGATCCTGCCGATCCCGATACGGTCTACATATCCACGAATGCGGATCCCCAAACCGGGCGGCCCCTGATTAGCCGTCGGGACGGCCGGCGCCACTGGGAGATTTTCCGCTGTACAACCTCGGATGGAGGCAGAAGCTGGCATTGGATCGCACTGACCCGCGATTCGACCTTCGATAACATTCGCCCCGTTGTTCCCGTGCCCGAAGGGGCGCAGGGCGCCGTTCTGTGGCTGCAGGGCGTCTACCTGAGCTACACGAATTACGACCTGGACGTGGTTGGAATCGTTCTGAAAAGATAGCGGCGGCAGCCGAGCACTGGCAGGGGCTGTCGCTCTCCTCGGACGTAGCAGCGGTCAGCGTTCGATCTTGTAAACGAAGATCGAATATCCCGCCTTGGTTATCGGTCTCGTCTCTCGGAAAATTCGATAGTACTCGTGATACTGCGGCTCGAAAAAGTGTCCCGGCAAAAGCGACGCGCTCACGGCGTAATAGCCGGCCCGGGGCTCGAGCTGCCTTCGGCCGGCGGCCAGTAGGTCGTTCCAGGGCGGCGGAATCAATTCCAGCTCTCGGTCGTTGAAGTAGGCCCAGGGATTGTCGGTGCCGAAGTAAGAGAGGCGGAGCTTGAGGATCTTCAGCTCATCGAAACGTTTCCGGAGGAGCCGAAGATCCTGTCCCCAGTCCAGGTTGCTGTCCGCCAAATACCTGAGCCCGTTGTCCGGTCCTCCTATCCAGCGGTTGAAGAAAGAAATGCTGTGCGGGAATATGCTGAGGGACTCCGCAGCCAGGCCGGTGAGCAGCGCGCCCAGTAGGACGGCACGATGTCGGTGCGCCAGCCGATCGATGGCAAGCCCGCAAATCAGCATCCCGAAGGGTAGGGCGGGCAATATCAGCCGAATGCCGAGCTGGAGAGTCGAGAGCGAAGCAAGGCCGATGTATAGCGGGCCAGGGGCCAGCCAGAGAAGATCAGCCCCCGCCATTCGCCGAGTGCGCCAGCGGACCCAAAGCACTGCGAAGCCAAGCAGGAGCAGCACCTGCAGTGCAATCGGAGCCTTGACCGCGAGCGCAGCAAGGAAGTACCACCGTTCTCCGCGCCGTCGCTGCCGACCCCAGAGGTAAGTCCAATTGCCCGCAGCATTCGCTCGCAGCAGGGAGATTCCGCCCTCCCAAAAGGGCTCCGGAACAGGAATCCATCTGAATGGCAGGACCGCTTTCCGCAGCAGAGGAGGGATTGCAGGCTCCGATCGCAGTTACTCCAGTTCCTCCCCGGCAAGACGGCGGGCTTCAAATTGTGAAGCTGCCAACGCCCCGAAGTAAGGAATAGCAAGCACGAGGAGAGTCCCTGTCAGGGCTTGCCGGAGTCGGCGCGGACGCCTCGAGAGGGCCCGCAGACCGACGATCACGGGCGTTGAAGGGATGAGCACGCTCATGGAGAGTTTGGCGAGCAATGCGACCAGCAAAGCTCCGCCCAACAGCGCTGCATTTGCCGGTCCCGGCGCATGCCAATATCGCCAGGCTCGATACCAGAAGAGCAGGTATCCGCATGTGGCTGCCAAGTCGTTCTTGAACAGAGCCTGGTGACCCAACACCGTAGGCTCCAGGGCAAACGCCAGAGTCAGCAGTACGGCAGTGCGCCCGCCGTCGAGTTGCATGGCCCAACGCCAGAGCAGGAATGCGGTGAGAAGGGGGAAAACCAAGAGGGGTATGCGGGCCAGGAAGAAGATGCGTCGGATCTGTGCGGCGTTCATCCGCTCCATCATCAGCAAGGCCAGCAGCCAGCCGTCCCGTGTCGACCATGCAGGATGGTCCCGGGGAACCGGTAGACCAAGCTGCTTGGGAACCCAGCCTCCCGCGATCTTGATGCCGGGCGGCACGTCGCGCGGCGCCAAGCGGTCGTCACCCTCCCAGTACAGGCGCGCCGAAAGCAGGTGCGCAGGTTCGTCTACTGTGACGCCGGTGTGCCAGGCTTGAAAGATCAAAGCGCCCGCAAGCGCCGCAAGGATCAGGGCCAGCCCGAGGCGCTCCCACACAGACGGCCTAGTCGGGCAGCACGGTGCGGTCAGGCGGGATGCCGAGCTTCTCATACAGCTTGCGGCGGCCGGCTTTGTCTGAGTCCAGGATCTGGCGCGCGGCGCGAGCCACCTCCTCGGCGTGCTCGCGCGGGACCACGATGACGCCGTCGCCGTCCGCCACCACCACGTCGCCGGGACGCACCAGCACCCCTCCGCACATGATCGGTCGGTTCACCGACTCGATTTCGTTGCGGCCCGGCCTGATGCCCCGTCCGGGACGGCGGTAGTACAGCGGCACCTTTTGCTTAATGATTTCGTCCGTGTCGCGCGCCCCGCCGCTGGTCACGACGCCCACCATGCCACGCAGCTTCCAGGAGAGGATGTTGTTAGAGCCGATCGTGCCGGTATCGCCGTCTTCGCCGCCGTCGATCACCAGCACGGTTCCCGGCCGTAGCAGATTCACAAAGGGTTCGGGCGAGATTTCGCGGTACCAGGCGGCTTCCCATTGGCGGAATTCCTCCAGCGTCATCTTGGAAGCGCGCTTGTTGGTGGGCACATAGCGCGCGGTAACCGCGATGCCTGCGATGCGGTGCGTGAAGTTCTCCGTATCGCGCCATAACGGCCGGATCTCCGGATTCATGAGCCCGACGTCCTGCAAACCCGCGATGTCCATCCCGTCGCTCACGTCGGCCACGCGCAATCCCTCGTAAAGCTTGAGGATGCGCGCGTCTTCCTCCGCCGTCGTCGCGGGTATGCGGATAAACTCCTTCAGCAGGGGCGTCTGGCCCCAAACGGGCACTGTCAGGAGCACCAGCACAGAGATTTGCAGCCAGATCCTCCGCCCAGCCATGATGCGATCCTCCTTGGCGAATAATTGCCGATCAAGGCGGGATCAATCCTCGCGGTCGAGCACCTCCCGAACCTTCCGTGCCAGCGTGTCAGGCAGGAACGGCTTTTGCAGACAGACGACGTCGGCCGTGGCGACGCCCTGCCGGACCGCGCCATCTTCGGTGTACCCCGTCATGTACATGACTTTCAGGTTCGGGCGCACGTTGCGAAGCTGTTCAGCCAGCTCGCGCCCATTCATCTCGGGCATTACGACATCGGTCAGCAGCAAGTCGATGCGTCCGGAATACCGCTTCACTAAAGCGAGCGTCTCGGGGCCGCTGCCTGCCTCCAGCACCTGGTAGCCGTGCTGGACCAACATCTGGCGGACGAGTTTACGCACGCCCGGCTCGTCTTCCACCAGCAGGATCGTCTCTCCGCCCGGCGGCGTGGGCTCGCTGACCGCTTCGGTGCGTGGTGCGGGCGGCGCGTGATTCGCGCTGGCATGGGGCAGGTAGATGCTGAAGACGCTGCCCCTGCCGACTTCGCTTTCCACGGTAATTTCGCCGCCGCACTGCTTGACGATGCCGTAGACAATAGAAAGTCCCAGGCCGGTCCCCTTGCCCGGTCCCTTGGTTGTGAAGAACGGCTCGAACAGGTGGTTGAGGGTCTCCGCATCCATGCCGTGCCCGGTGTCACGCACGCGCATGACCGCCCAGTTTCCGGGGCCGGGCACGCCGCGCTCTCCCGCTCCGCGCACCAGGTTGGCCGTCTCGATCGTCACACGCCCGCCGCCCGGCATCGCGTCGCGCGAGTTGATCACTAAATTCATGATTACCTGCTCGATCTGCGTGGGGTCCGCGCGCACCTTTCCCAGATCGGGCGCCAGTACGGTCTCCAGCTCGATATCCTGCCCCACCATGCGACGAAGCAGCCCCACCATGTTGCGCACCACCTCGTTCAGATCCACGAGCACAGGTTGCACCACTTGCCGGCGGCTGAAGGCCAGCAGACGGTCCGTCAAGGCCGATGCCCGTTCGGCCGCGGCCAGGATTTCTTCCGCGTAGCTCCGCACAGGGTGCTGCGCCGGAAGGTCCATGAGCAGCATGTGGCTGTAAGCGCCGATGATGGTGAGCAGATTGTTGAAGTCGTGCGCGATGCCCCCTGCCAGGCGCCCTATGGCCTCGATCCTTTGGGACTGTCGCAGTTGCTCTTCCAGGCGCTTGCGTTCGGTGATCTCGCGCGCGATGCCCAGCACACCCACCGGCTTGCCGTCTTCGAAGGTCAGATGGCTGCTGACCTCAACCAGTAACCGCCGGCCGTCCTTGGTCCGGATGGCGATCTCGTAGGTGGTCGAGCCCTCGCCGCCCAGCTTCCGCACGATCATCTGGCGTGCCAGTTCGAGGTGCTCGGGCACAACGATATCGGAGATGCTCATGCCGAGCGCCTCCTCGCGGGTGTAACCGGTGATGCGTTCGGCTGCGCGGTTGATTGAGGTGAAACGGCCCTGTAGATCGTGGGTGTAAACAATGTCGTTGGCGCTCTCAAAAAGATTGCGGTAACGCTCCTCGCTGGCCCGCAGCGTTTCCTCGGTCCGCTGGCGCTCGAGGATCTCCGCGCGGAGCGCCTCGTTCACGCGGGCCAGCTCCGCGGTCCGCTCGCGCACCCGCTCCTCCAGCAACTCGTGCGCACGCGCCAGTTCCTCTTGCGCCTGCCGGCGTTCGCGCACTTCGCGCTCCAGTGCGAGGTTCATTGCTTCGGCTTCCGTGGCGCGACGCCGGGCGGCCTGTGCCCAGTGGATCGAGAGGGCCACCAGGGTGGCGACGATCAGACCCAAGCCCGAAACGAGGAAGGGCATTACTAACCAGCGCTTCGTCACCCAGCCTTCTCGCGGCCAGACCCGGATCGCCCATGACCGGCCGCAGGCGCTTAGGACGGCTTCTCGAATCCATTCCGGCCCCTGTCGCGGCGAATGCGGCGGATTCAGATAGACGACACGCCCGTCGTCGGCGATCTCAATGACAAAGCCCGCTGTAACGCTGCGCTCCAGCGCCTTGTCCAGCATGGCCCGCAGTACAAAGACCCCGGCCACCCAACCGAAACTCTTGCCGGGGGACTGAAACTGCGCGGCGGCCGCGACCGCCCACTGGCCGCCAGGCAGTTGCACCGGATCCCCAAGTGACGGCATCCCGTAGGCGCGCGCCCGGTCGACAGCCGCCCGGATCGCAGTTCGCACCAACCCGCTGAGGCTGCGGGACGCCTCATCGGATAGCGCCAAGCGTGGTTCCACCGCCGGCTCGTCGTCGAGCAGCGCGAGGGCGAGCAGATCTTCCCGTGCGCGAAAGCAGAGTGCGGTTTCGATGCGCCAGTCCTGTTCACTGAATCCCCCGCGCAACTGCGCTCGCTCCGCGAGGCGTCCCACGCAGACCAGGCCGTTTTCCACAGCCGCTGCCGCGTCGCTTGCGATCCTCTGCACGGCTAGCTCGATGTGGCGATCGAGCTGCTCCCTTTCCGTTTGATGCAGACCCCACGCGAGGGCGAGCGAGATCGCCAGCACGAAGGCGCCGGCTCCCCAAGCCGCGCCCCGCTTACCTGTGAACCGCGCCGCCACGAGCCTGAAGAGGCGGGCCAAGCTGCGCAAGGAGTCCTTCATGTTGAACAAGCGGCCCTGCCGGCTTCATCCAGGTTCGGCTGGGATTGTCCTGCCGCGTCAGACCGCAAGTATAGCGCAGGAAGTTATTTCGTGGTCGGCGGGAACCTCAGGGGTGACGCCTTTTCCGGCTGGTGCGGATGAGAGGACTTGAACCTCCACGGCCTTCCGGCCACCAGCTCCTAAGGCTGGCGCGTCTGCCAGTTCCGCCACATCCGCGACGAGGTCTGTCGCTCCCTTATTCAGATTACCACAGAGTCGCACGTCGCCCCGGTAGCTGCGACCAGAGTCGGGGGAGCGGGCCGGGCCCGGATCTCTTTCACCTCGGTGAGGATCCGCTCCCCGGGTTGGCCGCAGCCGCACAATTCGCGGCTGAGCGCGCCGGCCCACGGAGTCCTGAGGCGCAGCATGGGGTAAGCGCAGTCGGTAAGTGAGGTGAGCAGTAGCTCCCTCCCCTCCTGGCCATCGAGGCTTTCGATGATCGCATGCTCTTGATGCACATGCAAGCCGTCGTGAGCTTCGCATTCCCAGGCCAGCAGTTGACCGTCAAAACCCACCACCAGCTGGTAGACCGGGACCTGAAAGGCGTCCCAGAGTCGTGCCCGCTGAACTTCTACGAGCAAAGGCCGGTCGGGATGTACAAGGACGATCACGGCATGGGTGAGAGCCGGCAGATGACAAGCGCCCGACTCCGCCAGCATTAGCAGCTGCTCGATTCGTTCAAGCGGGCCGGCGAGCGCGTGGGGACGGAACCTCGCCAGTGCGCCGTCGGGGCTGCCGAGGAAAGTCCGAACCCGCCGCGAAGGCCGAAACCACGGCGCCAGTACGGCAACCCGCAGCCTCTCAAACAGCGGGTGGCGCAGCTCCGGCGCACCGGAGATCCGAAACAATGAACTCCGAAATTGTTCTCTTCGGCCCAGGTATACGCCGGGCGCCAGCGGCGGCAGTCGGCGCAGGATGCGGCTCGGTTCGTCGGATGAAACGATTCTTTCGGCTTTGTTGAGCGCAGCCGCCGTGAGCCACGGCCGGTAGTAATGGGCGCCCAGCGCAGCCGCCAGGACCCGGCCCAGCTTCTCCCCGTTCGCCGCTTCCATGCGCCCCCGCTCCGTCGCGGGGCGGACTCATCATGGATGTGCTGCGGCGGGCCGCTTCCTCTCAGTCCGAGGCGGGACTCGACCGAGTCTCGGGTATCGCGAGTTTGGTCAGCCCGGTGGCCAGCGCCAGTTGGGTGAGCCCGGCCACATTACTGGCGCCGACCTTCTTCATCATCGTCTTGCGGTAACTGCGGACCGTCTGCAGACCCAGATCCAGGATGGCGGCGATCTCCTTGCTCGTTTTGCCCTCAGCCACGAGCCGGAGCACTTGCAGCTCCCGCGGCGAAAGCACGTCGAGCACCGAGGAGCCCGGCCGCGGTTCCAGATCGCCACGCTGAATGCGCGCCTGCACGCGGCTCGCCACCTCCGGGCAAAGGTAGAACCCGCCCTTCGCCACGGTCCGAATCGCGTCCAATAGATCTTCCGAGGTGGCGCTCTTCAGCACGAAGGCGCGCGCTCCCGCACGGATGGCGCCGACGACCGAGCCATCATCGTTGTACATGGAGAGAATCACGACCTTGGTCTCCGGACAGTGACGGGTGATCTCGGCGGTCGCCTCGATCCCGTTCAAACCCGGCAGACCGATGTCCATCAACACCAGATCCGGCCGATTCTTCTTGCAGAACTGGACCGCATCTCCGCCGGTGTCGGCCTCGCCGACCACCTGAAACTCCTCCCTGCGCTCCAGCAGGGACCTCAAACCGTCGCGGAAAATCTTGTGATCGTCCACGAGGAGGATCGTGTATGTCATGGACCTACCTTCTCGCCCTGCCCGTTGCCACCCGCCCGGCGTCTTTTTCCCGCCTTGCCGGCTTCCGCCCGCGGGGGCCAGACTACTGTCACAATTGTACCCCCTTGCGGTCCGCTCGCCAACCGGAATTCCATCCCGGCCTCTTCGGCCTCCAGCTTCATGAGCCGTAGACCGATCGCAGGCGTTTCCCGAAGTACCTTTGCGCCGGTAAAGCCCTTGCCGTCATCGCGGACCTCGAGCTTGATCGTCTGCCGCGCGATCTCGACCGAGAGGTTGATCCGGCGGGCGCCCGAGTGCTCAACGGCATTCTCGAGGGCTTGCTCCGCTACGCGATAAAGCGCCTCCGCCTGAGCGCCCCGCAGCTGTGATTCTCCCCGATAGGACCACTCGAGCTCGCCCGGGAAACGGGCGCGCTGCCGGGCCACCAGGCGGGCAAGCGCGGCCTCCAAGCCCAGGCGCTCGACGATCGCCGGGCTCAGGTCATAGCTCAGGTCGCGCACCTGCGCTAGCGCTCTCTCTAGCAGTTTCTGAGCCTCCGCGATTCGCTCGCCGACGCCGGGCACCTGCTGGCAATCCATGCGCGCCAGATCCATTTGCAGGCCCGCCGCACTGAGCACCTGACCCAATTCGTCATGCAGCAGTCGCGAGATGCGCGCGCGCTCACGTAGTTTGGCCTCTCTGATGGAAGCCATCCAGTCTTCCGTTCGTAACCGGCTTTTCACGCCTGGCTTGGTGCTTCCCGCCCGGACACGGACCTGCCGGAACCCTGCCGGGCTGACTCAGCGGCCCCGCTTGCGGGCCAAAGCTTTGCGCGCGGCGGCGGCAATGTGCGGGGCGGTGAGACCGTACTTCTCCAGCAGGGCCTCCGGCGGGCCCGACTCCGCATACGTGTTCTGGATGCCCACGAACTCCATCACGCAGGGATGCATCTCGGCCACAGCCTGAGCTACGCGCACCCCTGTGCCGCTGTCTACCAGATGTTCCTCGGCCACGACGATTGCGCCCGTCTCCTCGGCCGCCTTCCGAATCGCCTCGCGGTCCAACGGCTTTACCGTGTGGAGGTCGAGCACCCGGACCGAGATTCCCTCGGCATCGAGCGCCTCGGCGGCACGGATCGCCTCAGCCACCATCAGCCCGTTGGCCATGATGGTTACGTCGCTGCCTTCCACCAGCTCGATCGCCTTGCCGATCTCGAAACGCTGGTCGGGCGAGTAGATGACGGGCACCCGCGGCCTTCCCGTCCGGATGAACACTGGACCCACATGCTCGGCTGCCGCCCGGACCAGCGC
Organism: uncultured Bryobacteraceae bacterium; assembly: GCA_938027685.1. Taxonomy (GTDB): domain Bacteria; phylum Acidobacteriota; class Terriglobia; order Bryobacterales; family Bryobacteraceae; genus DTHT01. Next base: position 67,749 of record CALJAM010000016.1, read on the forward strand.
TCTCGTCGCCACCTCGTCGGCGGGAGCCAGCACCACGAAACCCGGCAGCGAGCACGCCAGGCTGATCTCCTCGACGCTCATCTGCGAGGGACCGTCCTCTCCAATCGAGATGCCGCTGTGGGTGCCGACGATCTTGACGTTCAGGCCCGGGTAGGCCACCGTCACGCGCAGTTGCTCGAAGGCCTTGTTCAGTAGGAAGCAGGAAAAACTGGCGGCGAAAGGAATCTTGCCGTGGCTCGCCAGGCCCGCGGCCACGCCCACCATGTTGGCCTCCGCGATGCCGCAGGATACAAAGCGCTCCGGAAACTCCTTGGCGAACAGGTGGGTGAAGGTGGACTTCGAAAGATCGGCGTCCACGGCCATGATGTTCGGGTTTTCGCGACCCAGCTCGACCAGCGCCCGCCCGAACGCCTCGCGCGTGGCCATACCCAAATTCAGCTCGTAGCGTGTCTTCAACGGCATCAGGCCAGCTCCTTCAGTGCCAGTTCGACTTCCTCCGGCGTGGGCGCCACGCCGTGGAACTTGGGGTTGTTCTCCATGAACGACACCCCCTTGCCTTTGACGGTGTGCGCGATGATCACCGTCGGCCTGCCGCGCACTTCGCGGGCCAGCGTGAAGGCCGCTTGCAGCGCGGGGAAAGAATGGCCGTCCACTTCCAGTACGTGCCACCCGAAGGCCTGCCACTTCGGAACCAGCGGCTCCAGCTCCATGACGTCCTTGATGAAGCCGTCCAGTTGCATCTTGTTGTAGTCCACGATGGCGGTCACGTTGTCGATCTTGTGGTACGCGCCGAACATGGCGGCTTCCCAAATCTGGCCTTCCTGAATCTCGCCGTCGCCCAACAAAACGTACGTACGCGAGGGATTGCCATTGAGGCGCGCCGCGAATCCCATCCCCATGGCCAAGGACAGGCCCTGCCCGAGGGATCCGGTGGAAGCCTCCAGTACAGGCAAGAAACGCTTGTCGGGGTGTCCCTGATAGGGAGAACCCAGTTTGCGCAGCGTCTTCAGCAACTCGCGGGGCGCTGCCTCGTATCCGCACTCGGCCAACACCGCGTAGAGGGCGGGCGCGCCGTGCCCCTTCGAGAGGATGAAGCGATCCCGCTCCGGCCAATCCGGCCGCTTGGGGTCGTGTCGCAGTACGCCTCCGAAGAATAACGTGACCAGGATCTCCACCGAGGAGAGCGAGCCGCCCGGGTGTCCGGACTTCGCCGCTCCTGTCATTTCGATAATATGACGCCGTATCTGTTTGGCAAGGGCCTGGAGTTCCTCCAGGCTTCGTGCGGTCTGCATAGCTCGATAAGACCTACACTGTAACACACCGCGCTTGCCCCATCCGCGGAGTACTCAGATGTGAAACTCCAGGATGTCGCGGTCCTGCACGACGTAGGTGCGCTCGACCATGATCCCGTCGCGATCGCCCTCCGGCCGGTATAGGCGCGCAAACTTCATCTTCTCGGCGAAGTCCTTGTGCACCATGCGGGCCACGTCCACCACGGTGTCGCCGCGACGGGCCACAAAAGGCGCCGTCAGATCGGGCTTCTTACCCGGCGCCTTGGTGTAGACGCGCACCAACTCCAGGGCGTCGAACACCGCCTGGGCGAAACGGTCCAACCCCTCGCCGGTCTCCGCCGAGATCAGCAGGCAGCGGTAACGCCCGCCCAGAAGTTCTTCCAGAGCGGCAAAGTTCTCGCGCGCCCCTGGCAGATCCGCCTTGTTGGCGACGAGCAGGCCGGGCCTGCGCACCCGCCATCCGTCCAGTCGCTGCTCGACGTACTCGATCTGATCCAGCACGGCGGGTTCGTTCACGTCCACCATGAGCACGCCCAGATTGGCGTAGCGCAGCACCTGCGGCAGCCACGATTCGGTGAACTCGGGCGAAATGGGCGGCAGATCCACGAGCTGGATCTGGACGTCTTCGAAGTTCATCATGCCGGGCGTGGGCACGCGCGTGGTGAAGGGGTAGTCGGCCACCTCGGGACGCGCGTTGGTGAGCCGCGCCACAAGCTGCGACTTGCCTGCGTTGGGCGGCCCGATCAAGACGACCTGGCCGGCGCCCTCCCGCTCGACCTGGTAAAAGGGCGCAGCGTGAGTCCCGCCTTTCTTCTGCTGGGCCTCCTTGCGCGTCTGGGAAAGGCGCCGCTTGATGTCCGCCTGGAGCTTCTCGGTGCCCTTGTGCTTGGGGATCGTGGCAAGCATGCGCTCCAGCGCGGCAATCTTCTCGGCCGGGGTTCGTGCCTCGCGGTACTCGCGTTCGGCTTCGAGGTATTCCGGACTGAGATTCGCCGGCATGGCCTTTCGTTAGCAAGCTTACCACGCCGCCCGCTTTATTCCGCCGGCTTCCTGTTGGCGCGCTCCAGACGGCGGAAGAAGGCGCGGGCACGCCGGACGTCGTGCATGATCTGCTGCCGGAGCGCCTCCGGATCAGGAAACTTTTTCTCCGGACGCAGGCGCCGCAGGAACTCGATGCGCAGGGTCTGCGGTCCCGGATTGGGCGGCGGCTCGAGCAGGTAGGTTTCGATCACCAGGTCGTCCAGACCGAACGTGGGCCGCCTGCCCACGTTGGTGACGGCCGGCCGTCGGCGTCCGTCCGCAGGATCCGCGGCGCGCGTGATGTAGACGCCCTCGGCGGGCAGAAGCAGCTCGCCGGGCGGCAGATTCAAAGTGGGCACGATCCGACGCGCGCCCTCCCCTCGCCCGGGCTGCACCGGACCTTCCACGCAGTGTGGCCGCTCGAGCAACCGACATGCCAGGGAGACCGCACCGGCCCGGATGAGCCTTCGAATCTCGCTGCTCGAAACCACCCGTCCCCGCATGCGCACCGCCGGCAGCGTCTCGGTCAAAAAGCCCAACTCGCGCCCCAGCTCCTCGAGCTTGCGTACGTCGCCTGCGTGTTGGTAACCGAAGCGGAAATTTTCGCCGACCACGACGGCTCGCACTCCGAGCCTGCCCTTCAGGACCTGCCGTGCGAACTCCTCCGGGCTCATCCGTGAGAGTTCGCGCGTGAAGGGAAGAATGAGCACCTGTTCGATCCCTTCCTCCCCCATCAGGCGGGCGCGCTGCTCGGGCGTGGTCAGCAGTCGGGGCGCGCGTTCCGGCGCCACGATCACCGCGGGATGTGGATCGAAGGTCAGCGCGGAAGGAGTCCATCCCTGCCCGCGCGCCAGCTCGACGACTCGGCGCAGAATGCGCCGGTGGCCGGCGTGCACCCCGTCGAAGTTGCCGATCGTCAGCGCGCACGGCCCGAAGTTTCCGGCTTCCTCCAGGCTGCGGCAGATCCGGAGTCGCGCGCTCATGCGCCGCCTCCTGCGACCGTGATCTCGAGCCCGTCGTAGGCCAGACGCACGTGCGGCGGCAAACTCTGCTCGGTCTCCTCGTGGGGCAGGTCGTGGCAGATGTGCGTCAAGAACGCACGGCGCGGCTGCAGCCGCGCCACGTACTCCAGTGCGCGCGCCACGGTCGTATGCGTGGGATGGGGTCGGTGTCGCAAAGCGTCCAGGAACAGCACGTCTAAGTTTTCCAGCAGCGCAAGCGACTCCTCGGGAATCTCGCTATGATCGGTCAGATACGCCGCCGCTCCGAAGCGGAAGCCATACACGTCGCCGCGGCCGTGCTTCAGCGGCACCGGCGTCACCTGAAGGCCGAAAAGCTCGAAGGGCCCGCCGTCGAGCGGGTGCAGCGCCAGACGGGGCACGGAAGATTCCGAGGGTGAGTCCGAGAAGACGTAGTCGAAGATACGGCGTATGGCGGCCAGAGTCTCTGGCGAACCGTAGACGGGAATCGGTCCCCGCATCACGTGGTTGAGAGGACGGATGTCATCGAGGCCCATGACGTGGTCGGCGTGGGCGTGCGTGAACAGCACCGCGTCCAGCCGATCCAGGCCGGCGCGTAGGGCCTGCTGGCGAAAATCCGGCGTGGTGTCCACCAGGACGCAGCGCCCGTTGTAACGCAGCAAGATGCTGGGCCGCAACCGTCGATCGCGAGGGTCCGACGACCGGCATACGCGACACTTGCACCCGATCGTGGGAACGCCCACGCTCGTCCCGGATCCAAGTACGAGGATGGTGAGCGCGTCGGCGGGAACGGACATTCAGGACTTCTTGCGGCTCTCCTCCAGGATTTGCACGTAACGGAAGCGCAGCTCCGTCAGGGAGTTCTCCAGCAGCCGCTTCTCCTCGGGAGTCAGGTTGCCCCTGGTCTTCTCTTCCAGCATGGCCATCAGATCGATGGTGTGCCGCGCCCGACGGAAATCCGGTTTGGGCTTCTGGCCCTCTTCCCAGTCCAGCAGACCCAGGTGCGCCTCCGCTTGCATCCGCAAAGATAGGGTCAGGAATTCGAAAGTGGGCGGGGGTAGACGAACTTCCTCCTCAGCGGCCGGCGAGGCCTCGCTGGATTGAGCCGTGTCCGCCGCAGCCTGTCCGGTCCTCTCCTCGTCCATACCAATCACTATTTTATCCGCAAGCTTCCAGCCGATCGCCGCGTGCTACATTGGGACTTCGTCATCCCCGCTGCGAGGTTTTCAAGCTCATGCTTGTTGCGGACGCGGCCCGTGTCGGAGAAAAGTTCGCACGTCTGATCGAAATCATGGCCCGACTGCGGAGCCCTAAGGGGTGCCCATGGGATCGGCGGCAGACCTTCGAGAGCCTCAAACCGTACTTGCTCGAAGAGACGTATGAGGCCCTCGAGGCCATCGACGGCCGTCACTGGGACGTGCTCGCCGAAGAGCTGGGCGATCTGCTTCTCGAAGTCGCTTTTCTGGCCCAGCTTGCCGCCGAGCAGGATCTTTTCACGATTGAACACGCGTTGGATTCGATCATCGCGAAACTGGTGCGGCGCCACCCCCACGTGTTCGGCGACGCCGTCGCCGAGACGCCCGAGCAGGTCAAGCAGCGTTGGGACCAGATCAAGGCGGACGAAAGGCGCGAACGGGGGCGTTCGGGTGAAGGTCTGCTCGATTCCGTGCCGCGGGCGCTGCCCGCCCTCATGGAAGCATCCCGGATCTCTTCTCGCGCGGCAGCCGTCGGCTTTGACTGGCAGGATGTCGATCACGTGCTCGAGAAGCTTCACGAGGAACTGGCCGAACTTGCCGCCGCACGCCGTTCCGCCTCCGCCGAACGCCTCGCTGAGGAAGTCGGCGATCTGCTGTTCACCCTCGTCAACGTGGCTCGTTTTCTGGGCGTGGATCCCGAGCAGGCGCTGCGCGGCACGAACGCGAAGTTCCGCCGGCGTTTCGCGCAGATGGAGGCGCGCCTGCGCGAACAAGGGCGCTCGCCTTCCGAAGTCACGCTGGAAGAACTGGAAGCTCTCTGGCAACAGGCCAAGCAGGACTGAACCGCCGCCGCCAGGCGTCTACCAGAGCGCGCGCCAACACCTCCAGGGGATCGACGAGCGGAACCCCGGGCAGATCGGCGGGCCCCAGCGCCAGCGGAATCTCCGTGCACGCCAGCACCAGCACCTCTGCGCCCAGCGCCCGCAGCCGCTGACCTGCTGCCCGCAGCACGGCGCGCGGCGTCGGGTAACCCTGCTGTGCCCCCAGGCCCGATTTGATTCCCCATTCAGGGTTCGCGATGGCGGCGTGCACGTCGTTTTGCCAAGGCTCCAGTTCGCCGGCCACGATAGCCTCCCTCCGCGCGGATTGCTCACGTGCTGAAAACTCGCGTTCCCCCCAGGGCAGCGTGACCAGTTCTTTGCCGGCTTCCTTCAGGGGTTCGGCGTAGACGCCGGATTGATACGTACCCGTCGTGGACAGTAGGCCCACACGTCTGACGTCCGGGAAACGGTCCGCGATCTCCTGGCATGTGACGCGCACCATGTGCACGACCTCGACGCCTTCTTCGATCAGCGGCGCGATCGCACGTTGGAAGACCCCGAAAATGTCCGGGGCGTGGAAGGTGTTGCACGGGATCCCCACGACGCGAGCCCCCGCAGCGACCAGCAGTCGGCACACGCGCGCCGCGGCCAGCCCCGGATTCTCGGGCGCGTCCTGGCGCCCCTTGCGAGTCAGATAAATGGTGCGGTCCGCGAACAACGGCGCCATCTGGGCCAGCAGCACCGGGATCGCCTCTTGATCCCGGCGCATTCCAAGCGAGCCTTGGTAGGCAAGCAGCTTCTCGAGCAGAAGCGGATCCACCCAGGGCCCCATCCCGCCGATGATGCCTATCGAGACCGGGATGGACATTGCTCGCTTTGGAAACGACTGCCGCGCTCGATCCTGAACGGACTACCGTTCGTTACCCCTTGGCGCCCGGCTTGGCGTGGCACTTGTTGCAATTTCCAAGACTGGCGAAGGACTTTCCTCCCGCCACGTGGCAGGCGGCGCAGGAGGTTTTCTTGGCCTCGGCCGGCTTGTGCATGCCTTCTTTGTAATTCAGCGGTGCCTTGGCGTCCTGCGGCCACAGTTTGTCGTGACACACCGTACAATCGCCCTTTTCGCGCTCGACATGTTTGGCGTGCAGGAAGGTGACGTTGCCAAATTTCGACGGGAAGACCATCTTCTCCGGCGGCTGTTTCTTCTGCTGCGCACCGAGCCAACCGATTGAAACCGCCAGGCCGGCTACGAGCACGAAGTGCTTCCAATTACGCATCCGATTAAACCTCCGAGGATTTCATAAGCGGCCGCAGGGCGGCCAAGCTCCGATGCTAACACGGGCTCCCGGTGAGGCGCATCTGGCCTCTGCCGTCCCGATTGACGCCGGGCTCGGGGAAAGGTAGGCTTGAAGTTGGGGAAGGAGAAGCGCATGGACCGCTACACGCCGTCCCGTCAATACCTGAAGGCCGGCCTGGCAGCGCTGGCGTTCGCGGCCTTCTCAACTTGGTGTGGCGTCAGCTGGCCTCCTGCTTTCATCCCCGCTGCGCTGCTGCTGGCAAGCGCATTCATCCTGCTTTTCCTCGCCTTCCAGCCGCCGATCGAAATTCACGAGAGGCACCTGGTCATCGGGAGACGTCTGATTCGCTGGTCCGACATCCGGCGGGTGGATCGCACCGGCTGGTTGTCCCCGCTCATCGTGCAACTGACGCTCGCCGACGACAGTAAGGTTGTTCTGATCTACGCCGGCGATCAGGAGTCGGCCGCCGGCCTGTTGCGGCAATTGCGGCGCATGGCACGGGAGGCCCTCATCGACGGCATCCCGTACAAACAGTACTGGGGCGAGCGAACTGCGCCCAAGGCGGAGCCCCGGGCTGCGCCCGCCCGGTTCCACCTGCTCCGCCCCGAAGACGAAGCCGAGGTCGAGCGCTTGTATCGTCGCCTGAAGAGCGTGGGCCACCTCGATCCGAGAAACTCCCACGACGAATCGTAGCCGGTGCCTCCCGCTGCCCCGCATCGCGCTCGCTGGCTGATCGTCATTTTGCTGGCCGCGGCCATCGTCTGCAGCCATCCCATCTGGCTCCGATGGGCGGGCGCGGCCCTGGTACGCAACGAACCGCCGATGCCCGCGGACGTGGCCGTCGTGCTGGCGGGCGGATGGCGCGGCAATCGCATCCTCAGAGCTGCGGAACTCGTTCGCCAGGGCTGGGCGCCGCGTGTCCTGGTCAGCGGCACCCAGTACTACGGCTGGAGTGAGCCCGACGCCGCGATCGATTTTGCGGTTCGCCACGGTTATCCGCGCGACTGGTTCGTCGCCCTCCCGCACGGCGCGCAATCCACCGAGGAGGAGGCCCGCATCGTCACCGACAGATTGCGTGCGATGGGCGTCAAGCGGGTGCTGCTCGTCACCAGCGACTACCATACGCGCCGCGCCGCCGGCTGCTTCCGCCAGGTTGCGCCCGAATTGGAACTGCGAGCCATCGCCGCAGCCGACCCCGATTTTCCCGAGCGGTGGTGGCAAAGCCGGCAGGGACGCAAAACCTTTCTGCTCGAGTGGCTGAAAATGCTGAGCTGGCGCCTGGGGATGTAGACCGTGCAAGAAGCCTGGAGATTCCTGCGGCCCTACTTCGTTCCCTACCGTCGCGGCTTGCTGCTCGGCTTTGGTGCTCTGGCCGCCAAGGATGTGCTCGCCGCGGCGCTGCCGATCGTCATCAAGTGGGGCGTGGATACCATCGGCAGCCGCTTTCACATGGCGACGCTGCTCCGGTTTTGCCTGCTGCTGGTCTTTCTGGCGGCGATCAAGGGCGTTTTCCAGTACTGGATGCGCGTCATCCTCATCGGCATCTCGCGCGACGTGGAGTACGACCTGCGCAATGACCTCTTCGCCCACTTGCTGAAGCTCTCGCCGGATTTCTACGCCCGAGTGCGAATCGGAGACGTGATGGCGCGCGCCACCAACGACCTGAACGCCGTTCGCATGATGCTGGGCCCCGGCGTCATGTACTGGTTCGAGACCTCGCTTACCTTCGTGCTCGCCGTCGGCGTCATGGCCTCGGTGGATTGGAGACTCACCGTCTTGGCTCTCACGCCCGCGCCCTTGGTCAGCGTCGCCGTCTTCCGGTTCGGACGGATGATTCACGTTCGTTTCGAGCAGCTTCAGGCCATGTTCTCCGACATCACCAGCCGCGTGCAGGAGTCGCTCGCCGGCATCCGCGTGCTGCGCGCCTACGTGCAGGAGGACGCCGACCTGGCACGTTTCCAGCGGCTCAACCGTGACTACATCGCACAGAGCCTGCGGCTGGCCCGCGTCTCCAGTTTGTTCCTGCCGCTTTTGCAGGCCCTGGTCGGGCTGACCTTCCTCATCGTGCTGTGGGTGGGCGGGCTAGGCGTCATGCGCGGCCGCATCACGCTCGGCGCTTTCGTCATGTTCACCACCTACATGGCCATGCTGGTCTGGCCGATGATTGCGCTGGGCTGGGTGATCAACCTTGTGCAACGGGGCCTGGCCTCGCTCGCCCGCATCCGGGAGCTCCTCGACGAGCGCCCCCGCATCGCGGCGCCCGCCAACCCAAAACGTGTTCCCGCGCGGGCGGACCTGGAGTTCCGCGACGTGAGCGTCATTTATCCCGGCGGCCGCGCCCTGGATCGTCTGAACCTCGTTATCCGCGCCGGGGAGACGGTGGCCATAGTCGGCCGTACGGGCAGCGGTAAGAGCACCTTGGTCCGACTCATTCCGCGTCTGCTCGATCCTGACGAAGGACAGGTTCTGCTCGGAGGCGTGGATCTGCGGGAGTTCGACCCCGCCGAATTGCGTCGCCTCATCGGTATGGTGCCCCAGGAAACCCTTCTCTTCAGCGCCACCCTCGCTGAGAACATCGCCTTCGGCGTGGAGGAGGCTGACCGGGAGCGGATTCGGGAGGTCGCCCGGCTTGCTGGGCTGGAAGCCGATCTAGCGAGCTTCCCGCAAGGGCTCGACACCCTCATCGGAGAACGCGGTCTCACCCTTTCTGGGGGACAAAAGCAACGTACCGCCATCGCCCGCGCCATCCTCCGCGATCCCCAAATCCTCATTCTCGACGACGCCCTGTCGAGCGTGGATACTTTGACCGAAGAGCATATCTTGAGCGGTCTGGCGAGCCTGATGCGGGCAAGGACCAGCATCCTGATTTCGCATCGGGTTTCTACCGTCCGCGCAGCCGATCGCATCATCGTGCTGGAGGCCGGCCGCATCGTCGAAGAAGGCTCCCACGCCGAATTGCTCGCCGCCGGCGGCTACTACGCGGACCTCTACCAGAAACAATTGCTCGAAGAGGAACTGGAAACCGCCTGAGATCCGGCTGCATCGTAACGGATGAGCAGATGGCTGCGCCTTTAGTGGCGGGGGATATCGACGTGCGAGGCAGCATATGAGAACCTTGGGGGGTGTTGGCCTGTGTCTGTTGAGTTTTTCGGTGGCTCTGCTCGGACAGTCAGCTCGGCTGCGCTCCGCGCCGCAAAGCTGGATGCCTGCCCAAGTCGACTCCAACAGCCCCGTCTTCTGGCGCGATGGGCTGTATCATGTCTTCAACTCCGCAGGTTCGCCGGTTCTGAGTTGGGGCAACCACCAGTTGGCGCCCTTGAGCTCGGTGCCGGTGCTGGTGGACCGCGATGAGCACTTCCCCATGTGGATCGAGGCCGCCTGGCAGGACGACGATGGCACGATCTACGCCTGGTACCACCACGAACAGAGCGGCGTCTGCCCCGGTGACGAACTCGTCCTTCCGCATATCGGCGCCTTGATTTCCTACGATGGCGGCCGCACCTTTCAAGATCTGGGGCTCGTTCTTACCGGAGGCGATCCACCCGACTGCTCCGCGAAGAACGGGTTCTTCGCGGGGGGACACGGCGACTTCTCCGTAATTTTGGATCGTGAACGAAAATATTTCTACTTCCTTTTTGGCAATTACGGGGGCAATGCTGCTTCGCAGGGAATCGGCATCGCCCGAATGGCCTTTGAGGATCGCCGCAACCCGGTGGGCGCGGTCTGGAAATTCTTCAACGGTTCCTGGGACGAGCCCGGCCTCGGCGGTCGCCTCACCCCGATCTTCCCCGTAGCCAAGGCCTGGCAGCGCGCCGACGCCAACGCCTTTTGGGGCCCCTCGGTTCATTGGAACACCCACCTCGAGACCTACGTGGTCCTGCTCAACCACGCCTGTTGCGAACCCGGCTGGCCCGCCGCCGGCATCTACGTGAGCTTCAATCCCGACATCAGCGACCCTTGGGGGTGGACCACGCCCAAGAAAATCATGAACGATCCCGGCGGCTACTACCCCCAGGTTGTCGGCCTCCTGCCGGGCGAAACCGATACGCTCGCCGGCCGGGTGGCCCGCTTCTACCTGCATGGTTTCTCAGGCTGGGAAATTGTCTTCGACCAGGCTGAGGCTGACCAGGACGAACAGCCCGAACCCCCGGTCGATGACGTCATACCGCCGGCCTCGGCGCCTCCACGCTAGCGACCTCAGGCCCCTCTCGCTCATCCAAACCTTCAGGGACGGACATGACCCCTTGGTGGGTCGTAGGACTGGTCATAACGCTTGTGACGGGAGGCGACGCCATGGCGCCGCAAGGCAAAAGCTCGCGCGAAACAGCCGGATCTACCTACGACAGCTCCGGCTTTCCCGATCCTGCGGAGGACTTGCCGACCCCCGCGGACGGCGCGCCGCGTACGGCGGTCCTCGCGGGCGGCTGCTTTTGGTGTGTCGAGGCCGTCTTCGAACAGGTTGAGGGAGTGTTGGACGTCGTTTCGGGGTACGCCGGAGGCGATGCACGCACGGCGCGTTACGAGCTGGTGAGCACTGGCACGACGAACCACGCCGAGGCCGTACGAATCACCTACGATCCCCGCCGCATCACGTATGGTCAATTACTGAAAATCTTTTTCGCCGTTGCGCACGACCCCACCCAACTGAATCGGCAGGGGCCCGACGTAGGCCCCCAGTATCGTTCCGCGATCTTTTATGCTACCGACGAGGAAAGGCGCGTCGCCGAAAGTTACATACGTCGGCTCGAGCAGGCCCGAGTATTCGACCGTCCCATCGTCACGCGCCTGGAGCCGCTCAAAGGCTTTTATCCTGCTGAGTCGTATCACCAGGACTACGCGCGCCGCAATCCATCCAATCCGTATATAGTTACTAACTCCGCACCGAAGGTGCGCAAGCTCGAAGAAACCTTCCCCGCTTGTGTCCGGCGCAGCGGACGGCGCTGAAACGGCCGGAGCATCGAGCGCCCTCCGCGGGGCCCTGGCGCTCTGGCAGCCGGTCAAAGGGGAAGGTCGGCCCGCGTGAAGCGTCAGCCTGGAAGTTCTGACGCTCAGACGCGGCGGCAGTGCTTACGGACATTGGCCCTGGATCCAGCCGCGCAGCGAAGCGCTCCCGGGGAGCCGCGTCTCGCTCGCTGGAAGACGCCTTATAAGTACGGCAAGCCGGTGCTGGGCCTTCCAACGAAGAGGCCGCTTTCGGCAGCCGCGCCGTGGATTCCCCGTTTGTATTTTTCCGCAATGGCAACTTTTACATGCTGTACGTAGGCCCCCACGGCGTCGCCTACCGGACCGCACTCGCTTCTTGCAGCAACCTGACCGAGTGGAAGCGATTGGGCTGCATCCTCAGGCGGGATCCTTCGTCTCCCGTCACGCGCTACAACGTTGCCATGAACTGGATGCTGCGCGAGAACGAATTACGCTCGCCCGGCCGTCTTAAGAGGGTCCAGGGCCGATACCTCGGCGTCTTTCACGCTTATCCGAAGCTAGGGTGCGAGAGCGGGCCGGCCGTGATCGGACTTTGTTGGGGAAGCGACCTGTTGCACTGTGGGAGGTCGGGGATGTGGTCCTCCGCCGGGAGGAAGGCGCGGAGTGGGAACGGGGCGGACTCTACAAACCCTGCTTGGTGGAGCACGAGGGCACTTAGTATCTTCTTACAACGCCAAAACCAAGACTCGGCCGCGGGAGCAGGGCGGCGGATGACGTGAGCAGATCGGCTTGGCTACTTCAGGGGACCTCGTGCACCGGATCCGATACGAAGGAAATCCCATCGTCCCCACCGCCCGCCGGCTGAAATGAACGTTTCGCGGCCGATCCCTGCGTCCTGCGCGACGGCGATCGAGGAGTGCTTTTCTGTTACGGCCTGGTTGGCAAAGGCGTTCCGCGCGACCCGGTAGCCGTTGGCAAAGATCCCTTCGGTCCGGAAAAGGTCGCGACGATCCTGGTGGATGTCGGCCCGCCTGGTGCCGTGGACTCGACCTACACGCACAAGCCGTCCCTTCTTTACCACGGGGGCGTCCCGTATCACTTCTACTGTGCGGTTTCCGGCAAGCGATCCGACCAGGTTCGCGGGGTCTCGGTAGCTAGCTCTCGACCTTAGCCGTGAGGGCCGTTCTGCTCCGGTCCGCACCACCGCGCGCCCGTTGCGCTCCGTGTGTTTTTCCCGCGCAAGGAGGACCGGGCGAGCCCGTGATCGGCGGGGTGAACCGCAGGCCCCCGCCCGGCGGGGGTGAGAGAAGGAGCGTAATGAGACCTGTCCGAGGCTCGGCGTCCATGCGCTTCCAGCGGCCGGTTGCCATTCGCTCCTCGCCTCGGGAGAGCATCCGCTCGGGCTCGAGTCGAGGCTCGACCAAGCTGCCCGTATCAGAACTCCACGCGCATGTTGAACTGCAAGACGCGGCTGGACCCGAGCTGGCTGCGCACCTGCCCGAACGTCGTGCTGGTCGGATCGGTATCGGGCGCCGCGAAGTTCGTGTGGTTGGTCGCATTCAACGCGTCCAGCGACAGGATGAAGCGGAGCTGCTCCCGGATCGGGAAGCTGCGCAGGAGCCTCAGGTCCCAGTTGCGGATGCCGTCGGCGCGAATCGCATCGATGCGCGGGGGAAACACGCGCACGTGGAAAGCGCCGGGCTGGAGCGCGCTGCGCCCTTCGAAGCCCACGAAGTCTGCCGGCACGGCGCCAGTGCCCCTATAAGCGATCGCCGGGTCGAACCACAGATGGATATTACCGGCGTGGACTTCCTTGTGCCGGGCGATCCTGGCAAGCTGGCTGGGGTCGCCGTAGAAGAAACGGTTACCCCACGAGGTCGGCGGGCCCGACTGATACTGATAGATCCAGCTTGCCTGCCAGTCGCCCACGAGGAAACGCAGGGGATTGCGTGCCAGCCACCGGCGCCCGCGTCCGAAGGGGAACTCGAAGATGCCGCTCCAGACGAAGCGGTGCGGACGCACGTCGGTGGGAGGCGCCACACTGGGCCGCGCATCGAACTCATTCAGGTAGACGCTCTCCTCGCGCTCCTTGGCCCTGGTGTAAAGGATGGCCGTTTGCAAGCCGTGCGAAAAGCGTTTCTCGAGCTGCAACTGAAAGTCGTTATAGAAGTCGACGGCGCGGGCCGATTCGAAATCTCCGCCTGGACGGATGCCGGTCAGCGTGCCCATGTGGGGGAAGCTGCGCAGCAGGGCATTCTTCCGGATCGTAGAAGACGTGAACAGGCTCTGGGTCCGCAGATACTGGTAGAGCCGAGGTGCGGACCCGGCCAGTGCGTTGAGGTTGGAGATGTGGAACGGGTTGGGCACGTTGCGGTTCATGTCATCGTCCACCGCTTGCACGCGCGTGTTGCCCTTGGCCCAGAACTGCTCGGGAAGATAATTGATCCGCGGCGGATTCCAGAAACGCGCGCGTGCCCCCGCATAGGCCACCTCGGCCGTGAACTGCCAGGGCAATTGGCGTTGCAGGCCGATCCGCCAGCGCTGCTGCCAGTCCGGGCTGAAGTTCCAAGGGTAGGCTGTGAAGCTGCGGCCCACGTTGGCAATCGGCCCGAGGCTGTTTTGGTAAGGTATGTCGAAGCGGGTCCCGTCGGCACGCACCGGAAAGGGATCGTGCATGGGGGTACGGGAAGAGCTCAGGTTGCCTGCCGCCCCGACGCCGCAGCAGAAGCTCAGGCCGTTATCCGTGCTGATGACGGTCGAGGTCGGTTGGTTGTAGCCGTACTGGCTCGGCCGAACCGTGTTGAGCGGATTCAGAGTGTCGTAAAACCAGCCGTAGCCGCCGCGCAGGGCGGTTTTCTCGTCCAGCAGCAGGGCCGCACCCCCACGCGGCAGCAGCTTGTGGGTCCCCGCCGTGAAGGCATTCCGTCGCACCCCCAGGTACTCGGTGCCGCCCAGCACCTGGAAGGACGACGGCGCCAGCTCCGGCAAGGGGTTGCGCGCATAGGCGGCCGCGACCGGATCGCTGATCGGAAGCTTCAGGTCGTAAAAGAACTCGCCGCCGATGCCCCGATTGAAGCGTTCGCGAATGCCTCCCTCCCGCTCGTAGCGCAGGCCCGCATTCAGCGTGAGCCGACGTGATAGACGCCATTCGTCCTGAAGGTAGAAGGCGCGGTAGCGGTTCGACCAGAAGGCCGAGTCGTTGGTGTCTATGGTGATGACCGATGGCACGCCCATCATGAAGGCTGCGAACTCCAGACCATAATTGGCGGCAGTGGTGGTGGCGTCGGTCGCGCGCATGTACGTGTTCGAGAAGCTAAACGAGCCCGCCGAATACGCAGGGTCGAGCAAAGGTTGCCAGTAACGCCGCTCGCTCCACCCATACTTCAGGGTGTGTGATCCCCGAATGGAGTGGAAACCCGCTTTGATCTCGAACGTGGTGCCTTTGCCGCGTCTCGACTTGGAAGGATATTCGCGGCTTATGGACTGAAGGTTGGAAAACGCGACGCGCGGCAGTTGTGTGAAGGGCCCGGCCTTCTCATCGAGGTACTGGGGAAATCCGGCGTCGGTGGGTTTCAGCGAGCGCTGGACGGGAATTTCCAGGCCTTCCATGAAGCGGTTGATGTTGACCCCCAGATCGACCAAATCCGCAGCGCCGATCGTCCAGAGATACCCCGCCGCGCCGCCGAGGTTGACCCGGTAGCCGCCGCCCTCGGCCAGGCCGGGCAGTGTAGTCTTGGCCCAATCGCCGGTCTTGTCGTGGCGCCGCGACCAGTGCCACCGGAAATAAGTCCGCTGCGAGTCGGAAATGTTGTAGTCATAGCGGTTCAGGACGGAGTGGAACCGGTCTTTCTGCCCGATGGAAGGATCGAAATGATTGTTGATGCCCTCGGGCGTGACAAAGCCCGGCGTGTTGGTGGGTTTCGGATAGATCTTCGCGTAGAAGTTGAATACGGGATTCAGGATCGGTACACCCTTGTTGCCCGGAAACGGCGTGCGCACGACCCGGCTGCCTTCCTGACGGGCCGAACGCGGATCGTAAATCGTGTACTTGACGGCGTCCACCGCCTGAATGGCCGAAAAGTCACCTGAATACCAGGCCTCCTGTGGGACGGAGCGCGCACTGGTCCCCGCCGAGTCGATGGCGTAGCCGTTGTAGGTTACAAAGAAAAAGAACTTGTCCCGACCGTCGTAAATCCCGGGGAGCCCGACCGGTCCGCTCAGCGTGGCCCCGAAGTTGTTTGAGCGACCGCTCGGCTGTTTGGGATCGCCCGGTTTCTTGGCGCCCGTGCGCAACTGTGCTTCGTAAGCCAGGCGGGTGAAGTGCGGCGTCGCGTTCCAGCGGTTTTGCCAGTGTTGATCGAACAGAGACCCATGCAAGGCATTGGTGCCCGAGCGACTGCTGACGTTCACCGTCGCTCCGGAAGTGTGCCCGTACGAGGCGTCGAAAGGCGCCGTCTCCAGCTTGAATTCGGCTACCGCATCCAGCGGGGGGACATAGGCGACCCGCCGTTCCGTGCCCGTCACCGGCGCGCCGTCCAGCGCGTATTCATTCTGCCCGATGTTACCGGCAACGTTGAAGGCTGAGGTCGCACCGACGTCGAAGGCACGCTGCATGCCGCTCGGCGTTCCCGTCCATTGCACCCCCGCTGCTAGCCCCACCAGCAGGAAGGGATTCATGGAGTTGACGGGAAGCTCGGAGATCTCGCGGCTGCTGACGACGCGCCCGCCCGATGCCGAGCGGGTTTCGACCAGCGGCGGCGCTGCGGTGACTTCCACCGATTCGCTCAGGGTACCCACTTCCAGCCGTACCTCGACGTGGATGCGGCCTCCCACGCTCAGCTCGAGTCCGCTGCGAGTCGCCTTCTTGAAGCCGGCCGCCTCGACGCTGACCGAGTAAAGCCCGGGATTGAGCAGCGGGACCTCGAAAAAGCCGGTGTTGTTGGTCACCGTGGCGTGCTGCACGTTGGTGCGGGTTTCCGTGACGATTACACGCGCGCCGGGAACTACCGCCCCTTGCGGGTCGAGCACCGTGCCCGCGATGCTGCCGCGGGATTCCTGCGCCGCACAAGGCAGCGGGAGCAGCACCAAGGCCAGGCAGAGAGTGCGCACGACGCTTCGCGCCGGTGAGCTTTTCATGAGCGTTCCTCCGCCCTCAGCTTATCTGGGCTTGGGTGCCGGAACAAGCGCCGGCTAGTTAAGGGAAAGCAATTTCCGCCCTGCGGAACGCAGCCGCTCATCCTCGACCTTTGCAAGACTGCCGGACTGCCGTATAGCCTTCCGGTCCGGGTCTGCGGAACGCAGCCGCTCATCCTCGACCTTTGCAAGGCGTTCGCAGGCCCGCGCGCTTTCGGGCCGCGTTCCATATTGCGGAACGGCTCTCAGGCTCTCGAAAGCGCCGCCTGCGGCCTCACGTCCAGCGGGTAGAACAGATCCACGTTCTCCGCCGTCAGAAGCTGGTGCTTGACGAACACGGCCGACGGCAACGGTTTGCGCTGAAGGATCCCCAACGAGAGGGGGATGACCTCGTCCCCGTAACGCTCGGGAAAGTAGGCCACCGTGCCCACCAGGCGCGATCCCTTGCGCCGCAGCTCCAGCCGCGCGTCGATGATGCCGTTCTGGCCCATACCCGCGCACAGGTGCCCCGCGCCGGCTTCCTCGAACGCTCGGATGGCGCCCAGTACAGCCATATCGTTGATGCCCCCGATGAGCGTGCGCCGCCTCGGGCTGCGCCGCAGGTGCTTGCGCACTACCTCCAGGTTCCGCTCGAAGCCGCCCTTGCCGTCCAGATGCGTGATGACGGCCCGGTCAATGCCGGGCAGCTCCTGCCGAAGGCCCGCCAGGAAACCGGCGATCCGCAACTGCGGCAGGCTGCCGGCGATCGGCAGCTCCAGCAGCAGAACCTGTTCGACTTCGCCCTTCCAGTGCGCTTTGGCCCAGCGGCCCAAGGCGCGGCCGCCGATCAGGCCCGCCTGGTAGTTATTGGCCCCAAAATAGGTCGCTCCGGGGTGCGGGATCTCCAGCGCGATCACGGGAATGTTGGCTTCAAGGAACTTGGAGGCAATGATGGGTGCCACGCGCTCGTAGGTCTGGAACTCGATCACCAGATCCACGCCCTCGCGGATGAGCAGATCGGCGTTACGAAGCGCAGCCTGCGCGCTGTAACGGTTGTTAACCGTGATGAGATGGACGCCCTCGCGCGCGGCGGCGCGCTCCATGCCTTGCGCCACCTGCCGCGAAAACTCCGAATCGGTTTGAGCGGCGAATCCCAATCGCACCACGCGGTTCGACGGCGGCGCCACAAGGCTGCGGTAGGCGCCTTTCTCGACCCGTTCGGCCAGCCCGCCTTTGGCCAGGCTGCGCATGAGGCGAAAGACCGTGGTCTTGCTCAGACCAGTCCTCGCGGCGAGTTCCCTCAGACCGAGTACTTCGCCGCGGTACCGAAAGGCTTTTAGCAGGTCGCAGGCCCGGAGTACGGCCTGTACTTCGTCGGCTGCGGCGGCCATGGCGTTACACCATTGTTCCAGGATGCGGAACGCGGCGTCAACCGTTCGTCCCGGCGCCGCCGGGCCGCGAGGCCGGCGCCGTACCGACTAGCCAAGGGTGGTTCCTACGGAGCGGTTCCGGGTGCGCGCATATGGCCGCGCCCACGCACCTCAAGGGTGGCTTGAAGGGACCGAGCCATCTTGAAAGGACGCGCAGATCCGCCACCCGGACTTCCTGGGCGCGGTTCTCCACGCCCGGCGCTGAGCCGTTTCAGCGCGGGCCCCCGACAAGCCGGATCTCGGCTCCCTCGTGGATGGCGACCGCCTCTCCCGGCGCCACGATCGTGCCTTTCTCGATCCGCACGACTTGGTTCAGGTCGTCACGGGCGGCAGTGCCCTTGGAGTTGACCACGCCCGTGATCTCGGTATGGATGGGCACGGTGTGCTCTGCCAGGCGCAGCGTGCGGAAGCTGAAACGCAGCCGCGGACCTTCGGCCTGATCTACGAAGCCCTCCAGCCTCGCGCCGCGCAGCGACATCGGCGAAATCACTACCGCCCTCACACATTCGCCCGGCCGGGTGATTCGGGTATCGAGCGTGTCGCCAAGCTTGACCAGAAATCGCGTGCCTTCGTCCACTTTCGGCTGGGCGAAGAGCAGGCCCCCCAGCCAGAGCGCGCATGCCGCGTACCATGCGGCTCTCATCGTGCCTCCTTCACCGCTGCCGCTCGTTCCGCCGGCAGGGAGCGCGTAGGATCGATCTGGGCGAACAGACCCGCTCCGCAAGCGAGCATGCCCGCCACCAGTCCCAGCGGGGCGCGGTAGCTTCCCGTAGCGCGAACGATGTAGCCGAACAGCACGGTGCAGAGGAAGCCTCCGGCCTGGCCCGCCGTGTTCATCACGCCGGTCACGATGCCCGCGTACGCGGCGCCCACGTCCAGGCAAACGGCCCACGCCGAGGGCAGCATGAGGTCGATGATCCCGAATCCCAGCGCCGAAAGTAGGATCACCCACGCCTTGTGCCTGCTCAGAGCCAGCAGAATCACCGACAAAGAGCCTGCCAGGAGGCTGCCTACGCCGATACGCCGGCGTCCCGCGCGCAATCCCCAGCGCCGCACGAGCCGGTCACCGGCTACGCCGCCGGCCAGGCTTCCGGCCGCACCCAGCAGGAAGGGCAGGGTGGCGAACCATCCCATCTCGCGCTCGCTGAAACCCGCGCCGCGCATCAGGTATGTAGGGAACCAGGAGAAGTAAAACCACGGGCCCGCGGCGTAACAGAAGTACATGGCCGCGATCAGCCAGAGCTGTCGCGCACGCATCAGTTGCCGCCAGGGCACACTTTCATCATGCGCCCTCGCCGCAGGCGGTCCGATCTCCTCGATCTCCTCGGGGGTAATGCCGGGCTGCTGCCGGCAATCATCGCGATACCAGGGCAACCATACCGCAGCCCACAGTACGCCGACCAGTCCGAGGATCATGAACGTCGCGCGCCAACCGATCGCGGCTTGCAGCGGAACCACCAGCAACGGCGTCAGCGCGCCTCCCAGTCGGCTGGCGGAGAACACAATCCCTTGCGCCCGCGCCCTTTCGCGCACAGGAAACCACCGGGCGATGACGCCCGAGGCGTTAGGGAACGCTCCCGCCTCGCCTGCTCCGAACAGGAAGCGGACCACGACCAGCGCCTCGAAGCTTCGCGCGGCGCCGGTCAGGGCGGTGAAGGTCGACCACCACAAGACGATGCGCGCCAGAACCTTTCGCTGTCCGATGCGGTCTCCCATGGCCCCCGTGGGGATCTCGAAGATGCCGTAAGCAAGCACGAAGGAACCCAGCACCCATCCCCACAGGTGCGCCGGGATGTTCAGTTCGGCCTGAATGCGCGGGCCCGCCACCGCGATGGCCAGGCGGTCGAGGAAGGTTATGATCGCCAGCGCCGCCAGCAGCGCCAAAACAATGTGACGCCTGCGCAGGCCCGTCTTCATGAGCCGCGCAGCACTACGGGCCGGCTGAGAATCTCACGAGCACGGCGCACGGCCGGCTCGGGACTGGAAAGCACGGGCCGCGTCAGCAGGTGGGCCGGCATGCTCTTGACGACCCGCGCCATCGAGGCTTGCGCCAGCACCACTACGTCCACACGCGGCATCAGCCGCAGCAGGGCTTCGCGTACCATCCGATCGTGCGTGTCGTTGTCGCCCGCCAACAGCGCGTCGAAAGCCCCGTCGCACAGGTGAGACTCGACCTCGATCGACCGCGAGCACGCGGCCGCCATTTCCTTGAGCAGGTTCACGGTAGGTTCTAGTGTAGTCGACAGCGTGGCCAGTACGCCGATGCGTGAACCCAGCTGCACCGCCTCCTCGGCCATGGCCTCGTCCACCCGCAGGATGGGGAAATCGAAAACCTGTCGCGCCACGGGCACCGCAGGTCCGATCGAAGAGCAGGTGACCAAGACCACATCGGCGCCTCCGCCCCGCGCGCAGGCCAACAGCATGAGGACGCGCTCGATGGTGTTCTTGTCGACGCCGTGCCGCGCGATCGTGTTCTTGATCAGACTCTCGTCGACCATGTGGAAGACGGCCACCTCCGGCATCATCTCCTCACAAAGGCGCGAGAAGACCGGCGCCAGCACCCAACTGGTGTGAAGCAGCGCCAGAGTTTGCGACATCAACGCTCCTTCCCGCCTGCGCGCCGGACTAGGATCGCCCAGTCCTTATCGGAATCGCGCGGAGGCATGCCCAGCCCGCGCAGGCCGCCGCCCTCGACCGTCCTTACCGTCCCCTCCTGCAGGTCGCCTCCGAAGCGCGGGTCGTACCACCGGACCTCGAAGGTTCCGCGGACTCCGCGCAGGTCGAGATCCGCCGTACCCCCTTCCGGCAGGTAGACGGCGTAGATTTCGCCTTCCCTCGCGAATACGTAGTCGCCGAGCTGTGGCGTCAGCTCGTCGCGGTGCCGCATCCTGTGGAAGGGCAGCGAGCGGGTGAAGAACTCGTGCGCGTAGCGCATCAGGTCGAACAGGTGGTCCCGCGTGCGGAAGTCCTCGCAATTCAAGTCGTCGTGCGAGCCGATAAAGTAGAAAATCGTCCCGAAGCCGCCCGCCATCAGGTTGCCCCAGATGGACAGCTTGCGCGCCTTGTCGTGCCAATAATCCTGCGCGTCCGGTACGACGCCGGGGTTCATTTCGATCAGCCCCGCCAGCCATTTGTGACCGGCGCGGGCCGATGCCTCCAGCCATTTTATGGTCTCTGCGCGGGTATTTTCGGGATCATGCTGCATGCCTATGGCGTGGAAATTGGGGAAACCCAGAAGCCGACCGAACGTTTTCTCGTCAGGAAAAAGCTCGGCCTTCCACTGCACATACTGGATGGGATGCTTGTAGGGATCCAATGCCGCGATGTAATTGCAAATATCCTTGATGTCCTCGGTAGTGAAGTAACGCCAGCGGTCTATCTCTTCGCCGATATCCCAGATCAGGGCGTGGTGGTGCGCGAAGCGGGAAATGAGCTCACGGTAGTATAGTTTGCGCAGGGCGCTCATTTTGCCTAACAGCTGCTCGCCTTCCTCTTCCTGCGTGACCAGGATGATCTGGAGCCCGAGACGATCGGCGTGGGAGAAGACGATTTCCCACTGGTCGAGCTTGGATACGTCGTACCGCGCCCGCTCGTAGTAACTGGTCCAGGGATAAATGTCGCGTCCGTCCCCGTTCACGTTCATGGTGAGAGTGTAAAAGGTATTCATGCCTTTGGCGGCGAGGTAGTTCAGTGCTCCGATGATGCCTTTGCCTTTGCCGCCACGCCAGGTCGGGTCGCCCGGTCGCCAGTCGCGCACGTGGGCTTCGTAGTGATGCAAACCATCCAGGTTCGGCATCCCCTTTCGGGCGGCGCCGAGGTGATCCACCGTGTTGTCGAACTCGTAATAGGCGAGAAAGTTCTCGGGACTCTGGGTCCCCACCATGATGAAGTATTCGCCCGTGCCGGCGAAGCGCGGGTAGTGCTCGCCGACATAACGGAGCATACCGCGGGCGCGGTGGTCGCGACCGATCTTGTCCGTGGGCGCTATCGTGAACGAGCCGCCCTGCCCGTCAGGCGGCAGGGGTCGACCTGCCTTCGGATCCGAACTTACGGCCACATCGGTGCCGGCGCGGAAGGAGACGCGGTATTCCCACCGCCCGGGCGCATCCGGCACGAAGTGCACGCGCCATTTGTTGCCCGAGGTCGCTCCGGTTTCGGCCGCATGGCCGTCGGCCGCGAAATGCCCGGGGACGGTGTATACCCTGTTGCCCTGGGTGAAAGTCACGTCGAGACGGTAATGCAGGAACGGGTTGGGGGTGCCGGCTTCGTCCGCCTTTGGACCGTCGAAGACAAGGGTCACCTTGTGCCACTGCCTGAGCTCTCCGGTGATCGTGGCTGCCGAGAGCAGGGCGGCGGGCAGCAGCACGATCGGGCATCTCCAACCTGGAGGCATGGCAAGTAAGCCTCAGTGCACAACCCTACGTCGGCTGAGAGCGCGTTTGCAAGAGGCCGAAGGGGGAGGGCGAAGAATTCCGCCACGTGGAACCATAGCCCGCCTGGCGCGCCCCGTCTCCTTGAAGCGTCTTGCGTGCCCCTGCTGATCCGGTTTCACCATGCGGAACGGCGCACGAGCCGCCCACGTGCCCTCTGCACGTGGGCGGCGATGGGGGAACCTGCCCCGACAGCCGTTCAGCAGGCTGAGATCGGTCGCGGGCGCACCAGCAACAGGATCAGCAGGAAGCCGGCCGGGTACAGCAGGCCACAGGTCACGAAGACAGGCGCGAAGCCCAGCACGTCCACGACGTATCCCGCGACAAGATTGGACCCGAATCCCGCCAGACCTCCTGCCATGCCGGCCAGCCCAACCACGCCCGCTACTGCGCTTGTCGGGATCACGTCCGTGGTGAGCGTCATGTAGTTCGTCATCCAGAAGCCGTGGGCAAGGAGCAAAATGCCGAGCATAAGAACGGCCAGCAGCGCCGACGGCGCCCAGACGGCGAGGATGGATAGAGGGGTCAAGGCTGCGGCAGCGCCCATGACGAGCTTGCGCGCCCGCACCGCGGGCCACCCCCGGCGCACTAGCGCGTCCGAAAGCGCGCCGCCCAGGCAGGAGGAGACGCCTAGCGTCAGGAACGGAATCCAGGCCAGCCGCCCGATCTGATCGAGCGATGCTCCTCGGTCTTGGTGCAGGTACTGCGGGATCCAGAACATGTAGACATAAAAGACCGGATCAAGCAGGAAGCGCGTGAGCAGCAAGCCCCACACCGTGCGCTGCGCCAGCAGCTTCCGGAGGCTCCAGGATGCATTTGCACGGCCGCCGTGAGCCGCGGCCCCGTTCGCCTGGCTGAGGGCTGGGCTGGACCTGTAGAGGAGGCACCAGGCTATCGTCCATAATGCGCCGAGCAGACCGGTGCCCAGAAAGGTGCCGCGCCAACCGATTTGCGCGGCGGACCACGCGATCAACGGCGGAGCGACGACCGCCCCTACCGCGGAGGCGCCCGTGGTGGCGATGCCCATGGCCAGTGCACGTTGCCGTTGGGGGAACGTCTCCACCACGCCCCGAGCGACCCCGGGGAAGCAACCGCCTTCTCCTACGCCCAGCATTGCGCGGAAGACCGCAAGTTGCCAGGCGCTCCTCGTGACGGCATGAAGCGCGCTCGCCAGAGACCAGAAGGCGACCGAGAGGCCGAGACCGATTCGCGTTCCCACGCGATCGATCAATCGGCCGGCGGCGGCGAACGTGAAAGAGTAGGCCAGCGTGAAGGCAGAGACCACTCGGCCGTAGTCGGCGTTGCTCATGCAGAGTTCGGTGGTCACCACGGGCGCCAGGACCGACAGCACCTGGCGATCGAAGAAGTTCAGCGCGGAGGCTCCGGCCAGCAGCGCCGCGGCCGGCCAGAGCCTGCGGCCGTGGTTGCCCACTAATCGCTCCCCCGGGCCACGACGGCAATTTCCAGACCCAGAGCGCCGGCGAGTTTTTCGAGCGTCGTGGCGCCATGGCCCACGCCCAGCGCGAAATGGTGCGTCGGCCCTTCAGCCACCCAGCGCTTCAGGAATGTACGCACGTCGGGCTTGAAGAAGCCGCGCGTGTTGGTGTTGCCCGTGGCCGGAATCGGGCCGCGCACGCTCTCGCCCTCGGCCACGATGAACTTGAAGCGGCCGTCACGCTTGACGCCGAGGCCCAGCATCGTGATCGGTCCTTCCTTGAGCTTGAACTCGACGCTGGCTCCGCTGCCTGGTTTGCCGTGATACTTGATGAGACTCCGCAACACAGGACGACCTTCGGCCACGTTCAGGTGATGCGGCCCGTCATGACCCACCAGCACGAAGCCTTCGTTGAAGTCGATGGGGTGGAACTCTGCGAAGCTGCCGCCCATCTCCAGCCGGTCCATGATCAGCATGGCAATGCAGGTCTTCAGATCCGACTCCCCGCACATCGGGAACCCGGCGGCCGTCAGCAGCGAGTTCCCCACGATCAGGCTGCTCATGACCGCTCTTAGTTCGCTCTCGGGCTCTCCTTCATAGTAGTAAGCAAGCCCGTCCAGCTCGTACTCTTCGATGAAGCGTTCCAGAGCCGCGGCTACGCGCGCCGACATCTCGAGGTCCTCCGCCGTGAGTCGCCTCGTGATCGGATCGGCCCCGGGATCGGGGGTGTCGAAGACCTCCAGAATCGCGCGCTTCTTGGCGTCTATCTCGGCGTCGGTCACCTGCCGGTAGTGCCGCAGCAGATCGTCGGCTTCCGTCTGCACGATGTGGCAACCGAAGGCCGCCGTGAGCGCCGTCTGGTCCGTCTGCATGTCCAGCATGTGCTCGATGGGATGACCGAAATGGCCGATACGGGCGCGCTTCAGATCGTGCAGCACATGCGCAATCCGGCACCACTCCGCCAGCTCCGCTTCCGCCAACGGATCGGCGTCGAGCGTACCCAGGATCACGGGCGGAGGTTGTTTGCCCAGGCGGATGGCCACGCCGGTGAATTCGGGCACCGAGCAGAAATCGTCGTTGGCCAGTTGCATGCGCGTCGTAGCGCGCGGGTAGTCCATGGCCTTGAGCGGTTGCAAGGCCGCCAGAACGATCGGCACGTTCAGGTCCCTGACGATGGCGGCGAAGGTGGCGGACGTCGCGTACGTGACCATGTCGCAGAAGACAAGGTCCAGGTTTTCGGCGAGCATGCGGTCGCGCGCCGCATAGGCCGCCTTGGCGCAATCGACCAGACCGAAGTTCTTGACCTCGACCTGATGGGCCGCGAGCCTGCGCTCCAAAACGGCGATCTTCGCCTCCATCTCCTCCCGCAGACCTTCGAACTGGCCCCAGTAGGTGTGGTGGCCGACTCCGAACAGTCCCACGCGTGCTGTCAGCGGCTTCCGCCGCGGGATTCTCGGTGCAGAATGGTACAAAGTATCGGTCGTAGAGCAGATTCCGCTTGCGCTATTATCCAGGTTTTTCATAATTCGACTCAAATGACCTCGTTGTCCCCGGACCAGTGCGGAAATATACCCGCACAGGGGCCGGCCTCGTCACCGCCATTCGGGCGGAGGCCGCAACCGCGGGTCTCCGAAACTCTCATCCGCCGCCGAACACCCGCCGGACGGCTTCCAGATAGCTGTAGCCGTAGACCGTATCGGGTAGCAGCACGTGATCCTCCGTCCACTCGTTCCACGACGAAAGAAACACGATCCGCGGTACCGTCTCGGTTTCCGCCAGGAAGTATTTGGCGGCGATCATGAGCCGTTCGAACTGGTCCGGCGTGCGCTGAGTCACCATCCTGGCGCTTCGCCCGACGCGCGGGCTGTTGTCCCATCCCACCGAGCAGCACGGAAAGAACGGCACGGAACACAAGTTACGGAGCTTCCGCCAGTACAAAACGGCCTCGGCGGCCGCCTTTCCGTAAGGAATGCGGCCGCCCGGCGGCACGCCCGAAAGCAGCGGGGTCAGCGCATGATACAGCGTGGCGCTCTGGAATCCGAGTTCCTTCAACTTCGTCGCGTAGCGCGGGCTGACGGAACTCGCCTGGAGATGCAAGCCGCCGAGACCCGCCTTGGTTACTCTTTCCCGCATCAGAGCTGCAATCCTCTTCCACTCCTCTTCGGACAGGTCTCGCAGCAGAGAGTCGATGGAATAAATGCCGAAGACCGGTTCTCCGCCGATCCGCCAATAATTCGAGTGACGGAAATAGCGCTCGATGCAGTAATCCATCACCCTGATCATGTCTTTTTCGCTATGCCGCTGGCGGGACATGAGGGCCGTTCTGCCTTCCGACGTGGCCGGCCAGTGGTTGCTCCAGTCGTGATTCGCCCACATCAGCGCGAATTTCAGGCGATGGCGGTTGCGGGCCTTCAGGAATCCCTGCTCCAGTTGCGCATGGCAGCGCTGCACTCCTTCATGCCAGTACCAGCAGATCATCCAGACATCGATGCCGTAGTCGGCGGCGGTCTCGATTTCCCGCTCGGCCCACACCGGGTCCGCCTCGTTGTACTCGCCCCACAAAGGATGCTTCGGATAAAGATGTCCGGGATAAAGCGGCCGCGCGTCTCTCAATGATTGGAACTGAGTCCAGCCTTCGCCGAAATACTTCTGAAACCAGGAGCAGGGATGCCAGCATGGGTAATTGTACGCGACCACCTCATGGCGAACTTTCGGGAGCGGCTTGGCGAGATCCACGAGCGCGCCGAGTCTGCGTTCCGTGAAGTAGGCCTCCGCGTCGCCGGGATAAACGGCAGGTACGGATGAGTAATTGAGCGTTTGAGAGGGAATTGCCTGCTGCGCCGTGGCGGGCCAACTTCCGATCAGGCCCGTCCCTGCGCCAAGAACTTTCAGCACATCCCGTCTTCTCATGTCGGTAGCTTTCGCCTCCGCGTCCGGGCTTTTCCCGGGCTCCCGGGCGGCGCACAGCCTCCGCCGGTAAGTTCACCAAGCTCGACGTGCGCCGCCGGGTTGCAGGCGGGGCCCTAAAATTCGAACCTCGCCGCCAATTGCATGATGCGCGGACTGCGGGAGGAAACGAATTCCCCGAATCGCGTATTGACCTGCCGACCCTGGGCGTCGAAGCGCGCGCTGGTGTCCAGTCCGGAGAATTGCGTGTGGTTGAAGGCGTTGTACATCTCCCAGCGAAGCTGGATGCGCGCACGCTCCCGGATCGGGAAGTTCTTGAACAGCGCTACGTCCCAGTTGTTGATGCCGGGCCCCCGAATAAGGGTCTTGGCCGCGTTGCCCAGGGTCCCCACCGCGGGCATCCGAAAGACCTCGGTCCGGAAGTTGCGGCTGAAAGTCCGCTCCCTTTTGGGCAGCACCGGATTGCCGGTCACCACCACCCTCGCACCCTGGCTGGGAGTGCCCGTCACATCCACCCCGGTCACTGAGCTCCAACCGATGCCCAGCGGAGCGCCGCTGATAAAACTGGCGATCCCGGAGAGCTGCCAGTCGTTCAAGGCCGCTTTGAGGAAGGGGTTTCGCCAGGGAGTCTTTGGAATGTCCCAGATCCAGTTCAGCTTCAGCACGTGCGTGCGGTCGAACGAGGCCAACCCGTACTGCCAAACCCGCGGCGAAACGAAGGGCGCAATGGGCCCGGAGTCGTCGTCGTCGACGAAGTCCATGGCTTTCGACCACGTCCACGACGCGCCGAACTGCAACCCGCGTGCAAAGCGCCGGTTCGCCGTGGCTTGCAGGGAGTGGTAGTTCGAGGAAGAAGCCGCCTCCCTCTGCACGATGCTCGTATAGCCACGGATAGGCGTCAGGAACGCCGTAGGCAGGGCCGTGCCGGGCCTGGTCGGGTCGTGGTAAGCGGGATCGAAGCGCCTTCCCAGCGGCACCGGGTTCAGTTGCCTCTGCCAGAACAGGTTTCGCGACAACGAGTTCGAGTAACCGAGGTCCAGCACCGTTCCGAAGGGCAGCTTCTGCTGGATCGACAGGCTGGCATTTAACGTGCTCGGGGTCTTCGAATGGCGGTCGGCTGCGAGCACGCTTTGGGGGAAGATCACACCCGCGGAAGAAAGCAGGGTCGAAATCTGTCCGTAATAAATGGTCGGCGTGACCACGAGCGGCGGTTGACTGACGAACTCGCGATAAGTATACCAGCCCGGGTGGTTGTAGTACATGCCGAACCCGCCGCGGATTGCGGTTCGTCCGTCGCCGAACACGTCCCACGCGAAACCGAAACGCGGACCCAGGTGCACCCCGCGGTGCTGGTACAGGCCTCGGGGATAGCCGGGCGTGTCCTTCACCACCAGCATTCCGTTAAACGGATCGCCTGCGCCGCCGGCGATGGCGCCCACCATCGCCTCCGGAACATACTCGCCGGTTACCGGGTTGTAGCCCCTCCGGGTATTTCCTACCAGTGCCGGCTCGATCAACCGCGGCTGCCGTGCGGGATCGAATTTCTCGAAGCTGAACGTAGCCAGCATGTCTTTGGCGTCATACATCGGCCCAATCCAGTGAAAGCGCATGCCGTATTCCAACGTCAGCCGTCGCGTAACCTTCCAGCTGTCCTGCGCGAACCACTCGATTGCCGCCTGCCGTCCCCGGTTCATTGGCCGGAAGCTGGACTCCTGATAGGTGCTGAAGACTCCCAGGATGGCATTCGAATAGGCGTAGTTCGTATCCAGCGGGTTGACCGTGTTGCGGTCGAACCGGAACTCGCCGAAGATAAGGGGCGACGTATTGGTGTGATACCTGACGAGGTCGGCCGTGATCCCGGCTTTCACCGTATGCCCCGGAAGGGTCTTGGTCAACGTCCAGGTAGCGCTCGGCACCTTCCCGTTTTGGAAGAATGGGAACCGTCCCTCTTGAAACAGGTAGCCGGCGTTCGGCACCCCGCCGAAATAGGCGTTGGGGATAATGTCCAGCGGGTTATTTTGCGGGTAGAACTGGCCCGCCTTGAAGCCGACGGTCGCCCGCTGGTTTCGGCGCAGAGCTTCCTGGATCACCGTGTTTCTTTGTGGTCTGCGCGTGAACCCGAGCGTGGCCTCGCTGATCAGGGTAGGGGAGATTACCAGCGTCTGACGGCCGATGAAGCTCTGGCCGCGGAAGAAGTAGCCTTTTTCGAACTGCGGCCAGTTGCTGCCCACGGTATCCAGACCCATTTTGCCTGTCTGCTTGTTGTAATAGTCGTGGTAGGAAAACGAGAGACGATTGTTCGGGCTGATATTGGCGTCCAGGCGCAGCGTGGTCATCCGGTGGGGCTTCGAAACCGGCGTGTCGAAGACGTAGTTGTAGTTTCCCTTGGAGATGGTCCGATCGAAGAAATTGGGCGGATCAAAAACCTTCAACAAAGCTTGACCGTCGGAATTGATCCGACTGGCAGGTATGATGTTGCCCGGGAAGGGCTGTCGGTCGGCGAAGGGATCGCGTATCGGGATCAATGCGTCATTCAAATCGAGGGTCCGCGAGAAATTGCCGCTCTTCTCGAGTTCCGTGGGCACGGTGATGCGGCCGGTGATGAGCGACTCTTGCGGCCAGAACTCCTGATTCCAAAAGAAGAACAGCCGGTCCTTGTCCTTGTTGAACCTCTCCGGAATGTAAACCGGCCCCCCGATGTTGTATGTCCAGGTGTGGTATCGGTATCGCGCCTTAGGCTGGCCGATGCGATTCCGGAAGAAATCGTTGGCGTTGAACTGTTCGTGTCGTTTGAAATAAGAGAACAGACCGTGGAACTCCCGAGTGCCGGATTTTCCGATAAGTACTACGTTGGCTCCCGAGCGTCGCCCGTACTCCGCCTGGTAGTTGCTCAGCAGGACTTTCACCTCGGCCACGGCGTCCTGGCTGATGGCTACGTCGTACGCCCAACCCAACCCCCACGAGTTCAGCACCATGCCGTCCATGGAAATGCTGTTGGCGTTGCGGCGGTTGCCCTGCACGTAGATGTTGAAGGTCCGGGTCAGCGCGTCCACGGCGCCGTCGGCGGTGTCCACAACGCCCGGTAGAAGCGAGAGCAGGGACATGACGTTGCGGCTGCGCGTGAGCAGGTTCTGAATCTGGTCCGAGCTGATGAGGCCGGCGCGCTCGCTGCTGGCGGTCTGCACAAGTGCTCCCTGCGCGGTTACGGTGACGGTTTCTACCAAACTGCCGAGTTCGAGCACGAGCTTGCCCAAGCCCAGCCGCTCGGCGGCGCTCAGCACCAGATTCCTGCGTTCCAGGCGTTTAAACCCGGCAGCTTCCGCGGAGAGCGTGTACTCGCCCGGATCCAGGTTGCTAAAAACGAAGTTGCCCTGGGCATCGGTCTCCGCTTGCCTCTGCAAGCCCGTCGCAACCTGCGTCAGGGTCAGTCGTGCCCCCACCACAGCCGAATCGGTGGAATCGACCACGGATCCCACGATCGAGCTGGAGATGGTCTGGCCGGAGACGGTTAGGGCTGCTCCTAGCAGCCACGGCAGTAGCCTTCGCATGCTTCCTCCACCTCTCGGCAAGATCCTACGGCCGGCCCGAAGGGCGGCGCCAGGCTGGAAGCGCGCGAGGCCTGCGTCTCACGATACGAGACGCAGGCCTAATCCGACATCAGTCGGTCCAGCGGGTAATAGCGGTCGACGTTCTCCCGCGTGATCAGAGCGTGCCGGGTGTAGGTGGCGGGGGGCACCGGCTTGCCCGTCAGGATCAGACGGGCCAGCCGTATGATCTGTTCCCCGTAGTGCTCTGGGAAGTAGGCCACCGAGCCCACCAACGGCGTGCGGCGCCGGCGCAGCTCGCTGCGAGCCTCCAGGGTCGCGTTCTGGCTCATGACGGCGCAGAGCTCGGCGCGTCCGGCTTCCTCGAATGCGCGGATCGCTCCTAAGGCGGACGGATCGTTACAGGCCAGCACTGCCGTGCGAGAGGGCGAGAGCAGGCGCAGGCGCCGGCGGACGACCTCCAGCGTGCAGTCAAAGGAACCCCTGCCATCCACCTGAAATCGCGGGACGCTCCGCGCGGAAGGCAGAGTCTCCAGCAAACCCTCGAGCATGCCGCTCACGCGCAGACGGGGCACGGCGCCGGCCCTTTCCTCGAAGATCTGCAGAATTGCGTCCAGCTCGCCGGCCCAGTGCTCCCGGATCCACTTGCCCAGCGCGCGGCCGCCCATCAGACCCGCTTCGTAGTTGTTGGCGCCGAAGTACACCGCGCCTGGATGAGGAATTTCCACGGCAATGATCGGGACCTTGGCCTCCACGAATCGCGCCGCAATGAGGGGCGCCACGCGTTCGTGGCTCTGAAATTCCACCACCAGCTCCACGCCCTCGCGGACCAACCTCTCCGCATCTCTCAGAGCTTTCTGCGGACTGCGGTGGCTGTCCAGCACCAACAGCTCCATTCCCGCCCGTTCAGCCGCGCGGTGCAGGCTGGAGGCCACATCCCGGGCGAAGGGAGTGTCCATTCCGCGCGTCGCGAAGCCGATGCGATGGCGCCTGTGGGAAACCATGCGCACGAGGCTGCGAAAGCACCCTCCCTCCAATCTCTCCACCATCCCCTTATGAATGAGGGTCCGCAGCAGGCGCGAGGCCGTCGCCTTATGCAATCCGGTCCGCGCCGCGAGGACTTGCAAAGACGCTTTTTCGGTTTCGTCCTGGAAGGCTTTGAGCAATTCACAGGCGCGGTCGACCGCCTGCACCAGGTCTGTGGGCGGCGTCGGCCGGCGGAAGTCGCCGCCGCCCGTCCGGCCGCCGCCCTGCGTGGCGCGCCCGTTGAGCAAAACACGCGCGGGCATCGCGCGTCTCGTATTGCGAGACAGGCGCCGCCGCTCTCCTTCCCCTTGCACGGCTCTTACGACTCGGACTTCAATGTACCACGGAATGCGCGCAGCCATCCTCTTCGCCATTGTGCTGGCCGCCCTCTGGTTGGCCTCGCTGGCCGGCCCTGCGCTCACGGATCCCCTCGAAGCCGGTTTCCGCGACCCGCCTCCCGAAGCTCGGCCGTGGATTTACTTCCTGCTTCTCGACGGCTACCTCAACCGTGAGTGGGTCGAAAAGGAACTCGCCGAGTACCGCCGCGCCGGGGTTACGGGCCTCACGCTCTTTGACATGGGTGCCAGGGGCAGCGCCGCCACGCGTCCCCCCGCCGGTCCCCAATTTTTGAGTCCGGGTTCGGTGGCTGACATCGCCCGGGTGGTTAAGGTCGCAGGCGAGCTCGGAATGAAGGTCCAGCTCTCGGTTTCGAGCAGTTGGGACATGGGAGCCTCCTGGGTAACCCCGAACGAGGCAAGTAAGACGCTTGTACAGTCGCACCTCGAACTGCAGGGCCCTCAGGAATTCGACGCGCTCTTGCCCGCGCCGGAGATCCCCGCGCAGGCGCCTCGCGACGCCCAGGGGCGTCCGCTCTTTTATCGCGACCTCGCACTGCTCGCCATCAGGGATCCTGAGCTGCTTACAGGCTTCGAGTTTCTGTTCGAGCTCGAGGAACCCCTGCCCCGCCTTGTGGACCGGGTCGTTCTCTACAACGTCGAAAACCGCGCCACCGGGCACCGCTACGCTCGCCGCTTCGTGGTGGCCGTCTCCGAGACCTCGCGCGAGGAGCCGGCGTTCCGGGAAGTCTTGCGCGCCTCGCTGGAACCGCGCACCGGGCCCCAGGAGTTCCGCTTCCCGCCTGCCCGTGCCCGCTACGTTCGGCTCCGCATCCTCGACGGCGAAGGCGGTGAAGTACGCAAAGTGGCGCTCGCAGAATTCGAGGTTCTGACGACCGAGGGTTATAACGCCGTGCTTTCCTATCGCGCCCGCCGCCACTCTCTTGGAGGAAGGCTTTTGGAGTATACCTCCGCCCTCGGCACGCAGGGCGATTGGGCGGCGGAGAATTTGCACGACGGCCAGTGGCAGGGTCCGGCGCGATGCTGGGCTTCGAGCCCCCTACCTGCTTTCGCGGTCCGGAGTCTCGATCAGATTGTGCGATTGGATAAGCATCTGGAGGCCGGCCGCTTGCATTGGAGCGTGCCCGCCGGTCGTTGGCTGCTGATCCGCTACGGCCTCGCCAACACGGGTGAGCGGCTCAAGGTCCCCAGTCCCAACTCCGACGGACTGGCTACGGATCATCTCAGTGGGGAGGTCACGCGGCGATACATTCGCGAGGTCGTGCGCCGATTGAGCCCGGCCGTCGGCGACTTCCGCAAGTCGGCCTTGCACGAACTTTACCTGGCCAGCTACGAGGTGCGCGGCATGCTGTGGAGCGAGAACTTTCTCGATGAGTTCCGGCGGCGTCGCGGTTACGATCTTGCTCCCTTCCTGCCCCTGCTCAGCGGCGCACGCATCGTCAGCCGCGAACTGGCAAGCCGCGTGTTGTTCGACTATCGCAAGACCTTGGGCGAAGTGGTCGTGGATGCCTACTACCGCGCAGCCGTGGATGAGGCGCATAAGGTCGGCCTGGGCCTGCATTCGGAAGCAGGCGGCCCCGGGCCTCCCGTACATCAGGTGCCTGTGTGCGCCTTGACTGCTCTTGGCGCGATTGACAGCGTGCGTGGCGAGTTCTGGCCTTTCCGCCCCGATTCGCCTCTGTGGGTGGTCAAGGAGACTGCGGCCGCGGCCCACATCTACAACAAGCCCATCGTTCATATGGAGGCCTTCACCAGCTTTCACCACTGGGAGGAAGCGCCCCAGGATCTGAAAGCCTCCGCGGACCGCGCCTTCTGCGAAGGCATGAATCATGTGGTGTGGCACACCTCTTCGCATCAGCCCCCGGAGGCTGGCAAACCGGGCTGGGCCTACAGTGCAGGGACGCACCTGATGCCGAACGTGCCCTGGTGGCCGATGGCCAAGGACTTTCTCGAGTATCTGGCCCGCGTCTCGTTCCTGATGCAGCAGGGACGGTTTGTCGCCGACGTCCTTTACTACTACGGTGACGGCGGCTTTAATTTCGTTCCCCCTAAGCGCGTGGACCCTTCGCTCGGATTCGGGTTCGACTATGACGTGACGAATGTCGAAGTTCTGCTGCGGCTCCAGGTGCGCTCAGGCAAATTAGTTCTGCCGCACGGGATGCAGTACGAAATCCTCGTTCTGCCCGAGCGGCGCGACATGCACCCTCCGGTGCTCGAAAAAATCGAGCAACTCGTGGCCGACGGGGCCGTAGTGGTCGGGCCGAAGCCTGTGCAGGCTTCGGGTTACGATCCCACAGGCGAGCGCGATCGCGCCGTGCGCGCTCTGGCGGAGAAGGTCTGGGGCCCCTGCGACGGAATTCGCGTTCGCGAGCACACCTACGGAAAAGGAAAGATCGTGTGGGGTCGCTCCCTTCGCGAAGTGTTGGCGGAGAGGGGAGTGAGTCCCGATGTAAACGTGCTCGGCCCTGCGAATGCCGCTCTGGATTTCATCCACAGGCAGACTCCGCAGGCCCACATCTACTTCGTACGGAACATGGCGAAAGAGCCGCTCATGGCGCATCTGGAATTTCGTATCCAGGGCAAGGTGCCCGAATTCTGGGACGCCGTCACCGGCGCTATCCGCGATGCCGGGCAGTACGAGATCACTCCGCGCAGCGTGCGGTTGCCGGTGCGCTTCGAGTCCGAGGGCTCCCAGATCGTGGTCTTCCGGCGCGAGGCGAAGATCGGCAAGCGGAAGCCCGCTCAAACGCCCGTGTCGTTGCCGCCCATCGAGATCCGCGGTCCGTGGACGCTGGAATTCCCGACCAATTGGGGTGCCCCCGAGCGTGTGGTTCTGGAGCGGCTGATCCCCTGGACCCAGCATCCGGATCCCGGCGTACGCTGTTTCTCCGGCATGGCCACTTACCGGGTTCGATTCGAGGTGCCGGAAAGCTGGCTGCGGGATGCGCGAGACCCGCACATCGAGTTGGGCAGCTTATGGGGGGCGGCGGAGGTTTTCCTTAACGACCGCCGGTTGGGAACGGCTTGGACGCCTCCCTTCCGCGTGGCCGCGACCGGGGCGCTCGAGAGCGGCCAGAACGACTTGGTGATCCGCGTGGCCAATAATTGGGCGAACCGGCTGGCTTGCGACGCGCGGGGCGAAGGCGGCGGCCCCTTCACGCGAACCAACATCACCGCGACGGGGGAGGTTCCCCGTCCTTGGGCCCGAGTGAATCTGCGGCCCTCCGGCCTCTTCGGCCCAGTACGCCTCCTGGCGCATTGAAGGCCGCTTGCGCCTTCGGCCCCGCCGAGGCTCCGGCGTGCCGGCAGCTCGTGCGGGGCAGCGTTACTTGCGGAATGGCACGTCGTCCTTGCGAGGCGGGGCCGCCTCGGGACCGCTGCCCGGCGCCCAAAGCTGCGCGATCGTGATGTCCTGCTCCACCTTGGCTGTCAAGGCCCGCACATCGACCCACCCCACGCGGTTGTAAAGGATCGGCTGCTCGTACTGCCGTGTGTATGCATCGGCATAGCGTTTCCAGTGATCAAGTGCGTTCCGGAGATGCCGGATGGCCGCCTCTCGGTGTGAGGCCGCCGAGGTGCGGTCGAAAAGCGCCAACTCCGCCGCGCCGCGGATCTTCTCGGCGTAGTAGTTGCCTAGGTGAGCCATGGCCGTCAGATCGCCTAGGGTCTCGCGAGCCTCTTTCGACAGCCCGTGCCGACCACGCAAACGAGGCAGTGCCTGGAGCACCTCCCGGGCGTATCCGGCCAGCGCATCCGCTACCTCCAACGGACCTTCGCCTCGCCAGGGCTCACCGGCCAGTTTCTTGGCCCGCCATTCGAGGATGCTGATCAGGCCGCTGCCCGGCATGGTGCGCCCTTCGATGAAATCCCGGACCGTGTAGAAGCCCTTGTAACGCGGGTGGCTAAGACAGGCCTCCGGAAACCAGCGCAGGTCGATATCGCCCCAGAAGAAACTCGTGATCTTGGGAAAAATTTTCGACGCCGTCTTCCAGACTCCGAACAGGAGCTTCGCGTCCAACTCCGGAAAACGGTTGGCTAGCGCTCTCTCGAACACGGCATCCGGCAGGCTGGGATCGTAGCTCAGCCGGCCCCAGATCATGAAACCGTACCATCGTTTTCTCAGCATGGTCTGCCGGGGCGTGTCCGGCGATTTGCTCAGAAACTCTCTACCCCAAATGGTGCCGTCAGGTCCCATGTAGTAGCCTGCCAACTTATCCGGACCCGGCATGTGGGCGATGTACTGCCGCGCATAATCCGGGTCGCCCCACCGGAAGCTGTAATAATCGTCATCGCGGACGGTCAGCCAGGTGCGCAGTTTCGGGGAAAGCAGGGGCAGCGCCGGCGCGAGAAAGGGAGGGTTAGGAATCGAGTACATGTGGGCGATCGAGTATTTGAAGCTCAGATCGAAGGGTCCGGGGTAATCCTTCCACTCGCGCAGAATCTCGTCATGGCTGGTCATGTGATAGCGGTGGATCATGCGAACCTGACGCCAAGGCTGAACTTTCAATGCATCGCTTACGCCCAGCCCGTAAGTCTTCCATAGGAACCTCTCTTTGGAGTGCTCCCCCTCGAGGTTCCTCATGTTCTCGCCCGCCGTGATGCCGAAGCCGGCCAGCAGCGGATAAGTCAGAACCATTTCGCGCACGGCGGCGCGCAGGTATGCGACCGTCGTCGGGTTGGTCTGGTCATTGGTGATGCCGTGCTTGCCTTCCGCCCCGAAGGTGAACAGATTCCAGGTGAACCAGTAGACCTCGATGCCCCGATCGTGGGCCATCTGCATCACGTCCCGCCAGAACTGTATCTTCTGATCGATGGTCATGGTTCGCACCACTTCGACGTCTTGCAGCAGCTCCGGACGGACCATGTCGCTGCCTGAGTGACTATAGGTGTCGTCCATAGGGACGCGGGTGCGCCAGACGTCGTCGAGTGCCACCTCGGGAAACTCGGGAATCTTGACCAGGGAAGGGAAGGGATGCAGGTTCCACAGGGTGAGGACGTTGAATCGGAAGCGCGCCATGTCGTCGAGAAACTCCCTCCAGAAGTCGAGGCTCCACATTTCGGGGATATTTTTCTGCGCCTGATGGCTGTTGTCGGAGTAACTCGGTGTTCTTAAGTCAAGAGGTATGTTGAACTTGATGCCGCGACGCGCAATGTGAGGCGAGTGGTTGCTCTCCTGCACGTCCATGATCGTGCCGAATGAGATGGCCTCGGCAAGGTCCAAACCCCCGTACATGGCTCCCGTGCTGTCGGCGCCCAGCACCGCCAGCGTGAGTTGACCGGGCCGTTCGGAGCGACGGATGGCGTAGGACTGCGGCAGGTTCGACTCCGGCGGTTTGAGCTGCAGCACGTGCGCCACCTTGCGAGCATCGGCCCCGGCCGCGAGGACGATGCGGAGCGCGACGGGCCGGTCAAGAGCGTTCAGCGGTTCTTCCGAAAGCGCCTGGTTGCGGACGACTGCGGCGCGCCGGATTTCCGAGGCCGCAAATCGTAGTAGCGGGTCGCGCGTGTCGTAGACCAGTGACCACGGCGACGGCTGAGCCCCGGCCCAGAACGTGATCAGACCTAACGCAAGCACCCCGTGCATCGCTTGTCTCCCGGTGAATTCTACGACACGGATCGCAGCCCGATGTGTGGTCCATACCACGGCCGGCTCGGGCGGGGACCTGTGGTATCCGCGCGCCCAACGGCCCGCAGGAGCCGCGCAGGCTCAGCTGACCCCGCTGCGTCAACGTCCCGCATTGCGACCTCCCATGGCATGGAGGACGCCACGGCGCCTCTGCGTACCTTTCCGGTGGCGAGCCAATTGGATCTATGCGTAGGCGAGACGAGGACGTCGTCGAACCTTTTCTGGAGTGCGAAGCTGAAGAAAACAGCGGATGGAGTATAGGAGCTCGTCGAACAAAGGTGTTCGCGGGGACGGATGACTTGCTCGGTAGCAACTAATCAGAGGCTGGCTCGTCCTGAGAGGCTGATCGCGCGCCCGGCCGGTCGGTCCGCACGCGCCCTTCCCAGGCCTTTGGCGGCGCCTTGCGGGCGTTCTCC
>CALJAM010000017.1 GCA_938027685.1 uncultured Bryobacteraceae bacterium
GTGAGCCGCGCCACGGCGCGCCTGTTCCATGCCTTGGGCATCGACTTCGCCATTCTGGGCAACGAGGAAAAGTGCGCCGGCGAATGCGCCCGCCTGCTCGGCGAAACCGGCCTGTTCGACACGCTGATGGACTACAACATGATTGTCTTTTCCCGCTACCGCTTCAACCGGCTCGTGACCTCCGACGTCCACGCTTATGACGCGTTCGTCTACGAATACCCGGAACGGGGCTTCCGGTACCCGGTAGAGCAGACAACCCCGTTTCTGGCCCGCCACCTCGAGCGTCTGCGCCCACGGCTGCGTTTCAAGGTGCCGTACGCGGTCACTTACCACGACTCCTGCTGTCTGGGCCGTCACAACGGATTCTACGAGGAGCCCCGCGCCCTGCTGCGCGCCATCCCTGGCATCCGGCTTCTGGAGATGGCGCACAACCGCGTCAATGCCCTGTGCTGCGGCGGAGGAGGCGGCGGTGTGTGGCTGGACGCATACTACCAGTCGAAGGGATACGATCGGCTGCCGGAACGGCGCGTCCGGGAAGCTCTCGCCACCGGAGCCGACGTGCTGGCCGTTTCGTGCCCTTACGAGCTCACACGCTTCGAAGACGCACTGAGGGCCCTGGGGTGCCAGCGGCGCATGATGGTGCGCGACGTCACGGAACTGCTGGCGGAATCGTTGAGCTGGTGAGTTCAGGCTGCGTGCGCACCGGGCATCGGCGGGGGCAAGCGGAACCGCGCGCCCGAGACCTCGTCCTTGTGACCCCGGATCCTCGAGCCGCATAATCAGCTTCATGGAACGATTCCTGGAAGGCAAGAGTGCAGCAGTTACGGGGGGAACGCGGGGGATCGGGTATGCGATCGCAAGGGCGCTGCTCCGGGCAGGCGCCGCGGTAGCCATCTGCGGCCGTAGCGAGGAGAACCTGCGCGGCGCCGTGGCGGCCCTGGCGCCCGAGGGCCGCATCGTCGGGCAAACCGCCGACGTTTCGCGATGCGAGGAGGTCGAGCGCTTTTTCGCCTTCATCGAGCGGGAACTGGGCGGGCCCGACATCCTGGTGAACAACGCGGGGGTGGGCATTTTCGCGCCTGCGGCGGAACTCACCGTCGAAGATTGGCGGCGCACCATCGAGACCAATCTCACCGGCGCGTTTTACGCTGCGCGCGCGGCGATACCCCGGATGCGGGCGCGCGGCGGCGGCTTCATCATCAACATCAGCAGCCTGGCGGCCAGGAACGCCTTCGCGGGCGGCGCGGCCTACAATGCGTCGAAGTTCGGCTTGAACGGCTTCAGCGAGGCGCTCATGCTGGACTATCGCTACGAGGATATCCGCGTGTCCACGATCATGCCCGGCAGCGTGGCCACCGAATTCGGGCGCAGCGGCCCGGAGGATTGGAAGATCGCGCCCGAAGACATCGCCGAGGTCGTGCTCTTCCTGTTGCGCATGCCTGCACGCACGCTCGTCAGCCGCGTCGAGGTACGTCCCAGCAAGCCCCGCAAGTAGTGCGTCCGCAGCTCATAAGAGGAGAGGCTGCTCCCGCCGATAAGAAGTAGCGAGCGGTGACTGCCCGAACCCGGCCACGGCAAGAATGCGGGCCGGGCGGGGCGAACGGGGCCATATGACGACGGGGCGTGTCACTTTACTGGATCCTCGGCGCACCGGCCGCGATGCTGAAAGGCTCGAAGCCGGCCTCCGCCGCCTGATCGTGGGGCAGGAGGAAGCGATCCAGCAGATCGTCAACATCTACCAGATGCATCTGACGGGTATGGCCCCGCCGGGGCGCCCTCTGGGCGTGCTGCTGTTCCTGGGGCCGACCGGCTCGGGCAAAACGCGCATCGTGGAGGCGACGGCCGAGATCCTGCTCGGCTCCGCCCGAGCGGTGGTCAAAATCGACTGCGCAGAGTTCCAGCACAGCCACGAGATCGCCAAACTGATCGGTTCGCCCCCCGGCTATCTCGGCCACCGCGAGACGCATCCTCTGCTCAGTCAGGAAACCCTGAATCAGTATCACACCGACAGGCTCAAACTCAGCTTCGTACTGTTCGATGAAATCGAGAAGGCCAGCGACGCGCTCTGGAACCTGCTGCTGGGCATCTTGGACAAGGCGACTCTCACGTTGGGCGACAATCGCCGCGTGGATTTCTCGCGCGCTCTGATCTTCCTGACCAGCAACCTCGGCGCCGCGGAGATGAGCGCGTTGATGGAGCCCAAACTCGGCTTTCGGCTGCCGGCGGACGCCGTAAGCGATGCCAGGCTGGCGGGCAAGATCTCACAGGCGGGTCTCGAGGCCGCGCGCCGCAAGTTCACGCCGGAGTTCATTAACCGCCTCGACAAGATCGTAGTCTTCAAGCCCCTGGGCGAAGCCGAGCTGCGGCAGGTCCTCGACATCGAGTTGCGATTGCTCCAACGGCGCATCTTCCTCTCATCGGCCCAGCCTTTCCTGTTCTCGTTGACGCCTGCGGCCAAGGATTTCGTGCTGGAAGAGGGCGTAGACCTCAAGTATGGCGCGCGGCACCTCAAGCGGGCCATCGAGCGCCTGCTCGTACAACCGCTTTCCAACCTCATCGCCACCGAACAGATCTCCGGCGGGGATCTGATCCGTGTGGATTTCGACTCGGCTTCACGCAGCCTGCTCTTCCTGAAAGAGGGTGAGGGGATTCCCATCTCGGAAATGGTGGGCCGGACCGACCTGCCGTTGCCTCTCTGCGCCGCCGCAGAGGCCGGCCTTCCGGCAGAGACCACTCGCACCAGCAGCGCGCGTACCTCGCGCCGTGGCTAGTAGGTTTTCCCGCAAAGCACACCGGTGCGAGGCGCTGAGTTGGAACCTGTGCAGCCGACGCCGCTCGCAGAAACTGAAGAGCCGGTGGCTTGCCTCGGCTCGGCGCTTCGCCGGCATGGCTCGGGTTCCTGCAGGCCCGATTCTCGCGGCGGTCGTTTATGGGAGCGAGCCCCCTCCGGCCCTGCCTCGAGCGGCCAAGCGAGCCGACTCAAGGCAGCGTTTATTCGGTGTGGTGAGCTCGTACAGCACTTCCATGCCGAGGCCGAGGTGCCGATTAAACCGAAGCTTCGTCGCGGCCGAGCGGAAGCGGCCGCCTGGGGACCGGGCTACAGGCCCGCCGAGGCTGCATGGTGCCGCCGGAGCCGGCGTGGCAGGAGCGGAACGGTGGTCGGCGAACCATGACGGCCGCTCGACGTCCCCGCCGCGTAAGGCGGTCCCGCCCGTGGGATCGCGCCCGTTTGACACGGCACTCGCGGCTCCGCTACGCTGAATTTATCGAGGACCAAGGAGCGGACGAGTCTGTCCATGAAGACCCC
This sequence comes from uncultured Bryobacteraceae bacterium, assembly GCA_938027685.1. Taxonomy (GTDB): domain Bacteria; phylum Acidobacteriota; class Terriglobia; order Bryobacterales; family Bryobacteraceae; genus DTHT01. The sequence goes on from CALJAM010000017.1 coordinate 3,308, forward strand.
AATCCCGTCCCAGAAGGAGGTGGTGCGCCGCTGGCACCTGCTGGACGCGCAAGGCGTGGTGCTCGGGCGCTTGGCCACTGTAGCGGCCACTCTCCTGATGGGCAAGCACAAACCCAATTACACGCCGTTTCTTGACATGGGCGATCACGTCGTGGTGATCAACGCGGCTAAGGTGCGGGTCACTGGCAAAAAAGAGGACCAGAAGATCTACCGGCATCATACCGGATATCCGGGCGGGCTGAAGGAGATCACGTTCCGTAAGCTCCGCGCCACGCATCCCGAACGCATTGTTTTCGACGCAATCGCCGGAATGTTGCCGAAGACGAAACTGGGCAAGCGCATGTTGCGCAAGCTGCGCGTATATGCCGGCGACAAGCATCCCCATCAGGGTCAGAAGCCCGAACCGGTAATGATCCAGACGTGAGCGCGCAGAGAGGATTCTGAACCGTGGCTACCCTCGTGCAGTATTTGGGAACCGGGCGGCGCAAGAGCGCGGTGGCCCGGGTATTTCTACGGCCGGGGAAGGGTCAGGTCACCGTCAACGGCCGCCCTTTCGAGGAGTATTTCGTTAGCGAGCACACGCGCCTGTGGGTGCGCCAGCCGCTGCTGGCGACCGAGACGGCCGACAAGTTCGACGTGCTGATCTTGGCCAGCGGCGGCGGGCTGTCGGGTCAGGCGGGCGCCGCCCGCCTGGGCATCGCGCGGGCGCTGGTGGAGTTCAATAGCGAGCTGCGCCCCAAACTCAAGCAGCTTGGCTACCTGACGCGAGATCCGCGCGTGCACGAGCGCAAGAAGTACGGACAAAAGGGCGCGCGGAAGCGCTTCCAGTACTCCAAGCGCTGAGCGGGACGCGCTCGCGAACGGCTGCTTGCAGCCGGAGGCGCAACCAGCAGGGCCGGGCTCTGAACCGGCCCGTCGCACCTGCAAATTCCGTTTGGGCCGCAGGTGCGACGCCAGCAATCTTGCCAGGAGCAAGGAGGCAGCTTGCCGTCAATTTCGATGAAGGAACTGCTCGAAGCCGGCGTTCACTTCGGGCACCAGACCAGACGCTGGAATCCGAAGATGAAAGATTACATCTTCGGCGAACGCAACGGAATCTACATCATCGATCTTCAGAAGACCCTGCGGCTGTTCAAGGAGGCCATGCAGTTCGTGGGCGAGCAGGCAGCCCAGGGCAAGATTGTCCTTTTCGTCGGCACCAAGCGGCAGGCGCAGGAGGCCATCGCCGAGGAAGCCACCCGGTGCGGCATGTATTATGTCAACCACCGCTGGTTGGGCGGTCTGCTGACGAACTGGGTCACCATCCAGAAGTCCATCAAGCGACTGAAGGATTTGGAGGCGATGGCCGCCTCGAGCGACGGCTACCAGGGCCGCTCCAAAAAGGAAATCATGCGCTTGGAGCGCGAGCGCAAACATCTCGAGCAGAACCTGGCGGGCATCAAGGACATGCCCGCACGCCCCGACGTGCTCTTCGTGATTGACTCCAGCAAGGAAGAAATCGCGGTGCGCGAAGCCAACAAGCTGGGCATTCCGGTGGTCGCCGTGGTGGACACCAACTGCGATCCCGATCTGGTGGACTACCCCATTCCGGGCAACGACGACGCGTTGCGAGCCATCCGGCTGTTCACCAGCAAGATCGCCGACGCGATCATCGAGGGCCGCGCACTGGCCACCGAGCAGACCTTCACCCCCGAGCACATCGTGGCCGACGAGACGCCGCTCGAGGAAATCCCCGAGTACACCCAGTACGTCGATCCGCGTTTCTCCGAACAGCTCATGTCGGAGACGATCCCCGAGGAGGAACTGCCGCTGATGTCGCTGCCTCGCAAGGGGTCGGCGACGGAAACCACCCAGGAGGCGGAGGCCGCCGACGGCGACTTTTAAGCGCGAGTCCCTGCACCTTTACGGAACAAGGTCAGAACGATGCCGGAGATTACCGCACAGCTGGTCAAACAACTGCGTGAACTGACGGGCGCTGGCATGATGGAGTGCAAGAGCGCGCTCCTGGAGGCCAATGGCGATATCGCCCAGGCGCAAGTGGTGCTGCGCAAGCGCGGCTTGGCCACCGCGGCCAAAAAGGCCTCCCGCGCCACCCGACAGGGGTTGATCGGCAGCTACATCCACCCCGGCGCCCAGCTTGGCGTACTCGTCGAGGTTAACTGCGAGTCGGACTTTGTGGCCCGCACCGACGAGTTCAAGCAACTGGTGCACGACATTGCCATGCAGATCGCAGCGGCCGATCCGCAATACATCCGCCGCGAGGACGTGCCCCCGGAAGTGCTCGAAAAGGAGCGCGAGATCCAGCGTGCACGCGCGCTGGCCGAAGGCAAGCCGGAGAAGGTGGTGGACAAGATTGTCGAAGGGCGGCTGGCCAAGTTCTTCGAAGAGGTCTGCCTCTACGACCAGCCCTTCATCAAGGACAACTCGCTGACGGTCGGGCAACTGATCGCCGGCAAAATCGCACAAGTGGGCGAGAACATCACGGTCTCGCGCTTCGCGCGCTTCAAGGTGGGCGACCGGGCGAGCGGCGACAGCCCGACCGGCGCCTGAGGCCCCTCGGCAATTCCGTGCCCCGCTACAAGCGAGTCTTGCTCAAGCTGAGCGGCGAGGTGCTCGCCGGGACGGCAGGCTTCGGCCTGGATCGGGAGCGGGTGCACGAGCTGGCCGCGGAAGTCGCCGAGGTCGCTCGTCGAGGGGTAGAGACCGGCATCGTGCTCGGAGGGGGCAATTTCATCCGCGGCCTCTCGGAGGCGGCCCGCCACATGGATCGGGTCACAGCTGACCACATGGGCATGCTGGCCACGGTCATCAACGCGCTGGCGTTCCAGGACGCGTTGGAGAAGCTGGGCGTGGCGACGCGCGTGATGACCGCCATCGAGATGCGGCAGGTGGCCGAGCCTTACATCCGTCGGCGCGCCCTGCGCCATTTGGAGAAAGGACGCGTCGTCCTGTTCGCCGCAGGGACGTCGAATCCTTACTTTTCCACCGACACCGCCGCCACCCTGCGCGCCCTCGAGATCCGGGCCCAGATTCTGGCCAAAGGCACGCGCGTGGATGGGGTCTACGACAAGGATCCGCTGAAACATCCCGACGCAGTGCTGTTCGAGCGCATCAGCTACAACGAGGTGCTGGCCCGCGGTCTGGGCGTCATGGACGCCACGGCTGTGGCCATGTGCCGCGATAACGGTCTGCCGGTCGTGGTCTTCAACCTGAACGTGCCCGGCAACATTCTCCGCGTCGTCGAAGGCGAGCCCGCAGGCACGCTGATCGCCGAAGGCTGACTTTGCGGCGAACTATAATGTGTAAGGGGGCGGAGAGAGGACGGACGGCCGGGCATTCTACTGCCAGCGAGTGGAGCCTATGAAGGAGCAACGCAGTGCACCCGCAACGCAGACGTTCCAGACGGTTAAGGAAGTACACGCTTTCGCCAGGACCCGCATGGAGAAGGTCCTGGCCGACCTGCAGCACCTAATGGGCACGATCCGAACCGGGCGGGCCTCCGTAAGCCTGCTCGAGCCGATTCGGGTGGATTACTACGGGACGCCCACGCCGTTGAATCAATTGGCCGCACTGCATGTTCCCGAACCCAACCTCATCACCATCCAGCCCTGGGACGTCTCGCAAATCGGAGCCATTGAAAAAGCCATCCGCGCGTCCGATCTCGGGCTCAACCCCTCCAACGACGGTCGGATCATCCGGGTGCCCATCCCGCCGCTCACCGAGGAACGACGCCGCGAGCTGGTGAAACACTTGCACGCAGTGGCCGAAGAGCACCGCGTCGCGCTGCGCGCCGTTCGTCGCGAGGCCAATGAAGCGCTCAAGAAGATGATGAAGGACAAGCTCATCAGCGAGGACGATGAGCGCCGTGCGCTCGACGAGGTGCAGAAGATCACCGACACACACATGGAGAAGCTCGAGCAGGCCGTCAAGGTCAAGGAAAAAGAGATTCTCGAGCTGAGATAGCCGCGCGCGGGCCGCGCTCCATTTTTTTCGGCAAGAAAGCTCTCGCTCCCCCGTTATATCGTTACGGGACGGGATGACCAGGACCCAGGCAGCCCCTACGCCGGCCGCCCAAGGCGAGCCCGAGAGCCTTGCAGCTTTCTTCCAGCAGTACAAGCGGCGGGCTTACCTGTTCGCGCTCCAGATGGTGGGCGATAGCGACGACGCGCTGGAGTTGACGCAGGAGGCCTTTCTGCGCCTTCACAAGCGCTGGCACAGACGGGATCCCTCGCAACCGGCCACGGCCTTACTCTATGCGGTGCTCCGCAATCTGGCCATCGACCTGCTCCGCAAGCGCGCGGTGCGGCGCGAGGCGGAGGCAGAGCCGGAGCAGCAGGGTGTAGCCCGGTTCGAACCGGAGACTTTGGCCGGCCGGCAGGAACTCCGCGCGGCTTTGTGGCGGGCGATCGAGCGCCTTCCGGAGGCTCAGCGCGAGGTCTTGTTACTGAGGGACTTTCACGGCCTGCGCTATGAGGAGATCGCGCGCATTACCGGCACCACGTCGACGCTGGTCGCTTCGCGGCTGCGCGACGCGCGCGAGCGCCTGCGACGCAGGCTGGCGAGGTATCTGGAATGAAACCGGATCGGCACGAGCAGATTCGCAGCCTGCTCTCGGCGTACCTGGACGAGGAGCTCACGCAGGCCGACAGCCAGCGCGTGCGACTCCACCTGGAGGACTGCGCCGAGTGTCGCGAGCAGTTGGCGCAGCTCGAACGGCTGAAGCAGCTGACGGGGGAGCTGGTCTTTCCCGATCCCCCGGAGCAAGAATGGGAGGAAGTGGAACGACGGCTCTCGGTGCGGATCACGCGGGGCGTGGGCTGGATGCTGGTCTGCGGGGGAGCGGTCGGGTTGCTGATTTATTCGCTGGTCATGGCCCTGCTCCACTGGAGACCGCCAACCGTACGGGAGATTTTGGGCGGGATCGTCCTGGTCGGGGCGCTGCTGTTGTTTTTCTCGGTCCTGCGCCAGCGGCTGCTCGAGCTGCCCCATGACCGTTACAGGAGGGTAAAGCAGTGATCCTGGCGACGACGTTCGAGGTACCGGGCAGGCGAATCCGGCGTGTGCTGGGGCTGGTTCGCGGCAACTGCGTACGTGCCCGCCATCTGGGCAGGGATTTCCTGGCTCTGCTGCGCAACCTGGTGGGCGGGGAAGTCTACGAGTACACCAAGCTCCTGGCGGAAAGCCGCGAGCAGGCGCTGGACCGTATGCTCGCGGAAGCGCGTGAACTGGGCGCGAACGCGGTGGTCGGCCTGCGCTTCATGACCTCCGATGTCGGCGCGGGCATGGCGGAGATCCTGGCCTACGGGACGGCTGTGGTCCTGGAAGAGTGATTCAGAGCCGGGATGCCGCTCGCGCCGAGCGAGCTCGAAGCCGGGAAGACGCGCCCGGCGCGTGAGTTGGACCGCCCGAAATCGTGTTTTCCCTTAGCTGACCTCTTGCACGCCCGCGAGTCGGACGCCGGCGCCGACGCCTGGCGATCCCGCCCCTCGGGCGCCGGGCGCTACAATACCAGCGAGATTGTTCTCGTTCGGGATCTCGCGGTGGCGGCATCCACCAACAAGAAGGTCGTCATCCGCCGGTTCGATCGCGAGTCGCTGGCCGGCTACGTCAACCCGCAAACGTACCTGGCGCGCGGCGGCATCGAGCTCTTGAGTCTGACCGGCAAGTTTGTGCTGGTGCCGCTGGAGGAAGTCAAGTCGGTGGACTTCGTACGAGACTTCGAGTCCGCGGACGAACCCGAGCAGGCGTTTTTCCGAACCCGCCCGAAATCCGTGGGGCTGTGGGTCCGCCTGCATTTCCGGGACGGCGAGCAGATGGAGGGTTTGCTCCCCAACGATCTGTTGCTTTGCGAACCGGAGGGCTTCACGGTCGTGCCGCCCAATCCCACTTCACGGCGGCAGCGCGTGTTCGTGCCGCGCTCGGCCCTGACGCGAGTTCAGGTGCTGGGTGTGATCGGCAGCCCCCGCCGCGAGGAACGCAAAGCGCCCGCCCGCAGGGCCGAGCAGATGCCTCTATTCGAGTGAAACTGCCCTAACGGCGACAGGGCGCAGCCAGCCGGCAATACGCCAGATCGAGCCAGCGGTTGTCGGAGGTCGCCTGCACGAAGGTCAACGAATCCAGGACGAACTTGCGCGAGTAAGGGAAACGCTCCCACAAGCGGCGCGCCTTTTCGGCGATCTCCCACAGCAACGCGGGGTCGAAATCCTGGGCTACCGTGATGTGCGGGTGGTAGGGGTAAGGTTCGGCAAACCACAGCGGCCCCTGGCTGAGCGCGTCGTGCAGCGCCAACAGCTCGTCCCACCCCTTGCGAACTGAAACGTATGCCACGAAAGTGTTTTCGAAGACTTCGATGCCGCCGGTTTCGACCTCGAAGGCCGGAAAAGCTTCCGCCTTGTCGCGGATCAACTGCCACGCCTCCTCGGGAGGCAGGCTCAGGGAGCGCGCCGGCAGGATCGTAACGTGAGCGTGCGGGATGCAGTCGGGAACCAGTGCGCGGCGCATGTCGTCGAGGTACGAGCCCAAGGGGTCGGGAATATAGCTGACCACCGCGTAGCTGTTGATGGGCTGCGCACCGTTTCCGCGCGGACAGGGGCCGGACTCCTCACGCTCGGATCGCACGGCTGTCAGACCGGCTGTCTTCTTCGCTTGGCCCCCGCTTGGCGAAGGCATGACTTCGTCGGCAGGTTCCATGGGACGTCAGGGCGTCGATGATGGGGCTTCGGCGGGATGGCTGCTCCCGTTCCCTGCGGGAGGCTCCGTCAGCTCCCACCTCGCCTCTTCAAATCCCACGTACTTGCAGATTCGCAGTTCGCCCTGCTCAGATTCTAGCAGATCGCCCACGCGTAGCGGCGTTCCCCGGTCGCGCAGCAGGAACCACGCGGCATAGGGCGTTCGCGCTTCGATCCAACCGTCCTCGCGGTAGTCTTTCGGACGCACGACCGCGGCGCCGCCGGTGTGCGGCGCCCATCGGAACTGCTCCTGTTGCGCGTCCCTGAGGCGATGAATCTTGTAACGGGGCATAACGTCCCATTGTCACTCAACACGGGCACGATGCGTCGGCCGGCCATCGGCGTCCGAGTAGGGGCTTGCGATCTGTCAGAATTGAGGGTACGCATGAAGGGACGCGCCTGGTGGATCGCCGGAGTGCTGGCGGCGGCTGCAGCAGGGGCCTGGCTGGTCCGACGCAGTCTTTCCGCGCCTCCCGAAGTCATGTTCGCTACGGTCCAACGGGGCGAGCTTACGAACACGCTGACCACCAACGGCAAGGTGGAGCCCGCGGAGTTCGTCGTGGTCCGGAGCGAGCGTGAGGGAACGGTAGTCCGGGTCGCCGTAGAGCGCGGCGCGCAGGTAAACAGGGGCGACATCATCGCAGAACTGGACGATCAGGAGGCGCGGACCGAGCTGGCGGCAGCGGAGGCGCGCGTGGCTGCGGCACGAGCTTCACTGGAGCTGATTCGCGCAGGCGGACGCGCCGCCGAACTGGCCGAGATCGCGGCCTCGCTAGAGCGGACACGCCTGGAGCTCAAAGAAGCCGAACGCGAGCTGCAATCGCTGGAGAAGCTGCTGGCGAAGCAGGCTGCCACCGCGCGGGAAGTGCAGGCGGCCAAAGACCGCCTGGAGCGTGCGCGCTTGGAACAAAAAGGGCTCGAGCAACGGCGCACTGCGCTGGTTTCAGCACAGGATCGCGAGGCTGCCGAGGCGCGGCTGCGTGAAGCAGAATCCGCGCGCGATCAAGCCGCCCAGCGCCTGGCGCAATGCCGCATACAGTCGCCGCTCAACGGAACCGTATACGAACTGCGGATCCGCCGCGGCGACTACCTGAGAGCGGGTGACGCGGTCGCCGGCGTGGGCAAGTTGGATCCCGTTCGCGTCCGGGTCTACGTGGACGAACCCGAGCTGGGCCGCCTGGCGTCCGGGTTGCCGGTAGTGGTCACCTGGGACGCGGAACCCGGGCGACGATGGCAGGGCAGCATCGAGCAGCTTCCGCTGCAAGTCACGGCGCTGGGCACGCGCCAGGTCGGCGAAGTCGTGCTTACCGTCGCCAATCCGGAGCGAGACCTCCTGCCCGGAGCGAACGTGAACGCGGAGATCCGCACTCAAGTGATTCGCGACGGCCTGATCATTCCCAAGGAGGCCGTTCGACGCCGGAGCGAGCAGACGGGCGTCTGGGTCCTGGCGGGAGACCGTGTGCGTTGGCGACCCGTGCGCCTGGGGGCCGCCACGCTGACCCGCGCCCAAGTCCTGGATGGCCTGCGCGAGGGCGAACGCGTGGCTCTAGGACCCGGCGAAGCCTTGCGGGACGGCCTCCGCGTTCGCCCTCTGGCGCCCTAAAGAGAGCCGCTGACTAGGACATCTGCTGGCTGAGATACAGTTGGAGGCCCGTCTGCTCGATGAGGCCGAGCTGCGTTTCGAGAAAGTCGGTGTGGCCTTCTTCATCCTGAAGCAGCGACTCGAACAGCTCCTTAGAGCCGTTGTCGCCCGCTTCCTGGCAGATCCGGGCCGAAGCGTTGTAGGCCGCCACGGCGCCCCGCTCCATCTCCAGTTGCCTTCGAAGCAACTCGGGCACGTCAGCGGCGGCTTTGATGTCGAAGTGGCCGCCCATCTCCGGCGTGCCTTCCAGGAAAAGGATGCGCTCCAGGAGCCGTTCGGCATGTTTCATTTCGCCGATCGCCTGCTTCTGGATGAGCGAAGCCAAATGCTTCAGCCCCCAGTTTTCGCACATTTCGGCATCCAGCATGTACTGGTGAATGGCGGTCAGCTCGTCGTGGAGAGCTTCGTTCAGACGGGCGATAACAGTTTCATTTCCCTTCATGTGACTGTCTCCCTGATGATTGCCGCGGGGGCGTCTTGGTGCTGCGCGCGCACTGCGCGCATACCCCCATGAATTGTACCGAGTAATCAAGCACTCGAAAACCTCGCGCCGCACGGCCGGGTCCGGGCAGCCTGTCGAGCGCCGGCTGGTGGAGATCCACGACCGCATCGCAGAGCACGCAGACGAGGTGATGATGGCGGCGCTCGGGAACCTCGAAGCGCGTGGCGGCGCCTGCGTACCAGACTTTGCGTACCACACCGGCGCGCACCATGACCTCCAGCGCGCGGTAGACGGTTGCGCGGGATATCCCCGGCAGCCGCCGCGCCACGTCCTCGTAAAGCTGATCCGCGGTGGGGTGGTCGCGCCTGGCGGCGAGCGCCTCCAGCACGGCACGCCGCTGAACGGTGAGCGGGAGCCCTCGACGTGGGCAGAGCCCCTCCAGTCCGGCGACGGCGGCGCGGCGTCCTGCGTGCGACTTCATCCTAATTGCGATTTTATCTCAAATGCATAAAAATCGCAATCGGCTGCAAGCCCGTCTCACGGCGCGTGCTTCAGCCATCTCTCGAAGAAGCTCTGCCATGCGGGGTCGATCGCGGGACCGTTGGGCTTGTGCCCGTCCGAGGTCGGCACGAACTCCAGCCGCTCGGGGACGCCCAGCAGACGGAAGACCTCGCGCGCCCGATGGACATAGCCCCGGCTCTGCCGGTCGTCGGAGTGGCCTCCGCAATCCTCGCAGTGGCCCGATCCGTCGATGATCAACAGCGGGCGCGGCGCGGCCAGCGCGAGAATCTCGTGGGGATCGTGCTCGAAGCCGGGCCGCCCCGGATCGGGATTGAGCAGGCTCAGCACGGTGCGCTCGGGCGTGGGAATGTCCGGGAAGGGTCGCAGCCAGTCCAGGTACCAGGGTGCGTACCAGTTGCCGCCTCCGTTCAGAGCGATGTGCGGGTCGACCGACACGACGGCGCGGAATTCCGGCGCGAACGCAGCCACGTACAGCGCCGCTTTGGCGCCCGGCGAAAAGCCGATGAAGCCGAAGCGCTTCGAATCCACCTGCCTCAAAGTGCGCAGGTACTGCGCCTGGCGGCGCGCATCGTAGACCATTTTCGCAATGGGCAGCCAGTGCCCGAAACGTTCGTAAAGTTTCTCCGGAGCTCCGGTGCGGGCCGTGCTTCCTTCCCGGTAGTGACGGATGAAAGCCCAACCGGTCAGCACGACGTACCCGCGGGAGGCCAGCCAGCTTCCCCACCATGCTTCCGGCGCGGTGAAGTCCGGGGTGCTCGAGCTCCGGCAGACGACGGCGGGAAACGGCCCCGGCCCCTGGTTGCGCGGCGACAGCAGCAGGTGCTTCTGGTAAAAGCCCCTTTCGAGGGGAGGTCGAGGCGGATGCGCGTATACGTTTCGAGCTCGCGGGTCTCGAGGATGCGAGCCTGGCGGATGTCGCCGAACCAGCGCCGATCGCGGCGGTCCGGCTCCGGCTTGCCCAGTATGCGGGTCCACAGCGCCGCCAGTTCGGGCCGACGTTTCCGATACCAGTCGCGTGCCGACCGAAGCCCTTCGATCAACGAGGGAATGATCTGGTGCTCGGCGCCCGGTTGGGGGCGGGACTTTCGCGCGAGGTCACGCGGTGGTAGGTGAGGCGAACCGAATCCGCCGGAGTCTGTGGGCAGGCGACCAGCGTACAGGCGCAGAGCAACGGCGCCAGGCGGATCACGGACGCACTACGGTGACGGAGTCGAAGCCCTCGTCAACGGTCGGGGGCACAAGCTTGGCCGCCATGCGCTCCAGCGCCTCCTCGGGCACCACGCGTGCGCGACGCCGGTTACGCTCCTTGCAGATCTCGAGGGGAACATCGAAGAAGAGGGCCTCCACGCTGCAGTTGAACAACCGCGCGATCTGGATGTAGGGGCGCCGCTCCTGGGGCGTCAGGTGGGTGGCGTCCATGTAGGTCACGGGGCGGCCGATGGCGATGCGATGATACAGCAGGTACCGCATCGTGGGGAAAACCCGCGCGTGAATGGTTTGATCGGTCTCGTCATCGGCCAGCAATTTTCGTATGGCGTCCGACGACAGGCTGGGCAGCCGATGCGTCTCCAGGTACGTGGTTTTACCGGATCCCGGCAGTCCCACCACGACCACGATCCGCGAGCGCACTTCACGGGGCAAGGGCGGCCCCGGCATCGGTACGGGCGCAGGCATGGCCTCGAATAGTTGAGCTTAGCGCGCCCGCGAGCCGGCCGCACCCTGCCGGCCGGCGCGACGAGCTCAGGCGGCTTCCAGGTCGCCCCGGTCAGCCGCTTCCTGGCAGGGAAGGCAGAGGCTGCTCCAGGGAACCGCATTGAGCCGCCGGGCGCCGATGGGCCTGCCGCAGGCCCGACAGGTGCCGAATGTGCCCTCGCGAATTCTTTCCAGGGCCAAATCCAGCTGCGCAAGCAGAGCCGAAAGACGGTCGATCGTGCGGATCGCCAGCTCGCGCTCGCTGAAGTTGCGCATGCGATCCAGCTCGTCGCCGCCCCGCTCGATGGCGATCTGTGCCCGCTTACTGGCCAGTTCCTCAGCGATTTCACGGCGCCGGGCCTCGAGCAATTCCTGATATTTCTTCCAACGGTGAATCATCGCAGCCTCGACCTCCCACCTCGATTCTAAGTTCGGCGTGCCAAGACGGCCCATCCCGCGAACTCTGGAATTGGCAGCGAAAAACCGGGTAGGGGAGGTCGGCCTAGCCACCGGAGCCGGGCAGGGTCAGCGTCCGCCGCCCGCGGGAATCTCCACGGGCTGATCGAATCGCACGCCTTCCCAGCGCGCCACCACGGCAGTGGCCAGACAGTTGCCCAGCACGTTGACCGAGGTGCGCACCATGTCCATGACGGCGTCGATGCCGAGCAGCACGGCGACGCCCTCCATGGGCAATCCGAAGGCGGCCACGGTGCCGGCCAGGATCACCAGGGAAGCGCGTGGCACCCCGGCCACGCCCTTGCTGGTGAGCATCAGCGTCAACATCATCAGCAGTTGCTGGCCCAAAGTCAAATCAATGCCGGCCGCCTGCGCCACGAACACCGAGGCCAGAGACAAATAAAGCGTACTACCGTCCAGATTGAAGCTGTATCCGGTGGGAATCACGAAGGCCACGATGTGCCTGGGGACGCCGAACCGTTCCATGTTCTCGAGGGCCCGCGGCAGCGCCGCCTCGCTGGAAGCCGTGGAGAAGGCGATCAAGAAAGGTTCGCGCACCGTCCGATAGAAGGGCTTCAGAGGCACCCGCGCGACGAGCATCACGGGAACGAGTACGCCTGCCACGAACACGAACTGTGCGGCGTACATGGTGAGCACCAGCTTGCCCAAGCCCACCAGCACTCCCGAGCCCTTTCCGCCCACCGTGGCCGCCATGGCCGCCCCCACCCCCAGCGGCGCCAGGTACATCACGTAGCGGGTGTACTGGAACATGACTTCGGCCAGCGCCTCCATGAAGCGGACCACCGGCTGCGCGCGTTCGCCGATGGCTGCGCAGGCAGCCCCGAACAGCAAAGCAAAAACGACGATCTGGAGCACCTCGCCGCGGGCCATGGCGTCGATGATGCTGGCCGGGAAAACGTGCTCCAGCATGCCGGCCAACGAGGGCGGCGCTTGAGCGAGCGCGGTCTCCTGCTCAGTCTTGCGGAGCTCGAGTCCTTCGCCCGGGCGTGCAAGGTTCACCGCCGCCAGCCCCATGAAGAGGGCAATCGTGGTGACGATTTCGAAATAGACGATGGCCTTGAGGCCGATACGGCCCATCTGTTTAGGACTGCCGGCGCCGGCGATACCGTAAACGAGCGTGGCAAAGAGCAGTGGCGCGACGATGGACTTGATCAGGCGCAGGAAGACAGTGCTCACCGGCGTGAGTTTTGCCGAGAACCCGGGAGCAGCCAGACCCAACGCGATACCCAGGGCCATGCCAAGAAAGATCCAGCCGGTCAGCGAGATGCGCTTCACCGTTCCCCCCACTTGAGCTTCTGCCGCAGCACGTCGAAAAACAGTGAACGGGGCGGACGGATGAGCTGGAGGCAGTGGGAAGAGGAACGACAGACCACCTGATCCATATGACGCAGAGGCTCGCCAACCTGGCCATCGATGGTCAGGTAAGTCTCGTCGTCGGCGGCGCGGTTGACGATGCGGATCACGCTGGCGTCAGGCACGATGACCGGCCGGTTGGTCAGCATGTGGGGACAGATGGGCGTCAGGCAGAGTGCGGCCACGCGCGGGAAAATGATGGGCCCGCCCGCCGACAGCGAATACGCCGTGGAACCGGTGGGCGTGGCCACGATCAGGCCGTCGGCCTTGTAGGCGCAGACGAAATGGGCGTCCACGTAGGCGTCGAGGTCGATCATCCGCGCGATGGAAGCCTTGGTGAGCACGACATCGTTGAGCGCCTCGTACTCGGAGACGATCCGCCCCTCGCGCACCACCTCGCAGTGCAGCATGCGGCGTCGGCCGATGCGGTGCCCCCCGCGCAGGGCGCGCTCCAGCTCCGGGTACAGCTCGTCGATGGTAATGGCGGTAAGGAAGCCGAGGCCGCCGAGATTCACGGGAAATAAAGGCACGCTACGCCCGCGCAGGGCACGCGCTGCGGCCAGCAAGGTGCCGTCTCCGCCGAGCACGATCACGAGCTGGCAGCCCTCGGGAACTTCCTCGCGCGGCAGCCCGTCCTCCCTGCCCAGGTAAGCGGCCGTGTTGGTGTCGTACCGTACGGTGATCCCGCGTTCGCGTAGCCAGGAGACCAGCTCGGGAACTACGCGTGCGGCCTGGGCGACGCCCGGCTTGCTCATGATGCCCACCACTTTAATGTCGGGCATAGAGCAGAAACTCCTGGTTGCCTTCGGCCCCGAGCACTGGGCAAGGGATCCATTCGGCGCGGAATCCCAGCGACTGGACGGCGACGGCGACCTTGCGGCAGGCCGCCTCTTGCAACGCCGGATCCCGTACGATGCCGCCCTTGCCCACCTGCCCACGCCCTACTTCGAACTGCGGCTTGACAAGTATAACCATTTCCGCCTCCGACGCGAGCAACGGCGGCAGACGCGGCAGGATCAGCGTTACGGAAATGAAGCTCACGTCGCAGACGACCAGATCCACCGGCTCGGGCACGTGCTCGCGGCGCAGGTGGCGCGCATTGACTCCCTCGAGCACGACGACCCGTTCATCGTTGCGCAGTTTCCAGTCCAACTGCCCGCGGCCCACGTCCACCGCATAGACGCGGCGCGCGCCGCGCTGCAGCAGGCAGTCGGTGAAACCTCCGGTGGAAGCGCCGATATCCAGACAGACCCGACCCTCCACGCGGATGCCGAAGTGATCGAGCGCCGCCTGCAATTTGAGCCCGCCGCGGCTGACGTAAGGCATCGGTTGGAGGATCTCGAGGCGCGACTCCTCGTCGACGATTTGGCCGGCTTTGCGGGCCTTCTGTCCATTGACCAGCACCTGACCGGCCAGAATCAGAGCTCGGGCGCGAGCGCGGTTCTCCACCAGACCACGATCGACGAGAAGTTGGTCCAAGCGGCGGCTCACCGGCTGCGATGCAGCACCAGCAGGGCCATCTCGCGGAGGCGACGCGCCCGCTCGCCGAAGCCTTCGATCTCCCGCAACGCGGCCGAGATCTCCTGCTCGGCCATGCGATGCGACGCGGGTAAGCCGTAAACGGCTGGGAAGGTAATTTTCTTCTGCTTGGCGTCCTTGCCGGCGGTCTTGCCCAACGTTTCCGTGGACTGCTCGACGTCCAGCAGATCGTCCACGATCTGGAAGGCGAGGCCGACGTGGCGCCCGTAACGGGTGAGCGCCTCCAGCGGCTCCGGGGGCGCGTTCCCGCAGATGGCCCCCATGCGGACGGCAGCGGTGAGCAGGGCTCCGGTCTTAGCGCGATGAATCGACTCGAGCAACTCCGGCGTGGGAGCCTTGCCTTCTCCTTCCAGATCCTCGACCTGTCCGGCGATCATCCCCCCGGGAGTCCCCGCGGCGGTGGAGAGCTCCTCCACCAGTCGGGCGCGCGTCTCTGGCGCGGGGCATTCCGCGCGCGCCAGAACGTGGAAGGCCAACGTGAGCAGGGCGTCGCCGGCCAGAATCGCTATGGCCTCGCCGAACTGCTTGTGGCAGGTCGGTCGGCCGCGGCGGAAGTCGTCGTTGTCAAGTGCGGGGAGGTCGTCATGAATGAGCGAATAGGTGTGCACCATTTCGAGCGCGCACGCCGCCTCCATTACGCCGGGCGCCTCGGACGCCACGGCCTCCGCGGCAGCCAGGCACAGGATGGGGCGGATACGCTTTCCGCCCGCGAAGACGCTGTAACGCATGGCGCGGTGGATGATCTGGGGTGGTTCTTCCTCCCGCGGCAGCCAATGATCGAGGGCGGATTCGACGCGGCCTCGCTGCTGCTCGAGCCAGCTCTGGAAGTCCACCGCCGCCTGCGGGTCGGGGGCTGGACGGCTGTGATGCCGATGCGAGCTCATGAGCGATCGGGACGGAAAGGCTCGGGCTGAACGCGACCCTCGCGCTTCATGAGGATCTCGATGCGCATCTCGGCCTCCTCGAGCTGCTTGCGACAAGTTTCAGCCAACGCCACGCCTTTCTCGTACAGTTCGAGGGCACGCTCCAGCGGCAGTTCGCCGCTCTCCAACTCCCTGACGGTCTTCTCCAGCTCCTCGAGACAGGCCTCGAAACTGGGGGCAGCCTGTGGTTGCTGCGGCGCCTCCGACATCGAGCCTATTGTAGAACGTTGCGGCGGGCGACGTCCTCAGCCGCCCAGGCGGGCGCGCACCTTATCGCTGAGCAGCTTGTTGTCCACGCGCTTGCCGGACAGGCGCGCCTGCGCGGCCTTCATGACGGCGCCCATCTGCTTGGGCGAGGAGGCCCCGGTCTCGGCGATGGCCGCCTCGACCGCAGCGTCCATCTCCTGCTCGGTAGCAGCCGGGGGCATGTAGGATTCGATCAGGCGGAGCTCGGCCTCCTCCTTGGCGGCCAGATCTTCGCGTCCGCCCTTGCGGAAGGCCTCGGCCGCCTCCCGCCGCTGCTTAATGAGCATGTTGAGCACCTGGAGCTCCGCCTTCTCGTCGAGCGGCCGCGCCGTGTCGGCGCGATGCTTCGTCAGTGCGCTCTTGATCAACCGCAAGGCGCTCAGCCGGGCCTCGTCGCGCGCCTTCATCGCCTCGCGCATGTGTTGTTCGATGGTCTCCAGCAGGGCCATGCTGTCATTGTGGCGCAGCGCGGCGGGGCGGCGGGAGCCCGGCTCAGTGGGCGGCCGAGGCTTCCACCGGCTCGTCGTACTGAAGTAGGCGGCGTTCGCCTTCCAGCGCGCGCAGGCGCGTGATGTCCTGCGTGACTTCCAGCGTGCCTAGGTACGCACCGTCGGCGTCCCGCACCGCGAAGTAACGGATGTGCACGAAGCGGCCGTGATGGTTGATCCAGAACTCGGCCACATTCTGGCGACCGGCGCGGAAATCATCGAGGATGCGGTTGACGACATCCACGCTCTTGGGCGGGTGGCAGTGCTGGACCTTGCGGCCCAGGATGGCGCGGCTGCGCGCGAAGATGCGGTCGCGTCCCTCCGAAAAGAAGGCCACGCGGTCTTCGGCGTCCACGAAGGTCAGATCCACGGGCAGCGTGTTGAGGATGGCAGCCAACTGCTTCAAGCTGAGAGCGCCGTTGGGCAGCTCGACCTCGGCGGCGGGCGGAAGCTCAAGACCCTTGCGCAAGGCTCGCGGCGGCGGTTGGTAACCTTCGCGGGGTTCCACGAGGCACCAGCCATAGCGCGGCGAAGACTCCCAAATCTCGGCCCAATCCTCTTCGGTGAGCGTGTTGAGCGAAAGCGGCAGAAGGATGTTCTCCTCCTTGAAAATCATCTCCTCGACGGCGGCCAGAGCCCGGTGCGCGAGCGGCGCCACGGATTTGAGGTCGCCGGCTCGGGTTCCCGCGCCCCGCAAACCCTCATCCAGACTCTTCAGCAAGGCACGAACTTCGTCGTCCTTGGCCCACATCACTTTGGAAGGGCCGGTGATGCCGTAGCGCTCCAGACGCGGGAACAGCGTGTGCTCCTTCCGCTGGTAGTGCTTGTCCACGTCCATTAGCTCGTTCACCGCCCTTCGCAGCTCGAGCAGCTCCGCGGTTGCGTCGGCTTCCTCCGGCATGGACTGGATACGGCGCAGCAGCTCACGGGCGCGGCCGACCACTTCGCGCAGGGCGGCGTTCTCGCGACGGAAGGTATCCACGGGATGGCCCGGCGGCAGCTGGGGCGGCTGAATCTGGACCAGGATCTCCCGAGTCACCTGCGAATGCAGGTCGCACATGGCTTGAATCTCGCTGACGGGCATCCCCTCCGCCATGAGCGCCTGCTCCATGGCGATGATTTCGGAATGGTCCGTTTGCCGGACGAGTTCGCGCAGCCGGACCTTGACCGTCTCCGGCGATTCGCCCGCGTGCAGGCTCTTAATGATCTCCTTTAGCGTCCGGATGCGCTGGGCTCGGTTGTCAATTAGCTCGCTCATACACCTTCAGGTTACGGCCGAAGGCCGCAGCGGCACGATGACTTAAGTCACGCAGCGGCGCAGGCAACAGCCTGTTATAATGTGGGCGCCGTGCGTTGGACGCGCAGAGAAGTCCTGCTGGCTCCGGCGGCCCTGACCGCGCAGGGCCTCGCGCTGCCGACCGTGAAGCTCGGCCCGTACACGGTCTCGCGGCTCATCGTGGGCGGCAACCCGATCAGCGGCAACTCGCACGTTTCGGCCGCGCTTAGCCGCGAGATGACGGATTACTTCACAGCGGCCAACGCCAAGCGTCTGCTGGCCGACTGCGAGCGGGCGGGCATCAATACCTGGCAGTCCCGCGGCGATCGGCACATCATGCGGCTGTTGCACGAATATCGCCTGGAAGGCGGGCGCATCCAGTGGATCGCACAGACCGCCTCCGAGTATGCCGACATAGCACGCAACATTCGCGAAATCGCCGCCTACCAGCCGATCGGCATCTACCACCATGGCTCCGCCACCGACCGCTTCTGGGCGGCCGGCAAGATCGAGCAGGCGCGCGAGCTGCTGAAGGTGATCCGCGACACGGGAGTGCTGGTCGGCCTGGGCACGCACATCCCCGAGGTCGTGGACTACGTGGAATCCAAGGGCTGGGATCTTGATTTTTACATGACATGCTTGTACAACCTCAGCCGTCCTCGGGCGGAAGCTGAGCGGTTGGCAGGCGGAAAGTTCGAGGGCGAGTACTTCCATCATCCCGATCGCGAGAAGATGCTCGAGCAGGTCCGGCGCACCCCGAAGCCCTGCCTGATCTTCAAGGTCTACGGGGCTTCGCGCTTATGCGGCTCGCGTGACGAAATGTTGGCCGCTCTGCGGCTGGTCTTTCGCTACGCCAAGCCTGCGGACTGCGTGGTGATCGGGATGTTCCCCAAATACAAGGACCAGGTGCGAGAGAATTGCGAGCTGCTGTTGGAAGCGTTGCAACAAGCCTCGTGACTCGCCCGGTCCGGCACGGCGCCTAAACGCCGACGGCCCATCCGGTCGCCGCGGGCGTCTATGCGGCAGCAGCTCAGAAATGCGGGCCGAGCTGCAGCGATCTCCCAGCCGCGGCGCTCGTGCAGGTTGAAAGCCACGGCTGAAGCTGCCCTCCCACCGGCCACTGCCCGAACGCACGTGCGGAGCCGAGAGCGCGGCCTCCGCATTCAACGCCGCGGGGCAGGCGCATCCCGCCAGAAACGCTGCGCCAGGCCCCACAGCAGCGCGGGCGCCAGAGTGAGCAGACCCGTCAGAGCGGCCATGGTACGGACGCCGACTCCCAGGTCAATCAATACGCCCGCCAAGTAGCTGACCACTGAAACCGTCAGCGACTGCAACGCGTAATCGGCCGAGAAGACGCGGCCGCGGTAGCGATCCTCGGTCTGCTCCTGGAGGAGAGTAGTCGAGAACACCCAGATGGTCGAGCTGCCGCCGTGCGCCAGGATGACGGCGCTGCACGCCCAGGCGAGGCTGGGGGCGACGGATAACGCGAGGTAGCCCGCGGCGCCGGCCAGAAAGCCCAGCAGGATGCCCAGCCGCAAGCGTCGCGATTCGCGGCCCAGGCAGTATCCGGCCACTAGCGGCCCCAGCAACGCTCCGATGCCGCGCGAACCCATCAGCAGGCTCATGCCCAACATCCCGCCGCGCCGCTCGCCCAGACGTCCGCCGCCGACCGGGAAGACCCTTTCGCCGAAAATCGGCAACAGGACCCAGCTCGTGCCCATCACGCCGAGGCCGCCCTTGACCAGCAGGGTAGCCAGGCGTCGACGATCCTGCGCCATGTAGCGAGCCCCCTCGAAAAAGGGCGAGAAGTCCGTCAGGTCACGCAGGCGGAAAGGACCGGCCTGGCCCACGTGGTTTTCAGGGAAGCGCATGGCGCGGATGAGCGCGGCCGAGGCCATGAAGCTGGCGGCGTTGATGACGAACACAGCATCACGGCCCAGAAAAACCGCAAACAACCCGCCCAGGCTCGCTCCGATGGCCAGGTTGAACGACCACGTCACCGAACCCAGGGTGTTGGCCGCCAGCAATTCTTCTTCGCGGGTGATCACGGGGACCACGGCGGTGCGCCCGGGTTCGAAAAAGGCCCACATCACGGTTTCCAGCAGCAGCAGCCAGTAAGCCAACCAGACCAGGGCTGGACTGCGCACTGCGAGCATGCCGATCACGATGGCGGCGCGCGCCAGGTCGGTAAAGATCATCACCCGCTTGCGGCTCATGCGGTCGTTGACCACGCCGGCGGCGGGCGCCACGAAGACCTGAGGCAGCACCTGTAAGACGTAGGCCAGGGCGATCGAACGGGCGCTTCCCGTAAGCTCGAGCAGCAAGCTGTAGATCGCGATCGCGTAGAACCAGTCGCCCAGTTCGCTGACAATCTGAGCCAGCCACAACAGGCGGAAATTGCGGTTATCACGGACCAGACGCCAGTAGGCGGCCGGCGAGACCGGGTTCCGGTGCATGGGCCGCTCAGCTGGTCCGCGCCGCCGCCGGAACTTCCACCGTAAAAAGGCCCATACGTTGCTTGACGAGCTCGAGCGTGGCCTGTGCGATGGGTCGAACGCGTTCAGCGCCCTCCCAGAGGACGCGGTCGACGTAGCCGGGATCGTTCATGATCTCGTGGTAACGCTCCTGCAAAGGGCGCAGGTGTTCGATCACTGCGTCCGCCACCTGTTTCTTCAGCTCGCTGTAACGCATGCCCGAGAAGTGGGCGCGCATCTGCTCGTTGGTCCATTCGGTGAAGGCCTGGAAGATGTTCAGAAGATTGGCGACGCCGGGACCGAGCACGTCGAAATCCACGCCTGGGGCCGAGTCGGTGGTGGCCCGCATGATCTTGCGTCGGATGACGTCGGGCGGATCCAGCAGCGCCACGGCATGTCCGGATCCCGGCGCCGACTTGCTCATCTTCTTCTGAGGATCGTCCAGACCCATGATGCGCGCGCCCACTGCGGGCAACCTCGTTTCGGGGACTACGAAGGTGGGACCGTAAAGGCTATTGAAGCGCTGGGCGATATCTCGAGTCAGTTCCAGGTGTTGGGCCTGATCCTCGCCCACGGGAACGATAGCGGCCTGATAGAGAAGGATGTCGGCGGCCATCAGCACCGGGTACTGGAAGAGGCCGTCGCCCACGGTCTCCTGCTCGGCCGCTTTGGCCTTGAACTGGGTCATTCGGCCCAACCAGCCGAAAGGCGTCACGCAGGTGAGCATCCAGGCCAACTCGGCGTGAGCCGAGACGCTGGATTGCACCATGATGGTGGATTGCTTGGGATCTATGCCGGCCGCCAGGTACAGGGCGGCGACCTCGCGGATCTTGCGCCGCAGCTCATCCGGCGGTTGGTAAACCGTGATGGCGTGCAAGTCCACGATGCAGAAGATGGCCTCGTAGTCGTACTGGATCTTGACCCATTGCTTGAGCGCCCCCAGGTAGTTGCCGATGTGCAGGTTCCCGGTGGGCTGCATTCCGGAAAACACTCGTGGTTTCATGCTAGTCAATAGGGCTGGCCCGCAGCACAGCGTGAATACTTATCCTACGAGATGACGCGAGCCGAAACAAATTCGACCGGGACCGCAGGGACCCGGCTCGAAGTCACCATCGAGAAGCTGGTCCATGGAGGCTTCGGGCTGGCCCGCCACCAGGGCCAGGTCATCCTGGTCGGTTACGTCCTGCCGGGGGAGAAAGTTCAGATCGAATTGCGGCAGCGACGAGCAGGCCTGTGGCAGGCGGGGCTGACGGAAGTAATCGAGCCGGCCGGCGGCCGCGTGGCCTCTCCCTGCCCGTACTACGGCCGCTGCGGCGGATGCCGTCTCCAACACGTCGAATACCCGGTCCAGTTGGAACTCAAAAAGGCGATCCTGCTCGAAACGCTGCACCGCATCGGACGCATCGAACCGGCCGCACCCCCGGAAGTCGTAGCCGGCCCCTGTTGGGAGTACCGTAACCGCGTTCAGCTCCACCTGCGCGGCCGACGCATCGGCTTCTATGAGGCCGACAGTCGGCGGCTGTGTCCCATCGAGCACTGCATGATCGCCTCCCCCCGTATCAACCAGACGCTCGCCGTGCTGCGGGAGATGGCAGCGTCGGGGAACCTGCCGCGCGCAGTGAGCACGGTGGAAATCTTCACTGACGAGAGCAGCGTGCAGGTCAGCGCCCAGCCCGAAGGCGGCGGCCGTGATCTCTCGGGTGTCCTGTTGGCGGGGCTCGCCAAGCGATTGCCGGGCATTGTCGCAGGTGCACTGGAGTACGCCGTGGCGGCTGAGAGGTTTCGCGTGGGGCGAAGGTCGTTCTTCCAGGTGAACCGCTTTCTGCTGAGCGAGCTGGTGGAACACGCCCTCAAAGGAGCTGCGGGACGGAAGGCGCTCGACCTTTACGCCGGAGTTGGCCTTTTCACACTGCCCATGGCGCGGCGCTTCGAGCGGGTGTGGGCGGTGGAATCAGCCGCGGCCGCCGCCGAGGACCTTGCCTTCAATGCCATGCGAGCCGGGCTGCCCGTCGAAATTCATCGCGCGGATGCCGCGGCGTTCCTGGCCGGCCTAACCGAGGCCCCCGATTTCGTCCTCGCGGACCCTCCGCGGGCGGGGTTGGGACCCAGCGTCACGCACGAGCTGCTGCGCCTGAAACCTCCCCGCATCACGCTGGTTTCCTGCGAACCCGCCACTCTGGCCCGTGATCTGGCGGTCTTTGTCCGGGGCGGCTATCGGCTCGCAGGGCTTACCCTGGTGGATCTGTTCCCGCACACGCACCACCTGGAAGCGTTGGCTCTAATCGAGTTCTGACCGGACTGCGGGAGCATTCCCACGCGAGCGCTGCACCGGGCACTTCATCGTTTGGGAATTCGTTCCGCTGCCGAGGGCACTCACCGGCGGTCACCACAATGACGTCATTGCCCGGGGGCCAGCGGGATCAAACTCGATCGCCAGATAGGCCGTCGAAAACTCGGCTCCGAGTCCGAAGTGATCCCGAATCGTGCAAGCCGGATCGAAATACCACTGACCCAGGGGCGCGGCGCGGTTTCGTCCGTCGAACCAGGCCCAAGGCGGCCGCGCCAGGTTCTTGCCGCCGACCTCCCCGCGGAAGGCGCTCCCGATGCCCTCCAGGCGCACGGCCCGCTCCTCGATTCCGCTCTCGGTGACCACGTCGATCAGGACCAGACCGTAGCCCTGAGTCTCGCCGTAGGTCGGTGAGATTCCGCGCAGGGCCAGCGCCCATAGCGTGCCGGCGATCGGCGCGAGGTCGTAACCCACAACCCGGTCGGTGTTCTCATCCGGTTGCAGCTCGGCCTGTCCTGTGAAGGTGTAGAGGCGGAACCCTTTCACGGCGCTTTTCAACTGGTTCTCCTCCCCCGCGTAGGCGTAGATGCCGTGCCCTTTCGGCTCGATGTAAAGTTTCACTCGCCTTCCCACGATGGGGACGCGGCCAAACCCTTCGCGCGGCGCCGATTCGGGCACGTATCGGTGGAATTGATTGTGCGCCAGCGTTTTGACGAAGACGACGGCGCCGAGGGCGGGATCGGCGCCGCGTTTTTCCACTACCAGCAGCACGCCCTCCAGATCGTTTTCGTGAGCGAGAACGAGCTCTTGGGCGCGTCCCGTGGGATCTTGGGCCGTCACAAGGTCCACTCCCGCGCGAATGGTGCGGCTCAGCAAGCGACCACTCCGTTTGCCGCCCTTGTAGTCGCGCGGGTGAAAGACGGCATAATGCAGGAAAAAGTGGGTCGCGGTCTCGCGGACATTGTAGTAGACCCAGGCGGGCAGCGTGAAACGCCTGTCTCCGGCATTGCGCCAGTTGTTATCTCCGCGCCAGTCGCCGGCGAAGTCGAAACTCGTGATGTAGTCGTAGCGGGGATGGTCGCCTAGAGCCTGGTAAAACAAGGGGGCGAACAGCGCGGCCACCTCGCGATAACGGGCCTCGCGCGTCTCCGGCTCGCTGTCGGCGGCCTCGAGAACGGCTGCCGCCGCAACGCTTGAGGAGGTCGGCGCCGGCGGACGCAAGGTCTTGAGACGTTGCTGGACCGGTCGGAACGCAACCCCCGCGGGCCCCGGGCGAGGCGGAGGCGGCAATGTTTGGAGCAGATCGCTGACGTTGTCCACACGCTCTTCCAAGCTGGGATGCGTGTCAAAAAAGCGGGTAAGGCGACCGGGTGAAGACTGCCGCGCGGCCGCGAGCCGTTCGAGCACGACGATCAGCGCGCGCGGATCGTAGCCGGCTTCGTGCAGGTTCTTGGCAGCCAGGCGATCCGCCTCACGCTCCTGCCCGCGACTGAAACGCTGGAACAGACCGCGCACCCCGGCGCTGCCGCCCTTGCGCATCGCCCTCGACCGGATGCCGCCGCCGAGCACCGGCCCGAGCAAGGTGAAACCCAGGAAAGCGAGCTTTTCGCGCCGGATGCGCGAGGCGTGGTGGCGCGCGGCCACGTGGCCGATTTCGTGGGCGAGTACGCCCGCCAGTTCCGCTTCGCTCTCCAACATCTCCATCAGCCCGCGCGTGACGTACACGAAGCCGCCCGGCAGCGCGAAGGCGTCCGCTTCGTCGCTATGGAACACCCGGAAACGATAGCGAAGCTGCGGGCGGGCCGATTTGCGGGCCAGCCGCACCCCCAGCGTCTCCACGTAGTCACTGACTTTTGGGTCCCGCAAGAGGGGCGCCTCGGATTCGACTTCGGCGGCAATACGTCGCCCCAGCTCGATCTCGTGCGCCTCTGAAAGGCGAAGGATTTGAGCCGGCAACGAGAGCGGACCGAGAGCGACAAGAAACACGAGCACAAGCTCCCCGCGCGCGGAACGGATGGATGCGCTCGTCACCGGCCCCTCCTCGATGGTGGCGCCGGAGCCCGGGCCAAACCTAGGCCGGGCCCGAGGCTCGGATGGATCAAACCTGCACCCGCCTTTCCGCGAGTTTCGGCTACGGCTAGGCTCTCGTCGCAGGTCCGCTCTCTGCGATGAACAGGATCGATCTCTCTTGTTATTCTGAAAGCTTATGATCCTTCCCCGATCCTGGAGGCTTTCCTCGCATGCAAGCTGACAGTCTCTCCGCATTCGCTCTATGGTTGCAGGAGGTTCCCGGCAGCGGTTACCTGAATCTGGTGCTGGGGATCAGCCTGCTGTCGTTGCTGGTCGCCGTGCTGTTCTCCCGCTACGTCCTGCGGCAGGACACGGGAACGCCGGCGATGCAGAGAATCTCCAACGCCATCCGCCAGGGAGCCGAAGCGTTCCTGCACCGCCAGTACAAGACGATCATTTCGCTGGCAGTGATCCTGGCATTGATCATTTTCGTCGGCTATTACTTCGGCAAGGGGCAGAGCACGCTGGCCATCCGCATGACGATCTCCTTCATCGTGGGTTCGCTCTGCTCGCTTGCCGCCGGCTACTTTGGCATGTGGGTTTCCATCCGGGCCAACATCCGCACGGCCTCGGCGTCGCGCAGCGATCTGAACCGCGCCTTACAGATCGCGCTGCGCGGCGGGGCGGTCACCGGGCTGGGCATGGTGGCGCTCTCGCTGCTCGGCGTGGGCGGCCTGTTTTGGATCTTCGACGGATTGCACAACCCCAACCAGGTACCGTTCCAGATTGTGGCCTTCGGCTTCGGCGCGAGTTTCGTAGCGCTGTTCGCCCAGCTCGGCGGCGGAATCTATACCAAGGCGGCCGACGTGGGCGCCGATCTGGTGGGTAAGGTCGAAGCCGGCATTCCCGAGGACGACCCGCGCAATCCGGCGGTCATCGCCGATCTGGTGGGCGACAACGTGGGCGACTGCGCCGGACGCGGTGCCGACCTGTTCGAGTCCACTGCGGCGGAGAACATCGGCGCGATGATCCTCGGGGTGGCGCTGCTGCCGGTGTTCGGGATTTACGGCGTCCTCTTCCCGCTCCTGGCGCGCGCCTTCGGTCTGATCGCCTCCATGGCGGGCGTGCTCGCGGTGCGAGTGAAGGGCGAAGAGGACCCCATGAAGGCTCTGAACCGCGGCTACTATGTGACCACGGCGCTGGCCGCCCTGGGCTTTTACATCGCCACCCGCCTGCTGTTGCAAAACAATCTCAACCTGTTCCTGGCGGGCGTGATCGGCATCCTGACCGCCTTCCTGTTCGTCTACATCACGCAGTACTACACCGAGTACAAGTATCGCCCGGTGCTTTCGATCGCCGAAGCCGCGAAGACCGGGCCGGCAACGGTGATCATCACCGGCTTTTCCGTGGCGCTGGAGTGCACGGCGCTGCCGGTGCTGGTGATCTCGGCAGCCATCCTGGGCTCGTACTACCTGGGCGCCAACGCGGGCCTGCCCGGCGTATCGCCTCCCGCAGCCGGCCTCTACGGCACGGCGATCGCCACGATGGGCATGCTTTCGACGGCGGCCTACATTCTGGCCATGGACACTTTCGGCCCCATCACGGATAACGCCGGCGGCATCATCGAGATGTCGCAGCAGCCCGAGGAGATTCGGCGCCGCACCGACCGCCTGGATGCAGTGGGCAACACCACCAAGGCGCTGACCAAAGGCTACGCCATCGGCAGCGCGGCGCTGGCGGCCTTCCTGCTTTTCTCGGCTTACATCGACGAGATCAAGGTGCATCTGGGCTGGCCGGCCGAGAAGATTTTCAACGTGGACATCGGTAACGTCCCCGTCTTCACCGGCGCGCTGCTGGGCGCCATGCTGGTATTCCTGTTCAGCGCGCTAGCGATCCGGGCCGTAGGCAAGACCGCACAGACCGTCATCGAGGAAGTACGTCGGCAGTTCCGCAGCAACCCCGGCATCATGCAGGGCACGTCGGATCCCGATTACGGCGTCTGTGTCGATATCGTGACCAAGAGCGCGCTCAAGGCCATGGTCCTGCCAGGCATCCTGCCCGTGATCGGACCGGTGGCGGTGGGCGTGATTTTCCGCTTCTTCCCAGGCTACGACGAGATCCCGGTGGGCGCAGCCTCGGTGGCGGCGCTCCTGATGGTGGGCACCATCGCGGGCATCCTCCTGGCCACGCTTATGAACAACGGCGGCGGGGCCTGGGACAACGCCAAGAAGTACGTGGAAACGGGTAAGCTGGGCGGCAAGGGATCCGACCCGCATAAAGCTACGGTGGTCGGTGATACGGTAGGCGACCCCTTCAAGGACACCGCGGGTCCCTCGCTGCACGTGCTGATCAAGCTGCTGAGCACGATTACGCTGGTGGCCGCGCCGCTGTTCCTCTGAGGCGGCGCGCGCCCCCAGAGGGGGAGGGACGCGATGCAGCGAGTCTGCTTCGTGTTGAAGGTCAGGAAGGACCGTCTCGAGGAGTACAAGCGCCGCCATCGCGAGGTCTGGCCCGAAATGCTCGAGGCTCTGCGCGAGACCGGCTGGCGCAACTACTCGCTGTTCCTGCGCGAGGACGGGCTCCTGGTCGGTTACCTGGAGACGCCCGACTTCGCCAAAGCGCGCGAGGGAATGGCCGCTCGCGAGGTGAACGCCCGCTGGCAAGCCGAGATGGCCCCGTTCTTCGAACAGATCGAAGGGCAGCGTCCCGACGAGGCCATGCGGCCGCTCGAAGAGGTCTTCCATTTGGACTGAGGACGCATCCGCCCCGCACGACGCACCGCTAAAATAACGCGTTGCGGAGACCACGAGCATGAAGCCCTCCCGGCTGGCTGCGTCCCTCTCCCTGCTCCTGCCTCTGGCAGCGCAAGGACCTTATCAACCTACCACCGAATCGCTTCGCAAGCACAAGGCCCCTCAGTGGTTCGAGGATGCCAAGTTCGGCATCTTCATCCACTGGGGGCCGTACGCGGTAGCAGCTTTTCACGAGTGGTACGTGGAGTTCATCAGCCCCAAGTCGCAATTCGGGTTCATGTTCGGCGGCCCGCCCTACACGGCCGGCCGGGACAACCTGCCCGAAGAGCTGTTCCGCGCCGGCGTGCGGGAGGAGGCCTACCGTTATCACCTCCAGCACTGGGGGCCGAACTTCGCCTACGACGATTTCATCCCCCTTTTCAGGGCGGAGAAGTTCGATCCCGAGTCATGGGCCCAACTGTTCAGCGAGGCCGGCGCCCGCTACGTGGTCATGACCGCCAAGCATGGCGACGAATTCGCCATGTGGCCCTCGCGGCTGACCAAACGCAACGCCGGGGAAATGGGGCCCCGCCGCGACCTGGCGGGCGATCTGCTGCGCGCCGTCCGCAAGGCCGGCCTGAGGATGGGCTTCTATCACAACACGACCTATACCTTCTGGGACGTCCGCTATCCCGGGCGCGACTGGGTTGAGTACATGAACAACTCGATCAAGGAGCTCATCGATCTGTACCAGCCCGACATTCTTTGGGGCGACGTACGGGTGGGTCCTGTGCGCGACCGCAACGGCAATCCGCTTCCCGCCGATTACTGGAACAGCAAGCAAGTCCTGGCCTATTTCTACAACCACTCACCCCATCCCGAGGAAGTGGTCGCTAACGATCGTTGGGGTCTGGACACCGACGGCAAGAGGTTGGGCGACTTCGCCACCCCCGAGCGCACCAGGATGCGCGAGATCTCCTGGGACAAATGGGAAACCTGCGATTCGCTGGATCCCACGAGCTGGGGATACAGCCGCCGCACTAAGAACGGCGACTACATGACCGCCAACGAGCTCGTCGATTATCTCGTGGACGTGGTCAGCAAGAACGGGAATCTGCTGATCAACGTCGGCCCCATGGCGGACGGGCGAATTCCCGAGATCATGCAGCAGACCTTGCGCGCGGTGGGCCAGTGGTTGCGCATCAACGGCGAAGCGATCTACGGTACGCGCCCTTGGGATACCTTCCGCGATGGAGATGTGCGTTTTACGCGCAAAGGCAACACGCTCTACGCCATCGCGCTGGAGTGGCCGGGCGAACCCCTGCGATTGGCGGCGCTGGCTGGCAAGCCCGTACTCAGCGTGGAGCTTCTGGGCTCGACCGAGCCGGTCAAGTGGAGGGCGGAGCCGGAGGCGCTTGTCATCGAGCCTCCCGCTCGTCCCGCCTGCAAATACGCGCACGCCTTCCGCATCCGCTGCCGGACGCTGTGAGGCGGCCCGAGAGGGATCCGTGCAGGCTCGCTGGATCGGATGGTGGTATTTCGCCATCGGCGCGGGCTTTGCCTTGTTGGGCGTGCGGCTGCTCGTGGTGGGCGCTCCGTTCTGGCAGCCCCTGTTGCGTTTCGCGGTGGCGGCGGGATTCCTCCTGCTGGCCTGGATTTATCTGCGCCGCGCGGGCCCGTCCGGTTGAGCCGGCTTAGACCGCTTCGGCGGCGTGATAGGAGCTGCGTACAAGAGGGCCTGCGATCACGCGTCGGAAGCCCATTTGGCGGCCGGCTTCAGCCAGCTCGGCAAACTCTTCCGGGGCCACGAAACGCGCCACCGGGACGTGACCGGGTGAGGGGCTCAAATATTGGCCCAGCGTAAGGATGGCGACGCCGCAGGCGGCCAGATCGCGCATCACGTCGAGCACCTCGCCGGTTTCCTCGCCGAGCCCGAGCATCAGGCCGGATTTGGTGGGAAGATCGGGGCATCGCCGACGCGCGTAGGCGAGCACCTCTAAGGATCGTTCGTAGCGGGCGCCCGGCCGCACCTGTCGGTAAAGCCTGGGCACCGTTTCTACATTGTGGTTGAAGACGTCCGGTCGGGCGTCCAGCACCTTGTCGAGCGCTGCGTGCGAACCCTGGAAGTCCGGCACCAGCACCTCGACGCGACAGGATGGAAGCCGCTCGCGGATCGCGCGAATGGTCAGCGCGAACAGCTCGGCGCCGCCATCCTTGCGGTCATCGCGCGTGACGCTGGTGATCACGGCGTGCCGCAAGCCCAGCGCG
This sequence comes from uncultured Bryobacteraceae bacterium, assembly GCA_938027685.1. Taxonomy (GTDB): domain Bacteria; phylum Acidobacteriota; class Terriglobia; order Bryobacterales; family Bryobacteraceae; genus DTHT01. Next base: position 32,407 of record CALJAM010000017.1, read on the forward strand.
GCCACCGCCTCGGCCACGCGCCGCGGCTCATCATAATCTATCGGCAGAGGCGGGCCCTTGAGCACCGCGCAGAATCCGCAGCGACGGGTGCAGACATTGCCGAGGATCATGAAGGTGGCCGTGCGCTGGTTCCAACACTCGCCGACGTTGGGGCAGGCGGCGCTTTCGCAGACCGTGTGCAGGCCGAGCCGTCCGACGAGGGCCTTCAGCTCCCGGTAGTTCTCGCCGCCCGGTGCAGGAGCGCGCAGCCACGCGGGGCGCGCCGGGCGTGCCGCCGCGATGTTCACCAGCACTTCTTCAATTCTAGCTCGGCCAGGCGCTCCTCCAGAATCAGTCCGCGGCAAAAGTTCTCGCATCGCTCGAAAAACGCAGGCGCCTTTTCGTACGCCGCGAGAGGGATCAGGCCCACGATCTCGCTTCCCGCAATCGGCAGCCCGTGGCGGGCCGCCTCCTCGCGAATCTTCTCGTACAGCGCTTCTAGCGGGATGCTCCGGAAGTCCATCAGATTCATGGAGACCTGGACCATTCCGCGACTTCCGAGCCTTACGCCCATCGCGCGCACGTGGCGAAATCCGCCGCTCGATTCGCGCACGGAGCGGGCGATCTGGCGAGCCGCCTCCAGATCGTCGCCGGCCAGGTTGACGTTGTAGGCGATCAGGAAGTCGCGGGCGCCGACCGCCACCGCCCCAGCCGTCGGGTGCAAGCCGGGACCGCCGACGTCCGGCCGGCGCTCAGGGTCGCGCAGCACCTGCTCGCGCAAACCCTCGAACTGGCCGCGCCGGACGGCGGCGAGCTCGGCACGATCCCTGCGCCTGGCCGCCGCTCCGTAAAAGTACACGGGGACGCCGAAGTGGCGCCAGATGCGCTCGCCGGCTTCGTGCGCCACCGCCGCGCAGTCCTGCAAGCTCATGCCCGCGAGGGGCACGAAGGGAACCACGTCGGCGGCGCCGATGCGCGGGTGGACACCGCGGTGAAGGTTCAGATCAATCAGCTCTACGGCCTTGCCAATGCCCGCGAGCACCGCATCCAGGACCGCCTCCGCCGGCCCGACCAACGTGATGACCGAGCGGTTGTGGTCGGCATCCGTGTGGAGGTCGAGAACGCAAGCTTCCGGCATCGCTCGCATAGCGGAAAGAATCGCCTGGACCTTCGCCTGGTCCCTGCCCTCGGAGAAATTCGGCACGCACTCGATCAGTCTTCGTTCCACAGGATCTCTCCGCGATGGTACACGAGGACGCCGCGTTTGAGCACCGTGCTGACCAGATTGACTCCCAGATGGCAGGCAATCTCGCGGTAATCGCGTACGTCGAAGATGACCAAATCGGCCTGTTTGCCGGGCTCGAGCGAGCCCAACCGGCGGGCCACGTCGAGCGCGTAGGCTGCGTTGATCGTGGCAGCGGTCAAGGCCTCAGCCGGCTCCATTCTCCAATGCAGGCAAGCCAAAGCCATGGCAGCCGCCAGACTGTGGGGCGGCGATATGCCGTATCCGGTGCCGAGCGCGATGGCGGCCCCGGCCCGGATCAGCTCGCGGACCGCTCCGGCGCCCGGATCCTGGCCGGTAAGGCACAAAGCAGGCACCAGCGTCACGATGACGGGCGAGGCCGCCAAGCGCGCGATGTCCCCCAAGGCGATCCGCGTGAGCGCGTTGACGCTCCTGGCCTCAAGATCCAAAGCCAACCGCACGGCTTCTTGTTGAGCGCTCGGGGCGGCGTGAATCTTCAGCCGGAGACCGAGTTCGGCCGCGCGCGTCGTGCACTGTCGCAACGGCTCCACAGCGTAACCGCCGGAATCGACGCAAACTTCGAGTAAACGGGCCAGGCGGCGGCGCACCAGCAACGGCAGCAGCCGATTGAGCAACTCCTCGGCATGAACCGGGTCATCCCTACCGTATCGTGGCGAACACGCGGGCAGGGAGTACGTGGCTATGACATCCGCCGGGCCCCCCTGCAAGTGTGCGAAGATCCGCAAAAGCTTGAGTGCGGCCGCCTCGTCCAATCCCCAGCCGCTCTTGGCTTCCGCAGTGGTGGTGCCGTGACGCAACAGTTCGTGCAGCCACCGTCGGTATTCCCACAGGATCCGCCGCCTGGAACTGCTCCGGAGCACGGCATTCCAGTTCAGGGCGCTCGCGCGAGAAGGCGGATGGACCAAAAAGCCGGTGGGACTCCGAAGCCCAGGACCTGGGAAGAACTGGGTGTGGCAGTCCACCAGTCCCGGCGTCACGACGCGTCCGGCGGCTTCGATCACTTCGGCCTCCCGCGCCTCCCGCAGGTTCTCGACGCGACGGCTGGGCCCCACCGAAACGATGAGACCGTCCCGGATGAGGACGGCGCCGTCCTGGATGATGCCGAGTTCGCTTAGGGCCGGACCTCGGCGGGCCTCGCTGGGCCCGCGCAGCGTGATCAACTGGCGGGCCCCCCGCACCAGCCAGAGGTTGCTCATGTGCCGGCGCTGTCTCGCCCGCCTCAAATCTTAACCGCGACTAGGGCCCGCAGAAAACCGGGCCGGCTGTGAACGCCAACACCGGGGCTGTCAGTGAACGGACAAACAACGGGTCCCGCGGGGAGGGGGTGCGGTGCAGTTGTAGGCTGCGGCGTCCCCACTGTCAACCGCCTGCCCGCTCCCGGGCAGCATGGCAGGCGCCCGCACCACCCACTCGCTGCTACAATTAGTAGCAGTTTTTACGCCGAAAGGGAAATTCAATCTTTTTATCGCGCCGATCGAATTTTCCGAGGTCGGCAAAAGGAAATGGATCTCGATCAGCTCCATGCGTTTCTGGAAATCGTGCGGCTGAAAAGTTTTTCCAAAGCCGCGCAGGTTTGCCACCGGTCGCAGCCTGCGATCAGCGCGCAGATCCGGCAGCTCGAGCTGGAGCTGGACACGGTGTTGTTCGAACGCTTCGGCAGCAGGATCTCGTTGACGCCTGCAGGCGCGATCTTCGCCGAGTATGCGGCGCGAATCCTGGAGCTGCGGCAACAGGCGCGCGAGGCGATTCGGGAGCTCGAGCGCGTGCCGCGCGGAGAGCTTGCGATCGCGGCCAACGAGGCCACCTGCCTCTACGTGCTCCCGGACGTCTTTGTCGAGTATCGTCGCCGCTTCCCGCGGGTCCAGTTACGGGTGGAGCGGGTATATGGGCGCCGGGTGGTCGAAGCCGTGCTTGAGAACCAGGTGGATTTCGGCATCGCCCAACTCCCGCGGTCCGATCGCAGGTTACAGGTGGCAAGAATTTACACCGATGAGATCAAGCTGATTGTGCCCGCCGGGCATCCGCTGGGAGGATACCCGGCGGTCACCGCAACCCAGGTGGCGGAGTACCCGCTGATTCTGCCTCAATACGGAACCACGCGGTCCCGGCTTGACGAATGGCTGGAGGCAGCCGAAGATCGTTTGCAAATCACCATGGAGCTGGACTCCAGCGAAATGATCAAGCGCTTCGTGGCCCGCGGCTTGGGGATTTCCTTCATGGCCGCCTCTCATTGTCGAGAGGAAGTGGCTAAAGGGCAACTGACGCTCGTCTCGCTAGCGCCCGAGCCCATGCTGCGGAGCCTCTCGCTGATCTATCGCAAGGACCGCCCCCTTTCCCGGGCCGCCCTCGGCTTCATCGAGGTAGTGCTCGAACAGGCCCGTCCGGAAGGCTAAAGTTTGCAGACCGGCGGGCCGATAGGCGTGGAGTGGAGAGACGCCGCGAAGCGCGATTCCCTGCACGAAAGCCGGTGCGCGTGCGCATCCTGGACGATTCCGGAAAAGTAATGGACGCCGTGATCTCAGAGGTCTCCGCCACAGGACTGCGGCTAACGAGCTCACGATCGGTGCCGGTCGGGGCGGCGGTCGAAATCGAGGACGGCGAATTGACTTGGTTGGGAGAGGTCTGTTACTGCGAGGTCTCGGAAGGCGGATACACTACGGGCGTGCGCGTCGAGCACCGCTTGACGCTGACTGAAGACCTTTTGCGCCTGGCCCGGCGGCTACGCCTGGAACAGGGCGCGCCCGCCGAGACGCAAGCAGAGTGAATTGTCCTTGCCGGAAACATCTCAGGACAAGCCGCGCAGCCCGTGAACTAGCGACGCCAACAACACGGCGGTCAACACAAGCAGCAGGGCGAAGCCCGCACGGGCGGCGGGGCTGCTCCCGCGCAGCCGGCAAAAGCGGAGAAACAGCCCTCTCATCGCCACCTTCCTCCCCTTTTGGATGTCCTTCCCTGCTCTCAAGTTACGCCGGGCCGGCGAAAATCGCAAGAAAAATCGCAAGCGGCTCTCGAACTGGTTGGGGAGCTCCCGTCTGCGGCCCCGGGCGCGCTATGCTGTCGCTGAGATGCCGGGGCGAGCTGTCGTGTTGGGCAGTCGCGGCCAGCTCGGAGTCGAGCTGGTGCGGGAGCTGGAACACCGGGGATACCGCGTCTCGGGATTCGACCGTCCTGAATTGGACATAACAGACCGGCGCGCTGTCGAGCGGGAAATCTCAGCCCTCATCCCCGAGGTAGTGTTCAATGCCGCCGCCTATAACCAGGTGGACGTGGCTGAAGAGGAGCCTGATGCCGCTTTCGCGGTGAACGCCTTGGCCGTCCGCAATATCGCACTAGCGTGCAGGCAGACTGGAGCCTTGCTGGTGCACTACTCGACCGACTACGTCTTCGACGGCCAGGCGGGCCGGCCTTACACCGAGGAGGACCCGCCTCACCCACTGAGTGCTTACGCGGTTTCGAAGCTGGCCGGCGAGTTGTACGCACAAGCTTACCTGGATCGCTGGATCATCATCCGTACCTCGGGCGTGTATGGCCCGGGAGGCTTGTATACGGCCCGCGGGAACTTTATCGAGTTGATGCTGCGGTTGGCCGGCGAGGGCAAAGTGATCCGCGTCGTCCAGGATCACGTGGCCTCCCCGACCTACGCGCCGGCTCTGGCTGCCCGCTCCGTTGACCTGGTCCAAAGGGGGTTGCTTGGGCTGTTTCACATCGGAGGCGGTACGCCCATCTCCTGGTTCGATTGGGCACGGATGATTTTCCAGGCGGCCGGCGTCCAGGCGGAGCTCCGTCCCACCAACGAACAGGAGTACCGGACAGCAGCCCGGCGCCCCAAATTCTCGGCGCTCTCGAACGCCAAGATCGAACGGCTCGGCCTGGCGCCGATGCCCCCGCTCGAAGACGCCCTGCGCAGTTACATGATCTTGCGCCGCGCAGCCCTGGCGGGCAGCGGGTCCGCAGACCGGAAGCAGCCCGTGTGAGCGTAGGCGCCGATTTTCGGGTCCATAATAAAGCACGAGTTCCGGAGGTCCTCATGGCGAAAGTCACGGTTCACTATGCGGAATACTTCAGGCAGACGATGCAACGCTTGCGCGAAGACGGTTTATTGCTGGTGACAGCGGACCGCGAAGGCAAACCTAACGTGATGACGATCGGCTGGGGAACGATCGGCTCGATCTGGGGACGACCCGTATTCATCGTGCTGGTACGCCCCTCGCGGTTCACTTATAGCCGCCTGGAAGAGAACCCGGACTTCACCGTGAACGTGCCGCCTTTCGAGCTGGCGGCAGCGACCGCGCATTGCGGAAAAGTCTCCGGCCGCGATCACGATAAGTTTCGCGAGATGGGTCTGACCGTCGCGCCGGCACGGCAGGTGCGCGCGCCGATCATTCAGGAGTGCGTCGTGCATTATGAGTGCCGCACGATCCACCGCAATGACCTAGCCCCTTCCACGCTGCCGCAGGCCATCCTGGACGAGTTCTACCCCCGGGATGATTTCCACCGCATCTACTTCGGAGAGATCCTAGCCTGTTACGCGGACGAAGACGCCGCCGCTCGTTTGCGCGAGCGCGGAGGCATGTTCACGTCCTTGCCCTAAAGCTCAGGGGTCCGGAGCCGGCGGCATCGCGTAGTAGCCCTTGCGTGCCTGTACGCGCAGGCCCTTAGCCCTGGTGCGAATTTCGATGCGGCGGAATCGCCCGTCGCGCACCGGATTCGAAGATGTGTAGCCGACAGAGTAGTAGCTCCGCAGCTCCTGCTGGATTTCATCGAAGATGGCCTCCAGCGTCTGCTTGCGGCTGACGCGAAAAAGCCGGCCCCCGGTCTCCTCTGACAGGACCTTGAGGTCACGGTCGCTGGCTCCCACCCAGAAGCCCCGGTAAGCGGCGGGGTCGAAGAAATAGACGCTGTAGATGATTGCATCAGCCTTCTGCGCAGCCTCCATGGCGTCGCCCAATTTCACCCGGCTACCCACATCGACGCCGTCCGTAATCAGGATGAGCGCTTTCCGGCCTACCTCGGCGGCCAATTTCTCCCGTGAGGCCAAGTAGACGGCGTCGAACAATACGGTGCCGCGGGGCCTGGCGACAGTCGGCACCGGACCGGGATAAAGGCCGGTGGGGTCGACCCGCACCCGCAAGCGCTCCAGGGCGGCGCGAAGCAGCCGCTGTGAGGCGGTGAGGTCCTGTTCGAGCACCACGTCGGGCCCGAAGCTGATCAGAAACGCCAGATCCTGTTTGCGCAGCACGCGCTCGAAGAACTGCGCGGCCGCACGCTTTTCGTTCTCGATGAGCCGTTCCTGACTACGGCTGACGTCTACCAGCAGGCCCAGGGTGAGGGGCAGATCGCTCTCGCGGCTGAAATAACGGATCTCCTGCCGCCTGCCGTCTTCGTAGATCTCGAAATCCTCCCTACCTAGATCCGTGACTAAGCGGCCCTTCCCATCGCGAACCGTGAAGTGGACGTTGACGACGTCGACATCAACCCTGATGACGGGCTCCTGCGCGAGAGGGGCCGGCGGCTGCTGCGCAGCCCGCGCGAGCAGTAGCGCGAGCGCCATCACCGTGGCAGGCAGGGACCAGGCTCGCATAGCATGGTACTGCTGAAGGGAAGGACGCGGCTCGGACCGCGGCCGTTTCGAACCTGCTGCATGCGCGAGGCGATCCGTCATTTGAAGTCTGCCGACCCGGTGCTCGGACGGATCATCCGGGAAATCGGTCCCTACCGCATCGAGTACTCACCGCCCAACTACCAGACCCTCGCGAAAGCGATCGTGCTGCAACAGTTGAGCGGGAAGGTCGCCGCTACCATTTTCCGGAGGCTGCTGGCCGTAGCCGGCGACGGCGAGTTGACGCCCGAGCGGCTCCTGGCTCTAGATCCTCGCGAACTGCGGCCGCTGGGGCTCTCCCGACAGAAGATCGCGTACCTGCGTGAGGCTGCAGAGCGGGTCCTCGCGCGCCAGCTGAATTTCGCCGAGCTCGCGCGCCTGCCCGACGAGGAGGTCGTCCGGCGCCTGACGGCGATCCGCGGCATCGGCCTGTGGACGGCGCAGATGTTCCTGATCTTCGCCCTGCGGCGGCCGGATGTTATGCCGTCGCAGGATTTGGGCATTCGGGCGGCGGTGCGCAGGGCCTATGGCTTTGCCCGGCTGCCCGCCCCACGCGAGGTGGAGGCCCTGGCCGAACGCTGGAAGCCCTACCGTAGCGTCGCATCGTGGTACCTCTGGCGAAGCCTGGAGGACCAGGCCGGGCTGTGAAGCTTCCTCCCGCGCCGCACCGCCCAGGCCGGAGCTCCGCCTCGCGCGGCTGGTCCACGTCACCCCCTCAGCCTCTCGAATTTCAGGATCTGGTAGAAATGCGTGGGCTGCTCGGGCCGGCCGGCAAGGCGAATCAGGAATCTTTCCAGCCGTGAGTAGGGCTGGAAAAGGTGAGCCGTGACCTTGCGTCCCTCGGCCGGCTTCCGCTCCACCGCCCGGTTCAGACCGCCCGGGGAGACGTCGTGGGTGTTGCGGACGTGCCAAACAATGCGCGGCCTCCTGTCGGCGAGCATCCGCTCGAGCCGGGCCAAGGACTCATGGTTCTGCAGCAAGATCACCGGCGCACGACCCTGCATTCGCCGCACGATCTGCATAGCGTCGGTATTGAACGTATCAATCAGCACCACCGCGTCCTGCGCATCGGCGAGCATCCTTGCCGCCATCTCGTCGAAAGGCGCTGCGTAACCCTTGTTGAGGAATCCCGTCTTCGCGAAGTAGTTGCCGATGGAAAGCAGTTAGAGTGCCGCCGGCGCTGTGCAAAGCGTGGCGCCGAGCCGGCGCCATCGGTGCAAGGCCGTCGAGATCAACAGCAGGTAGGCAGGGAGCATCCAGACCAGTCGCGCGGGGATGAACGGGAAAGAGACCCAGCGGCTGACGCGACGAAGGCCATTGCAACCAAAGCGGCAGCGAAAGGGAGCAGGCCGGTGGGAGCATACGCGCGTGCCTGCCGGACCACAGCCCAGGCGAACAGCGGGGCCAGTAACACCGCCATGATCAGACCCCCAGAGCCCGGCGTTTCGCCAAAGGAGAGGGATAGGAAGCCGTAGCCGATCTTGGCCGCCTCATCCACCAGCGGGTTCGGGAAGGCGTGATACCTTTCGCTCCGGCCCGCCCACTAGCCGGCCGCTGCCCAAAGCGTTGCGAGCCAAGGCGCGTAAAGCAACACCGCTACGCCGCCGACGGTCGCCAATCCCCGCAGCGGAAAGGAGCTTTTCTCGCGCAGGGCGCGCCAACACGAGGCTATGGCGACGGCCCCCGCCAGCGCGAGTCCCGGCAAATAGTGCACGTACAACAACGCGGTCGTCGCGGCTGCGAGGCCCGGAGCGCGTCCGCGCATGAGCGGCTCCTGCAAGTAGCGGACAGCCGGCGTCAGGGCGAGAGTCGCTGCCGGCATCTGAAGCGAATGGGAGCGGGCCATTCTGCCGTAGAGAACGAGGCACGGAGAAAGCGTCCACAGCAGGAAGAAAAAAGCACCCAAGCGCAGGTCGGCCCGCGCGAGCCAGAGTCTACGGACCAGTAGCGTAGTCAGCAGGACGAAGAGACCGGAAAGCGCCCTGAGCCGCGACAAGGGCTCACCCGGCAGGGGCAATCGCAGCCAGCCGTGGGCCGACCAGAAGTAAACCGGCGGGTGAATGTCCGCAGCCACGTGGCGGGCGATCTCGCGGGGCGGTAGCGGCGCGACCTCGAGGGTGTGCCCTTCGTCGGTCCGGGCCGGAAGCAAATCGAGCCGCCAGAACATCAGCAGCGCCTGGATCGCCAAGCAGAAGGCGAGAAGGAACCGGTCGGACCGTGTCCGCCTGCCGACCGGCATTCCGGGCGGCTCGGCGCCGCGGCGGCGCCAGGGTCGCAGTCGGCTGAGGGCGGAGAGCGCTCCACTCATGCGCCCCGGCTCCGCGTGGGTGAATCTCTCCCTCCGGCGAACCCGGTCACGCCGCCCCTTGCCCGGCTGCGGCGGACCCGCTCCGGACAGGCTTGAAAGCGATCACCGCGAGCGGGGGCAGCGTCACGCTGATGCTGAAAGGGCGGCCGTGCCAGGGCGTCGGCTCCGCCTCGACGCCGGGCGAATTGTTCAGTCCGCTCCCGCCGTAACAGGCCGCGTCCGAATTCAGAAGTTCGCGGTAGAAACCGGCCTCGGGAACTCCGATCCGGTAACCCGGCCGCGGCACCGGAGTGAAGTTACAGCAGAAAAGCAGAAAATCCGCGGGGTCTTCGGCTCTTCGAAGGAAGGAGATCACCGAGTGATCCACGTCGTGGAAGTCAATCCACTCGAAACCTGACCAGTGGTAATCGACCTGATAGAGGGCCGGTTCGGATCGGTACAGTCGATTGAGTTCGCGCACAAAAGCCTGTAGCTTGCGGTGATACTCGTACTCCAGCAATTCCCACCGCACGCTGCCGTTCCAGTTCCACTCCTCGTACTGGCCGATTTCCTGACCCATGAAGAGTAGCTTCTTGCCGGGATGGGCGTACATGTAGGCCAGAAACGCGCGGACGTTGGCGAAACGCTGCCACTCGTCGCCCGGCATCTTGCTGATGAGCGATCGCTTGCCGTGAACCACCTCGTCGTGCGAAACGGGCAGGATGAAGTTTTCGCTGAAGGCGTAAAGCAGGCTGAAAGTGATGTTGTTGTGATGATACTTGCGATAAATGGGATCCTTCGAGAAATACTGGAACATGTCGTGCATCCATCCCATGTTCCACTTGAAGGTAAAACCGAGGCCCCCCAGATAGACGGGGCGTGAAACGCCGGGAAACGCCGTGGACTCCTCGGCAATGGTCACTGCGCCGGGCTCGCGGTGGGCCAGTTCGTTGAAGCGCTTCAGGAATTCGATAGCTTCCAGGTTCTCGTTGCCGCCGAAGACGTTGGGCACCCATTCGCCCGGCCCGCGCGAGTAGTCCAGGTAGAGCATGGAAGCCACCGCGTCCACGCGCAGCGCGTCGATGTGGTAGCGGCGCAGCCAGAAAAGAGCGCTGGAGATCAAGAAGGCGCGCACCTCGTTGCGGCCGTAATTGAAGACCAGGGTGCCCCAGTCCCGATGCTCGCTCCTGCGGGGATCTTCATGCTCGTAAAGCGCGGTGCCGTCGAACCAGACCAAACCGTGAGCGTCCTTGGGAAAATGGGCCGGAACCCAGTCCATGATGACGCCCAGCCCGGCTTGGTGGCAGCGGTCCACGAAGTACATGAAGTCGTCCGGAGTCCCAAAACGAGCGGTGGGAGCGAAGTAACCGATGACCTGGTAACCCCACGATCCGGAGTACGGATGCTCGAGCACCGGCAGCAGCTCGATATGGGTGTAACCCATATCTTTCGCGTACGGTATGAGAGACTCGGCCAGCTCGCGATAAGTCAGCATGCGATTGTGCGCTCCGCGCAACCAGCTTTCCAAGTGCACCTCGTAAATCGTCATGGGCTGCCGCAGCCAGTCAACGCGGGCGCGCCGCTCCATCCACTCCTGATCGTTCCACTGGTAGCGATCTAGGTTCCACACCACGGAAGCCGACTTGGGCGGACACTCGAAGAAGAAAGCGTAGGGATCGGCTTTCTCTGCGCGGTAGCCGTGGTAGCGCGAGCGTACGTAGTATTTGTAGATCGTTCCCTGTCCCAACCCCGGAATGAAGATTTCCCAAACGCCGGCGCTGCGCAGGCGCATCGGATGGGCGCGGGGATCCCATCCGTTGAAGTCCCCGATAACCGAGACCACTTCGGCGTTCGGCGCCCAAACGGCGAAGCGCACTCCTTGGACTCCTTCGACCTCGACGAGGTGGGCGCCCAACGAGTTGTAAGCCTCATACAGGGTACCCTCGGTGTGCAGGTGAAGATCGAAGTCGCTTAGCAGCAAGGGGAATCGGTAGGGATCCTCGCGCTCGATCGTTTCGCCGTTCCACAGCCTCAAACGGAAGCGATACGGGCGCGGCTCCCCATCCAGCATGGCGACGAAAAATCCCTGCGGGTGGAGTTTCTTCATCGGCACCGCACGTCCGTCCACCAATACGGCTACCTCGGCCGCCTGAGGTTGGAAAGTACGCACTTCCCAAGCAGGTGAGCGCTTCCGCGCCACACTGTGGGGTCCCAGGATACGAAAGGCATCGCCGTGGTAGCCGCCCACGATCGCTTCGATCTCGTCAACGGTCATCAGCCGTTTATTATGGCTGAGGTGGGAGCGTTCTATCAGGCGCTACCGAAGGCCGAGCTGCACCTCCATCTGGAGGGCTCGCTTACGTTGGAAACTATCCGCGAAATCGAGCCTTCGCTCGCTCAAGAGGAGATTCGCCGGCACTACCGCACGAGCGGAGATTTCGCGAGCTTCCTCGCCTCGTTCGTGTGGGTGCTCGGCTTCCTGCGCGGGCCGCGAGAGTACGCGCTGGCGGCGCGACGCCTGCTGGAAAGACTGGCGGCGGAGAACGTACGGTACGCGGAAATCACGCTTTCGGCCGGCGTCATGTTGCGGCGCAAGCAGGATTTCGACGCGATCTTCGGGGCCCTGCGACGCGAGGCCGAAGTGTCTCCGGTGCAGGTCCGCTGGATTCTGGATGCAGTGCGACAGTTCGGCGCGGCCGAGGCCATGGCGGTGGCGGAGCTGGCCGCCGCGTACCGCGACCAAGGGGTGGTGGCTTTCGGTATCGGCGGTGACGAGCAGGCCGGGCCCGTGGATTGGTTCGCCGAGGTATTCCGCTACGCGCAGCGCGCGAGCCTTCATCTGACGGTGCATGCCGGAGAGTTCGCAGGAGCGGATTCGGTGCGCCGTGCGGTGGAGCTCGGCGCCGAGCGCATCGGCCACGGCGTGCACGCCATCGAAGACCCGTCGGTGGTGCGTCTGCTGAGCGAACGAGGAATCCCGCTGGAAATCTGCCTGAGCAGTAACGTCGCGACGGGCGCGGCGCCACGTCTGGCCGACCACCCGCTACCCGAGTTCCTGCGGGCGGGCGTGCCGGTCACGCTCAACACCGACGATCCCGGATTGTTTGGGACTACGCTCTCAGCGGAGTACGAGCTGGCGGCGCGCCAGTTCGCTTTGGTCGACGAACAGATCCGGCAGATCGCCGCGAACGGCTTCCGCTACGCCTTCGACTTCAAGCCGCCGGTTCAAGCTGGATCTGACGCCACATGCCCTTGATGAAGTTGAGCCCCTCGGCGGCCAACTGCTCAGGCGAATCGGCCAGCTTGCGCCAGATGCAGCACAGGCGCGCGATCTTCTCCATGTCAGGGTCGAAGGACTCGATGGTGACGCAGCCGTCGTAGCCCACCCGTTTCAAGGCGCGGAAGAAATCGGCCCAAGGCACCAGCCCCGTACCCGGTATCCCCCGCTGGTTTTCGCAGGCGTGCACGTAGCCGAGCAGCGGTCCGGCCTCGAGGACGGCCGCCCAGATGCTGTTCTCCTCCCGGATCATGTGGAAGGTGTCCAGGTGCACGCGGACGTTGGGAAGGCCCACTTCGCGGGCGAAACGCACGGCGTCGGCCGCCGTGTTGATGAAGTGCGATTCGAAACGGTTCACAGGTTCGATCCCCAGCACCAGCTCCGGGTTCTGCGCCAGCGCATACTCCGCGATCTCACGATAGCCCTCCACTGCCCAGTTCCACTCCTGCTCCGTGCGCGGTTTGCCCGTGAGGTAGCCCCAGCCGCAGTAGATCATGCCGCCAAAGACGCGTGCGCCTGCCTCGTTGCTCAAGTCGATCAGTCGCTTGGAGAATTCGATGCCGTTGCGCCGGATCTGTGGGTCTGGGGAAATGATGTTGTACTCGGCCGGCATCCCGTAACCGGTGTTGATCACCAATCCCAGGTCGGCCGCCGCGCGGCGAACTTTGGCGGCCGGGAAGTTGTCGGGGTCGAAAGGAATGATCTCGACGGCGTCGAAGCCCAGCGCCTTGCACTTGTCGAGCAAGGGCAGGTCTTTTTCGAGAAACGTCTCGCGGAACAGTAGCGAGTGTATGCCGAACAGCATGCCAATTAGGTTAGTTCCGGCAGCGGCGAGCGCGCAACGCCCCGCCTGCAGCCGGGCCGGAGAGTCCGGTTACATTGAAATTAATGACTGGGATTGCGCTGGGGATGCTGTTGCTGTTCAACGCGGACCTGCGGATCGTGGTCTGCGATCCCGAAGGGCGGCCGCTGGTCGGGGCAAACGTGGAGGTCTCCGGGCGGGGCTTCCATTTCACGGGTCTCACGGGCAGCGACGGCGCACTCCTCGTAGCGACGCCCGCCTCCGGCACGTACCGCGTACGCGCCGACGCAGCAGGTTATTTCGAGGCGGCCCGCGAGGTCACCGCGCCGGCGGAAGTCGAGTTCGTGCTGGCGCCGCTGACGGAACGCGTCGAGCGGGTCGACGTCTCCGCCGCAGGGGATGCCTCCGCTCAGCCTCCCGTCGCCGGCGTTGCAGCCACGCCCGCGCGCCCAACCAGCGTGCGCGAGGCTTTGCCTCTAATCCCCGGCGTGTCGCGAACGCTACGAGGAGAGCTGGTGATCTCGGACGCCGCCGAGCACCGCAGCACCATGCTCGTCAACGGGCTCGACGCCACGGATCCCGCCACGGGCAAGTTCGGCGCGACGGTGCCGCTGGAGGCGGTGGCCGCCTTCCAGCTCGAAAAGAATCCCCTGTTGGCAGAGTACGGCCGATTCACGACCGGCGTGGTCACCGTGGAGACCCGAAGCGCGGGAGAGCGCTGGATCTGGCTGCTCAACGATCCGACTCCCGAACTGCGCATCCGCAGCGGCCGGTTGCAGGGCATTCGCGGCTTCACGCCCAGGCTAAGCGCGGGCGGGCCTCTCGGCCGCAAGTCGGTCGGCTTGTGGCAATCGATCGAGTATGTCTTCAAGGAATCTCCCATCCTTACCCAACCCTTTCCCCGCAACGAGACGCGCCGGCAAGCCTGGAACTCCCTGACCCAGTTGGACGCCACGCTAGACGGTCGGCACTTGCTCAGCGGCACGCTGCACGCGGCCCCGGAGCGCCTCGATTATGTCGGGCTGAGCTTCTACGATCCGCAGGAGTCGACTCCCAGTTTTCGCGGTCGCGAGTGGATGGCGGCCGTGGCTTACAGTACGGTGCTGGCGGGCGGGTGGTTGGAAAGTGCGGTCGCCCGAAAATCCGTCCATGGGTTGACCCGACCCCAGGGCGACGACGGTCTGCAGATGTTTCCCAACCGTCACGAAGGCTATTACCCGTTCCGCCACGCGCGGCAGGCGGATCGTTGGCAGGCGCGCCTCCGCTACCTGGCCGCACCCAGGCGGGGGCACCAACTTACGATCGGGGGCCGTCTGTTGCGCAGCGATGCGGAGGGCGTCTGGAAGGGATCGCGAGTGACGATTCGAGACTGGGATGAGGCAGTGCTGAGAGAGATCCGTTTTCTCGACCGGCCGGGCTTTGCCCAACGGGACCGGGAAACGAGCTGGTTCGTGCAGGATAAGTGGGCGGTGACGCGGCGGCTGAGCCTCGATCTCGGCTTGCGAATGGATGAGCAGCGCGCAGCGCGGGCCGTGCGCTGGGCGCCGCGCTTCTCGGCCGCGTGGTCGTTACGTGCGGATGGTAGCGCGGTGGTTCGCGCCGGCTACGGTTGGTTTTTTGACCGTCTTCCGCTGAATGTCTTCGGGTTCGAAAGCTACCCTGAGCGTCTCGAGGGGGAGCTTCGCCGCAACGTGCTCGTGCGCGAAGGTCTCTCTCCGCGAGCGCGAGTCTGGACCGTACAGTTTGATCAGCAGCTTTCCTCTTGGATTTACTCGAGGGTGCGCTTTACCGAGAACCGGGCCTCGCGGCTGCTTGTCGTCCGACCGAATCCGGGCGAGCTGCGGCTCGGGCCTGAAGGAAGTTCTTTGACGCGACACGCCGAGGTGGTCTGGCGCCTGCGCTTCGGGCCGGAGCGCGAGCTGTTTGCCTCGTACGTGTATTCGTGGGCGCGGGCCCACTTGAACGAATTCAGCCAGTATCTGGGAGACTTCAGCGCAGTGCTGGTGCGGCCCGACGCCCGGGCCACGCCGCCGGGGAACCTCCCGCACCGCTTCCTCCTGTGGGGATCATGGCGCCTGACGCCGGCGCTGCGGCCGACGGAAAAGAGCGGGTTGTGGCCGCCCTCGCTGTCAGCCATGCAGCCTCGCCGCGGCTGGCGGTTGTTTCCCGTGCTCGAGTACCGCAACGGCTTCCCCTACTCCGCTCTCAACGCCGCCCAGGACTACGCCGAGCCTCCCAACAGTCGCCGTTTCCCCAGTTTCTTCTCGCTGGACCTGAGACTGGCCAAAGACATCCCGGCGGGCAAGCGGAGGGTGGCGCGCATCTCCTTCAGCTTCTTTAATTTGACTAACCACTTCAATCCCGATACGGTGCGCTGGAACGTGGCCGATCCCCAGTTCGGCGAGTTTCTAGGCCATCGCCGCCGCCGTCAGCGGGTCGACTTCGACATCTTTTTCTGAGGGCGAGCGGGGGAGTCGCGCGGCGGCAGCCCTGTGCCAGAATGAAGAATGTGACGGGTCACGAGATTCGCCGCAAGTTTCTCGATTTCTTCGCCGAGCGCGGTCATCGGATCGTGCGCTCGTCATCCCTGGTGCCGGCCAACGATCCGACGCTGCTATTCACCAACGCCGGCATGAACCAGTTCAAGGACGTTTTCCTTGGACTGGAGCGCCGCGACTACACGCGTGCGGCCTCGGCGCAGAAGTGCGTCCGCGCGGGCGGCAAGCACAACGATCTGGAGAACGTCGGCTACACGCGCCGCCACCATACCTTCTTTGAGATGCTCGGTAACTTCAGCTTTGGCGACTACTTCAAGGCCGAGGCCATCGAGTTCGCCTGGGACCTGGTCACCAATCACTTCGGTCTGCCCAAGGATCGGATCTACATCACGGTTTTCCGCGAGGACGACGAGGCGGCCGAGCTGTGGCGCAAGATCGCCGGCGTGCCCCGTGAGCGCATCTTCCGCGGCGACGAGAAGGACAATTTCTGGCAGATGGGAGAGACCGGTCCCTGCGGTCCCTGTTCGGAGATCCACTACGACCTGGGGCCGGGTGCCTCCGAGATTCCCGGGGAGGATCCGCCTTTCCCCGCCGAGTCCGGTCGGTACGTGGAAATCTGGAACCTGGTGTTCATGCAGTACAACCGCTCCACCGACGGCACCCTGACGCTGCTGCCCAAACCCTCCATCGACACCGGAATGGGACTGGAGCGGTTGGCCGCCGTGCTGCAAGGCAAGCTTTCCAACTTCGACACCGACTTGATCCGTCCCATCATCGACGCGGCCGCGCGGCGTTTTGGTGTGGTTTACGGTGAGGATCCGCGCGTCGACGTCGCGCTGCGCATTGCGGCCGACCATGCCCGCGCCGCCGCCTTCCTGATCCACGACGGCGTCATTCCGTCCAACGACGGCCGCGGCTACGTTCTGCGCAAGATCATGCGCCGCGCCATGCGGCACGCCCGCCGCATCGGGGTGGAGGAGCCCTTCCTGTACGAACTTACGGGAGTAGTGGCTGAGCTGATGCGTCCCGCTTACCCCGAGCTCATGGAAAGCGTGCCGCGCGTAGCGCGTATCGTGCGCGACGAAGAGCACCGCTACGCGACCACGTTCGCGGTAGCCGAACGCGTCTTTCACGACGAGGCCAAGGCTGCCGCGCACGGGGTGCTGCCAGGCCACGTCGCCTTCAAACTGTACGATACGTACGGCCTGCCGCTGGATGAGCAAGAAGAGATGGCCCGCGAGTATGGCCTGGTGATTGACCGTGAAGGCTTCGAGCGCGAAATGCAGCGGCAAAGGGAGCGGGCGCGTGCGAGCTGGAAGGGCGCCGAGAAGGCGGTCATCGCCCCGGTCTGGCAGGAGTTGCTCGCACGGGGCCGCACCGAGTTTCTCGGCTACGAGTCGCTGGAGAGCCTGGCTACGGTCCTGGGACTGGTCGTCGAGGAGCAACCGCGGCAGCGGCTCGAACCCGGCGAGCGGGCTGAGATCGTGCTGGACCGCACGCCTTTCTACGCGGAGGGCGGCGGGCAGGTCGGCGACCGTGGCGCCCTTGTCGATCCTGCCACGGGCGAGAAGCTGGCCGAGGTGGAACACACGTACGCTCCGCTGCCCGGTCTGACGGCGCACCGCATCCGCGTGCTGGCGCCCCTGGAGGTCGGTCGGACGGTCCGTGCGCAGGTGGACGTCGAGCCGCGACTGGCCACCATGCGCAATCACACGGCGACGCACCTGCTGCACGCTGCGCTGCGCCAGGTGTTGGGGCCACACGTCAAGCAGGCCGGCAGCGTGGTCGAACCGGAACGGCTGCGCTTCGACTTCACCCATTACGCCGCCATGGACGAAGCAGAGCTCGAGGAAGTCGAGCGACTGGTCAATCAGCGCATTCTGGAGAACCTGCCGGTCCAGGCGGAGATCATGGAGCTGGAGCAGGCGCTGGCCGCCGGGGCCATGGCTCTCTTTGGCGAGAAGTACGGCGACCGTGTGCGCGTGGTTACCGTACCCGGCTTCAGTCGCGAGCTGTGCGGCGGAACCCATGTCAGGCGTACGGGCGATATCGGCATGATGAAGATCGTCTACGAAAACTCGATCTCAGCGGGGGTCCGTCGGATCGAAGCGGTCACCGGAGAGGGCGCTTGGCGGCGTTTCCGTCGCACCGAGGAGAACCTGGCGAAAGTATCCGGGCTGCTGCGCGTGTCGGCGGAAGAGGCCGTGGTGCAACTGGAGAAGCTGCTGGCCGAGCACAAAGCCCTCGAAAAGCAGCTCGAGCAGCTCAAGATGCGGGTGGCGCGGGCTGAAACCGAGCGGCTGCGCGAGCAGGCCGTCCCCGTGAAGTCGGTGCGGGTCGTGGCCGCGCCGGTTGACGCAATGGATCGGGCCCAGTTGCGGTCCCTGGCCGACTCCCTGCGCAACCAGGGCGTGGATGTCGTGGTGCTGGCGGCGCCCGGCGGAGAGATGGTGGCCGCAGTGCGCAAAGAGCTCGCCGGCAAGATCCACGCCGGCAAGCTCATCCAGGCCACCGGCGCCCGGGGTGGGGGACGGCCCGATCTGGCCGAAGGTGGACTGAAGGATCCCGGCTCGCTGGACCAGGCGTTAAGCCGTGTAGCCCCTGCGGTCGAGGCTCTACTGTGAAAATCCCGGCGATTGTAGTGGGCGCGGGCCCTACCGGTCTGGCCTGTGCGATCGAGCTGAAACGGGCGGGCGTCGAGAGCCTGGTGATCGAGAAAGGCTGTCTCCTGAATTCGATTTATAACTACCCCACCCATATGACCTTCTTCACGACGCCCGAGCTGCTCGAAATCGGCGACGTGCCGTTCACCTGCGCGGGCGAGAAGCCGACCCGGCTGGAAGCGCTCAAATACTATCGTGGCGTCGCCCGGCACTATGGACTGAAAGTGCGTCAGTACGAGCGCGTCGAGGAAATCCACGGCGAGGACGACGACTTTCGGGTCCTGACGGCCGATCTCTGGGGACGCTGTCACGCCTATCAGGCGCGTAAGATCGTTCTGGCTACCGGTTACTATGATCGGCCGAACTTACTCGGAATTCCCGGCGAGGAGCTGCCGAAAGTAAGTCACTATTACAAGGAACCTCACCCATATTG
Source organism: uncultured Bryobacteraceae bacterium (assembly GCA_938027685.1). Lineage (GTDB taxonomy): Bacteria > Acidobacteriota > Terriglobia > Bryobacterales > Bryobacteraceae > DTHT01. Next base: position 51,209 of record CALJAM010000017.1, read on the forward strand.
CGACACGGATGTCGCAGTGATCGGCGGACGCAATTCGGCCGCGATCGCCGCGCTGGAGCTTTACCGCGCGGGTGCGCGCGTCGCCTTGATCCATCGCGGTGCTACCCTGTCGGATCACATCAAGTATTGGATCCGACCCGACCTGGAAAATCGCATCCGCAACGGCGAGATCCGGGCCTATTTCCGTTCCCGTGTATTGAGGATCCTACCGCGGGAAATCGAGGTGGAGACGCCCGAGGGCCTGATTCGGCTCGAAAACGATTTCGTCCTGGCCATGACCGGTTACCATCCCGACACGGACTTTCTGGCTTCGGTGGGAATCCGTTTCGATCCCGCCGGCGGAAAGCCGCGTACGAACCCGCAAACACTGGAAAGCGAAAGGCCAGGCATTTACCTTGCGGGCGTAGTGGTAGCGGGCATGCACACCAACGAGATTTTCATCGAGAACGGGCGGCATCACGCCCGCCGTATCGCACGCGACATTGCCGCTCGCCTCGGCCTCAGTTCCAGTTCAGGATTCTGAGCGCGTTGCCTCGATAGAGTTTTTCCAGCGTCTCAGGCGACAGCTCGAGACCGTAGTGGCGCCACCAGATGCGTCCCGGCATGTATTCGTCCGGCGTTTCCAGCAGCCTCCACCACATCCGGTACATGTGCGCCTCGCGCCCCATGTCGGTGCCGAAGAGCACGCGATCGGCGTAGTACTCGAGGAAGCGGCGGGCAAAGCGAGGCTGGCGGCCCAACTCGTAATCGCGCGCGGAAATGTCCACGTACAGATTCGGGAAGCGGTCGAGGGCGCGCGCCAGAGCGGCCAGGTCGTTGCCCTGGTTGCTCAGGTGGCAGAGGATGAACGTCGTCCGGGGATGCCGCGCAAGCAGCCGGTCGCGTCGGGCGAGCAGCTCCTCGTAGCTGAGCACGTCCTTGCCGTAGAGATTGAAGTGCTGGAAATCAGGCGTGCGTTCCTGTGTGGGGCCGAGAGGGCGCCAGCAGGACGGATGATCTGCGACATGAAGGTTGACGGGCAGTTTGAGCTCGGCGCACTTGCGCCAGAGCGGGTCCAGGCGGGGATCGTCGAGATGCAGGCGCTTGCCCGGCGGTCGGCTCTCGTTCTGCAGGCCGGAGCCCTTGTCGGTGAGCTCGCCCACGCCGCGGGCTCCCATCCGATAGCAGCGCTCGAGCTCACGCACCACCCGCTCAGGGTAGTCCGGCGCGTCGATGTCGTGCGTATCGATCGCACACCAGAGCTGGAAGCGGTTGGGATAGCGTTTCAGGTAGAGCTCGACCTGGCGCGCGAACTCCTCGCCCACGGCGCCCGTGAACACGATCGACTTCTCGATGCCGACCTCATCCATGGTCCGCACCCACTCATCCACGTCGGCGGGCCCGCGGATGTTGCTCATGAAAGTGTGGGTGTGAACGTCGATGACGGGGAAGCGCGCCTTCGCGACGTGCGTTTCAGGCACCACGAGGGACGATTCAGGCCGGTAGTCCTTCAATAGGACCGTATCCATCGGACCCGGCTGCACTTTCACTCCGTACTTGACCGTCTCCTGCGGCTGCGCCCAGACCACGGCCGCCATAGCAAGAAAGGAAGCGCCACAGCGCACCATGCTTTTGATAGTATCATTCGTTTCCCCGGAGGTAAGAAAAGCCGTGCTGACACGACGACAACTGCACCGCATGGTAGCGGCCGCGCTGCCCGCTCCTCTGCTTGCGGCTAAGGCCGATTCGCGCATTCGCGGGGTGCCGATCGGAGCCCAGAGCTATAGCTTCCGTGACCGGTCGCTGGAAGAAGCCATCAAGGCGATGAATGAAATCGGGCTGACGTACTGCGAGCTCTGGCAGGGTCACCTGGAACCCCGGAAGGTTCCGCGCGAGGAGGTCCGCAAGTGGCGCTTGGAGACGCCGCTCAGCTTCTTCACGGAGGTGCGCGAGAAGTTCCGCAAAGCAGGCATCACCCTCTGCGCCTACAACTACAGTTTCCGCGACGATTTCAGCGACGAAGAAATCGCCCGCGGCTTCGAGATGGCCAAGGCTTTGGGAGTGGGGGTGATCACAGCGTCGGCCACGGTGAGCGTCGCCAAGCGCGTGGATCCCTTCGCACAGAAGGCCCGCATCACGGTGGCCATGCACAATCATTCCGTAATCAAGCCCAACGAATTTGCCAGGCCGGAGGATTTCGAAGAGGCCATGCGCGGGACCTCGCGCTACATCGGCGTCAACCTGGATATCGGCCACTTCGTGGCTGCGGGTTATGATCCGGTGGATTACATCGCGAAACACCACGATCGGATCCCGGTGATCCACCTCAAGGATCGTAAGAAGAATCAGGGCCCGAATTTGCCCTTTGGCGAGGGCGACACGCCCATCCGCGACGTCTTGCAACTGATCGCACGCAAGCGCCTGAAGATATACGCCATGATCGAGTACGAGTACAAAGGCGCGGACACGGTCGAGGAAGTCCGGCGGTGTTACGAGTACTGCCGGAAGGCGCTGGCTTGAGGTCGGACGGATGAGAAGACGGCTTCCCACCTTTATTGCGGCGGCGTGCCTGGTTTGGGCGCAAGCGGGCAAGGAGTCCCTTCCGGCCCCCGACGTCGATAACGTCTCCTACGGCCCGCACGAGCGGAACGTAGTGGACTTATGGAAAGCCCCTTCTGCCCGGCCGACGCCGCTGGTCATTTACATTCACGGCGGCGGCTTCCGGGGTGGGGACAAACGCACGCTTCCCCCGGCGCTGCTCAAGCGGTTGCTCGAGAGCGGCATCTCGGTGGCTGCCATTAACTATCGACTGTCGCAACATGCGCCTTATCCTGCGCCCATGGAGGACGGCGCCAGGGCGGTTCAGTTCCTCCGCACGCGCGCGAGGAAGTGGAACCTGGATCCAGGCGCCTTCGGCGCCACGGGGGCGTCGGCGGGCGCCGGCATTGCCTTGTGGATCGGCTTCCACGATGAGATGGCGGATCCCGGCAGCAGCGATCCGGTCCGGCGGCAGTCCACGCGCCTGCAGGCGGTGGGGGTGGCAGCGGCGCAGACGACCTACGACCCGCGAGAGATCGCAAGAGTGGTGGGCGACGCCGCGGCGCGCCATCCTGCCCTGGAGCCTTTCTACGGCCTTTACGGAGATGAGCTGAAAAGCGAAAGGGCAGACCGAATGTTTCGCGACGCGTCGCCCATCACGCACCTGACGCGGGACGACCCGCCTGTTCTGCTCTTGTACTTCGAGCCCGACAAGCCCCTGCCGCCGGACGCTAAGCCGGGGGACGGGATCCATCACCCGCGTTTCGGCCTGTACCTCAAAGAGCGGATGGACAGGCTGGGGATCGAATGCACCGTTCGTTACCCAGGCGACGGCGGTCCTCCCGTGGACTTGCCTACGGAGCTTACCGCGTTTTTCCGGCGTCACCTGCTCAAATCGCCGGCTGGGGCCGCGAAGATAAAATGAGAGCTATGGATGATTCCATCAACCGCCAGGATCTGCTTGCGCTGGAGAGCCGCATCGAGGCGCGCCTCAATGCTTTCGAGGAACGGCTTAACGCCCGCTTCGCCACAAAGGACGATCTGGCTGCATTCGAAGAGCGGCTCTCGGCCCGCTTCGCCACAAAGGACGATCTGGCCGCATTAGAAGAGCGGCTCTCGGCCCGCTTCGCCACAAAGGACGATCTGGCCGCATTAGAAGAGCGGCTCTCGGCCCGCTTCGCCACAAAGGACGATCTGGCTGCACTGGAGGAGCGAATGCGGCAATTCACCAAAGAGGTGGTCCACGAAGTCGAAACCAAACTCCTCAGTGCTTTCTTTAGCTATGCCGAGCGGACCGAGAAGGTTCTGGAGCGCCTGGCCACGGAGATCCGCTCCCTGCAGGCAAGCGACCAGAACTTAGAGGAACGCCTGCGTTTGTTGGAAAACCGCGTGTTTAACCTGGAGAAAAAACTTTTGCAGCAGCCGCCCGCAGCCTGAGCGGCTGCTGGCGGCTGCGACTTCGGCGTCAGGCTTTCGGCCGCGCCGCTTCCAGGGCCCGCCTCACAGCCACCCGCACGAGCTGGACTTTGTAAGCGTTCTTCGAAAGCGGCGTAGCCCCCGTCGTCGCCGCCTCCGCAACTTTCTGGATGACGGCTGCGGTGAGCCCCTTGCCTGCCAGCAACTTCTCAGCCTCGGTGGCGCGCCACGGGATGGGAGCGACGTGACCCAGAACGATGCGGGCGGAGGCCACAGCGGTTCCCTTCATGGTCAGCGCCACCGACGCCGTGACCAGCGGCCAGTCCAGCGTCTCCCGCTGGCGGACCTCGTAGGTTGCATTACGGACGTTGGTCGCCGGCGGCACGAGGATCTCGGTCAAGATCTCATCCGGGCGCAGGGCGATCTCCCGCTCCGATTCACTCTGCGGGATGACGAAGAATTTTTCGACCGGAAGTTCCCGTTCGCCCTTCGGACCGACGAGCTTCACACGCGCATTCAAGGCCACCAGCGGAGGGCCGAAACTGGAGGCGCTGACGAAGCACGCAGGACCTTGGTTGCCGAAGATCGCGTGGTAGCGGTTGTCGCCCTCGCGCACCAAGCTGCGGCCGTCCTTCATGGCCAGCAACCCGAAGCCTTGCCGGAAATACCAGCAGCGCGGCCGCTGGCAGAGGTCTCCCCCGACCGTGCCCATGTTGCGGATCTGCGGGCTCTTGACGCCCTGTGCGGCCTGGATCAGGCTTGGGTACTCGGCGCGCACTTCGGAACTGGCCAGCAGTTCGGCGAGGGTGACGGTCGCGCCGATCCTCAGCCCGGCTGCGGTCTTCCGGATGCCCCCCAGCTCCTTGATGTTCTTGATGTTGACGACCCTTTGCGGCGTATGAATGTAATCCTTCAGGAGGCTCAGCAGGTCGGTGCCCCCGGCAAGAACGTCGGCGACGCCCCAGCGATCGGACAATAAGGCCACCGCCTCCTGAATGGAAGTGGGACTGGCATAGGCGAAGGCTTGCATCAGGCACTCCTCCTTTCCAGCGCGGCCAGCACCTTGTCCGGCGTCATGGGCACAAAGGGCACGCGCACACCGATGGCGTTGGTTACCGCATTGGCGATGGCCGCGATGCCCGGAATCACCGGAGGCTCACCTAGCCCGATCACGCCGCGCTTGTCGTGCTCGGGCCGAATGTCCAGATGGACGATGATCTCGCCGATGTCAGGATTGCCGGCAACCTTGTAGAACTCTACATCCGGGTTGAGCATCCGCCCCGTTATGTCGTCCATGATGCGTTCCTCGTATAGGGCCGCGCAGATCGACAGGTGAGCGGCCCCGTAGCATTGGCTCTCAGCGGTCTTCGGGTTGATGATCAAGCCACAGTCCTGAACCACTACGAGCCGGTTCATGCGGATGATTCCGGTCTCGGTGTCCACCGAGACGTCGGCCATCTGAACGCCGCCGACGCCGCCTGTGGTCAGACCCATGGGATTCTTGGGATCGTTCTGGCCCATCTCGGAGATCTTCTCCGAGCCCAGCAGCTTGCACGCCGCTTTCCAGGCCATGGCTCTCTTGGGATCCGCCTTCACCCGGATCTGGCCGTTCACCGCCTCCAGCTCCTCAGGCTTTGCGCCAAGCTTCGGCGCGACCCGCTCGAAGAGCTTCTCCAGCGCGTTCATCGTGGCCTTGAGCGTGGAAGCGGAAACGCCCCCGACCGTGGTGGAACCGCCGGAGCTCCCGGAGGAAGGATACCGGTTGTCACCGATCTTTACGCGGATGGCGCCCACCGGCAGACCCAGCGTTTCGGCAGCGACCATTGCTATCACGGTGCGGGTGCCGGTTCCGAGGTCCTGGCTGGCGATTTCGACTTCCACCATCCCGTCGGGATGGATGTTGCAACGGCAGTTGGACAGATGTCCCGCACCGCCCCAAGTCGCCACGCCGATGCCCAGACCTCTTTTGATGGATCCCGGCGTTTTGTCGCCGCGGGGGTGCCAAAGCTTCTTCCACCCGATCAGCTCGGCCGCCTTGTCCAGCTGCGATCGGTATACCTCCGGCCGCGCCGTGTAATCGGCGTTCTTCTTGAACACTTCCAGCGGATCCATGCCCAGCGCGTGGGCCAGATCATCGATGGCGCAGCAGGTCAGGTACGAGGCCTGCGGGTGGTTGGGCGCGCGCCAGGCACGCTGCGGCGCCGCGTTGACCTGCACCGCCGTATGGTTGATTCGGATGTTCGGGATGTTCGTGTACACGTAGGGGATGGGCGGAGCACCGCCGCCCGTCATTCCGCCGGTGGACCAGGACTGCGAGTCCCAGCCGATGATGGTTCCGTCCTTCTTGGCCGCCAGCCGAATGCGGGCGTAGTGCGACGGACGGTTGCCGGCGATCTGCTGCTCGACATCGCGCGGCAGGAACAATTTCACCGGGCGGCCGGTCTGTTTGGCGAGCTTGGCGCAGGCGATCCCCCAACGGTCCGGGGAAAACTTCGAGCCGTAGCCGATGCCCATGTGCTCTTGCATCACGTGGACGTTGGCGGGCGGCACCCCTAACGCTTTGGCCAGCTCGTTGCCAATATTGAAAACGGCCTGGGTCGTCGGCCAGTATTCGATCTGGTCCCCTTTCCACTCGATGACTTGGCCGTGGGCCTCCCAAGTCAGGTGGCAGATCACCGGGCAGCCGTAGACGCCCTCAGAAACCACGTCCGCCTGCTTGAAGGCTTGGTCAGGGTCACCCGTGATCTTCTCCCCGGCGGGCTTGGCCCGGGCTCCGGCCTTGGAGAGATCCGCCTCGTTGACGAAGTGCGGGAGGACCTCATAGTCCACCTTCACGGCACGGGCCGCGTCCCGAGCCAGTTCCTCGGTTTCGGCCACGACCGCGGCGATTTCGTAGCCCGCCCACATCACCTCCGTGCCGGGAGCCGACCCGTCGAAGACATGGACGGCAACGACCCCCTTCATTTTCTCCGCCGCGCTAGTATCGATCGAGCGGATGCGGGCATGGGCGTATGGGCAGACGACCAGCGCGCCGTAAAGCATGCCGGGACGCTTGATGTCGTACGCGTACTTGGCGCGCCCGCTCGCCTTCACGAAACCGTCGATGCGGTTCGTGCGGCGGCCGATCACACGACGTTTTTCGGGAGCAGGCCAACTGTAATCAGGCATTTTTCCCACCTCCCTGCGCACTCTTGGCCGCTTCCAGGATGGCGCGCCGGATGCCGTTGTAGGATCCGCAGCGGCACAGGTTCCCACCGAAAGCGCGCTTGATCTGATCCAGAGTCGGGTTGGGATTTTCCGCCAAAAATGCCTTGGCGGCCATCACGAAGCCGGGCGTGCAGAAACCGCATTGCAGCCCGTCATTGTTGACGAAAGCGCGGATCAGCGGATCGGGCTCCGGCGAAAGCGCGAGTCCTTCCACGGTCTGGATGTTCTTGCCCTGCGCCTCGATGGCCAGGATGTTACAGGCGTACACGGCCTTGCCGTCGAGCAACACGGTGCAGGCGCCGCAGGTGCCGCGGTCGCAAACACGCTTGGCGCCGGTGTAATCGAGATAATTGCGGAGAGCGTCCAAGAGCGTGACGCGCGGTTCCAGCTCGAGCTTGTGCTGCTTGCCGTTCACGGTGAGCGTCACGGGTACGGGCCCCGGACCCGCCAGCGCGGGCGGAGCGCACAAAGCCGCCGTCGGGCTAAGCGCGACACCGACCGCGCCGGTACCCAAGCCCACGTCGCGAATGAAGCCGCGGCGTGAAACCCCTTCGCCCGGCTTGGCCTTTGCCTCAGTAGGTTTCTTCGGCGTACTCATGAGAGCACCTTCCTTGCTCGGGTCTACTGCAAACACCCTGAATATATCAAACGGCGGCCTTCGCGCAAGTCAAATCTGCCGGGATCGTAGTGGGAGCGCACGCCGGCGCGGTACCATACGAATTTTGCGGGCTGCGGAGCAATCCGCCATGGCGTGGTCGATCCTCAGTATGGCGGCACTGCCGGCCGGCGCCTCCGGCGACGCCGGTTGGTGGGCATGGTGGACAAGGCTCTATCAAACGGACCGGCTCTGGTTCACCTTGGTTACCATAGGTGTCCTCGTCGTGGCAGGCGCCGCGCTGGGCGCATTGACTGATGCGGTGATGCGGCGATTGGGCGTCGACCTGGATTCACGCCGGGACAGCGGCTGAAGTGATGAGCAGGCATTTTCCCGCAGCATAGAGCGCTCGACATGGACTTCCTGTACGTAACGATGCCTCTTTCCGGCGTCAGCGTATTCTGGCCGGGTCTGGTCATCCTCGGCTTCGGGGTGGGCGTTATTGGCGGTTTCTTCGGGATCGGCGGCGGCTGGATGGTGACCCCGGGCCTGAACATCTTGGGCTTCCCCATGGCCTACGCAATCGGGACGGATCTGGCCCATATGGCGGGAAAATCGTTGGTCTCGACGCGCCGCCACGCCCAATTCGGCCACGTGGATTACCGGCTGGGCGGCCTCATGGTGGTGGGCACGATCGCCGGCTTCGAAGCGGGCGCGCAGACGGTCATGTGGCTGGAGCGCCTAGGAAAGGTGGATTTCTACGTGCGTCTCTCGTACCTATTGCTGCTCGGCTTGGTCGGGTGGCGCATACTCACCGACGTACATCGGAATCATCGCTCCCCACGCGAGAATGGTGAAGCCTCGGCTGAACCGGCTCCGGCCGTGTACCCCGAAAGGCGGTGGCCTGCTGCATGGATACCGCCTGTGGTTCGGTTCCCGCGCGCCGGAGTCCGTTGCTCGCTGTGGTGGCCCGTGCTGGTGGGCCTAATCACGGGTTGGCTGTCGGGGCTCATGGGAATTGGCGGCGGGTTGATTCGCGTCCCTGCCCTGATCTATCTGCTAGGTTGCCCGACGCACGTGGCGGTGGGAACGGACCTCTTCGAGGTTGCCATCTCAGGGCTTTACGGCGCAGCCACCTACACTTACAAAGGTCGCACGGAACTGACCGCGGCCCTGATCATGCTGGCGGGCGCGTCCGTCGGGGCCCAGATCGGCACCGCGGCCACCAAGTACGTTCGCGGCGAGCGGATCCGCTCCCTGTTGGGGGTGGCGGTGGCGGGCTGCGCTGTTTCGGTGCTGCTGAAGCTGGCAGCGGCGGTGCAACCTCACGCACGGAAAACGCTGGAAGTGGTTGCCGCGGTATTCATCCTGGCGCTGGTGGCCGCGCTGGCGGCCGGCATCATAAGGCAGTTCCTGCGCGGGATGCGGGCCGAGAGGACGGCAAGCCGCCGCCCGCGGGCCGCGGCGGCGCGTTGAGCAATCCGACGCTCTGGACGTCCGATTGCGCGTGCTATGATCGTGGCGTTCGCCCGCAAATGAGACGCGTCACCATCCTGGGTTCGACGGGCTCGATCGGTGAAAACACCCTCGACGTGATCCGCCGGCTGAGTGATCGCTTCGAGGTCTTCGCGCTGGTCGCGGGCCGGAATCTGGAAAAGCTGGTTTCGCAGGTCCTCGAGTTTCGGCCGCGGCTGGTCGTCATCGAGGAGGCCAGCCGCCTGAGCGAGTTGCGCGAGCGGCTGCGGGCTGCCGGTTGCCGGGACGAGGCGATGCCTGAGTTGGACTGGGGGCCGGCAGGCCGCGTGCATGCCGCCGCCGCTGCGGAAGTGGACGTGGTGATGTCGGCCATCGTGGGCATCGCCGGCCTCGAAGCCACCTACGAGGCGGCGCGAAGGGGCAAGCGGATTGGGCTCGCGGCCAAAGAGGTCTTGGTGGCCTGCGGTAAACTGGTGATGGAGGCTTCCCGGGCGGCGGGCAGCGAATTAATCCCGGTGGACAGCGAACATAACGGGGTGCACCAGTGTATGCGTGCCGGTCGCCGCGACGAGGTGACACGGGTCATCCTGACGGCCTCGGGTGGCCCCTTCCGGGATACGCCCAAAGAAGAGCTGGCGCGGGTCACGCCGCAACAGGCCCTCTGCCATCCCACCTGGCGCATGGGCAAACGCATTACCGTCGACTCGGCGACCATGATGAACAAAGGCTTCGAGGTCATCGAGGCTTGCTGGCTCTTTGACCTGAAGCCCGAGGAGGTCGAGGTCGTCATTCATCCGCAGTCCACCGTGCACGCGCTGGTGGAGTTCCGTGACGGGAGCGTGATCGCGCAGGCCTCGGCTACCGATATGCGGATGCCCATTCAGTACGCTTTGACGTGGCCCGAGCGAGGCCCCGCGCCCGTCCCTCACCTGGACTGGAGGCAAACCCGCCGCTGGGACTTTTCGCCTCCGGATCCCGACAGATTCCCGCTGCTCAAATTGGCCTATCAGGCCCAGCGTACCGGTCCCGCCGCGACCTGCGTGCTCAATGCCGCTGATGAAATTGCCGTGGCGGCTTTCCTCGAGGGCCGGATCGGTTTTACCGAGATCGCCGAGGTGGTCGAGGAGGTTTTGGGAGCCCTGGCGAGTCCCGAACCGCAATCGGTGGCGGATGTGCTCGCGCTGGACGCGGAAGCTCGCCGTCTGAGCTTGCAGCGGATCCGGGCTCGGGAACGCGCACGGGTCGAGCAGCCGGCGGCCAGGAACTAATGGGCCCGAGGGAGCAATGATGCCTTTTCTCCAGAATCTGTGGTGGCTGATCGTTTTGATCGGCGTAATGATCCTGGTACACGAGCTGGGACATTACCTGGCCGCACGGTATTTCGACGTGCGGGTCGAGGTCTTCAGCTTCGGATTCGGCCCGCGCCTGATCGGATTCCGGCGGGGCGAAACGGACTATCGCTTATCGCTCGTCCTCTTCGGGGGCTATGTGAAGATGACGGGCGAGCAGCCGGGTGAGGAGTCAGCCAACGATCCCCGGGCGTTTGTAGCCAAGCCTCGCTGGCAGCGATTGATCATCGCGGCGGCCGGGCCGGCCATGAACATCATGCTCGCGGTGGCCCTGCTCACGGGGTTGTTTACCGTCCATTATCAGCACCCACCGGAGGCAGCGCGGCAAGCCGTGATCGGGCACGTCTTCGCTGACTCCCCGGCTGCCAAGGCCGGGCTGCGCGAGGGCGATCGAATCGTGCGTCTGGATGAGGCCGAGAACCCGAGTTGGGAGGATGTGGTGGTGAAAGAGCTGGCCAGCGCGAACCGGCCCATGATCCTCAAGGTCGAGCGCGACGGCCGGACCTTCTGGACCACGGTGACGCCCGTGTTGGAAGAACGGACCGGGCTGGGCTATGCAGGGTGGGCCGAACAGGGAGAGATCCAGATCGCCAACCTGACCCCGGGCATGCCGGCCGAAAAGGCCGGACTGCGCCGCGGGGACGTGCTGGTAAGCGTCGACGGCCAGCCCATCCGGTCGCGGTACCGGCTCTCCGAAGTCATCCGCGCCAGCGGGGGCAAGCCGGTCACGATCGAGTATCTCAGAGACGGCAAACTCCACAGCGTGGTCGTCCACCCCGTTTTCACCAACCTGGACGGCACGCCGCGGTGGATGATCGGCGTGGAGCCCTCCCACCGGTTGATCGTCACCAGGCTTTCGTTGCCCGAGGCATTCCGCGAATCGCTACGACAGAACCTGAAAAACGCTACCCTGATTTTCCGCTTCCTGCGGGGCATCATCGAGCGGCGGCTCTCGCCCAGATCCATCGAGGGACCGATCGGCATTGCCCGTCTTTCCGGCGAGGCGGCGCGGGAAGGCCCGGCCTCCTTCATCGTTTTGATGGCGGTGGTGAGCCTGAATCTAGCGGTCTTCAACCTATTGCCGATACCCATTCTCGACGGCGGCGTGATCCTCGTGCTGCTGATCGAAATGATGATGCAGCGCGAGATGAATCAGACCGTCAAGGAGATGGTCTACAGGCTGGGCTTCGTCTTCCTGATGGCCATCGTAGTTTTCGTGCTTTACAACGACATCGCGAAGATGCTGCCGGGCTGATCCGCCGCGAGGCCCGACCCCGCTCCGGCGCCGGTTAAATCTTTCTTTCCGCTGTCCGAAATAGAACAAGGAACGGCCCGCATCTGCGGGTTCGTCAAGGTGAAGCGGTGGTCCTCTGGGCGCTCGGTGCTGCTGGGTTGACGGCGGCCCTTGTTGCCGTCTTGTGCGGCTGGTTCCGCCACCGATCCGCCACGAGCCGCCGCATTTACCAGGAACTTTTCGACGAAGCCCCGATCGCCTACCACGAAATCGATTGCCACGGCGTCGTGCGCCGCGTCAACCGCGCCGAGTGCCGCCTGTTGGGTCTGTCGCCTTGCGAGATGCTGGGCCGGCCGGTGTGGGAGTTCGTTAGCGAAGAAGAAAGGGAAAAGAGCCGCCAGGCCGTGATGCGGAAGTTGGCCGGCGAGCAGCCGCTGACGCCCTTCCTGCGCGTCTACCAGTGCCGCGATGGACGCAGGGTGCTGGCGGAGATTCACGAGAACCTCATCCGTAACCACCGGGGCCGCATCGTGGGCATCCGCTCGGCCATGCTCGATGTGACAGAGCGCGAAGAGGCTCGGCGGAAGATGGAGCTACAGGCGCTCGAGCTCGAGCGGACCAACCACGAGTTGGCAGAAGCCCTGGCCGCCGCCAGGCGGGCGACCGAACTTAAAAACCAGTTCCTGGCCAACGTCAGCCACGAGATTCGAACGCCGCTGCACGCTATTTTGGGCATGGCGGAGCTGCTCGCAGCCACCCCGCTCGATGCTCAGCAGCAGGAGTATCTGCGTGCCTTGCGCCAATCGGGCCAAGTCCTGCTCGAACTCATCAACGATCTGCTGGACATCTCCACCATCGAAGCGGGACGGTTGAGACTGGAACGGGCCCCCTTCGATCCCGGCGAATTGTTGCGAAGCGTGGCGGATCTCGTGCACCCGCGCGCGAAGGCGAAGGGACTAGAGCTCACCTGCACCGTGGATCCGCAGCTCAATCTCCGTGTCTTAGGCGACGCCGGCCGCGTGCGCCAAATCCTGCTGAACCTTGCCGACAACGCGGTGAAGTTCACCGAGCGCGGCTGGATTCGCCTGTCGGCCGCGTGCACCGGAGAAAGCCAGAAAAGCGTGAGACTGCGCTTTGCCGTCCAGGACACGGGCATAGGGATTGCCCCCGAGCACCAGACCCACCTGTTCCAGAGTTTCGTACAGGGTGACGGATCCAGCCGCCGACGCTACGGCGGTACGGGGCTGGGTCTGGCGATCTCGAAACGCCTCGTCGAACTCATGCGCGGCAGGATCGGGTTGGAGAGCCGTGTAGGAGAGGGCAGCACGTTCTGGTTCGAACTCGAACTGGAAAAGGCTGCCCTCCCGCAACCCCTCCCGACCGCAAGCCCGGTTCTCACCGAGTCGCCCCGCGACAAGCCCTACCGCATCCTGCTGGCCGAAGACAATCCCATCAACCAGAAGATCGCCTTGAAGATGCTACAGCAGGCGGGCTTCCTGGCCGAGGCGGTCACCAACGGCCTGGAGGCGGTCGAAGCGATCAGCAGGAGACCCTACGACCTGGTGCTCATGGACATTCAGATGCCAGGCATGGACGGCTACGAGGCTACCGCGCGCATCCGCCGCCTCGAAGGCGATCGGCGCCACACTCCCATCGTGGCGCTCACGGCCAACGCCATGGAGGGGGATCGCGAGCGCTGCCTGGCTGCGGGCATGGACGATTACCTGCCCAAGCCCGTCCGACGCCAGGATCTCTACGACACCATCCGTCGCTGGCTGTTCGCGGCGGAAGCCACGATGAAGCTCACGGTGAAGCTCAGCGGATCGGAGAATACGGAACCGCACGGAACAGCCAGATCTGAATGACGCTGGAGATCTGGCCATGCCGTTCGATCGACTCTTTGCGCACCTTGATCCACTCGGGATCTGCGCCGAAAGCGGTCCACGCTTTCTCCCGCGCCGCGAGGTTCTCGAACGGAATCAGGTAAGTCAGGTTGGGTTGGTTGGCGCCGTAAATGGTCGTCGTGTAAAGGACCGGATGCACGCCCACGCGGTGGAAGATCTTGATCTCGGGGCCCGCGAAGCGCTCGTGCAAGGCGCGTAACTGGCGCAGCGTGGGCGAGTGATAGGTTCTGAGTTCGAAGATTCGCGGCGTTTTTGGCGGAGGCTCCAGGGGCCTGATTTCCGGAGAATAATCCGTGGCCTCCAGCAAGCTGGTCGAGTAATGCTCGTAGGGCGGTTCGGCATCGCTCTCCCACGCCTCCAGCGCTTTTCGGAATTGCTCATCGGCGTGAAGCGCGCTGCGGACCTTTTCGATTTCCGCCGGCGATCGGTAGCCAATGATGGCGACGAACTGCGGCATGTGCGGAGCGACCAGCGATTCCAGCAGGATCACGGGCCCCGCGTGCAGCTTGCTCAGTACGGGCAGACAACCCTTGCTCCAGAACTCGTGAATGCGGGTGACCTGTGACCCCTGCTTGAGGAAATACTGCTCGAGCGTATAGTAGCGCGTCCTTTCGGACCCAGCCTCCGTGCGAGAAGACATGCTAAGGCCTCCCATCGTGTACATGAAGGATCGGCGATTCATCGTGCGCCTCGTGTAGCCTAGAATTGTCATCGAACCCGCTGGATAGTCCGTAAAAGCGGGGCCGGACGAACAACATGTTCATTTTGGCTCTAGCGGCCGCCCTCGCGCTGGCCGCGATCGACTACTCGCCCCCCGCAGGTACGCGCGCCGCCGTGCGGCGGCCGGGCGCGCAGAGCATTCTTCCCGGGGGTCGGATCATCGAGCCTTGGGGCCGCCAGTACACGACGGGACCGGGGCCTTTCGGTCTGGCCGTGAGTCCCGGTGCCAGGCTCGTGGTATCGGCCAACGGTGGACCCGGCAGATACTCTCTCACCGTGCTGGAAAGGCAGGGCAACTTCTGGCGGGCACGCCATCTGCTAGCGGCACGGCGTGACGAGCAAGAGGCGGAGGATGACTGGCGCAGCGTGTTCATGGGCCTCGCCTTCGAGGATGAGCGCACTCTCTACGCCTCGGAAGGCAACTCGGGCCGGGTGCGCGTCATCGACCCGCGAACCGGAGAGCTGAAGCACCTCTACTCGCTCAATGAAGGAGGTTTCCAGGACAGCTACAGCGGCGATCTGGCGCTCGACCGCAAACGCGGGCTGCTCTACGTGCTGGATCAGGCCAATTTCCGGCTCGTAGCGATCGACACGCGACGCCGTAGGCTGATCAGTTGGGTGCGCCTGGGCAGGTTGCCGTTCTCGCTTGCGTTGGCGCCGGACGGCCGCAAGGCGTGGGTGGCCAATCTGGGCATGTTCGAATACCGCGTCATCCCCGGCGCGGACCCTGCCAACCCGCGCGAGACGGGCCTTCCCTTCCCCGCCTTCGGCTTCCCATCGCCCGAGGCCCTGGCGGGAGCGAAGCGCGAGACGGCGCGGGGCCTCGTGGACGTGCCGGGTCTCGGCGATCCGAACGTCCCCGAATCGAACTCGGTCGCCGTCGTGAATCTCGAGGACCCGGCAGCGCCGCGGGTAGAGGCTTTCCTGCGCACCGGGCTGGCGTTCGGGGAGGGAAGCCTCGGCGGCAGCAGCCCATCGGGCGTGGCCTGTGGGGGCGGGCTGGTTTTCGTTTCCAATGCGCACAACGACTCGATCACGGTCATCGAGGCGGCAACCAATCGCCTGCGCGCCACGATCCCCATCCGCATCCCTGGGCTCGAGCATCTTCGGGGCATCCTGCCCGTCGGCCTTGCATACCACGAGGACAGCCGATGGCTGCTGGTGGCCGAGGCGGGCATCAACGCCGTGGGCGTCGTGGACGCAAGAAAGATGCAGGTAATTGGGCACATCCCGGCGGCCTGGTTCCCCACGCGCGTGGCCGTCGACGGGGATACGGTTTTCGTGACCAACGCGAAGGGGATCGGCACCGGCCCCAATCACGACCCCAAGGCAATCGAGACCTTTCAGGGTTCCTTCCGTCGCGGCACGATCTCGATCTATGCGCTGCCCGGCGCGGATGAGCTTGGCCGACTGACGAGGCGCGTGCTCGAGCACAACGGATTCGTTCCCCGCAAGGCTCCGCCGGCCGCGCTGCCTGCCGCGATATGCTACGTCGTGCTCATCGTCAAGGAAAACCGGACGTTCGACGAGGTCTTCGGCGACATCACGCGAGCCTCCAATGGCACCGTCAATGGCTCGCCGGCTCTCGCGCGGTTCGGCCGCTGGGGCGAGGTCGTCTCCGAACGCCGTGCCGCCAGAGCGCGCCTGATCCTGCGCAACGTCAACGTCACGCCCAATCATCACGCGCTGGCCGAGCGATTCGCCTTCAGCGACAATTTCTATGCGGATTCGGAAGTGAGCGTGGACGGGCATCACTGGCTGGTGGGCTCGTACCCCAACGCGTGGACCGAGAGCTCGCTGATGGCCGCGTACGGCGGCCAGAAAGATTTTCGCCTACCCACCACGGCGCCGGGCCGACTGGCCTTCGCGCAATCGAACTCGTCGCTGCATCCCGAGGAACAGCTCGAGGCCGGCGCGTTGTGGCACCATCTGGACCGCCACGGCATCAGTTTCCGCAATTACGGGGAAGGTTTCGAGCTGGCAGGGGTGTTCGAACAGGCGGGCTTCAAGCCGACCGGCGCACGCTTCCTGACCAACGTGCCCATGCCCGAGCCGCTGTATCGCAACACATCGCGCCAGTACCCTCAATACAACATGAACATTCCCGACCAGTACCGTGCCGACCGTTTCATTTCCGAGGTGCGCGAGCTGTTTTTGAGCGGCGAGCGGCCCTTCCCCCGCTTCCTTTACATCCATTTGCCCAACGATCACCTCGCCCGGCCGCGCCCGCAGGACGGTTATCCCTACGAAGCCTCCTACATGGCCGACAACGACTACGCCCTGGGACGGATCGTCGAGTTCCTCTCGCGCACCCCGTACTGGCGCGAGATGGCGATCTTTGTCACCGAGGACGACGCGCAGGGTGGGGTGGACCACATCGATTCGCACCGCACGATTCTGCTCGTCGTCAGTCCCTATGCGCGCCGGAACTACGTTTCGCACGTGAACTCGAGCTTCCCCGGCCTGTTGAAGACAATTTTCCGGCTGCTCGGCCTTCCTCCCTTGAATCTGTTCGACGCCACCGCGGCCGACCTCGCCGACTGCTTTACGGACGTGCCGGACTTTACGCCTTACTCCGCCCTCCCTGTGGACCTCCGGATTTTCGACCCGGCGCAGGCCCGCGACCCGCTGGATCCCAAGCCCTCGCCGCCTATGGACGATCCCCGCGTGCTCCGCGAGCAGCACCTGCGCCGCCGGGCGGGTCCGTGAGAAGTACTGCGAAGCCGGTCACGGACGCAAACAAAAAATATCCCGCCTGTTGCGGTCCACTTAGGGGCGCTCTTTGAGCCTTTGCGCTCTTGCAGGGTGTAAGCGTGGGGCGACATGGCCCGCAGCACCGCTTCCCTGATGGTCAACCTGTTCGACGGGGCCCGTCAGCCGCTCTCCGGTCCGCAGCGGGTGCTCATCCGCCTGATCAACGGCGCCGGGCGCATTCTCTCGGCCCGGTACCACCGCGGCCCCGGCGTTTTCTTCGGCGAGGTCCCCTGCCATGGAGATTTCCGCGATACCTACCGAATCGTGGCGTCGGCTCCCGGGTGCATGACCGCTGGGGTCACAGGCCTCGCGCTCGTGCCCGGTCGCCACTTCAAAGTGGACTTCATGGTGCTGCCGCGGAACGCGTCCTTTCAGTTTCGCAATGCGCTGTGGGACCGCCTGGAGTCTTCGCGTCCTCACTGGGCGAAACTGGTGGAGCGCACGGGGTACGAAGAGCTGCTGGAGCGTCGGCCGGCGGCCCTGGCCGCCATGCTCAATCTGCTGGCGGCGCTGGAGCAAACCCCGCTCAACGGCCGCGCCGCGCTCGAGTACCTCGCAGAGGTCGCTTGGGACCCGGAACCGGCCGCGGACCGCATTTACGCGTGGGCGCACAGAGATCTCCTGACCGAAGTCACCCGCGCAGTGCAGGCGGGTCTGTTCAATCCCGAACTGCTGCCCGGAGCATTTCACCCAGGGGCCACCTCGAGCTTCAAGGAGACTCGACTGCCGGCGTCCAATCTTCAGATCACCTTTCACGAGACGCGCCGTGAGCACCGGCGCGGCCAGCAGTGCATATTGGTGGAGCTGGACATGGACTATTACCCCGATCCGGCGGCGCACGCGATTCTGGAGGTCCTGCCCAACATGCTGCTCGGGCGCAAGACCGATCCGCGTGTGATCTACCTGCTGCGCTGGATGGCCGCCCGGCGCTGCGGGCTGCCCGAATTCGACCCGCTTTATACGCTCGCTTGAGCCGGCCTCACGTCCACCAGGACCGCACTCCAACCGGGAAAACCACGGGCTGCGGCGAAGGGATCGGCTTCGATGCGGATGACGGCGTCGAGGGACGCACCAGGCTCCAATTCCGCCATCCGGTCTGCGAAATCCCACGCTTTGGTTACCAGTGTGCGGGCGCCCTGGCGCAAGGCGACGCGGAGGTGGCGTTCCTTGAACAGGCTGGGCGCGCCGGCCACCGTCAAGTCCCTCAGCAGGAGCGATGGGGGAGGATTGCCATAGCCGAAAGGCGCCAGCCGGAGCAACTCGGCGGCACTCCGTTCGTTCAGCTCCGCGAGCGAACATTCGGTGTCCGCTTCGAGCGAGGGCTGGAAGTCCTCGGGCTTCAGCCGCGCGGCGGCATACGCGTTCAGACGGCGGCGAAATTCCTCCAGCCGTTCCAGCGGCAGCGTCACGCCGGCTGCCTGACGATGCCCGCCGTAATGCAGGAACAGATCCGGCATCGCTTCCAGCGCTTCCAACAGGTGGAACGCAGGGATGCTGCGTCCCGAACCCTGCGCCACGCCTTCGGCTGCAAGCTCCCCTAGCACGAAAACGGGGCGCTGATATCGCTCGACCAGCCTGGCGGCCACGATGCCGAGTACTCCGCGATGATAAGGGCCGGAGAAGACCAGGACCGCGTCCTCCGATCTGACGGGCGTGCGCAGGCACTGCTCCTCGACCTGCCTCAGGATGTCGTTTTCCGTCTCCTGTCGTCGGCGGTTCCAATCCTGCAGTTCTTCGGCGACACGCCGTGCGTCTTCCTCATCGTCGGTGAGCAACAGGCGCACTACGCCGTTGGCATCCGCCATGCGCCCGGCGGCATTCAGACGCGGGGCTAGCCGAAAGGCCACCTGTTCGGCAGTAATCGCTTCACCCTCGCCAAGACCGGCCACCCGGAGCAGCTCGCGCAGGCCCGGATTGCGCACCGAGCGCAACCCTTCGAGGCCGTGCGTGACGATGATGCGGTTCTCGCCGGTCAGTGGCGCGACGTCAGCCACGGTGGCGATGGCGGCCATTTTGAGAAACGACCGTACGAGCCTGTGGACGCGCGCCGCGGGCCAGCCCAGCGCCCCGAGCAACGCCTGGATGAGCTTCAGCGTCAAGCCAGCCGCGCAGAGGTTCTTCTCCGGGTAGCAACAGTCGCTGCGTCGGGGATTCAGAACGGCCAAGGCCGGAGGCAGCTGGCGATCGGGCAGATGATGGTCCACCACGATCACGTCCATACCGAGGTCACGCGCGCGGCGGACGGCGTTCGCCGCGCGCACGCCGGTATCCAGACTCACCACGAGACGGACGCCCTGCTGCGCGGCGCGCTCCAACAGTTCCACGTGCAAGCCGTAGCCGTCGCGCAGCCGGTGGGGAATTTCGGTCAATGCGCGGTGACCGGCGAGCTCGAGCGCCTTCTGCAGCATGACGACGGAAGTGATGCCGTCGGCGTCATAGTCGCCGTAAAGCAGTAAGGGTTCACGCCGCGCGACGGCCAGACGCAGACGCTCCACAGCCTGCGGCATATCCTGCATCAGGAACGGATCGTGGAGGTCGTCGAGTGAAGGCCGGAGGAAACGTCGAGCCGCCGCGGGGTCGCCCAGTCCGCGCGCCGTCAACACCCGAGCGGCCAGCGGGCTGAGGCCAAGTTCCGCCGCCAGCCGGAGGGTCCGGGCACTGCCGCTTTCGAGAACGCGCCAGCGCGCCGCAGCCCTCACCGGTCGCATCAGTTCCGCGAGAAATAGCCGCCCATCGAGTCTTCTTCCTCGTCCTCCTCGCCCCCCTCGTGGGCCGCTGCCTCGATCTCCTCGTTCAACTGAAGGAAGTCGCTGTACCACTCCGCTTCGACGGCGTACATGTACACCCGCGCCGAATAGTCGAAGGATAGTTCGATCGCGCAGGTGAAACCGTCGTAGGGCCGAAACTCCTTGAGGCGCCGCTCGTAGGACCGGCGTTCATCACGCGAAAAATCGCACTCCTCGAGGAGCTCCAGCGCGCGGTCCACCATGCCGGCGTCGAAGGAGCGAGCCATGTAAATGACCACCTTGATCCCCAAATCGCGCGCGACGGCGAGGAACTCTCGGAAGTCCGGTTTCTCGTCTACGTTCCAGTAGACGACTGGCAACTCGTCGATCATCCGGCTGAAGCCGTAATAGATCGTGAAGCCCTCCGCTTTCAGGTACTCGATGATTTCGTCCTTCAGGGTATCCAGGTTCAGTTCCATGCTAGCCTTGCGTCATCACCAGGACGCCATGCTGCTCGCCCAGATCGCGCGCGGCCGGCGTCACGATCGTCCTGGGTCCGATGAAGATCTTGCGCCCCTGCTGAATGGCCGCACGCACGTCGGCTTCGCAGACGAAATCGGCCACGAACACCGGCTGCGCCGGCGGCGTGGGCTGCGCGGGCAGCGCGGTCGGACTGGTAGCGGCTCCGGGACACACTTCGCCCTGCATGGGGCAACTGGCAGGGAGCTTGCCGCGTGACGAGAGGAACCGCTCAACGATTTCGGCGGCCGCAACGGGAGCGGACGGCGCCACGGGCGCCAGTCCTCGCTCGCGCAGATACTGCTCGACGATAGCCGCAATGGCGGCGCGATCCGCGGCGGCGATGGCAGACGCCGGCTGCTCCACGGTCCTTCGCTCCTCCTCGTAAGGCGGCAGCGGCAGCGCTTCGGCTGCTTCCCGCACTTTCCACGCGATTCGCTTGATGTTGATCAGGTGTTGCGGCCCGACGTTGTCGCTGGTCGAGTTGCCTCCCATCGCCCCACATCCGAGCGTCATGGAGGGCATCAGCTTGGTCGTGATGCCCACGGAGCCGTGCGGTCCCGGCGTGTTGACCAGCACGCGGAAGGCGGGCATGCGAAGGCCAAAGATGCGGATGCGCTCTTCATCCTTGGACCAGATCACGCAGGTATGGCCCATACCGCCGAAGCGCAGGACGGCCTCGCAGGTCTGCAGCGCCTCCTCGAAATCCCGCACGAAACGCAAGGCCAACACCGGCGACAGCTTCTCGACGGAAAGCGGGTGCTCCTTGCCCACACCCGCGAGCTCCGCGACAAGGATGGAGGTGTCAGGCGGAACTTCGAAGCCGGCCATGCGGGCAAGCTTGGTGGGCGCCTGACCCACGCACTCCGGATTGATCTGGAGATTGGGCCGCACGAGCACGCGCGCCAGCGCTTCTCTTTCTTCCTCGCTGCACAGGTAAGCCCTCTGCTCGCGCAGCGCCGCGAGGATCGGCTCGCGCAGCGATCGCTCGGCGACAAGAGTTTGCTCGCTCGAGCAAACCGTGCCGTAGTCGAAAGCCTTACCCTCGACGACGCCGGCCACAGCCTCGCCTACGGGAAAGCTGGTATCGATGAGGGCGGGAACATTGCCTGGGCCGACCCCGAAGGCGGGCTTGCCGGAGGAGTAAGCTGCGCGCACCACGCCGTGCCCGCCGGTGGCCAGGATGACCGCGGTGTGCTCGTGCCGCATGAGCGCCTGCGTGGCCTCCAGCGTCGGGTTCTCCAAACAGAGAATCGAGTCTTCGGGCGCGCCTGCCTTACGCGCAGCCTGGTACAGAACTTCCGCGGTTTCGCGCGTACATCGCACGGCACGCGGGTGCGGGCTGATGACGATCGTATTGCCGGCCTTGAGCGCAATCAAGACTTTGTAAATGACCGTGGAGGTCGGATTGGTGCACGGCACAACCGCCGCCACCACGCCGCAGGGAACGCCGACTTCCACGATCTTCTCATCCGGGATCTCGCGCAGCAGACCCACGGTTTTCATGCCGCGGATGGTGCGCGCCAGCAGGTCGGCGTTCAATAGGTTCTTGGCGATTTTGTCCTTGACGTTGCCGTAGCCGGTCTCTTCGACGGCCAATTCGGCGAGGCGGCGAGCGTTGGCGCGGCCGGCCTCCGCCATCGCCTCCACGACTTCGTCGATCTGCTGCTGGCTGAAGAGCCGATACTTCTGGAAGGCGGCGTAGGCCCGCGAGACCTTGCTGCGGGCCTCCTGAACAGCGGCTTGATCCTGTTCTTCGGGCATCGCCGGTGGCCTGAGACGCTACAGCAGGCGCAGGTCAGCCCTGCTTTTTCGCCCCGGGGAGAATCTTCTCCACCTCTTCATGAGGCCGCGGGATCACGTGCACGGCAATGAGCTCGCCCACGCGGCGCGCCGCGGCCGCGCCGGCGTCCGTGGCCGCCTTGACCGCCCCCACGTCGCCGCGCACCGTCACCGTGACGTAGCCCGCGCCGACGTACTCCTTGCCGACCAGGACGACGTTGGCCGCCTTGACCATGGCGTCGGCCGCCTCGATCGCGCCCACCAAGCCTTTCGTTTCGATCAGCCCCAACGCTTCCATGAACGCTGATTCCTCCCGGTTGAACCTATACCGTAACACAGAAAGAGCCCCCCGAGGAAGCCCGCGCGCCCGTTGCTCGCCGACCCTGTCAACCTGCGCGCCGCAGGGCCTCAAAGAGGGTGCGGAAGCAGTCGACCGCTTCCCGCACGCGCTCGTTGGCCGGCGTCTCGCCGAACCAGGCTCGCGCGAAGGGACCGAAGCCGCACCAACTGGTCTGCAACATGCCGAGCATGCGACGACCGATGGCTTCGGGAGCGTTCCGCCGCACGTGTCGGATCAACTCCCATTGCGCCAAGGCCACGTCCGCTTTGCGCCACGGCGAGCTGACCACCGGAAAGCCTTCGGTCGCGAACCACGCTGCCGTAGGCGGCGCCTTCTCGTAGTGCCAGTCGCAGATGACGACGTCGCGCGGGACCAATTGCGCCGCAGGGTGCGTCTGGTTCATGCTGGCCTCCCACTGGCCCAATCCGGTCCGCTCCCCGTCGAGAAAGCGATCGCCCCACATCCACATCTGGCGCCCCTTGGCGGCCAGGTGATCGCGCAGGCGCTTCACCTCGCCCGCGAAGAGCTCTGCCTTGTTGCGGCCGCGGCAACGCGGGCATTCGGGCTCGCCAATCAGGAACACCTCATCCATGCCCACATGGAATGCGTCGGCGCCGCAGGCTTCCGCCAGCTCGTCGATCAAGTCGAACAGAACCGAGTGAACTTCCGGATGCAGGGGGCAGTAACTACGGCAATAAATCCCCTCGTTGTCGGGATATTTGCCCGGCGTTTCGTCGAACTCGGGATATGCGCGAAGCAGCGCGAAGGTGGTCTTCCGCCAGGACTGGTGCCCGAGGCAGTTGATTTGCGGGATCAGCCGGACCCCGGCCTGACGGCAGGCCTCCGCCAGCCGCGCCACGTCCTCGGCCGTCAGCGCATTGTCCTCGCGTATCTCGGGTCGCCGCGTGAAACGATAGCGGTACCCGAACTCGAGCACCAGCAGATTGACCCCCTCACGCGGCAGGGCCTCGCGAATGAAGCGCACTGCGAGGTCCGTCTCCTCCGGGCGGGGAGCGCTGAGGTGCAGGCCGCGGACGTCGCTGGCCGACGCCTGAGCGGGCACGGCGGCGAGAGCAGGCATAGTGCGCAGCGCCTCTCGGCGAGTCATTTCGAACATGTCCATAGCATCGCACAGCCGCACCACGAAAGCCGACGGCGCTTGACCGGCGACCGAGGCGCATTGTAATCTCGGCATTTCCCGGGGACGCGCGATGGTTCTGCCACACACATATACGGCGGCGCTGCTGTTGACGATTCTCTCCATGCTGTGTTGGGGATCCTGGGCCAATACTTACAAGCTGGCCGGCAGGTGGAGGTTCGAGCTTTATTATTTCGATTACGCGGCGGGCGTGTTGGCGGCCGCCGTCGTGGCAGCTTTCACCTTCGGCACCCTCGGCTATGACGGGTTCCTTTTCATGGACGATCTGATGCGCGCCGGCAGACGCAACCTGGCCTACGGCTTCGCGGGCGGCGTGGTCTTCAACCTGGCCAATATGCTGCTGGTGGCGGCCATCGCGGTGGCAGGACTGGCGGTGGCCTTCCCCGTGGGAATCGGGCTGGCCTTGGTCATCGGCGTGATCTGGAACTACGCGATCAATCCACAGGGCAACCCAACGCTTCTGTTCGCCGGCGTCGGTCTGGTTGCGGCTGCCATCGTGACGGACGCGATCGCCTACCGCGCGCACGCCTTAGCGCAGGCGCGCGAACGGATCAAGGCAGGCCTGACGCGCACCACTGTCCCCAGGGTGGGTTGGAAGGGAGTCCTGCTCAGTCTGGCCAGCGGCGTGCTCATGGGTTCGTTCTATCCGTTGGTCGAGCTGGGCAAGCAGGGCGATTGGGGCCTGGGACCTTACGCCATCGCTTTCGTGTTCGCGCTCGGCGTATTCAGTTCGACGTTCGTCTTCAATCTGTTTTTCATGAATGTCCCGGTGCAAGGCGAACCGGTGGAGATACTGGACTACTTGAAGGGCACCTTGAAACAGCACCTGCTGGGCGTGGCCGGAGGGGTAATCTGGGCGACGGGGACGATCTCGAACTTCGTCGCGGCCAGCGCTCCGCGCGAGGTGCAGGTCGGCCCTGCGGTCAGTTACGCCATGGGCCAAGGCGCGACGCTCATCAGTGCGCTCTGGGGCCTGCTGGTGTGGAAAGAGTTCCGTGGGACCACGGGCGCGGTAAAGGCCCTGCTCGGCGTGATGCTGATTCTTTTCGCGATCGGGCTGACGCTGGTGGCCCTGGCTCCCCGGTACGCCCAGCCGTAGGAGTTTCGCCTCAGGAAGCTTCCTCGCGCGGGGCCGTACGGACCGGCTCGGGCGATGCGGCACGCTTGCGGGCCCGCAACGATTCCGAGATCACGGGAATCAGCGACAGCAGGATGATAGTGAGGATTACTTTATCGAAGTGACGGCGCACGAAGGGCACGCCTCCCAGCGTGTAGCCGAGCGTCGTGATGGTGGCCACCCAGCCCACCACGCCCGAGACGCTGAAAAGAAGGAAGCGCGGGTAGCGCATGCGCGAGACGCCGGCCAGGAAAGGCACAAAGGTGCGCAGGATGGGAAGAAACTTGGCGATGATGATTGTGCGCCCGCCATATCTCTCATAGAACTGCTGTGAGCGAATCAGGTGCTCGCGCTTGAAGAAGCGCGAATCCGGCCGGCGGAATATGACCGGGCCGGTCCGGCGGCCAAGCCAATATCCGGTGGAATCCCCGAGAATGCCGGCCGTCATCAGTACCGCCCAAACCCAGGCGAGGTCCAGCCGGCCGGCGCCTGCCACAACGCCCACCGTGAACAGAAACGAATCGCCCGGCAGGAAGAAGCCCGTGAGCAAGCCGGTCTCGGCGAACACGACGCCGAACAGCAGGGCGTAGCCCAGCCATCCCGTAAAGACGGTCGTCAGCAGCTTGATCAGGCGCTCAGGGGTCGTTAGCGTGCGAAGGAAATCGATCAGGGCTTCAATCATCGCTCCCGCCGCAGGGCCCCCGAGCGCTCAGGTCGAATACGCGGAAGCGATCCGGCGGATCACGTCCTCGTGAATCTTGACCTTGCCTTCCCGCACCAAGCGGGTGCGGATGGAATCGATGAACAGCTCGCCGCGCTCGCGCGCTTTGCGAGTCTTCAGCTCGTTAAGAATGGCCGCGCGCTGTTCGGCGAGTTTCTTCATATCCGCATCGGTCCGCGCCGCCACTTTGCAGACGAAGCGCTGTTCACCCATAGTGACCGGACCGAAGATTTCGCCCACCGGCTTCAGGAACGCCTCGATCACGCTGGAAGCGGGACCGATGCCGTCGGCCGCACCGTCCGGGCCGAACTCCTGCGTCGTGCGGAACTCGAACCCGGTGGCCTGTGCGACCTTCCGCAGGTCCCCGCCGGCTGAACGGGCCTTTTCCAGAATCTCGCCTGCGCGCTGATCAAGTAAACTCTGGAGCTTGCGCGTCACCAACTGTTGGCGCACCTGATTTTCGACCTCGGCCAGCTCCGCCGGCCGCGCAGGGAAGACCTCCCTGAGTACCGCTACGACCAGCTTGTTGTTCTCAATGGGGATGGGAGGCGTGGCTCGGCCCTTGCCGGCCCCGGTCAGCGCTTGGTGAATCTGCTCAGCACCCACGGGGAGCCCGGGGATCGGGTCCGACGCAGAAGCTTTCTCGACTCGAATCACGGGCACGCCCAGGCGCGCGGCGACCTCGGGCGCCTGCATGGGCGTTTTATTGAGTTCAGCCACGGCCTGGTCGGCCAGCTTCTGCATGAGTTCGAAGACCTGCTGCCGCTTGAGATCCCGCGAAAGCTCGTCCTTTACCTCTTCGAAGGGTTTCAAGCGCGCGGGCTCACGCGCGAGCACCTGCAGGATGTGGAAGCCGTACTCGGTGCTGATGACGCCGGACAGTTCCTTGGGCTTGAGCGTGAAGGCCACGTCCTCGAAAGCCTTCACGGTCTGCCCGCGCACGATCCACCCCAGATCGCCGCCCTGCCCGGCTGAACCCGGATCCTCGGAGTTTTTCTTCGCCAGTTCCGCGAAGTCCGCGCCGGCGCGGAGCTGTTTGAGCAACTCTTCGGCGCGCGCTCGAATCTTGGGAATTTCCTCGTTCGGTTTCTCGGTGGTCTTCAGCAGGATATGACGCACGTGAACCCGCTCGGGCGTGCGGTATTGCTCCTGACGCTGTTGGTACGCCGCGCGCAGCTGGGCTTCGGGAATCTCAATGCGCTCGCCGATCTTCACCTCGTCCATGACGAGTACGTCGAAGCTGCGTTTCTCGGGGATCTGGAAAAGGGCGCGGTTTCGCTCGAAATAATCGCGGATTTCCTCAGGCGTAACCTTTACTTCCGCGCGCAACTTAGCCGCGGGAATCACGATGTATTCCAGCTTGACGCGCTGAAAGCGCCGACGGAACTCGCGCTCGATCTCCTCCGGAGTGACGATGGCCCCCTCGGCAGCCAGGTTTTGCAGGCGCGTCAACAGCATCTGCTTGCGCACGTTCGCCTCGAACTGCTCCACGGTGAGGTTCTGTTGGGCCAGATAGTTGACGTAGATTTCGCGGCCCACGAACTTGCCATCCTGAAAAAGCTGGGGAAACAGGGAACCGATGGTCCGAGCGACGTCGGCTTCGGTGACGCGGAAACCCAGGCGCTCGGCTTCGTACGCCAGGAGGCGGTCGGTGATCATCTGGTCCACCAATTGGGGGACGTAAACGTAGGCCATCTCCCGAGGAAAGGCGTTGTTGCGCATCGCAGCCTGGATCTGGAGGTGGACCTCGCGCTGGGTGAGGACTTCGTCACCGATCTCCGCCACGGGCTGATCGCGCTCGGTGGGGATGCTCCCCCAACCGGGTATCAGCGTGACAACCATGGAGACGGCGACCAGCATCAGCAGCGCGCTCAGGCCCCAGCGCACGACGCGGGCGCGGCTTCGGAATAGATCGAACATAGAACCCGGGAAACTCCTGTAGCCTTCAGTATAGCCGAGGGGCGCCGGGCTACGCGCCCACCGCAGGGGATTACTGCGTCACCGTGATCCTCAGCGGAACGCGGACCTGAAGGTTGCGGCCCGGCGCGGTATGGCAGTTGGTTACCTCCAGCAGCAGGTCCGTCGAGTGATTGCCCCCGGGCGCTTCCTTGGCGATACTTACCGGCAGGGCTGCAGTGGTCTGGCCACGCAACTCCACCGGGCGCACGCCGCGCAGCCAGCCCTTCTCCTGACGCACGACGACCCGGAACGGCAAGGCTGAATCGTTACGCAGCCTGAGCGACACGGTGGCGCCGGGCCGGGCGCGCAGCTCCGAGGACTCGGCCTTCACAGCAGCCTGGAACAGCCCCTGCAGGTAGCTCTCCGTGCCCCACAGGTTCTCGCCCTGCCAGCCCACGGTCCGCCGAGCCAGCAGAGCTTCTTTGAGGCTTTCCAGGGTGGCTGCGGAAGCAAAAACCAGCGTAATGGCGCGCGTGCGATTGGGGTACTCCCAAGCAGTGAGACCGTGCACGTCGGTATTGCACACCAGCGTCAGATTCTTCTCCTCGATCCAGGGGAAGGCGTCAGGGTAAAAGTTAGGACCGTTGATCAGCTCCATCCCCTGAAAAAGCTTTTCCCGGTAATACTCGTCCACCACGGGGAGCCACTCGGCCTTGGGCCGCCGCCATCCGGGATGGTTCCAGAACACGAAAGCATTCTGTTGACGCGCAACCCGCAAGGCAGAGGCCTGATCCAGACCGCGATAGGCGTCGAAATCGGTGACAAAGAGCACGTTGAAGTGGATGTCGCCGCGGGCGATCTCGAAGGCGGGAACCAGCAGGATGCCCAACTGCTCAGCCGTGGCGCGGGCCATGGCGTAGGGACGAGCTATATCCACGCGTACGTCGTCTTTGTGAGGCTGATAGTCGATATGGTCGGTGAGAGCGATGGCGTCCAGGCCATCGCGCCAGGCCTCGAGAACGCGTAGGGTCGGCCAAACCTGCCCGTCCGAGAAGACGGTGTGCATGTGAAAATCGCACTTCAGGGTCCGATAGCCCGGCAGGTCGGGGACGGGCAACGGGTCACGGACCTGCGCCGTAGCCAGCGCGGCTGCCACCCAAAGGATGCACAAGCGTAACCGGTTCTTCATGGAAGTCCTCGCGCGAAATTTGCCTAGGAGCCTACATCGTATCATCAGGTGCCCGGCGGCCGCTGCCGGGGCGCACGCACTTGACAGCGCGAACGAGGTCTGGAAAAGTAGAGAAACAGCGCTAGGACTGCCATGACCGAAACCATCCGAAACATCCTGCGCGCCAAAGGAACGGAAGTCTGGTGGCTGCCCCCGGAGGCGACGGTCTACGAGGCCATCGCGCTCATGGCCGAAAAACGAATCGGCGCCGTGCTGATCTGCTCCGAGGGCCGGCCGGTAGGCATCGTCTCCGAACGGGATTATGCGCGGAAAGTCATCTTGATGGGGCGCTCCTCGAAAGAGACGCGCGTCGAGGAGATCATGTCCAGCCCGCTCATCACGGTGACCCCCGATCACACCGTGGACGAGTGCATGCGCATCATGACCGAGCGGCGCGTACGCCACCTGCCTGTGGTGGAGGGCGATCGCGTGGTGGGCATGATTTCGATCGGCGACCTGGTGAAGGCCATCATTTCCGCACAGGCGCAAACCATCCAGCAGCTCAGCAACTACATCAGCGGCAAGTACCCCGCCTGAGAGCTCGCGACCGCTGTACCTTGGAAAGCATGAGCGCTCTCCCGCCCGCTGATCGTTGGGCTGGATCCCGTCTTCGCCTGGAGCGCGCCCGCCGATCGCTGGTCGGCGGCGTCTCGAGTCCGTTTCGCGCCAAATTCCCGGTGCCGCTCTATTTCGCGGATGCTGCGGGCAGCCGGATGATCGACGTCGACGGCAACCAGTACATCGATTACACGCTGGCTTGGGGGCCCTTGATTCTGGGCCACAAACACCCGGCCCTCGTGGAAGCGCTCCGAAGGCAGGCCGAGCGGCCGCATATTCTCGGGGCGCAGCACGATCTGGAGTACGAGGTGGCCGAGAAAATCCAGCAACTGGCGCCTTGCGCAGAACGCGTGGCCTTCACCTCGAGCGGCAGCGAGGCCGTGCAGTTGGCCTTGCGGCTGGCACGGGCGGCCACGGGACGCACGCTGGTGCTGAAATTCGAAGGGCACTACCACGGGTGGATGGACTCGGTGCTCATCAGCCACCATCCGCGGGCGGAAGAGATCGGGCCGCTTGAGACGCCGCAAGCCGTGCCGGAATCGCGCGGGCAAGTCCCCAACGCGGTGGAGAACGTGCTCGTTGCGCCCTGGAACCGCCTCGAGATCGTCGAGCGGCTCTTTGAGCAACGCGGGCGCGAAATCGCCGCCGTGATCCTCGAGCCCGTGCTGTGCAACAGCGGCTGTCTGCTGCCGCAACCAGGCTATTTGCAGGGGCTGCGGCAACTGGCTCACCGTTACGGAGCCCTGCTCATCTTCGACGAGATCATCACGGGCTTCCGAATGGCGCTGGCCGGAGCGCAAGGCGTCTACGGCGTCACGCCCGATTTGGCGACTTTCGGGAAAGCGCTCGCGGGCGGCCCACCGTTGAGCGCCGTCGCCGGGCGCCGGGAGATCATGGAGCTGATATCGGACGGCGCCGTGGCCTTCGGCGGCACCTTCAACGGTAACCCCATTTCGCTGGCCTGCGCGCGGGCCACGTTAGGCGAGCTCGAACGCGACGGGGGCGCAGCGCTGGCGCGGGCCAATCGGTTGGGCGCTGCGCTGATGGAAGGCATCCGGGAGGCGGCGCGCAGGCGCGGCGTGCCGCTACAGGTCTCGGGATTCGGCGCCGCTTTTGCGCTGCATTTCACGGAGCGGTCCGAATTGCGCGACTATCGGGACACCCTGGCCGACGATCGGGCCAAATTGGCCGTTTTCCTGTTGCGCGCGCTCGAAAAGGGCGTCTACGCCCTGCCGGACGGTCGCATGTACGTCTCCGCAGCCCACACGGAGGAGGACGTGTCGCTGACGCTGACGGCTTTGGACACCGCGCTGGCCGAAACTAGCAATTAAAAGATTTTCATTGACACCCGGGCTTTCCTACTGTACACTTGAGGCTGACAAATGGGCGGATCCGATGAACCGCGCAGGCCGGCGTCGCAACCTCATGTAGCCGCACCGAGACCGGGCTACAAAAACGGCCCGCCTTCGCCTCCCATTCATGCGACGCGCCAAGAATCGCGCGAGCAATAACTGCGCGGATCCCCGTTTGAGCTCAACCGCCGTAGGACGTATTAGCGAGCGGCTTTGTGTGTTCGCCGCGCACCCGGCGCCGGCCGGACCGAAGCCAAAATTGCAACCGGCAGGCGTGGCGCTCCTGCGCCCATACAGCGAGGCGGAACTTTGTCCGTTCTCGCGATGCCTATGGGCTGGCGAGTCGCGCTGCCATTGTCACGATCAATTTCATGACACCAACAGAGGGAGGGTTTACTGTGAACCACATGGATCCGACGGGAGAAAGCGCTCAGGGCTCCGCCCCTGCCGGCGCTTATGAAGCAGCCAGCCTCGATCAGCCCGATCCTACGGCCGTGGAAATGGCCTCGGGCGAGGCCGTTGACCGCGAGATCTCGGTAGAAGAGACGGCTCAGTTACTGGCTGAGGAAGCCGCGAACGCAACGATCGGTCCCTCCAGCCTAGAGGCGATCGCCGAAGAGGCCCAGTTGCCGCAGCCGCCGCTTCCGGAACGGCCCCGGCCGGTGCTCCCCATTCCGCGGCGTATGCGCTCGGTCAGCGGGCGTTATCGCAGTCCTGCCGCCTCCTATCAGCTCGAACTGCGCGTGGACGTGGACCGCACCCGCCCAATGAACCGCGTGAGCGGCGATTTTTACCAAATTTCCGGGGGTACGACGAGTTATTTCGGGTCTTTCGTCGTGCATTCCCCGAGCATCAGCGTGACGCCGACCACAGTGACGATCCGTGGTCTGGGACAGTTCACGTTCCCTGCCGGCGCACCTCTGGTGCAGGTCACGATCCCCAGGCGTTTGATTCTGCAACCGCCGGCCCCGGCGACAGTCCAGTTTTTCCGGACGAGCGGCGCGCCCGGTGCGTCGTACCAATGCCCGTTCGAATCGGTTTTCTTCCGCACCGTCCGGCTGGAAACCGATCGCGTCTCCGATGTCACGACGCCGGTTTTTTCCTCTTACAACACCGGCTCGCTGCCCTCGGGCGGACCGCCGCGGACGCTATCGGTCGTCAGCGCGTACGCCGAAGCCGGGATTCAGATGCTGCCCACGGCGGGAACCGACGTGATCAACATCGCCGAGGCGGGCGATGCTCGGTGGAGCGACGCCGAGCTGCACGCCTCCATGGAGAGACACTTCACGCTGTGGCGTGACCTGCCGCAGTGGGCAGTGTGGCTCCTGGTGGCGCAACTGCATGAGTACGGACCGGGCCTACTGGGCATCATGTTCGATCAGAGAGGCCGCCAGCGCCAGGGTTGCGCGGTGTTCCATGCCGGTTTGGGGGGCGTGACGCCGCAGCAACTGCGCGCTCAACTTTTTACTTATACGCACGAGCTCGGCCATTGCTTCAATCTGCTCCATTCGTGGCAGAAAGCGTTGGCCACGCCTCCAGGGGTCAATCGTCCCAACTCGCTTTCCTGGATGAATTACCCGTGGCGCTACCCCTTGGGCGGCGAACCGGCTTTCTGGGCGGCGTTTCCCTTTCAGTTCGACGACGGCGAACTGGTTCACCTCCGCCACGCCTTCCGGAATCACATCGTCATGGGCGGCAACGATTTCGCGGTGGGCGCAGGTTTGGAAGACACCGCCTTTCTGGCGTCCCCCGTGCGTGACACCTCGGGGCTGCGTCTGGAAATCCGTGCTCCCAAGACAGTGGCGCTGGGCGAGCCGGTGGTGGTCAAACTTGCGCTCTCGGCGGCCGACGGTGGTCCGCGGACGGTGCACCCGTACCTGCATCCCAATCTGGGAGTGGTACAGATCGCGATCCGCAAGCCTGACGGCCGGGTTCTCGTGTATGATCCGATCATCGATCACTGCGTGGGACCGGCCTCCGCTACGGTGACCGCGTCGGAGCCGATCGAAGACAGCGCCTACATCGGCTACGGGTGCGACGGCTTTTACTTCGACCAGGCCGGCACTTATCAAGTCCGCGCGATTTACCCCGCGCTGGACGGCTCGCAGGTCGCGTCGAACATCCTGAACCTCCGCGTTCGTCATCCCGTGACGGCGGCGGAAGAGGAGTTGGCCGACCTGTTCTTCGGGGAGGCGCAAGGGATGTTGCTTTGCCTGTTGGGGTCGGACGCCGAGTCGTTGGCCGGCGGCACCAAGGCGTTCGAAGAAGTGCTGGCCAAACACGGCAAGCATCCCATGGCCAACTACGCCCGGCTGATACTGGGGGTGAACGCGGCGCGGGAGTTCAAGTTGGTGACGCCGGACACCGAGAGCAGGCTGGCCGTCCGCAAGCCCAAGGCTGAAGAGAGCGCACAGCTATTGTCGGCCGCGATCCACTCGGGTCTGCTCGATCCGATTACGCAGGACATGGCGGCCTCACGGCTGGCCGATTGTCAGGCAAGGCTTGGCGATGAAAAGGCCGCGGCAGAGACACGGGACAAACTGATGCGCAAAGCCGCACGGAAGGCGGCCGCGGCGGCAAGATGAGAGCCGGGCGGGGCCTTCCGGCCCTTGCCGTGCCGGCGGGCGGAACGGCGTGCGTGCGGCAGCCGAGCCGCCCGCCGGCCACCGGAGCCATTGCCATGGCGACCTTACACATAGCTCTGCACGACGGATTTCGCAACGACACGGTAGTGGTGCGCGTCAACCAGCGGGAGGTTTACCGAAAGGCGGCGGTCACCACGAACCTGGCCCTCTCCAGGGCCGATGCGTTCGACGTGACGGTGGAGGAAGCTCAGGCGCGCGTGGAAGTGGAAATCCCCACACGCAACCGCAGCGCGGCCGTCTCGGTCGATCCCGGTAAGACTCCGTATCTGGCGGTGGAGATCACGCCGGAAGGTTCGCTTTCGCTGGAGCCCTCCGAGCGTCCCTTCCGCTACATGTAATCAGCGCGACTGGAGGACCGCACAAGCCTAACCCAGTGCGGGATCGCGGGCCAAGCTGACCAGTTCCGACCGCGGCAGCGGGATGCCTTCCTCGCGAAAACGCTGGAGCAGTCGCCAGCGGATGTCGGAGAGAATGCGCCCGCGTCGTGTCTGATCCTCGATGCGCACGATGAGCTTGAACTGTAAGTGCGTGGGCAGAACACCCGGATCGCAGAAGACCAGGGGTGTGAAATTCTGCGAGACTCCCTCCACGCGCAGCGCCTCCTCGCGGGCGATGGCGGCCACACGCTCAGGATCGGCCTCGTGGGCCACCAGGATGGGAAGGTCAGCGGTAGCGCTGGGCTGGGGCAGGCTGTAGTTCAGCAGGGTACCCGAAGTGATCTTGGTGTTGGGGACGACAATCATGTTGTCGCTCAAGGTGCGGATGCGGGTCGTACGCCAGCCGATATCAGTGACGACGCCTTCCTGCCCGCTTTCCAATCGGATGAAATCCCCCACGAAGATGGGCCGCTCGATGAGCAGGTGCAGCCCGGCGAAGAAGTTGGCCAGGGTATCCTGCAAGGCCAGAGCGACGGCAAGGCCGCCGATGCCCAGTGCGGTGAGCATGGGCGTAATGGAGATCTTCAGGTAGGCCAGCAGCACGAGCAGGCCCGTGGCGAGCACGGCGAGGCGGGTCATGGTTCGCGTCAGCCCGGCCACCGCGAGCGGCATGCCCTGGCGTTCTCCGTAGGCGGCGATCGAACGCACGGCCAGGGAGGCCGCCACCAGAGTGAAACTGGCGATGACGAACACCACGATGGCGTCCGAGGCCCAGCGCGCGTGGCGGGGAGTCAACTCGACGAACTGGAGTGAAACGGCGATGGCCGCAGCCAGCGACCACAGCAGCGAGGGTAGCCGAATGGTGGCCACAAACACGGCGGCATATGAGCTGCGCTGCAGCCCGCGGCGCAGCCTTCGCAACAACAAATGACGGACCAGCAGCGCGGCTGCCAGGGCAGCAACGAAGACCGCCGTCGGCTGGGCTACGCGCCAGAAAAGCCTCTCATCCCGCAGCCAAGAAGGCACGAGCACGTCATTCGATTATAGTTGGGCGACGGGCGTGCCAAGATAAAAGTTGATCGAGCTGAGGCAGGTTTGGAAGGTCTTCTTGAACGGGCGACGCGAAGTCGTGGCCCTGCGCGGCGTCAGTCTCAGCGTCCGGCGGGGCGAGACGGTAGCGGTCGTCGGCCCATCCGGCTCGGGCAAGTCCACCCTCCTTAACCTGATCGGGGGACTGGACCGACCCAGCCGCGGCCGGATCCTACTGGAAGGCCGCAACCTTGCCGAGCTGGACGACGATGAGCTCGCGCTCGTGCGGCGCGAGAAAATCGGCTTCGTGTTTCAGTTCTTCCATCTGCTACCCACGCTGACCTGCGTGGAAAACGTGGCCTTGCCGCTGCACCTGCGAGGCTGGTCGCGGCGCAGCGCCGAGGCGAGGGCTCGTGAACTGCTGGCGTTGGTGGGCCTGGGAGAACGTCTCGATCACCTACCTGAAGAGCTTTCCGGCGGCGAACGGCAACGAGTGGCCATTGCACGGGCGCTGGCTGCGAACCCGCCGGTCTTGCTCGCCGACGAACCCACCGGCAATCTCGACACGCGAACGGGCGCGGAAATCCTGACGCTGTTGGCCGACCTGCACACGCGCCTGGGGACCACGATGCTGATCGTGACGCACGATGCCCAGGTCGCCCGAGCCTGCGCGCGTGTGGTGACGCTGCGGGACGGCCAGATCGTAGGCGACTCTTCGATCCAGGGGCCCTGAAGCATGCTGCTGGCGCGGCTGAGCTGGGCGTACCTCAAGAAACACCGGCTGCGCTGGGCGCTGACCATTGCGGGAGTGGCGTTGGGCGTGGCGGTGTTGGTCGCCATGCGCTTGGCCAACCAGGCCGTCCTGTCGAGCTTTCAGCGCACCGTGCAGGGCATCGCCGGTAGGACGCAGCTTCAGGTCCACGCGGGCGATCTCGGCTTCCCCGAAGAGGTGCTGGAGCGCGTCCAGGCGCTGCCGGAGGTGGCCGCGGCCGCTCCCGTAATCGAGGCGGCGCTCGATACGGGCCTCCCGGGGCAGGGTTACTTGCTCGTGGTGGGCGTGGACATGACCGGCGATCGCAGTATTCGTGATTACGAATTCGACAGCGGCGAAGAGGCGATCCTGGACGATCCGCTGGTCTTCCTGGCCCAGCCGGATTCGATCATCGTTACGCGCGAATTCGCCGAGCGGAATGGGCTCGGCGTCGGCAGTCGCATCCCGTTAGGCACGGCGCAGGGCACTCGGTGGTTCACGGTGAGGGGGATCATGCGCCCGGGTGGGCTGTCGCAGGCCTTCGGCGGCAACCTGGCGGTGATGGATGTTTACGCCTTACAATACGTGCTCGGGCGGGGCCGGCGTTTCGACCGTATCGACGTAGCGCTGCGCGAAGGGATCAGCCTTGAGCAGGGAGAGCGGGCGCTCCGGCAGGCCCTGGGGCCCGGATTCGAGATCGAACCACCATCGGCGCGGGGCCGGCATTTCGAAGCCATCCTGCGCAGCTTCTCGCTTACGCTCAACATTACGAGCCTGTTCGCGGTGCTGGTGGGAATGTTTCTCATTTACAACTCCTTTTCAGTCGCGGTCACCCAGCGGCGTGCCGAGATCGGGATCCTGCGAGCCCTGGGAGCGGACCGCAGTACGATACGGCGGCTGTTCTTGAGCGAGGCGGCCGTGGCGGGACTGGTGGGCGCCTTAGCCGGCGCAGCGGCCGGCTGGCTGATGGCCCAGTGGGTCGCTTCCTATGTGGGGCGCCTGATGCAAGAGGCTTATGGAGTCGTGCAAAACGTCGAGGGCGCGCCGGCGGACTGGCGGCTGCTGGTCGGTGGCGCCGGCGTCGGAGTGCTGGCTAGCGTCGTGGCGGCATGGATCCCGGCGCGAGCGGCGGCGCGCGTCGACCCGGTTCTCGCGTTGCAAAAGGGCCGCCATCAAGTGCTCTCCGCCGGCGAGTATCGGGTCCGGCGCTGGCTGGCGGGCGTCGCGGCCGGCGGCGCGGCTTTACTCCTGACGGCGGGGCGTTCACCCGCTTGGTTCTACGCGGGCTACGTCCTCATTGTGCTTGCGGCCTTGTGGCTGACGCCCGCGCTGGCTCGTGGGCTGGCGCGAGGCCTTCGACCGCTACTGGCATGGCTGCGCCCGGTGGAAGGAGGATTGGCGGTGGACAGCCTCCTGCAGGCCCCGCGTCGGACGTCGGCCACGGTGGCGGCCTTGATGCTCTCGTTGGCCATGGTCGTTGGCTTTGGCGGCGTTGCGCGTTCGATTTACGATTCGCTGGTGGAATGGGTGGAAACGACGCTCAATCCGGATCTGTTCGTGACGCCGAACGCGGAGATCGCCAACCGAACTTACGTAGTGCCCGCTGAGCTGGGTGCCGAGGTCGAACGCGTGCCCGGAGTCCGGCAGGTACAACTGGTGCGAAGCGCGCGCGTGCCCTACCAGGGCGTGCCAGTGTTGCTGGTGGCGGCCGACGTGGCCAAGCTGGCTCGGACCGTGCGGCGGCGCCCGATCGAGGGCGACCCCGAGGATATGCACCGCCGCACCGCGGCCGGCGAGGCGACGATCGTATCGGAGAGTTTTGCGCGCCTGCGCGGCCTGCGCGTCGGCGACGTGGTCGAACTGCCGGCGCCCAAGGGCCTCCTACGCCTGCCCATCGCCGGCATCGTACGGGACTATTCCGATCAGCAGGGCACTCTGCTCATAGACCGCGCGCTGTACCGCACCTGGTGGGACGACGACACGGTCAACGTGATCCGCGTCTACCTTGCGCCGGGCGCCTCGGCGGCAGAGGTCAAGCGCGCGATTCTGGAGCAGTGCGGGCGAGGCCGCCGATTGTTCGTGCTGGCCAATGAAGAGGTGCGGCGTTACATCTTCCGGCTGGCGGACCAATGGTTCGGTATGACGTATAACCAGATCGCAGTGGCGATCCTGGTGGCGGTGTTAGGCGTCGTCAACACGCTCACGGTCTCGATCACGGACCGACGGCGCGAGCTGGGGCTGTTGCTGGCCGTGGGCGGCCTTCGGCCGCAGGTGCGCCGCACCATCTGGATGGAGGCTCTGGCGATCGGTCTGATCGGGCTCCTGCTGGGACTGGCGCTGGGCGCCGTCAACCTATATTATTCGCTGGAGATGACGCGGCGAGACCTCGCGGGCCTCAGCCTGGATTACGTTTTTCCCGCCTCGCTGGCCGCCTGGCTGATCCCGGTGATACTGGGCGCAGCCTTCCTGGCCGCGTTGGGGCCTGCCGCGGCGGCCGTGCGGGGCTCGCCGGCGGAGGCGCTGGAGTATGAGTAGACGCGGCCTGATCGCATGGTTGCTCGCGGGGGCCGCGTGGGCGCAGGATGCGCGTCAGATCGTCGAGGAGGCGCAGCGGCGCTCGCGCGCCGATTCCGAACGCTACGAAGGGACCCTGGAAGTGATCGACGCCAGGGGACGCAAAAACCTGAAACGCTGGATTTACCTGAGAGTCGGTTCGCACGGGAACAGCAAAGCGGTGATCCGCTTCACTGAACCGCCGGAAGTGCGGGGCGTGGCGCTGCTCATCATCAATCATCCCGAACGCGCCTCCGACCAATGGATGTGGACGCCGGCGACGCAGCGCGAGCGCCGCATCGCGATCCAGGACCGCTCCACACGCTTTTTCGGCACGGATTTCAGTTTCGAGGACCTCGAAGAGCGCGACGTGAATCAGTACGACTACCGCATGATCGGCGAGGACGAAGTCGAGGGCGCGCTCTGCTGGAAGATCGAGTCCCGGCCGCGCAAAACGCGCGCTTCCCAGTACACTCACTCGCTGCTGTGGATCCGCAAGGAGAACTACACCTTTGCGCGCATCGAGAACTATGTCGGCCGCGAACTGGTGCGGCGCGCGCACTACCGCGAGGTGCAGAACGTGCAGGGCATCTGGACGCCGCGACTGATCGAGATGCACGACATACGGCGCAACAGCCGCACCCTCCTGCGCCTGGAAAAGCTCCAGTATAACGTCCCGCTAAAGGAAAGCGAGTTCACACTACAGGCCTTGCGGCGGGGGTCCTGATGGGGCGGGCGGCTTGGGCGCTGTTTGCGGCCGCGACGCTGGGCGCGCAGGACTTCGGTCAGCGGGGCTTCCTGGAGCTTCGGATGACGGGGTTCCCGCAGACGGCGCCGAACGATCGGGCCCGCGGCGTGGCCGCGGCCCTGTTGCGGTACGAGGCAACCTACCGCCGGGGCTCATGGCGCCTCGCCGGAGGAGTGGATGCGCGCACGGATACTCATCACGAAAGCGAACGCCGCTGGAACCTCAGTCTGCTCGATCGCGAGCGGCAGCGGCCCTCCTTCGCCCTCCGGCGCGCCAGCATCGCCTACGAGCGGCCGGGCCTGACTATCGAGGCCGGCAAGCAGTTTATTCGCTGGGGCAAGACGGACATTCTCAATCCCACCGATCGCTTCGCGCCGCGCGACTTTCTGGCCGTGGTGGACAACGATTTCCTGGCGGTAACGGCGGCGCGGCTCGCCGTAGGAGCCCAGCGGAACACCGTCGAGCTCGTGTTCGCGCCGCGTTTCACTCCGAGCCGCATCCCGCTGCCGAACCAACGCTGGGCGCCCCTTCCGCCGGGGGCGACCGGGATCGAGCTCCGGGAGCGGCCGCCGCATTGGCCCGGCGGCGCGCAGTTCGGCGCGCGATGGAATCACGTGGGCGCCGGCTGGGAGGGCTCGCTGAGCCTTTACGAGGGCTACAATCACCTGCCCCTGTTTCGGACATACCCGGCTGGAACGCAGGCGCCCCTGCGCCTGGAAATCAGGCGCTTCTACCCCCGATTGCGCATGTACGGCGCAGACGCGGCGTGGCCTGCGGGACCGATCACTCTGAAGGCAGAGGCAGGCTGGATGCGGTCGCGTACCGCGGAGGCAGACGAATACCTTCTTTACGTGGTTCAGTGCGAACGCCAGGCGGGCGATTGGTCGCTGGTTGCGGGCTACGCCGGCCAGAAGCTTACCCGTCGCGGTGCGGGCCCGGGCTTCAACCCGGAGCGGGGTCTGGCTCAGGCCTTCCTCGGTCGCGCCGGCTACACAATCGATTCGAACCGCAACGTGGCGGTCGAGACCGCTGTGCGGCGCAATGGCAACGGCTTGTGGACGAAATTCGAGTATTCACAAGCCTTCGGGCGTCACTGGCGGGCCACCACGGCCTTCACGCTGATCCGCGGCTCGCCGGATGATTTCCTGGGCCAGTACCGCCGCAATTCGCACTTTCTTCTCGCGCTGCGCTACAGCTTCTAAGCCACGCAGGAGCGGCTTCCGACTAGAACAGCAGTTTGAGCCCGAATTGCACGATGCGCGGATCCGAGGCGCTTTCGAGGCGGCCGAAGCGATTGGCGACGTTCGCCGCGGCGTAAGGATTGCCGAAGTTGGGCTTGTTGAATGCGTTGAAAAGTTCGGTCCGGAACTGAAACCGCAGGTTCTCCGCCAACGAAAAGCTCTTCATCAGGCCCAAATCAAAGTTGACCGCGCCCGGGCCGCGTAGGATGTTCCTCGGCGAGGTGCCAAAGGTTCCCAGTGCGGCAAGGGCAAAGGCGCCGGTATTGAAGTATTGGGCGACCAACTCGTTGCGGGGCCGATTCGGGTCGAGGTAGGGATTGCCGATCAGGTCGGCGTAATCCATGTTGTTGCCGCTCAAGGCGCGGTCCACCCCCGAGGTGACGGTGAAAGGAAAGCCGCTGCGCAAGGTCGTAATGCCGGTGAACTGCCAGCCGCCTAGCACGCCCTTCAGCCACCGGGCGCTCTGCGCAAGCCTCGGCAGGTTCCAGACGTGGGAAACGACCAGCCGCTGCGGCAGATCAAAGTCGGAAAGGCCGCGGTTCAAAGTTCGGTTGAGCGGCACTCGCTGGGAGGGGTTCTGCGGAGTTTGGTCGGCGGAGGCCTCGTCAATGGACTTGGAGACCGTGTAATTCAGCTCGAAGGAAAGATTCTCCGAGACGCGGCGCTCGACGGAAAGCTGGAATCCATGGTAGCTGGAGGTGGTGTCCGCGCTCGTGATAAAGATCCGGGTGAAGTCCCGATAGGGCCTGCGCTGCTGGATGTTGGCCGTCGAGGCTCCGGGAGCGTAACGGGCGTAGTTGACGTCGTTGCTTACCGAGAGGCGCCGGCCCAAATTGCCCACGTAACTGGCCCGCACCACCAGATTGGGAATGAACTCACGTTCCAACGTGAGATTCACCATTTCCTGGTAACTGGGCCGAAACTCCGAGGCAAAGGAGCCGAAAGATCCCAGGGGCACGACAAACTTCGAATCCTTCGGAGGCAGAAAAGGAGCGAAGCCGGCAGGGAAAGGATTCTCGGTCCCGGCGTAAGGATCCTCGAAACGCACATTGTAACGGGTAATCTGCGGGCTGAAGGGGGCGGCATTGACGAAGCCGTTATAAAGCACGGTGAATTGGGGATTCCAGAACAGGCCGAAGCCGCCCCGGATCACGCTGCGGCCGCCGCCCGGCCGCCAGGCGAACCCGAACCGCGGCGCGACCTGCCATGGGTAGGCGCTGAATCCGCCCTCCGGGCAGCCCGGATCGCCGGCGTTCAGGTAACCTAGGGGCGCGTTGGGGAAGCGTTCGGAGCGCACGCCCGGCTGGAAGCACTGCACGCGGCCGAGCGTGTCGTGGTAAGGCCACATCGGTTCCCAACGCAGGCCCAGATTCAGGGTCAGGTTCGGCGTGAACCTCCAATTGTCCTGCACGAAGAAACCCCAGCGGGTTCCGTACAGATCCTTATACTCCCCGCCGCCTTGATCGAACTGATAGACCTCGCCGAGCATGAAGTCGGCCATGGCGTTGCCGCTGATGGCGCCGGTGAAATTGAATAGCCCCATCGTGCGGAAGTGGTTGCGAATCTTGTTGGAAGAACGCACGACCTCGGCGCCGAACTTCAACTCATGGGCCCCTCGCATCCACGTGGCGGTATCGGCCCAGTGCAGATCGTAATCCAGCTTGTCGTAGTTCCAGCCGGGCCGGGCGAGAAAACCGCCGGACACATTGATGTACACCGAGGGCGGATCCTTGACGGCGATCCCCTTGACGCCGGCGTCGCGAAAATTGATGGGCAGCTTCACGGCGCTCCAGTCATTCAAAGTTCGGCGGCCGCGATAGGCGAACGTGAAACTGTTGAGCCACTGCGCAGAGATCGTGTAAATGTCGTTGAAGGTAAGTTGCACGTAGGGCTGACGGGACAAACCTGCTTCCGGTGCGTACATCGAAGCCAGATCGTTCACGTTCCCGCCGAAAGGTCGCGTCAGCTTGTTGCGGAAATAGCGCCCTACCAGCCGGTGGCTGCCCAGATAGTAATCGCCGCGCGCCATGAATTCATTCAGGTTGTTCTTCACCGGGATCCCGACGAAGCGCTCGCCGGTAGGAGTGCCAGGATCAGGCAGATACTTCAGGAAGTTCAAGGTGACGGGATTCAGCCGATTGGCGGGAATCTGATTGCCGGGGAAAGGCTGTCGGGTTTGCGGATCGGTGATGGCGCGCGTGACGGAAGAAAAGTCTCCCCGACGCATCGCCGCCGTGGGCAGGAACTGACGGGTCAAGCCGGGGTCGCTGCGCAGCCGCGTTCCCTGATAGGAAACGAAAAAGAAGGCTTTGTCCTTGCGCACGGGGCCGCCCAGGGTAGCGCCGAATTGATTGCGCTTGAGCGTGTCGCGCCGCGCAGCGAAGAAATTGCGTGCGTTGAAGACCGCGTTGCGAACGAATTCAAAAGCGGCGCCGTGGAGCTCATTGCTGCCCGACTTGGTGACCACGTTCACCACCGCCCCCATCGCATTGCCGTATTCGGCGCTGAAGTTGGTCTTTTGAACGCTGAATTCCTGAATGGCATCCGGATTGGGGAAGTTTCCGCTAAAGTTGCGGTAGGAATCGGTGTTCATGCCCGAATCCATCAGCCAATAAACGCCGCTCTGTCGGCTGCCGCTCACCACGAACGCGTCCCCTTCCCCGTACGAGCTCGCCCGCAGGATCACGCCCGCCTGAATCGACATCAGCTGCGTGATGTTGCGTCCGTTCAACGGCAGGTCCACGATCCGCTGCTGATCAACCAGGCCGCGGATGCCGCCCACCTGCGTTTCCAGCAGAGGTGCGGCCGCCGTTACCGTGACGGCTTCCGTCGTGGCGCCCAGTTTGAGCACTACGTCCAGGTTGACGACGTCGTTGACCGCGAGCGTGATCCCTTCGCGCACGTAGCGCTGGAAACCGGGCTTCTCCACTTCCAGCCGGTACTGCCCCACCGGGAGGGCAGGCAGCGAGAAGAGACCTTCGACGCTGGTGCTGCGGCTCTGCCGCAAACCGGTCTGCAAATGGATGGCGGTTACCGCGGCGTCAGGCACCGCGGCGCCCGAAGGATCCCGGACCACGCCCACCAGGCCGGCCTGGCCGAAGCAGTAGCCGGCGCTCCCGAGGATGAGGGCAAAGCGTACCAGCGAGCGAAAAGTGCGTCCGGACATGGCTCCTCCTCCCGTAACGCACCCAACGATACCATACCCGCTCGAAGCCGGGAGGCGAACCATCAGAGGCCGCAGGGAAAGGCGCGGTCAC
This sequence comes from uncultured Bryobacteraceae bacterium, assembly GCA_938027685.1. Classification (GTDB taxonomy): domain Bacteria; phylum Acidobacteriota; class Terriglobia; order Bryobacterales; family Bryobacteraceae; genus DTHT01. The sequence continues at coordinate 94,383 of CALJAM010000017.1, forward strand.
CGATCGCCGACGTGGCCGACGCCCCGAGCATCCGTCACAACCCGCGTATGAATTCGATGAAGCGGCGCGCACAGCGGTCCAGGTTTTCCATGCTGCCGCCGCCGGCCAGCGGCGAGCACATCTCGTAGGCCACGGTGCCCTGAAAGCCGCCCTCCCGCAAAGCCGCCAGAAAGGCTCGGTAGTCGATGAAGCCCTCATCGATGGGAACCGCAAGCACGTAAGGCGTCAGGGGCGTGTAGTTGACCATGCCCGCGTCCAAGCGGTAACGCGGGCGGCGCTGGTAGTTGGCGATGGTGGTGTGCGCCGTGATGGCGCCCATCTGACGAGCCGCGGCCGTAATATCGGCGCCCTGGAGCGCGGGGGCCCAGGCGTCGAAAAGCGCCTTGCAGTTGGGCTCGTCCACTGCCTGAATGAGATCGCGCAGGCTCTCCCAACCGCAGGCCAGATCGTGATGGTTTTGTACGCCGATGGTCACGCCGAAGCGAGCGGCCCGCCGCGCACACTGCTTGATCGAGGCCACGAGGATGTTCCACTGCGCGGTGTAGCCGGCAGAGGGATGCTCGTAACCGGTGAAGATGCGCAGCAAATCGCCGCCCAGGTCCGCAGTGAGTCGCGCCAACTCCACTACGTACTGGATCTGGATCTCCTGCGTGGGAATGTCCGGGTGCTCGAGATCGGCCGTGAAGTTGTTGTACCCCGCCACAGCCACGCGCCGTAGGCCGTGCTTTTCGATCAGGCGGCGCAGACGGCTGCGAGCGCGCCGATCGTAATCGAGCAGGGAAACGTGAGGACGTTTCGCCGCGAGCAACACGCCGTCGTAGCCCAGTTCGGCGGCCTTGGCGACGAACTGCTCGACGGGCAGGAAAGCCTGGCCCCAGGTGCCGGCGTAGCTGATCGAATGCAGCAGGGCGTCCATGGACGGCCATTCTAGCGCGACCGCCGGGCGGCCCGGGCGAGCGTTCGGCTCTGCTAAGATCGGACGGCCATGAAGATCACGCGCGTGGAAACCATTTATCTGCGGCAGGAGCAGGTGCGCGAGCAGTGCGACAGCGGCCAGGACGCCCTGATCGTGCGGGTCGAAACCGATGCCGGCATCACGGGCCTGGGCGAGGTGGATTCCAACCCCATGGCGGCCAAGGGCGCCATCGACGGTCCCTTCTCGCACACAACCGCTTGCGGGCTCGCGCAGGTCGTTATCGGCGAAGATCCTTTCGAAACCGAGAAGATCTGGTACAAGATGTACCGCGCCAATATCTACGGCGGCCGCCGCGGTGTCGGCATCCACGCCATGAGCGGCATAGACATGGCGCTCTGGGACATCAAAGGCAAGGCGCTGGGGCTGCCGGTCTGGAAGCTGCTGGGCGGGGGCTTCCAGCAGAGGATCCGTTGCTACGCCAGCTCGCTGTTCGGCCCCACGCCGCGCAAGACGGCTGAGCTGGCGCGTCGCTTTCGCGATCAGGGCTTCACTGCGGTGAAGTTCGGATGGGATCCGATGGGCCGCGACGCCAAGACGGACGTGGCGTTGGTCCGCGAGGCCCGTCGCGGACTGGGCGAGCAGGCGGACCTCTTGATCGACGCGGGACTGGCATGGGATGCCGCCACCGCCATCCACCGTGCTCGCGCCTTCGCTGAATACGACATCTTCTGGCTGGAGGAACCCCTGCGACCGGATGACTACGAGGGCTACCGGCGGCTGTCCGAGGCCACCGACGTCCGCATCGCAGCAGGCGAGGAGGAAAGCAACCGGCTGTCCTTTCTCGAGCTCATGGACAAGGGAAAGATCGACGTCGTGCAGGTCGACCTGACCCGCTGCGGCGGCTTCACCGAAGCCATGAAAATCGCTTCCCTGGCCTGGGATCGCGGCCTCGTGGTGGCCAACCACGGCTTCACCACCTACATCAACGTCGCCGCCGCGCTCCACTGGTTGGCCTCCGTGCCCAATGCGCTGATCTGCGAGTTCGTGACCGAAGAAAACACCAGCCTGCGCGAGTTCGTCACCCGCCGGAAGTTCCGGGCCCGTGACGGATATCTCGATGTGCCCTGCGAGCCGGGCCTGGGCGTGGACTTGGACGAAGAGGCCGTCCGCCGGTTCCGCGTGGCGTAAGCGCGTTGCGGCATCATGGGAGACGGGTCATGAAATACCGCGTTTTCGTATCCCTCAAGCCGACCGTACTCGATCCGCAGGGTCAGACGATCTGCCGGGCCCTGAACGGCATGGGCCATCATTGGATCGCAGACGTCCGCCAGGGCAAGTATTTCGACATCAGCTTGGCGGAAGGAGTCACGCGCGAGCAGGCCGAGCGCGACATCGAACAGATCGCCCAGGACGTCCTGGCGAACCCCGTCATTGAAGAGTATCGGGTCGAACTGCTGGAGCAGTGACCCGGCGCCGAGGCCTTGCGCTCGGGTAAGATAAGGGATTGAGTCTGGCCTTTGAAGGCCTGCCCAACCTCACCAAAGGGGAGGAGGTGAAAACAGCTTGGCGGAAGTCATCGTCCAGGAAGGCGAAACCATCGAGAGCGCGCTGCGACGCTTCAAACGGAAGGTCCAGCAGGAGGATATCATCAAGGAGATCAAGAAGCATTCCTTCTACATGAAGCCCGGCGAGAAGCGTCGCGCCAAGGAAGCGTTGGCGCGCAAGCGCGCACGCAAGAAGATGGCCAAGCTAATGGAGTAAAGCCGGCCGGCGGCTCCCGTGCGGGCGCCGCCGGTCAGCGACGCAGCTTCTTCAGCTCGTTGTCCACCTGTTTGAATCCCGCCGGCACCTCGAAGCGGGAAGGGTCTATCGGCGCGGTCGAGAACCCGCTCGCCTCACTCGTAGTCTCCATGAGCAAGCTCTCGCCCTGCGGGGAGGCTGCGGCGGATTGCCCGGCTTGCTCGGGCGGGGGCTGCTGAGGCGTTTCCTTCTTTTTTCCCGGGCGGCCGAAGCGCCCCAAGCCGCCCAGCCGGCCCAGAGCGCTGCCGATCGAAGGCTGCTCCTCCGCCGGACGCGCCTCAGGCTGAGGCCGTCCCGCGACCGCCTGCTCGCCCACCATGTGCATGCGAGTCACCTCGAGGACCGCAAGCCCGTCCAACTCGGCGGCCAGCTTGCGCAGTTCCGCCATGGCACGAGCCTGTTGGGCGTCCTGTCCCCCAAGGAAGCCTGCTGACGGCACCCACGGGATTTTCTGCGCCATACGGCGGAAGAAATCCCGAACCTCCTGATAGCCGGGCACGGCGGCGATCCACTGCTCGCTGGTCACGCTCATGATGATCTCGCGCTTGCCGCTCTTCTTATCGGTCCCCTCCATTTCGATCCGCATCCGGACGAGGCGCGCATCCATACCCGCGATGGACTTGGTCTCAGAGGTGGGTTCGACGGAAACTTTGAAGGAGACGTCCGCCGACTTGCCCTTCCCCGCCGCCATCCTGGACTCGAGCTCTTTGAGCAGTTCCGCCATTTCCGCGAAGGTGAGGACGGAAAAGGTTTTCTTGTCGAAGTCCACGTGGGTGATGGTCTCCCGATCGAGGTCGATGATTTGCGCGTCGTGCCGGGAGATCGTGGCCAGGCGGTTGCCTTTCACGAAGTAGCTGGTGCGCAGCGGTTCCCGGGCCTCCTTGGAAAAGACGGCCGCGACCTTCATGGCGCCAGCCATCATTCCGCCCGTCACGCGCGAGATGTGCTGGTAGCTGAAATCGGCCGACAGCCGGGCGCCAGCCCACAGTACCAGGAGTCCGCAGATCGCAAGTTTTCTCATTGCCCTCCTCCTGCGCGGTCCGACTTGACGACCGCTTCGAACCAAAATAACGCAAATCGGCTGCGACGGGCTGCCCGTTGGCTACAATGAACCTACGGATGTCGCGGCCGGCCGCGGTTACCCGGAGGTTCTTATGAGCGAGATGACGGTGCGCCCGACGCTCAAATGGGTGCGCTTTGCCTACACGGTTTGGTTCCTCATCGCGTTCGCGCTGGTTCTCATCTGCAACAACTACTGGGACGGGAAGTACCTGGAGTGGGTGGCGCTGGGCGTCGGCCTGCTCTGGCTGGCTTGGCCGCTTCCGCTGCAAATCCGCAGGCGGATGACCAAGCTCATCATCGAGGACGATAGGCTGCGGCTGGAGGCGGGCCTGTTTTCGAAGACCACGCGCACGCTCCAGCTTTCCAAGATCCAGGACGTCACGGTGCGGCAGTCGCTGGTGCAGCGCATGCTGAACCTTGGCGATCTGGCGCTGGAAACGGCAGGAGAATCGGGCGCTCTGCTCGTCAGAGATCTCGACCAACCGCAGGTCGTGGCCGATCAGATTATGGACCTGGCGCGCGGGCAGCAACCGCAGGCGAAGCGGAAGGAGTCGAAGAATTGAGCAGGACGCTGGAAGGCAAGATCGCTCTCATCACCGGAGCCAGTCGCGGCTTGGGCAAGGCGATGGCCTTGGCCCTGGCCGACGCGGGCGCGAGCCTGGGGCTGGTCTCGCGCGATAAGTCTGCGCTGGAAGCAACGGTAGCCGAAGCGCGCTCGTTGGGCGCCGAAGCGGAAGGGTTCGCGGCCGACGTAAGCCGGGAAGAGCAGGTGGCTGCGCTTCGCGACCAGGTGATCGCGCGCTTCGGCAAGCTGCATATCCTCATCAACAACGCCGGCATCAACATCCGCAAGCCGGTGACCGAGTTCACGCTGGAGGAGTGGCGCCGGGTGTTGGACACCAACCTGACCGGCGCCTTCCTGATGGTGCGCGCCTTCTTGCCGCACATGCGCGGCCTCGGCTACGGCAGGATCATCAACGTCACTTCCACGCTCAGCCACGTGGGCCTGCCGCTGCGCACCGCCTACGCCGCCAGCAAAGCAGGGTTGCTCGGCTTTACGCGCGCTCTCGCGCTCGAGCTGGCTCCCGAGGGTATTACGGTGGTGGGCATAAGTCCGGGACCGTTCGCCACCGAGATCAACCGGCCCCTGCTCGAGGATCCGGCGGTGAGCCGCGAATTCATTGCGCGCGTTCCCTTGGGCCGATGGGGAAAGTTGGAGGAGGTGGGCAAGCTCGCCGTGTATCTCTGTTCGGAGGAGGCCGCGTTCATCACGGGCAGCGACATCCTGATCGACGGCGGCTGGTGCGCGCAATGAGGGCAGCCGGCTGGTGGCTGGCGGCGATCCTGGCGATCAGCGGCTGCCGGCGCGCCGAACAACGTGTCATCGGTGTGGTTCCAAAATCCACCGCCCACGTGTTCTGGGTGGCGGTGGAAAGCGGGGTGCGCGCTGCCGCGCGTGATTTAGGAGTCCGAATCATCTGGAACGGCCCGCCGGCGGAGACCGACTACGACCGCCAGATCCAGATCGTGGATTCCATGATCGCGCGCCGCGTCAACGGGCTGGCCGTTGCAGCCGCCGAACGCAAGGCGCTGGTAGGACCCATTGAGCGCGCCACGGCGGCCGGCATTCCGGTGGTTGTCTTCGACTCGGGAGTGGATTCTGCGCGATACACCTGCTTCGTCGCCACCAACAACTATGAAGCGGGCGAGATGGGAGCGCGCACGCTGGGCAAGCTGCTGGGCGGGCGCGGCAAGGTGGCCATGGTTCTGCACGCGCCCGGCAGCTACTCGACGATGGAGCGGGAACGCGGCTTCGAGGATGTCATGCGCAAGGAGTTTCCCGCCGTCCGCATCGTGGCTCGGCAGTTCGGAATGGCGGACCGGGCGAAAGCGCGGGCTGCAGCGGAGAACATGCTGGCGGCGCATCCGGATCTGGACGGGTTGTTCGCCTCCACCGAGCCCTCTTCTTCGGGCGCGGCGTTGGCTCTTAAGGGACGCCGACTGGCGGGCAAGGTCCGCTTCGTTGGTTTCGATTTCTCGGCCGGCATGATCGAGGACCTGAAGGCCGGCGTCATGGATGCCATGGTGGTGCAGGATCCGTTCGGCATGGGCTATGAAGTGATCCGTCTGCTGGTGAACAAGCTCGATGGGAAAAGCGTGCCGCAGCGCGTTGACCTGCACGCCCGAGTGGTGACGCGCGCCGATTGGGAGAAACCCGAAATCCAGCGGCTGCTGTTGCCGCAACTGGAGGTCATGTCGCAACGATGAAACCTGAAGCCTCGCCGGCCGCCGTCGTGATCCGTGCGGAGGATCTCAGGGAGTTCATCCGGAATGTCCTGACCGCCGCCGGCGTATCGCCTGACAAAGCGGCCCTGGTCGCCGACCCCCTGGTCGCTTCCAGCCTGCGTGGGGTGGATTCGCACGGCGTGCAACTGCTGCCGCACTACGTGGGCCAGATCGAGTGCGGCATCGTGAACCCGGAGGCCGAAGGGCACGTGGTGAAGGAGAACGGCGCCTGCCTGATCTACGACGCCGAGCACGGCTTTGGGCAGGTAACGGCCCCGATCTGCTGCCGGCATGCCGTCCGACTGGCGGCGCGTTGCGGCCTTTCCATGGTGATCGCGCGAGAGGCCAACCACTTTGGCGCGGCGGCGTATTGGGGACAATTGATCTCGCGCGAAGGCCTGATCGGCATCGTCATGTGCGACGCCTCGATGCAGGTGCCGCCCTGGCAGGGTCGTGAAGCACGCCTGGGTACGAACCCCATCTGCGTGTCGGTACCCCATCCTCAGGGTCAGGGCTGGTTGCTCGATATGGCCACCACCACCGCGGCCTATGGAAAGCTCGAGCAGGCTTTGCTGCGCGGCGAGAAGACCATCCCCTACGGCTGGGCGGTAGATCGCGAAGGCGTGCCGACCACCGATCTCGAGCAGGCGCTCAAGGGATTGCTCATGCCGCTGGGCGGCTACAAAGGCACGGGTTTGGCGATGATGGTCGAAATCCTCACCGGCGTGCTGGCGGGAGGCCCCGTCTACGGCACCCAGGTCACCGGAGTGCGTCATCGCGGGCGCCCCATGCGATGCAATCACACTTTCATCGCCATCGACGTCAGCCGCTTCCTGCCGCTGGAAGAGTTTTACCGGCGCATGGAAGCGTGGATCCGGGACGTGAAATCGGCAGCGCCCGCGAAAGGCTACGATGAGGTGCTGGTGGCCGGCGAGCCGGAGCGGCGCGCCGAAGAGCAGAGGCGGCGCCACGGCATCCCGATCATGGCCGGTCACTGGGAGCCCCTGGTGAGACTGGCCCGGCGGTACGGCGTCCCGCTGCCGCCGGTCTGTCATCGCCACACGCAGACGGCTTCCTGACCGCCGTCCGCCCCGTTCTATACTGAATCGGTTCCTCGCAAGGAGGAGAGAAAGGAGTCCAGCGCACTATGACGTTCGGATTGATCGTGGGCAACCGCGGCTTCTTCCCGGATCACCTGGCGCGAAGCGGGCGCGAACAGATCATTGCGGCCTTGGAGGCGGCGGGCCATCGGGTGGTGGCGCCAAGTCCCGAGGACACCAAGTTCGGGGCGGTTGAGACGCGCGCGGAAGCCAAGAAATGTGCCGAGATCTTCCGCGCGCAGGCAGACTCGATCGACGGCATCATCATCACGCTCCCTAACTTCGGTGACGAAAAGTCGGCCGCAGAAGCCGTCCGGCTCTCCGGACTGCGCGTGCCGGTGCTCGTGCATGCGTTCCCCGACGACGCGGGTCGAATGACGGTGGCCGACCGGCGCGACAGCTTCTGCGGAAAAATGAGCGTCTGCAACAACCTGCGACAGTACGGGATCGCGTATTCGCTGACGACGCTGCATACGGAATCGCCGGACTCCGAAGTTTTCCGTCGCGACATCGAATGGTTTGCCGCAGTCTGTCGGGTCGTGCGGGGCCTGCGGGGACTCCGCGTGGGCGCCATCGGGGCCCGGCCCGCCGCTTTCAATACGGTGCGCTACAGCGAGAAGATCCTGGAACGTTACGGAATCACGGTCGAACCGGTGGATCTCTCGGAGATCTTCGGGCGCGCCTGGCGGCTGGCGGACGACGAGCCGGCGGTGCGCCACAAGCTCGAAGAAATTCGCGCCTACGTGAACACGGCGGGCACGCCGGAGGAGGCCTTGCTGCGCATGGCCAAGCTGGGCGTGGCCATTGACGAATGGATGAAGGCCGCCGAGGTGACCATCAGCGCCATCCAGTGTTGGACCTCGCTCGAGCAGTACTACGGCGTCGTGCCCTGCACGCTGATGAGCATGATGAGCGACCGCATGATGTCGAGCGCCTGCGAGGTGGACATCCCGGGCGCCATTGCCATGCACGCGCTGCGTCTGGCTTCGGGCACCCCCAGCGCGCTGCTCGACTGGAACAACAACTACGGCGACGCGCCCGACAAGGCTGTCTGTTTCCATTGCTCGAACCTGCCCAAGCACTTCTTTGCCGACTTCCGCATGGACTATCAGGAAATCATCGCCGGCACGGTAGGCAAGGAGAGCACGTACGGCACCGTAGTGGGTCGCGTCAAAGCCGGCCCGGTGACCTTCCTGCGCCTCTCCACGGACGACATCGCGGGGCGCATGCGGGGCTACGTAGGACAGGGGCGATTCACGGACGATCCGCTCGAAACCTTCGGCGGCGCGGGCGTCGTCGAAGTGCCGCGCTTGCAGGAGTTGCTGCGCTACGTGTGCGAGAACGGCTTCGAGCATCACGTGGCCGCCAATCTCTCCGAGTGCGCGGCGGCGATCCACGAGGCCGCTACCAAGTATCTGGGCTGGGAGATCTACTGGCACCGCTAGGAGGAAAGCATGGCCGTGGTGGCGGGAGTGGACTTCGGAACGCTGAGCGTCCGTGTCTCCATCGTGGACAGCGAACGGGGCCGGTTGGGGTCGGGCGTGGCCGAATATCCTTTGCATCGCAAGAAGGAGGATCCCGACCACGCCACGCAGAGTCACGCCGACCATATGCGCGCGCTGGTCGAGGCCATGGCGCGGGCGCTCGATGCGGCCGGCGTGCCCGGCGAGCGCATCGAAGCCATCGCGCTGGACACCACGGGCTCCAGCGTCCTGCCGGTGGGCGAAGGGCTGGAACCGCTGGACGACTACTATCTCTGGTGCGACCACCGGGCCTGGCGCGAAGCGGCCGAAATCACCGCCAAGGCGCATGAGATGAAACTCGAGGCCATCCAGTGGTGCGGCGGGGTCTACTCTTCCGAGTGGGGATTCTCCAAGCTGCTGCACTGGCTCCGCCACAATCCGGACAAGCGCGACCGCATGGTCACGGTCATGGAGCACTGCGACATGGTCGTCTCCGTACTGTGCGGCATCCGTGATCCCGAACAGGTGCCGCGCTCGGTCTGCGCCATGGGGCACAAGTGGCTGTGGAACGCCTCCCTGGGCGGATTGCCGCCTGAAGAATTCCTCGTGGCAGTCGATCCCCTACTGGCGGGTGTGCGCGACAAGATCCGCGGGCGCTTCGGCGCCTCGGATCAGATCGCAGGCCGCCTCTGTCCTGAGTGGGCGGAAAAACTGCGGTTGCGGCCCGGCATCCCGATCCCGATCGGCGCCTTCGATGCGCATTGGGACGCCATCGGGGCAGGGGTGCGGGAAGGCGACGTGGTGAACGTGGTGGGCACATCCACCTGCATCATGGCCATCATGCGCGACGTGCGGCTGATTCCCGGCGTCTGCGGCGTGGTGCCCGGTTCCATCCACCCCAAGATGACGGGCGTGGAGGCGGGCCTTTCGGCCACCGGGGACATCTTCGACGCCATCGCACGACGCGCGGGAACCACCGTCGCGGAGCTTTCGCACGGGCTGGAGCGTTTCCGCGCGGGGCAGACCGGTCTGCTGCGGCTGACCTGGGACAACGGTGACCGCACCGTGCTTGTCAATCCCGAGCTGGGCGGCGTGACCTTCGGCTGGAATCTGACGCACAGCCCGCAGGACGAGCTCTTTGCCGCCATTGAAGGGACCGCCTTCCACACTCGGGTGATCCTGGAGCGCATGCAGGAGTACGGCGTGCCCATCCGGCGCGTCATCAACGGCGGCGGCGTGCCGCAGCGAAACGAAGTGCTGAACCGCGTGTACGCCAACGTCTTCAACAAGCCGGTACTGGTCCCTGAAAAGGAAGTGACCAGCCTGGGATCGGCGATCTTCGCCTTCCTCGCGGCGGGAACCTTCAACACCGTCGAGGAAGCTCAGGACGCGCTCTGCCCAAGCTTTCGCACGGTGGAGCCGGATCCGGCTGCGGCCGCGGTCTACGAGGAGTTATACCCTCTGTTTCGCAAGATGTACTTCGCGCTGGGCAAGCCGGATGCGGGCGCCGTGGCTGCGGGCGACGTTCTGCCCGCGCTGCGCCGCATCGCCGCACGCCAGCGAGGCAACGCATGAGCCTGGAATCCCTGCGCGCCGAGGTCTTCCAAGCCAATCTCGAATTGGTGCGTCGCGGCCTGGTGCTTTACACGTTCGGCAACGCCAGCGGCAGGGATCCGGCTTCAGACCTGATTGTGATCAAGCCGAGCGGCGTGCCTTATGAGGAGTTGAAGCCTGCGGACCTCGTGGTCGTGGACCTCGAGGGTCGAGTGGTCGAAGGCGCCTTGCGGCCTTCGTCGGATCTGCCCACGCATCTGGCCTTGTACCGCGCGTTCCCTACGGTTTGCGGAGTAGTCCACACCCATTCGCGCGCGGCGACAGCCTTCGCCCAGGCCTGCCGGGAGATCCCCTGTCTGGGAACTACTCATGCCGACTACTTTCACGGCCCGGTCCCCGTCACCCGCATGCTTTCAGCCCAGGAAGTCGCGTCGGATTACGAAGTGAACACCGGCGCCCTGATCGTAAGCACCTTGGCGGGCACGGATCCCCTGGCCAGACCCGGCATCCTCGTTGCGGGGCATGGACCTTTCACGTGGGGACGCAGCGCCGCCGAAGCAGCGCATCATGCCGTCATCGTAGAGGAACTGGCCGAGATGGCGTGGAGAACGCTCACCTTGAATCCGACCGCGGCGTCCCTGCCGAGTTACCTCATCGACAAACACTTCTTCCGCAAGCACGGTCCCGGCGCCTATTACGGCCAGCCGGGCAGGGAGGAATCATGAACCGGGCATCCCTGATCATCGCGGCGTTGCTGGCCGCGACAGCGGGATGCTCCCGCAGCGCCAAGGAGGAACCCAAGATGACCAGAGAACCCTTTGGGAAGACTGCCGAGGGCGCCCCCGTGGATCTGTTCACGCTCTCCAACAGCAGGGGGCTCCGCGTCGCCATTACCAATTACGGAGGAATCATCGTCTCCCTGTTTACTCCCGATCGCGAAGGCCGGCCCGGCGATATCGTGCTCGGCTTCGACCGACTGGAGGATTACCTCAAGGGACACCCCTACTTCGGCGCCATCATCGGCCGATACGGCAACCGCATCGCCGGAGGACGCTTCGTCCTCGATGGCGTCGAGTACAAGCTGGCGCGAAACAACGGCGAGAACCACCTGCATGGGGGACTCGTCGGCTTCGACAAGAAGGTCTGGCGGCCTCGTGACTGGAGCGATGCCGAGGGAGAGCACCTCGAGCTGCGTTACACCAGCCCCGACGGCGAGGAAGGTTACCCCGGCAACCTGCAAGTAACCGTAACTTACACCTTGAACGAGCAGAACCAGCTCCGAATCGATTATTTCGCCTCCACAGACAAGCCCACGGTCGTCAATTTGACCAATCACAGCTACTTCAACCTTGCCGGTGAAGGCGACATCCTAGGTCACGTCCTGCGGATCAACGCCGACCACTTCACGCCGGTGGACGCCGGCCTGATCCCCACCGGCGAGTTGAGGCCCGTGAAAGGCACGCCCTTCGATTTCACCGAGCCCGTTGCCATCGGGGCGCGCATCGAACAGGACGACGAGCAACTGCGGTTCGGCCGCGGCTATGATCACAACTTCGTGCTGCGCGGAGGCGGCGGCTCGCTGGCCGAGGCTGCCGAAGTCTACGAACCTAAGACGGGACGCGTGCTGCGCGTATTCACCACCGAACCGGGAATGCAGTTTTACACGGGCAATTTCCTCGACGGCTCGCTGAAAGGCAAATACGGACGCATCTACGCCCGTCGCACCGGATTTTGCCTGGAAACACAACACTTCCCCGACTCTCCCAACAAGCCCCAATTTCCTTCCACCGTGCTACGGCCCGGTCAGACCTACCGCTCGACCACGATCTTCGAGTTCTCCGCGCGCTGACAGCCGCGCCTCTTTCCGGCATCGTCTGAGAACATCAGCGGTCATCGGCCTCCGACCGCAGGGCCGCAACCACGCAACTGACCCGACCAGGCGAAGCGCGTCCATTCTTCGTTTTGGGAGTTTGTCGAAAAGCTGCTCAAAGTTTACGATGTAGACCGACTAAGTGCTGGAAGTGACGGATTTCGCGCACCCGGAGGCGGCCCTGCGTTTTTGTTTCGTGCGCCGGTACGAATTTGTCGACAAACTCTTAGGAGTTGGATAAAAATCAGCTGCGCCCATACAACATTTTGTACTATCATTGTTCTTCCCGTCACGACCCCGAGCAAACC
>CALJAM010000018.1 GCA_938027685.1 uncultured Bryobacteraceae bacterium
GGAAACCGGCAAACTGCTGCGTCGCGTCATCGGAGAGCACATCGAGATCCGCCTGGAGCTGGAGCCCGACGCGGGCAATGTGCGGGTAGATCCGACCCAGCTCGAGCAGGTGCTTTTGAATCTGGCGCTCAATGCGCGGGACGCCATGACGGCCGGCGGACTGCTGACCCTCCGGACGGCACGGATGGATCTGGACGCTCGGCCGATCGAGGGCACGGGCGAGCTGTTGACCGGGCCGTACGTGATGCTCGCGGTCGAGGACACCGGTCACGGGATGGACGAGACGACCCGTCGCCGCATTTTCGAGCCGTTTTTCAGCACAAAACCATTGAGCGAAGGCGCGGGTATGGGCCTGGCCGTGGTTTACGGCATCGTCCGGCAGCATGGCGGCGCCATCGAGGTCGAAAGCGCGCCGGGCCGAGGTAGCGTTTTCCGCGTCTTCTTGCCTCGGGTCCAGGAAGCGGCGCAGGCGACGATAAACCGATTAACGGACGGCAAGCCGCTAGGCCACGAGACGCTCTTGCTGGTCGAAGACGAAGCCCAGGTGCGGCGCATGACCCGCCTGTTGCTGGAAGGGTTGGGTTACAGGGTTCTGGAGGCGGCCGATCCGGCCGCGGCCGAAGAGATCTGTCGCAGCTACGAAGGCCCAATCCACCTGCTGGTGACGGACGTCGTCATGCCGCAAACCAGCGGGCGGCGGCTGGCTGAGGTTCTTACGCACCTGCGGCCGGACCTCAAGGTGCTCTACCTTTCAGGTTATAGCGATAACGAGATCGCGCGCGCCGGTGTCCTCGATGAGCGCCTGAATTTTCTACCCAAACCTTTCACGGTGGAAGCGCTGGCCACGAAGGTGCGAGAAGTGCTCGACGGCGGGTAACCGGCCAGCGCCCGGACCGGGAGTGTGGCATGGCCGCTGCCATGGTGCGGATCGGCACCTCCGGCTGGCACTACCCTCACTGGCGCGGGGTCTTTTATCCGGCCACGATTTCGCCTTCTGAATATCTTCGGTATTATTCCCGTTATTTCGATTCGGTCGAAATCAACAATTCCTTTTACCGGCTCCCTGCCCCATCCACGCTAATGCTTTGGAAAGAAACCGTACCCCGCGATTTTCTGTTTGCAGTGAAGGCCGGCCGTTATATTACGCATCGCAAAAAGCTGAAAGATCCCGCGCAGACGACCGCACGCTTTTTGCGAACGATCCGGGCGTTGGGAGAGACCTTGGGGCCCGTCCTTTTCCAGTTGCCGCCGCGCTGGCGCGCCGATCCAGAGCGCCTGGACGCGTTTCTGGCCGCTCTGCCCAAGGATCTGCGGTATGCCTTCGAGCTGCGCGATCCGAGCTGGTTCGTGCCGGAGGTCGAGGAAGTGCTGAGGCGCCACGGGGCCGCCTTTTGCATATATGAGTTCGACTGGCGTCTATCGCCGCTTACGGTCGCCGCCGATTTCGTCTACGTGCGCCTTCACGGACCGGGGGGCGCCTACCGCGGGCGATACGGACGGCGAGGACTCAGGCCTTGGGCGGAGCGCATCCGGCGCTGGCGCGCAGAGGGTCTTGCGGTTTACATTTACTTCGACAACGACGAAGCGGGCTACGCGGTGCAGGACGCGCAGACGCTGCGCGAGATGATCGCCTGAGGCTCGGCTTACTCGGGCAGGATACGTACTCGCCTCCCTTCGATGCGCCAGCGGCCCGAAAGCACGATTCTGATGGCCTCGGTGTAGATGCGGTGCTCCTCCTTGAGAATGCGGGCCGAAAGCGTCTCGACGGTATCGTCCTCGAGAACCGGGACCGCAGCCTGGATAATGATGGGACCGTGATCCAAATATTCGTCCACGAAGTGCACGGTGCAACCCGTGATCTTGACCCCGTGCTCGAGCGCCTGCGCCTGCGCGTCCAGCCCCGGGAAGGCGGGCAGCAGAGAAGGGTGAATATTGAGGATCTGGAAGGGAAACTCGCGCACGAACCAGGCGCTCAAAATGCGCATGAAGCCGGCTAGGCAGATCAGATCCACGCGGCAACGGCGGAGCTCTTCGGCCAGCATGCGGTCGTAGACCTCGCGGTCCAGGCCTTTGGAGGGAATGCAGACCGCATGCAGGCCTCTCTGCCGCGCGATTTCAAGACCACGGGCTTCGGGCCGGTTCGAGATGACCACGGCGATTTCGGCGTCCAAGCGGCCGGCGTCGATGTTATTGGCGATGGCCTCGAAGTTGGAGCCTCGTCCGGAAAGGAGGATTCCCAGGCGCTTCTTCATCGGTAAAGAACTCGTGCGCTTTCGCCCCGCGGTTGCCGGACCGCGCGGCCGATGACCCAGTAATTCTCACCCAAACGGTTCAGCAGCCGGCAGGCTTCGCGAAGCCTCCGCGCGGGAACCGCTACGATCATTCCCACGCCCAGATTGAACGTGCGGCGCCAGTCGTCCTCGGGCACGTTGCCCAAACGGCGGAGCAGTTGAAAGATGGCGGGCGGAGTCCACGAGGCGGTATCGATTTCCGCCGCAAGCCCCCTCGGCAGCATGCGCGGCGTGTTGTCGGTGATGCCGCCGCCTGTGATGTGGGCCGCGCCGCGCAGCAGGGACTTGGAGTGCAGCGCCCGCAGCGCCTCGCGGTAGCTGCGATGGACTTTGAGCAGCTCCTGACCCACGGTGCAGCCGAGTTCGGGAAGGTACGTATCGACGCGGTAGCCGGCGACCTCGAAAAGCAGCTTACGCGCCAGCGAATAGCCGTTGGTGTGTAATCCCGTCGAGGCCAGCGCGATGAGGGGATCGCCCGCGCGGATCGAGCGCCCGGTCACCAAGCGTTCCCGCTCCACCGCGCCCACGATGAAGCCGGCCAGATCGTAATCGCCGGGCGCATACAAGCCCGGCATCTCGGCCGTTTCGCCGCCGATTAGGGCGCAACCGTTGGACCGGCAACCGCGGGCGAGGCCCTCGAAAACTTGGCGCGCGACGCCGACATCGAGCTTGCCGGCGGCAAAGTAATCGAGGAAAAACAGGGGATCGGCGCCGAGCACGGCGATATCGTTGACGCAGTGATTGACGAGGTCCTCGCCCACGGTGTCGTGGCGGCCCGCCATGACGGCGACCTTGAGTTTGGTGCCCACACCGTCGGCGGAAGCCACCAGCACGGGGCGGCGGTAGCGCGAGAGGCGATACGCGGCGCCGAAGCTCCCGATGCCGGCCAACACCGCCGGGGTAAAGGTGCGAAGGGCGAGCCGGTGCACCGCCGCTACCGCGCGATCGGCCTCGGCGATATCGACTCCCGCGTCCTTGTACCGGATCGGCTGCGATCGGGGGCCGGAGGGCATCGAGCTATCCAGTATAAAGGGCGCGGAGGCGGCCAAGCTTGCGCGGACGCCGCCGACGTATAATTTCAAAGACGCACGCTGCCTTCAGGCAGCAAACTGGGAGAAGAACAACGATGAAACGACGTGAATTTCTGCGAACGGGTCTCGGAGCCGCAGGCTGGATGGCGTTGGGCGGAACAAGCCGCGCCAGCGAGACCAGAAAAGCTCAGGACGTAGTCTACCTGGGCCCGGACAAGGTGCGTTTGTCGCGCCTGGCTATTGGAACAGGGACCAAAGGCGGCAGCATCCAGCGGCAGCTCGGCCTGGAGGGGCTGGCCGATCTGCTCCACTTCGGATACGATCAGGGCCTGTTTTTCTGGGACACCGCCGACGGCTACCGGACCCACCCGCACGTGCGCGAGGCGCTTAAGCGCGTACCCCGCGAGAAAGTCACCATCATGACCAAGACCCGGGCGCGCACGGCGGATCAGATGCGGGCCGATCTGGACCGGTTCCGCAAGGAGCTCGATACGGACTACCTCGATATCGTCTTGCTGCACGCCGTCACCAATCCGAACTGGCCGGAGGAGCGGCAGGGGGCGATGGAGGTGCTGACCGAAGCGCGCGAGAAAGGCCTCGTGCGCACCCACGGGGTCTCCTGCCATTCGCTGGCGGCGCTGGAGACGGCGGCGCGAACGCCCTGGGTGCACGTGGATCTGGCCCGCATCAATTTCGCCGGCCTGCTGATGGACGCTGAGCCGGAAACGGTGGTGCCGGTGCTGCGACGCATGAAGGCAGCGGGCAAGGGCATCATCGGCATGAAGATCCTGGGCGAGGGCGGGCTGAGCGACCGAGTCGATCAGGCTCTGCGCTACGCACTCTCGCTGGATTGCATCGACTGCTTCACCATCGGCCCCGCCAACCGCGATGAGCTGGCGGATCTGATCCGTCGGATTCCCGCGGCGTCGGCGGCCAAGGCGGCGTGAGGCTCAGCGCGCCTCGCCTACGCCGCGGGCGCGCGGTCCCGTTAAGCCAAGCATCTCCAGAGCCGCATCCAGCACTTCATCGCGGCCCGCGCGCACGCCTTCGAGCGACGGCTTGACTTCCAGGTCCGGACGGAGGCCCACGCGCTGAAGTTGCGATCCGTCGGGTAGCAGCACCTCCTGGCCTGAAAAGCTCACTGACAGGCCGCCTGGCAAGGCGAGCCGCGTGACGTCGCCGTTGGCGCCCGCACTGGCGCTGCCTACCAGGCGTGCTCCGGCAGCCCGCAGAAAAAGAGCCGCGTGCTCGGCCTGGCTCAGCGTGCGTTCGTCGATCAGCACGACCGCGTCGCCCCGGAACTTCTCGCCCTCGAATTCGGGCAGGTACTGATAAAACTCCCATGCGGCGTCCAGCGTCTCGACGTCTCCGGCGCGGCCCTCGGGGAAAAGCACGAGCGGCCGGCGGAAGCGAGCTGCGACAATCCCGGGACGTGCAGCCAGCCTCGGGGCGATCAACCAGCCCGTTCCCTGAGGGTAGCCGCGCAGGTCGAAGACGATGGCGCGAGCCGACCTGAGCGAATGAAACATTTCCTCGACTTTTTGTGGAGTCAGGCGTTCCAGATCGACGTAGCCGATCCCGCCTGCGAGCAGCGTCCAGATGGGCCCGGAGCGCCAGGGTGGGCGGCGCGTTTGGCTGCGGCGCGGCAATCGCAAGGTACGGATCCGGCCCGCCGCGTCGCTCACGGTCAGCTCCGCAGTTGTGCCGGGCGGACCGTCGAGCCAGCGTTCCATGACCAGAGCATCCAAGGATTGCGGCGTAGAGGCGGAAAGGTAGCGCGTGAGGCGGCGGATGCGCTGGTCCGCGGGCTCGCCGTCCACGGCGAGGATTTCATCCCCCGAGGAGAGTCCGGTCTCGCGCTCCACGCGGCCGTCCGGGAATCGCCAGACCACGGGTTTGCCTTCGACGATGCGCGTGCGCACCGGCGGTGCGGCCGTACCGAAGCAGTCCGCGAGTGCGCGACCGGTGACGACCGCATGGGTATCGCCGAGGTGCGCCGTCATCTCGGCGATGGCCAGCGCGTACTCGCGGGCGTCGGCAGCCTGGAGCAGCCGCGGGATGGCCTCGACGAAGACAGCATCCCAGTCGCGGGTCATCAGACGGCGGTAGGCGAAGAAATACCGAACGGCAGCCCATAGGCGGAAGCCGGCCAACAGGCGCACGGCCAAGGAGGGATATTCCGGCTGGGCGTAAGCGCTCTCCGGACGTGGTGCGCTCCACGGAGGCGGTTTCTCGCGCTCCGGCCGGCCGGCGTGCGCAGGACGGCGGGCGAGTTCGAGCGCGGCCTGGAGGGCCTCCTCCGACGCTTGTTTGGGCAGCGTGAGATCAGGCACAAGACCCGTGGAGCCGTCCTCGTAAAGCAACTCGCTTGTACGCAGCAGAACCTGGACCCCGTCGGCAAGCGTCAGGCGGTGTCTTTCGACGAGCCCGCCCTCCGAAACGCTTCCCTGCGCCACGATCCAGGCATGCCCGGCAGCCTGCAGGGCTGCAGCGATGGGCGGCAGCAGCGACGAGTCATCCACAAGGAACACGATGGGCTTGGATCGAGAGGACGGGCGTGGCTCGAGCACCGTCCCGTCGCGCACGTACCAGGCTGCGTGGTAGAAGATGCTGCCACCGGGCGCGGAAGGCGGCAGGCCGGAGTAGATCCGCGAGCGATGGGCAGGTGCGCGCAGGGGCGCGAATTGTAGGAGTTGGTTCAGGCCGCTCCCCTGGAAGAACATTCCGACGATGGCGGGCGCCCGCAGCTGCCAGAGGTCGTGCCCGCGCAGATCGAAGACCACGGCTTCGGCCTGGAGCCACTGTGGGATGAAGGACGTCGGGCCCGAGGCCGCTTCCCTGCCCTCCGGCAGCGTTCGAGGATTCACAGTGATGACCAGGACGTTGTCGGCGGTCATCCGTGCGAGCGGTGCGACGGAGGCCGGGCGGATTTGCGTCACGTCGAGCACACGAGTGGCCGGATCGCCCAAAGCATCGAGCATTCGCTGGACGGCGACGGCATACTCCCTCGCATCGCGCGCCTCGATCACCCGCGGCACCGCAGCGAGCAGAGCAGCGTCCCAGTCTATGTTTCGCCAGGCCAGCCAGGGATGGAAATACTTTGCGGCAGCCCAAAGACGGCCAAGGCCCGCGAGACGCTCGATGCAGGGTGCATGGCGTGCGCAATCCATGGCGTTGCGCGGCGGCAGCGACCCAATCAGCGCTAGGGCCCAAGCGATCGTAAGCAGGCTCGTTCCCATGTCCCCGCGACTTTGCCAAGTTGTATGATAGCCGCGACGGAGGACGGCAACGCATCATGGAGAAACTCGCCATCGAAGGGGGACCCAAGGCGGTCACCAACAGGCTCACCATGTGGCCGCAATTCGACGAGAAGGCCATCCAGGCCGTAGTGGAGGTATTGCGATCGGGCAAGGTGAATTACTGGACGGGGCGCAAAGGCATGGAGTTCGAGCAGAAGTTCGCGGAGTGGCAGGGCAGCCGCTACGCCATTGCCGTCTCCAGCGGCACGGCGGCGCTGCACGTGGCTCTGAGCGCACTGGGTATCGGCCCGGGTGACGAAGTCATCGTGCCCAGTTACACGTTCATCGCCACCAGCTTTGCCGTCGTGCAGGCGGGCGCGATTCCGCGGTTTGCCGACGTGAATCTGGAAGACCATTGCATCAGCGTGGAGTCGGCCGAGAAGCTGGTGAACGAGCGCACGCGCGCGATCATCCCCGTGCACCTGTACGGCAACGTCTGCGACATGGATCCCATTCTCGAGTTCGCCCGCAAGTACAACCTGTGGGTGATCGAGGATAACGCCGAGGCCTTCGGAGGCGTGTACAAGGGCAGGAAGACCGGCACACTGGGGCACATCGCGGCCTGCAGCTTCTGTCAGAACAAGACCTTCACCACCGGGGGCGAGGGCGGGATGGTCACGACCGACGACGAAGAGCTGGCCTGGCAGGCGCGCAGCTTCCGCGATCATGGCTACGACGTCAAGGAGCGGCTGAATCTGTTGGAGCTGGAGCAGAAGCTGCCTTACATTCACAACATGGTCGGCTGGAACTACCGCATGACCGAGATGCAGGCGGCCGTCGGGCTGGCCGAGCTCGAACGCATGGACAACTGGAACCTGCCCACACGACGCCGCAACGCCTACATTCTGATCAATGCCCTGCGCCAGCGGCCCGAGTACGTGCGTTTCTTTCCCGTCGACACGCCCGAGCGGCAGAACGGCTGGTACGTGCTGGCCTTTTCGCTCGAGATCGAGAAGATGAATTGCACCATCAAGCAGTTCGTGGATGCGGCGGTGGCGGAGGGCGCGCCGTGCTGGAAGGTCTTCTGGCCTCAGTGTCATACCGAGCGGGCTTTCCAGGAGCACAATGCCTTCGGGCGTTCGAAATTCCCCTTCCGCTCGCGCGAATACACGAATCCGGAAAGCGTGGACTACGGCAAGGTCGAAGTGCCGAACGCGCTCTGGCATGAGACCCACACCTTCACCTGCTTCGCCTACCCCACGTTCAGCGAGGAGGACATGCATCAAATTGCGCGGGCGCTCCTGAAGGTGATCGACGCGTACGCGAAGCGGCCCGCGATGGTGGGGGGCGCGGATGTCTGAACGGCGAGTCGCTTGGGGCGTCATTGGCTCGGGAGGCATAGCCCTAAGGCGCACAATTCCCGAAGGGATTGTTCCGGCTGAAAACGCGCGCCTGATGGCGGTCTACGACGTCAACCAGGACGTCAACCGGGAGGTGGCCCAGCGCTTCGGGGCGTTTGCGGCCGGAAGCCTCGCGGAGTTGCTGGCCGCGGAGGTAGAGGCCGTCTACGTGGCTTCGCCGGTGTTTGCCCATCGCGAGCAGGTGACGGCCTGCGCGCGGGCGGGAAAGCACGTCTTGTGCGAGAAGCCGCTCGGCCGGACGGTGGCGGAGGCCGAAGAGATGGTCCGAGCCTGCCGCGATGCGGGCGTTCTGTTAGGAACGGGTTTCATGATGCGTTTTCACGCCCAACATCGGGCGGCGCTCACGCTGGTTCGCGAAGGCCGGCTCGGTCGGCCGGTCTACGCGCGCGCCCAGCTTTCCTGCTGGTATCCGCCCGTCGAGGGCGCATGGCGGCAGGATCCGGCCTTGGGCGGCGGCGGTTCGCTCATGGACATGGGCGGGCATTGTCTGGACCTGCTCGAGATGTTTTTCGGGCGGGTGCAGCGGGTGAGTTGCTTTACGAGCCGCGCCGTGCATGCCTACGCCGTCGAGGACGGCGCTACCGTGATGCTCGAGTTCGCCAACGGGGCGCTGGGAACGGTCGACGTTTTCTTCTCGATTCCGGACGAAGCCAGCGACAACGTGCTCGAGCTTTACGGCTCACAAGGCTCGATCCTGGCGCGGGGCACCATCGGCCAGGGGAGCGCGGGTTTCATGAGGGCGCGGCTGCGCGGCGCCGAGGCCGGCTACGACGCGCAGCAGCGGCGGGAGTCGGCGGGCGGCATCGAGATCGCGCCGGAGCCGGTGAACATCTATCGGGCCGAGATCGAGGAGTTCAGCCGCGCGGTGCTGGAGGGGCGAGAGCCGCCCGTCAGCGGCGAGGACGGCTTGAGAAATCAGCGACTGCTTGCCGCCTGCTATGAATCCGCGCAAACGGGCAAGACTGTGGAGGTGGGATCATGACGATCGATCTGAGAAGCACTCTGAAGGGATCGCTGCTCGAAAATTTCTTCCCTGCGGGCTGGGATCTGGACCGGATCGAAGCCTGCTGCAGTCACCCGCCGGAGGCGATCCTGGAGCGACAACCCTGGTGGCACGCCGAATTCGAGCCGGTGCCGTGCGAGTCGCTGAGCGACTTCAACACGATGCTTGGTCATGAGATCGCGCTGCGCATCCGGCAGGCGCGCGAGGCCGGACGCAAACTGGCGCTGATCCTTCCCGTGGGACCGATGGGCATGTACCGCTGGGCGGTCTACTTTCTGAAGGAATGGAGGATTCCCTGCGATCATGTCTATGGTTTCAACATGGACGAGTGGAGCGACGCCGCCGGCAATACCCTGCCCCCGGACAATCCTGGCGCTTTCCGGTACGCGATGCAGGAGGCCTTCTACGGGCCGCTCGGCGACCTGACGGTGCCCGAAAGCCAGCGCCATTTCGCCACACGCGACGTGCTGCCTTCGTATCCGGAACGCATCGCGGATCTGAAGTCGCAAGGCGCACAGTTGATCGTGATCTTCGGCATCGGGCGGGTCTTTCACATCGCCTTTTGGGAGCCGCACTTCGCCGCCGAGTTTTCGAGCGACGAAGAATGGAAGCGCCAGATGTATCGACTGGGCGCCAAGCTCCACCCGCTGACCATCGAGCAGAACGCCATCACCAGCTTCAAGAGCCGGACCACGCTGGTGCCGGCATTCGCCAACACGATCGGACCGGGCCTGTTCCTTCAGGCCGATCGCGTTATCGGCGGGGCCGACGGCGTGCTGGGTCGCGGAATGCAGTGGCAAGGGATGAGCCTTTGGGTGACGTTGCGGTACGGTCCTGATCGCTGGGTGCCTTCGAGTTGGATGCCCACGCTGCCCGGCCGCTTGTTTTTCTTGAAGGAACTCGCGGGACCGCTGGTTGCCGAGTGCAACTGAGAACTCGCCGCTTTTCAGGTGCGATTCCCGTTTCGCCCCCGGATGACGCGGTGGTATTCGAAGAAGGCGCGCACGCGCTCGTCGGCGAGCAGCCCGCGATGCGCTTGCAGCAGCGTCATCGCGCTGTGGTTGTTGCCCTCAAGGACGCTGAAGCCGTCTTCGCGCGCCACCACATCCCAGCCGACGTAATCGAGAAAATCGTAGGCCTCGGTCGCGGCAAGCAGATGCTCGACGATGTTCTGCCAGCCGGGGACGCGCAGCCCTTCAATGGGCGCCCCGGTTTCCGGATGATGGCTGAACCATTCCAACTTCCCGTTTCGCGGTTCGGCGGTAGCCTTGCCAAGCACGCCGGTGGCCAGGTCCACCTCGGCAGCCAGGCCTCCCCTCTGGAAATTGTCCGCGGGCGCGGACCTGGCGGTGCCGAACCGATGCACGGCGATGGCAACGAAGGCGCGACGGTTGCGGTGCGGGTCCCGCATGGCGAGTACGCGCACCGTGTTCGTTGCATGCGGAAAAACACGGGCCGCGTACTCGCCCTGCCGGACAAACTCGGTGACTATCAGGTCGCAGGCATCGGAGACCAAAGAGACCAAGCCCTCCGGTGCGAGCGGCGCCCCGTCCAGCAGCAGACGCTCCTCCTGCCACGCAAGAACGTGGAAGCCTTTGCCGCCGCTTTCGCCAAAGGGCTTGATGGCCAGGTTGCCCAGCGCCCGGCAAGCCGCCAATAAAGCCGAGAGGCTGTCAATGCGGGGATCCTCGACTAAAGGCGTGATGCCGCCGCGCGAGATCCAGGCCAGGCTGCGGGGAATGGGCAACATCGCCTTGAAGCAGGTCTCGAAGAGCAGCTTGTGGTGCAACACCTCCGGCCTGCGGTTGATGCGACTGGCGCGCACCAATCGGTGATATTCGGGCAGATAGTGCTCCATGGGGTTTTGATCGAGGCCGTAGATGAGCTGGCACTCACTGACGAAACCCCGCCGCCACAGGGCGAGGCGGCGCCTGAGCGGAATGGGGACGCTTACGCTGCGATCCTCCTGCAACAGCTTTATGATGGCCCGCGTGATCTCCCACGGGCGGCTGGTAGCTCGCTCGAGTCGTTGCAGCATGGCCTTTGCACCCTCTTGCCGGTGTTCCTTTACTGGCGTTCCCTTAACTGTAGTGGGCGGGCCGGGGAAACCTCAGCACGGTTTATGCGCAAGGCGAGGGCTTGGACCAAGGCCTGTCGCACTCGTCCGTCCAAGGGCAGCGCGGCGGCAACGCGCAAGCACGGCCGCCAGGGAGCGGTGCGAAAACCCAGGCGTCATGAGCCGGGCCGCGGCAATATTCGGCGCGCTACGACCTCCGCCGCCGGATAACGCCGTGGTACTCGAAGAAGGCGCGCACGCGCTCGTCGGCCAGGAGTCCGCGGAACACCTGCAGGAAGATCATTCCGCTGTGATTGTTAGCCTCCAAGACGCTGAAGCCGTCTTCGCGCGCCACCACATCCCAGCCGACGTAATCGAGAAAATCGTAGGCCTCGGTCGCGGCCAGCAGGTGCTCGACGATGTTTTGCCAGCCGGGGACGCGCAGACCTTCGATGGGCGCCCCGGTTTCCGGATGATGGCTGAACCAGCGGAGTTTTCCTTCCCGGGGGTACGTAGTGGCCTTGCCGAGCACACCGGTGGCCAAGTCCACTTCAGCAGCCAGGCCGCCCCGTTGAAAGCTGTCCGCAGGCGCGCACCTGGCCGTGCCGAACCGGTGCACGGCGATGGCAACGAAAGCACGACGATTGCGGTACGGGTCCCGCATGGCGAGCACGCGCATGGTGTTCGTCGCGTGCGGAAAGACACGCGCCGCGTACTCGCCTTGCCGGACAAACTCGGTGATCATCAGGTCCCTAGCGTCCGAGACCAGCGAGACCAAAGCCTCCTCGGTGAGCGGCGTGCCGTTGAGCAACAGACGGTCCTTTTCCCATGCAAGAACGTGGAAGCCCTTGCCGCCGCTTTCGCCAAAGGGCTTGATAGCGAGGCGACCCTGGGCCCGGCAGGCGGCCAGCAGCGTTGCGGGGCTGTCGATGCGGGGATCCTCGACCAAGGGCGCAATGGCGCCGCGCGAGATCCAGGCCAGGGTGCGCGGGATGGGCAGCAGCGCCTTGAAGTGGGCTTCGAAGAGCAGCTTGTTGTGCAGCACTTCGGGTTTTCGGTTGATGCGGCTGGCGCGCACCAGGCGGTGATATTCAGGCAGATAGTGCTCCATGGGATTACGGTCGAAGCCGTAGATGAGGTGACACTCACTGACGAAGCCGCGCCGCCACATCGCCAGCCGAGTCCTCAGGGGAATGGGAAAAGTAGCACGGCGATCGTGCTTGTAGAGCTTTATGAAGGCGCGAATGAGTTCGCAAGGGCGTAGCGATGCGCGCTCGAGTTGTTCCAGCATGAAGTTTTGGCCCGAACCTTGGCGACGCTCTTCCGCAATTATACGACTCGCGTCGAACGCCGGCCGAGATAGAATCAGCGAGAGTGGGCCGACACGGCGGAACAGCCGCAGCGGAGAACAAAGCGGAGGGAAGGAACGCAGTTGCTTTTATTCCTAACGGTCACCTTGGTCGCAGTCATGTTTCTTTCCCCGGTGGAGCTGATGCCTTCACTGGCGCCGTACCGGCCCGTGCTGGCGCTCTCCGTGCTGGGGCTACCTGCTGCGCTGATGTCGGGGTTTCTGCATCGCTTCAGTTTCACGGCGCCGCAGATGTTCCTGCTTGCAGGATTCGCCGGCGCATTGGGGCTTTCGCTCGTGTATCAGGGATGGCTGGGGGGCTTGATCCGGGCGCTCGAAGATTTCGGCCCTGCGCTGGCCAGCTTTCTGATGGCGGCGATCACGGCGAGCACGATTCGAAGGCAGAAGATTCTCGCGGCGACCCTGACCGCGATCGCGCTGTATCTCACGGCGCAGGGTGCGCTGGCTTACCACTTCGGTTACCGAGAGGAGCGGTTCATCCGGGTGGTATGGCAGGAGGTGGAAGAGGGCCGACTCGAGAAAACGCTGCGAAGGGTGTGCGGCCCTGGCTTCCTGAACGATCCCAACGACTTGGCGCAGTACCTTTTGATTGCGCTACCGCTGGCGGGGGGCTTCTGGCGGAGCGGGCGACGGTTGAGGAACGCCCTTTTGATCGGGCTGCCCGTCTGCTGCCTGCTTTACGGGCTGGTCCTCACACGTTCGCGAGGGGCGGTGGTCGGCCTGGCGGCAATGATTGCGCTCGCCGTGCGCGATCGTCTGGGACGGACCGGGGCTTGGGTGATGAGCGCCGCGATCGCGCTGGGCCTGCTAGCGGCCAACTTCGGCGGCGCGCGCGCCCTATCGCTGCGGGAGCAGTCCATTGCGGGCCGGCTGGAGGCGTGGTCGGCCGGTTTGCAGATGCTGAAGAGTTCGCCTTTGTTCGGCGTGGGGTTCAAGAATTTCACGGACCATCACGAGCTGACGGCGCACAATTCATTCGTGCTGTGCTTCGCCGAAACGGGGATGGTGGGCTATTTCTTTTGGCTCGGGCTGCTCGTAGCCGCCGGTCGTGATCTGGGGATTCTCTGTCAGCTTTCAACAGCGGATCCTGTCCAGGCAGAGCTGAGGCGCTGGGCGAGAACGCTGAAGCTGGCCTTCTACACGTTTCTGGTGACGAGCTGGTTCCTGTCGCGGACCTACATCCCGACTCTGTACCTGCTGATTGCGATGGGGGTAGGGCTGAAAGAGGCGGCGCGGCGGAACGGCTGGGTTGCGTTTCCCGGCCTAGACCGCAAATGGCTGACCACGACGATCCTCCTGCAGTTTGTCTCGGTCACTTTGGTCTACTTGACCGTGCGGCTAAGGTCGCTCTGAAGGCGGGGACGCTCGGGAGGGAACAGCCACGAAAGCAGGAGACGCCAGGAGGGTCGCAGCGCGACCGGGAGCTGGCGATCGAGTTGAAGCAGGCGATCGCGATCCGCAGAGGGGAGCGGCTGGAGGAGGCGGAGAGCCAGGGCGTAAGTGAGCACGCCTGCGGCAACCGCCGCGAACAGGCCGGGAACGGTCGGTAGGGAGCGAACGAGCGCCAAGGCGACGATGCCAGTCGACAGAGCGGCAGCGAGCAGTCGTCGGAAGGCGGCCCCAGGGAAGCGGCTGCGGAAACCTCTGAGTGCGGCCAGCCACGCCAGGACCGCCGCCGTCGTCTGGGCCGCGCTGTTGGCCACGGCTGCGCCGATCGCTCCGTGAGACGGGATCAGCGCGTAATCCAGTAGCAGGTTCAAGGCCGCGGTTGCGAACATTACCTTCAGAAGAGCGCCCTGGCGATCCGAGGCTACCAGCAGGTTCTGTGCAGGCAGCATGAGAGCCTTAGCAGCTGCGAAGCAGGCGAGAATCCCAAGCACAGGGACGGCTGCGAGGAAGCGCTGACCGTAGAGGACACGGACGACCGGATCGCTGACCGCGGCTGCGCCGAAGCTGACAGGCAGAGCCAGCACCGCCATCAGACGCAAGGCCCCGAGGGTGAGTCCGGCGGCGGATTCGGCATCGCGTCCGATGCGGACCATGACCGAGGCCCCTACGGCGCTGACGAAGGAGCGAGGCAGCAACAAGAGTCTCTGCGTGATGTTGAAAGCCAGCGAATAGAAGGCGACCTGGCGGATGTCGCTGAAGTGCTTGAGAAAGAGCATCTCGGAGCGGTCCCAGACGATGATGTTAAGGGCCTGGAGCAGCCCTGCCTGAGCGCAGAAGCGACGCAGAGAGCGCTTGAAGTCCGCCAGGCGCGCAACTTGCTGCGCGGAAGCGTGGTTCAGCGACGGCGCAGGCCAGCGCCGCATGTGGCGTAGCCCGTAGCTGCGGCGCACGAGCAGATCCGCAGTACGTTCGGCGAGCAGGGCGGCGGCCAGACCGGGCAGGTCCCAGCGCATGGCGAGAGCGAGCAGGAGACCGGCCAGGCCGATGGCGCTCGAAATCAGCGAGGACTTGACGTTGCTAGCAAAGTCCTCCATGGCCGTGTTGGCGGCGGAGTACATGGCCATGAGCATGGCGGGCAGCAGGCTGGCCACGGCCAGCGAGGCGTAGAGCCTGTGTTCCGGAGGAACCTTCCACGCGATAAGCGTTAGGCCTGCTGCCACCACCAGCACGGCCATGAGGGACTGGAACCGGAAGGTCAGCCGCCAGATCGCGCGAACCATCATGTACTCGCCGCGACCGAGATGCTCGGCAAGATACTTGCGCGCGGCCAGCGGCACGCCGAACGAGGCCACGTGGTTGGTGATGCTACAGAGGAAGATGACGTAATTGTAGTAGCCCAGCTTGACGGGACCGAGCAGGCGGGCGACAGCCACCGAGCCGATCAGGGTGGAAAGAAGTCCGGCAATGGTGTCCACGGCCGCAAGCAGCGAGTTGCGTGCAATGACCTGAGCGGCGGAAGCCGCGAGACTCGCCGGTGCATCGTTCAGACTGGTTTCCGGATCGCTCACGGGATCTCACTGGGCCGGGCATTCACGGCTGAGGCGCGAAGCCCGACGACGGGCTGATGCTTACCGGACGGACCGGGCGGAATGCGGGCGACGCTGCGGATCTCGTACGGCGTCTCTCCGAGGACTTTGCGAAGTTCCGACTCGAGCAGAGCCCGGCTGGGAGCGGAGAGCTCGCGCGCCAGCACGAGCAGCAGCGTGAGGCGCTCCGGTTCTTCCTGGCGGACCTGGTATTGCAAAACCTCGGGTAGCTCCTTCAGCAGGTGAACGAAGAAGAGACCGCTCACGGTGCGCCCGTCAGGAAGCTCGATGAGGTCGGCAGTACGGCCGTCCACGGATTCCAGCAGCGGCAGACCGCGCCCGCAGGCGCACGGACGATCGGCGAGACGACCCGCGTCACCGATGGCATAACGGATAAAGACGGTCCCGAGGTTGTGCAGGTCGGTGATCAGGATGTCGCCCGGCTGATCCGGCTCCCTGGAGCTTGTTTCGACGACCAGGTTCTCGGCGTGAAGATGCAGACCGCAGTGAAGCTCGCACTCAGCGCCGATGGACATGAATTCGCGCGAGCCGTAGGTCTCGAAGATAGGGGCGTCGAAGGTTTCCGACAGGAATGCGCGCACTGCAGGCGTAAGGGGTTCGGCGGCCGCAATGACGGAGCAGAGGCGGGGCATGCGCGCCCGACGTCGGGCCAGGAACCTGGCGAAGCCCAGAAGGCTGGAGACGTAACCGACAAGGTACCGCGGACGGAAGCGGAGAGCTCGCTGGTAAGCCTGCTGCCAAAGGGCTTCGTTCTGAAGCCATGTCGGAATCACGAGGCGGCGCTCCAGTAAGTCGTGGCAGCAGCTTTTCCAGGCGGCCCAACGCGAGACCGTGGGCAAAGGTGCGGCCCAAAGGTAGAGGGTGCGCTCGCCGGGACGGTATCCCGACCAGGAGTACGCGCGGTGCGTGGCAGCGAGGCGCCAGTCGTAGCTCTCCCGGGTGCGATAGAAACGAACAGGCTCGCCGGTCGATCCTCCCGTGGCGTGGGGCATTCTCCGGCCGCGGAAGTCGGCAGGGAATAACTCTTCGCGATGCCGGTTTACCTCCGCGCGGGTGAGGACCGGGAGCCGACGGAAATCGTCCCACGAGCGAATGTCCTCGAAACGCGCGCCCACATCGGCGTACTTGCGCCGGTAGTACGGAACCGAACGGAAGGCGATCTCCAGCAGTTTGCGGAGCTCAGACCACTGGAATTCGCGCAGCCGTTCCGCAGGCCACCACTGTGACCGCTCGAGGAACGCACGCAACTGGTGGTAGCGGCGACGACGCGCCGCGGCGGCCAGCGGCAGGAACAAAGAATCGTAGAGCAGGCTGTAAAGGCTCACTTACACTCGATTGTAGTCCGTACGCGTCGAAGGTCTCAAAAGAGCCTCCTTCCGGCGCACGGGTCCGACGTGTAGGGAGAGTAGATCGAGGTACAGACGGAAGTAATCGCTGACCATGCGCTCGAGAGTGAAATGATTGAGGTAGCACCGTCTGGCGAGGTGGCGAAGAGCAGCGAGGCGCTGCGGGTCGGAAGCCAGAGCGAGGATGGCGTCGGCCAGGGCCTCGGGTTGCGAAGCCGGCACGACGATTCCGGCGCCGCAGCACCGCACGACTTCCGGCATGCCGCCGACGTCGGTCACGATGGCGGGCAAACCCGCGGCGAGGGCCTCCAGCAGCGCAACGGGCAGTCCTTCGGAGACTGAAGCAAGAACGAAAGCGTCCGCCTGTGCGAGCCAGCGCCCCACGTCGTGACGGAGGCCGAGGAACTCGACGTGGTCGCTGATGTCGAGCGAGGCGGCGAGGTTTTCCAGGCGAGGCCGTTCAGGGCCGTCACCGAGGATGAGAAGCCGCAGAGCCGGTGACCTAGCGCGGGCCAGCGCCACGCCGCGTAGCAGCGAGGGGTAGTCCTTTACGCGGTGCAGACGGCCGACGCTGACCAACGTGAAGACGTCGGGGCGCGCCGGCGGCCAGGCTTCCGGCTCCGGCAAGGTCGGCGGGGCAGCGCCATTACGGATTAGGACGAGCTTGTCGGCCCGGGCCCATGGCGCAGCCGCCAGTCGCTCGGCAGCCGAGTGCGAGACGGCTACGACGCGGTGACAGAGGCGTGCCGCGAGCCAGAATTTGCGCTCGAAATGCGGTTGGCGCGTCGCAGTGCCGTGGCGCGTGCTCACGATACAGGGCGCGCGGGCAAGCTTAGCTGCGGGAGCGCCAAGCACGGTGGGAGCGATATTGTGGCAGTGCACGACGTCCGGCGGGTTCGTGCGCAAGCTGCAGATCAAGCGGGCTAAGCTGATCACAGGCCGCGATGCGCGGTGCAGGAGGACGGGGATGCCACTGTCCTTTAGCCCCGTTGCGAGGGGGCCCGAATCCACCAGGCAGTGCACCACGACTTCATGACCCGCCTCCCTCTGCGCGCGCGCGAGCGAGCAGACCAGTACTTCGGCGCCTCCCACGGCGAGGCTGTCGAGCACGTGATGGATCGAGAGGTAGGCCATCGAAAGCGCTGTCCGAGGATTTCAGTAAACACGCAGACTAGCACGGCGAAGGCGGGGGTGTCGCCGGCAGTACTCAATGATCTCTTCCGTGAATTGGCCGAAGAATGGCCGACCCGCATACTGGGCGAAGCGGATGGAGTGGCTGTGGGGGTTGAGCTCGATGCAACGCCAGCGCCCTTGGGCGTCTAAAGCCATATCCCAGCCGGCCAGACGGATCGCGGGCAGACGGGCGGCAAGTTGAGCGGTGAGTCGTAACAGCTCGTCGAAGTGCGGAATGCGGGTGTTCGGACCGAAGGGGAGCCGGGAATCAGGATGAGCATCGAACTTGCCGCCGTAGCGATCGCAGGCGTACTCGTGCAAGCGCCCGTCAGGATGGACAAAGCAAACGATGCCTCCCGCCGTGAGATTATCGAGCGATCCGGCCACGCCCATGCGCAGCGCGGTATTCAGTACGTGAACGTTGTCGTCCCGGACGCTGCGATAGGTGTAAACACGGATGGTGTTCACGCCGTGATCATGGAATGCGCGGAAGAAGACATGCTGCCGCAGGAACGCCTGCACGAGGAAATCCGAGCGGGAACGGATGGCGGCGAGGAGCGCGTCCGCTTCGTGGAGGATCATGACGCCGCGCCCCCCGGAAGACTCCCAGTTGGGTTTGAATACGACCGGGTAAGGAAGCTTACGGATTAGCGTGGGGATTGCCGCAGCGGACAGGGGCTGCCAATCGGCGTCGAAGAAGTTTCCCGCGATGTTATGCAGCAGGGGATCCGGGAGCAGGCCGTCGGGCAGGAGCCTGTAAAGAAGGCTCTTGTGCGAGAGCCAGTAGGGCCAGTCGGGTGGGTTGATGCAGCGCTCGATCAGGCAAGCGAAGGTCTCCTCGGGCACGATGCGGGGGTCGGCATGGCCGGCCAGGTGATAGCAGATGCGTAGGGTATCGAGGCGGAGCCCGGCATCGAGGACGCGCCACAGGCGACGGTGCTCGGCTTCGAGCTCCGGCGGGCAGGGCTGGCGGTAAGCGGGGTGGAGGCGGAAGACCTTGCGATGACGAATTCGCCAATCGCGCCGCACCGCGCGACAACGCATCCGGAGAAAGAAGCGATCCCTAGCGAAGCGCAGGATCTCGCCAAGGGAGGCCGGTCCCTCCATGGCGATTAGGATAGCCGAGAGGCCGAGCGGAGGGGGCGCTGCAAATTCGGCCCCCGCGCGAGCTCGGCAGGCGTCCGATGACGTCGTGGAGACGGAGGGCGGGAAGTCACGCCTGGCCTAAGCGCGTAATCCTTTGATGGCGCGAAGGATAAGATCCGATCCGCCGCCGCTTCAGCGGACCGTGTGCGTAGGATGAGGCCGAGAGGCTCATCTGGTGAGCCACTGCCTCGGGTACGAGGCGAACAGATATGCGGACTAATGGAAGATGCGGAAGCTTAATAGATTGGCGATTACGGCGGCGTTGAGTGTCGTTGGCGCCGCATGGATGCAGGCGCAGACGCAGATCGATCTCGGGCGACAAGGCAGGAACGTGGATTTCTCCGGTGCGACGAAGACCAAGCCCTTGCGGAGCGGCATCAGCCTGCCGACAAACTGCGAGCCAGGAGAAATGTTTTTCAAGGCCGATGCTGCTGCCGAACAAGGAGTGTACGTGTGCGGTCCGCAGGACACCTGGGTTATGGTGGGTAAGGAGTTGCCGTCGGCCGGGATGAGTCTGGGCAAAGTGCTAGTCGTCGGCGAGCAAGGCGCCCAATGGAAGGCGGTGGGAGGCGACGCTGCTGGGACGATCGAGGCGCTCACGGTCCGAGGGCTGCGTGGCCGGCCGGTGAGCGAAGCAGTTCCGAGCGACGGAGACGTCTTGAGCTGGAGCGGAGCGCTTGCTGCCTGGTTGCCGGCGCCACCGCAAGGGCAGTACGAGCCGGGTTCCGGGGTGATGATCGCGGGACGGGCGATCGCCGTGGACGATGCCACGGTTCCAAGGTACTCTACGGGCGCGGGGGCCCCTGCGGGTGCGTGCCAGTCAGGCCGGGACTTCTATGTCGATTTGAGCGCGAAGCAACTGTACTTCTGCGCAGCCGCCGACGAGTGGCGCGAAGCGAGCGGGACTAGCTGGGGCGCCATCACGGGGCAGATCAGCAACCAGACCGACCTGTCGCAAGCTCTGTCATCGAAGGCTGATGCCACGCACTCGCACAACGCAGGAGGAGACGTCACGGGTGACCTCTCGTCGCTCACGGTCACAAGGATCCAGAGCCGACCCGTCTCGGCGGCGGCGCCGACCGACGGCCAGGCGCTCGTGTGGGACCAGGCCGGCAATCAGTGGAGGCCGGCCACACTGTCGGGAGGCTCCGGCGGCTGGGATCCGATGGACGAGACGAATCTGGTGCTCAGAGAAGAGTTCTGCGGGGGAGGAACTGCGAGCGGGCAGGTCGGCGCGCTGGGCTGGTCGATGACTACCTTTCAAGGCACCTCGATGGGCCCGGACTACGGCCCCGGAGGTACCAATAACCCCTGTACGGTCTCCATCGGGGTTTCCTCCACCAATGCCAATGACGGCAGGGCACTATATCTGAACCTGAATGTGGCCCCGTTCCACAACATAACGGGTAGGGGGGATTGGGAGGCAAGGTTCGTTTGGCAGCACCAGGACGCGGCCACCGAAGTTCGCACCAGAGTCGGACTGGCGAAGTTCAATGAGGCCAACACTTTGGTTCCGCCTAACTTCATGGGCGTCAGGTTGGACCATGATGCCAACTGGGAGCCCGCAGGGACCACGCTGATTGCTACGGTTTGCAACAACAATGCAAAATCAAGCTGCACCGACTACGACACCGGCGTGACGCTTGCCCAGGGCGGCTGGTACAAGCTGAGGATCTGGAGCGAACAGGCCGGCGTGATCAAAATGCAGGTCAACGAAGGTTCCGTCATCACCTTCAGCAATCCCCCTACTCTGCCGGGGAATACGATTGACTTCCAGCCGGTGTTCATCATGGGGCGGACCGGCGGGACCGGTAATCGCCGTATAATGGCTGAGTTCTTCGCCGGGCGCATCTCGGGGCTTACCAGATGAGGACACTCCGTCTGATCCTTTGTTTGGTGGCCGGTACGGCCCTAGCGCAAGTCCCATTGCGTCTGCGCTACGGCGGTCCGGACACCGTGTACCACGTCAAGGACGTCAGCGCAGCAACCCCCGCCGTGGTTACCGTGTGGCGGCACACTACCGGACGGCAGGAACACGATCTGGCCAACGGCGACATCGTCTACCTGCAATTCGTCCCCGGATGTAAGGAAGCCAACGGCTACCGGAAAGTAATCAACGCCGACCCGTCCGCAGGAACCTTCGCCATCACGGATCTCGATGACAACCCCATCAGCTGCTCGAATCCGTTCGATCCGGCCTTCGAGTCCGGACTGGCGGGCAAGGTCGGCAACTTCACGCTGAGAGGCACAAGACCCCGAATCTTGTTGCCCGGCAGCGGACCCCTGCTGGAGCGTTCCCGCGATCCGGACGCGAGCGGGCCGCAGGTAGCGCCGGTCGTCATCGAGAACGATATTCCCTGGCGGAAGGCGCTCTCAAGCTACGCGTCTTACATAACCCCGGGTTGCGACGGTGCTACTCCGTCGTTGTGTCCCAATGAGGAGGCAGGGCTCCAGACCGCCGACGGCTACCAAGGCTGGATGGCGGTGACCGCTGCCTACGTATGGTTCGCCGACAATTCGAAGACCGGATATCTCAATCTGGCCAGGTACCTTATCAATCATGCGCACCGCGCGATGCTGACCAACACCTCGGGGTTGCTGTCGCAGCTTGGTTTCCCCTGCGACAATACGGCGCGTCACTGCAGCTGGGGTTCAGGTGCGGACTGGATCTCCATATCCATGTTCGAATTCGCGATGGCCTACGACATCATACGCGACCAACTGACCTCGGCCGAGAGGCAGGCTTTCGCCAACAAGATGCTGAACGGCTGGGGCGGGGACCATGACTGCACGAACCAGCTTCAAAAGCAGCCCGGCTATGCCAACCTCGTGGCGGGCTCCAAGCAGGTCACCGGATCCGGATTCTCCGTCTATTCGCCCGGCGACGGCGTTTACTTCAAAACGAACCCGACCTGGGGAGGAACAGGATCCTGGGGATACGTGATCTCCGTGACGGACGATTCCGAAATGTACGTGAATTTCATTTCGGGCACCAGCAAGACGTCCGGAGCGCCTAAGACCGTCCAGGGGATCGATCATTATCGCGTATTGCCGTGGGACAACGCCAAGTGCGGGGCGGCGTATGTCGCGGGCGGACACGAACTCAATCCGGGTGCGGTGGTTCGAAGGGCCGTAACCTATCTGGCGAGCGCAATCGCAGCCGGCGACACCGTCCTCACCGTGCGGAACGCGGGCAGCTTCCCGGAGCCGCCTTTCTACATCGTCGTGGAAGCCGAGGTGATGCGGGTGACCGCCCGAGAGGGCAACCAGTTCACGGTCGAGCGCGGCCGGCTCTACAGCACGCCCGCCTCCCACTCATCCGGGAAGCCCGTCGTCTGGACCTCCGAACTTCAGGGTAACGCCTTGGGAACCACCGGCCCCCGCGCTTACTGGGGCCAGACGTGGGAAGGAAACCTTGTCGGGCAGAAAAACGTAGGGTACCTGCTTGCGGCTTTCGCCCTGGCCGGAGACGATCCCCGTGCGGCGGGCTACGCCGAGACCATGTGGAACTACTACTACGACGTGATGTACGCCGGCTACCTGAAACAGTACTGGTCAGGCCCGACCCAAGGCGGTTTGCAAAATCAAGGCTACCAGTGGGGCCGTTGGCAAGGCACGCATTGGCGGGTGGGCCTTCTCTCCCGCAACGCCTTCGTCGAAGGCCCCATCGAGATGATGGACGACTACTTCTGGCGCGGCCTGCGCACCCTTTACTTATGGTCACCGCCCGGTACGTGGAATCGTCTGCCCCACGACGTCAACAAAGGCGATCCCTACTCGAACACTTCCACTTCCTGGGCCGCCATGGCGGCAACCCTGTGGCCCGGCACGGAGGCTGCGTACGCGACGTTCTGGTACCGCAACCTCAGCGGCTTGCTGAACACGCTGACCGGAAAGAACAGTCCCCAACTTGCCGCATATGCTCCGCCCGACGCTCCACAGCAGGATCCGCGGACCTCAGACAATCCCTGGAGCTTTCATGTCGACACCGATTACGATCCTACGACCTACTACGGGCTGGTGGTCAGCAAGCGCGATTGGACATCATCGTCAGGGATGCTGATCGCCGGGGCGGGCTGGAACTGGCCTAACGACCACACCGTGGATCAGGGCGTCTACCTGCCCGGCGGTTACTCGATTTTCAAAGGCAACAAGCTGCTGTTCGGCTGGGACAACTCCTACGGCACAGGAGGCTCGGGAAGCAACTGGTTCAGTCTCGCCAATGGGTCGGGCTCTCTGAAATCGGTGATCAATCCCCCCTGGTATTCGGGATCGCTGGGTAGCCAGCGCAACCAGATCGATCGTAGGCACGGCGACTCGGGGTACGTTTACGCGCGCGGCAACTTCACGCAGTCCTGGAAGTCTGACGCGAAGGTGGTGCGTAATCACCGCCACTTCCTCCATATCAAGACGGACCCGGAGTACGTCATCGTATACGACGATGCGGAAATGTCCGAACGTAAAGCTGCTCGGACCAATCTGCAGTATTTCCTGCTATACGACAGCGCACAGAGCTTTCAGGCGAGCGAAGACTATCGGAGTATCGTTTTCAAGAAGCCGACCGGAGCGGCCGCGATGATCTCCACGCGGGTCATCTTCCCGGACGGAGCTGCTCCTGCGCCCTCATACACGCGAACCAGCAACGTTCACAAGGTGACGTTCGACTGGGGATCGGTGACTGCCGCACGGATGCTCGCCGTACATAGGATTGCGTCGGGGACCGAGGATGAAATGCCGACTGTAGAACCGCTGAGCGGGCTGGACAGCGGGTCTACGGGAATTGAGATTCTGGATCCTTATGATCCGGTAGCGGTCGTCTTTGCAAGGAACGGCACGGACCGTAGTGAATGCAGTTTCCAGACCACCTTCGCGCGGACGGGACGGATCATCATCACCGGCCTTGCTGCGGGCAATTACCGCGTATATCACAACAACCAGGAGGTTGGCGGCTCGCCATTCGCCGTGGCAGCGGCGGATGGAACGCTCTACATCGAAGGACCGGCGGGCAGTTACGTTGTTACCGCTGTGCCGCCGGCCTCGTTGACGGTCGAACCCGCGGAGCTCGCTTTCGGGTACACCATCGGAGGGGAAGCACCCGCCGCCCAGACGTTCAGAGCCACTTGCACCGGCGGCGCATGTGCGGTCACAGTAGAGGAGAACTG
This sequence comes from uncultured Bryobacteraceae bacterium, assembly GCA_938027685.1. Taxonomy (GTDB): domain Bacteria; phylum Acidobacteriota; class Terriglobia; order Bryobacterales; family Bryobacteraceae; genus DTHT01. The sequence goes on from CALJAM010000018.1 coordinate 24,234, forward strand.
CGCGTGGCTCGCGGTGGCGCCGCAGAACGGTACCACGCCCGTGGACTTCACCGTCAGCGTGGATCCACAGGGCCTGGAGGTGGGCCGCCACGCGTGCGCGATCAGGGTGAGCGCGGCGGCGTTGAACAGCCCGCAGGAGGTGCTCGCGACCTTGATGGTGGCGGAGAGCGAGGAACCCGGTCCGCCCGGTGGGAGCGAAGTCGGCGTGGAGATCCTCGGCAGGACGAGCCGGCATCTGATCGTCAGGTACGGCAATCGCGATCTCAAGCGCGCCGACTCCTGCACCGTGGATCTGTTCGACGCCCCCGGCGGCGAGAGGGTTATTGAATCATTCGCTGATACGGGTGGGCCGGCCCGGCGGATCGTGGCGTTCGGCGAAGGTGGAGGACTCGAGCCTGCAACGCAATATTACGTGCGTATCACGTGCGGAGCACAGAGCGGAGCTTTGGCGGCAGTCACGAGAGCGCCGGCTTCCGCTGCCCAACGGAAGGTAAAATTTCTGTTGGCCCCGGCGGCCGCGCTCGGCGCGCAACGGTTGCGATTTGACTACGGAACGTCGCCTGAGTTAGGCAATAGCCTCGCTACGAATTGCACCGCCGCGGGTTGCGAGATCGAATTGACAGTGCCGAGCGACCAGCTCCTCTATTTCACATATACCTATCTATCGGCCTTAGGCCTCGAGCTGGGACGCAGCGGCCTGCATGTTGTGGCCGTGCCCTGAACCAATAGCTTCAAACCGATCCGTCTGCTGAGGTTACGCATTGAACCTGAAATCCGCATTTACGCGGTCCAGCCAACCCGCCCGTTTCTCTGCTTCAGCCATCCGAGCCCGAGACTGAGCACGGCGCGGCCGACCTTTCACGACAGTTCCTCCGGCCTGGGTAGGCCGGACCGGCGGGGGTTATGCCGCGTTGAATATCGCCGGCGCCCAAAGCAAAGCCGAGGCATTGGAGAACCAGCTATCGCTCGCGCCGGCCGCTCCGGGGGCACCGCCGCGGAGTCCCGGCCGTGCGGAGAGGCGCGTACTCCAGGATCCAAAGCAAGCACCAAGCGGGGCTTCGCCGGCGAGCAACCGTCGAAAAGCGGGTCAGCTGCATCGGGCCGTTCAGGTATCGAATACCCGCGCTCCTGTCCGCCGAAAGGCAGGCAGAAGACTGCTGGGGACTCCGGCGCCCTGGGACAGTGAGCCTGCCGGCCGAGCGGTCGAGCAGTGCGCCCTACCGCGCTTTGACCGTCAGGGTCCGCGAGATCCTCTGTGTCCGGGCGCCGGCATTCGACAAGACGCACCAGGCCCTGCAGCACGGCGCCCGCGCTCAGCTAAGCCGGCCGCCGGCGAAACCTTGCTCCCACCCAACCGAATGCCTGCCGACTCTCGACGCTGCGGTCCGTGAAGGTAACGCTTACAATGGGTTCAGGCAACGACGCCGGTAGCTGGGTCCGACGTCGGTCGCCAGATCTCGGGCAGCGTCGGATGCACTGCGCATGCGGATGCTCGTGACCGTCGCCGTACTGAAAATTGCACTTTTCCTATGTCTGGCGGGCCACAGAAAGGTGACGCCGTTTCTCGTTTCGAATACAACCGATCATTACCTACCGGTCGCTCAGAGACTCATCCGAGAAGGACGCTTCAATGGTCCGGACTGCCGTCCGGACAGTAAGGTTCCTCCCGGATATCCCGCTTTCCTCGCCTTAACGCTAATGGTAGCGCCATAAAGCAACGCTTTACTTCTAGCTGCCGCTCGTGCTGGCGCTATTGGCGTACGGCCGGCGAGCTCGGGCAAAAATCGCGGTGCTGGTCGGTGCGTACGCCGTCGTTATACCCCGGAACATCCGCAAGCTGATCGTCCTAGGGGATCCCATGCCGGTTTCCGTAGGTCTTGGTAGCGTTTTTCTCCAAGGTTCGAACACTCGGTTTTTTACCGGTGAAGGAAAGCGCCCGCACTACCGGGAACTATTCGCCGAAGCTGCGGCAGCGGGCATCCGGAAGCCCGCTACGGATCGGAAATCGGCGATCGACGGCTGGATGGGGCGTGTCGGACTTTATGTGTACGAGAAGCGTTTCAAGGAGCATCCGCTCTCAATGTTACCGTTCATGGCCCTCAAGTTCGCGCGTCTCTGGTATGGTACGGAGACACGGGGAATAAGAAGAGAGATCCTGCTCGCTTTCTGCTCCGTGCTGATCGTCCCGCTCGGGGTTGGGCGGTGGCTGAGGTGGCGCTCCGAGGCGCGAGGTCCCGCCGCGATTGTCTTAGGCTGCGTCGCGTACTTCATGATCCTTCATTGGATTACACTCCCTCAAATACGCTACATGCTTCCCGTTTACCCCTTGCTGCTGGCAGGGAGCACGGCGGCGGTCGCTTAGTTGATCCGACAGAGGCCTTTCCGGCTTGGATTGTTGACGAGAAATAGACGCGGAGCGTGAGACAGTACCGAAGCCGGCTGAGCATCCGCCATGCGCCGCGACGGCATGTGGCGGGCGGCGCCGTTCGAAGCTCCGGAATCGGATTGCGCGGTTCCGGTGCGCGTCCTCACGACGCGCCGGACGCTTCACGGGCACCCGAAGGTCAAACGCATTCCTTCTCTCACTCCTACACGCGGCCACCAGCCGAGTTCCCTGTGAGCCGCCGCGCAATCGACGTCCGAGAGAGGCTTCAGCGAGCGCACGCGGTAGCGCGAAAGCGGCAACTCCTTGCGCAGCAATCGGCCGAGGACCTCCGCCGCCAAGGCCAGGGTTGCCATCACCGGTCGCGGCACGTAATAAACGGCAGCCGGGCGACAGGGGCTGCGAAGGCAGCACTCGATATACTCACGTTGCGTCACCGGGCTGGGATCCACGATGTGGAAGACGGTGCCGGATTCGACGTCGGCTACCGCAGCTTGCAAAAGCGCGTCCACGACGTCGCCGACGTACACGAGGGGGAGCGGCAGCTTGCCGGAGCCGTAAACGAACCATCGCCGGCCAAGCGCAATCGTACCGGAAGGAACATAACTCGTGGCTCCGGGTCCAAAGATCTGGCCGGGGCGCAGGATGACGGCCTGCAAGCCGCGCTCCCGTACTGCTCGCAGGACAAGCTGCTCGGCTTCAAGTTTGGTTTGGGTGTAGAGGCCGCGTTTCTCTGGAAAGGGTTCCGACGCCCAGGCTTCGGTCACGCGTGTGCCCGGGCGATGGCTAGCGTGATCAAGAACGCTGAGGGAGCTGACGTGCACAAGGCGCCGCACGCGGTGTTTCAGGCAGGCCTCGACGATGTTTCTGGTTCCCCAGACTGTTCCCGCAAGAAAATGCTCGCGGGCGCCACGCATCGTCGCGCCCACGTGAAACACCGTTTCGACGCCGGCGACGGCGTGTTCGACAATCTCCGGATCACCCAAGTTCCCGACCACGATCTGTATCCTTTCGTCGTGCAGCCACTCGCTGGCGTCGCGACGGACCAAAACTCGGACACTCGAGTTACGCTCGCACAGGCGCCTTACCAGCTCCCGCCCCAGAAAGCCCGAAGCGCCGGTCACCAGAATGGGTACCGGAGCCCGCGGCGCCAGGACGGCACGCCGTCTGGTTCGCCAGCATTCATCGGCCTCCCGGGCAGCAGGTTCCATAAGCTCGACCATCCGACGCCCTTCTTCCGGGCTGACCGGCGGTGCAACGCCCTCGTACAAAGCGCGCGCGAAGGCGACGGCTCCGGCCCGGATACCCGGCGATGCCGGCAACCGCCCGAAAGCAAAGGCGGTCACGTTGAGGGGGACCTTATAAATGGTGCGCCACGAGTTACGCATCGCGGCGACCACCATATGCACGAATTTTGGTCCCGGGAGGTTACGGGCGCCTAGGCAGAGCTGGAGGAACCGATCCGCGTGGACCACGCCGCGGGCACCGTAGAGAAAAATGTGATTCTGCATGGGACGCACGTTCCAGGACAGATACGCCCGGCCGATGCCCCGGGCGCAGCGCGCCACGAGTAGCCATTCGTCGAACAGCAAGTCGGGGTCCTTTCCGCTCGAGAAGTACTTTACGTCGAGCCGTTCGATGGGACCAAGGAAGGCCTCGAGAAGATAAAGGCTGTGCACGCCCAGATCGCGGAAGGGATAAGACCCCTGCGAGTAGATGCGAGGCAGCGGCCCGCCGGCGTAAGGTGCATAGCTCGAGCTCCGGATGACGTCCGCGGCCAGAAGTTCACCGCACTCGCCTTTTCGCACACGGTCCAGGGCCTGCCTCACCACGGGATCGAACTTGTCGGAGTGATTCACTGAGAGAACCAGGCCTCGTTGCCGCGCGCGCTCGATCATGCGGTCGCACTCCTCGACCGATTCCGCCATGGGTTTCTCGACGAATACGTGGCAACCCATTTCGAGCGCCTCCAGGGCGAGCGCGCAGTGCGTATCGGGCGGCGTCAGTACAAAGACCGCGTCAGGGCGCGCCGGCTGAAGTTCCTTCAAGTTGCTTCCGACCACGGGTATTCGGTAGTTCACGGCGGCGCGTTGGGCGGCCTCCCGGTTCGTGTCGGCAATTCCCACCAGTTCGACGAAAGGCAACAGGCGCAGTGCTTCAATGTGGTGTCGGCTCACGTAGCCTGCACCGACAAGGGCTACACGGAGCACACGCGGCGACGCGATTGCTTGTTTTCCCTCCATTCAATTTCCTCATTATCGACGCGCAGCCAGTTTTCGCGCCAGGCCCTGTTCGACAACGGCGAGGCATTCCGCCACGCGCGCTTCCCAACTCAGATGGGCCACCGCGGCCTGACGGGCGCGCGCCTGCTCGGGGGTGTCTTCGTTCAAAGCTTCTTCGATCGCCGTGAGGAAAGCTTCGGCGTGCGCAGCAACGCGGACGTGCGGCGCGAATGGTTCGACTGCGGGCGTGGGAACCGAGACCACGGGCTTACCGGTGGCCAAGTACTCCCGCAGCTTGAGTGGGTTCGCGCTGACGACCTGCTCATCCAGCACATAGGGCAGGATGGCCACGTCGAACAGGCTCGCCCAGCGAGGCAGCGATTCGTAAGGCTGAGGTCCCGGCAGCACGACGTTGGGGAAGTTACGCAGGCGGGCGGCCTCCGGAGCCACGCGGCCCACGAGCAGAAAGGTCCAGAGCGGTCGTTGCCTGGCCAGGCGCAGGAGCAATTCGATGTCTAGGCGCTCATAGATCACTCCGAAGTAGCCCACGACGGGATGCGGTAAATGCTCGTAATTTGCGGGAGGCTGTGTGGCCGGATCCGAGGCCTTCGAGAACAATTCGAAATCCACGCCGTGAGGGGCATAAACCGTCGAAGGATTGATCGGACGCTTTTTCTCCAGCAAATAGTGCGATACGGCGAAAATCTGATCGGCGCAGCGAGTAAGTTGCTCGTCCATGTCAGCCACCAGGGCGCGATCCACGCCGGGGAGCGCCGAGTAATTGTCGGTGCAGTAGTAGACCACATAGTCTTCGCCCAACTGACCTGCGAGAAAGCCCGGGTGTGGAACCACGAACCAAGAGATCAGTCGACGCCACCCCAACCTGCGGATCCATCGCGGCAGGAGGAAGCGCGCCAAACGCTGATTGACGGCCCGTGCGAGAGGTAGACGCCGGAAGGGGATCTGAGGGAGCGTGCAATGGTACATCCGAGGCCCTAGGAGGCGCGGTCCGCGCACCATCTCGGCGAACTTCCGGACCAGCCGACTGAGGTCCCTGGCGGTTGGGGCCGGTGCACGCAGCCCGGGACAATCCACGTAGAGCAGCGGAAGCCGCGCGGCCAGGCGCCGCGCGACGTGATGACTGCTAGTGCGATTTTCCGCTCGCCAGTCGTTGCCGAAATAAACGACCGAATACTCGTCCAATGGCGAAGAAGGCACGTGAACCTTCCGCACGATCTTCTCCTCAGAATAGCAACACGCGGGGCCGCCACCGAGTCGGACTCGTTCTCCGAGACGGTTACGGTATCTTACGGGAAGGCCCTACGAATGTTGCGGATCGCGGTGATTACCCCCCTGTACCCGATGCCCGACGAGCCTCACCGAGGCATTTTCATCTACCGGACGGTGAGCGAGCTGGCGCGCCTGGCAGACGTGCACGTGCTCTGTCCGATCGCAGTCTATCCGTCCTCGAGGTGGCTACAGCCGCGCAGTTACAGGCCGTCTCGTGCCCAGCAAGGCTACAAAGCCGGTGAGCCGGCTGCCACCTATCTCGAGTACCGAACGCTCCCTCTGCTGGGGCGTCCCGTCAACGGATTACTGAGCGGGCGCGTCATGAGATCGGCTCTGGCGCTTCTGCGACCCGACGTGGTATTGGCCTACTGGCTGTATCCGGAGGGGTGGGGCGCCGTCTGGGCGGCCCGGAAGCTCGGGATCCCGGTCGTGCTCGGCGCGCGCGGATCCGATCTGCGCCGGCCCGGAGATCCGGTCAGCGCGCGTCTGGCGCGGCGCGCGCTGCGCAAGGCTGCCTTCGCGATCACGGTGAGCGAAGATCTCCGGCGCATCGCCATTCAGGCAGGCGTTCCGGCCGAGCGGGTCCGCAGCATCCCCAACGGGTGCGACCTTCGCGTGTTCCGTCCGACGGACAAGCTCGCCGCTCGCCAAGAGCTGGGTCTCGACAGAGAGGCACAGGCCGTTTTGTTCGTGGGTCGCCTCGCCGAGGTCAAGGGCGTGGACGTTCTTCTGGCGGCGGCGGAGCGTGCCCTGCCCCGCTGCCCCGCCTTGCAAATCTGGCTCGTCGGAGACGGTCCACTGCGCCCGCGTTTAGAAAAGCAAGTCAGGGGTTTGCTCCGGGACCGCGTGCACTTCGTCGGCGCAGTCGCGCCCGACCGCGTGGCAAGGTGGATGGCGGCGGCCGACATCGTTTGCTTGCCGAGTCGCTCCGAGGGTTGCCCCAACGCGGTGATCGAGGCGCTTGCATGCGGAAGGCCGGTGGTGGCGAGCAACGTGGGCGGCATCCCCGAGCTGGTCGACGAATCCTGCGCGATCTTGGCCGCCCCCGGCGACCCTGAGCAGCTCGCGGAGGCGATCGCACAGGCCCTGGCGCGCCGCTGGGATCCCGAGCGAATCGCGAACCGGTTCCGCCGAGGCTGGGATCAAGTCGCTATCGAAACGTACGAGGTTTGTCGGCACGTCGCCTGCCGCTCCCCGCTTCGCGCCAGCCAGTGAGCCCTTTCAGTTCGACGGCCACTGAAACACTTCCGGCCCGACTCAGCCTACCACCGGCCGGTGTCGCGGCCGCTCGAAGAGTTACCCGTTCGGCGCCACGTTGAGCGGGCTCCGGCATGCATCGTATCCGCCGCACTATGTGCGCGCGCACTGCTGCCGCAGCATACATGTTTTCAGAGCTGTTAACATCGACGCCGCAGCAACGAGCGCCGGGACACTCCGAGCTTCTCCAAAAACTTTGTATGCTTAGATACGTCTGCTTACCAAGCGTTACAAGTTGTCGATCAGGCACAGTAGAAGAGAGCGTCGTGAACCTTGCTAGGTCGCCCGTTGGCATCCGTCGAAAAGTTTTTAAACGCATGTGGTCCCTGACGCCTTCCTCGCAACCGTGAACTGCGCCCCGGCAGAGCAACCTTCGGGAGACGGTCTACCAGACGCTGGCGTGTCTTGGCTGGCTGAGCCCCCTGGAAAAGCCTCCAGCTCAGCCTTATCTTGATTGCCTTCGAGAGCCTGCGAGTACGCTCTGCCGGGACGAACCCGGAACTACATGAAAGTGTAAAAGTTCGCTTACAAAAACTTATCATAATGCAGAAACGCGCGCTTTATTCTGTACTCGACCTCGGCGAATCCGGAACTTGTGCGATTTCATTCGGCGCGACAGAAAAGGCTCACCAGCCTTTCCAACAAGCTCCCCCGAACATCGCCCGATTCGAGTCTCGCCCTTGCGAGCGAGCCCTTAGGAACAGCGACCGCACCTCCGGCAGACTGTAGGACGAGCGCTTTCACGAGTCGGCCCTGACACAGGTGTCGCACCGATAAGTTGACCGCAGGCGGCTCCGTCAAGGGCCGGCCGTGCCGGCGCTGCCTGCCGTTGCCCCCTAGCACGTTCCTCGTGATCGGAATCCGTAGACCTGAGGTTCCCGAGCGCGCCGCGAAATAGCTCCACCGGCGGGCACAGGAAACCGGTCGTCCCTAGCCGGACCTCGATCACCGCTCCGACGGCTTGTTCGCTCCGTGCGTCAAGCCGTGCGTCGGAAATGCCAAAGCTCGAGCGGTTGGTCGTCGGAGTTGCGGGGACTAACCCGGAACCGATCTAACGAATGGGCCGTAACTAGGGCTGTCGATTTCAGGGCAGATCGGACTTACCCCGACTCGCGACCCGGCCTGCGCATGACCTCAGCCGTCCATAGGAGCATTCGAAGTCGGCCCGAAAGTAAGCAGTTGCGGAGCCCATCCGCCGGCGCCGTGGACTGTGGGGGGCGCGGCCGAGGAGGCCTGTACCTAGGGGTTAGACGGGACCCGTCGCCCTCCGTCCGCCGGCCGCTAGTAAGATGCTGCTCCGACGAGTAAAATGCCGCCCCGACGAGACAACGTTGAGGCGCGAGTAACCCAACCGCGTGCCTTCAGGCTGCTTGGCTTTTGTTGCGTTCACCTGCCTGCGGATACCCCTTGGCCAACTCCGCACGACACCGGCGCTCAGTGTCGTCGGGATGTTCGCCGAGCTCTTTCAACAACAGAGCGTGCAAGTGTTCGACCTGCGCGCGCCGGGCAGGATCGCCAGCCAGGTTCCGGAGTTCGCCGGGATCGGCTTTCAGGTTATACAACTCGCGTTCGGCGGTATAACGCTCGTCCGGCGGACTGTGATACACATACTTCCACTCGCCGGTCCGCACCATCGCGTAGCCCGAGGCGATATTGTGGGCGTAATACTGACTGACCGCCAGGTCCTTCCACCGAGCCCGCGGATCGTCCATCCACCGCAACATCGAGTGGCCGTTCCAATCTTCGGGGGCGCGGGCTCCCCCGATCTCGGCCAGGGTCTGGACCAGGTCCAGTAACGAACAGGCGCCCCGCCGGCGCTGACCGCCTTTCCAGCGTTCGGGCCAGCTCACGATCAAGGGCACGTGAGCTGCCTGCTCATACATGCAGTTTTTCCACCACAACCCGTGCTCGCCCATGTTCTCACCGTGGTCGGCGGTGTAGACGACCACCGTGTTGGCGGCGAAGGGGCTGCGCCGCAAAGCCTCCAGGACCTGGCCGATCTGCTCGTCTACCCACTGGGTCAAGGCGTAGTAGAGCTCGCGTCCGCGGCGCACAATCTCCGGATCCACGTCGATAAGGCCGAATCCGCGGCGGAGGTGCTGGTAGTTTAAAGGCATGCTCGACAGGAATCCGTTCGGGATCACAGGCATGGGGATCTTACCGCGAAAATGGTTCCAGTAACGCTCCGGCGCTATCAGCGGGAAGTGAGGAGCCAGATAGCCGGCCAGCAGGAAGAAAGGCTTGTCGTTTCGGCTGCGCCGTGATAGGAACTCCAGCACCCCGGCTGTGACCCGGCGATCGTGGGCCATCACGGTGGAATCCTCACCGGGACGAAAATCCTTGAAGCGACTCTGGCCGGCGGCGTAATTGACGGTAGTGTCGTCCGGGCGCCGACGCTCGCCCCGCCCCGTCTTCACACTGTTGTTCATGTTGCCGCCAATCTCGATGAACCCGTACCGGCGGTCGTGAGCGTAGTGCATTTTGCCGCAAAGAAACGATTCATAACCCACAGCGTTGAGAATACGCGGCAGCGAAGGGATGTCGGCGTGCGGCAGCTCGCAAGAATTGTTCCACACCGAGAGGCGATGGATGTACTTGCCCGCGGTGAACGAAGAACGCGACGGCACGCACAGCGGGGAGTTGCAATAGGCGTCCTCGAAGACGATGCCCTGCTCGGCAAGACTGTCCAGATTGGGCGTCCGCGCCAGCCGGTTGCCGTAACAGCCGGCGATCTGCCAGTTGTGCTCGTCCGTCATGATGACGAGAATGTTCGGCCGCCGCTGCGGGATCGCACGACCTCCTCGTGTCAGCGAGACCGTGAGCGCGGAGCCTAGGAAAGCACGTCGAGACAGCGGAAGAGCCTCGCTCATGGCAGGCAACATTATAGCCGGGATTTCGGTTCGCCTCCACAGGGCGGTCTCAGTATCCAGCCGCCCAGCCGGGCTCTCGGCTTCCCGAATTCTTCCCCCTCACCGATCCCAACCCGACCCTTGCACGGCCTGCTCACGCGACCTGCCTCAAACCGGAACACCAAAGATCGCCGGCCCCATCGAATCCACCCTGACAGTTCCCGGACACCGTTCCGCGGGTTTGTAACAAAGCCGCCGGAGTCGCGGCAGATAAAACATGTCATGCGACTATTGTTCTATCTGGGACCGCGACGCCCGGCAAGGCCCGATCCTTCGCTACGTTTCCCTTGAGAAGCGCATCCCCGCCGATCACCCCTTGCCCGCCATCCGACCCTTGATCGATGAGGTCCTCGCCGGCCTCTCATGCCGCTTCGACACTCTCTACGCTCGCAGGGGGCGACCCTCCATCCCGCCCGAACCCTGCTGCGCGCCCTGCCGCTCGCGCTTTTCTACTCCATCCGTAGTGAGCTGCTACTGGTGATGCCGCTCGGCTAAGACGTAGCGTGGCAGCGATTCGTCGGACTGGGAGTGAAGTTAGTTCTCCACCGGGCGACGGCGTTCACCGGAAGCCGGGATCAGCTGAGGGTGGCGGCGTTTGAAAGGGGACGCGGGATTCCTACCGGTACGAAGCGCTCGAGGGTAGGGCCGAATGGGGCTACGGCGCGTAACTAAGGGTGGTTCAGTGGAAGCAGTTCAATGCGATGGCGCGGGTGGCGCAGAACAGGAGGAGCGTCGCAGCGCGGTGGATGGGCGGACAACGACGCATAGGGGCAGGCGCTACGTCAAAAGGGGGGCCGAAGCTCGCGGCAGATTTCCGGCTGGACGAAGGCGGTGGGATAGTTGAGGAAGGCCGAGTTCACGGGGGAAAGTTGGAATGGCTGTTCACGCTGGTGACGCGCGTGCAGCCAGGTGGGGATGGGGGACCGAATTCCGCAGTTGAAGAGAGTGACCAAGCCGTTCGAGGAGCTGGGAGAGCCGATCCGATACCGGCCGGGCGGCCTGCACAGGCGCATCGGAGAACAGAGGTCATTTTCGCGTCTGCCTCAGGCAAGAACCTGGTCGGGAGCCGACTCGTAGCGACCGGTTTCCTGGCGCCGCAAGAAATTCATCTCTACAGGGCAACGAAGATGGCTGGGCCCAGCAGCTTCAAGATGACGAGGAAATGACGAAGGCAGCCAGGCAAGGGTTCCCGGTGCCCGAGGCTCGGTTTCTCGGGGCGTCGCATGCCGCAACTCGAGCCGGGTCACACAAGCACCCTGACATTGTCGCGACCTAGGGTATAACTGGCAGCACGACCCGGCGCCGCGGCCGGTGTAAGCTGTAGGCTCTGAGTGGCAGGCGCGGCAGGACTCGAACCTGCGACCCTCTGCTTAGAAGGCAGATGCTCTATCCACCTGAGCTACGCGCCCGTGCTTCCCTACTACCAAAGTCTAACGCAGCCCGGGCCGCCTTGCGCCCGCGGCGCTGCGCCGTCAGTCGCGCCCGGCGCGTCGCAAACTGTAAGCAACGCACCCGCTCAAAATGAGCACCCCGCCGGCCAGCGCCGGCCCGCTCGGGCGTTCCCCGTGCACCAACCATGCCCAGATCGGACTCAGCGCCGGCTCCGCCATCAACAGTAGCGACGCCTCGAGCGCCCGCACGCGTTTCAACGCTCGCGTCATGCAAAGATACGCCGCCGCGATCTGGAAGATGCCGAGGTAAAGAATGACGGCAACATCCCTCACACCCACCGCTCTCACCGGCAGCGCCCAGGGCAGGCAAACAACGAAGGCCAGCGCATTGCCCACCACCGGAGCTGTAGCGGCGGAAGCAGGTCGCCGGCTGCCCAGCCACCTCAGTCCGGCGATCGTCAACGCCCATGTCCACCCGGCAATCGTCGCGAGCACGTTGCCGCGCAGGGGATCCGGCGCGGTCGCGACCGGGGTCTCCCGCGCCACGAAAAACAGGGCGATCCCTACCGCCACCACACCGAGCAAACCCAGCTCGCCACGACGAGCCCGCTCCCCTAACAGCCACGGGCCGAGCAACACCAGGTACAGCGGGGCAGCATCCTGCAGGAAAATGGCGTTGGCGGCCGTCGTGAGCTTGTTCGCCAGCACGAACAGCACCAAGGTGGCCGCATAGGCGAGTCCGGGCGCTAGAACGTACCTGCTCCAACCCCGGCGCGCCTCGCGCGACATCGCCAGCAGCGCTACGGCGCCCGCAGCAGAGCGGAACCCAGCCACCTGCCAAGCCGACAACTGCGTGGCCTTGATCGCGGTCCCGCCCGTCGAAAACAGCAGGGCGGCGGCGAGCAGCAACAGCCTGTCCGCGAGGGCGTCTGCCATGCAAACTATTGAAAGTACCGCAGCTCAAACCGGCGCCGCGCAGCCTGCGCGTCTGGTACCATGAAAGATCTCCCGCAGTGACAAGGTCGATCCCCGACTTTCTGGCTCGGATCGTGGCGCATAAGCGCCGGCTGATCGAATTTCGAACCTTCCGACGGGAAGAGCTCGAGCAGCGGGCGGCATCCGTACCCAGACGCGATTTCGCGGGCGCGCTATCGGGTCCTCCGCCCGCCGTCATCGCCGAGATCAAACGCGCCTCACCCAGTCGCGGCACGCTCGCAGCGGACGCCGACGTTCGCCGCACCGCCGAGGCCTACGCGCGAGGAGGCGCGGCTGCCCTTTCGGTTCTGACCGAGCCGCAATATTTCGCCGGTTCTCTGGCTGACCTCGAGCAGGCCCGCGCCGCCACTTGCCTGCCCCTCCTGCGCAAAGATTTTACGCTCGACGAGTACGACGTGGCGGAGGCGGCCGCGCACGGCGCCGACGCGATCCTGCTGATCGCCGCGATCCTGCCGCCAAGCGATTTGCGTCGGCTGCGCGAGTACGCCGAAGGCTTGGGCCTAGCGGCCCTCGTGGAGGTTCACGACCGGCAGGAACTGCTGGCGGCGCTCGATTCGGGGGCGCGGATCATCGGCGTCAACAACCGAAACCTGCGCACGCTCGAGGTACGCCTGGAGACGTCCCTCGAGCTGGCCGCGCAAATCCCGCCGGGGGTGATCAAGGTCAGCGAAAGCGGCATTCACTCTTCCACTGACGTGCGGTTGCTGCGCCAGGCGGGCTACACCGCGTTTCTGGTGGGCGAGCATCTGATGACGTCCGCCGATCCCGAAGCCGCCCTACGGGCCTTGCGATCATGATCGTCAAGATCTGCGGCATCACGAATGCGCAGGATGCGGCGGCCGCCGCGGAAGCCGGCGCGACCGCCCTCGGCGTCAATTTCTATCCCGAGAGCCCCCGCTTCGTGACGCCCGAGCAGGCTTACCACATTCTTTCGGTGGTCCCCGAAGAAGTCTGGAAAGTGGGCGTTTTCGTGAACGAGCCGCGTGAGCGGGTCGAAACGTTGGCGCGTGAGCTCGGACTGGACGTCGTCCAGCTCCACGGCGAGGTTCCTGAATGGCCCACGGGCCTACGCGTTTGGCGCGCGGTTCGGGTGGAGCCCGGCTTCCCCACCGCCGATCTCAGCGATCCCCACGTGGAAGCTTTTTTGCTCGATGCAGCCCCGGCCGGCGTCTGGGGCGGTTCAGGTGCATCTTTTGATTGGCGCCTCGCTCGCGGTGCTCGCAGCCGAATCATCATCGCCGGCGGTTTGGATGAGACCAACGTGGCCGAGGCCATCCGCCAGGCCAGACCGTGGGGCGTGGACGCCTGCTCGCGTCTGGAGCGCGCACCGGGACGCAAGGACCACATCCGCATGCGTCGTTTCATCCAAGAGGCGCTGGCAGCTGCCCGGGAAGGAGAACAGACGTGCTGACATCCCTGCCTGACGCACGTGGGCACTTCGGCCCTTACGGCGGACGTTTCGTGCCCGAAACCCTGATGGCGCCGCTCGAGGAGCTGGAGAAGGCCTACTTCGAGGCGCGCCGAGATCCTGTCTTTCAGGCCGAACTCCGAACGCTGCTCCAGGAATACGCCGGGCGGCCCACACCCCTCTATTTCGCCCGAAGGCTGAGCGAATCGCTCGGAGGCGCGAAGATCTACTTCAAACGGGAAGACCTGCTTCACACCGGCGCGCACAAGATCAATAACTGCCTGGGTCAGATTCTGCTGGCGCGGCGGATGGGCAAGCGACGCATCATCGCCGAGACCGGCGCCGGACAGCACGGCGTGGCCACCGCGACCGTCGCCGCGCTCTTCGGCATGGAGTGCGTCATCTACATGGGCGCCGAAGATATGGAGCGGCAACGGCTGAACGTCTTCCGCATGCGCCTGCTCGGTGCGCACGTGGTGGGCGTCAACAGCGGCAGCCGCACGCTCAAGGACGCCATCAGCGAAGCCATGCGAGACTGGGTCACCAACGTGGCCGACACTTACTACCTGCTGGGCTCCGCTCTCGGGGCGCACCCCTACCCGGTCATGGTGCGCGACTTTCAAAGCGTGATCGGCGAGGAGACCCATCAGCAGATCCTGGCCAAGGAAGGCCGCCTGCCCGACGCCGTCTTCGCCTGCGTCGGGGGAGGATCCAATGCCATCGGCATCTTTCACCGCTTCCTCGCAGAGCCCGGCGTCCAGCTGATCGGCGTGGAGGCGGGCGGGCGCGGCCCGCTCCTGGGCGAGCATGCGGCGCGGTTTTCCGGAGGCGCCCCCGGCGTGCTCCATGGCGCCTACAGCTACCTGCTGCAGGACGAGTACGGGCAGGTCGCCCCGACGCACTCCGTCTCGGCCGGCCTCGATTACGCGCTCGTCGGTCCCGAGCACGCCTGGCTGCGCGATCAAGGCCGCGCCGAGTACGTTGCAGTGGGCGATCGCGAAGCCTTGGAGGCGGCGCGCCTGCTGGCGCGCAGCGAGGGGTTGATTGCGGCGCTGGAATCCGCGCACGCGGTGGCCGAGGCCGTGCGGCGGGCGCCCGGCGCGAGCGGACAGATCTTCATCGTCAACCTATCCGGCCGAGGGGACAAGGACATTGACATCTACCGGCAGCACTTCCCCGAGTTGGACGAAGACCCGTATCAGCCGCCTCTTTGAGCGCGTGCGCAGGGAGGGCCGACCCGCCCTCATCGCCTACCTGACGGCCGGTGATCCGTCGCTGGAGCGAACCGTCTCGCTGGTCGCTGCCCTCGAAGAAGGCGGCGCGGACCTGATCGAGCTGGGCGTGCCCTTCTCCGACCCCATCGCTGATGGCCCGGTGATCCAGCGCGCCTGCCGGCGCGCCCTGCAGGCGGGCGCGACGCTGCCGCGCATCCTGGAGACCGCGTTCCGCATCCGTTCGCGCTCGCAAATCCCGCTGTTGCTGTTCAGTTACCTCAACCCGGTGCTGCGGTACGGCTTCGAGGCCGCCGCACGCGACGCCGCCGCCGCGGGAGTGGACGGCTTCCTGCTTACCGACCTGAGCGTGGAGGAGGCCGGAGATTACACGGCTGCCTTGCGCCGAGCCGGTCTCGACACGGTCTTCCTGGCGGCTCCGACGAGCACCGACGAACGTCTCCGCCTCGTGGCGCAGCACTCCAGCGGCTTCGTATACTTGGTATCACGCACGGGCGTCACGGGTGAGCGCGAAGCGCTTTCCGAGCAAGTAGGCCGGCTCGTCGCCAGACTGCGGGCCATCACGGCTCTGCCGCTGGCGGTGGGCTTCGGCATCTCACGTCCGGAGCAGGCGGCTGCGGCAGCGCGCCTGGCCGACGGCGTGGTCGTGGGCAGCGCGTTCGTGCGAATCATCGAGCAGGCCCACGAGAGCGCCGATCTGGAGACACGCCTGAGGCGTTTCGCGCGCGAGCTCAAACAGGCGATGACGGGTTGAGCCGCCATGGATCGCAACGAAGCATTGAAGGCGCTGGCCGCGTGCCGCGCGCAAATCGATGCGTTGGACCTGCGCATCCTCGAGCTGCTCAACGAGCGGACGCGCATCGTCGAGGAAATCGGGCGGCTGAAGCGCCGGTTGAACCTCCCCATATATGAGCCGCGCCGCGAGGACGAAGTCTACGCAAACGTCACGTCGCACAACGGCGGCCCGCTCACTGCCGAGGCCGTGCGTCGCGTCTTCGAACGCATCATCGACGAAATGAGAACCGTGCAGAAGCTACGCATGGAGGAAGAAGCCCGGCGCTCGGTTCCCGAGCCGGAGGACCACTGAGGGGAGCACTGCCATGTTGGTCATCATGCAGGAAGGAGCCACAGAGAGCCAGATCCAGGCGGTCATTGACCGGCTGGTGGCGCTCGGTTTCGCCGTGCATCGTTCGACCGGTGTGGCGCACACCATCCTGGGGGGCATCGGTCCGGAAAGCCATGTAGACCCCGCCGAGTTCGCGGTGATGGACGGGGTGAAGGAATGTCACCGGGTGATGTCGCCCTACAAGCTGGCCAGCCGCCACTTCCGGCCGGAGGGCACCAGGATTCGCCTCGGGGAAGTCGAAATCGGCGGCCCGCGCGTGGTCGTCATGGCCGGCCCCTGCAGCGTGGAGAACAGAGACCAGATCATGGCGGCTGCCGAGCGCGTGGCTCGCGCCGGAGGAACCGTGCTGAGGGGCGGCGCTTTCAAGCCCCGAACGTCTCCACACAGCTTCCAGGGCCTGGGCGAAGAGGGACTGCGACTGCTGCGCGAGGCCGCCGATCGCTACGGGCTGCTCGCGGTCAGCGAGGTTATGGACGCCAGTCAGATCGAACTGGTCGCCGCTTACGCGGACATCCTCCAGGTGGGAACCCGGAACATGCAGAACTACCACCTGCTGCGCGAGCTGGGCCAACAGCCCAAGCCCGTCCTGCTCAAACGCGGCCTTTCCGCCACGATCGAGGAATGGCTCCTCGCCGCCGAGTACATCATGAACGAAGGCAATTACAACGTCATCCTCTGCGAACGCGGCATCCGTACGTTCGAAACCTACACGCGCAACACAATGGACATCACCGCCATCCCCGTGGCCAAGAAACTCTCTCATCTTCCCGTGCTCGCCGATCCCTCCCACGGCACCGGGCGGCGCGATATGGTGCTCCCAGTGGCCCGGGCCGCGGTAGCCGCCGGCGCCGACGGCCTGCTCATCGAGGTCCATCCCGAGCCGGAGCGCGCCCTGAGCGATGGGGCCCAATCGCTGCGTCCCGACCAGTTCGAAGAGCTGATGAGCCAGTTGCGCATCATCGCCCAGGCCGTGGGAAGGAGCTTATGAATCCTCAGGGATTCCGCACCGTAACCATCGTGGGTACCGGCCTGATCGGCGCCTCGTTCGGCCTCGCTCTCAGGCGTGCCGGCTTCCGCGGCCGGATCTTAGGCGTCAGCTCCCCGCCGGCCCTCGAGGATGCGCTGCGCGTGGGTGCGGTGGATCGAGCAGCGAGTCTGGAAGAAGCGGCTTCGCAGTCGGAGCTGGTCTTTCTCGCCCGACCCATCCTTGGTATTCTCGAGACGCTGCCGCGGCTCGACGCCTTCGTGCCCGAGCACTGCCTGGTCACCGACGCCGGCAGCACGAAAGCCCTCATCGTGGAGCAGGCGCGCCGCAGCCTCACTAGGGCGCGGTTCCTCGGCGGCCACCCCATGGCCGGCAAAGAGAAACGGGGGGCGGCCGAGGCGGAAGCCACCTTGTTCGCCGGGCGCACCTGGATCCTCACCCCCGTCGAACCCGCCGAACTGCAAGCGCCGGCGGCTCAGGAACTGCTCCGCTGGATCCGAGCCATAGGCGGTCGTCCGCTCATGCTGTCGCCGGCGGAACACGATCGCATCGTGGCTCTGACCTCCCACCTCCCCCAGTTGCTATCCACCGCGCTGGCCGCGACCCTGGCGCGGCAGCTCGAACGACCCGAGCACCTTGCCGCCTGCGGACCCGGCCTGCTCGATATGACGCGGCTTGCCGCCAGCCCCTTCGAGGTCTGGCGCGACATCCTTGCGACCAACGAGAGACCCATCAGGGAGGCGCTGGAGGCGTGCATCAAGACTCTGCGGGCGGCATGGGACGGCGCCGCAACCGTGAGCGAACTGTTTCAGTCCGCCAACGAGTTTGCCGCACGCTTGCGCCAGGGCCCACCCGGCGAGGAGGCGCAGTTGAAACAAAAACAGCGAGTCCTGTTTGTTTGCACCGGCAATTCGGCCCGCAGCCAGATGGCGGAAGGCCTGATGCGTCATCTGGCAGGCGACCGCTTCGAGGTCGCCAGCGCGGGCACTCACCCGAGCTTCGTGCGCCCGGAAGCGATCGCCGTCATGCGCGAACTCGGTGTGGATATCTCGGGCCACCGCTCGAAATCGCTCGACGAGTTTCTCGAGCAGCCCTTCGATTTCGTGATCACCGTGTGCGACCAGGCGCGCCAGAGCTGCCCGGTCTTCCCCGGCCCTGCACGACGGATCCACTGGAGCCTCGAGGATCCGGCGGCGGCCCAGGGTTCCGAGCAAGAGCGGCTCGCGGTCTTTCGCCGCGTGCGCGACGAGCTCAATGAGCGCATCCGCGCGTTCCTGGCGGAGTCGCCACGGTGAGCGATCGACTGCGCCCCGTCGGCGAAGCCTGAGAAGCCGCGAACCGCATGCCGCTGCGTCGCGAGCTGGGCCTTCGCGATCTGGTCCTCTTCAATCTGGCCGCCGTTGTGGGCATCCGTTGGCTGGCGGCGGCGGCGCGCGTCGGGCCGCCGGCGCTCCTGCTGTGGCTGCTCGCGGCGGCGCTGTTTTTCGTGCCCTCCGCCCTGGCCGTCTCGCGCCTCGCCTCGCTCTGGCCCGAGCAAGGCGGACTTTACGTTTGGACCCGTCGCAGCTTCGGCGACTGGCACGGGTTCCTCTGCGGCTGGTGCTACTGGCTGAGCAATCTTTTCTACTTCCCGAATCTGCTGTTGGCCGGGTTGGGCATGGCCGCCTACCTGGCGGGCGAGCGCGGCATCGTGCTTTCGGAGGACCGAACCTATTTGGTCGCGGGCGCCCTGCTGGCGCTCTGGACTAGCACGCTCACCCATCTGGTGGGCCTGCGCGTGGGCAAGTGGACGGAAAACGTGGGCGCCCTGGCGACCTATGCTGCGGGCTTCATGCTGGTGGTTTGCGGGGCGGCGGTATGGCTTCGGGGTCAGGTCGCCAAGGTCGCCGGCCCCTGGAGCCCGCGCTGGGACTGGGGTACCGTCAATTTCTGGTCCCAGATTGCTTTTGCCTACGGCGGATTGGAACTAAGCGCCGCCATGGGTGGAGAAATTCGCGACCCCGTCCGCACGGTGCCGCGGGCCGCGTGGCTGAGCGGGGCGGCTATCGCAGCCTTCTACATGGCCGGGACGGGCGCGATGATCCTCCTCACGCCGCCGGAGAACATCAGCATCCTCACAGGCCTTGCGCAGGCGGGCGCTGCCGCCGCCAGGACGCTGGATATGGCTTGGATCAGCCCCTTGCTCGCTGCCCTCGTCACCTTGGGCATCGTCGGACAGCTCGGCGCCTGGCTGGCGGGCTCGGCACGCATTCCTTTCGCGATCGGCCTGGATCGTTACCTGCCGCAGGCCTTCGCCCGTTTGCATCCCCGCTGGGGCACGCCGCATGTGGCGATCCTGACGCAAGCCGCGGCCTGCAGCGTCTTCCTACTCACCCTACAGGCCGGAGAAAACCCGCGCTCGGCTTACCAGCTGCTGGTGGACATCACCGTGATCACCTATTTCATTCCGTTCGTCTATATGTTTCTGGCTGCCGGGAAGCAGCACTTGCGCCTGGGCTCGCTTTGCGGCCTCGCCGTGACGTTGCTCGCCATCGGCGTCTCTCTGGCCCCGCCCACCGAGGCCGAGCGGCCGGTTCTTTTCACGCTGAAGATCGCAGGCGGGTGCGTGCTGCTCATTGCGGCGGCTAGGATGGTTTTCACGAGGTCGCAGCGCAGGTGACTTACCCCGACTCGGTCCGCTTCCTTTACTCGCTGGCCAACGAAACCCGCACCGCGGAGCTCGGACTCACGCGCATCACGCGATTGCTGGAAGCGCTGGGCGATCCCCATCAGGGGACACGGTTCGTGCACGTGGCGGGCACCAACGGCAAGGGATCCACTTGCGCCATGATCGAAAGCGCGCTCCGGGCGGCCGGGCGCCGCACCGGACTCTATACCTCTCCGCACCTGGTGGAGCCGACCGAGCGAATCTCGATCCAGGGCCGCCCGGTCTCCCGCGAAGATTTCGCTCTCGCCTTCCGGCAGGTGCACGCGGCGGCCGAGCGACTGCTGCGGGAGGAACTCATCGCTCAGCACCCAACTTACTTCGAAACCGTCACGGCCATGGCCTTCTGGCTCTTCCGTCGCTACGGCGTGGAGATCGCGGTGCTCGAGGTGGGGCTGGGCGGACGCCTGGACGCCACCAACGTCGTACACCCGCTCGTCTCGGTGATCACGCCGGTGGACTTCGACCACGAAAAGTACCTGGGCAAGAGTCTCGAGTCCATAGCCTGGGAGAAAGCGGGAATCCTCAAAGCGGGGGCCGACGCCGTGTTCGCACCCCAACGGTCCGAGGTGGCGGAGGCACTCGAGCGGGCCGCACGGGAGCGCGGCATCGCGCCGGTTTGGGCGGCGCAACTTTGGCGCGCGGAGGACGTAGTCCTGGAGCCTTCGGGCAGCCGGTTCACCGCCTGCGGTCGCGTGCGCATCCCGGTTGCCTGCCCGCTTCCGGGCGAGCATCAGGTCACAAACGCGATCACGGCCATTGCCGTCCTCGACCGACTGGGAGTGCCGGTGAGCGCCGTTCAGGAGGGAATCGCGCGCGTCCGGTGGCCGGGGCGCTTGGAACGCGTAGCCTCCCAGCCCGACATTTATTTGGACGGGGCCCACAACCCGGCCGGCGCGCAGGCTCTCGCGGCCTATATCCGGCGCTTTTACGCCGGAAGGCGCGTCTGGCTGATCTACGGCGCGGCGCGTGACAAGGCCGTCGCCGAAGTCGCTGCCATTTTGTTCCCGCTGGCCGACGAAGTGATCGTCACCGCTGCTAACCACCCTCGGGCAGTTCGTCCCGAGCTGATTCGCGAGCTGGCCTCGCATCCCCGCCTGCGCCTGGCGCCGCGCTTGACCGACGCGCTCCGGCTGCTCGACGGAGCCTCGCCCGCGGATGCAGTTTTCATCACCGGCTCGCTCTTTCTGGTGGGGGAAGCCCGCGCCCTCCTGGGACCTTCCCGGGCTGAAAACGGCGCGTAAAATGGTTCCGTGCTTGCGAAGCTGCGAGCCTGGCTGCTTACCGCGCCGTTGATTGTCCTCATTACCGCCGTCTGCGGCACCGTCTCCTGGGTGCTGGCGCTGGCGGACCGCTCCGGGCGCAAGCCGCATCGCGTGGCGCAGATCTGGGCGCGGCTCCTGCTGGCCGTCAGCGGCGTGCGCGTCCGGGTGCAGGGACTGGAGAACATCTCGCCCGACGGCGCTTACGTGTTCGCCTCCAATCACCTCAGCTTGATGGATACGCCGCTGGTCCTTGCAAACATTCCGGTCCAGTTCCGTTTCCTCGCCAAGCGCAGCCTCTACAAAGTGCCCTTCATCGGCTCCCATCTGAACCGAGCGGGCCACATCCCAGTCGAGCGGGAGGACCCGCGGGCTTCGCTGCGCACCCTGGCCGAGGCGGCGCGCGTAGTGCGTGAACGCGGCGTCTCGCTGCTGGTCTTCCCCGAGGGTAGCCGCTCGCGGGGCCCGTTGGGCGAGTTCAAGCAGGGCGCCGCTTACATTGCCATCAAGGCAGGTGTCCCCCTGGTGCCCTTGGCCATCCGGGGCACGGCCCGGATCCTGCCCGCCGGCTCGCTGACGGTCAGGCCGGGCGAAGCCCTGCTACGAGTGGGACGACCGATCCCCACCGCCGGCTTCAGCCCCCACGAACACCGACGGCTGACGGCGTTGTTGCGAGAACGAGTGGCGGAACTGCTGGATGAGCGTGCAGCCTGCGCGCCCGCCTGAAGGCTCACGCCATCGCCAGGATCTTATCCAGCGCTTCCGAGATCTTTCGCAGATATTCGGGATCCTCCGGTCGGTGCCCGTATTCAGGCGAGATGAAGCCCTGGTAGCCCACCTTGACAAGCGCAGCCATAACCTCCTTCCAGTCCACGTCGCCCTGCAACAGGTCTACGAAGCGACCCTGTTCGGCGCGCGTGGAAAGCTTGTAGTCCTTGGCGTGCACCCGCTTGATGCGCGAACCCAGGGTAAGAATCCAGTCCTGCGGGTAGCCGTACTGCAGGATGTTGCCGATGTCGAAGTAGGCTCCGACCCACCGACTTTTGAATTGATCCACGAAGGTGCGCATTTCCAGCGGGCTGACGAGGAAACGGTTCCAAACGTTCTCCGGAAGCAGGTACACGCGCGCCTTCTCGGCCTCCGGCACGACTTTTTTCATTTCCGCACTCACGCGCTCCCATGTGTCCTGGTAGCCGATCTGGAACTTCGGCCCCGTACCCAGACGGCCGGGCACGATAAGCAGCGCCCCGCAGTCCATCCAGGAGGCCAGTATCACAGCCCTGCGCAGCGCTTCCACACCGCGCGCGCGAACCGCGGGGTCGGGGTGGTTCAGCGGATTCGGAGATAGCGGCGCGGAGACCCACAGGCTGACGATCTCGATCCCCGCTTTGCGCGCCTCGTCGCCCAGCCGTAGCGCCCGATCACGATCGGTGTCGAGCGGCAGCAACTCTCCCAGCGGAATTTCCAGGCCTTCGAAACCCGCGCTGCGCGCCTGTCGGAACTGCTCTTCTAGGGGCATCTCCTTGGGGAAGATGGTCGCGCAAATGCCCTTGCGGAAACGCGCGCGGCTCTGCATCGCGGGAAGAACTCCGGTGAGTGCAAACTGCCGCCTGGTCATGGCAAGGCGATTCTAGCAGGAACTCGCCAAGCCGGGAAGCCGGCAGTCAATCGGGTAGGATTTGGGGACGGATCACCGCCACGCCGAGGGGCTCCATCGCTCGAACCAGCTCCGAGAACATCTTCTCGCCGCGGTAGGTTCCCACGATGGCGCCGCCGGAACCGGCGAAATTGGAGCTGGCGCCCACGCGCCGCGCGGTCTCGATCATCCGCATGTTGCCGTCGGAAATCTCGTAGATCTGCGCCCGCAGGTCGAAGTTCCGGTTGATCAGGGCGTCCAGCGTCTCATAGTCGCGCTCGAGCAGCGCCTGACGCCCGCGCTCAGCCAACCAGGCCCACGTCCGCATGGCTTCGACCACCTGCGGATCACCCTGTCGCCATCGCTCCCGCACGTTACTGTGAAAAACCTCGGTCCCTTCGCTCAGGCTGGTCTTGTAGGCTACATACACATCCGGCAGGAGCCCGGGATCCAGGCGCTCGTATTGACCGTATCCCCTGCCCTCCATAAGCTCCCGGGAAAAGTCCATGTAAACCAGACCCTCGTAAACCTGGATTACGCGATCCTGAGGACCGGCAGGGACTCCCAGCTCCTCCGTCTCGGTTTTCCAGATCAGGTCCGCCTGCCAATGCAGGGGAATGTCCACGCCGTAGTAAAGGCACAGCGCCCTCAGTCCGGCGGTGATGATAGCGCTCGATCCCCCCAGGCCGAGCCGCATAGGAATGTTCGTCTCGTACTCGATAGTGAAATTGCGGTGCGGCAGACGAATCCCATGGCGGCGGCAATAATCCATGAATCGCACGATCAAGGCCTGCAGCAGCCGGATGCCCCCGTAATAGCCGCGCCAGCGGGTCGTCTCATACAGGTCATCCAGACTCTCGAAAATGGGGGTGTCGGCCTTGGAGGGCCGGATCTCCAACCGGGCGCTAGGGTACAGGAGGACCCGCGCCCGGAAATTCCGCACCACGAAAGATATGGTCTTGCCGTAATAGCCGTCGCTGGGATTGCCCAATAGGCCCGCGCGCGCGTAAGCGTAGGTCTCGATCATGGGCGCACTCTGGCATACTTATATACCATATGCGTGCGGTCGTGCAGCGAGTGCGTGAGGCCCGCGTGGAGGTGAACGGCGTCGTCACAGGCTCCATCGGCAGAGGCCTGCTGGTGCTCCTGGGCGTAGCCCGTGAGGATACCCCCCGGGACGCAGACTATCTTGCGGAGAAAATTGCGGGGCTGCGCATTTTCCCGGACGAGGAGGGCAAGATGAACCGGAGCGTGCGGGACGTCGGAGGCGCACTCCTCGTGGTTTCCCAATTTACCCTTTACGGCGACACCCGCAAGGGACGACGCCCCAGTTTTGACCGGGCCGCTCCGCCCGAACAGGCGCGGGCGCTTTATGAGCGCTTTGTGCAAGCGCTGCGCGCCGGCGGGCTGCCCGTGGAAACCGGGGTTTTTCAAGCCATGATGCAGGTTCACCTGATCAACGACGGGCCGGTTACCATCATCTGCGACTCCGGGGCGCCCGAAACATCCCAGGGTGAGATTGGATCGGTCGGGTCATAGCCGTCCGCCCTCTCGAACATTAAGTTTTTTGCGGAAACTTTACTAAACTAACTCGGTGTGTGCTATTGTGTAGGTAGGTGTTCACCATGCCGAGACCTGCACAAGAGGTTCCGAATCGTGAGTTGCTAGCTGCTGCTCTGGAAGGTCTCCAGCTCCAGCGGCAAAGAATTGATGAACAGATCCGGAAGGTACGCGAGCTGCTCGGTATCAGGCGCGGCCGTCCGCCCGCCGCTAAAACGGTGGCCAAAGTTGCCGCTCCGGCTAAACGCCGCACCCTGAGCGCCGAGGCCCGTAAGCGGATTTCACTGGCTCAAAAGAAGCGGTGGGCTGAGTACCGAAAGAAGATAGCGGCCGGCGGCTGATTCTAGTTATCGCGGCGAACCCGGCTGCGCGCCCTCCGGGGCAGTGGTATCTCCGCGCGCAGGACGCGCGGTCCAGCCATACAGGCGCCGCAGCTCAGCTACGCTGCCCTCCGCGATAATCCGCCCGCGCTGGAAGAATACAGCCCGCCGGGCTATGGCCTCCGCAAACTCTGTGTCGTGTGTCACGATGATCTTGGCTTGAGGCAACGAAGCCAGCAGGGTCAACAGTTCCCGCTGGGCGGGCGGATCAAGGTAAGTGGTGGGTTCATCGAGCACGAGAATATCGGGTTCGGCCGCAAGCACCGCAGCCAGCGTAGCGCGTCGCTTCTCTCCCGCACTCAAATGGTAAGGGGGACGTGTTGCTGCCCCCTCCAAACCCACCCGGGCTAATACCGCGCGCGCCTTCTTTTCGGCTTCCGCCGGAGCCACGCCGCGGCATAGGAGCGCAAAAGCTACATCCTCGACGACCGTGGGCATGAAAAGCTGCTCGTCCGGGTCCTGGAAAAGCAAGCCCACCCGGCGGCGGATTTCCTCCAGATTCCGCTTTTCCAAACGCAGGCCGCAAACAATGACCTCCCCATCGCCCCGGAGCAGGCCGTTCAGATGGAGGACGAAAGTCGTCTTGCCCGACCCGTTGGGCCCTAGTATCGCGACCGTTTCCCCGGGATACAAATCGAAACTTACCCCGTCCAGGGCCGCAGTCCCGTCCTCGTAACGGAACCGTAGGTCGCGCACCCGGATCAGCGGTTCCCCGCTCGCGCTATCCCGCATAAGCCAGGCCCGTGCGCACGCCGGCGCACAACAACAAGCCTGCCGCAACCAAGACCCAGTCGCCGGCTTCCATCCGCTCGTTCCGCAATTCGGCCAGCCGCCCTGCGTAACCCCGCGCCAGCATCGCGCGGTGAATCGCCTCGGCCCGCGCCTGCGATCGCGCGAAAAGAACCGCCAGTGCGCCGCCCGCCGCCCTCCACAAACTGCGGCTCCTGCGAAAACCGCCGCGGTCCAGGCCGCGGCTCAAGGCAGCCAGCCGCATGTGCTGCGCCTGTTCGGAGAGTACGAAGAGATACCGGTAGAGAAAGTGCGCTACCTGAACCAAGAATCGCGGCGCCCCCAGCCACTCCATGGCCCGCAGCAGGCCGGGCATGGGCGTGGCGCCCATCACCACCAGCACCGCCGCGGCCGACAGGTAGCTTCGCACGACCAGATCGGCAGCCTTGCCGGTGGCGCCGCTCAACCACACGCCCGCAGCGAAAAAGAGCGCGAAGGGAAGAACCGCGCCGGCTCGCAGCGCTACGCCGAGCGCCGGCAAGCGACCCGACGCCACCCCCGCGCTCGCCAGTGCACCGAAGCCGATCACGGCCTGCGGCGTCAGTCTCGGCATCGTCGCCAACGCCACCAGGTACGCCAGCAGCACGACGAGCTTGGCCCGGGCGTCTCGCTTCTGCAACCAGCCGGGCCGCCGGTTCCATTCGTCGAGTACGACGTGGTGCAAGTCAGCCGCTCCTGCGTCGGACCACGGCGCGCCTGAGGAGCACGCCAACGCCGTACAGCAAGGCCACGCCCGCCAGGCCCGCCGCCGCCTGGCTCCACCAGGACGAGGGCGCCCAGGAAAGCCGGTACTCGGCCAGCGGCGCAGCCACTAAGGCGCGGGCTCGTTCCGAGATTCCGGCTCGCTGCGCCAGCGACTCCAGGACGTCAGGCGCTTCGGACGCCACCCCTACCATGCCCACGGCCAGCAGGACAGCCAGCATGCCCAACAGGACGTGCCCGCGATGGGGATACGCAGCTTCCACGGCGCCGGGTCGCAGCACCAGCAACGCCCGCAAGACCGCCAGCGTCAACAGACCCTCCAGCAACCCGCTTGCCACCAGCAGCGCAGCCGTCGTCCACAACAGGGCGACCGGGATCCGCACCCCGGAGAGAATCAGCTCCGCTATCGCCATGGCGCCGCTCGTCAACACCGAGAGCAGACAACCCAGAACAACGGCGAACCACCGCAGGCGTCCGCGACCCCACATGGCGTAGGGCAAGTATCCGGCCGCGATGCCCGCCACCCCCATGTTCAACACGTTGGCGCCCAGCGCCAGTACACCACCGTCCTGAAAGAGCAGGGCCTGGACCAGCAGGATGGCGGTCATCACTACCACGGCGGGCGCCAGCCCAAGGGTCACCGCCAGCAGCACCCCGCCCAATAGGTGGCTGCTCGTGCCGAGGCCCAGCGGGAAATTCACCATCTGAGCAGCGAAGACGAACGCCCCCATCACGCCCAGCAGAGCGAAGCGGGACTCCTCGAGGCCGCGTCGCGCGCTCCGCGCCGCCACGGCGACGCAGGACGCGCTCAGCACGCCTGTCGCCGTCAGGACGGCAGGATGCAGAAAGCCGTCGGGAATGTGCATGGAACGATCAGCGTAGCACGAATGCGAGGGACGTCACACCGCGGGCCGTCCCCGTTCCCGCACCCTTTCTAGCGCCTGTGCCGCCTTTCGCCTCAACCAGTTGACCGCACGCCTCGCCCATCGAAAATGCTCGCTTAGCACCGCCAGGCCGCCCAAGGCGATCAACAACCCGGGACCGGGCACGCCGGGGAGGGATAAAAGCAGCCCGACGACGAGCATGCCGAATCCCACGACTATGCGGATCGCACGGCGCAGCACCTTATTTCCGCATTGTAACAGCCCCCGTGCGCTAACCCTCGACCTTGCCCGGCGCTCGGGCCGGAACGCGGCGGAGGCCGTGGACTCCGTCTTACTTTCACCGACCGCCTCAAACTTCCGTACCGTAACCCGAGCGCTCAAGTAACGGATTGACCGCCGGGGTCTCCGGCCCCTACCCTGAATTAGCCGCACATGATCGAACAGCGCAAGAGCCGGCGCTACCAGATCCGGTTGCCCCTGCGCATCGTGCGCCGGGGAACCGCGCCGTTTTCGGCACAGGGCGAAACCTGCAACCTTAGCTCGCGCGGCGTACTTTTCGCCAGCAACTGCGAGATCCCAGTGGGCGAACGAATCGAATACGTGATCCAGTGGCCGTGCGCGGACAAGCGTGAGGGTCCGAGGGATCTCTACTGCTTGGGCTCGGTCCTCCGTGTCACCGCCGACCCCGAGAAGGCCACTTTCCTCATCGCCGCCACGCTGGATCGCTACGCCTTCACCCGCCTGAGCGAGTGAACGCGGGCACACCGTCTGGCGTATACTGAAGCAAAGAAAAGGCGAAAGCGATGCCCGCGAACCTCACCTTCGATTTCCCGGAGCTGCCCGATCCGGAGACCGGCTTGACCCGCCGCGGCGGTCTCGACGCCTTCCTCGAGCATTTCCAGAACCTCGCCGCTCGAGAACCCTCACCCGTGCGCGCCATACGCCGGCAGCCGGCCCGCCCGGGCGAGTACACGGCCTTCCCCGAAGAGGTCGACCCGCGGCTCCGCCAGGCCCTGGCCGCTCAAGGCATCCAGCGCCTGTACTCGCACCAGGCCGAGGCCTTCCGTCTGCTCGCCACAGGCCACAACGTCGTAGTCGTCACCCCTACGGCGAGCGGAAAGACGCTATGTTACAACCTGGCGGTTCTCAACGACCTTCTTCAAGACCACGCACTGCGCGCTGTCTACCTTTTCCCCACCAAGGCCCTTGCGGAAGACCAGCTCCACGAACTCCAGACCCTTGTCGACTCAATGGGCGCCGAGGTGCGGGCCTTCACCTACGACGGCGATACCCCGCAAGATGCCCGCCGCGCCATCCGCGAACGGGCCAACATCGTGCTCACCAACCCGGACATGCTCCACACCGGCATCCTGCCCCACCACACCCGTTGGGCGAAGCTTTTCGAGAAACTGCGTTACTTCGTCATCGACGAGCTGCACACTTACCGGGGCGTCTACGGCAGCCATCTCGCCAACCTGATTCGGCGGCTGAAGCGCATTTGCGCCTTCTACGGCTCCTCGCCGCGCTTCGTCTGCTGCTCGGCCACCATCGCCAACCCGCGTGAGCTCGCCGAACGGCTGCTCGAAGAGCCCGTCGAACTGGTGGATCGCAATGGCGCCCCGGCCGGCGAGAAATATTTCATCTTCTACAACCCTCCCGTGGTCAATCGCCAGCTTGGTATTCGCCGCAGTTACCTGGGGGAGGCGCGGCGGGTGGCGACGGAGTTTCTCGAGCGCGGCCTGCAAACGTTGGTTTTCGCCAACAACCGGCTGGCCACCGAAGTCCTTGTCACCTACCTCAAGGACGCCGCCGCACGCCTGCCTCTGCCGCCCGGCGCCGTGCGTGGCTATCGCGGAGGCTATCTGCCGCGCGAGCGGCGCGAGATCGAACGCGGGCTCCGCGAAGGTCGCATCCGCTGTGTCGCCGCCACCAACGCCCTCGAGCTGGGCATCGACATCGGGTCTCTCGACGCCGTCGTCATGGCCGGCTACCCGGGCACCATTGCTTCCACCTGGCAGCGCGCAGGCCGTGCGGGCCGCCGCCGGTCGGCTTCCGTCGCCGTGCTGGTCGCCTCCAGCGCCCCGCTCGATCAGTACATCATCGAGCATCCCGATTACTTCTTCTCGCAGTCGTCCGAGCATGCCTACGTCAACCCCGATAACTTGGAGATCCTCGTCAACCACCTCAAGTGCGCCGCCTTCGAGTTGCCGCTGCGCGAAGGCGAGAAGTTCGGCCCCCACGCCGTGGAGCCGCTGTGCCGCTTCCTCGAGGAACTGCGCCTGCTGCACCACTCCGGCGACGCTTGGCATTGGACTTCCGACACGTACCCCGCAGACGCCGTCAGCCTGCGCGCGGTGACCAGCGACAACTTCGTCGTGGTCGATATCACCGAAGAACCGGAGGTCATCGCGGAGGTCGATTTCCCCTCCGCCTTGACCGCTCTGCACGAGAAAGCCATTTACCTGCACGAAGCGCGGCAATATCAGGTCGAGCGATTCGACTACGAAGGACGCAAAGCCTATGTGCGCCGAGTAGAATGCGATTACTTTACCGACGCCATCGACTACACCCAGGTCAAGGTACTCGAGGAATTGGAATCGGCGCCGGTGGGAGACGCGCGCGCCGCACACGGCGACGTGCGCGTGAATCGCCAGATTGTCGGGTTTAAGAAAGTCCGCTTCTACACCATGGAGAACGTGGGCGCGGGCAACCTTTCCATGCCGGAGCAGGAAATGCATACCACCGCCTTTTGGCTGCATTTCCCCCGCGCTTTCCTCGAACGGCTCGGGGAATTGACGCCGACCGAAATCCAGAGCGGCCTCACCGGGCTCGCCAACGTGCTGCGAACCGTGGCCGCCTTCCTGCTGATGTCGGATCCGCGCGATATCGGCATTGCGGTGGGAGAGGAAACAGGCGGGGCGGTGAGAATGTTCGAGCCGGACCTGTTCCTTTATGACGCCTATCCCGGCGGGGTTGGACTCAGTCCGCAACTGTTTCGCAGCGTGCGCCCCCTCCTGCGCCACGCGGCCGAGCTGATCGCCGGCTGCCAGTGCGAATCGGGCTGCCCGAGTTGCGTGGGTCCGATCGGAGAAGTCGGCGAGGCCGGCAAGCAGGCCGCCATGCGCATCCTTTCGGAATTGCTCCGCGAGACCCCGGCTGCCGCATGAGGCGCCGCTTGGCCGTTTGACAGCGGCCCCGCCGTCAATGGATAGTGTCCATTGGCCCGCGCCGGCGGTCCGGGGCGCGGAGAAGCCGACGCAAGCCTGTTTTGACCAGGAGGCAAGCAAATGTCGATCAACCTGCTCGATTTGGCCCAGCCCGGTGCGCTGGAAACCCTCGAGCATGAGTACCCGATTCGCGTGCGCCGCCAGGCCGACGGTTCCGTGTACTTCGACCTTCGCAGCCTGCCGCTGAGCTCGATCGAGGGCTTGGACGAGCATCGCATCGCGCGGCTGGCTCGCATCGTGCGCGGTCTGGCCTTCACTGCGGTGGACGCAGCGCGCTCGGGTCATCCGGGCGGCTCCTCCTCGAAAACCGAGGCAGTGCTCACGTTACTGGCTTCAGGCATGCTGGCCTTCGATGCCTGGGATCCCAAGCACCCCGGACGCGACCGCGTAGTGTGGTCCGCAGGCCACTGCACGCCGCTGTTCCATGCGCTGGTGGCCCTCATCTACGAGTGCCTGCGTCGCAAGGGCGAGCGGCTGAACCCGGATGCGGCCGCGGCTGCCACTTACCCGGAGCACCTGTTGCGCTTCCGACGTCTGGGCGGCCCGAGCGGTCACGTCGAGTCCCACTCCCCGCTGGCCGATGCGTGCACGGGCTCCTCTGGCCATGGTCTCTCCGCTGCGCTCGGCATGGCCGTCCTGCACCGCTCCTGCGGCCTGCCCACGCGCGTCTTCGTCATCGCCGGCGACGCCGAAACCGAAGAGGGCATGAGCTACGAGGCGCGCAACCTCGCCTCCAATTTGGGCATCGAGAACCTGACCGTTCTGCTCGATTACAACCGCTTCGGCATCGACGGACCCATCGCTCAAGTTCTTCCTTTCCCCTATCTGAACCACTGGATCGCGTTCGGATGGAATGTGATCGAAGCCGACGGCCACAACCCGCGGGAGCTGGCGTGGGCCATCCGTCTGGCCGTGGCCGGCTTCGGCAATCGCAAGCCGACTGTCGTTCTCTATCACACGATCAAGGGGAAACATTACGGCAAACTCGAGGGTACGGCCGATTCGCACGGCACGCCCCTGCCTCACGCGGAGTACCTCGAACTGATGCGCGCTCTGGGCTTCCCCTTGGACGAGCAAGCCACACCCGCGCAGGCCCTGGACATCGTGC
The DNA here is from genome assembly GCA_938027685.1 of uncultured Bryobacteraceae bacterium. Lineage (GTDB taxonomy): Bacteria > Acidobacteriota > Terriglobia > Bryobacterales > Bryobacteraceae > DTHT01. The sequence continues at coordinate 55,685 of CALJAM010000018.1, forward strand.
TCTCGCAACTGGACGCCGCCGACGTGAACTACCTGATCGGACGCCTCCAGGCCGCGCGCTCGCGAGTGCCCCCGGAACCCCACCTCGTTCACGTGCTCAAGAAAGCCCTCAACGAGGAGCAGCCAATCGATTATCGCAGCCTCCAACGGCCCGAACCCCTACCTGCGGAGCTGGTCTTCCCCGAGGGCGAGAACGTCCCCACCCGCCGCGCCACCGAAGCCTGGTTCGCCTGGGTCATGGAGCGCTGCCCATTCTTCTGGATCGGAGCCGGCGACCTGGCCAAGTCCATCCTCACCGGCAAAGCCGAGCAGGTTCGCGGGCTCCTCAGTCGTGACCACCCGCTGGGGCGCGGCATCCGGTTTGGCATCGCCGAACAGAACATGGCCATGATGTCGGTCTCCATGGCCGCGGATACGCTGCCCGGCGGCTACCGCCCCATGACCGTCTTCGCCAGCTACGGGGTTTTCTCCGTGATGATGGCCAACGCGGTGCGTATGGCGCTCATCGGCAACGACGTGAATCCCCGCTCGCGCGCCTTCTTCATTCTGCTGGCGGCGCATGACGGGCCCGAAACCGGAGAAGACGGTCCCACCCACCACGGCCTTTTCTGGATGTCTCTGTTCTCGGCCTACCCGGGCATCAAGGTCTACAAGCCTCTGGACGCCAACGAAGCCGTCGAGATGCTGTTTCACGCCCTCAGCCGGGGCGAGCCGGTCGCCTTCTCCGTGGTCCGCCCGCCCGTGCCCGTTTTCCGCCGCGGCAACGGGGTGCCTCCGGCGCGCGAGGCGATTCACGGCGCCTACGTCTTCAAGGACTACGCCCACAACGGCAAACGTAAGGTCGCGCTGGCCGTCTGCGGCGGCCAGATGATGGCCAACGTGCTGGCGGCGCTCCCCGAGCTGGAGGACAGGGCTGACTTCAAGCTCATCGCCGTCACTGCGCCGCAGCTCTTTGAAGAACTGCGACGCCAGAACCCCGAACACGCTCGACGCATTCTCTCCGACGAGGACCGTACCCGCCTGATGGCGTTCCACACCGGCTGGAGCGGCTTCCTCTACCCGCTGCTGCTGCCGCCGGATTGGCACGGCCGCATTTTTGGGATTGACCGCTTCCAGCGCTCCGGTACTCCAGCGGAGATCTACGCCGCAGCAGGTTTCGATCCACCTGGCATCCGCGACAAGATTTACGCCTTCTTGAAAAGCTGAACCGGCCCGTCCGGTTTCAAAATGAAACACACGGCGCGAGACGAAACAGCTGCGGGCCTCCGTCTGTTCCGCTTCTTCCACCCACACGAGCGCAGCGCTGACGGACGCCGCACGCCCGCCCTGAAGGGTCGCCGGGCAATCCTTTCGTCCCTCTAGGGTTTTCCTCCGAGCGCTCGCTCGGGTGTTTCCCGCATAGGAATTCCTGCCCGCTTGGAGGCACGCTTGCTTATGTGTCTGCCCGAACGGCAATGTCGAGAGCACACACACCTGCGAAGGGAACCAAGACAGCGACCCGCTCCGCCCAGGCGCAGTCCCCGGATGATCAGGCCCGCCGCGACCGCATCATCCTCGAGCACCTGCCGCTGGTGCGTGCCATTGCGCTGCGCGTTCACGAGAGCCTGCCCGTCCACGTGGAGCTGGACGATCTGGTGCATGCAGGCATTCTCGGCCTCTTCGATGCGGTCGCGAAGTATAGGCCCGAAAAGAAAGTGGCCTTCTCCAGCTACGCCAAGCACCGCATCAAAGGCGCGATTCTCGACAGCCTGCGCCAACTCGATTGGGCCTCGCGCGACATGCGTCGGCGCCACAAGAAACTCGAGGCGGTCACCCGCGATCTGGCGGCCATCCTGCACCGGAATCCTACCGAGGCCGAGGTCGCTGAGCGCATGGGAGTCGATCTGGAGCGCTGGCGCCAGATGCTGGCCGACCTGCAACACATCGGCCTGGTCTCGATGGGATCGCGCCGCGAAGGCGACGATCTGCCGCCGCCCGAGGTGCCCGCGCAGCCGGATTGCAGGCCCGATCGGATCTGTGCACGTACGGAACTGCGCCGGGCGCTGGCTCGCGCCATGCAAACCTTGCCCGAGCGCTACCGCAAAGTGGTCGTGCTTTACTACGGCAACGACCTGACCATGAAGGAAATCGGCGGCATGCTCGGCATCAACGAGAGCCGCGTCTCGCAGATCCACAAATCGGCGCTGGCCCGCATGGCTGTCGCACTGGAATCCGCAGGTCTGAGCGCCGGCCACTTCCTGGCCTCGTGAGATCGGCGGTGACGACTTCTTGGCGGCTGGTGACCAAAGACCGTCACCCTCCGGCCCGCCCTGCCCTCCAGCCCAGTACGCTGGGGCGGCCGGTGAGCAGAAAGCCGAGTGCGCAGTTCACCTCACCAGCTCAACCCGTCGCGCCGCCGCTCACGTTCCGGCCTCCTTCCAGAATGCGATCCACACGGCGGCTGAGATCTTTCAGGTACTCGGCATCGCCCCCGGGCAGCTCCAGCGTGGCCGGCCCCTTGTATCCGATCTCGGCCAGCGCCTGGTACACCGCAGGCCAGTTGACGTCCCCTTCGCCCAGATTGACGAACTCGGCCACGCGCTTGCGGAACCGGAAATCTTTCAAGTGCACGCGCACGATCCGACCGCCCAAGGTTCGGATCCAGTCTTCCGGGAAGCCGAACAGCACCACATTGCCCACATCGAAATACGCCCGCACCCACGGGCTCTCAAACTCGTCCACGTAGCGCGCAAACTCGAGCGGGCTGAGCAGGAACTTGTTCCAAACGTTCTCCACCGCGATCACGATCCTGTACTTCTCGGCCAACGGCAGCAGACGCCGGATCTGTCGCTGCGAACGTTCCCAAGCCTGCCGGTAGCCCGTCTCCGCGTTGACCACCGCCGGAACCAGCAGCACCACGTCCGCACCCCACAGCCGCGCGTTTTCGAGGCTGGTCTCCATGCCCTTGATGCTTTGTTCCACGACGGCCGGATCCGCCGAAGAAAGCGGATACTTCCAGTGCGCCTGGTTCATGACCGAGTGGATGCGCAGGCCCGCTGCTTCGGCCGCCTTCTTGATCTCGGTCGCCTCCGCCGGATCCTCGACCGTGCCCACTTCCATTTCTTCGAAGCCTGCCTCGCGCGCCAGCCGACAACGCTCCGCGTAACTCAGATTCCGGGGCAACATGCTCAGGAGAATGCCCTTGCGGATCGGAAGCCGTCCTGTCGCACTCGCCGCCGCAGCGAGAGGAAATGCCAAGAACTCTCTCCGTCTCATCCCAAGACTCCTGCTCTCAGGCTAAACTCAATCCCAGCTCGCGGGCCAGATTCTGGATATACCGCTTGCCCTCTTCGTACTCCTCGGGCGTTTTCAGATGCTCCAGCATGAGCGGGGCATCCACGGGTAGCCTTGCCAGCTCGCTCAGATACGTCCGATAATCGAGTTGGCCGCGCCCGGGGATTACCTCCACGAAATGCACGTTCATCTCGACGATCCACTCCAGATCCTTGGCGTGACACGAAACGACCCACGGGCCCAGGCGTCGGAAGCACTCGCGGATGAACTCGCTGTTCCGGTAGAACCGCTCAGGACTGTTGATGCCGTTGGCTACGTCGATGTGCACGCCGAACGCTTTCCGGTCGATCGCTTTCAGGAGCCGCGCATAACTGTCGGGCGAATCCGGGATGGCCCAGCCCATCATCTCGTACGCAAAACGCGTCCGCCGAGGCTTGACCTCGTCGATCAGCCGCCGCGCATTCTCGACCGCCGCATCGAAGAATTCCTTCGAGAAGTTCTTGGGGTGCGGACCGTACCACACCTTGGGGTTGTATGATCCGGCGATGTTCACGCAGCAGCGCGCGCCCACAGCGTCGGCCAGCGCCAGGCGATCGCGCACGTACTCGAAGTTTTTCTTGCGCTTGGCCTCGTCGGGATCGAGGAGGTTCGCCCAGGCGCCCACCTCGGCGATAACGACGTCCTCGGCTGCGAAGGCCTTCTCGATCTCCCGCAGTCGCTCGCGGTCCTCCAGTTTCGCGGGAGGGCAATAGGCGGCGCTGTAACCCAGCCTGCGGTGCTCCCGTGCGAGCTCCCGCGGATCGTCGCTTTTGAGGAAAATCGGCCCACCCAGGCGCAAGGGCCGGTTGGCCGCGCGACCGACAGAGACCGTGGCAGCCAGCGTCAGCGCCCTTCGACGAGTAATTCCGGGACCCATGCGTCAATTCTAGCCCGACGACCGGCATCCGCACCGTTCACCTGCGAGGGTTCCCTTTCCGGCGTTGCCGCGCCGGCACTCGGTCCCGCGTTCCCGGGCGAGTATTCGATTGGGCCTGCTGCCGGGCGACTACGTGGGTATGGGCACCGGCCTGCTCGGCGCTGTCACCCGCGGCGACCGCAGAGCAACCCCTGCACGGCGCTGGCCTCGGCTAACTCGAGGGTCGCGATTGGTTGCGTCGCGGCGCCGGCTCCCGGCCATGGATGCGCGCCGGCCGCTTCCGCGCGGTTGCTAGGCCCGAACCGGGCCCGTCGTTGCCCCCGTTCGCCTGACCGTTGACTTCGCCCGGCAATCGCTGGAAACCCGGGCTCAGCCACCCTCGCTGACGCGAGCTGCGCTCTGAGCGCGAAGCTCGCGGCCGCGATGGCGGGAGACCGCACAGCCAGCCACTCTCGCGGCGTCGCCCGACAAGCACACTGCCGGCCGGGCCTCCGGCCTGATCGGCGGGGCTGCGCCCCCTCAGGCAGGCATCGGGATCTTGATGATCTTCTTCTGGATGGCGTACTGCACCAGCTGGGCCTTGTTGTGAATGTCCAGCTTGCGCATCAGGTTGAACTTGTGCGCTTCGACGGTCTTGACGCTCAGGTTCAGTTGACAGGCGATCTCCTTGACCGAGTTGCCCTCAGCCAGCAGCTTGAGCACCTCCTTCTCGCGCGCCGTGAGCGTCGCGAAACGCGGCACGCGCGGTCCGTTCCGCAGCCGGCTCCTGAAGTCGTCCACCAGTTGCGAGAGCATGCGCGGGCTCAGGTAGCTGCCGCCGCGGTGCACATCGCGAATGGCGGCCAGGCATTGAGCCGCAGGCGTATCCTTGAGAACGTAGCCGCTGCCGCCCACTTCCATGCTTTCGACGAGGTAGTCCTCGTCGTCATACATGGTCAGGAACAGCACCTTCGTCTCGGGCCGGTTGCGCCGGATCTGTCGGGCAGCTTCGAAGCTCGACGCGCCCGCCATGCCGATATCCATCAGCACCACGTCGGGGCGCAACTCGGCGGCCTTGGCGACGGCTTCGCCCGCCTCCCCAGCCTCCCCCACGACTTCCATGTCCGGTTCGGCGGAGATCAGCGTCCGCAAACCTTGCCGGAACAGTGTGTGATCATCCACCAGCAGGATTCGGATCTTGCCCATGGTGACTTACCTTTCGCCGGCCTCCTTGCGCCGAAGACGCCCCTGCGGCCTTGGTGCTCGCCCCACGGCAACGCGCCCTTTGGCCTGCTTGCTCATGCGGGAGACGCATGGCCCGCTTGGCGCCGGCGTGGCGCCAACTCCGGTGCGGGCAGCTCGACCGCGATCACGGTGCCGCGGCCCGGTGCGCTCCGGAGCTCCAGGCGGCCGCCCAACAGCTCCACACGGTCCTTGATCCCGCGCAGGCCGAGACCGCGAGAGTCGGCCAGGACCTCGCCCACCCGGAAGCCCACGCCGTCGTCCTCCACGCGCACCCTCACCCGCTTATCGTCAGACTGCAAGGAAAGGTTTAGACGCCGCGCCCGGGAGTGTTTGCCCGCGTTCGTCAGACACTCCTGCACCAAGCGGTAAAGCACGCGCTCCAACCGCTTGGGTACTTCGCGTCGCAGCCGGAGCTCCGCGCGCACCGGAATGCCGTAGCTCCTCTCGAAGCGCGAGATCAGTCGTCGCAGCGCCGCCTCCAGCCCCAAGTGCTCGAGCACCGCCGGACTGAGGTCCGCCACCAACCGGCGGATTTCCTCTATGCTCCGCTCGACCATCCGCCGCGCTTCCGCCAGGCCGCGCCTGAGCCCATCCTCGGTCCCCGCCTGCTGCTCCAGCATCTCCAGCCGCAGCCTCAGGCACAACAGGCTCTGGCCGGCCTCGTCGTGCAGCTCTTGACTGATTCTCTGCCGCTCCGCCTCCTCGACATGCACCATCTGGGAAGCGAGCGCGCGGATCTGCTCCTCACGCGTGCGGAGTTCTTCGGCCAGCCGGGCCTTCTCGGACGCCGCGAGAATGCGTTCGGCCGCCACCGTGAGCACGCGTAGCTCCCGCGGGAGCCACTCGTAAGGCTTGCGGAAGCCCAATTGGAGCACCCCCGCCAGCGACCCGTCCGCCAGCAGCGGCACCGACCAGCAGGTCGAAAACTCCCTGCGCCATGATTCCTCCGGCACGAGGTCGCGGGCTGCGGAACCCATGACGATTTGCCGCGGCCTTGCCAGACGCCGCTCGATTCCACGTGGGAGGGCCGGAAGCGACGCAGCGCTACCCCGGGGCCAGCGTCCCGCCTGCAGCCAGCTCGAGCCGTCGCTCTCCCGCAGATACAACGCCGCCGCATCGGCCCGCGCCCATCGCACTAGCGTATTCAGGCACCGCTCGATCAGCTCCCGGTGGTCCCTCGCTTCCAGTTCGGCGCAGAAAAGCTCGTGGAAAGCCTCGGCCTCAGCCTCGCGGACCCGGTAATAGGCGTGATGCAGAACAAGCAGGGCGGCGAGATCGAGTTGCCGCCATGCCGTGCCCAATCGATTGAAGTGCGCGGGCGCCGCTCGCCGCAGCAGCCGCCCCAGGTGCCGACCCGCCCAACCCATCTCGAGCGCCACCCGCCCCGGAGCGACCTCGAGCTTGGCGAGCCGGCGGCCGTGGTAGTCCACCTGCTCGAAATAGTCTGCGAGGGGACGCCCCTCCGCCAACACGGCCGCAGCCCCGATGCACGTGACGGGCGCTAGCGCCCGCCGCACGGCGGGCGGCACGCCGGCCGTCCTCCACCGCTGGGTCGCCAGCCTTTGCAGACGCGGCAGATCGGGCGCCGCCAGACGCGCCAGCTCGAGCAGCGGCGCGCGCAACTCCTCCAGCAGAGATCCCGCCAGTTCCCCGGCCGCCGAAAACGCCTTCGTGCGCACCTGAACTTAATCGTGCGGGCGCCGGCCGGCCTTTAGTCTCCTTCGCCGGCCCGGTGTTTGACTTTCCGCCCGGCCTTTCAGTACCCTATCGGTTCGACCCGGCGGGCCGCCGGCAGCGCGCGGCGGCGCTGTCGGAACGCCATGGCCGAAGAGACCGCCCGCGAGACCTATCGCATCGATCGCAGCCTGGAAAGTCGCCTGGAAAGCGCTGACGCGGCCGAGGAACTGGCTGTTTCCGTGGCGCGCGAGGCCGGCCTCGACGAGGACGAACAGCATCGCTTCGGCATGGCGGTGCGCGAAACCGTGATCAACGCCGTCGTCCACGGAAATCGCTATAATGCCCGCAAGAAGGTTTACTTGAGCATCCTAGCGACGAAAGATCGGCTCACGGTGACCGTGACGGACGAGGGCGAAGGCTTCCGGCCGGAATCCCTGCCCAACCCGGTCGCCGAGGAAAACATTCTGCAACAATCCGGGCGTGGAATCTTCCTGATCCGCGCCTTCGTGGACGAGTTCCACGTGCGCCGCGCCCCGCAAAAAGGCGCGGAAGTCACCTTGGTCAAATATGTCCGGCGGCCGTAGCGGACGCCGCCCGGCAAAGTTCCAGCGAGGAGGATTCAAGTGAGCGTACGACTTAGCACCCGGCAGGTAGGTGACGTTACCGTGGTGGACGTCTCCGGAAGGATTACCTTGGGAGAAGGGTCGAGCAGCCTGCGCGAAACCATTCGCGAGCTGCTGGCGAAGGGCCATCGCAAGATCCTGCTGAACCTGGCCGACGTCTCCTATATCGACAGCTCCGGCATAGGCGAACTGGTGTCCGGCTACACCTCGGTGACGAACGCCGGCGGCCAGCTCAAGCTCGTCAATCTGACCAAGCGCGTCAACGATCTGCTGCAGATCACCAAGCTTTACACCATCTTCGACATTTACGACAACGAGATCACGGCCATCCGCAGCTTCGGGACTTGATGCCGAGCCGGACGCCACGCCCGCGTCCGGGCACGCTAAAATCGTCTTAGACCTGCCAGCGAGGCCAACGTGGATCGTATCACCCGCAAGGAGCTCAAGACCGATAAGTTCGTCACCGAGGTCAGTGAGACGGTCGAGTTCTTCGCAACCCATCGTCGGGAGATCATACGCTACGGCGCAATCATTCTCGCCGGTCTCGTGCTGCTCGCAGCGGGTAGCTGGTACCGGCGCCATCAGCGCGCCCTCCGGCAGGAGGCCCTCAACCAGGCGTTGGCGATTTACAACGCACCCGTCGGACAGACCGGCAACCCCTTCCTGCCCGGCTACCCCAGCGAAGAGGAAAAAAACAAGGCCGCGCTGAAGGCCTTCTCCGAGCTGGCCGCCCGCCATCCTCGCTCCCCGGAGGGGCTGATCGCAATCTACTACTTGGGAACGATGGCCGCCGATCGCGGCGACCTGGCGGAGGCCGAGCGGCGCCTCAAGCAGGTGGCGGAATCGCGCCAGGCGCACTACGCCTCGCTCGCCAAGATCGCCCTCAGCGACATCTACCGCGCCCAGGGCAAGCTGGGCGAGGCCGAAAAATTGCTGCGCTCGCTGATCGACAAGCCGACCGACTTCGTCTCCAAGGAACACGCCACCATTCTCCTGGCCGAGTTGATCAAGGACCGACGCCCGGAAGAGGCGCGCAAGCTGCTCGAACCGCTGCGCACTGAGCGCAGCGTGATCAGCCGGCATTCGCTGTCGCTGTTGGCGGAGATCCCGCCCAAGTGAATCGGGGCCATGGGCCTGCTCGCGCCCGGCCTGCGCTTCCCCGTGGCGCGCAGCCGCGGACGGCGCTATCCCGAACCGGAACATCCTTACCGGAATCCTTTCCAGCGCGATCGCGATCGCATCGTGCATGCCCGCGCCTTCCGCCGTCTGGAGGACAAGACCCAAGTCTTTCCGCCCGACCTCTCCGATCACTTCCGCAACCGCCTGACGCACACCATCGAGGTCGCGCAGATCGCACGTACGGTCGCCGGCGTGCTGGGCCTGGACGAAGACCTCACCGAGGCGCTGGCCCTCGCGCACGACATCGGGCACCCTCCCTTCGCTCACGCGGGCGAAGAGGAACTCGACCGCCAGATGCGGCGTTTCGGCGAACGCTTCGATCACAACCTCCACGCGCTGCGCATTGTCGAGAGCTTCGAACAGCGATACGCCCGCTTCCCGGGCCTGAACCTCACCTTCGAGGTGCGCGAAGGCATCGTCAAACACTCGCGCGAGCTGGAACCCGGCCGGCAGCCCGATCTGGACGAATACCTGCCCGGCTTGCGCCCACCGCTCGAGGCCCAGTTGATCGATGCGGCCGATGAAATCGCCTACAACACCGCGGATCTGGACGACGCCTATTCGGCCGGCTTCTTCAGCTTTCAGGAAGCGGCGGAGGAGATCGCCGGCTTCCGCCAAGCAGCCGAGGAGGTTGCACGCCTGTTCCCCGAGGCGCCCGAACGCATCCGCTTTCACGAGATCCTGCGCCGGCTGATCGATCGCCTGGTGACCGGACTGATCCAGGGAACCGTGAGGGCGGTGGGCGAGTCGGGCGTCGCCGATGTCGAGGACGTCCGTCGCCACCCGCACCGGCTTGTGACCCTCAGCGCCGATGCCGCCGGGCTCGCGCGCCAGCTCAAAGACTTTCTGTGGCGGCGCGTCTACGATTCCGCCCCCGTGCGCGAGGAGCGCCGGCGCTCGACCGCTGCCATCGCGGCCCTGTTCCAATACTACCTGGAAGATCCCTCCCGACTGCCCGAACCCTACGCCGTGCTGGCGGCGCACGGCGCGCCCCATCGGGTCATCTGCGACTACATCGCAGGCATGACCGACGGTTTCCTCCGCCGCACCTGTCGCCGCCTCGGCCTATGAGGACCCGCGGAACCCGCTCTCCTCGTGCGTAACGTAGCTGGAGAGCTCGGCCAGCCTGACGCCGTGCAGCTTGCGCAAATGCCGGCAGATCTCTTCGGCCAGATCCTCCGGGCGCTCCCAGTCCTCGTGCTCCAGCTCGACTTTCACGAACACGTCGGTGCGTCGCATCAGCCGGATGATACGATAGGATCGAACGCCACTGCACGGGAAAGATTCCCCTAATGGCAGGTGCAACCAGCAATCTCTGCGAACTATGCGAGACCCGTCGCGCGCGGCGCGCCTGCCCCGGCATCCGGGGCGAGATCTGCTCGGTCTGCTGCGGCACCGAGCGTGAGGTCACCGTAAGCTGCCCGCTCGATTGCCCCTACCTTGAAGAAGCGCGTCGCTTCGAGCGGCTGCCGGCCGGCGCCGGCGAGCCGCCCACGCCCGAAGTCGAGTTGACCGAGGATTTCATCGACCGCAACGCGGGGCTGATCGGCCTGGCGGCAGATGCCATCGCCCGCATGGCCCTCGAGGTGCCCGGCATCGTCGACTCCGACGTGCGCGAGGCCCTGGACTCGCTCGTGCGCACCTACCGTACGTTGGAGACGGGCCTCTATTACGAGACTCTCCCGGCGAATCCGCTCGCCGGAGCCATCCACCGCACCGTGCGCAGCGAAATCGAGGAAACGCGCCGGCGGATACGCGAAGCCCGCGGGACCACACCCTACCGCGATGCCGACATTCTGGGCGCGTTGGTCTTCCTGCAGCGGCTCCACCACGTCGCCCACAACGGAAGGCCGCGCGGCAGGGCCTTCATCCACCAGCTGGTCCGGGAGTGGCAGCGCCGTCGGCAGGCCGAGCGCGAGCGCTCCTCGAACATCATCCTGCCGTAGCAGCCCCGCGCTCCACCTGCTCCACGAACAGGCGGTGCACCCGTCGGTCCGCGCTCAGCTCGGGGTGGAACGTCGCCGCCATGTGGCGTCCTTCCGCCACGAGCACCGGATCGCCGAGATAGCGCGCGTAAACGCGCACATTCGGTCCCGTGCGGCGGATGATCGGCGCGCGGATGAAAACCGCCTCCAGCTCGCCCTCCCCGGCGGCGCGCGCGAATTCCGGCTCCGGCTCGAGCCGGACCACGCGGCTTTCCAGCTGTCGTCCGTAGGCGTTGCGCTCGACGACGATGTCCATTAGCCCCAGGGAAGGCTGCGGCGGGTTCGTCACCTCGCCGGCCAGCAGGATCGCGCCCGCGCACGTGCCTAGGATCGGCCGCTGGCGGCCGAAGACCCGGAGCGCCTCGAACATGCCTTCATCCTCCAGCAACCGGAGCATGGTCGTGCTTTCACCGCCCGGGATGACGAGCGCGTCCAGCCCGTCGAGCTCCGTGACCCTGCGAACCATGACCGGACGCGCTCCTGCTTGCTCCAGCGCCTTCCCGTGCGCCTCGAAGTCCCCCTGCAATGCCAACACGCCGACCCTTCTCATGGACGGAGAGTCCTCACCAGCCGCGTACCGCGAGCCGCTGGGATTCGGGTAGGTGCGCAACGTCCAGACCCGGCATGCCCATGCCCAGCTCCTCGCTGGCCTCCAGCAGTTTCTGCGGGTCGTTGTAGTAGGTGACCGCTTTCACGATGGCTCGCGCACGCGCTTCGGGATCCTCGCTCTTGAAGATCCCCGAACCCACAAACACCGCCTCGGCGCCCAACTGCATGACCAGCGCCGCATCGGCCGGCGTCGCGATGCCTCCGGCAGAGAAATTGGGCACCGGCAGTCTGCCGTGCTCGGCCACCCACTCGACCAGCTCCAGCGGCGCCCCCAGCCTCTTGGCTTCCGCCGCCAGCTCCTCCTTGCCCATCACCGTAAGCTGGCGGATCTCCCGTTGAATGGCGCGCATGTGCCGCACGGCCTCGACCACGTTGCCCGAGCCGGCCTCGCCCTTGGTCCGGATCATGGCCGCGCCCTCGGCAATGCGCCGCAAGGCCTCGCCCAGATTGCGCGCCCCGCAGACGAACGGCACCTTGAAGGCCCGTTTGTCCACGTGATGCTCCTCGTCGGCCGGCGTGAGCACTTCGCTTTCGTCGATATAGTCGACGCCCAACGCCTCCAGGATCCGCGCCTCCATGAAGTGCCCGATGCGACACTTCGCCATCACCGGGATCGAGACCGCCTCCATGATCTCGCGGATCTTGCGGATGGGCGCCATCCGCGCCACGCCGCCTTCGCGCCGGATGTCGGCCGGCACGCGCTCCAGCGCCATGACGGCGACCGCGCCGGCCTTCTCGGCGATCCGCGCCTGCTCGGCGTTGGTGACGTCCATGATTACGCCGCCCTTCAGCATCTCCGCCAATCCGACTTTCACGCGAAACGCATCGTCCAGAAACATGCTGTCGACCTCCTCGGGGCCGCCGTGGCCGGCGCCCCCAAAATCTCAAACCAGCGCGGGCGCGGGCTCGTAGCCTTCGCCGCCGCGCGCGTGTCGCAACTCGTTCCGCAGCAGCCGACCCAGGATTTCAACCCCGCGGCGGATTCTCTCCGCCGGCAGGCCGGCAAAACTCAACCGCAAGGCGCATGGATCGCGCCGCGAGACCTCGAAGTACGCCCCGGGCAGGTAGGCCACGCCTTCGGCCAAGGCCCGCGGCAGCAGCCCTGCGGCGTCCAGGCCCCCGGGCAGGCGCACCCACACGTTCATGCCGCCCTGGGGCCGCGAATAAAACGTTCCCTTTGGGAAATGTTTTTCCAGGGCGCCCAGCAGCGCCCGCAACCGCTCGGCCCCGGCCGCACGCACACGCTCGCGGTGCGCCGCCAGTCTGCCCGATTCGGCGAAGCGCAGCAGCACGGCCTGCGAGAGATGATCCGTGTGCAGGTCCGCAGCCTGTTTGGCCTCCGCCAGCCGCGCCACCAGGAGCTTGGGCGCGATCACCCAACCCACGCGCAGACCCGGAAAGCCCGCCTTGGAAAAGCTGCTTACCAGGACCGTGTCCCCGGACTCGTCCAACCGCTTCATCGGGGGCTGAGCCGCCCCGTCGTAGCGCAGCTCGCCGTAGATGTCGTTCTCGATGAGCACCGCGCCGGCCTCCCGCACCATGCGCAAGAGGCTTTGGCGCGCATGGACCTCCAAGGTCGCGCCGGTCGGATTCTGAAAGTCGGGCGTCACCGCGACCAGCCGCGGACGGAGGCGCCCCAACAGCCGCCCCAACTCGTCCAGGTCGATTCCTCCGGGGCCTACCGGCACCCCCGCCACACGCGCGCCCGCCCGCAGGAACACGTTCTTCAGGCCCGGATAGACCGGATCTTCCACCAGGACGGCATCGCCTGGCCTCACCAGAACCCTGGCCAGCAAGTCCAGGGCCTGCTGGCAGCCGCTGGTGACAATCACGTCGTCGCCATCGCGCAGCAGCCCGCGTTTCCGCGCCTCCGCCGCCAGATACTGGCGCAGGGGAGGATAGCCCAAGGGCGACCCCAACTGGAGGATGGCCGCCGCATCCGGCCCCGCCAGCACTTCCTCAGCCGAGCGGCGCAGGTCCTCGAGCGGGAACAGATCCTCGGCAGGACGCGAGCTCGCGAAACTGATCAATCCGGGGCCGCCCGGCGGCGCGGGTGCCGGCGGGAGATCCGCGGGGGGCAAAAGCTTTTCCCAAGCCAGGGCGGGCAGTGCGGGCCCGGTCGCGACAAAGCTGCCCCGGCCGACGTGTCCGCGGATCAGGCCTTCGGCTTCGAGCAGGGCGTAGGCGGCGGTGACGGTGGTGCGGTTCAGACCAAGCCGACCAGCCAATTGGCGGCTCGGTGGCAATCGCTCGCCCGCCCGCAGCTCCCCGCTGACGATCATCTCCCTGAGCCGCAGGTAAAGCTGCCGATAAAACGGCACCCGCGAGTCCGGATCGAGCCGGATCCCGATCTGCATTGCCCTCGTAGCATACCATATTGGTCGGCTAGGTTCAACCAACCGTCCGCCCCCCGCCACGTTTGACAGGCTTCCCGACGCCTCCCTATCATGAGTATTCGAGTCGTTTCACCGCCGTCCTGATATTGCTACGCAGGCGCGTCCGCTGCCGCGCCCGGCCGGTCGAGGCATGGTTCCTCTCTGGACGGGCGTGGGCGGCACGCCGCGCCTCGTCCTGTGAGGGTCGGATGATCAAAGTCGAAGGTTTGACCAAGCGGTACGGGCGCACGGTCGCCGTGGACGATATCTCGTTCGAAGTGCAGAAAGGGCAGATCGTCGGTTTCCTCGGCCCTAACGGCGCCGGCAAAACCACGACCATGCGCGTTCTGACCTGCTTCCTTCCTCCTACTGCGGGCACGGCGCGCGTCGCCGGATTCGACGTCCTCGAGCAGCCGCTCGAAGTCAAGCGCCGCATCGGCTACCTGCCCGAGAGCCCGCCGCTTTACCCGGAAATGGAGGTTCGCGAGTATCTGAACTTCGTGGCCCGGCTCAAGGGCATCCCCAAACGCGACATCCCGCGACGGGTGGAGGAGGTTTGCGAGCGGTGCGCCATCGGCGACTACCGCGACAAGCTGATCTCCAAGCTCTCCCGCGGTTACCGTCAGCGCGTCGGCCTGGCCCAGGCCATCATCCACAACCCTGACGTGCTCATCCTCGACGAGCCCACCGCCGGCCTGGATCCCAAGCAGATCATCGAGACGCGCGAGCTCATCAAGGGCTTGGCCGGCGAGCACACCATCATCCTGAGCACGCACATCCTGTCGGAAGTCGAGCAGACCTGCCAGCACGTCATCATCATCAACAAGGGCAAGCTCGCGGCCCCGCCGGACACGGTCGAGAACCTGACACGACGGCTGCGCGGGGCCGAATCGGTGGCGGTGGAAATCGAGCCGCGCAACGGGGTGCCAGACGCCGCCTCGGCGCAGCGGCGCCTCGAGCAGGTGGCCGGCGTCAGCCGCGTGCTGCCTCGCGACGGCCGCGACGGGCGATTGCTGTTCGAGGTCGAAAGCCTGCAGGGTCGCCAGGTGCGGGCCGAGATCGCGCGCGCCGTGGTCGAGGCCGGCTGGAACCTGACCGAGCTGCGTCCCGTGGCCTTGAGTCTGGAGAAAATCTTCCTCGAGCTGACCGCTTCCGAACAGGCGGCGGGAGGTGAGCGGTGAGAAACTTCCTTACGATCTATCGCAAGGAGCTGAAGAGTTACTTCGCATCCTGGGTGGCCTACGCCATCATCGCTTTCTTCGCCGTGGTCTACGGCTATTTCTTCTATGTGGCCACCGCCATCTTTGTCAACCAGAGTTTTCAGTCGCAGATGATGGGCCGCGGCTTCCCCATGGACATGCACGAGTGGGTGATCCGACCCCTGATGATGAACGTCAGCGTCATCGGCCTGTTCGTCATCCCCATGATCACCATGCGCCTGTTCGCCGAAGAAAAACGCTCCGGCACCATCGAGCTGCTCATGACCTCCCCCGTCCGCGACGCTGAGATCGTCCTCGGCAAGTGGCTGGCCGCTACCACGTTCTATGCCTGCGTACTGGCGGTCTCCGCGCTCAACCTCGTCTTCCTGTTCATCTACGGCAACCCCGACTGGAAGCCCATTTTGGTCGCCTACCTGGGACTGCTGCTGCAGGGCGCCTGCCTGCTGGCCTTCGGCACCTTCATTTCCAGCCTTACGCGCAACCAGATCATCGCGGCCGCCGGCGCTTTCGCCGCCTGCCTGCTGCTCTGGGTCTTCGAATGGGTCACTGCCTATGAGACCGCCGGCTGGGCACGCGTCGTCTCCTACCTCTCCGTGCTGACCCACTTCGAGCCCTTCGCCAAGGGCGTCTTGGACAGCAAGGATGTGATCTACTACGTCTCGGCCATTTTCCTAGGCCTGTTCCTGACCGTCCGTTCCCTGGAGTCACTGCGCTGGAGGGCGTAAATGAAGCTCAAGCTCGGCTGGTTCAAGAAGCGTCAAACCAGGTACACCGCCTACGTCACGGTCTATCTGCTCGTGGTGCTGGCCGCCCTGGTCACGGCCAACTGGCTGGCCAACCGCCACAATCGTTCCTGGGATTCCACCAAAAACAAGCGGTTCAGCCTCGCCGACCAGACCGTGAAGATCGTACGCGGTCTCAAGCAGGACGTCCGCATCACCTACTTCGACGAAACGCGCAGCTTCGAGCGCGCCCGTGATCTGCTCGACCGCTACGACAACCTCTCGCCGCGACTCACCGTGGCCTACGTGGACCCCTACAAGAAGCCCCAACTGGCCCGCGCCGCCGGCGTCAAGACCATTCCTACCATCGTGGTCGAAACCGCCGGACGGCGCGAGGAAACCACCAGCCTGACCGAAGAGCAGCTCACCAGCACGCTCATCCGCGCCCTCAAGAGCGGCGAACGCCACGTCTGCTTCGTCAAGGGCTCGGGCGAGCACGTCCTCGAGGACAGCGGCCAGCGCGGCTACTCGAATTTCAAGGACCTGCTCGAGCGCAACAACTACCGCACGCGCGAGATCTCACTGCTCGAAAAGCCCGAGGTCCCCTCCGACTGCACGATCCTCGTGGTGGCCGGCCCGCGCTACGACTACCTGCAACCCCAGGTCGAAGCCATCAAGAAGTACGTCGAAAACGGCGGCCGCGCCCTCTTCATGCTCGACCCGCCGCTTAAGATGCCCAAGGAGGAGGTCGGCGAGAACCCGGCCCTGACCAAACTGCTCGAATCCTGGGGCGTCATTCTCGAGAAGAACCTTGTGCTCGACACCAGCGGCATCGGCTCGCTCTTCGGATTGGGCCCGGAAGTCCCGCTGGTGGCCAACTATGAGTATCACGCCATCGTGCGCGAGATGAAGGGGACGGCAACCGCTTTCCCCATCGCCCGTTCGGTCGACACCAAAACCGCCGACAAGGTTACGCTCGACAAACTCTTCTCGACGACTTCCAACAGCTACGCCACGACGAACCTCACCAGTGCCGCCATCCGTCTCGATCCCTCCAAGGACAAGAAAGGCCCCTTCAACCTCGCGGTGGCCGGCACCTACAACACCGGCAAGGAAAACCAGAACGGCCGCTTCGTAGTGGTGGGCAGCTCGGATTGGGTGGCCAACTACATTCTGCGCTTCCAGGGCAACCGTGATCTGGCCATGAACATGATCAACTGGCTGAGCGCCGACGAAGACCTCATCGCCATACGCCCCAAGGAACCCGAGGACCGCCGGCTCACCCTGACGCGGGCACAGATGCGCACGGTCTTTTACTCGAGCGTCGTGTTGTTGCCCCTGGCGGTCATCGCCGCGGGTTTCTCGGTCTGGTGGCGCAGGAGGTAAGACCATGCGGCTGCGCGGCCTGCTGATCGCTGCTGCGGTTCTGGCCCTTCTTGCCGGCGGCGTCTGGTGGTCCAACCGCGCGAAAAAGGCCGAGGAGGGCAAGCCGCGCCCCGATGAGCCGCCCAAAATCCTGAGCCTCGCCGAGGACCAGATCCGCAGGATCGAGATCCGCAAGAAGGACGCCGAGCCCACCGTCATCGAGAAAAACGAGGCGGGCACCTGGGAAATGAAGGCGCCGCGTCCGCTGCGCATCGATCGCGACGCGGTCAGCTCCATGACCTCCACGCTCAGCTCGCTCAACTCGGATCGCCTGATCGAAGAGAAAGCCGAGGACCTGGCGCCTTACGGCCTTCAGCAGCCTGCCCTCCAGCTCATCGTCACGCTGAAGGACGGCAAGACGCACACGCTTCATATCGGCGACGAGACGCCCACCGGCGGCGGCTACTATGTGCGCCTGGAAGGCGATCCCCGCGTCTTCACCATTGCCTCCTGGAACAAGTCCAGCCTCGACAAGAGCTGGCAGGACCTGCGCGACAAGCGCCTGCTCACCTTCGATCAGGACAAGCTCCTGCGCATCGAGCTGACGGCTAAGGGTCAGACCATCGAGTTCGGCAAGAACGCACAGAACGAATGGCAGATCCTCAAACCCCGTCCCTTGCGCGCCGACAGCTTCCAAGTCGAAGAGCTCATCCGCAAGCTGCGCGACGCGCGCATGGATACCTCCGTCTCCGAAGCCGAGGCCAAGAAGGCTGCCTCCGCCTTCGCCCAGGCGACGCGCGTGGCGGTCGCCCGCGTGACGGATTCCTCCGGCACCCAGGAGCTCGAGGTGCGCAAAGACAAGGACAAGAACTACTACGCACGCAGCACCGCGGTCGAGGGCATCCATAAGATCTTCAGCGATATTGGCGACGGGCTGGACAAAAGTCTGGAGGACTTCCGCAACAAAAAGCTCTTCGATTTCGGCTGGAGCGATCCCTCGCGCATCGAGGTGCGCCAGGGCGGCCAGACTGTCGTTTACCAGAAGTCAGGCGATAAATGGATGGCGGGCGAAAAAACCATGGATTCGCCCAGCCTTCAGGCCGTCATCGATAAGCTGCGCGATTTGAGCGCGGTGCGCTTTCCCGAAAAGGGCGGCGGCACGTCGGAACTGGAAATTACGGTAACCTCGAACGAAGGCAAACGCGTCGAGAAAGTAATCCTCTCGCGCCAGGCCGACAAGTGGTACGCCGTGCGGGACAATGAACCGGCGGTTTACGAGCTCGAGGCGCGCCCCGTGGACGAGTTGAAGAAGGCGCTCGGCGAAGTCAAGGAAGCCAAAACGGAGCAGAAGAAGAAGTAGAACGCTCGGGATCTTCGGCCCGCAGGGGAACTTTTAGGGGAGGTTGGAGCCGCCCGGGCGGCTCCCGGCAATGTTCGGTCTTCTCACAGACCTTTACGAGCTGACTATGGCGGCCGGCTACGTGCAGGCCGGCAAGGCGACGGAAATCGCCACCTTCGAGCTCTTCATCCGCCACCTTCCCCAGCGCCGCAACTTCGTCATCGCTGCGGGTCTCGAGCAGGCGGTCGAATACCTGCTCGGACTTTCCTTCACCCCCGAAGAAATTGACTACCTGCGCGGCCTGCCGCAATTCGCCCGCGCGCCCGCGGAGTTTTTCGACATCCTGCGCAGGCTGCGCTTCAGCGGCGACCTGTGGGCCGTCCGCGAAGGCACCCCGATCTTCCCCGGCGAGCCCGTACTGACGATCAGAGCGCCGCTCATTGAAGCGCAGATCGTCGAGACCTACCTGCTGGCGACCATCTCCTATCAGACGATGGTGGCCACCAAGGCTGCGCGCATCGTGGAAACCGCGGGTGGCCGGGCCGTGGTGGAATTCGGTACGCGGCGCGCCCATTCGCCGCAGGCGGGCGTGCTGGCGGCGCGCGCCGCCTACATCGGCGGCTGCATCGGCACCAGCAACACGCTCGCCGGAATGCAGTTCGGCATCCCCGTCTACGGTACGGCCGCCCACTCCTGGGTGCAGTCGTTCACCGACGAGCTGGAAGCCTTCCGGCAGCTCCAGAAGCTCCTGGGCGCGGCCACCATTTACCTGATCGACACGTACGACACGATCGAAGGAGCGCGCAAGGCCGCCTCCCTGGGACGTCCCTTGTGGGGCGTGCGGCTGGACAGCGGGGACCTGTCGACGCTTTCCCGCCGGGTTCGCGCCATCCTCGATGAGGCCGGTCTGCATGAGGCTCGCATCATGGCTTCCGGCGACCTGAACGAGTACAAGATCCGCGAGCTGGTGCGGGCAGGCGCTCCCATCGATGCTTTCGGCGTGGGCACGGAGCTGGTGACCTCGGCCGACGCTCCAACGCTGGGCGCCGTCTACAAGCTGGTCGAACTCGAAAGCAATGGAGTCCGCCGCTTCACTGCAAAGTTGAGCGCAGACAAGGCCACCCTGCCCGGCGCCAAGCAGGTCTATCGTTTCGAGGATCACGACCTGGTGGCTTGTGCCGGCGAACCTGCGCCGCCGGGCGGCAAGCCGTTGCTCGAGCCCGTGATTCGCCGCGGGGCCATCCTCGCCGAGCTGCCCAGCGCGGCGGCTGCCCGCTCTCACGCAGCGGCCTCCCTGGCTGCCCTGCCCGCTGGGGTCCGCAGGCTGGAGAGCGCCGAGCCTTACCGCGTCGACTATAGCCAGGCTCTGCGGGAGCTAGCCGAGCAGTTGCGCAAGCACCCGGGAGCCGGCCTGGCGTCGCCGGCATCCAAAACCAGGGAGGGATCGTGAAAACCGTCTTCTTCGACGTAGACACCCAGATGGATTTTCTCTTCCCGGCCGGCGCACTTTACGTGCCCGGCGCCGAGAATCTGTTGCCGTCGCTCAAGAAATTGCGGGATTACGCGGCGGCCCACGGCATCCTCATCATCTCGAGCACGGATGCGCACGAGGAAGACGATCCCGAGTTCGCGCAGTGGCCGCCGCATTGCGTGCGGGGCGCCATGGGTCAGCAGAAACCTCCCGAAACGCTCTTGGAACCGCGCCTGGTAGTGCCGCTTGCTCCCGGCGATTATTCGGTCGATGAGGCTCGTCAGATCATCATCGAAAAACGGGCGCTCGACGTGTTCACCAACCCCAATCTTTCGGTCCTGCTCGAGCGAGTGGGAGCCGCTCGCTACGTCGTCTACGGCGTGGTCACCGAATATTGCGTGCGCTACGCAGCGCTGGGTCTGCTCAAATCAGGCCGTCAAGTCGAGTTGGTGACCGATGCGGTTTGCAGCCTCGATCCGGAAGCAGGGCGCCGCACCTTCGAGGAGATCGTCGAGGCCGGCGGCCGGCTGACGACGGTCTCCGAAATATGCAGCACGCCATGATCGGCCCGGCTTGACAATCGCGTAAGCCGATCCCTATCATGAGCTTTGCGCTCTAAGGGGCGGGCTGGTTTGCCGGCCCCCTCTGGCTGGGCACGTTAGGAGGTCGCTTTGATCAAGCTCGATATCATCAACGAGGTCGTGAAGACCACCGGAATCACCAAGACCAAGGCGGAAATGGCCGTCGAAACGGTGTTCGAAACGATGAAGCGTGCTCTGGCCCAGGGTGAGCGGATCGAGTTGCGTGGATTCGGCATCTTCAATGTGCGCCCGCGCAAGACCGGCATCGGTCGCAACCCGCGCACGGGCGCCGAGGTCGCCATTCCGCCGGGAAAAGCCGTGCGCTTCAAGCCCGGTAAGGAATTGCAGTCGCTTTAGCCGTAAATTTCCGTGTCTTTCCAGCCTTACGCGCAAGGCCCTCGCCCGTACCAGCCGGGTAACGGCGCGGGCCTGAAATCCTATTCCCTTTACGCCGCGCCGAAACGCAAGCGTTACGGCGTCCACCTGCTCCTGGTGGCGCTCACCCTGGTCACCACCAGCACGATGGGCGCCCGGCTCGCCTACAATTTCCGCCTCAACCGTCCGGCTTTCGATCTCGAGCGTGACCTTGCCGCGCTCGGAGACATCTGGGGCCGACCCTGGCTCCTACTCGACGGGTTGCCTTTCTCCCTCACTCTGCTCACCATCCTGCTTGCCCATGAGCTGGGACATTACCTGGCCTGCGCCTACTACCGCGTGGACGCTACCCTGCCCTATTTCCTGCCCGCCCCGACTTTCGTGGGCACCTTGGGCGCCTTCATCCGCATCCGCTCGCCCATTTACTCCAAACGCATGCTTTTCGACATCGGCATTGCCGGGCCTCTGGCCGGCTTCGCGGTGCTGTTGCCGGCGCTCGCCATCGGGCTGGCCTACTCCAAGGTGATCCCCGGCATCGCCCATCGCGGCGATCTCGTCTTCGGCACGCCGCCGCTGCTCTGGTTCATGCAGCGACTGATTTTTCCAGGCGTACCCTCTTCGGACATATACCTGCACCCGGTGGCCCGCGCGGCCTGGGTAGGACTGTTCGCCACCGCACTGAACCTGCTACCCATCGGCCAGCTCGACGGCGGACACATTCTTTACTCCTTCGCGGGCGACAAGCACCGTCTGCTTTCGCGCCTCTTCCTGCTCGCCCTGCTGCCCATTGGATTCTTTTTCTGGGAAGGCTGGCTGGTCTGGGCCGTCCTCTTGCTGTTGTTCGGCATGCGACATCCCTCCATCTACGACCCCAGTCCCATGGACGGGGGCAGGCGCCGGCTGGCCTGGCTCGCGCTGGCGGTCTTCCTGCTTTCCTTCACGGTGGATCCCATCCGCCAGGGCGTCGCCTCCTGAACGGCCGATCATGAAGATCTCCGCCACGATCATCACCGAAAACGAAGAGCGGAACCTGCCGCGCGCCATCGAGAGCCTGCGCTGCTGCGACGAAATCGTGGTCGTAGACTGCGGTTCTACGGACCGCACGGTCGAAATCGCTCGGCGGCTGGGTGCGCGCGTGCTCGAGGCCGAGTGGCGCGGCTACGCCGCCCAGAAGAATTACGCCGCCGAACAGGCCCGCTTCGACTGGATCTTCTCTCTCGACGCTGACGAGGCTCTCAGCGAGGCGCTGGAAGGCGAGATCTGGCAACTGAAAAAGACCGGGCCCCGCTACGACGCCTACACGGTTCCACGACTGGCGCAGTACCTGGGCCGCTGGATCCTGCACTCCGGCTGGCATCCGGATCGGAAGATCCGCCTCTACGATCGTCGCAAGGCACGCTGGATCGGCGAGTTCGTCCACGAGCGCGTCGAAACCACGGGGCGCGTCGGCCACCTGCGCTCCAACCTGTTGCATTTCACTTGCGACTCCCTCTCGGAGCATCTGAAACGCCTCGACCGCTACACCACGTTGGCTGCCCAGGAGTTGGTGGCGCGCGGCGAGAAGATCGGTTGGAGCCGGCTGCTGCTGGCCCCTTGGTGGACCTTCTGGCGAACCTACGTGTTTCAGTTGGGCTTCCTTGACGGCTTCGAGGGGCTCACCATCGCCCGCATGGCGGCGATTTACACTTACCTCAAGCTGGCCAAGGCCCGTAATATGAGTTGAACACGGAATCGGCGCCGCCGCGGACGGGGAAGGACTGTGAGGATCGTGCATGTGGATAGCGGCCGCTCGATGCGGGGAGGCCAGTGGCAGGCCCTGTGGCTGCACGAAGGCCTCGTCCGCGCCGGTTGCGACAGCCGCCTGTTCGCACCACCGGCCTCGCCGCTATACCGCGAAACGCAAGCGCGCGGCCTGCCCGTCGAAGCCCTGCGCTTCACCTCGCTCTGGCGAGCGGCCCGCGTCGCCGACCTCGTGCACGCTCACGACGCCCGCGCTCACACGCTGGCCGCCCTTACCGCGCACCCGCGCCTGGTCGTTTCGCGCCGCGTGGCCTTCCCGCTCGCCCGCACGCCCTGGTCCCGCTGGAAGCAAAGCCGCGCACGCCGTTGGATTGCCGTCTCCGAGTACGCGCGCGCAGCGCTGGAGGAGGCTGGTATCGAAGCCTCCCGCATCGCGGTCGTCTACGACGGCGTGCCCCTTCTACCCTTGTCGACCCGGCGCGGAGGGATCATCGCGCCGGCCAGCGACGACCCGCTGAAAGGAGGCGAGCTTCTGCAGGCGGCGGAAAGACTCGGCGACTTCCGTGCGGCGCGCTGCGCCGACCTCGTCGCCGGCCTCCGTGACGCCGCCTTGTTGATCTATCTCAGCCGCATGGAAGGCCTGGGTTCCGGCGTGTTGCTCGCGATGTCCGCGGGCGTGCCCGTCGTCGCCAGCCGCGTGGGCGGCTTGCCCGAGATCGTGCGGCATGGCCAAACCGGTCTGCTGGTGGAAAACACCCCCGGAGCGGTGTCCCAAGCCGTCAGAACGCTCATCTCCGATCCCGAGCTCGCCCTACGCATGGGGGTCGCGGGCCGCAGCCTGGTGAGGGAACGATTCACGCTGCAGTCGCTGGTCCAACGGACCCTGGATGTCTACCGAGAGGTGCTCTCATGCTCTCAGCCATCGCGGCCGGTCTCCTCGGCCTGCTCATCGGCAGTTTCCTGAACGTGTGCATTCACCGGTTGCCGCGCGACCTTTCCGTCGTACGGCCCCGCTCCTTCTGCCCGCGGTGCGGCGCGACCATCCGCTGGTATGACAACATCCCCCTGCTGAGCTACCTGCTGCTAAAGGGGCGGTGCCGCAATTGCGGCGAGCGGATCCCGCTGCGCTATCCTGCCGTCGAGCTGGCCGCCGCGGCTCTCTTCATCGGCGCCGTGCTACGCTTCCCGTCCGCGCCCCATGCCGTTCGGACCATGATTCTTAGCGCCCTGCTGCTCGGCCTGATCGTGACGGATCTCGAGACCCGCATCCTGCCCGACGAATTCACGATCGGCGGCGCCGTCGCCGGACTGCTGCTGGCGCCGTTGGTGCCGATCGAGGGCTCCCTGATCCTGCTCTTCGCGCCGCTCCGCTGGGGCGCCCGCTGGCTCTCTCTGGGCGAGGCCCTGCTGGGCGCTCTGCTCACCCCCGGCCTGCTTTACGTGACAGCCGCCGTGTACGAGAAGGTGCGCCGCCGTGAAGGCATGGGTTTGGGGGACGTTAAGATGGCGGCCATGCTGGGCGCCTTCCTCGGTCTTTACGGCGCGCTGCTGGCGCTGTTGCTCGGCTCCCTGGCCGGCTCGATTGTCGGACTCGTCTACATCAAAGCCACGGGCAGGAAGATTTCCGAATACGAGCTGCCCTTCGGCACCTTCCTGGGCGCCGCCGCGCTCGCGATCGCTTTCCTGCGACCCACGCTCGCGTGAGAGTCGTGCTCACGGGGATGGCATGAAACGGGTTCTCACCGCGTTGGTCCTGGTTCCCGTCACCCTGGTCCTGCTGCTGCGCGCTCCGGCCGTAGTCTTCGTCGCCGCAGCGGCGGTGGTGGCCTGCCTGAGCTACCGGGAATACGCAGGCCTCGTGAGCCGTCACGGGATCCGAGCTCCGGGACCGCTGGGCTACGGAGCGGGCATCATGCTGCTGGCTGTGCCCGCCGAGGCCTGGGCCGCCGTCACCCTGTTGGCGCTGATTGCGCTGACACTGGTCATGAGGGACAGGCCGCTCGCAGGCGTTCTTCCCCGCGCGGCGGCTCTTACGTTCGGCCTTCTGTGGATCTTCGGAGCCTGGCGCTGCGGCATCGAGCTGCACAGGCTCGATCCTTACTGGCTCCTGTTCGTATTCGTTCTGAACTGGGTCGGCGATACCGCGGCCTACTACATCGGCCGCGCCCTGGGCCGACGAAAGCTGGCGCCCGAACTTAGTCCGGCCAAGACCTGGGAGGGTGCGGTCGCTTCCGCGCTCTTCGCCCTGGCCGCGGGCTGGGCCTACGCACGAATGGTCTGGCCCGGCATGGCCTTGCCCCCCGTGCTGTTGGCCTCGGCGGTCTGCAACGTTACCGGTCAGATGGGCGATTTGGCGGAGTCGGCCGTCAAGCGCGGCGCCGGGGTCAAGGACAGCGGGACCGCCCTGCCCGGCCACGGCGGCTGGCTCGATCGCACTGACGGATTGCTCTTCTCCATGCCCGCCGTCTACCTGCTTGCCCAGCGGCTGCTCCGCTGAGACGTCAGTGGATCGTGCGCGTCTTGCGCGCCAGAAAGTCCATGAGTAGATACTGCCCCAGCGTGTAAGGCGTCGTGAAATACGCCTTGCCGCGGCACAGTTCGGTCGCCTTCTGCACGAAGGCCACCAGCTCGTAGTCGCTGGCCAGCATGAAAGTGTTGATCTGGATGCCCTGCCGTCTGCAGCGGTCCACCTCTTCCAAAGTACGAGCGATCACCAACGGATCCAGGCCGTACGCGTTCCGGTACACACGCCCGTCATCGAGCGTGATGGCCGACGGCTTGCCGTCCGTGATCATGATGATCTGCTTCATGTCCTTGCGTTCCTGCGCCAGCAGCCGCTGCGCCAAAATGAGCCCGTCGCGCGTGTTCGTGTAGTAGGGGCCGACCTGCGCGCGGGCCAGCTCGGAGAGCCGCAGCTCCTCGGCCCGGTCGTGAAAGAGCACGCAACGGAGGCTGTCGCCGGGATATTGCGTCCGAATCAGATGCGCCAACGCGAGCGCCACCTTCTTGGCAGGCGTGAAACGGTCCTCCCCGTAGAGGATCATGCTGTGGCTGGCGTCCAGCATCAGCACGGTGGCGCACGAACTTTGATACTCGGACTGGTGCACGTGCAGGTCCCCATACTCCAGCTCGAGCGGCAAATTCGGCCCCTGCCGTCGGATGGCCGAAAAAAGCGTGGCCGCCACGTCCAGGTTCAGCGTGTCGCCAAACTCGTACGGCCGCGAGGCGCCCGATGCCTCGATGCCCGTGGCTAGCTCCCGGGTGTCGTGAGCGCCGAAGCTGGCCTTGCCCAGCGCGCCCAGCAGGTCTTTCAGGGCGCGGTAGCCGAGGAAATCCAGCGACTTGTCGGTAATCTCCACCTCCACCTTGCCCGGCTCGTCCGCCTCCCCTTCGGACGCGGCCACGTAGCCCTCCTCGATCAGCCTTCGCGCCAAACGCTCCACCAGCTGCTGCAACTCCGCCTCGGACATTCCCGCGAGACTTTGCTCGATCCGCGACCCATCAGTGAGCTCCGCCAACAGGCCGCGCTCCAGCGCCTCGTGAATGGCCCGCTGTAGATCCTCCAGCGTCCGCCGGTCGAATTCGACGAAGCGAAACCCGGCGCGCGAAAAGCCGCTGTCCAGAAAGAAATCAGCCAGCGCCTGGAGCAGATCTTCGGCGCTGATGCCCAAATCCTCGCCCGTGTAGCGCGAATAGGTAATGCGCCGCATGGCCGCGTTCCCTCAGTTCAACTGCCGGCGAACGCCTGGACGGCGGCCCTCATCGATGCCCGTTTCCCGGCGACGCTCGGAAGCTGCGTAACCGAGTTCCTCGCTGCGGCTGATCCGGCGGTGCGCGTAGAGCCCCTCGAGAATGAACTCCGCCGCCGCCAGTCGCAAGGCCGGCGGGTCCTTCGCCGTCACGCCCAACGCCGGCAGGTGGTCGAACAGGCCCTGGATGAGGGAGAGCTGTTTGAGCAGGACTGTAGCCGGGGCGTACTCCTCGAGCTTGAGCGTGCCCCCCAACTCGAACCATTGCACGATGGAACTGAGATTGGCGCCGTCCAGCACCCGGCTGTGCACGCGTCCGATCGCCGCACGCACCAGATCGCGCGCCACCGCCTCGGCGCCTTTGAGCTCACCCTCGTATTCCAGCTCCAGCTTGCCCGTGATGGCGGGCAAGGCGGCGTACAGATCGAGCGCGCGCGGCACCGCCAGCGGCTCACCCGTGCGCAACGCCCGGCGCTCCGCGTTGGAAACGACGTTTTCGAGCAATGAAATGGGCAGCCGTTGGGAAACGCCGGAGCGGCGATCCACACGCTTGTCTTCGCGCGCCAAAAACGCCAATTGCTCGACGGCCTCGCGGATGAAATCCGGCACCTGAATGCGCACCGGGGACGGTCGCTCGGTCCAAGCCTCCTGCCGCGTGATGGCCAGGCCGTGCTCGAGGCTCAGTGGATAGTGCGTGCGGATCTCGCTGCCAATGCGATCCTTGAGCGGCGTGATGATCTTGCCCCGCGCCGTGTAGTCCTCGGGATTCGCGGTGAACACTAGCAGGACGTCGAGCGGCAGGCGCACCGGATACCCTTTGATCTGCACGTCCCCTTCCTGCATGATGTTGAACAGTCCCACCTGGATCTTCCCCGCCAGATCCGGCAGCTCGTTGATGGCGAAGATACCCCGGTTGGCCCGCGGCAGCAGGCCGTAATGGATCGTCAGTTCGTCGGAGATGTCACGTCCGCGACGCGCCGCCTTGATCGGATCGATGTCGCCGATGATGTCAGCGATGGTCACATCCGGCGTGGCCAGTTTCTCCACGTAGCGATCTTCGGGCGCCAGCCAGCGCAAAGGCGTCTCGTCGCCCATCTCGGCGATGAGCTCGCGGCAGGCGCGGCACAGCGGCCGATAAGGGTTGTCGTGAATCTCGCACCCCGCCACGGCCGGAATCCACTCGTCGAGCAGGCCCGTGAGACTCCTCAGCAGCCGCGACTTGGCCTGCCCGCGCAGCCCCAGCAGGATGAAATTGTGCCTGGCCAGGATGGCGTTGACCAGTTGCGGGATGACCGTGTCTTCGTAACCCAGGATGCCCGGAAACAGCTCTTCACCCGCCTGCAGCTTGCGGATCAGGTTGCTCCGCATCTCGTCCTTGACGCTGCGCTGCGCCAGGCGCTCCGCCGAGAATTCCTCGCTGCGCCGGAGTGCTCCCAGTGTGAGAGGAAGATCCCCTGAGTTGGTACCCATGGCTTTGCATCCCCTTATGCGCCGATTCTAGCAGACGCTGCCTGCAAGCCGCCCGCTCGTTTGCTATTGTTGTTCAGTTCGGGTGAGCAGGGGGACGCCGAATGCCTGACACCGCCTTCCAACGCCTCTGGCGGCGCCTGCAGCAACTCGGCCTGAACGCATACGAAGCCCGCTCCTACCTGGTTCTGCTCGGGCACCCGCGCTTCAAGGCGCTGGAACTGGCGTCACGGGCGCGCGTGCCGCGCCAGAAGATCTACGAGGTGCTGGACAGCCTGCTCGAAAAGGGTTTCGCGCAGGTCGTGCAGGAGAAAACCAAGCTTTTCTCCGCCATCGAGCCCGAGCTGGCCATCCCTGCGTTCCTCGAGCGCCAGAGGCGCATGCAGGAGCAGGAGTGGCGAGACCAAGTCCGACTGGCCGACGAGCTCGTGAAGGAACTCAGAGCCGTCTGCCCCGAGGGCCAGGGCGGGCGCGGAACCCTGGATTACCTGCGCATCGTCAGCGAACCCGCGCAGATCGCCTCTCAGTACCGCCGCATGTTGGAGGAGGCGCGCTCGGAATACCTGGAATTCTCCCGTCCGCCCTACGCCGTGGATCCTCTGGACGAACGACTGGTCAAACAGGCGGCCGGCCGCGGCGTCCGCTGCCGCCTGCTCTTTCAGGCGGGCACGCTTGACGAAGCCCACCGTCGCCGTTTGCAGGAGTACCGCCAGGCCGGCGTCGAGATCCGCCAAGTCTCCGCGCTGCCCATGAAGCTGGCCGTATTCGACGGCGAGCGCGGCCTGCTCGCGCTGCTGGACCCGGTCGTCACCCGCCCGGCCTGGACTGCGGTCATCTTCGATCACCCCGCCATGGGCGAGGCCATGCGCGGCCTGTTCGAGGATCGCTGGCGCCGCGCGGAGGAACTCTGAACGACTCCCGCTCAACGCTGCACCGCGGCCTGACGTCCTGCCCGCGTGCGGATCTCGCGAATGGCGTAGATGCGTCGCCCCTGGCTCTCGAAGTAGGTGCGCATCAGCATCTCGCCCAGCAGGCCGGTCGAGAACATCATGATCCCGGCCAGCAGCAGCAGGCTCCCCGCCAGCAGCAGCGGCCCGTGCTCGATCAGGATCTCGTGCCCCATGAGCTTATAGACGAACAGGTAGCCCAGGATGGCTCCGCCCACCGTCGTGCCCGCTAGGCCGAACTTGCCGAAGAAATGCATCGGCCGGGTGAAGTAGCTGAGCAGGAACTTAATGGTGAGAATGTCGAACAGCACGTGAAAAGTTCGGCCGAGCCCGTAATGCGAACCGCCGCCGGCGCGGGGCGCGTTCTGGATGGGAACTTCGGCGATGCGTGCCCCGTAAAAGCTCGCCAGCGCAGGAATGAAACGGTGTAGCTCCCCGTACAGGTTGATGTCCCTGAGAATCTCCGCCCGGTAGGCCTTGAACGTGGTCCCGAAATCGTGCAGCTCGATGCCGGACAATTTCGCCATGATCCAGTTGGCCACGCGGGAAGGAAGCTTGCGCGTTATGGGATTATCGACACGGTTCTTGCGCCAGCCGCTGGCGATGTCGTAGCCTTCGTCAATCTTGGCCAGCAGAAGCGGGATATCCTCGGGGGCATGCTGCAAGTCCGCGTCGAGGGAAATGACCACCTCCCCGCGCGCCTCGTGAAAGCCGGCCGAAAGCGCCGCCGTCTGACCGAAATTGCGCCGCAGGCGGATTACCTTCACGCGATCGTCGGAATCGGCCAGGCCGGCCAGGAGCTCGAAACTGCGGTCCGTGGAAGCATCGTCCACAAAGATGATCTCGTAGGGCCGCCCCAGCTTCTCCAGCGTGGCGGTGAGACGGTCGTACAGCGGCAGCAGCGAACTCTCCTCGTTGTGGACCGGGATCACCACCGAAAGCATGGCTTCCGTTACCAGTCTAACAGCGGCCTCGTAGGTAAAAGTCGCGAATGCGGCCCGCGACCTCCGCCGCCGCTTGTTCGGGCAGGTGAGGATAGAGCGGCAGGGAAATGACTTCGCGGCAGGCTCGCTCGGCCACCGGCAAGTCGCCTCGTCGTGCGCCGCAGTCCTGAAAGGCAGGCTGTAGGTGCAGTGGTACCGGATAGTGAACCGCTGTGCCGATACCATGGGAGGCCAGGTAGCGACGTAACTTTTCTCGGCTGCGCACCCGAATCACGTAGAGGTGATGCACGGATCCGGTGCGGTCGAGCAGCCTCACCCCGGGGCAATCGCGCAAGGCCTCGTCGTACAGTGCCGCCAACCGCTGCCTCTGCCGGTTCCACTCGGGCAGGTAGGTCAGGAACGCGCGCAGGTAACAGGCCTGCATTTCATCCAGCCGCGAGTTCACGCCCGCCAGTCGGCTCACATGCCCGCCCGCTCGTCCGCCGTCGCGCAGCATGGCCAGCCGCCTGCGAATGCGCGCGCTGCCCGTCACTACGGCGCCCGCGTCACCCAGCGCACCCAGGTTCTTCGTGGGATAGAAACTGTACGCCACGTATTGCGACCAGGCCGCCAGGGGACGCCCGCGATAAAGGGCTCCGTGGGCCTGACAGGCATCCTGCACCAGCACCGCGCCGAGCTGCTTGGCCAGATCGCGCCAGCGGTCCAGCTCGCACGGCCGCCCATACAGGTGCACCGGCATCAAGGCCGCCGTCCGCCGCGTGGCGCGCCGCGCCGTGTCGTCGACATCGAGCAACAAAGTTTCCGGGTTGACGTCGGCAAAGCGCGGACTGGCTCCCGCAGCGCGAATGGCAAGGCCCGTAAAAGGCGCCGTCAGCGGCGTCGTAATCACTTCCATGCGCCGCTCGGTGACGCCCGCCGCGCGCAGACAGAGCTCCAGCGCCGCCGTCCCCGTCCCCGTGCCCACGGCGTAGCGCGCCCCCATCGCACGCGCGAACTCCGCCTCGAAACCTGCCACCTGCTCGCCCAGAATGAATTGACCTCGCTCGAACATCTCGCTCAGGCGCGACTCCCACAGCGGCCTCGCCTCCTCGATGGCGGGCTTCAGATCGATGAAAGGGATTCTCATGCCAGTCGGGGATTCTCGCCGTTGACGGCCGGGCGGATCACCAGCCGGTAGTAGAGCCGGATGAGCTGCCAGAACGTCGTCGCCAACGAGCGCATGCGGAAGAACTGCGAGCGTCCGTGCAGCCGCGGGTAGTGATGCACGGGAACTTCCAGCACCCGGTACGGACTGAGTTCCAGTTTGCGCACCAGCTCCACGCAGATCGTGCCGCTGGTCGAGCTCAGCCGGATCTCATCGAGCAGGCTGCGCCGGATCAACCGGTAGTCGCAATCAATGTCGCGAATGCGAATGCGAAACAGAAATCGCGCGAACGCGTTGTAGATCCGGCCGATGACGATGCGGTGCCAGGGATCGTGCCGCTCGATCTTGTAGCCGTTGACCAGACCGACGTCCGGAGCCATCAAAGCCAGCAGCTTGGGCAACTCGCCGGGATCGTACTGGCCGTCGCCGTCCGTGTAGAAGACAAGCTCCTTGGTTGCCGCTGCGAAACCGCTGCGCAGCGCGGCGCCGTAGCCCATATTCTTCTCGTGCGTCACCACACGCAGACGCGGGCCGTAACGCTGTTGGAGGCGGGCCAACACTTCGGCCGTTTCGTCACGGCTGCCGTCATTGACCACGATCACCTCGTAATCCGAGGTCAGCTTGGGCAGTAACGCAAAGGTCTTCTCCAGCAGCGACGGCAACGAGGCGGCGTCGTTGTAGGCGGGAAAGAACACGCTCAGACTGGGCGCTGCGGGGGGCGCCGCGGGCATAAGAACCCGATTCTAGCGCGGCTGCCCCGGGATCGCCAAGGTTCGGCGGCCTCTTTCCGGTATGATTGCAATGGTTCCGGGCCGCACGACCCGGGCCTTCTGAACAGGGTAGGCCATGCTCTCACGACGCTTCCAGGCCCGCAGACAGCGCCCCATCCACCAGGACACTCTCACCGAGCCTTGGCCCGAGGCGGGCCTCGTACTGTTCAACAGTCCGTACGATCCCCCGGCCAGTCTGCGCATCGAAGGCGGCCGTATCGTCGAGCTGGACGGCAGGCCGGAAGCCGAGTTCGACGCCATCGACCGTTTCATCGCACTTCACGCCATCGATTGCGCGGTGGCCCCGAAGGCCATGGCGATCGAGCCGAGAGTTCTGGCCCGCATGCTGGTGGATATCAACGTGCCCCGCTCGGAATTGGTGCGCCTGGCCGGCGGCCTGACCCCCGCGCGCCTGACGCAAATTGCGGCCGAGCTCAACGTGCTGGAGATGATGATGGCGCTGGCCAAAATGCGCGCGCGTCGCACGCCCGCCAACCAGGCCCACGTCACCAACCGCAAGGAGCACCCGGCCCTGCTGGCGGCCGACGCCGCGGAAGCCGCCGAACGCGGATTTGCGGAGCTGGAAACCACCGTCGGGGTCACCCGCTATGCTCCCTTGAATGCGCTGGCTGTGCTGGTGGGATCGCAAACCGGCCGCGGCGCCGCGCTCACGCAGTGCGCGGTCGAAGAGGCCCTTGGCCTGCGCCTGGCCCTGCTCGGGCTGACCACGTACGCCGAAACCCTCTCGGTCTACGGCGACGAGCGGGCATTTCGCGACGGCGACGACACGCCCTGGTCGAAAGCATTCCTCGCCTCGGCCTACGCCTCGCGCGGCATCAAGGTGCGCTTCACCTCGGGCAGCGGCTCGGAGGCGCTCATGGGCCACGCCGGAGGCAGGTCCATGATCTATCTGGAGGCCCGATGCCTGCTCGTCGTCAAAGGCGCCGGTTCGCAAGGCGTGCAGAACGGCTCCATAAGCTGCATCGCGCTGCCGGAATCTCTGCCCGGTGGCGTTCGTGCCGTGTTGGCCGAGAACCTGCTGGCCGCGATGCTGGATCTCGAAGTGGCCTCGGGCAACGACGCCATGGCTTCGCACTCGGAAATACGCAAGACCGCCAAGTTAATGCTGCAATTTCTGCCCGGCACGGACTTCATCTTTTCCGGTTACAGCGTCATGCCGCGCGAGGACAATCTCTTCGGCGGCGGCAATTTCGACGGTCTGGATCTCGATGACTACAGCGTGCTCCAGCGCGACATGCTCGTCGACGGCGGTCTGCGGCCGGTTCGGGAAGAACGGTTGCTGGCTGTCCGGCGCCGCGCAGCGCAGGCGCTGCAGGCGGTCTTCGAAGAGTTGGGGCTGCCGCCCATCCGCGACGAGGAGGTCGAGGCCGCGGTCTATGCGCACTCCAGCGACGACATGCCCGATCGTGACCAGGCCGCCGATCTGGCGGCGGCCGAGCGCTTCCTGCGCGAGCGGCGCAACGCTGCGGACGTGATCCGTGCCCTGGCGCGCCGCGGCTTTCGCGACATAGCCGAGAAGATCCTGTGCGTCGAGAAACTGCGCGTATCGGGCGATTACTTGCAGACCTCCGCCATGCTGGCGCCCGACATGCGGGTGATCAGCGCCGTCAACGATCCCAACGACTATGGCGGCCCGGGCACGGGCTACCGGATGGGCGAAGAGCGCCTGCGCGAGGTCGCCGCCCTGCCCTGGGTCCGGGATCCCCACCGCATCGGCGCACCGGCTCCGCGCGAGCCCTGGCTGCATCCCAGGGGTCCGGCGCGGCCCCGCGACGATGCTAATGAAATCCTGATCGCCGTCGGTCCCGCGTTCGGCTCTGCCCTCGATGCCACCCTGACGGGCCTGCCCCACCGCGACGTGCTCAGCGCGCTGGCCAGTGGGATTCGGGAGGCTGGGCTCACGCCCCGTGTGGTCAAGATCTACCACACCGCCGACCTTGGCTCCATTGGCTGGGCCGGATCGCAGTTGAGCGGTTCGGGCGTGGCCGTCGGCATCCAGTCCAAAGGCACTACGGTCATCCACCGACGAGGGTTGGCGCCGCTCGACAACCTCGAGTTATTCCCGCAGGCGCCGAACCTGACCCTGGAAAGTTACCGAGCCATCGGCCGCCAGGCCGCTCTTTACGCTCGCGGAGAACCCGTCAAGCCCGTGCCCGTCGTCATCGACAACATGGCGCGCCTGAAATACATCGTGCAGACGACCATCCTGCACCGGCGCGAAATCGAGCAGGTCGACCCCGATCGCCTTCCCGAGGAGATGATCTGGGATGAATGAGAAGCTTCTTTACCCGCTGGCGGAACATCATCCGGAGCGGCTGCGCACGCCCTCCGGCCTGGGCTTCGAAGATCTCACCGTGGACGCGCTGCTGGAGGGTCGCGCCTCCATGGACGATCTGCGCGTGAGCGCCGAGGCGCTGTGCATGCAGGCCGAGATCGCGCGCGCGGCAGGCCGACGTCAACTCGCCGAAAACTTGGAGCGCGCCGCCGAGCTGACGCGAGTACCCGAGGACGAGATCCTTCGCATTTATGATGCCCTGCGGCCCGGGCGGTCCACACGCGCGAGGCTCGAAGAACTGGCGGCGATGCTCGAGCGCCGCTACCAGGCCTTTCGCACCGCGGCCCTGGTGCGCGAAGCCGCGGACGCCCTTCCCCAAACGGGCGGCAACGGCCGCTAACCGAAAGCCTCCTTGAGAAGGGCGAAGCTCTTCGGCACCGCGGTCTCCGCCGGCTCCTTGCCTTCCATCTCCAGCGACACCCATCCCGCGAAGCCCGCCTTGCGCAGGATCCCGGCGATCCGCTTGTAGTCTAGATCCAGCGTGTACCACTCGCCCCCGCCGTGGTAGGTCTTCGCCTGCACGATGATCGCGTGCGGCGCCAGCTTCTCGATGCCTGCGTAAGGATCGTCCGGAAAGTTCCCGGTATCAAGGTTGATCCCGAACCAGGGCGATCGAATCGCACGATGGATCCGAAGCAGATTGTCCGGCTGGGTAGTGAGGCCCCAATGATTCTCCAAGGCCAGCACTACCCCGAACTTCTCAGCCGTCGGCAGGCAAGCTTCGATGCACTCGATGCACCATTTGAAGGCGTCTTCATCCGTATAGCCGGGCAAAGGCGGTTCGATGCCGCGCACCTTCATCAGCTCGTCAAAAGACTTGATCGTGCCCCACCGTCCTGAATTGATGCGGATGCACGGGATCCCCAGCCGCGCGGCCAGTTCGATGCAGTGCTCGGTGTGCCGCACTGCCTTCTCGCGCTCCTCCGCCTTCGGCGAAATGAAGTTCTGGTGGATGGACAGCATCACCAACGCCAGCGAGTTGCGGAACGCCAGCCGCTTGAGCTCGTTCACGTAAGCCGGGGATTCGTCCCGCATCTGCCGATGCAGGATCTCCACGCCGTCGAAGCCGATTCGTGCCGCGGCCTCGATGACCTTTTCGATGGGGTAACGTTCCCCGCGGAAATGCCAGTAAGAGTAAGTAGAAACCGCCAGACGGATTCGCGGCCGCGACGCGCCTTCGGGCCCCGGCGGCAATAGAATCGCCGCCGGCGAGGCCAACAAGCTGCGCCGTGTCACTCCCATGACCGGAAGATAACACGAAGGCGCCCGCACGAGATACCATCACCGTATGCGCGCCCTCCCGATTTTCGCAGCGGCGCCCGCCGCCCTCTTAATGCTGGTGCACCAGGGAGCGCCCCGTCACGACGCCTGGCGCATCCTCGGTCCCGGAGGCGGCGGCGCCCAGTTCCTTCCCACCATCAGCCCGCATGACCCCGATCGTGTCCTGGTCGCTTGCGACATGACCGGCTCCTACATCTCGCACGACGGCGGCGAATCATGGCGCATGTTCAACCTCCGCGGAACCACGCGATTCTTCGTGTTCGATCCCGTCGAACCCGACACGATTTATACCTACGGGATCGGCCTGTGGCGCTCGACCGACGGCGGCGCCACCTGGTCGCTCGTCTTCCCGGATCCCGGGACCATCACCGCCGTTCTCATGCCGGACGATCACGCCGGCGTGACGCTTTACAGCTCCGGGCGCCCCGCGCCCCGCATGACCGCGCTCGCCGTGGATCCTGCCCATTCGCACGTCCTCTACGCAGCCATGGATGGCGTCCTCCACGTATCTGAAGACGGGGGCGCTACGTGGAAGCGCCTGGAAGACCTTCCCGACGGGGCAAGGCAGATTTACGTGGATCCCGCCTCCCCGATCGATGATCGCGTCATTTACGTCGTCGGCTCGCGCACCGTGAGCGTTCGCCAGGGAGGCCGGTGGCGGCAGGGGCCGGCCCCGGAGGGGGTCAGCTCCTTCGCCGGCGTTTCGGCAGGCCTTCCGGGCCAGGGCGCGCCGCTCGTGGTCTACGGCATCTCCGGTTCATCGCTTTGGATTTCTGAGGACGCCGGAGCGAGCTGGCGGCGCGGCCACCTGAACGGAGCGCAACTGCGCGCCGTGGCCACAAGCCTGAACCACCCGGACACCGTCTACCTCTCCTACAGCGGACTGGTCGAAGACGGCACGAACTGGTTCGGCGTGGCTCGCAGTGACGATCGGGCAAAGACCTGGCGTCTGGTATGGAAAGAGTCGAGCCGCACGGCTGACAACATCCGCGAGGCCTGGCTGAGCGAGCGCTTCGGCCCCGGATGGGCCGGCCCTCCCTTCAACCTGGGCGTGGCGCCGCGCAATCCCAACATCTGCTTCGGCACTGACTACGGCCGCACGATGCGCACCACCGACGGGGGCCAATCGTGGCACGCCGTCTATTCACGCCGCGTGCCCGACGCGGGTTGGACCAGCACGGGACTCGACGTGACCACTTGTTACGGCGTCCACTTCGATCCCTTCGATTCCAACCGCGTCTTCATCACTTACACCGATATTGGCCTGTTCCGCAGCGAGGACGGCGGGCGAAGCTGGATCAGTTCGATCGATGGCGTACCGCGCCGCTGGTGGAATACAACCTATTGGATCGAATTCGATCCCGAGGTTCGCGGCCGCCTCTGGGGCGTCATGAGCCGCGTGCACGATCTGCCTCGCCCGAAGATGTGGCGCACCACTTCGCCTTCCACCTACGAAGGCGGCGTCTGCCTCAGCGAAGATGGAGGTCGCACCTGGCGCGCATCGAGCGAGGGCATGCAGCCCTCGGCCGTCACTCACATCCTGCTCGATCCCGAAAGCCCGCCGGACGCCCGCGTGCTTTACGCGGCGGCATTCGGTCGCGGAGTCTACAAGTCCGTGGACGGCGGCCGAAGCTGGACGCTCAAGAACAACGGCATCGAAGGAAGCGAGCCCTTCGCCTGGCGGCTGATCCGCGATCACGAGGGCACGCTCTATCTGATCGTCGCGCGGCGCACGGAAGACGGCAGCTACGGCAATCCGGGCGACGGCGCGTTGTATCGCTCGCGCGACGGCGCCCAAAGCTGGAACCGCATCCCGCTGCCGGAAGGCGTCAACGGCCCCAACGGGCTCGCCATCGATCCTGAAGATCCCCGGCGTCTCTACCTCGCAGTTTGGGGCCGCCGGACGCCTCAGGGCGCGCGCGACGGCGGGATCTTTCTTTCCACCGACGGCGGCGCGACCTGGCGCAACGTGCTGGCTGCCGATCAGCACGTCTATGACGTCACCGTGGACCCGCGCAACGGCGTGCTTTATGCCGCCGGCTTCGAGTCCTCGGCCTGGCGCTCGGAGGATCGCGGCGAGACGTGGCAGCGCATTCGCGGCTTCAACTTTAAGTGGGGCCACCGCGTGATTCCCGATCCCAACGATCCGGGCATGGTTTACATCACGACCTTCGGCGGCAGCGTTTGGCACGGTCCCGCGAGCGGGGATCCGCAAGCACGCGAAGACATCGTGACCCCGCAGCTCTCGCTGCTCGGGCTCGCGCGGCGCCGATAATTCATTCCGCCCCCCAATTTGGTGATCCAAAGCTACGGGCTGCTCGCGGTCGCACGGCGATAAGAATTCTTCTCCCTCCCGCCGACTGCGTGCTCCAAAGCTGCGGGGAGACCGGGGTGGCGCGCTGCCCAACGCGATATTGACCGGCGTTGGCAGGTTCGCACCCTCGCGGTTTACAATGCCGGGTGTCAGGGGTAGCGATAGGAGGCTGAACCAATGCAACCCACCGAAAAACTAGCGGCCGTCATTTTAGCTTGCGCCGTCGTTTTCATCGGGCTTCTTCCGCTCCATGCGCAGGAATTCCGTGGAACGATCACCGGAACCGTCACCGACGCCCAAGGAGCCGTGGTGCCCAACGCCACGGTCGAAATTCGCAATCTCGACACCAACGTCACGCAGACCCTTCGCACCAACGAGAGCGGCGTTTACGTGGCGCCGCTGCTGATTCCGGGCCGTTACAGCGTCTCGGCCACTGCGCCCGGATTCAAGAAGGCAGTGCGCGAGCCGGTAGAGCTCTACGTGGGCGCCAGGCTTCAGGTGGACCTCTCGCTCCAGCTCGGCGCCACCACGGAAACCATCACCGTGACCGCGGAAGCCGAACTGCTCGAAACCGCCACGGCATCCCGCGGCCAGCTCGTGGACTCGGCCAAGGTCCGCGATCTGCCGATCCTGGGACGGAACCCCTTTATGCTGGCGGCCACCACGCCCGGCGTCTACAGCGGCCTTTATGCGGGCAAGGTGGCGACTTTCGGCCGCCCGTTCGACGGCGCCGCCGCACAAATGTCCATGCAGGGCATCGGCGGGCGCTACGAGATCTTGCTCGACGGCGTTCACAACGCACCGCCCGAGCGCGCCAACCACACCTACGTGGGCTTTGTCCCCTCGCCCGAGGCCGTCCAGGAGTTCAACGTCCAAACCAACATCTACGACGCTCAGTACGGCCGCACTTCCGGCGCCGTCGTCAACGTGGCCCTCAAAAGCGGCACCAATGTTCTCCACGGCTCACTTTTCCATTACTTCCGCCACGACAAGCTCACGGCCAACCTGTTCGAGTCCAATTGGGCCAACCGGCCGCGCGCCGTCTACCGCTGGAACCAGCCGGGCGTCCAGCTGGACGGGCCCGTCTGGATCCCGCGTCTGTACGACGGCCGCAACCGCACCTTCTTCATGTTCTCGTTCGAAGCCATTCGTAACAGTAATCCCAACCCTTACGTAGGGACCGTGCCTACCGAGCTGCAAAGGCAGGGCGATTTCTCGCAAACTCTACAGGCCAACGGACAACCCATCACCATCTACGACCCTCTGACCACGCGCCAGGTGGGCGCCACATGGTTGCGGGATCCTTTTCCGGCCAACCGGGTGCCTGCCAACCGCATGGATCCGGTGGCCGCCAAGATCGCGAATTACTGGCCGCGCCCCAACCAACCGGGAACCATCACCGGCGCTTTCAACTACGTCGCCAGTCCGAACCCCGATACGGACAGCTACAACCAATACGCCCTGCGCTTAGACCAACAATTGACCGGCAATCACAAGCTCATGGGACGCTTCGTTCGTAACGTGCGCACCCAGACCAAGGGCGACGCCGCGTTCCCCTTCCCAGCCAGCCCGCCCGGCGATTTCGGTTACAAGCATTGGCGGAACAACTACGGCGCCGCGCTGACCTGGACCGCCGTGCTCAACCCCACAACCGTCTGGGACAACCGCTACGGCTGGGTCCGGCATCCCTTCGGGTTGAAGCGTCCCGGGGATGAATTCGATCCCTCGGCTCTCGGCTTCCCGCAATCGCTGGTCGCCCAACTGCCGCGGTTGACCTTCCCAGGCATCGCGGTCGCCGACTACGCCACACTCACTGCGGCGGAAAGCCAGTACACCACCACCGACACCCACTCGGTTACCTCCACCATCAACCGCGTGGCGGGCAAGCATTCCCTTAAGTCCGGGCTGGAGTTCCGCGTCATGCGCTACAACCTCCAGATGCCCATCTCCCACTTCGGCACGTTCAACTTCACCCGCGCCTTCACACAGCGGGATGCGCTGCGCGCCGAGGCCGCCGCGGGCAACGCCTTCGCCAGCTTCCTGCTCGGCTACCCGGCGAGCGGCAGCGTGCCTTACAACATCGCCCCGGCCTATCAGTCCCTTTACTGGGCCGGCTTCCTCC
>CALJAM010000019.1 GCA_938027685.1 uncultured Bryobacteraceae bacterium
GTGCCCACCGGCCCGGGGCTGGGCATCGAGCTGGACGAGGAGGCGATGGCGGACAAGATCGGGCACGACTGGCGGAATCCGGAAACCTACGACCCCGACGACGGCTCGGTGGTGGACTGGTGAAACCGGCCCCGCCGGACAACCCACCAAGAGGAGCGCCTGACCCACATATCGCTCCGCCACCGCGCTCCCGTGTTGTGCCGAGCCCGCTAGCCGGAGGATGCGGTAAG
The DNA here is from genome assembly GCA_938027685.1 of uncultured Bryobacteraceae bacterium. GTDB lineage: Bacteria > Acidobacteriota > Terriglobia > Bryobacterales > Bryobacteraceae > DTHT01. Next base: position 231 of record CALJAM010000019.1, read on the forward strand.
GCGGGCCGGAGGCGAGCCGGCGCGGAAACCTCGGCCGCTCGGCCCGCCATGCCTGTCGCCGTGCTGCTAAGATCGGAGCGTTATGACGAAGCAGGAAATTCTCTCTTCCATCATCGAAATCGGTATCGTGCCGGTGGTGCGCGCACCGAGCGCAGAAGCGGCGGTGCGGGCCGTGGAGGCGATTTACGAGGGCGGCATCCGGGCCGCGGAAATCACGATGACCGTACCTGGAGCGCTGCGCGCCCTGGAGAGGGTGGCCGACGCTCTGGGAGACAAGATCGTCCTCGGCGCAGGCACGGTGCTGGACGCGGAGACCGTGCGGGCCGCGATGCTGGCCGGGGCCGAGTTCTTCGTTTCGCCCGGCCTGAAACGGGAGACGATCGAATTGGCGCGGCGTTATTCCAAGGTGTCCATCCCCGGTGCCCTGACCCCGACCGAGGTGCTGGCTGCCTGGGACGCCGGCGCCGACATCGTAAAGATCTTCCCTTGCGGCAACGTCGGCGGACCGAAGTACATCAAGGCGCTCAAGGCGCCCTTCCCGCACATCGAGATGATACCCACCGGCGGCGTCAACCTCGAGACCGCGGGTGAGTTCCTCAAGGCAGGAGCGTGCGCGGTGGCTGTAGGCGCGGAGTTGGTCGATGCCAAAACTCTCAAGGAGGGCCGCTACGAGGTGATCACAGAACGCGCCCGGCAGTTCCTAGCCGTCATCGCCAAAGCGCGGGAAGAAATGAAATCCGGCCGGTGAGGAGGGCGCGATGAGGGCGGGGGGCACGGCGCGGCGCGCGACGGGAATCGCCCTGGCGCTGGCCCTGCTTTGCGCGGCACAGACGGGCGGCGCCGTTTATCCGGGCAGGGATTGGGAGCGGGTCCGGACACCCGAGTCCGCAGGGTTTTCGCGGGCTCGGCTCGAGGCGCTTCGTGCGTACCTGCGCGCGCTCGACACCACGGCGATGATGGTCGTCGCCGGCGGGCGCGTGGTCTTCGAGTACGGCGACATCGCCCGCCTCAGCTACCTTGCCAGCGTCCGCAAGAGCGTACTGGCGATGCTCTACGGCAACTATGTCGCCTCAGGCAAAATTCGGCTCGACATGACCCTGCGTGAGCTCGGCCTCACGGATCATCAGGGCTTGTTGCCCATCGAACAGGGGGCTACGATCGAGCACCTGCTGACCGCGCGCAGCGGCATCTATCATCCGGCGTCGAACCCCGGTGATTCCACCGCCATGGCGCCGCCCAGGGGCTCGCAAAAGCCCGGAACTTACTTCCTCTACAACAACTGGGACTTCAATGCCGCCGGGACCATCTTCGAAATGCTGACCGGACGCGATATCTACGACGCCCTCGAGACGGATCTGGCCCGGCCCATAGGTATGCAGGATTTCGACCGCTCCAAGCAGAAGAAGGCCGGCGATCTGAAACGCTCCATGCATCCCGCCTACCATATGTGGCTTTCGACCCGGGACATGGCCCGGTTGGGCTACCTGATGCTACGCGAGGGCAATTGGGCGGGCCGACAGGTCATCCCGCGCGAATGGGCGCGCAAGATCGTTTCCCTGGTGACGCCCCTGCGCGAGCTCAACCCGGTCGTGCAGCGCGAGACCGCCTACGGAACAGGGCAACTTTGGGGCTACGGTTACATGTGGTGGGTCTGGGACGCTCCCGGCCGACGCGGTCCGATGGCAGGGGCTTATACGGGGATGGGAGCCTACGGCCAATACATAACCGTGCTCCCGGCCCTCGATCTCGTAGTGGTGCACAAGACCGACCCGCAGCAACCGCGCACCGTGGGGGCGCCGGACGCCGAGCACGTCCGTCCACGCTCCGTGACCGGCACGGAGTATTTCACCGCCTTGCAAATGGTGATTGCCGCGCATTGCGGCGACCGCTGCCCATAGGACGATCCGGAAACTCGAGCTCAGTCCGTGTGAAATACCTCCTCCATCTCCGCCCACCACTCGCCGGGACGGCGAGTCGGCAACGGGCGCTGCATGGGCTTCATAATGGACCACCACTCCTGCGTCTTCGGATCGGCGGCCATCTTGGCCATATCGGCCGCGAAATCTTCCCCCACGTACTCGAAGTAACTGAACAGCAGACCATCCTTATAGAAGATGGAATAATTGCGTATGTTGCACCGCCGAATCGTCTCCAGAACCTCCGGCCAGACGTTTCGGTGGTACATTCTGTATTCCTCGAATTTCTCCGGTTCGAGACCGATGACCATGCCGTAGCGTCGCATGGCCACAGTGTACTTCAGGCGGCAGCGAGGTCAGAAGCGGCGTTCCGGGTTTGCCGGTCGCATAGGTTGGGCGGCGTCGCCCGCGCTGACGGCCTGCGGGCGTTGTTGCCGCTCCTACATCAGTACCGCCCGTACTCTGAGACCGCTTCGGCCAACGCCAGTACGTTCTCGGGCGGGACATCCGCCAGAATGTTGTGAACGGGCGCCCAAACGAACCCCCCGCCGGGCATGAAGACTTCCAGCCGGCGCCGGACGTCCTCGCGGACCTCCGCCGGAGTGGCGCGCGCCAACAAGTGCTGCGTGTCGCAGCCGCCTCCCCAGAACGTGATATCGCGGCCGAATTCGCGCTTCAGACGTTCCGGCTCCATGTAACTGGCGCTCGTCTGTACGGGGTTGAGTATTTCCACGCCTGCTTCGATCAGATGCGGGATCATTTGATAAATGCCGCCGCAACTATGAAGGAAAATGTGCGCTCCGGTAAGGCGTTTCGCATATTCGTAAATTCGCTTGTGGCGCGGCAGGAACAGCTCCCGATAAGTGGCCGGCGACATCTGAGGGCCTCTTTGCGTCCCCAGGTCGTCGCCGAAGACGAGGATCTGAACGTAACCTCGTACCTTAGGGAGTAATCGGCTCAGTTCCTCCAGGTGAACTTCCGTCAGCCGGTCGAGGAAACGCGCCATCTTGCGTTTCTCGCTCGCCAGGTAATGGAAAGTATTCTCCATGCCGAAGAGAAACTGGGACCACTCGAGCAGGTTGCAGCCCACCGACAACGAGATGGCGTAATCGGTGGTTTCGTAGAGACGCCGGGCGAGCACGCCGACGGCCTCGCGGCGGGCCTCGTCCACGGGAGGGTGGAACGGCGCCGTCGGCAGGGCGGCCCACGTGACGAACTTCATTTTCTCTTCCAGGGGTTCGTAGTTATCGAGCCCGTCGGGCCCCGCCAGCGGCCAGTAACACTGCTCCAGATAAAGACTCGAAGGCGGCATGCGGCCGATGACGACGCCGCCCGGACCGCGCACGATCAGTTCGCCGTTGCGGTGCTCGGGCTCAAACCACGCCGGCGCCAGCGCCGGCGAGCCGTCCGGTAGGCGCCAGGCACGCCACTCCAGGGGAAAGGCGTGGCCCAAATCCACCGCATCCACGCGGAAAAGGTCCAGGTACCAGGGATCCGGTTGAGCCAATTGCTGGATGAGATCGTACAGGCGGGTGGGCGGCTCGGCGATCCCCAGATAGCTCTTCAACCGGTTGTACGCAATGGCCATGATGCCGGTGGAACGCATAGAGCCCTGATCTACGGGCACGCGGTCGGGTTCCTTATGGGCGATGGCGGCCAGTACGCGTTCACGGGGAGACATAAGCTGATGTCGAGTGTACCAGGGCTTTCCGTGCGTGTCACCGTCCCCTTTGCTCCGGCGCCGCTGCCGTTCCCCGAGCCGCAAATGTGAGGGTTTCGCCCCCGAACCAAGCCGCCGCGCGCACCGGGACGGATCGCATTCGGCCCGTACGCAGGCTGCGCCCGGTGGAACGAACCCTCGCACCGCGACGGCTCCTGTCCGGCCGGTTCTGATACACTGAAAGGCCGGCTATGGCGATCAGCAAGGAGCTGCTGGAGATCCTGGTCTGCCCGCTCTGCAAGCAGCCGGTGGAACTGAAGCCCGACGGAAGCGGGCTGAAGTGCGTTGCCTGCAAGCGCGTCTACCCGATTCGCGACGACATCCCCGTGATGCTGGTGGATGAGGCCGTAATCGAACCGGAGTGAAGTCGCGGGGCCAGGTCCTGGACAGGTTGCCGGCCGGATCACGGCTGCTGGTGATCCGGCTGCGCTCACTGGGAGACTGTGTGCTGACCACGCCGGCGCTGCAGCTGCTCAAGCGCAGCCGGCCCGACCTGCAAGTGGCGGTGATGGTGGAAAAGCGCTGGCGAGCGGTTTTCGAGGGCAATCCGGACGTCGACCAGCTGCTGCCCCCGGAGCCCGCCGCTGCGCTCAGATGGCGCCCCCGCCTGTGCCTGAATCTGCACGGCGGCCCGCGCAGCGCCTGGCTGACCGCAGCCTCGTTGGCGCGCTGGCGCGCCGGATTCGCCCATTTCCGCTACCGCCGGCTTTACAACCTCCGCATTCCCACGGCGCAGCAGATCCTTAGGGTCACCAGGAAGGTCCACACGGCCGAACATATTGCGTCGGCAGTGTTCTTTCTGGGCGTCCCCGCCGGCGAGGTTCCGCCCGCACGCTTGTTCGCGCAGCCTGCGCCTCGGGGGGAGCGCGAGTACGCGGTGATTCATCCGCTGGCTTCCAAGCCCTCCAAAACCTGGCCCGCGGAGCGATTCCTCTCCCTCGCCCGACGGTTGGAAGATGAATGGGACATGGAGCCGGTGTTCATCGCCGGCCCGGGCGAGGATCTGGGAGCCTTTTCGGCCTATCGCTGCGTGGTGGGCGCGCCCTTGGAGGAGGTAAAGTCGCTGCTGGCCGGTGCAGCCCTGTTCGTCGGCAACGATTCCGGCCCTGCCCACATGGCCGCCGCGCTGGGACGTCCCGTGCTGGTCATCTTCGGAGATTCCGATGTCGACGTGTGGCGGCCCTGGCGCACGGTCTCTGAGGTCATCGTCGCACGCGCCGGCATCGAGCGGGTCAGCGAGGCGGAAGTGTTCGGAGCACTATTGCGGCTGAGGATGGCGGCATGAAAGACCTCTGGCGGCTGCTGGGCTACGCACGGCCTTACTGGGCGGCGCTGCTGGGTTCCGTGCTCCTGATGGCGCTGGCGGGAGCCGCCCACGCCATGATCGCGCTTCTGGTCGGTCCGGTCTTCGACCGCGTGCTCAACCCCGCCTCGCCCAATGTGCCCGTGCAGCTTTTCACCATCCCAGGGCTCGGCGTCCCCATCTACCTGCACCAGCTCGTCCCGCCCGGGATCCGCAACGTGTGGACCATGGTGGCCTTCGCCATCCTTAGCACCTTTCTGATCAAAGGAGCCGCCGATTACGCAGGTAACTACCTGGTCAATTATGTCGGCCTCTCCGCCGTCACCGACCTGCGCCAGCGCGTCTTCGACAAGGTGCTCCGCCACGGCTTCGAGTTCTTCGAAGCCCACTCCACCGGAAGGCTGATCTCTTCGATCATGAACGACATCGAAAAGGTGCAGGTGGCGACCTCCCACATGTTGGCCGATTTCCTGCGTCAGTCCTTCGCGGTCGTCTGGTTGATGGCCGTCCTGATTTACAACGACTGGAAACTGGCGCTGGTCAGTCTGACCCTGCTGCCTTTCGTGCTGCTGCCCACGGCACGGATTGGGCAACGGATTCGGCGCACTACACGTCGTGCCCAGGACGCGGCGGCCGAGCTCACCCATATCCTGCAGGAGGCCCTGGCGGGCTACCAGGTGGTCAAGTCCTTTGGAGCCGAGCAGTATGAATCGAGGCGGTTTCGCGCGGCGGCTCGCCGCTTGCGATCCGATAATCTGCGCTACGTCGCCCAGCAGGCGCTCGCCTCGCCCCTGATCGAATTCTTCGGGGCGGTCACCATCGTGGGTCTGCTCACCTACGCACGCAACCAGATCAAGGCCGGCGCAATGACGACGGGTCAGTTCACCAGTTTCGTCATCGCCCTGCTGATGCTCTACGAGCCGGTGAAACGGTTGACGGGGATTCACAACATTTTCCAGCAGGCGCTGGGCGCCTCGCAGAAGGTCTTCGAGTATTTGGCCCGGTCAGAGCCCATCCGAAACAGGCCCGGCGCCCAGCCCCTCACACGCTTCGAGCGGGCCATCGTTTACGACGGGGTGAGTTTCCGATATCCGGGCTCGACCAACGGATTCCTGCTCGATAACATCCGGCTCGAAGTGCGGCGCGGCGAGGTGCTGGCCGTCGTCGGACCCAGCGGCGCCGGCAAGACCACGCTCGTCAACCTGCTCCCGCGCTTTTACGATGTGACCGCCGGCGCCGTGCTCATCGACGGTCGCGACGTGCGCGACATCGAACTGTCCTCCTTGCGTCGGCTGATCGGGATCGTCGCGCAGGACACCTTCCTGTTCAACGACACCGTGGCCAACAACATCCGCTACGGTAGACCCGACGCCGGCATGGAGGAAATCCGCGAGGCCGCCCGCAACGCACTGGCCGAGGACTTCATTCTGGGGCTGCCCCACGGCTATGACACCGTGATCGGCGAGCGGGGAGTGAAGCTCAGCGGAGGCCAGCGGCAGCGGATCGCCATCGCACGCGCGTTGCTCAAGAACGCGCCCATCCTCATCCTGGACGAAGCCACCTCACACCTCGACGCCGAATCCGAGTTGCTCGTGCAGCGGGCGCTGGCCAACCTGATGGCGGGCAGGACGGTCATCGTGATTGCGCACCGGCTCTCCACCGTGCGCCGCGCCGACCGCATCGTCGTGCTCGAGCGGGGCCGGATCGTGGAATCCGGCCGGCACGAGGAGCTGGTGGCGGCGGGCGGCGTCTACCAGCGGCTGCACGAGTTGCAATTCCTGGAACCCGATCCCCTGGTGAATCCATGAGCGTGCGAAGCATGACCGGCTACGCTGCAGTGCGGCGGAACCTCGAGGGAGCCGAGTTGACCATCAGCGTGCGATCGATGAACCATCGCGGTCTGGACCCCCACCTGCACCTGCCGCCCGAGCTCGAGCGTTTCGAGCCGGCGCTCCGCGCGCTCATCAGGCGCTACGTGGTCCGCGGGCACTTGCAGATTCACGTGCGCCTCGTCAACTGGCGGCGCCACACGCCGGTGGTCCTCAACCTGACACTGCTCGACGCCTACCTGACGGCCTTCCGCCGCGCGGCCGCCGTCCACGGCCTCCAGGGCGAACCCGATCTGAACGCCGCCCTGCGCTTGCCGGGCATGTTCGAAATGATCGAGGAGGAACCGCCGGTCGAAATGGAAGCCTGCCTGGTGGAGGCGCTCGAGGCTGCCCTGACGGCCCTCAACGAGCAGCGGGAACGCGAGGGCGAAGAGATCGCCGCCGAGCTGAGAGCCCGGAACGCCGCGGTGGCCGAGTACGCGGCGCGCATGGAGCAGTTGCGCAAAGAACTCCTCCCGGCTTGGCAAGCGCGGCTGCGCCGGCGACTCGATGAGCTGCTCGACGGCGCGCCGCTCGACGAGCAGAGACTGGTGCAGGAAGCGGCGTTCCTGGCCGAACGCAGCGACATCAGCGAGGAAATCAGCCGACTGAAGATCCACGCGCAACAGGTCGAGGAACTGCTGACCGACGGAGGCGAGATCGGCAAGAAGCTGGATTTTCTGCTGCAGGAAATGCAACGGGAGACCAACACCATCCTTGCCAAGACCGCGGGCGCCGGTGAGGCCGGCCTAGCCGTCACCGACCTCGCGCTGGCCGCGAAGGCCGAGATCGAGAAACTGCGCGAGCAGGCGCTGAACCTGGAATGAACGCGGGTGCTCCGATGCTGGGACGAGCAGACCCACGACGCCCCATCGTCTACATCGTTTCGGGTCCCTCGGGCTCGGGCAAATCGACGCTGGTGCGCGCCGTGCTCGACAGCGTCCCCGACCTCCTGTTTTCGGTCTCCTACACTACCCGCGCCCCGCGCGGAGCCGAACGGGAGGGCGAGCACTACCATTTCGTAAGCCGCGACGAGTTTGAACGACGCGCCCGAGGCGGGGAATTCCTTGAATGGGCTGAGGTTTTCGGCCACTACTACGGCACGCACCGCAGCTACCTGGAACGGGCGGCCAGCGAGGGGCGCGACCTCGTGCTGGACATAGACGTCCAGGGTGCGCGACAATTGAAACGTAGCATACCGGACGCAGTTTCCGTCTTCGTGCTCGTACCCTCGCGAGAAGAGCTCGAGCGGCGCCTACGCCGGCGCTCAGAGGATGCCGAGGAGGCGATCCGCAGGAGGCTGGGCGAGGCGGCGCGCGAACTTGCCGCCTACGAGAGCTACGACTACCTGCTGGTAAACGACGAGCTGGGATCGGCGACGCGGCGGCTCGCCGCCGTGATCGAGGCCGAAAGGCTCAGGCGCAGCCGGATGGAGCCGGTGGCCCGGGCCATCCTGGCGGAGTTCGCTGCCGGCGCAGGCACGCAGGCGGAATCGCGGGAGGAAGGAAATCAGTATCCCGATGACCAATCGCACCACTCGCGATAACGTGATCGCCATTCCGGACGATCCCGAACAAAGCACTTACCGTTTCATCATCGTGGCCGCCAAGCGCGCGCGCCAGCTTCAGGGCGGACAGCGTCCCATGCTCCCGAACCCTTCCAAGAAGCCCACGGTCATCGCCATGGAGGAGGTGCGCCGCGGACTGGTGAAGTGGGAGGATCCCGCGCGACGAGCGAAGGCGTCGCCCGACACATCCGAGGAGCGCCTGTTGGGTAGTCTGGAGTCGTCATGAATCTGGTCCTGGGCGTTGGCGGAGGCATCGCCGCTTACAAGGCGGCCGAGCTGGCACGCGCCCTGTTGGAACGCGGCCACAACGTGCAGGTCGTGATGACGCGCGCCGCACGTCAGTTCGTGCGGCCGCTCACCTTCGCCGCGCTCACCGGTCGCGAAGTGATCACGGACCTTTTCCCGCGCGGCTCCCAACCCGCGCTGGCCAGCGCCACCGAACACATCCGCCTCGCTCAGGAATGCGAGTTGCTCGTTGTGGCGCCGGCGACGGCCGATCTGCTGGCTCGCTTCGCGCACGGACTGGCCGACGAATTCCTGACCGCTCTTTACCTGGCCTTTCCCGGTCCTGTGGTGCTGGCGCCCGCCATGAACGCCAATATGTGGCGGCACCCGGCGACACAAGCGAACGTCGAAACGCTGCGGCAGCGCGGCCACCTCATCGTCGAGCCGGAGGAAGGGCCGCTGGCCTGCGGCATGGTCGGCCCAGGCAGGTTGGCCGAGCTCTCGCGCATCGTGCAGGCGGTCGAAGCCGCGGCCGCGCGCAGACGGGATCTGGAAGGCGAATGCGTCCTGGTCACGGCCGGCCCCACGCTGGAGCCGCTCGATCCCGTGCGCTTCATCTCGAATCGCTCCAGCGGCAAGATGGGCTATGCCCTGGCCGAAGCGGCGCTGGCGCGCGGCGCCCGCGTGATCCTGATCTCCGGCCCCGTCCACCTGCCTCCCCCGCCGGGCGCCGAGCTGGTGCGCGTCGAAACCGCAGCGGAAATGCGCCAGGCCGTCCTGGACAGGCTCAGCGAAGCCGGCATCGTCATCAAGGCGGCCGCGGTCGCCGACTACCACCTCGCGGACGTCCCCCGGCAAAAACGCAAGAAATCCGCCGCCCGCTGGTCCCTCGAGCTCGATCCCACCCCGGACATTCTGGCCGAAATCGGGCAGATCAAAGGCGACCGCATCCTGGTGGGATTCGCCGCCGAGACCGAGAACCTCATCGCCGAGGCCCGCCGCAAGCTGCTCGCCAAGAACTGCGACATGGTGGTCGCCAACCGCGTGGAAGAAGCTTTCGGCGCCGACGACAACGAGGTCACCCTGCTGCTGCGCACGGGCGAAACCATCGAGCTCGGCCGCGCCTCCAAGCGCGAGTTGGCGGATCGGATCCTCGATGCGGTGCTCCGCTTGCGCTTGTCCCTGCACGCGGCGCGATGAGCCGGGAGCTCCTGCGGCGCTACCTTGAGTACTTCCGCGACCTGGGCATCCGCGAGCTCTATCGCAGGCCGCCGCGGAACGACGCCCCCCAGGGCCGAGACGCCCGCCGGTTCGAAGAACCCTCCGAAGCGCCCGCGGCCGCGCTCCTGGTCCACGCCCCCACGGAAGGTCGGACAGAAACGCTGGATGAGATCCGCGCCGATCTGGGCGACTGCACGCGCTGCCGACTGCACCAGGGCCGCACCCAGATCGTCTTCGGTGACGGCAATCCGAAAGCCAAGCTCGTGTTCGTGGGCGAGGGGCCGGGCGCGGACGAAGACGCTCAGGGCATCCCTTTCGTAGGCCGCGCGGGTCAGTTGCTCACGCAGATGATCGAGAATACCGCCCGCCGCGAGGGGATCTCGCTGCTGCGATCCGACGTTTACATCTGCAACGTCGTCAAATGCCGCCCGCCCAACAACCGCACCCCGGAGGCCGACGAAATCGAAACCTGCAGTCCGTTCCTGTTCCGGCAGCTCGCCGCAATCCGGCCCAAGGCGATCTGCGCGCTCGGAGCTACCGCTGCCCGCGCCCTTCTGGGCACGCGCGAGGGCGTCACCAAGTTGCGCGGCCGCTGGTACCGGTGGCGCGACATCCCCGTCATGGTCACCTACCATCCCTCCTACCTGCTGCGTCCCTACAACCAGAACGCCAAGCGGGAAGCCTGGGAGGACCTCAAGAAGGTCCTGCACTATGTCTACGATTGAGCGCCGCCCGGGCCGCTTCATCAGCTTCGAGGGAGTGGATGGCAGCGGCAAGACCACCCAGGCTGCGCTGCTGGCCGAGTGGCTGCGCGGGCAGGACTTCGACGTCGTCGTCACCGTCGAACCCGGCGGCACCGCCGTCGGCGAGCAGATCCGCTCCATCCTTCTCGATCACCGCAACCGTGAGCTGGCTCCGGAAGCGGAGCTGCTGCTCTACTTCGCCTCTCGTGCCCAGAACGTCGTGGAAGTGATCCGCCCCGCCCTGGCCCGCGGCGCGATCGTCATCAGCGACCGCTACACCGACTCGACTATCGCCTACCAGGGCTACGGCCGGGGGCTGGGCGAGCCCGTCGTTCGTCAGTTGCACCGGATCGCATGCGGCGACCTCTGGCCGGATCTCACCTTCCTGCTCGACATCGAGCCGGAATTGGGGCTGCAGCGGGCACGCCGCCGCGGCGCCCTCGACCGCATGGACGATCAGGCCCATGAGTTCCACCGCCGCGTGCGGCAGGGCTATGCGGAGCTGGCTGCCCGGGAACCCTCCCGCTTCCGCGTCATCGACGCACGAGCCGACGTCGCCTCGGTGGCCCAAGCGATCCGCGCGGCGGTCCGCTCCTTCCTGTCGCTTTGATGGGTCAGGCAGGCTCCGCGCGAACGACGCTGCATTTTTCCTGCGCGCCAATGTTGACTTTTTCGTACACATTCGCTATTCTGAAGGCAGATCGCGCCCCGGGCGAGCTCGCACCGCCGCCGACGGGCGCCATCGGCAGAGCAAGGGAACATCAATGAGCACTGCATTCCAGGAAATCCAGGCCCTCACCGAACAGGAATACAAGTACGGCTTCGAGACGCCGGTCGAAACCGAGACGTTTCCGCCCGGCTTGAACGAGGACATCATCCGCGAGATTTCGCGGCGCAAGCACGAGCCCGAATTCCTGCTCGAGTGGCGCCTGAAAGCATATCGCCACTGGCTGACCATGGAGGAGCCGCGCTGGGCCAACGTGAAGTACCCCCCGATCGACTACCAAAGCATCGTCTACTTCGCGGCTCCCAAAGGCTGGAAGAAAGGTCCCAAGAGCCTTGACCAAGTGGATCCCGAGCTGCTCCGAACCTATGAGAAGCTGGGCATCCCCCTCCACGAGCAGGAAAGGCTGGCGGGTGTGGCTGTGGACGCCGTCTTCGACAGCGTCTCGGTGGCCACCACCTTGCAGGAGCAGCTGAGCAGACTGGGCATCATCTTCTGCTCGTTCTCCGAGGCGGCCGAAAAGTACCCCGAGCTGGTCGAGCGCTACCTGGGTTCCGTGGTTCCTTACACGGATAACTTCTTCGCCGCACTGAACTCGGCGGTCTTCAGCGACGGTTCGTTCTGTTACGTACCCAAGGGAGTGCGCTGCCCGGTCGAGCTTTCCACGTACTTTCGCATCAACGCGCGCAATACCGGACAGTTCGAACGCACGCTGATCATCGCGGACGAAGGAGCGTACGTAAGTTACCTCGAGGGCTGCACCGCCCCGATCCGGGATTCCAATCAGTTGCATGCCGCCGTGGTCGAGCTCGTGGCCCACGATTACGCCACCATCAAATACTCCACCGTGCAGAACTGGTATCCCGGCGATAAACAGGGCCGCGGCGGCATCTATAACTTCGTAACCAAGCGCGGTAAGTGCCTGGGCAAGTACTCGAAGATTTCCTGGACGCAGCTTGAAACCGGCTCCGCCATCACCTGGAAATACCCGAGCTGCCTGCTGATCGGCGAGGGCTCGGTCGGCGAGTTCTACTCGGTGGCGGTGACCAACAACTACCAGCAGGCCGACACCGGCACCAAGATGATTCACATCGGACGCAACACGCGCTCCACCATCGTGAGCAAAGGCATTTCCGCCGGCCACGGGCAGAACAGCTATCGGGGCATGGTCAAGATCCTCAAGAGCGCCGAGGGCGCCCGCAACTTCTCCCAGTGCGATTCCATGCTGCTCGGCAACCAGTGCGGAGCCCACACCTTCCCCTATCTGGAGGTCAAGAACCCCACCGCACGCGTCGAGCACGAAGCCTCCGTGTCGCGCATCGGCGAGGAACAGATTTTCTACTGCCGGCAAAGGGGCCTCTCCACTGAGGACGCCGTCTCCATGATCGTCAGCGGTTTCACCCGACAGGTCATCCAGGAGCTGCCCATGGAGTTCGCCGTGGAGGCCCAGCGGCTGCTCAGCGTCAGCCTCGAAGGCAGCGTAGGCTGACCCCGCAAGGCCGGCACATTCGGTGTTGAGAACGCAAGGACCAATTATGCTGGAAATCAAAAACCTGCACGCAAAGGCCGGGGATAAGCTGATCCTCCGCGGAGTGAATCTGAAAGTGCGCGCCGGCGAGGTCCACGCCATCATGGGACCCAACGGCTCGGGCAAGAGCACGCTCGCGCAGGTCATCGCGGGCCGCGACCTCTACGAGGTCACCGAGGGCGAAGTTCTCTTCGAAGGCCGTAACCTGCTCGAGCTCTCGCCCGAGGAACGTGCCCGCGAGGGGATCTTTCTCGCCTTTCAGTACCCGGTGGAGATTCCCGGCGTCAGCAACCTCTACTTCCTGCGCACCGCGCTCAATGCCGTCCGCAAGCACCGCGGACAGGAAGAGCTCGACGTCGTGGATTTCATGGAATTGGTCAAGGAACGGGTCAAGCTGCTGGGGATGAACGAGGCGCTGCTTGAGCGCCCCGTCAACGAGGGCTTCTCCGGAGGGGAAAAGAAGCGCAACGAGATTCTCCAGATGGCGGTCCTGGAGCCGCGCCTGGCGATCCTCGACGAGACCGATTCCGGCCTCGACATTGACGCGCTGAAGGCTGTGGCGGCCGGGATCAACGCTATGAGGAGCCCCGAGCGCGCCATGGTCCTGGTCACGCACTACCAGCGCCTGCTCGAGTACGTGCAGCCGGACTTCGTGCACGTGATGGCCGACGGCCGGATCGTCCGCTCGGGTGACCGAGAGCTCGCGCGCGAGCTGGAGCGGCAGGGTTACGCCTGGCTCGAACAGGAAGAGGCGCTAGCCGGGGAGGGCAGGACATGAGCGCTGCGCTTGCCGAGACGTCCGCGGGACAGGATTCCTGGCTGGCCGCCTTCGCCGCGCGCGAGCGGCGCCTCGCCAACGACTGCCCCAGGTGGCTGCACGGCTTGAAGCGCACTGCGCTGGCCCGCTTCGCCGAACTGGGCTTCCCGACCACGCGGGTGGAGGAGTGGAAGTATACCAATCTGGCCCCTTTGGCTCGCACGGTCTTTGCGCCGGCCGCCTACTTCCCACACGCTGCTCCGCAATCGCCCTGCTGGGTGGAGACGCTCGGCGGCGTCGTGGTCCGGACCCTCAACGGCGCCCCCGTGACGGCGGCAGGTGAACGTCGCTTCACCATCGGTTCGCTGCGCACCGCTTGGCAGCAGACGCCCGAGCTCGTCGAGCGCCACCTGGGTCGCTACGCCGCCTTCGATCGCCACGCCTTCCTGGCGCTCAATACGGCCTTCTTCGACGACGGCGTCCTGATTCGCATCGCCGACGGGGCCGTGCTGGATGAACCGTTGGTGTTGGTCCACTACCTGTCCCCGTACGATGAGGCGCCGCCCGCTTCGCATGTGCGCACCCTGGTGCTGGCCGGCCGCAACAGCCAGGCCGGAATCGTAGAGGCATGGACGGGCCCCGACGGCCGCCTGTATCTGGCCAACTCCGTCACCGAAGCGGTCCTCGGTGAGGGGGCGGTCCTCGACTACGTCCGCCTGCAACTGGAGGGCGATCAGGCTTACCATTTCTCCGCCCTGCACGTGCACCAGGGGAGGGCGTCCTCGTTGGCCGTGCACACCGTGCTGCTCGGCGGCCGGCTGACAAGAGCCGAAATCGGGGCCGTGCTCGCCGGAGAGGGCGCCTCCACGGCGCTCAACGGACTTTACGTGGCCCGCGCCGAACAGCACATGGACAACTTCACCACGCTCGATCACGCACAGCCGCACTCCACGAGCGTCGAGCTCTACAAAGGCATCCTCGACGACCGCTCCTCCGGCGTCTTCCACGGCCGCATCATCGTCCGTCCGGAGGGACAGAAGACCGACGCCGTCCAGCGCAACAAGAACCTGCTGCTCAGTCGCGACGCAACGATCAACACAAAGCCCCAGCTGGAAATCTACGCCGATGACGTCCGCTGCACGCACGGAGCGACCGTGGGTCAGGTGGACGCCGACGCCATCTTCTACCTGCGCTCGCGCGGCGTGGGCTACCGCGACGCGCGGCGCCTGCTCACGCTGGCGTTCGCGCAAGAAATCACCGAACGCATTAACCCTCCCATGCTGCGGGAGCGACTCAACGCCGAACTTCTGGCCCGGCTGGATGCGACGCAAGGAGGTGTGCCGTGAGCCCGCAGGCTGCCGTCGCCGCAGGATGTTCGCTCAGCTCCGGCTTCAACGTGTCGCGCGTGCGAGGAGACTTTCCCGCCCTCGATCAGCTTGTCCACGGCCGCCCCCTCGTCTATCTCGACAACGCAGCAACCACCCAGAAGCCGCGTGTGGTGCTGGACGCCCTCTTCAACTTCTACACCCGGGACTGCGCCAACGTGCACCGCGGCGTCCACGAGCTGAGTCGGCGCGCCACCGAGGCCTACGAGGGCGCGCGGCGCACGGTGGCCCGCTTCCTGAACGCTGCGCCCCACGAGATCGTTTTCACGCGAGGCGCCACCGAGGCGATCAACCTCGCAGCGCAGGCCTTCGCTCGCAGCATCCTCCGCGAGGGTGACGAGATCCTCCTGACGGAGCTCGAGCATCACTCCAACATTGTTCCCTGGCAGTTGCTCGCGGAGCAGACCGGCGCCCGGCTGGTGGTCGCGCCGATTAACGACCGCGGCGAACTGCTGATGGAGGAACTGGAGCGGCGGCTCAGTCCCCGCACGCGACTCATCGCCGTCGCTCACGTCTCGAATGCACTCGGCACGATCAATCCGGTGGCGGAAATCTGCCGGATGGCGCGGGCCCGCGGGATCCGCGTGCTGGTCGATGGCGCCCAGGCCGCGCCGCACGTCCGCATCGATGTGCGCGCCCTGGATTGCGACTTCTACGCCTTTTCCGGTCACAAGCTCTACGGACCGACCGGAATCGGCGTGCTCTACGGCAAGGCCGAGCTCCTTGAGCGGATGCCGCCTTATCAGGGCGGCGGCGACATGATCCGCTCGGTCAGCTTCGAGAAAACTCTGTTCAACGATCCGCCCTACCGCTTCGAGGCCGGTACCCCGCACATCGCCGGCGCCATCGGGCTGGCCGCGGCGATCGAGTACCTGACCGGCCTGGGACTCGACGAGATTGCACGCCATGAGTACGAATTGCTCTCAGCAGCCACACGCGCCCTCTCGGAAATCCCCGGAGTGCGACTGGTGGGAACCGCCTCACACAAAGCCGCCGTGCTCTCCTTTGTACTGGACGGGATCCATCCGCATGACGTGGCCACCGTACTGGACCACGAAGGCGTGGCCGTGCGCGCGGGACACCACTGCGCCCAGCCGCTGATGGAGCGCCTCGGCCTGCCGGCCACCACGCGCGCGTCCTTCGCCCTGTACAATACGCTGGAGGAAGTAGAGGTCCTGGCGCGGGCAGTGCGGCGCGCCCGGGAGCTCTTCGGCTGACGGTGGCGCTCGAGAACCTTTACCAACAACTGATCATGGATCACGGCCGCAGGCCGCGGAACTTTCGTGCCATCGAGCAGCCTACCCATCAACTGGAGGGCTACAATCCTCTGTGCGGTGACCGCGTAACCGTTTATTTGAAGGTGGAGAACGGCCGCGTGACGGATGCGGCCTTCCAGGGCGTCGGCTGTGCGATTTCCACGGCGTCGGCCTCGCTGATGACCGAGACGATCAAAGGCAAGACCGAGGCGGAAGTCGAACAGCTCTTCGAAGCCTTCCATGCCATGGTGACGGGCAAGCCCGTACATCCCGGCGTGACCTTGGGAAAACTCTCGGCCTTAGCCGGCGTCGCAGCTTACCCGGTGCGGGTCAAATGCGCCACCCTGCCGTGGCACACTATGAAAGGAGCGCTGGCTGGAGCCGGGCAGCCGGTCACTACGGAGTAAGTCATGAGCGCCGATCTGAGAGAGCAGATCATCGACACCTTGAAGACGATTTACGATCCGGAAATTCCGGTTAATATCTATGACCTCGGCCTTATCTACGACGTCCAGGTCGACGAACAGGGCGCCGTCCGCATCGCCATGACTCTGACCGCCCCCGCCTGCCCCGTGGCGGCCATGCTGCCCAGGCAGGTCGAGCAGCGCGTCAGAGAGCTGCCCGGAGTCAAGGAGGCCTCGGTCCAGCTGGTGTGGGATCCGCCGTGGACCCCCGACCGTATGTCGCGGGAAGCACGCATGCGACTTGGCTTTTTCTGAGCGGCAATGAAGATCAGCGCCCAGGAGGAATACGGGATCCGCTGCCTGCTGCAACTCGGCAAGGCGCGGGGGGGCAGCCTCACCATCTCCGAGATTGCCCGCGCCGAGGGCCTCTCCCGCGAGTACGTGGCCAAGCTCATGCGAGTGCTGCGGCGCGCCGGGTTGGTTCGCAGCGTTCGCGGTCAGGCCGGAGGCTATATGCTCGCCCGCCCGCTCGAAGAGATCTCGGTGTCCGAGGCCCTGGCGGCGCTGGGCGGCAAGCTCTGGGATCCGTCGTTCTGCCGACAGCATCCCGGTCTGCGCAGTTGTTGCTCGCATACGCCCGACTGCAACGTTCAGCTTCTGTGGCGGCGCCTGCAGAATGCCGTGGATGGCGTGCTCGACCGCGTCAGCCTGAAGGATCTTCTGGCCTCCTCGGCGCCGGAAGCGACTGTCCCGCGCAGCGACATTGGCGTCCCCATCCTTGGCGGATAAGCGCCCGTCCCCTATTGCTCGGCCGCACAGGCCCTCGGCGGCCTGCCCTCGCACGCCCCGCGCGCTTGCGCCCCATCTTGCATCTCTGTTACACCGCAGCCGTCGGCGTGGCAAATGCTCTGCCGCCGGTATACATTTGAGAGAAGCATGAGCGAGCAGAAGCTGCTGGTCGTTCCGCTGGGCGGCCTGGGCGAATTCGGCATGAACTGCCTCGCCCTGCGCTATGGGGACGACATCATCGTCATCGATGCCGGCATGATGTTCCCTGAGGACGAGCTGCCCGGCATCGATCTGGTTACGCCCGATTTCACCTACCTTCTGGAAAACCGCGAGCACGTCCGCGCGCTCATCCTGACGCATGGACACGAAGATCACATCGGCGCCGCCCCCTTTCTTCTCGGTGAACTGGACCTGCCGGTCTACGGAACCGCCTTCACTCTGGCCCTGGTCGAGCGGCGATGGGAGGAGCACGAGCGCGAGCAACCCGTGCGGATGCACGAGGTCGAACCCGGCGACATCCTCGAGATCGGGCCTTTCCGCATCGAATTCGTCCACGTGACGCACTCGATCGTTCAGGCGACGGCGCTCGCCATCACCACGCCGCTAGGAGTCATCATCCACAGCGGCGATTTCAAGGTCGACCCGACGCCGCCGGACAACTGCCACTTCGACCTCCACACGCTGGCCGAGTACGGCCGCCGCGGCGTCTTGCTGCTGCTTTCCGATTCCACCAACGCCGACCGCCCCGGTTACACCGAAAGCGAACAAGCCACGCGTCCCCGCCTGGAAGATGTCTTCCATCGCGCCGAGCGCAAGGTGGTCGTCTCCTGCTTCAGTTCTTCCGTGCACCGTATCCAGCAGATCGTGGATCTGGCCGAAGAATCGGGCCGCAAGCTGGCCTTTGTGGGTCGAAGCATGGTCACGGTGACCGAGATCGCACACTCGCTCGGGTTGCTGCGCCTGCCCGAAGGCCTGCTGCTGCGCCCCCAGGAGATCATGCAGATGCCGCCGCGCAAGGTCGCCGTCGCGATCTCGGGAAGCCAGGGCGAGCCGATGTCGGCTCTGGCCCGGGTCGCCGTGAACAGTCACCGGCATCTCGAGATCCAGCCCGGCGATACGGTGGTCCTGAGCTCGCGGATCATCCCCGGTAACGAGAAGGCCATCTACCGGATGATGAACCACCTGGCGCGCCAGGGCGCCGACGTGATCTACGGACCGATGAACCCGCCGGTCCACGTGTCCGGACACGCCAGCGCCGAGGAATTGCGGCTGTTGCTGAACCTCATCCGCCCGCGCTACTTCGTGCCGATCCACGGCGAATACCGCCAACTTGCCAAGCACGCCGCCTTGGCCTCCCACCTGAAGGAGTCGGGCCTGGAGGAAGTCTTCGTGTTGGAGGCCGGCGAAACGCTGGAGCTGGATCGCTGGGGTGCCCGCAAGGGCGAACGGGTGCCGGTGGGCCGCGTCTGCATCGATTCGGGCGCGGTCGATGAAGTCGTCGAGGACGTCGTGATTCGCGACCGCCGCCACTTGGCGGAGGAAGGCATCGTACTGCCCGTCCTCGCCATCGACAAGCGCACCGGCAAGCTCGAGGGCACGCCCGAAATCGTGAGCCGCGGCTTCGCGCCGGCCGGCGACGGATCGGAAGTCATCGAACAGGCGCGGCAGGTCGTACTTCGCACCCTGGAGACCTCCACGCCCGAGGAGCGCACCGACTGGGGCGTCATGAAAGAAAAGATCCGCACCGACCTGAGGCGGTTCCTGGTCAGGCAGACTGCGCGCCACCCGCTGATCGTCCCCGTGATCCTCGAACTTTGACCCGATCCGTCTTCAGGGCCGAATGACCAAGTCCGGCCAGCACGAAAGACTCGCCGGCTCTTCCTCCCACGACGGCCGTTGCGGTTGCCCGGCCCCGGCCGTGGCAGGCGTCGGCGGCAGGAACTTGGGGTCCAGCGCACGGTGGGCCTGGTCGCGCAGGTCCTCCAGGTGCGCGCGCGTCGTGCGGTCGGCGGCCCTGGGCAGTGCCCGCGCGGCCTCGGACGCGATCGTGCGCAGTTCGGCTCGGAACAGCGGCCGCTGATCGTCCGCGACCGGCGTGCGGCCGTTGAGGCGATCCGCCATCAGCTCCAGGTACAGGCGCTGCACGTTGCGCCGGGCCGCGTCCACACGCACTTCGGGCCCTGCCAGTTCCGCGAAAATGCCGCGCCGCAAATCGGCCAGAAATTCCGCGGGCCGATATGCCTGCGGCCCGTCCAGCGTCTCCTGCTCGACCAGCCGAGCGAAACGACGCCCGTCCAGCAAGTTGTTGAGGATCATGCGCTGCGCGTTGCGGATGCGCTCCAGCGCGCCCTGCGGCTCGATGCGGCGCAGGATCTCGGGCCTCAGGAAAAGCTGTGGCGTGCGAAAGGCGTTCTCATTGAGAAACTTCACCGCCGCGGCCTGCCGCTCACGCTCGACCGGCGTAAACAGCACGCCCTCCTGGCCCGCATGTTTCTGCTGCGAGTAGAACCCCCCTACCAACCCCACGACGTGGTTCATCTCGCGCGTCCATTGCGCCAGCACGCGGCCGTAGACCTCTTCCAGGTCGTCGTAAGGCTTGCCTTTTTCCGGCACGGCTTCCAGCAGCATGTCCATCACCCTGCGCAGGTTCCGCAGCCCCAACTCGGTGGCGCGCACCGCATCCGCGTCGCCCACGGCCTCCGTGTTCTCCCCCGGATCGGAGCCGGCCGCCTTCGCCGTCGAGAATCGCAGCCAGGGCGTCTTCTCCTGAGCCGCCAGGATCCACTCATCCAGCACCGGTTTCTCCTCGTCCGGCGTACGAGCCTCCGGGATCGGCTTGTAGCCCCAACTGATGGAAAAGTAATCGTACGGGCCTATCTTGGGGATCAGATCTTCCGGATCGATCTTGTCTTCGGGCTGCGCCACATAGTTGAAGCGCGCATAGTCCATCAGCGTGGGCGTATGACCCATCTTTTTCACCCACTCCCGGTCCCGAATTTTCTCCAACGGATAAAGCGAGCTGGCCTTCATGTTATGGGGCAGGCCCAGAGTATGCCCTACTTCGTGGGCCACCACATACTCCAGCAGCCTCCCCATCAGATCGTCGGGCAGCGGAAGCTTGCGGGCGCGCGGATCGAGCGGGCCCACCTGCGTGAAGTACCAGTGGCGCACAAGGTTGAGAACGTTATGCCAGATGACGATGTCGGCCTCCAGAATTTCCCCCGTGCGCGGATCGTGCACGTGCGGTCCCATGGCGTTCTCTACCGTCGAGGGGGCCCACCGGATGACGCTGTAGCGCGCGTCCTCCGCGCTCCAGTCGGGATCCTCCTGCGGCGAGGGCGGATCTTTCGCCAGAATCGCATTGCGGAAGCCGGCCTGCTCGAAAACCGGCTGCCACTGCTCCACGCCTTTCTTGATGTACGGGATCCACTTCGGCGGAGTGGCCGGGTCGATGTAGAACACGATCGGTTTGACGGGCTCGGACACGGCCGCCGAAGGATCCTTCTTTTCCAGCCGCCAACGTGCAATGTAAGTCCGCCTCGGTGCGCGGTGTTCGTCGCGTGAGTAATCGTATTGCCGGATGTTGAAGTAACCCACGCGCTCGTCGTACAGGCGCGGCCGCATGGGCTGTTCGGGCAGCTTCACCATGCTGAAGTGCATCAGCAGACTGGCGCTGCCGGGACGCATGGCCGTGGACATCGGCGAAGGCGGAGCCGGCGGCGACGGTGTCGCCCCGGCGGCAGGCGCCTCGACCGGGGAGGTGTAGGTGTGTGTCGCCTTCACCTCGATGTTCAGGGGGAAGGCCTTCACGTATTCCAGAAAGCTGCGCGAGGCGTCGAAACCGCGCGCCCGCAGCATGGCGCGCGGCGTGAACTCGGCCACCTCCGTGGTAAACAGGCGCGTTACGTCGATCACCGGCGCCCCCTCCGGCCCCAACGCTTCGATGGGAAACGCCATGATGATCGTCTCGTTGCTGACGCTGCGCACCGCGAGCGAAATCGGGTGATTGTTGTCCGCCACGACCTCGTAGGAAACATTGCGCAGCAGCACGCGATGGTCCTTGCGTTCCCAACGCACCACCCGGTTGCCCACGCTCATGCCCCCGTAGCCCAGGCCCGGCGTCCGCTCCACCTTCGTCACCCAGAGAAACTCCTTGCCCAGCTCGGCAGGCGGGATCTCGTAATAGAGGCGGCTCTTGATCCGATGCACCGTGAAGACGCCCCGCTGCGTCACCGCCTCCTTGGTGATGACCTTCTCGTAAGGCCGAATCTCCGGCTCCGCCGCGCGGACGGTCGGGCGCTCCTGAGCCGGAGCCGCAGGACTCTCCTGAGCAGGCTCCTGGCCCAGAGCAGTCGTTAGAAACAATAAGGCTGCCCACCAACGCATAGTTCGAATATAACGGACCGGCCGTGCTCAGCGGTGGCCTAGAAACATCAGCCAGCCCAGTCCGAACAAGGCCGCCAGGAACCAGGCGAAGCAGTAAAGGCCGTAGCGCAGGCGATCCCGATCGTTCGTCTTGCTGACCACCCCGAAAACAATCGACGTGAAGAAAGCAAACAGCAGGGCGGCTTCGAAGTGCGAAAGGGAGACCTTGGGCATCAGTCCTTTCTCCCCGCCGCGATTTCGAAAGCGTCCACCATCGCGAGAATGTTCAGCAGCCCGGCCGTCACTAGGAATTTCGCGCCGTAATCGTGCACCGCCCCCGGCGCCTCCGGCTGCGAATACCCCAGCCACACCGTAAGCAGATAGAGCACGCCCGCGCACACGTTGCCCACGAAGCCCCCGTAGTTCATTAGGGTGCTGAGGAAATCGGGCCCCTTGACCGGATGGAAAAGGTAGCCCCGCATCATCAGGCCGAACAGATACATGCCCGTGATGGCGAAGGCCAGCAGTCCTGCCCGCCCGTAGCGCTTCAGCAGGAAATGTCCGCCGCCCGGGATCAGCCATGCTAGGGCCACCGCCGGTCCCCAGACGTTCGCCGGCGGCAGCGGTTCCTTGGCGCGGAGCGCACACATACGTCTCAGCCGAAACCCTCAGTGTAGCATGCGGTGCGCGCCCGGCCCCGAGGACGCACCCCGACGCTCAGCCCTGCTGCATCTGCCGGATCAGTCCCCGAATGTAGGCCAGATTCCGGCGCATGTCCTCCTCGACCGAGCCCGAGGGCGACGAGGTCTCCAGATTGGCGAACCCTTCGAAACCGATATCCGCGATCGCGCGCAGCACGGCCACGAAGTCGATGCTTCCCTCGCCGAGGTACCCCTTGTCCTTCAGGTGGATCTGACAGATGCGCTCGCGGCCCAGCCAGCGTATCTCCTCGTAGATGTCAAAGCCGCGATTGGTCGAGTTGCCGACGTCGTAATAGACGCGCACGGCCCGCGAACGCGCCCGCTCCAACATGCGCGCGTTCTCTCGCGCCGAGCAGGTGTTTTCCAGCGCCAGGATCACACCCGCCTTTTCGGCCTCCGGCGCCAGCTCGCGCAGCACGTCCGCCACGTAATCCATCTCCTGCTGCGTCTCCAGCGCCCCCTTGCCGAAAAACGGCAGCAGCATGACACGGGCTTGCAGCCGCTGCGTAATTGGAATCCCGGCCGCCACCCATTTCTGCCCCAGGGGATCGTTCTTCAGATAATTCACGTGAAGGATGTCGAGACAGGTGCCGGCCAGGGCGATCTTGTGCGCGCGGGCTTCGGCAAGGTAGCGGTCTTGCAGGGCTGCGTCATCGAGCGGGAGCTTGCCCTCGATAGGTTTGCGCCCGAGGCTGACCTCGACGCCCTCGAATCCCAGGCGCGCCGCCAGCTCGACGGCTTCCACTCGGCCCGCCATACGCAAATTCCAGTCGGTGACCCCGATGCGCAGGCCCGCCAGCGGCTTCCCGGGAGCGGACCCTCCTCTATTCGCCCACGCGAGCGCCCCCATCGTTGCCAGGAACTGTCGCCGCGATGACTCCACCGCCAACCTCCTTTCCTTTCCTTAGCGCGAATCACTGGCATTATACGCCCGCGCAGCCCCGCACACAGTCGCGCTGCGCACTCAGGTCTCACCCTCGCCGCCCGCCGGTTCGATGATGGCTCGCATCGATCCGGGCGAATCCGGAATGCGCCAGTCCGGGCCGTAGGCGAGAATCTGATCCCGCGCGAACTCCGCCTCGGCCAGCTCGCAGGTAATGACCACCGTGCGCCCGGTGGTGTCCACCTCGACCGCGTGCGCGAAGGCTTCGGCCTCCGAGAACAGGAACAGGCGCATCAGCATTTCGACGACGTAGTCGTAAGTGTGCTTGTCGTCGTCGAGCAGGACTACGTTATAGAGCGGCGCCAGCCGATCCCTTTGCCGAACCTTGGTCTCCGACAATACCTCAGTGGCCATGGCACCATCCCCGCCTTTTTCTTTCCTTTTCCATCCTATAGCATGCGCGGCGCGCGAGCGCGCACGCCCGGCGTTTTTCAGCGCACCTGGAACCTCGCGCTCCAGTCCGCCTTCGACTCAGCCACATTATCCGTGGCTTCGAACCTGAGCGTATAAGTGCCTTTGGGGGCTCCTGAAGGAATGTTGAGCCGACCCGAAATAGGTAGGAAAAATCCCCGCGGATGATAAGCTACCGTTTCACGTTCGGAGACAAAGTCCGGCTTGTCGAACAGGAGTTGCCCTCCGGGGCCGAAGACCTTCAACCCGACCCGCACGTCCATGTCGTCGCCGCGGAACGCGATCCCGACCATTTTCCAGCGCAGGTAGACCCTTCCGCCGCCCTCGAGCACGAGCGGACTTACCGCGGGTCCTTCCTCGGAGACCGCCACCTCGAAACCGCGAACCTCGAGCTGGGAGGCCGGCGCGATCGCTTCGCCGACCACCTCGAAGCTTACACGGTAGTCGAGTCGGGCCTGGCTCACCTCATCCTGAACCGTGATCTCGATCTCATAAGGTCCGGGCGGGGCAAAGCCGGGCGGTTCCGTGCTCACCCAAGCACTAATCGGCTCATCGGCGGGAACCGGCTGATCGAATGTCCTGGACCAGCGATGCAACGCCAGCCCGTCGGGATCCTTGATTGCCCCGTTGATTTCCAATTTGGCCTTGCCGTCCGGCCCTCGCCCGAAGCCCAAAATTTGGTACCTGAAGTAGACCAATTCGCCGCGTCGATACGGACCTTGTGGGCGGGGTGGACCGTCCTGACGTTCCAGAAAACCCGGGTTGACCAGCCGCAGGTTCCCGCCGGCCGCCGCCCCCAGCCCCGCCGATATGCTCACGGCGGCCGGAGCCGACCCGGGTGCGCGGTGCAACATCACGGCCGCGGCCACCCCAGCGGTGACGGCGACTGCCCAGATGACGGCGAGCACTATTCGCGCGGGCACGGCCAACGGCCGCTCGATCACCACGGTCCGAGCGAGCCTGTCGCCCAGTCTCTGGCGGGAGCGCGACACCAAAGCGGCCACCAGGCCAACCAGGTAGACCCCGATTCCGTCCACCACGCGCAGCAGGTTGCGGACCAGCGACGCGCCCAATCCGCAGCGGCCCCCGCTGGCGCGCTCGACGGCGATACCGATGAGAGCCTTGCCCAGCGTGGCTCCGAAGAGCCCTTCGGCAAGCCAGTGGTACAGGAACGCAAAAGCCGATCCGGCGGCAAACGCGAACAAAAGCGGGCCGACCCTCCAGCGAGAAGCCGGTCTGGGTGAAACCGCCCCAGCGCGACGCCGGCCACATGCCGGCTGACAAGAAAGCCGCGGCCGCCACAATGCTATCCAGCACGAGCGCGAGGAAGCGGTCGCCCAGGCGGGCAAGACAGCGTCGAGGCCCCGCGTGAACCGGTTGTTCCGGGGCGACCGGTTTCCCGCCGGGCTCGATCGGCGGCGCGGTGGTCAGAGGCGAGCCGCAGGAAGCGCAGTATTGGGCGCCGGCGGCGTTGGGGAAACCGCAGTGAATGCATAACACAGGCTCCACCCCCCACCCCTGGGCGGCCGCCGTCGGCTCGAGGAGCGGGCTCGGCTGGGACCGGGCGGAAGTGAGTGCGCTGGCTTTTATAACCTTAGGCCCGCCCGCAAGCTTTCCTATTGGCTTGCCGTGACTGGGTGCGCTACAATCGAAATCGAAAGGGGGCGTAACGGATTCGACGGGATTGATCCCGTGGACGGAAGGCGTGCCGGGTTCCGAGCTCCCGTAAAACGATCGGAAAACAAAAACTGCCAACGCGCAGTTTGCCTACGCTGCCTAATTGACAGGCAGCCGTCCTCGCCGGCAGGCCTGCTGGCCGGCGTAAGGGCGTCATCAGTGCAGGCTGGGCGATAGGCTTCAGCCCGGAGCCGAACGCCGAGAGCAATCGGGCCAGGCCGCTCGAAGGCTTGCCGGTTCCCACCGGGCGGCTGGAATTGCTGAACCGGCTACGCACGTAGTCTTCCGTCGGCGGGCTTTCTCGGACGCGGGTTCGACTCCCGCCGCCTCCACCAGCTCCTCCCAAGTCAGACCCCCACGGCCGCATGCATTTCCGTTTCCCGAACTGATGGGCCCCTTGCCGCTGCTTGCGTAGGCGACCGGCTGTTGTGCATCCCCGCGTGCGCGCCGCCTTCGAGCCCCGCCCGGGCGAACCAAAGCAAGAGGATCGTCGATCGCCCCAGCGACCGACCTGGCCTTCCGGCGCACGGGCGAGCTGCTCTGAGGCAATCAGCCTTCACCGTGGCTGGGTTTGGCGTGAGTCCCCTCAACACCCCACCCCGACCAACCGCCTCGCTCGGGCCGTGCGACAATCAGCGCCAGGTACCCACACTATGCTCAGGCGACGCGACTTATTGAAATCCACGAGCCTCGTGTTCGCTCCCCGACGCTACAGGCGGCCCAATATTGTCTTCCTCTTGGCCGATGACCAGCGCTTCGACACCCTCCACGCCTTGGGCAACCCCGAAATTCGCACGCCCAATCTGGACGCGCTGGCGCGCCAAGGAAGCGCCTTCACGCACGCTTTCATCATGGGCAGCACGATGGGCGCCGTGTGCGTGCCCAGTCGCGCCATGCTGTTGAGCGGCCTGACGCTCTTCCGTGCCCACCGCGACCTGATCGACAAGAATGCACCCCAGCGCTCCGTCACCCTCCCCGAGTGGTTCAGGCAACAGGGCTACTACTGTTTCGGCGTCGGCAAGTGGCACAACCGGCCTAGCCTTTTCAGCCGCAGCTTCTCCCACGGCGCCAACATTTTCTTCGGCGGCATGAGCGACCACTGGAAGGTGCCGGTGGCCGATTACGATCCCAGCGGCGAGTATCCCAAGGCCAAGCGGCGCGTAGCCGAGAAATTTTCGAGCGAGCTCTTCACCGACTCCGCGGTCAGCTTCCTGCGCGAGTACAAGGAGGACAGGCCGTTCCTGCTCTATGTCGCCTACACCGCTCCCCACGATCCGCGCACGCCGCCGAAGCAGTACCTGGACTTGTATCCGCCCTCCAGGATCGCGTTGCCCCGGAACTTCCTACCCGAGCATCCCTTCGACAACGGCGAATTGAAGATTCGCGACGAGCAGCTCGCACCCTGGCCCCGCACGCCCGAGGCGATCCGCGAGCACATAGCCGCCTACTACGCCATGATCACGTCGCTCGACGCCCAGATCGGCCGCATCCTCGAAACCCTGCTCGAAACAGGACGCGCTGCGGACACCATCGTCGTGTTCACCTCTGATAACGGCTTGGCCGTCGGCCGGCACGGGCTGATGGGCAAGCAGAACCTTTACGAACACAGCGTGCGCGTACCCCTGTTGATGCGCGGACCGGGTCTGCCGCGAGGTCGCACGATCGACGCCCTGTGTTACCTGCTGGATCTGTACCCCACGCTCTGCGAACTGGCCGGGCTGCCGGTCCCCGAGGGTGTAGAGGGCAGGAGCCTCGTGCCGCTGCTGAAAGACCCTCGCGCGAGGTTCCGCGACACACTGTTCTTCGCTTACCGCGACTTCCAGCGCGCTGTGCGGACCGAACGCTGGAAGTTGATCCTCTATCAGGTCGGTGGCCGGCGCACGACGCAACTGTTCGATATCCGTAACGACCCCTGGGAATTGAACAATCTTGCGGCTGACCCTTCGCAGGTCGGCCGCATCGCGAATCTGACCGCGATGCTCAGGAAGTGGATGGCAGAAACCGAGGATCCTCTCGATCTGGACAAGACCGGCTGACGCTGCCCCGGCGCCGTCCGCCAAAAAGAACCGTCGTTGCCCGCGAAGCCGGTACCTCCGGATCTGGCGCCCTTCGCCCCCCAGTGAGCCGCTTCTCAGAAACTTAGTTTCGCCGCCATGCTGATACGCCGCTGCTCCGGAAATTGAGTGGCGCTGACTTGTCCGAACAGCGTGCTGGTCGGCGTCGTGTTGGGCGCGGCGAACATGGCGTGGTTCAGCGCGTTCTGCGCTTCCGCGCGTAACTGCAAACGCAGACGTTCCCGGATGCGGATGTTCTTAAAAAGCGAAAGATCCCACTGATTGAAGCCGTCTCCGCGGATGTCGTTGAAGCGCGGCGGAAAGGCGCGAATGTTGTTGGCGAGTTGTTTGGCGCTGTCGCGTTCGAACCCGGCGTCGATGTTGAACCAGCGTTCGGCCTTGCGCCGGCCCACGGGCAGAGTCACGTCCTTAATGTTGCCGTAAAAGATGATATTGCCGAAGCCCAGGGGCGGGCCGCTCTGTCCCTGATAAATCGCTTGCACCTGCCACCCGCCGACCAGGTGTTCGAGCCAGCCGCGAGCCCCGGAAAGCAGCGCCCGGCCGCGACCGAAGGGTAACTCGTAAATAGCCGTCAGGGCTATGTGCTGGGGACGATCCTGCGGCGAAATCACCTCGTAGGGCACAGGATCCGAATCGTTCAGGAATTCCACCGCCTCCATGAATTTCGACCACGTGTAGGAGACGTGCATGGTAAATCCTCTTGCGAAGCGCTTCTCCAAACGTACTTGCAGAGAGTGGTACCAACTGTAGCCGACGTCGTCCAGCGTGGATAGGTCCACGAAGTGCGGGAACGGCCTTAACAATTGTGAGCGCGGCACGTTGGCCCCGGCCAGCGCGCTGCCCGCGAACTCGGCAATGCCCGCAAAGGGATTGCGAACATTGGCGGTGAGGAAATCGATCACCGGCTGATCGCGTACGGGCGAGCGGCTCAACCAACGCGCCGGGACGAAGTTGACGGCTCTGGTGAGGTTCAGCAGCGAACCTCGGTTGCCGACATAACTGGTCTCGAGCATCCACCGCCAGGGCAACTCGCGCTGCAAACCGAGGCTCCAGCGCTGCATGTAGCCATTGCGCAGGCTGGGCGGGGAAAACGAGGTGGATCGCCCCAGAAAGGTCCGCAGGCCGTTGGCCGCCCCGGCCGGCTTGAGGAAGCCGTCGGGGAAAGGATCCGCCAGCGTAGCGCGGAATGTGAGCCCGTTATCGAGGCTGGGATTGAGGTTCGTCCGCTGGGCAAATCCTTGCTGCCCCACGTCGTTACGCGTAGCCCCGTTCAGCTCGTAGAAAATTCCGTAGCCCCCGCGCCAAACGGTCTTCGGCGTCATCTGCCAGGCGATACCGAAGCGCGGCGCGAAGTTCGACTTGTCCGTGTCCCAAAGCCCTCTCGGAACGCCTCCCACCCCCGCGAAAAGCAATCCGCCCAGAGTCCGGAACTCGCTCACCGGCAGCTCCGGAATGGGACTGCGCGCATAATTGGCGCGGGCCTGCTCCTCGATGGGATTCGGAGTGTGGAAGTCAAAGCCCCGGGTGGAACGGTTGTAGCGCTCGGTGATGGGGGTTTCCAGCTCGTAACGCAGCCCGAGGTTCAGCGTCAGCCTCGACGTCAGCTTCCAGTCGTCCTGAAAGTAAAGGCCCGCGAAGCGGGATTGCTGCGCCACGCTGGGATTGTCATCGCGCCCTCCCCCCGTGGGCAATCCCAACAGAAAGGACGCCAGCCCTTGGCCGATGGGTGCCGCCGGAGAGTTATCCAACGGGCCCCGCGTCCACGTGGTTTGGAAGTCTATCGCCGGCGTGTAATTGCCCCAGGAGTAGCGGTTCTCCTGGAATACCCGTGTCTCGCCGCCGAACCGCAGCGAGTGGTTGCCGCGCGTATGCGTCACGTTGCCCGTAAGGAAATGATAGTTGGTGACCGTGGAATAGCCGTTGTCCCGGCTCAACGCCTGCAATCCCTGAATCGTGATGTTGGGAATGATGGTCTGTTCCCGCTCGAGCAACGCTACGAAACGGGGCGCAAAGCCCAGCGACGCCAGATCGTAGCCGAGCGAGTCCGGCCGCTCGGCCGTCGGGAACCTCGTCATCCCGTAGCGGACGTTCAGGAACGTACGCGGCGAAAGCACGTAGACGTCGTCCAGCGAGACCCCGCGGTGATCGCGAGACTGTACGTGTCCAACGGCGATGATGCCCGGGAAACGCCGATTCGCCGGCTCCTCCAGGTCGGACCATGAGAACGACACGAAAAGACGATGCTTTTCGCGGAACACATGGTCGACCCGTACCGAGTGCGAGTAATAGTCAATCTTGGTTCCGACCGGGGCAATGAAATTGTTCCGCCCCTCGGGATTCTCCGTCGAGTTAGGCAGGGGATAGAAATCCAGCAAGCGCTTCGCTACCGGATCTATGCGACTGGCCGGGATGATGTTACCCGGCAGCGGCTGGCGCGAAAAGCGCCCTCCCGGAGCCGGCGCAATCGTGGCCGGATCGTAAATCTGGTAACGGCTCCCCAACGCCAGAAGTTCGCTGAAGTCGCCCGCCCGCTGACGCACGGTGGGAACAGTGTTCGTTCCCGTCACCGGCCGCTTGCGAAACAGCTTGTCCCAGCCGTAAATAAAAAAGGTCCGGCTCCGCACGATCGGTCCGCTGACGGTCGCCCGATAGCGGTTCGTCTGAGTCGGCGGCCATTGCGAGTTCTTCTTCTCCTCGGTGATGGGGCCCGTGTTGGGATCGAAGATGAATCGATTGACGAAGAAATTGCGCGTCATCAGCGGCCGTGAGTAGTGGCTGAACCATAAGTCGCCGTGCCACTCGTTCGTGCCGCCGCGGGTGACGATGTTGAACGTCGCGCCGGAAAAGCCGCCCTGGCTGGCGTCGAACGGCGCGGTCTGGATCTTCATCTCCTGAACCATCTCGGGCGGCGGCGAATAAGTAGCCATCCCGTTCTGGGTCATGATGGGATTGCCGTCCAGGGCAAACTGGTTGGACCTCGAGCGTGTGCCCACGGCGGCGATGTTGCTCCAGGAGTCGTGCGCGTGCGGAAACCACCCGTGCGTGGATGCGTTCAGCGAAATGATGCCGGGCGTCAGCTGGAGCAGATAAGCCGGGTTGCCGCCCGCCAAAGGCAGATCCGCCAACCGGCGGCGGTCGACCAATTGCCCGACCGACGCTTCGCTGGCTTCCAATAGCGGTGTCTCAGCCGTCACCGTGATGCTCTCGGTAATTTGGCCGGGCTCCAGCGTGATGTCCAGCGTGATGGCGTCGCCCACGCGCACCTCGATGTTGGGCCGCTCGAAGCGTTTGAAGCCCGGATGCTCGACTACGATGCGGTAATAGCCCGGATTCAGGTATAGCAACTGGTAGTTGCCGAGCTCGTTGGCCTCCGCGCCGATGTTCACCTCGGTTTGCGTGTGGATGGCGGTAACGCGCGCACCCGGCACCACAGCGCCGGATACGTCCCGCACCCGCCCTAGTATCCGCCCCCGCGGATCCTGCCCCAAGGCTGGATTGATTCCCAGAAGAATAACCGGCAGAAAGATAACCAGGACACCGCCCCCTTTCCTCATGGCTGGCTTCCCCTGTCCCAATTGTTTGCCCCCTGTGCGCATTTGTCAATCCCCCTACGGCCCGATCCGCTAGCGCCGGGGACTCGATATGCTCCGGCGTCTGCCGGCCTAAGTGTTTCTCGACGCCCCCTGGTACCGCATCCGCCCGTTCCCGACCGCGCCGGGCCGGACACGGCAGCGCCTTCCCGCTCCCGTTTGCCCGAGTGACATTGCCTCACGGCCAACCCGGAAACCTAGCCCTTTCCACAAGCCTCTGTGCCGCGCAGGGTAGGGGCATCCTCTTGAGGGTTGCCAGTCAAGCAAGCCGGGCCAGCGGCCGTAACCTCACGGAGTGGAGCTGAAAGCCGCTTGCGAACCCGTAAGTTTGTTGACAGTAAATTCTTTCACCTACACCAAAACCTGCCGAGATCAAAGCTCGATAAATTTCTCGGCTTTGGCGTGCGGGTCGGCTCGATGCTCGGGTCTTCTCTGCCGAGCACTATGAGCGCCTCTTAACCTATGAGCGCGGTGCGCATGCCGCCCACCCGCGTGAACGAAACACTCGCAGGATGACTTGCAGAAACGCTCGCCGATTCTTGGTTAACCTGTCGAAGCCGTAGTGCTCGAGCACGGCGTGCATCAGCGCCTCGTCAGGGTCGGCTTCGCCTCCCTGCCGCTGAGCGAGCCCGCGCAGAACCTCCAGCAATTCCGACGGCGGGATTTCCAGCAGATCGCGCGATCCCCTTTCGCGCACTGCTACGCGCGATGCCCCCGCCGCACGGATCTCCACGAACTCCGGCGATTCGACGCCGGTGAGGTTTTCGATCTCGATCTCGCCGGCTCTGCGCAATTGCATCAATCCCCTGTCTAGCGCACGCCGGACTAGTTTCCCGGCTCGCTGCAGGCTCGGGCAGCTCCGAACGTACAGACGCACCAGCCGCCGCTTGTTCATGGGGCCCTCCTGTTCGATCAGGGCGCGCAGCGCCTCCCGGACGGCCGCAGCAGGTGCCTCTCGGGGATCCGGTAGCCCCCATCCTGCCTCCTCCTCAACCAGCCTTTCGTCAGCGCTGGCTTCTTCCGGTTCGTCCTCGGCCGCCACCTCCCCCTCTCCCTCGTCGGCTGCTTTCGCGGTTACGAAGACCGCGGGGCTGGTTAAAGTGGGACCCACCGCGGGCCGTATCCCCTGTTCCTCGCACGCCTCCACGATGCGCTGGATCGCTTGACTCCGATCCGCGTAGAACTCCGAGGCTCGCAGCCGCACGAATCGCCAGCCGGCGCGCTCCAGCTGCCGCTGCCGCTGCAGATCGTACTCGTACCTCTCGGGTCCGTGCCATGCGTCCCCATCGCATTCCAGCGCCAGCCGGCTCTCTTCCCCCTCGATCACGAAATCGATGCGGTAACCGGCCACCTCGTACTGGGGCAGCAGCCGGTAGCCGAGCCGCAACAAGGCCAGCGCGACGTCCACTTCGAACCAGCTCTCGTAGGGCTCCGGTTGCCTCCCGGGCTGACGTCCTCTCCGCAGCGCTTCCTGCTCGAGCCGCGCCGCATCCTCGTGCCGCTCCCGCAGTACTTGCGGTTCATTGAAGAAGTTCAGCAGACGGTAGCGCAGATCCTCCCGGCTTAAATCATGCAGTTGCACGCTGTGGAACAACCAGACCTGGTCGCGGGCGCGACTCATGGCCACGTTGAAGCGGCGTTTGGCCTCGATTTCGGTCAGCGCCCGGAAGGAATGGTTCGGCGCGATGACCAAGGATAGGAATATGACGTCTCGTTGATCGCCCTGAAAGGTCGCCGGAACCCCGCACCGGAGCTTCCTTTCCTGTCGCACCGAAGCTGGAATGCGACGCGCCAGCTCTCGCTCGATCCGCTCCGCCTGAAGATGACCCTGTAAGACGATCACGCCCATGGTTTTGTCTTCGTAAGCCTCGTCCGCCAGGCACCGCTCGATAGCGTCCACAATCGCCTCCGCTTCGGCCGGATTCTCGATGCGCCCAGCCTCTCCTCGGCACCAGCCGCCTTCCACGAAGACCGCCTTCAGGGGCTGCAATCTCTGCGGAGGCGGCTGACGCAGGG
Source organism: uncultured Bryobacteraceae bacterium (assembly GCA_938027685.1). Taxonomy (GTDB): domain Bacteria; phylum Acidobacteriota; class Terriglobia; order Bryobacterales; family Bryobacteraceae; genus DTHT01. The sequence goes on from CALJAM010000019.1 coordinate 33,415, forward strand.
GGATCAGCGGCGCCTCGTGGTAACACAGCTCGTTGCTGAACCGGATGATCTCCGGCACGCAGCGGAAATGCTCGCGCAAGGTGATAAGTTGACCGAAGGCCCTGTCCGCCTGATCGTACAAACTGCAGTCCGGTCGAAACTCCTCCCGGAAGTGGAAACCCCACAGGTGGTCCCGCGTCAGGCGTGCAATGTCGTTCTCGGGGATTCCCACGGCCTCGGGGCTGTTCTGCATGTCATCCCCTACCACCACGATGCGTTTGGCCAACAGCAACAGCAGCAGGGATTCTAGACCGGCCTGCGAAGCCTCGTCCACTATGACCGTATCAAAGATGCCCGGCTGCGCCTCGCTCATTTCCCAAACCCGGTACAAGGGCATGATCCACGCCGGAATTTGCGGCAAGCACTCCAGCAAATAGCGCTGTGCCGCCCGACGATGGAGCCACGCGTAGGCCCCGGTTCCTCGACCCATCCTTCGCATGGCCTGTCCCCAGGCAATCAGGTTCTGACGCGTCCGGTCGTCCAGCCGCTGGAAAAACGCCGTCCAAGCCTTCAGCGATGCCAGCTCCCCCACCTTTTCTTCGATCCGAATCTGCACCTCGCGCCGCTGCTCCGCAAGGGCTTCCGCGTATCCCGGCTCCGTCACGCGGGCCAGCCACGCCCGAGCGTAAGCCCACACCCAAGCCTCTTTTAGCTCCCTGATTCGTTCCCCCCATCCGGCCTCTCCCTCTTTCGCCCGCAGCAGGGTCGCCAACTCGGGGCAGGAGGACTCAATTCGTCGCAACAGCCCCTCGTAGCGGACCAACTCAGGCTGTTCCTGGCGCAGCCTTTCGCGTACCGCCCACGCCGCCGCATACAGCCCGAGATCCCGGTCCCGGATGGCCTCTTCTAATTGGTGCACGCATGCATGGACACCACCCGACGCCAGTGCCGCCGAAACCCGATCCCGCCAGTCCGCTAGCTGCTTGCGGGCCCCCTCCAGTCGGCGCCGCGACAACTCCGCATGCACGCAGCGGATCCAGCGCGCACGATGGTCCTCTCGCCACAGCTCCAGTTGCTGCGCAACCGGAAGCAGCCTCAGAGATGCTGCGGCCGGCTGCGCGAAAACACCCACCAGGCCCTCCACTCCCTCGATCGCCCGCCGAACTTGCAAGACTAGCAACCGCCGGTTCTCCCTCGGCGCTTCCATAGGCGCGGGCCAAAGCTGCCGGAACCGCTCGTATGCATGCTCGAACTCATAGAAAGCGACCACCTTGCGGAGATCTTCGGGCGAGCGCGGCGCTCGGCCATCGATGCGGAAGATCTGCTCAATGTAAGCGGTCTCACGAATGACTCGCGGCGCCAAAATCCACCAGCCCCGCCACCCCCCTCCTTGAAGATGCTCCAATCGTCTCTGCGCGTCCGGGAACAACCTCGCCCGCACCTCCTCAGCACGGAACCTCGCCGGCATTGCTTCTTCCGGCATTAGTTCGATTCGCGCCTCACCCAAACGTTCGACCGCGTCCTGCATGCTGCGGAACGCCTCTCGCGCCTGATCCAACCACGCCGCCCACAACGTCCTCCTTCCGGCTAGACAGTCAGCCAGCACTTGCTCGGCGACCTCGCGTAGCGCGGACGACGCACGCGCGGCCTCTGCGTCCATCCCTTCCAAAAAGCTCTTCAGCGCTTCCAGCTGCTCGTGGTTGCAATGCTCGAGCCGACCAAGCTGTTTGGCCTCGACGTCCGCCGACGCCTCTTGGAATTCCGCTTCCGCATCCAACAATTTGTTCACCGCTGCCTGGAATTCCTCTGGTGCGGGAAGCTCGTCGGGACCGCTATCTAAGCTCAATTCCTGCCTTCTCTCCTGAGTCAACCTCGCATGAAAGTCCGCCAGGAACCTGGTCTCGGCCTCATCCAACGGCCACTCCCCCTGCCGAAAGCTGGTTCTCGGAAACCAGTCGAATCTCGCCGCCTCTTGTTCGACCCGCTGCGCGATCTCGGCTGCCGTACCCTCGTAACCACCGGGAAGGCGATGGGTATACGTCTCGGCTTCGCGCGCCTCTCGAAGCTTGCGATCCAGCGCGGCGGCCTCCTCCTCCAGGCGCTGTAATTGCTGCTCTAGACGAGCCGCCTCCTGCCCTGCCCAGGCGACTCCCCTCCAGCGATCGTGCTCTGCCAGTATGCGGCGCACGCTCTCCTCCAGCCGGAGCAAGTGCTCGCGCCCCGACCCTAACAGGGTTACGCAAAGCGCCTCGATGTTCCTCGGTAGCAAGCCCAGCAGGACCTCCAGCGCCTTGGGCGCCTGAGCGGTCACCAGCACCCGTTCACCGCTCGCCAGCAGGTGGCAAATTAGGTTCGCTATGGTGTGGCTCTTGCCCGTTCCAGGAGGCCCCTTGACTAGTACGCAATCGTGTGCCCGCAGACGCTCCGCGATGCTGCGCTGCTCCTCGTTAGTGGGAAGCGGGTAGAATAGCCGCCCGTCCGCCTCAGTTTGTCCTCGATCGTTCGCCTCTCGCTCGGCTACCGCCGAGTTCCCCTCGTAAATGATCCTTAGCCAGGGACGCGTCAGCAACCGCTCTGCGTCCTCGCTCATTCGCTCGAGCAGTTTGTCCACCAGTTCCTCGTAGGCTCGCAGCCGACGTTCGCGCAAGACCAGGGCCGGCGCATAGTGAATTCGCGGCACTGCATCCGCCTCACCGTCGGCTCCGAACTCCTCTGCGTGGACCGAGCAACGCGGGTCGAGCTGGTTACCCAGCCAACGCAGGATCTCGCCCAGCTTGACCGTGTCCCAAGCCCGCATCCCTAACTCCGCCAACGCCTCCTCGAGTTCGCTCCCTTTCCAACGCGGCTGATGCTGGGGCCCCAGCATATCCAGCTCCACACGGAAGGCATCGACGGTCGCGTCCGGAACTACCCTGAGTCTGCCTCGCCGCGCGTCTAAAATGATCTCCGCCCGTGCCGTCAGAAGGTGGCGGCGCACAGTCTGATTTGCCGGATCCCGCCAAATCAAAAGCCCCGCCGCAAGGACGAGTTCATAGCGCTCCTCTGCTTCCTCGATCCGGCGGCGCATGTAATCGAGCTCCTCGTAAAGCCGCAGGACCTCCTCAACACGCCTCTGCTTCTCCGCCCATGGCCTCCATGCCTTCTCCAAATACTCTTTCCAGGCTATTTTCGCGTCCCGCAGCACATTCCACGGTAGGTTGACGCCGCCCAGGGTCGCGCCGGCGCTCTTCGGCTCTGTGGTGGGTTCCTGCTTGGGCTCGCGCCAGCCCGAGATGTGAAAATAACGCCCGACCGGCTCAGGGACCTTCGGCGGATCTTCCGGCGTAGGCTTCTGCACTTCCAGCCAGGTCGTGAGCTCTTCGTCCCTGCGAGGAGACAAAAGCGCCGAGATGACTTCATCGGAGAGATTCTGTAGGTCCGCGAACCAGATCACTTTGTCGTTCGGCCCGTACGTGACCGGCCGGTGCCGTCGCAGTTTGCTAAATTCGCGTAAAAACTCCAATAAGCCACGGGACTTAATCAGCTCATCGGACATTTTTACTGACCCGTCAGCGCAGTTTTATTTATTCTATAACCGATCTTCTCGGCCGCCGATTCCTCGCAAGGTTGCGGGCTACCTGGCTTGGCTCCGAGCATGCTTCGCGCCCCGACGGGTCGGGCGGACCACCCACGGACGACGAGCAGATCCTGGCACGGCAGGCGACTCCTGAGGGAGCTGGGCTGCAGCGAGGTCCGCTTGGCTCGCTTGCCGCCTCCCTCGCACTCGGCGCGTCAGAGAACTCCTTCCGATCCGACCGGGTTTCCTTTGCCGCTCGGTCCGCCGCGCTAGTCGGCCTCATTCTGCCCACGTAAAGTCCAGCGTGGGCCGCGATAGCGCGGCGGCCGGGCAACAGCTCGACCTCGGCCCTCCGAAAGTCACTGAGAACGCCGCACGAGTCCGCTGCTGGTGGGCGGGCTCCCCTTCGGGTGGCCCCCGCATCGGCGCTCCGTGCCCTTAGTCCCGATGCCCGACGCCGAACTCGCGTCCGGGTCGTGGTCCAGCGTACCGACACGCGCGGCTGGCGCTCGCTCGCGCGCGCCGAACTCAGGTGCGGGGAAAACAATCGGGGGTGAGTCGGTAAAGATTGCTGTTTCGCCGCCCGCCCTCCAACCGCTTTGGCGCTTGTCGATCGTCACGCCGCAAGGCGGCTTGTGGGGCGACGGCAAACTATTGCCGCCTGGAAGACGTTTCGCCTTGCGAAGGTGCGGTTCATATCGTAAGGAACGGTCCTGCTGGCGTCTCTGGCTGGCGTCGCCCCCCGCGAGGACACCCTCTGAACTGCGGATCACTGGCGGGGACGACGGGACTCGAACCCGCGACCTCCGACGTGACAGGCCGGCGTTCTAACCAACTGAACTACGTCCCCGGTCGTTCGCGGGATTCCTCCTGTATGTTACCACGCCGCGCGCCTGCGGTACAATTCCGCCATGAGCCGTACCTCCGCGCGCACACTTTGCCTCCTGCTGCTTGCCATCGCGCTCGCCGGCGAAGCGCAAACCGGCGCCGGCCGCATCCGTCGCCTCGACCCCGCCCTGGACGCGATCGTCCCGCCGAACGCAGTCATCGAAAAGGTAGCCGGAGGGTTCGCCTTCACTGAAGGACCGGTCTGGTTGCCCGACGGTTCGCTCCTGTTCAGCGACATCCCCAACAACGCCATCCACCGCTGGACGCCCGACGGCAAGGTAACCGTCTTCCGCAAGCCTTCCGGGTACGAAGGGACCGACGCGCCGCCAGGCGCTTCTCTCGGCTCCAACGGCCTTACCCTGGACCGGCAGGGCCGCCTTGTCATCTGTGAGCACGGCAACCGCCGAGTGACGCGCCTCGAAAAGGACGGCAGACTCACCGTCTTGGCCGACCGTTTCGAGGGCAAGCGGCTCAATAGCCCCAACGACGCTGTCTTCCGCTCCGACGGTTCGCTCTACTTCACCGACCCACCCTACGGCCTGCCCAAGCAGGATCAGGACCCCGCCAAAGAACTCCCGTTCTCGGGTATTTACCGGCTCGCCGGCGGCAAGCTCCAGCTGCTGTCCAAAGACCTTACCCGCCCCAATGGCTTGGCCTTTTCCCCCGACGAGAAATACCTCTACGTGGCCAACTCCGACCCCCAGCGCAAGATCTGGATGCGATTCGAGGTCCGCCCCGACGGCACGCTCGGCGCATCGACCGTCTTCTATGACGCAACGGCCGATACCGCTCCCGGGTTGCCCGACGGACTCAAGGTGGACCGCAAGGGCAACGTCTACGCGACCGGACCCGGCGGCGTCTGGATCTTTTCGCCCCAGGGCAAACACCTGGGAACCATCGAACCGCCCGAGGTCCCCGCCAACTGCGCCTGGGGCGACCCCGACGCCAAAACCTTGTACATGACCGCACGCACCAGCGTCTACCGCATCCGGCTCAACATCCCCGGTACCCGGCCGTGATCCGACGCCGCGACCTGCTGCTGGCCTTACTCGCCAAGGCGCCCGAGCTCCGGCTGCCCGGCAGCATCCTCGTCCACGAGCACATCTTGGTCGACTTTATCGGCGCGGACGCCATTCATCCCGGTCGCTACGACCCCGACGAAGTCTTTCAGGTCGCACGCCCGAAACTCGAAGAACTGCGCGCGTACGGTTGCCGCCGCCTACTCGAGTGCACGCCCCAGTACATCGGGCGTGACCCGCGCCTGCTCGCCCGCCTCAGCCAAATCGTCGGCATCGAAATCTGGACCAACACCGGCATCTATGGCGCTGCCAAACACCGCTACGTGCCCGCTTGGGCCCGGCAGGCAGACGCCGAGGATCTGGCGCGGCGCTGGATCCGCGAAGTGCGGGACGGTGTGGATGGAGTGCGCCCGCGCTTCATCAAGACCGGCGTGAGCGGCGCGCCCCTGGACGAACTCGACCGCAAGCTCATCCGTGCAGCGGCCCTGCTCTCGCGCGAAACCGGCCTGACTATCGCCTCTCACACCGACGGCGGCGGCCCCGCCGCAGCCGAACAGCTCGAGATCGTCTCCGCCCTCGGAGTGAAGCCGGAAAAGTTCGTCTGGGTTCACGCCCAGAACGAGAAAGACCACACCTGGCACCAGCGGCTCGCGCGCGCCGGTGCATGGGTGGAGTTTGACGGCATCCGCGAGAAGACGCTGGAGTGGCACCTCGTCTGTGTCCAGACCATGGCCAAGACCGGCCTGCTGCATCGCGTGCTCGTCAGTCAGGATGCAGGCTGGTATCACGTGGGCGAACCGGGCGGCGGCGCCTTCCGCGGATACACCTACATCTACACGCACTTCCTGCCCCGACTCCAGCGCGGCTGGGCCAGGACGCTCCTGGTGGATAACCCGCGCGCAGCCTTCGGGAATTGAACTGCACGGGAAGAACCCGCCGCTCCTGGATCGCGAACCCTTGACAGAGCCCCGCGAAAGCCGCTAACGAGCGTCCCCGGACCAGGCGCCTTTCGGGATTGCTGCTTCCCACAGAATCCGATGGCGAAAGCGCGAGGATCCGCTCCGGCCACTGGGCCCAAACGATTGCCCCTCCTCCGGAGATCTTCTCGAACTTCTGCTGAGGGCGCCCTCGTCGCGGCGCCCCAGTCCTCGTGGGGACTCCGCACCCCGGCCGACCCGTTAGAGCAAGAGCGGGTGATCGCGCCGCCGCAGAGGGAAGTACACGCGCCCGCCCGTGCGCTGCGATTCGTACACGGCCATCGCCATCTCGATCGTCCAGCGTGCTTCCCGGCCGCCGGCGCGCGGCTCGCGATCCTGCTCGATGGCCTCCAGCAGATCCGTCACCAGCGCCAGATTCGCCTGATTGTCGTCCCGCGGCGGCGGATCCCCAGGCAACCGCAGGCGCTCCCACGGTCCATCGGTCCACTTCTCGCCCCGGCAGATGTGAACCACCGGCTCCATGCCCGCCCGGATGGTCATGATGCCGCGGCTGCCGTATAGATCCAGGCCCCACCGCGCCCCGCTGGTATCGTCGCTGCGCCGCGAACCGAAGTACCCGATCAAGCCCCCTTTGAAGGCGAACATCGCCGCCACGCAATCGCCCGCAATGGGCCCCAATCCCTCCGGGCCCTCCCGCACATCGCGCCGCCGGATCTCTTGACCGTCCGCCGTCACCCGCGCCGCGGCCCACACCGGATCGCCGGCGAACTGCCGCATCAGGTCGAAAACGTGCGTGCCGAGCACCATCAGATCCTCGCCGCCCGCACGCCTGTCCTCTTTGCCGCGCCCGCGCAGCTCCAGCAGCTCGCCGATGACGCCCTCGGCCAGCTTCTCTCGCGCCAGCTCCAGAATCGGGCAGATCCTCATCTGATGCGCCACTGCCAGCTTCACGCGCGCCCGATCGCAGGCTTCGATCATGCGATCGCACTCCTCGGGCGTCCGCGCCATCGGCTTCTCGAGGTAGATCGAAGCGCCCGCCTCCGCGGCAGCCAGCACCATTTCCAGATGACAGTCAGCCCAGCGAGGCGCGATCGAAACCACATCCGGCCGCTCTTTGCGCAGCATCTCGCGATAGTCGGAATAGCCCTTGGCGGCGCCCAGACGCTCCACCGCCTTCTTCAGGCCTTCCGGATTCTCGTCCGCTACGGCCACGATCCGTGCGTTCGGTACGAACTTCCACACCGTATCCAGCATGTGCCCGTACCCCCCGCGGCCCGTTCGACCGATCACCGCCACCCGCCAGCTCCTCATGCCGTCTTCCTCCCGCCTTCGCGCAGCGCCCTGAAAGCCTCCCGCGCGATCAGCAGCTCCTCGTTGGTCGGAATCACCCACACGCGCGTCCGCGCGCCCTGCGCCGAGAGATCCATCTCGCGGCCCACGGCGGCGCGATTACGCTCCTCGTCCAGCCGAATGCCCAGCGCATCCAGCCCGCGGCACACCCGGGCACGGACCTCCGGCGCGTTCTCCCCGATGCCGCCGGTGAAGATCACCGCCTCGGCCCCGTTCAACACTGCCCAGTAAGCCCCCAAGTACTTCCTGATCCGGTAACAGAAGACCTCGATCGCCAGCTCGGCCCGCTCGTCGCCGCGTGCCGCGTGCTCCAGCAACGTGCGCATGTCGTTCGAGATCCCGGAAATGCCGTAAAGCCCGCTGCTCTTGTTCAGCAGAATGTCCATGCGCTCCGGAGTCAACCCCTCCCACTGCATGAGTTGAAGGATGGCCGCTGCGTCCACGTCTCCCGAGCGCGTGCCCATGACCAGGCCTTCCAGCGGCGTCATCCCCATCGAAGTGTCTACGCTGCGCCCGCCCTCGATGGCGCACATCGAGCAGCCGTTGCCCAGATGGCAGGTGATCAGCCGCAATTCGCTCACCGGACGGCCTTCCAGTTCGGCGTAGCGCTCAGCCATCCAGCGATGCGAAGTCCCGTGGAACCCGTAGCGCCGCACGCGATAACGCGCGCACAGCTCGTGCGGCAACGCGTAGGTGTACGCCCGCGGCGGCATGCTCTGATGAAACGCCGTGTCGAAGACCGCCACGTGAGCGGCCTGCGGCAACAGACTCAGGCTGGCGAAATAGCCGCTCAGATTGTGCGGATTGTGCAGGGGCGCCAGGATCGCGCATTCGGCGATCGCGGCCGCCACCTCGCGCGTCATGAGCACCGGCTCGTGAAAGCGGTCGCCTCCGTGCACCATGCGGTGGCCTACGGCCTCGATCTCCTGCCAATCCCCAATGACGCCCACATCCGGCTCGACGAGCAGTTCGAGCGCCGCCCGAATCGCATGATTGTGATCGGGCAGCGCGACCGTCCTCACGTGCCGATCGCCGCCCGGCAGCTCGCAGCTGGCCGTGCCCTTTATCGAACCCACCGGCTCCAGCAGTCCCCGCGCCACTATGCGTTCGTCACCGCCGCCCGCTTCGATCAACGCGAACTTCACGGAAGAGCTGCCGCAGTTGAGCACCAGGATCTTCATGACCCCCGCCCCGCCGACGCGCCCGCGGCCTGCAATGCCGTCACGATCGCCACCGCGTAGACGTCCTCCGCCGTGCACGCGCGGGAAAGATCGTTGGCCGGCTTCGCCAGCCCTTGCAGAAAGGGCCCGAATGCCGCAGCGCCTGCCAGCCGCTCGACCAGCTTGTAGCCGATGTTGCCCGCGTTCAGATTCGGGAAGATCAAAGCATTCGCGCCCGCGTCCACCGCCTCCGCCGCATCCCCCGCGCAAAGCGTCGCGATCCCCGCGCCCCGGGCTTCCAACTCCGCAAGCGCTCGCGCGACCTTGGCCGCCTGCTCGTCGTCCCCCACCGCCTCTCGCGAGCAGGCCAGCAGCGCCACCTTAGGCTCGGCCTCGAGCAACGTGCGCACTGAATCGGCCGCCGCCAGCGCGATCTCGGCCAGCTCGCGCGGCCCCGGGTCCACTACCACCGCGCAATCCGCAAACACGAACAGACCGCGCGCGCCGCAATCGCTGCGCGGCAGGGCCATGACGAAGAAACCGGACACCGTCCGCACACCCGGCGCCGTGCCGATCGAATGCAGCGCAGCCCGTACGGTCTCCGCCGTACTGTTGGCCGCGCCGCCCACCGTCCCGTCGGCATCGCCCGCCGCCACCATTAAGGCGGCAAAGTAAAGCGGCCGCCGCGCGATCCGCGCCGCTTCGCGCTCGCTCAACCCGCGCCCTTTCCGCCGCTCCCAGTAAAGGGCCGCGTAGCGGGCCGTCTCCGGATGCGTCTCCGGATCGACGTACCGCGCTGCCTCGCTGCGCCCGCGTCCCACCAGCACGGGCTCGGCCAGACCTTCGCGCGCCAACCGCTCGGCGGCCGCGCGAATTCGCGGATCTTCGCCTTCCGGAAAAACGATGCGCATCCGCCGCGGAAACCGGCGCAGCCGCTCGATTTGCGTTTCCAAAAAGCGCTGAGCCGGACCCGCCTGCTGCACAAGCCGATTATTGTAACGTCTGGCCCGTGCCCCTCAAGCGCGGACCCGCGCCACCGCCAGCGTCAGGTCGTCCTGCGCCTCGGACTTCCCCATGAACGCTTCCACCCGCCGCAGGATCTCATCGCGGATCTGCGCGCAGGAACGATCCGCATGCTCCAGAATCGCTGCCTTCAGGCGCTCCAGGCCGAAGTCCGCGCCCGAGCCGTCCTGTGCCTCCACCACGCCGTCCGAGTAGATCACAAGCAGATCGCCCGCCCGAATGGGTACGCAGCCCTGCCGGTACTCGGGTTCTTTCAGCACGCCCAGCAGCGGTCCGCCCTCCTCCAGCAGTTCGATCTCATATGCTCCGTCCGAGTTCCGGCGCACGATCAGCGGCGGTACATGGCCCGCATTGATGTACCGCAGCAGACCGCTGCCCGGCTCGTAGTAGCACCAGAACAGGCTGGCGAACCGCTCGGGCGCCGTCCGCGTGCGCAGCAGCTCGTTGAGCCGGTGAGTCGCAGCCTCGTGCTCCGCCGGCCCCGCCACCCAAGAGCTGAACCGCACCGCGCCGAGCAACAGACCGGCCACCACCGAAGCCGGCAGGCCCTTGCCCGATACATCGCCCAGCGCCAGCCCGATCCGCCCGCTCTCATCGAGGTAAACGTCGTAAAAATCCCCGCCTACCTGCCACGCCGGCGTGCACCCCGCGGAGAACTCCAGTGCTTCCAACTGCACGTCTGGCGCCGGCAGCAGATCGCGTTGCACCCGCCTCGCCAACTCCGTCTGCTGTTCCAGTTGCTTGCCGCGCACGTAATCCGGGAATCGGAGCCACAGAATGACCATCGAAGCCACCAACCCCAGCGCGGCCGAAGAGTTGATCACCAGGTTGGTCAGCAGGCGCCCGAAATTGGCTCTGCCGCCCGCAACATACAGGCCCACTTCGACGAAGCGCGGCCCCACCCGCGGGCCCGTCGGTCCCGCAGGCCGTGGCACGCTCTGCGTCAAAGCTTGAACCGGCGGCCGGCGCGGCAGACGCAACGGTAGCACCGTCACCAGCACGTTGCCCCTGGGCGTCGGCCGAATCTCGGATATCGGCGTGGCCAGCTCGAACGCAGCCCAGAGCCGCTCGGCCGAAAACGGTTCACCTACAGGCTCGCCGTCCTGCACGATCGTCCTGCCGGCTGCATCTATCACCCGAATCCATGCGATCCGTTGCGGCGCCTCCTCACGTAATTCGCGCAAAACCGCCAGCAACTCCAGGGGATCGCCGACGTTCTGCCTTCGCGCCTCGCGCTCGAGCGCCGTGACGTGGCGCTGCGCCTCGCGTCTCAGTTCCGCCTGGATCATGAAACGCGAGACCTGATAGTACGTCACGATCGATTGCGCCAGCAACAGCAACCCCAGCAGAGAGCCCAGAGCTAGCGAAACGTAAAACCACAGGTATCGCGGGCGAAATCGCACCATACCCCATTGATTGGCCCCCCTACTCCGCTTTGTCAACTCGATTCCGCATGCTCTTCCATCGGTCCACTAGCAGGACCGTGCGCCTGTTAGCATGAAGACAAAGGCGCTCCCATGGTGACTGGCGCCCGGCGGCTGCCCAGGCTCCTCTGGCCCCTGCTCGCCCTCTTGCTGCCCGTGATCCTTGTCGTCAGCTCGTTGACCACTCTGGCAAGACTCGCCCAGTTGCGCGACCTCTACTTGCGAAGTCGGGCTGCCGCCTTGGCTGCGCGACTGGAAGTGCTGGGCGCTTCGCTCGGCACTGACCTGACCGAGGCGCTGGCCGACGAGGAGCCTGCGTTGCTCGACCTCCTCGTTTTGGATGCGGACGAGCCGGGCCCCGACCGCGATGTGCTCGCCGCCATCCGCGACGGTCGCGAACTCTTCCGCGTCGAGAAACTGCAACTGCAGGGCGCCGACGCCTTCCGCGCTTACATCCCCTTCCACGCCCAAGGCCGCCTGCGCGTGGCGCGCCTGGATCTGGCGGCTTCGGCGGCAGATTTCCTGCTGGCCCCCGCCCGCCGCAACGTCCTGGTCGCTTCCCTCGGCGGCCTGGCGCTCCTCCTGCTGTCCCTCTATGCGCTTTGGAGCACAAGCCGCACCGCGGAACTCCAGCGGCGGCAGCTCGAACTCGAACACCTGGCGCAATTGGGCCGCATGGCCGCCACGCTGGCGCACGAAATCCGGAACCCGCTGGCCACCATCAAAGGCTTCGTCCAGTTGGCCGCCGAAAGTGCCGACACACGAACCGCCGCCCTGCTGGCGCCCGTCGTCCCGGAGACCGAAAGGCTCGAGCGCTTGGTCAGGAACCTGCTCGCTTACGGACGCCCTGTCGAACCCCGCCCTCGCTGGATCCCTTGGGACGCGCTGGCGGCCGAACTGGAAGTCAATGCCCGACAGGTGGCGGCCGACCGCCCGATACGGCTCGAGATCGCGCGCAACGGACTGTGGATCGAAACCGATCCCGATCTGCTCAAGAGCGCCCTGCTCAACCTCGTGCGTAACGCCGTGGAGGCCGCCGGCGACGACGGCCACGTCCGCGTGACCGTTCAGACGTCCGGACAGGCCGTGACCGTGGCCGTCGAAGACGACGGGCCCGGCCTTTCCGAAGAGACACGGCGTCATCTCTTCGAGCCCTTTTACACCACCAAGGCCTTCGGCGCTGGCCTCGGCCTGCCCACCAGCCGGAAGCTCATCGAAGCCTTGGGCGGCCGCCTCCGCCTGACCGCACTCCAGCCCCGCGGCACGCGCGCCGAGGCGCACTTCCCCGCCATGCCCTGGCGAATGGCTCCCGTCGAGGAGGCGCAACCATGGCCCACCTCCTAGTCGTGGACGACGATCCCGGATTTCGCAAACTGCTGGAAACCATCCTTTCCGCCGAAGGCTACCAGGTCACAACCGCCGGCGCCGTGGCGGAAGCCGTCCGTGCGGGCGCCGCTCAGCGCTTCGATCTGGTTCTGTGCGACCTTCGCCTGCCCGACGGTGACGGCTTGCAGATCCTCCGCCGCTACCGCGAGCTGTCCCCGGAAACCCCTTTCGTGATGATCACCGCCTACGGAACCGTGCCCACGGCCGTGGAAGCCATGAAGCTGGGTGCCGTGGACTTCCTGGAAAAGCCGCTGCGCAGCCCCGACGAACTTCGTCAGATCGTCCGCCGCGTACTCTCCGCTGCGCCCGCCGCCCCCCAGCCGGAAGCGCGCCCGCCCGCCGCCTTCGCCTGTCCGAACCTCATCGTCCACGATCCGCTCATGCGCGAGGTCGTCGAGCTCGCGCGCAAGGTGGCGCCCACCAACGCCACCGTCCTCCTCACCGGCGAAAGCGGCACCGGCAAAGAAGTACTCGCCCGCTGCATCCATGCGAACAGCCGTCGGGCGCACGCTACGTTCCTTGCCCTCAACTGCGCCGCTCTGGCCCCCACCCTCATCGAAAGCGCGCTTTTCGGCCACGAGAAAGGAGCCTTCACCGGGGCCGTCTCGCAGCACCAGGGCGTCTTCGAGCGGGCTCATGGCGGCACCCTCTTTCTGGACGAGGTCGCGGAGCTGGATGCAGCCTCCCAGGCCAAGCTGCTGCGCGTGCTCCAGGAGCGCACTTTCGAACGCCTGGGCGGCACGCGGACGATCCAGGTCGACGTCCGGCTCATCGCCGCCACCAACCGCGACCTTAGAAAGCTCGTCGAGGAGGGCAGGTTCCGCGAGGACCTCTATTACCGTCTCAGCGCCTTTCCGCTCGAGATCCCGCCGCTCCGGCAGCGGCCCGCCGATATCCTGCCCCTCGCGCGGCATTTTTTGGCGCGGGCCGCCCGCGCCCTTGGCAAGCCGCCCCTCGAGCTCGAAGAGGACGCAATCAGAGCCCTGCTCGCCTATTCTTGGCCGGGCAACGTGCGCGAGCTCGAAAACATGATGGAGCGCGTGGCCATCCTCTGCGAAGGGCGCGTGCGCGCCGCGGATCTGCCCCTGCCCAAGTCCGAAAGCAAAGAACGCCCTGTCCGCTGGAAAGAAATCGAAAAGGAGGCCATCCTGGAAGCCCTGCGTCGCAACGGGGGCAACCGCACCCGCGCGGCGCAGGAACTCGGCATCAGCGTGCGCACGCTGCAGTACCGTCTCAAGGAATACGGCATCCGCTGAGCGCGCTCACGCCCGCATCTCCACGATCGCTTCCGTCACCTGCCCGAGGTATCTCTCCTCCCGCACCACGTCCGCCGTGATGGCCAAGCGCGGGGCCGGAGGTCGCCAGTCCTTCGGTATCGCGAACGTTACCTTGCACGCGGTCGTAACACCCGGGGCGGCATCGAAGCGCAGAACCTCCGGTTCCACCGTCCACTCGGCCGGCGTCACCAGCGCGACCTCCATCCGCATCGCATGCGCCTTGTAGTTCCTCACGCGCACTTCCACGCTCGCCCGCTCGCCGGGCCCGGCTTGGGCCTGATACGGGTAAATGCTGATCCAGCTCGGGTTCAGTCCAAAATTCGTCTCCCCCTCGGGCAGCAGCTCTTCGAAGAGCTGTTGCTGCCGTAGCATCTTCTTTTCGGTTGCCTCCAGCAGCGCGCGGTCCACCGGGAAGGGACGGCCGTGGCCCGGACAGATCAGCGTCGGCTCGTGCGCCGCCAGATTGCGGATCGATTGGACGTGGCTGTCGCTCTCCACCCAGTTGCGGAAGATCAGGTTATGGCGCATCGTGCCGTCGTTGCGCGGGTTGGGCATGAAGAAGGCGTCGCCCGTGAAGGCCACGCGCTCGCCGTCCAGATTCACGTAGAGCGCCATCTGGTACTCGGTGTGCCCGGGGTTGTGAGTGACCTCGAACTCGAAGCCCTCCCAACGGAACTTCTCCCCGTTGCGGAAGGCGCGCGCCACCTTGACCGGCTCTCCCAAAATGCAGCCCAGGTTGTAGCCCCGCGGATTCTCCAGCACGTCCGCCATGTTCTCGTAGCACCAGATGCGCGTGCCGTAGTGGCGGATCAAGTGCGGGAAGCCGTTGATGTGATCGTCGTGCATGTGGCTGGGCATGGCCGCGTCGATCGCCTTCATCCCGAAGCGGCGACGCAGCAGATCCAGGTTGTGCTCGATAAAGCGGATGCGGTCGTTGACGGCCGTGGCGCGCTCGAAGCTCGAAAAGTGGACCCCCGAAGGCGCTCCGTAATCCACGAACAGCGCTTTCCCGCTATCAGCCAAGATCACGTAAAAGCTCGAGGTGGTCTGATGGAAGGCGATCAGGTGCGGACTCACCGCCAGCGGCTGCGCCGCGATCGTGGGCTCTCCCACCTGGAAACGGTAGTACTCCCACAGACCTTCGATGGTCAGTCGGATGGCCTCGTCGGGATCGCGCAGCGGCTCGCCGTGAGAAGAGCAAAGCCACTCCGGCTTCTGTTCGCGCAACTGGACCAGGGAGTAAAGGCTCAGGTCGATGCCCTCGCTGCCGCCGTAGTTGAACTGCGTATCGTAGAGATTCAGGATCTTGCCCGCGCCGTACATCAGATCGCCCGAAAAGGCCGCCTTGCGGCCGTCCACTCGCGCCAGGAGCGTGATCGAACCCGGCGTATGCCCGGGCGTAGGTAAAACAAAAAACTCGTTTTTGTTCCATCGAAAGACCGTATAGTCGGCCAGACCCCGCGCGACGCGGATGTTTTCGGCCGCGGTGTTGAAGTCGTTGCGCACGTAGTAAAGGTGAAAGACGCGCCGGTTCCGCCAGAAATTGGTCGCATCTTCGAACAGATGCCGCTCGTGGCGGGGCACGGCGATCGGGATGCCGCGCCCCAGGGCTCTCCAGTCCCCCTGGCATTGGTCGCGGTGATGGTGCGTGTGCAGAATCCAGTCCACCCGGGAAATCCCCAGTTCGCCCAGGTAGTCCAGGATCTTGCCCGAACCGAAATCTACCAGCACGCAGGCGCCGCCCTCGCGCACCACGTAAACGTTGCAGGTGTCTTCGAACAGAAAGAGGTTCTCGCTGAGCTTGCGGGGCCGCCCCCGCGGTGCAAAGCCGGTCCGTCGCCGGCCGCCGGCCTGCTGCGCTTCCCCGCCGGGGTTCTGCGCGGCGCCCCTCGAGACTGCCAGGGCGCCGGCCGATTCCAGAAACGTGCGCCGTGTCGGTTCGTTCATGGCCGCTAGTCTACACCCCGCGCAAAAAAGGCGAGAGTACTCGCCGGCCAATCGTACTAACGATGTGGAACAGAGCTAGTACCGTGGCGAGACCGGGTTCCAGCGGCCGTTCTCGAGCCGGGCGCGATCGCGCGCGCCCGCAACGCCTCCGGCGTATTCGCGCTCCGGATTCCGGCCATGCCACCGTTCGAAGCCGCGGGAATCACCCCGCATACCCTGCTCCGGGCCCTCTGGCGCCAGAAAGCCCTCGGAGCGCTGCTTTGGCTGCTGGCCACAGCCGCCGTGCTGGCCGCAGTCTGGTCGCTGCCACGGCGCTACAGAGCCGAAGCCATTCTCATCGCCGAGCCCGTCCACCCGCTCGCACGCAACGCGGCGCTGCCGTCCGACGCCGAGCTGCGCGCACACTTGCAACTGGCCCGCCTCAAACTGCTGCAGCGCGATCGCCTGCTGGGGTTGCTCCGTCAGACCTGGCCCGAGCTGGTTACCCAGTGGAAGCCCGCCGACGCCCCGCGCGAGGCTGAAAACCTGCGCCGGCGCATCAGCATCGCGACCATGCCCGAATCCCGCGGTCGCTTCGTCGCCGTGCGAATCGTTTTCGAAGCCTCCGATCCGGCGCGCGGAGCCGCGGTCACCAATCGCCTGGCCGCCGAACTGGTCGAGGAATTCGACCGGGTCTCGCACCTTCCTTCGCCTCTCCAACCGCCCGAGGCGAAGGCTGCTTGGGCGCGGATGAACGAGTGCCAGGCCGCCCTGGCGGCTTTCGAGCGCAAACACGGTAGCGATCTCGTCTCCAGCGAGATGGAGACTCGGGGCCGCCTCGCCTTGCTCCGTGCGCAGCTGGCAGCCAATACTCATGCGCTCCAGCGCGCACAGACGGAAGCCGTGCGACTCGAAGCAGCCCTCGCGCAGTCAACGCCCCTCCCAACACCCCGTCCGCCCTACTCGGCACTCCGGGATCAGCCGTCTGCTGAGTCACCGGTCGTCCGTCAGCTTCGCGAGCGCCTCGCTCTGCTGCTCGCGCGCTACAGGGACGCCCACCCCGACGTTCGCCGCCTCCGCGAGGAACTCCTTCGCGCTCAAGCCGAAATCGCGTCGCAAGCGCTTGCGGCCGAACCGGACGCCCTCAGTGGCGACGAAGCTGCCACGGACGGCTCCCTCGACGCTGCCGGTAGCGAGGACTTGCGCGCCCGACTGGACCGCGCACGGCGCCGCGTCCTCGATCTCGAGCAGCAGGACATCCGACTGAATGCGGAGATCGCCGCGCAGCAGGAAACTCTCCGAGCGACCGCCGATCTCCGCCGACAGCATGAGGCGCTCCGCCGCGAGTGCGAAGTGGCTGCAGCCGCGTACCGTGCTGCCGCCTCCAAAACCGACATAGGCCGCCCGCGAGGCGCCTCGCTCCGTTTGGTCGTTCTCGAACACGCCCTGCCGCCGGCCAAGCCTGAAGCACCCAACCGCCGGCTCCTGGCGATCCTCGGAGCATTGTTCGCCCTCCTGCCTTGCGCCGCCATCGCCGCCGGTCGCGAGATCGGCGCTCGTCCCGTCCTGACCTTGCTGGGCCTCGCGCCGCCAATCAACGGCCATAGCAGCCCGTCCGCCGCCACGGCCGCCGCTGGCCGCGTCAACGGCGGCAGCGCCGCGGCCGCCCGCTGAGCTCCACCCAGCCCGCACTGGCCGCTCCCGGCGAGCGGTTACAATAAGACCAAACCGCATGATTCAGACGTTGTTCGGCTCTGTCCAATCGCAGCCCAGCCTGCTCGAACGTCTCAAGAGCGGCATCCAGAAGACGCGGGCAGGCCTGGTCGCGCGACTGGAAGACGCCCTGGCGGGGCGCAAGGAAATTGACGCGGCTCTATTGGAGGAACTCGAGGCGACCCTGCTCGCTGCCGATATCGGCGTGCGTACGACCACCGAAATCCTCGAGCGCGTCCGACAACAGGTCGATCGGCGCCTGTTGGCCGACGCAAGCGAGCTCCGCCAGCTCATCCGCCAACACCTCATCGAGGTCCTGCGCGCCACTGAACGCCCGCTGCCGCGCGTCAGCGAACCGCCCGCCGTCATCCTCGTCGTGGGCGTCAACGGAACCGGCAAGACCACGACCATCGGCAAGCTCGCGCACCTGTTTCGCAGCGAGGGCCGTTCGGTGCTGCTGTGCGCAGCCGATACCTTCCGTGCCGCCGCCATCGAGCAGTTGGAGATCTGGGCCCAACGCGCCGGTTGCGA
>CALJAM010000020.1 GCA_938027685.1 uncultured Bryobacteraceae bacterium
GTTAAACCTGCACGAATATCGAACCGAGTATTTATTCAACTCCCGCACCGGACTGCGAATTTTCAACCAGGCGATCGTGATCCACGCGAAGACGTCCAGCGCCAAGGTGAGGTACGCGGTCCGAGCCGGTTTGGCCCGGAGCCATTTTTGCGGCCATGCACATTGGGGGTTTCGATCTCGGTCGTCTCCGGCGATTAAGGAGTCTGCGTGAGTGCACAACTCCGACGGTCTCTAACTGTGCGATTGGACTTGCAGTAATACTTACTCCGGATATATTGCAGCGCGTGGGACGATCGCAGGGGCTTGCTGAGTGGCGATCGGGCCGGCTTTAGTCGATCATGCGCCCGGACCCGGGCTTGGTCGATCATTCGCCTAGAGCGGGAGTCGGTTGAAGACGCTGCTTGCGGCTCCGCGGCGCACCCATGGTGGCGACTCCTTCGTTGGTCCTGATTGCTTTAACTCAAAGCGTCGGTCAGCGCAGCGATCAGCTCCGGCTCTTCATCGGCAAAGACCGTGCGCAGGTCGATCAAAAGACGGTCGTCCTGGATGCGGGCTATGACGGGAGGCTCGGCGCGCCGGAGCCGCCGGTCCAATTCCACCGGGTCCTGCGCGTTCACTGCCACCAGCCACGTGGGGAGGGACTGCTCGGGCGTGGATCCGCCACCCAGGACGGAGCGGCCGGGAACGACCTCTGCCACGCCTGGCGGCAACTGTTCCACCAGGCGCTCGGCGCGTTCGCGAATCCGACTGGCCGGCTCCCGGATCATCCGCAGCGCGGGCACTTCGTCCCAGCGCTCTAGCAGCAGGCAGCGCAGGGTCGTCTCCAGCGCCTGAAGGATGAGCTTGTCCAGACGGAGGGCCCGGTACATGGGATTCCGGCGCAGCCGCGCAATGATGTCGGGGTCGCCCGCCAGGATGCCGGCCTGAGGGCCCCCGAGCAATTTGTCGCCGCTGAAGGAAACCAGGTTGACGCCCAGCCGCAGGCTCTCCTGTGGTGTCGGTTCGTCGAGGCCGAACGGCGCCAGATCCACGACGCAGCCGCTACCGAGGTCCTCGTAAAGCGGGATGCGACGCTCACGCCCCAGGGCCACCAGTTCCGCCAGGTCGGGCCGCTCGCTGAAACCCACGATGCGAAAGTTACTGGGGTGCACGCGGAGCAGAAGGCGCGTGCGCTCGTTGATGGCTTCACGGTAATCGTCGATGCGCGTGCGGTTGGTGGTTCCCACCTCGCGGAGCACGGCGCCGGACTGGGCCATGATCTCGGGGATGCGGAAGCCGTCGCCGATCTCGATGAGTTCGCCCCGCGAGACGATGACTTCTCCGCCCGCGGCGAGCTCGCGCAGCGCAAGGTAGACGGCGGCGGCGTTGTTGTTCACGGCGATTGCCGGTCTGCCCAGAAGGCGTTCGAGCAGACCGCCGGCGTGTACGTCCCGCTTGCCGCGGCGTCCGCTGCGCAGCTCGTACTCCAGGTTCGAGTAGCCCGGGATGACGTTGAGGCGTGGAAGCGGCGCACGCCCGAGGTTGGTGTGCAGGATGACGCCGGTCGCGTTGATAACCCGCCGCAGGGAAGGTCGCGTGAGCTCAGCCAGGGCCTGCTCCACTTCCGCTTCGATGCCCGTTAGATCGGCCGGCTCGCCGGCGCGCAGCCTTTGGCGTGCGGCTTCGATCGCACGCCGGATTTCGCCAATAATGAGGGCTCGCGGGTAGAGCGCCGTCAGGTGCTCCAGCCGACGCGCGACCTCATCCACCGAGGGCAGCCCACGCAGGGGGTCGCCGCGATTTGCTTCCCTCACTTGACCATCGGGAACAGGCGGCGGAGCTCGGCCTCATCGGGACGCCGACCGTACTCGCAAATCTCGAACGCTTCGGCGTGCGTGATTTCTTTGGCCCGCGCCGCCCCGTACCACTTCACCAGCGCCGCGCGCACCGCAGGCGTGATGCTGCCGCGGCGCGTCTTCGCCAACCATTGCCTGCGCGCCGCAGGATCCTTGGGCACCTGCGCAAGGATCCCCTCCACCCAGGGCAGCCATTCATACATCTGCGATACGTGCGCGTCCAGCGCGTCGATCTTCTTTTCCCACACATCGCTGATGTCGACGGCGATGTCGGGACGGAAAGGATTGGGCCGCTCGAAGCGGTCCTCGAAGTACATGAAGACGGGATTGCGTTTCAGCGCAGGCGTATCCGGACAGATGTTGGGCACCACCACCATATAGGCCGCATCTTGAATCAGGATGCCCGTATAGCGGTGATCCGGGTGGTAGTCGTTGGGACGCGGACCCAGCACCAGGTCGGCGTTCCACTGCCGGATACGGCGGATGATCTGCTCTCGCACCGCGAGCGTGGGCATCAGCTCGCCGTCGTGGTTGTCGAGCACTTCGTACTCGGCGATGCCCAGCCGCCTGCCGGCCTCGATCGCCTCGGCTCGCCGCCTGCGGGCCAAGGCCCCGCCCCCCTCGCTCTGGTGGCCTGCGTCACCGTTGGTCACCGAGACGAACTTCACGAGGTGGCCCATGGCGGCCCATTTGGCCGCCGTGCCCCCGACCCGAATGTCACAATCGTCGGGATGTGCACCGAAGGCTATGATGCGCAGCTTTTCCTGCTGAGCGCCCATGAGCGCCGCGCCCAGCACCAGCAACCCCAACCATCGCGCCATGGCTTCAAACTCCGATGTCGTGCTTCCAGGTTGCTTCCCGGCCGCTGTACAGCGCCGTGCGACCCAGGATCGCGATCAGAGTGCTCAGCGCTGAACGCTCGGCGACATTCTCGACATCGCCGCTCAGAATGCGGCTGATGAACTGCTCGATGGCATCGAAGGTGATCTCCCGCTTGGAGGCAATCTCCTCGACCTCTTTGGGTCCTTTGGTGTGAACCATGCGGGCGCGCGAGGTCGCGATGACGCCCTTGCGTCCGGTGAACTCCTCCCCCACCCGCGAGAAACCGGGGGGAGAGATCTGGTTGGCCTCATAGTTAACGTGAATGCCGTTGGGGAATTCAAAGGAAAGGGTGAGGTGATCGAGAATCTCCATCGTCGTCCGTACCTTGGTTCCCGCGTAGCCGACCGCGCGCAGGGGCAGCGCGCCTAGGAACCAATGCAGGACGTCGAAGTTGTGGCAATCCTGCTCCACGATGAAATCGCCCGAAAGGTCCCGGTAGCAGAACCAATTGCGCAGCCGTTCGATCTTGGGATCGTCGTACGGCACGCGCTTGAAGGGATCGCCCCCGATCCAGAAGGCGCGTGCGTTGACGATCTCGCCGATCTGGCCTTCCTGGATCCGGCGGTAGGCCTCAAGATAGACCGGGCCGTAGCGCTGCTGGAAGCCCACCGAGATGCATTTCTTGGGATCGGCCCGGCGGCCCGCGGCGATCACGCGCTTGCAGCCTTCCACGTCCACACCCATGGGCTTCTCGCAGTAGATGTGCTTGCGGGCCTGAACCGCGGCCTCGAGTTGCTCAGGGTGCTGGTAGGGCGGCGTCGCGATGATCACGGCATCCACCTCCGAGGCCAGCAGCTTCTGGTAGTCCTTGTAGATGGCGGGCCGGCCCTGGATGCGGATGCGCTGGATCGCCTGCTCGATACGATCATCGAAGAGATCGCATAGGGCCGTTACCTCGGCGCGCGGGTCGGCATGCGCGATCGAGGCGTCGTAAGAGCCGCGGTTGCCTGCACCGATCAATCCGAAGGTGACCTTGGAATTGGCCTGAGTGCCCCGGACAGCCTGCGGTTTGACGATGAGGAATCCGCCGGCCGCGGCCGTCGAACGGCGCAGCCATTGGCGCCGCGACTGCTCGTGAGAAACTTCGTGCATGTGAACCTCCAGCCGGAATTATATCCGAGCGGCGGGCTCCGCTTACCAGCGCCCGATTAAAGTTTCACCTCCCAGCCTTTTCGGTAGGACGGTTTCAGCCAGCGGTTGGCTTCGCGATTGTTGGAGAACTCGCCGCGGCGGTTGTCCCAGAGCAGCTTGCCTTCGTAGTGCACCGCCACGGCGCCGAGCAGCAGCCATTCGCAATACGGACCCGCAATGCTGAAGTTGGAGCAGGCCGGCGCGCCGCCTTTGCAGGCGCGGATCCAATCACGGATGTGCGCCGCGTGGTTGCTGCCCGTGCTGGCGCCGGGGGAGCGCGGCAAATACGGATCGGGCAGCTTGTATTCGGCCCAGCGCTTTCCCGGCAAAAGGCCCACGTCCTCGCCGCGGCCGCCGGTGCCGAGGTAGCCCTTGGAACCCACGAAAATGCAGTTGTAACCGCTGCCCCTGGGGCGGAACTGTGGTGGCGGCCCGGACGCGCGGCCTTGCACGCCCGGAGAAGCGGCGCCCGGTTGCGGGGTTCCTGCCGGCTGGACGCCGCCCCCGGTTCCGGGAATGAATCCGCCGCGCCCGCGCGGCGGACCGACCTGCGGGCCTTCGCCTGGGATCTTGCGCGCCTCCTCGACCGTCATTCCGGGCGGCAGATAAGCGTCGCCGCCCCCATGGTGATACCAGTAGACCGTCACGGGAGGCATCCCGGGACGCGCTGCGAACTCGTAGCGAATGACCAGTTCGTCCGGGAACGTGAATTCGGGCAGCGAGTCGCGCTTGATGCACTCTACGCTGATCAGGTATTCCGGCGCCAGCTGCAGCGCCCAGTTCGCGGGGCCGAGGATGTGGACTCCCCAATCGCCGATCAGTCCGCTGCCGAAATCGTAAAAGCCCCGCCAGTTGAAAGGCAAGTAGAAGCCGAACTTCTCCTGACCGGGATAGCCGCTGCCCACGGTGCGCCCGATTCGAGCATTGCGCTCCGCCACGAACTGTCGGTACTCCTCATCGCCGGCCGTAAAGGGCCGCCAGGCCGCACCGCCCAGCCACAGGTCCCAATCCAACGTTTCAGGGACCGGCGTCGGCGGCGGTATCCGTTTCATGCCCTGCGGCCAACCCGCGATCCCCGTCCAGGCGTGCACCTCGCGGACTTCGCCGATTTCGCCGGACCAAATGATCTCGCAAGCCACGCGCGTGGCGTCGTGCGAGTAGCCCTGATTGCCCATCTGCGTGGCGACCCTGTACTTCTCGGCCGCGCGGGTCAGCATGCGCGCCTCCCAGGAGGTGCGTGTCAGCGGTTTTTCCAGGTACACGTGCTTGCCAAGCTGCATGCAGGCAAGAGCGCAATGAATGTGCGTGTGGTCGGGGGTGCCGATGATGACCGCGTCGATTTCGCGGCCCTGCCGGTCGAGCATGCGACGGAAGTCCTTGTAGCGCTGCGCGTTGGGCCATTGCTTGAACCCGTCCGCGCCGCGGTCCCAATCCACGTCCGCCAGCGCGACGACGTTTTCGCCGCAGGACGCAGCTATGCGGAGATCGGCAAAAGGCTGGCCACCGCAGCCGATGGCTGCCAGGTTCAGTTTTTCGTTGGGCGATTTGTAGCCTAGGGCCTTGAGCGAAGCTACGCTCGAGAAGCCCCCGGGAGGAACCGCACCGGCGAGCAGGCTCCCGAAAAAGAAGTAACGGCGGCTGAGGTAAGGCGCTTGCATGACGTCGCTACAGAGAGCGGCTATTATAGCGCGGCACCATCCGGCCGCAGCGAGCTGCCGCGCGCGCCCGACGCGAGCGTGCTTCGCCGGGACCGCGAGCGATCCGCGAGCGGCCCTTCAATCAGAACGACAGACGCGCCCGCAGTTGGAGGCTTCGCGGACTGCTCACACCGAGAATGCGACCGAAAGTGGCGCGGGTGATATCCGCCTCGGGATTACCCAGGTTGACGTGATTGAAAGCGTTCAAGGCTTCGCCGCGAATCTGCAGTCGGTAACGCTCCCGGAACTCAAAGCTTTTGGCCAGCCCGAGGCTCACCCCCCAGCTTCCCGGTCCGCGCACGGCGTTTTTGCCCACAGTGCCGGGACGGATCGTCTGGCCGCTGGCGCGAGAGGTAGGAACTTGTGCAAATGCGGCCGGGTTGAGCCACTGGAAGCGGTCGCCGGCTGCGTAGGGTTTGCCGCCCACGTAATCGGGGCGCGAACCTTCGCGATTGCTCCGCTGGATCACGTTGATGACCTCGCCGGTCGCAGCGCCCAGAGTTCCGCTGATCTGCCAGCCGTCCAGCAACCAGCGCAGCGATCGGCCGTCGCCGGCCAGTCGTCCCAGCGGCGTCTCCCAGACGAAGTCGGCGGTCATGCGATGGGTTACGTCGAAGGCGGCCGGCCCCTTGTCCGCCCGCCAGTTGTCTTCATCCTGGATCCGCTCGTTGTTGCCCGGCCAGAAATCGCCCGTCCCGATGGCCATTGTTTTGCCCCAGGTGTAATTTAGGTTAAAGCCGAGTCCCGCGGAGAAGCGCTTGCGCAATGTACTTTGCCACGCGTGGTAGTAACTGAAATCAGAATCGGTGTTGTATTGGCCCTCGAGGGCCGCGGGGAAGGGCCGCACGCCGTTGATGCGGTCCGGGAAATTGTTGAGGTGGGGCATGAGGACTTTCAGTCCCTTGTTGCCCACATAGCCGGTTTGCAAGGCCAGCGTCCCGGTAATCTGCCGCTGGATGTCGAAGGTCCATTGCAACGCATACGGATTGCGGTTCTTCGGTTCGTAGACGCCGTAACCCCGCGGCACGTCCGTGGTCTTCATCACCTCCAGCAGGGCCTCGTTGCTAGTCGGGTACTTCAGGTTCAGACGCGTCAGATCGGCGCCGCTGAAACGGAAACGGAAGGGAATTTCGGGGCTCAGATACATCTGGCTGGCGAAGTTGCGCAGATCGGGTTGAGCTACGGTGGCGGCGAAGCCGGTCCGGATCACGGTGCGGCTTGTGCGGTCCAGGCCCCAGACGATGCCCACACGCGGCAGAAAGTTCACCTTGTCGGCATCGTAGGGAGAATCCTTCGGCCGGAACTTGGGAGGCTTACTCACGGCGCCCAACGGACCGTCGGGATTGTAGAACATCCCGTCACGCTCCTTGAGCACCGAGAAATACTCGTAGCGCAGGCCGAGGTTGAACATGAGATTGGGACGAAGGCGGAGATCGTCTTGAAGAAAGAGGCCGATATCCCAGATGCGCGCGTGATAATTGGGTGTGCCGAAGGTGTACTGGACGCGATTGGGCCGGTTGGCCAGGAAGTCCGCGACGTTGCCGTAGCGCACGATCGGCACTTCCTCGTCGAAGCGGCCGGGAGCCTTCCCGTTGTAAGCGCCGCCGAACTTCAACGTGTGGCGTCCGAGCACTTTCATGAACACCTGCTCGAGGCCGTAGTTATGCCCGCGGATAAACAACCCCTCGCCCTGAGTGCTGAAGACGCCCTGCACTTCGATGGCGGGGATGCGCCCCTGCTCCCACAGCGTCTCAACGCGCGAGGTGTCGTCCAGCTTGAAGTTGAACCGAGTCTCTCCCGTCCACGACGGCGCCGAATGCAGATAAGTCAAAGTACCCGATTCGAAGATGCCGTGATAGTTGCGGAAGGTGGTCGTCGGGAAGCGCTGTCCGTAGCTGTTGGGTCGGGAACGTACGTAGCGCGCCGTCAGCACGTCGGCGCCTCCCATCTGGTAGTCCACACGGGCTACGGCGTGGTTGTCGTCGGCTTTGTTCACTGAGGGGCCGAGGTAGATGCCGGTGTTGGCGCCGGCCGCCCCTGCGTTGGGCAGGGGGAAATACTTGAGCAACTGGTCATAGGCGGGCACGGCGGCAACGGCGCGCTGCCGAAGCTCCTGCGAGGGCACTTCGGCCCGTGCAACCGAGGTGTTGCTGCGGCGATTGCCCTCGTAGGCAAAGAAGAAGAAGAGGCGGTCGCGGCGGACGGGGCCGCTCAGGGAGCCGCCGAACTGATTGAAGCGGACGGGCGGCTTGGCATCGCCGGGCCGCAGCATCGCGCTTCTGGCGTTGAAAACGTCGTTCTGTACGGCCTCGAACAAGGAACCGTGGAATTCGTTGGTGCCCCGCTTGGTAATGATATTGATGTTGGCGCTGTAAGTGCGGCCGACCTCGGCTGAGACCACGCCGCGGGAGACCACCACCTCTTCGATGGCCTCCATGCTGACGACCTTGATGGTGTTGAAGTTCTGAAACATGGCGGTCGAGGCGCTCTCGGTGTTGGCCGAAGCATCCACGCCGTCCACGGTTACCGAGTTGCCCCCGCTGGCCAGACCGTTGAACTGGATCATGCCGTCGCGCGTGAAGCGGAAACCGGTGGACAGAGCGAGCAGGTTGGTGAAATCGCGAGCTCCCTGAGGCAGTTCGGTGAGCTGGAGGGTGCTCATGCGGTAGGTGCTGGCGGTGGCGGCGTTCTCGATCAAGGGCGCTTCCCCGCTCACGGTCACGGTCTCGGTGGGCGCACCCAACTCGAGCCGCGCTACGTAACGCACCTGTTGGCCGGCCTCGAGCGTGATGCCGGTCTGTACGAAGGTTCTAAAACCGGGCGCCTCCACACGTAGCTGATAGCGTCCCGGGGGAAGGAAACCCAGCGTGAACTCGCCGCGAGCGTCGCTTTCCGCCGTCTGCTGGTATGCCGTGGCTTCGTTCACGGCCGATACTTTCGCGTTGGGAACCACCGCGCCGGTGGGATCCTCGACCACGCCGTAGATGTTTGCCGTGGTGCGCTGGGCGGTGAGCGTGCCGGCCAGCGCGAGGCCCATAGCAAGGATGCCGCGCCACAAGGCCGAAGGTGACCGCATGATTTTCAGCCTCCCAGGTAGAAACTAACTGCTCCTTCCCCGTGTTAGCACAAGGGATAGAAGTTGTCAAGCTCTTCTTCCGATTAAAGCTCTTTTCTTCCAGATTTTGGCGGTTCTCCGCTACTCATTTGATCGGCCTCCCGTCGGCCGCTGCGCCGGGGCCGCCGGCCCGGCTCCAAGCGCGGCCTAGACCTTCAGCGGATCCGCGGCGCGTAGACTCGCACGTAGTCCACTTCCATGCGCTGTGGGAACACCGAGTCGTCCACGCCCTGGCGGCCTCCCCAAGAGCCCCCCACCGCTACGTTCAGGATGAGGTAAAAGGGTTGGTCGAACGGCCAGGTCTCGGAGCCGCGGCCGTCGTTCTCGTAACGGAAGTACCTGCGGTCGTCGACGAAGAAATCCAGCCGGTCCGGCCTCCATTCCAACGCGTACACGTGGAAATCCGTCCACGGCCTCTCGACACGGATGCGGTCGCCTTTGTTGTTGCCGCGCAAGTGGTTGTAGGCTTCGGTGTGGACGTTGGCGTGGATGGTCTCCGGATCGTAACCCACGTTCTCCATGATGTCGATCTCGCCGCATCGCGGCCAGCCGACTTGGCGACGGTTGACCCCCAGCATCCAGATCGCGGGCCAGAGCCCGCGTCCGGTCGGCAGTTTGGCGCGAACTTCTATGCGGCCGTATCGCCAAGCGGCTTTGCCCTCAGTGGTCAAGCCGGCCGACGTGTACTCGGCAAACTCGCGTGCGCGTCGCCAATCCGTACTGCCCGGCTCGAACAAGGGGTTACGGTATCGTTCCCTACGGGCTTCGAGAATCAGGAGCCCCCGCTCGACGCGCGCGTTCGCCTCACGGCCGCGAGTGTAGTACTGAAGCTCCTGGTTGCGGACGAAGCCTTCTTCATAGGTCCAGCGGGACGGATCCGGCATGCCCTCCCGCTCGAACTCGTCCGACCATACCAGCTGCCAGTCGGCCGCACCCGCGCAACCGAGGCCCATTAACACCAGCGTGCATGCAATCGCCATGGTTTCCTCTCTTCGACCCTAGCAGGGCGCCCCGTGCCGCGCCTTTTGGCGGGCAGCGCGCTGCGTGGGTCTTCGGTTGCGCTTCCGAGGACGCCCTTCCAAACGGCTGGGGCTAGTCCGCGGCAGGCACGCCCTCCAGCGCCCGCTCGCTTCTGCGCTGTTTCAGCCAGCCCCAGAGCGTCATACGGCGTAGCGATTCGTCGAGCGGCGCCGACGGGGGGATGAGTAGGCTGGCCACGTAGCCCACGAGGAGCAGGAGCACGTGCCCCACGGCGCCGATGGTGTAGTCGTGCCAAGGGTAGTTCCAGCCGCCCAGATCGAGCATGCGCTTGTCACCGTAGGTGAGTGTGGCCCAGGCCGTGAACAGGATGGTCGCGGCGATGCCCACCCAGACGCCCCTTGCGTGCGCGCGCGTGCTCAGGAAGGCCAGCAGGAACAGACCAGCCAAGCCTACGGCAACGATGGCCGAAATCGTGTACCACAACGACAGAGCGGAGCCCTGCGTGCGCGAGAGCACCAGGGCCATGGCGACGGCGATGGCGCCGCAGATGGCCACAATCCACCGTCCCACGCGGAGTCTCTGCCGGTCACTGGTATGCGGGCGCAACACGCGGTAAAAGTCCTCCACGCCGACCACCGCCAGACAGTTCAGATCGCTGGCCAGGGTCGACATGGCCGCGGCGAGCAGGGACGCGACGAAGACTCCCGCCAGCCCCGGCGGGATGTGCGTGGCCAAGAAGTGCGGGAAAACCTGATCCGCCTTGGTGACCGTCGCGGGCAAGGCTTCCCCGGTGAGTTTGTAAAACGCCCAGGTGCAACTGCCGATCAACATGAACAAGGTCCAGACCGGCACGCAGAGCACCGCGCCCAGCGCAACTCCTCGGAGGGCCTGACGGTCGTTGCGCGCCACCAGATACCGCTGCACGACGGTCTGATCCGCCCCGTACTTCTGCAGGTACCAGAAGAAGCCGTACAGTGCCAGCACCAGGATTGTCGGGCGCGAAAGGTCCGGGGTGGGATCACCCAGGCTGATCTTGCCGTGCTCCCAGGCCAGGCCCAGCACCGCGGAGGGGCCTCCCGGGGGCAGGAACAGAAGGAAGCCCAGACAGACGAAGATGCCCAGCCAAAGCACGAAGCCCTGCAAAACGTCGTTCCAGATGACTGCCTCCAGGCCGCCCACCAGCGTGTAGAAGATCGTCACCGCGCCAACCAGCAGGATGAGCCGGTCGACACCCCATCCGGTCATGCGGTCGATCGTGAGAGCCAGCAGGTAGAAGACGAACCCCATCTTGGAGAAATGGCCCAGCGAGAAGGCCACGGCTGCGTAGACGCGCGCAAGCCGGCCGAAGCGACGCCCGAAGTACTCGTAGGCGCTCATGCCGACCGCCCTCCGGTAGAAGGGGATGATCACGGAGCCCACCAGCGCCAGCACGAGCACCACCATGAAGCCCGGGACCAGCAGCGACCAGTCGCCGGCATACGCCGATCCCGGGTAGGCGACGAAGGTCACGCTGCTGATCAACGTGGCGAACAGCGAAATGCCCATGGCCCATGCGGGCACCGAGCGGCGGGCCACGAAGTAAGCTTCCGTCGAGGTCTGGCGGCGCGAAAATTTCAGGCCGATCGCGACCACCGCAGCCATGTAGACCGCCGTGGTGACCGCATCCAACCAGCGGAGGTTCGATCCCATGGTGCCCTCCGATCTGCCGATCGCTCAAGTGTCGGCGCGCCCAAGGACGCCGGCCGGCTTCACGAGATCGCGAAGTTCGTTCACGACCTGGCGGGCGCGCTCGAGCAGCAGCCGGTGCTCGCCGCCCGCGCCGACGAAACGCATGCCTTGCTGCACCCAGAACTGCGCTTGCTCCGCATCGCGGCAGTGAATGCCCGGCGTAACGCCTGCCCGTTCGCACTGCTGCACGAAACGGCGAATGGCCTCCACCATCCGGGGATGCGAGAACTCGCCGGGCGCGCCGAAAGAGACGGAGAGATCCGCCGGCCCTATCATGGCTACATCCACGCCGCCGCCGGCGAGCAGTTCCTCGGCTCGCTCCAGTGCAACGACGCTTTCGAACTGCACCACGGCCATCGTATTGCGGTTCATATGGTCCATGATCGCCGCCATGGACTGCGGTGCGAAATCGACCATCGGCGGCAGCACGCCGAAGCCGCGGCAACCCTCCGGCGGAAACTTCATCCAGCGCAAGGCCTCGCGCAGCCGGAGCGGATCCTCCACGCGGGGCAACACGATTCCCTGCGCTCCCACGTCGAGAAAGCGCGCCACCAGCGAATACAGCAGCTCGCCCACCCGGACCAGGGGCGTAATCCCCGAAGCCGCGGCCGTCTCGATCATGTCCTGCACCGTTTCGACGTCAAAGCCGCCGTGCTCCAGGTCGATGAAGACATAGTCGAAACCGGCCGCCGCCAACGTCTTGACGATCGCCGGTGAGCGGTAGCACTGGATGGCGCAGCCGAAGACTGTTTCGCCGCGGCGGAGTTTCTGCAAAGCGTGATTGAAGCGCATGAGCCTACATTGAGACTATAAACTAAGGGGACCGAGTTGGCAACAAGGAGCCTGAATTTTCTATTGCGGGCTACCGGCCTTGCGTCTGCGCCGGAACAGGCTCCCAAGCCGCCCCAAGGCGGGCCTGCGGCCGAATCGGAACAGATGCGAAGGGCACCGACAGTCCGAGGCCCCGAACCTTGGAACCGACCCGTCCGCCACTTGCGCCAGGGCCCGGGCCCAGAGATGCTCGCGCCGCTGTGCGCCCGGCGCCACCCAGATCTCGATCAGCTTTGCCTTAGCCCGCAGGTAGTCCACGTGCCAGCGCAAGCGGGCTGGACCCTTAATGTGCCGCTGGAGCCTGGCCCGTAAGCCGCCCGCCCCCAGCGCACTCCCGGTGTACACGTAGTAGCCGGCAGGGATCCGGATGAGGCCTAGCGCACCGACGGCGAGCACCAGCGGCCTCCGGCAGTGAAGGATGAGGGCGTACGTGCCGGGCTGCCGCGGGAGCTCCGGGAACTTTCCTTGCGTGCACGCAAGTTGCGCTAACCCCACTACCTGAATTGTGCCTTCGGCGGGCGCCGGGAATCAGTTCCCACGTGGGCGCACATCGTAGGGGCGTGACACGGATGGGGCGACACGCCCCCGACAGGCGCCCACGCGAGCGGACATCATAGCGGGCTCAACTCCAATAGTTTCGGTCCAGGCTGCGGTATTGCACGGCTTCGGCCAGGTGCTTGGCGGTCACCACGTCGGAGTCATCGAGATCCGCGATCGTTCGAGCGACCTTCAGGATGCGGTCGTGGGCACGCGCCGATAAGCCAAGCCTGCGCATGGCC
>CALJAM010000021.1 GCA_938027685.1 uncultured Bryobacteraceae bacterium
CGGTCCAGGCTGCGGTATTGCACGGCTTCGGCCAGGTGCTTGGCGGTCACCACGTCGGAGTCATCGAGATCCGCGATCGTTCGAGCGACCTTCAGGATGCGGTCGTGGGCACGCGCCGATAAGCCAAGCCTGCGCATGGCCATCTCCAGGGTCCGCTCGCCCGCATCGTCCAGCCTGCAGAGACGACGCAGCAGCTTCGGAGTCAATTGGGAGTTGTAGCAGCCGCGCTGCTGTTGCCGGGCGCGGGCGCGGATCACGCGGCTGCGCATCTCAGCCGAAGTTGTTCCGCCGTTGTCCGCATAACGCAATTCTCGGTAGGGCACCACCGGCACCTCCACGTGCAGATCGATGCGATCCAGCAGAGGCCCGCTGAGCTTGCTCAGGTAACGCTGGATGATGCCGGGTGTGCATCGGCACTCGCGCGCAGTGTCGCCGTAGAATCCGCACGGGCACGGATTCATGGCCGCGACTAGCATGAAACGGGCCGGGAACTCCAGGCTCATATGAGCGCGGGCGATGCGCACTGCGCCGTCCTCCAGCGGCTGGCGCAGCAGCTCGAGCACGTGACGCGGAAACTCGGGGAATTCGTCCAGGAACAGCACGCCGTTGTGAGCCAGGCTGACTTCGCCGGGCCTTGGGACGCCGATGCCGCCGCCGATCATGCCCGCATCCGATACCGTGTGATGCGGCGCCCGGAACGGGCGCTCGGTGAGCAACCCCGCGCCCGGAGGTAGCGCCCCAGCGACGCTGTGGATCTGGGTGGTTTCGAGCGCCTCCTCGAAGGTCAACGGGGGCAGGATTCCGGCGAGCCGCTTGGCCAGCATCGTTTTGCCGGACCCCGGCGGGCCGATCATGAGCACGTTGTGCATGCCTGCGGCCGCCACTTCCAGCGCGCGTTTGGCCGCGACCTGTCCGCGCACGTCGGCGAAGTCGGGGGCCCCTTCCTGTGCGGCGCCGAAGACAGGGGCCGCCGGCTCGACGGGCGTCATGCTGTCAGGGTCGGCGGCCAGCCGGACCACGTCAGCCAGGTGTCGAACCCCGTAGACGCGCACGCCCGCGACCACGGCCGCCTCGGCCGCATTCTCCGCCGGTACGATGATACGCGGCACACCCTCGCGTCGTGCGCAGATTGCGATCGAGAGTGCGCCGCGGACGGGACGCACTCCGCCGTCCAGCGACAGCTCGCCTGTCAACATCCAGTCGTCCATGCGGGGCAGCGTTCCCATGGCGCCGAGAATGCCGGCCGCCATGGGGAGGTCGAAGCCCGCCCCTTCCTTGCGCAGGTTGGCCGGAGCCAGGTTGATCGTGACTGCCTTGTTCGGGTAGCCGAAGCCGGAGTTGGCCAGGGCCGATTTGATGCGCTCGCGACTCTCGCGTACGGCCGTGTCGGGCATGCCCACCGTGATGAAATCACGGGCGCTGCCCGAGGGGTAGAGGTCGACCTCGACCTCGATCGGATGGGCTTCGATGCCGTAAACGGCCGCGCTGCGCGTGCGGAACAGGGCCATGGCCAGCCCGTCTCAGGAAATACTTGTGGCGGCGTGCCGCAGTTCCTCTCATGGGCGGCCGCGCCTCCACACCGCCAGGTGCGCCGAAGACGGGCTTGGCCGCCCGCCGAACGTTCCCTTGCCCGGGCGCTCGTGGCGACGGGTCGCAGCGATCAGGACATCTTTTGGACGTTTTCCGCCTGCAGTCCCTTGGGTCCCTGCCTGACCTCGAACTCGACCTCCACGCCGCTGTCCAAGGTCCGGTAGCCCGACATCTGGATGGCCGTGTAATGCACGAAGACGTCTTCGCCGGTGGACCGCTGGATAAAGCCGTACCCCTTGGCAGCGTTAAACCACTTCACGATACCTCTCTCTCGTGCCACGCTGATTCCTCCTAGAAGCCCGGGTAGCAGGTGCGCCGTTCGCGCGGGAGCCGGCAAGGGGATCCGAAAAAGCAAAAGGTCACGAGCCCGTGCGCCCGTGACCTTGTTCTGCCCGACTGCGGAACTGCCTACCACACCACTACCGCGACTAGAGACAACTTCTTGTATTTTGACCAGAAACTTTCGCGCTCGTCAATGGCAAACCAGCGGGCGCGGGCTCGGCCGTCCTTTGGTGGTACCATCATCAGGGAGAAGCATAGGCTGATCAGGCTTTGGGGAGGGCCCGATGCGAGGCAAGACGATACTTTTCCGGATGGGCGTATCCTTGGTGTTTGCCGTCGCAGCCTTTGGGCAGCTTGACAGGCTGGGCGAAAAAATCGCTCGGCTCGGCAAGAAGCTCCCCGTCACCGAGATCCGCCTGCGAAGCGATCCGCCGGAGGCCCGGGTGCGCCCCTTCGAAACGCTGGTCGTACAGGTCCTTGCCTACGGTCAGGAGGGGGAACAGAAAGTGCGGCTGCGTAGGACCGGTGCTGTTATGCGCGTCAAAGAGCCGAGCGGGGGCTGGCTCTCCAAACCGTTCGCATTTCAAGGTAAGGACGAAGAGCCGTTCTTCGAGGAAAGCCAGTCGCGAGCCTGGAACATATTCGCCGGCGCCTCCGGCCAATTCGTGATCAAGGACGCTTTTCTTTATACCGCGCCCCAGACCCCCGGCAAGTACCATCTGGTCGCCGAGCTGGAGGGCAAGCAGGCCGAAATCGAAATCGAGGTCACCCCTGAGGCCCCCTCGCGCCGTAAGGCCGAAAGCGTCGAATTCCCGCCCGAAAGGCGGCGCGACGATCCCTACCGTCCCCTGGCCGAATACTATGCGCCTTTTCTCGCGCAGGAGACTTGGTTCGAGCCCAAAGCTGACTACCCGTGTCGCTTCGACTTCGACGGTGACTGGCACGGCGACAATAACTGGGACAATCTCGAGCAGGGAAGTTCACAAGCCTTCGTATATTACACGGCCATGGAGACTGAGACTCACTGGTTTCTCATCTACAACGTTTTTCACGCTCGGGATTATTCGGACCGCTGCGTCGTGGGTACCTGTCACGAGAACGATAACGAGGGCATCATCCTGACCATCCGCAAGGACGGCTCCCGATTCGGTAGGTTGCAGGTCATGGAGACGCTGGCCCACAACAACGTGTATTCGATGGTTGCGGATCGCAGGATCGCCCGCGGCGCCCACGACATCGACGGCGCGATCGAATTTTATCAGGAGACCCATCCGGCCGTGTTCATCGAGTCCGGCGGGCACGGGATTTACGGAACGCTTTCACCGCATTCCCGCTATTCGCTGGCGCGCGACGAATTCCGCGAGGGCACGGGGGTCACCTTCATCTACAAGGGCGCGCCCGAGCGGCCGCGACACGCCGCTGACCGACTGGTGGGCTATGACCTGCTCCCGATTTATGAGGAATGGTGGCTGAAAGCCCGCGAGGGGACTTGGGATGCCCGAACTTTCGACGATTATTTTCTCTATCAGCCCTTCGGCGATCGGCCCTCGATCGATTTTCGCATCGGCGGCGCCTTTTTCGGTCGCAAGGAGGCGGCCAACAAGGCGAAGCCTTTCTGGGGCTGGCACGACAACGCCACGCTGAAACGCAAGATTCTGGCCGTTGGCCAATGGGGACTGGATCCTGCTTACTCCGTGAGCCGTAACTTGCGCTTCCCGGCGGACGAGCCTTTTTCGCTGGAATATATTTACAACCCCTACTTAGGCATCGACCGACGCCCCCGGCCGCCGGCGCAGCCCGGCGAGCCCTCCTCCGGTTCCCAGAGCGGCCGCGTGGAAATCGAAGTGGAGGTCGACGGAACCGTGGATGTACTGATTTCCGGGGAGACCGTGCGTTTCGAGGTCATATCGGGACAGGCGGTGGGGTCGCACAACGTCCGTTTCGGGGCTCCCTTGCCGCGGGGCGCGGATCTGGCGTGCAGGGTCCACAAACTGGCCGGACGCGGCAGGGTGACGCTGGCGGAGCAACCTTCGGCCGCGAACGGCCACACGGCCCGGGTGCGCATCGAGGATCCTCGGGGAGGAGCCGACTCTTATCGCCTGCGGCTCGAGTGCGGACGGTGAGGCCTCGTGTACGGAGGCCGGATCCCACGGCCCGAGTCGCCCCGGGTTTTTCGCACCGTAGCAGGGACGGCAGCTGATGTCGCTGAATCGCTGCCCATGCATTCACGCCCCGCCGTATTTCACAGCGTCAGTCCTCCGGCTGGTTGACTTTGGTGTACCGAGTTGTTATCAGCGGCTCGCAGCTGACCTATCGTTGCCTAAGAGATAGACCTCGAACCCATGGACGAGCAATTGTTTGATTTGAATGAACGCGTCCAGTTATAAACGAGCGACCTGTTGGCCAGCCTGCACCGAAGAGCTCGAATGGGCGCGAAATCAAGCGACATATTAACGGCTGCGAAGACAGCACCGCTTCGGGGGACTGAAGGAAGGGCTCTTAGTGGAAGTAGCAAGAATCTTGGACGGGGAGAGGGTCGCTGCTCTCGACGAAAATCCTGGTACCGTCGATCCCTGCGGGAGCAACGAGGGGTGTCGAATCGAGCTGGGATGGCCGCGCAGACCCTCTTTTTAGGTGCAGGCCTGCCAGGATGCCGACCTTTCAGTTCTTTGCGCGGCCGTAGCCAACCTTCGAGTTCCTGCGCAAGCAGCATGCCAACTGGCCGGCGGGTTACAACCTTGACATGCGGGAGATCTTGTATCAAGATTAGAGCCGGGGAGGGTAGTGGGGAGGAAGATATGCCTCGTTGAAGGTTTCAGCAACTGAGGGCAGCCCCCTGGCGCTTAAGGGGGCAACCCTGCAGGGGCTGGCGAACCCGGCCGAGCCGTTCGACGAGTGCCGATGCGATGCACGGGTATAAGGGAACAACACCGCCGGTCCGCCGCCGACTACGGCAAACAAGGGCACGATGTCCGGGCGGTCGAGGTCATCGGCGCTAGGACGGCGTTCGCCGGTCCGCGCATGCGACGACGCGGGAAGATCGCCCCGGACGCGCGTGCCGCAGCCGGCCGGCCGCCTGCGTGTCGGAGGGCCGCAGGCGGGATTGGCTCTTCAGGCACTGTCGAAACGCCGGGAGTATTGCCCACGTGGCCATTGCCTGGGCGCGAACCGCGGTTCGGCGTAGGGAAGGTTGGACAAGCGGTTTGGGAAGCGCGGCACGAGCGCTCGCGTCAGCACGCTCGGAACCCGCCGAGAATCAAGCACCGCCGGGCAGCGAGAGGCGGCGCGGGGAGCGGCGATGCAGATGCCTGTCTGCAGCTCAGCTGATGTAGCAAACGGTGACAGAGGGATGGGAAACGAGAAGGTAGGCGGACCCGCTTGCAGTGTAAGAGGCTGCCGGCCTGAGTAAAAACCCGGTCGCCCACCGTCATCCTCGCCGCGGATGGGCGGCGGCAGTGCCAAAGGAGGATGCGATGAAGCGGAACGCAGGCGCCCCAAACCTGATCCGGGATAAGTGGCAGGCCGCTATCACCCTGGCCATGGTTAAAGCGGCTGAGTTGTCCCTGCATGTTTGGAACCAGCGCAACTTATTCGTGGAACAGCTTCTTCGAGCAGTTGGCAGAGCGCTGGACGAAAATGAGCACGATCCGGAGATCCGGGCACATCTTCTTGCGTTTGGCGCGCATCTGAAGAGCTTCCTATTGCGGGTTGCGGCGGAACGCCCTGCAGCCGCGCGCGCCATCCTGCGGTTCCTTGGCACTTACATCGGTGATGTGTACCGGCGTAGCCGCAGCCAGGAGGCAGGTTTTGTCGCCCCTTCGACCGTGGTCATCGAGCCGACCGACCGCTGCAACCTGCGATGTCCTGGCTGCTACGCAAAGAGCGGCCCCGAGGGCAGCGACTTACCCTTCGACCGCATCGTCGAGATCGTCCAGCAAGTGGTCGACATGGGGGTGACGTTAATCACCCTCTCCGGCGGTGAGCCCTTCCTCCGCGAGCGGACCGACTCAACGATCAGCCGTCTTGCGAAACGTTTTCCCAATCACGGCTTTCTGGTGTTCACCAACGGCACGCTGATCGACGAGGCTACCGCCCGCCGCTTGGGCGAACTGGGAAACGTCTTTCCCGCCATCAGCGTGGAAGGCTTTGAGGAACAGACGGATGCTCGCCGGGGCTCCGGGATCAGCAAGCAGAACCGTTTCATCCGGCAAATGCTGGCTCGGTGCGGGGTCATGACGGGCTTTTCTGTCACGGTGACCCGCGAGAATGCGGAGGCTGTCGCCAGCGACGAGTTCATTCATCAGCGTCTCGCCGAAGGCGACATGTTCGGCTGGTTCTTTTTAATGCAACCCATCGGACGTACCCCCCGCCCCGACTTGATGCCGACGGCGGCGCAGCGAGCGCGGCTGCGGGAGGCCATTTGGCGTTGGCGTCGAAGCAACCTGCCGATCTTCCTCGGCGATTTCTGGAACGATGGGCCCCTGGTGGGTGGCTGCATCGCCGGCGGTCGGTATTACTTTCATATCTATGCCAACGGAGACATCAGCCCGTGCGTGTTTGCCCCGGTGGCCAGCGGCAATATCTTCGACATCATCGACGGCCGGAGCGAATACTCCAGCCTAAAGGATTTCGTGCAGCGGAACCCGCTTTTTGTCGCCTTTCGGGAGGAACAGGCGAAAATCAAGGACCGAAAGAGGCCTTGCCTTCTCATCGATCATCCGGAGGCTTTCCGGAGAATCGTCAAGGTGAGAGGTTGTCGGCCGGCGAAAAATATGCCGGCAGGATATCTGGAGGGTGAGGTGGCGCGAGCCATCGATTCTGTAGCCGACGAATGGCGGCGAGTGTCGGACACCCTGCCACAGGTAATACCGCCGGCGCCGCCGCGGATGCAGGGAAAGCCGGAAGGAGACGCCGGCATGGCCGGAAACGCCGGGACTGTCGCCCTTCCGTAGGCGCCCCGCGGCTGCCGGCGCGCAAGGACGTTGCGCTAGTCGAATCCTCAAGACCAGCGAACTCTGATTCTTCGGTGAACGCCGGCCGCTG
The DNA here is from genome assembly GCA_938027685.1 of uncultured Bryobacteraceae bacterium. Taxonomy (GTDB): domain Bacteria; phylum Acidobacteriota; class Terriglobia; order Bryobacterales; family Bryobacteraceae; genus DTHT01. Next base: position 6,916 of record CALJAM010000021.1, read on the forward strand.
AGGACATAAGGTGGAACGGCTTGGCGTCGACGTCGCGCCGCCGAGGTGCGGCCGCGCTCAAGGCTGCCGCCTGATCAGCTCGTTTTTTGCAGGCCGCTTCCCCGATCCAGTTGTCGAGGGGCTCGAGCGCTACGATCCCAAACCACCCGAGAGGCGTCGTCACGCGGGGAAATCCGATGTCCTGCGGTGCCTCTCCAGCTTCGCGGATTTAAAATGCTGATTCTGCCGCGGTCAGGGAGGGCATCCGTCGAGAACCCGGCTGACGCATTTGAGAGTTTTTCCACCGAGCTGATCGCGAGTAAGACTTAGTAAGGGCAAGAATTGCCGGAGCGCCCGAATTCCAAGGTAGGACGACGCGAGCATTTCAGGATGCCGGTAGGAATTTGCATTGACCTCTTAGAGTGCGGATCACGCTGTTCCGGAAGCTGGCGATTTCGCTGCGGCCGCTCACGGGTTACGCGGGGATTCGGAGGTTCGCTGAAAAGTCGTTCAGCCGCTGCTATCGGGAGTTACTAAATGCGGCGTGTGTTTGCCTCCGCGAGGTGGTAGGCGGCATGACGCGGCGGTGTCGGGAAGGCGATAAGAATTTGTCAACAGCGGTCTTAGGTCTGCGCGCGAGCCGTTCCCGAGCGGCTCGAGCAGGTTCGGCCTCTGCTCGCTCGGCGGATAGTGAGGCCGGCATATAGGCCGTTCCGTCAGCGAAGGCGTTACGTCGTGCTAGGCGGCTGCCTGGCTGAGCCCCAACCAGTCTTCACACAGGCGGCGTCGGCGCATTTCGGCCGTCAGCTCCGCCTAATTTTCCTTTCGGCGCGACGGCCGTTTTGTGGTCGTCATCGAGGCGCTCTATGCTCCGGCTGGTGGCTGACGACCTGAATTGGTAGTCTCGCAAGGGACACGCCAAAGGCTTCCCTTTGTGTCCGGGATCCCGGGGGCGCTCGTGAGTGGGCGATGCGGGGGCTGCGCCGGGGGGATTGGTCGTCAAGCCGACGCAGTGCGCGGGCTTCCGCGGATTTGACATCCGGCGGGCGTTGCGTCATAGTGGCGAGAGAGCATGCAAGACCGACCCGCGTCCGCCTTTCGAGCCCCGGATCTGGCCGCCATGCGCCACAAGCGAGGGGTGAGTCTTGAGCAGATTGCCGAAGTCACCAAGATCAGCTTGGGCTACCTGAGAGCGATCGAGCAGGGGCGTTTTGATTTGCTCCCGGGCGGGATCTACGACCTGAACTATTTGCGCCAGTATGCGCGCGCCATCGGACTTGATGAAGAGGTCCTGCTCGGTTACTATCGGAGCGCGACCGGACAGGTGACGCAGACCTCTCGCGGCGAGGAGCACGGCGTCAGGACTCGCCAGTGGTTGCGCGGTCCGGCCTCCCTGCTACGCGGTCGGATCTGAGGCCGAACGACAGCCCGAGCTCCGCAGGGCGGATAATGGGAGCAGGTATGGCGCGCCCGCTTCCCCGCCTCCGAACCAACCTGGATTTCATGCCTTCACCGATTGCCGACCGGCCCGGGCTGATGATCCGCGATCCATTCCGCTATTCCGACGCTACGCTGATCATCCCGCCGCCGCTGGTCGAGTGCTTGCAGCTCTTCGACGGGCAGAAGACGGAACTCGACTTGCGCGCAGCGCTGGTTTCGATCACCGGGGATCTGCGTGTGGGCGAGCTGGTGGAGCACTTGGTGCGGTCCCTCAGCGAGGCAGGTTTTCTGGAAGACGAGGTGTATGCGGAGTTCGAGCGGCGGCGTCATCGTGCGTTCCAGGAAGCGCCGGTCCGGGAAGCGGCGCACGCCGGCAGTGCCTACCCGGCGGAGCCCGAGCTGTTGCGCGTCACGCTGGATCGATGCCTGGACGGCGCGCCGCGTTCCCGTGGATCGGTTTTGGGAGTCGCTGCGCCGCATGTGAGTCCCGAGGGCGGGTGGCAGTGCTACCGCGAGGCCTACGCCTGCCTGGACCCGGGCGCTTGCGAGGCGACGTTCGTGGTGTTGGGCACGTCGCACTTCGGCGCGCCGGACCGCTTCGGGCTCACGCGGAAGCCCTACCGCACACCCCTGGGCGAGACTACGCCGTGGCCGGAAATGACGGACTGGCTGGCACGGCGCGCACCCAACGCCGTGACCATGGAAGATTATTGCCACGCGGTCGAGCATTCGATCGAGTTCCAGGTGATTTTCCTGCAGCACCTTTACGGCCCGCACGTGCGTGTGTTGCCCATTCTCTGCGGCTCGTTGCTGTGCGGAGGGGGTCGGTTGCCGGAGGATAACGACGACGTGGCGCGCTTTTTGGAGGCCTTACGCGAGCTCGGCGTGCGGGAAGGGGAGAGGCTGCGCTGGGTGCTGGGCGTGGACCTGGCGCACATCGGCCGTCGATACGGGGACCGTTTCGCCGCACGGGCGCGGCAGGGCCGCATGCGAGCCGTCGAGGAAGAAGACCGGCGGAGACTGGAGCGCGTGGAGGCCGGCGATGCCGAAGGTTTCTGGCGGCTTGTCAAGGGCGAGCAGGACGGGTTGAAGTGGTGCGGTGCTTCCGCGCTTTACACGTTCCTGCGCGCCGTGCCCGATGCCCGGGGCCGGGTGCTGCGCTACGAGCAGTGGAATATCGACGAACAGAGCGTGGTGAGTTTCGCCGCCCTCGCGTTCACGCGGCGTACCGATCAGTTGCCGGAAGGCTGCGCCGCCATCCAGTAGCCCGGGCGGGTGATGACGCGAACGTCGTCACGGCCGCGCACGAGAACCTGGATCTCGTGGAAGCCCCCCTCGTCCCTGTTGTTGGGCGTGTAACTGAGGATGTACTGTGAGTGAAGCTCTTCACCGATGCGGCGCACGGCGCGCTCGAGCTGCTCCTGCGTGATGAAGGGATGCTCGGTGCCGCCCGTCCATTTCGTGAAAAGCTCGACCGGGTTATCCACGAAGATGTCGCGCACGGCGCGGAAGATCTCCACGAAGACGGGGACGAAGTTGGCCGAGTTGGTCGCATTCCCGCTGACCTGGGCCGCCGTGTGCGGCGTGACGGGCACGCCCGCCGGTAAGGGTCGCGCGGCCGGCGGGTAGGGATCCGGACGTGGGGGTTGGGGCTTGGCCGTAAGGGTGGTCACGAGGCGATTGATGTTGATCGAGTAGACCACCACGTTGGCAAACTGAGCGGCTTCGAGCACGTCGCGCTTGCGCGCCTGGCTGCCTTGGTCCCTGGTTTCACTGATCAGCAGGAGGATTCGGCGGCGGTTCTCCGGGCGGCGGCGCAGCATGCGAATGCCGTGCAGAACCGCGTCCACCATGGCGCTGCTGGTTGAGCCCGGGCGGATCCGTTCGAGAGCCTGCTGGATCTTGTCCGTGTCGGTGGTGAAATCCTGCATCAGTTGTACGCGGTGATCGAATGCTATGACCGCGACCTCGCCCTGCTCGCCTGCCACCAGATAATGCAGCAGCGTGCCGAGTTTGCGGACTTTGGGCAAGACCACCTCCACGGCCGAATTGGCTTGCACGGCGACCACCAGCGAGATGGGGATGAAGGTCACGTCGACCCGGATGTCCTGCGGCTTGCCGTTATCGAGCAGCAGGAAGTCTTGCCGCTCCAGGCCGTGCACGAAGTTGCCGTTGCGATCGAGCACGGTGGTGGGCACCACCACGACCTGAACGCCGGCGCGGAAGACCGGCTCCTGATCGGGCTGCGCGCCCAAGGGCAGAGCGAGGATGCACGCCAGAAAAACCCACACCGCTCGTCCTCCGAGACGTCCCGAGGGGGCCGCTCGTTTCAGGTTCCCGTCATCGCCACGGTCGCAGCCCCCACACTCATCGTAGCAGCACGCGGATGCGGTCGCCCGGCTGCCAGCAGTCGCGATCCGCATCCGCAATGAGGAAGGCGTTGGCGTGCGCGAGCGCGAACACGTCGCTGGAGCCGTGCCACGGGATGGGTGCGACCGAGCAGCCATCGGCTGCGAGCCGCGCGGGCACCAGGCGGGTCAGCCCGGGCCGGTGACGGAACGGGTAGGTGAGCCGCGCCTCTAGCAGAGGCAGCAGGGGCTCGTTGTCGCCGCTCAGCAATTCCAGTGCGGCGCGCGCGAAGACCTCGAAGGCCACCATGGTGCAGATCGGATTGCCCGGCAGGCCGAAGAAGAACGTGCCCCGCGCCCGCCCGAAGACCAGAGGGTAGCCCGGCTGCATGGCGACGCCGTTAAAGTAGAATTCGGCGCCGAGGGCGCGTGCCGCCGGTTCCACCAGGTCGTACTTGCCGGCGGAGACGCCGCCCGAGATAACGAGCAGATCGGCCTCGATACCGCGGGCGATCAGATCGCGAGTAGCCTCGAATTCGTCAGGTGCGACCGGCAACAGTTCCGGCCGGCCGCCTGCGCGGCGGATCTGAGCGGCGAGCGACCAGGCATTCGAGTTGCGAATCTGGTGCTCGAGCGGGGTGCGATCGAGCTCGACGATTTCATCGCCGGTGGGCAGCACTGCGACGCGGGGCCGCCGGTAGACGCTCACCCTGCGGCGTCCCAACGTGGCCAGCAGGGCAACCTCGACGAACCCGATGCGGCGACCCCGCGGCAGAAGGAGCTCGCCGCGCCGGGCCTCGGTCGCCCGACGCCGGACCCAAAGTCCGGCTGATACCGCCTCCGTCACAGCGATGCGGTCGCCTTCCGCGCGCACGTGTTCGCGCATGACGACGGCGTCGGCGCCCTCGGGCAGCGGTGCGCCGGTCATGATCTCGACCGTCTCGCCGGGCCTGAGCGATCGTGGGAACCGCGTGCCCGCACGGACCTCGCCCGCCAGTTGCAATGTGGCAGGCGTCTCGGCTGCACGCAACGCGTAGCCGTCGCGCAGGGAGCGGTCGCACGGCGGGTAGTCGCGATCGGCGTACAGGTTTTCCGCCAGCACGCGGCCCTGGGCCTCTTCCAGATCCACTTGCTCGACCGCCGGGGCGCGGCACGCGCTCCGCACATGTTCGATCACACAACGCCGCGCGTCCCAAAACGACAACACGGACACGCACGCCATTTTAGCCGAGCCTTGCGCGAGGCCGTGCGCGAGCTCCGAGCAAGGCGGACTTGCTAGAATGATCGCCGCAACGAAGGGTCTCACTGATGCGAACCGAGGGTCATGGATCGAGCTGGTTGCACCGCTATGCGGTACTGACGGCGAGCACCACGTTGCTTCTGGTGACGGCGGGCGCTCTGGTCAAGTCGAAAGAGGCCGGGTTGGCCGTGCCCGACTGGCCGCTGTCTTTTGGGCAATTGATGCCGCCCATGGAGGGTGGCGTGCTTTACGAACACGGGCACCGGATGATTGGCGCGCTGGTGGGTCTGCTGACCGTAGGTCTCGCGATCTGGCTATGGCGCTCGCCGGTTCCGCGGTGGTTGAAGCGGCTGGGCGCGGCGGCGCTGGCCGCGGTCGTGGTGCAGGGTGTTTTGGGCGGCATGACCGTATTGCTGAAGCTACCGCCGGCCGTATCCATGAGCCATGCCGCGCTGGCGCAGTTGTTCTTTTCCGCGACCGTCGTCATCGCGCGGGCGACCTCGGCTGACTGGCAGGGCGAGCCTGCGATCGTGGAGGACACCGGTTCGCCGCCGCTGAGGGTCCTGGCTTGGATCGGGCCGCCCGCCATCGTTGCCCAACTGCTGCTCGGGGCTGCCTACCGTCACAAGGTTTTGGGCATTATCCCCCATATCGCCGGCGCCTTGATCGCGGGCGCAATCCTTTTTATGGCGGGCATCAGCGCACTGGGAGCCGTGGGAGACAAGCCCGCGGGGCGTGCGGCGCGTCGCCTGCTTTGGCTGACCGGCATCCAGATCGTCCTCGGCATCGCCGCCTACCTGAGCCGCATCTTACTGGATGAGACCGTTCAGCCGCACCCCTGGATGGTGACCTTCACGGTTGCTCACGTTGCGGTAGGAGCATTAGTACTGGCGACCTCGTTCGTGTTGGCGGCCGAGATCCAGCGCACCGTGCGCCGAGCGGCGCAGACAGCGGGTGCGGACGGGTTGGCGACGGCCCGATGAAAGCGTACTGGGAACTGACGAAGCCGCGCGTCACGTGGCTGATCCTGATGAGTACCGGGGCGGGGTATTTTTTCGGACGCCCGGAGAATCCCGATCCCTGGCGGCTCGTGCACACGCTCCTGGGCACCGCGCTGATGGCCTCCGGTACGGCGGCGCTTAACCAATGGTACGAGCGGGAAGCGGACGGGCGCATGCTCAGGACCCGGCGCCGTCCGATTCCGTCCGGTCGGGTCCCGCCCGCTCGCGCCCTCCTCTTCGGTTTGGGGATTTCGCTGGCCGGCTTTGCAGAACTCTGGCTGGGTGCGAACCCGACCGCCGCACTGTGCGGACTGGCGACGCTGTTGCTTTACCTCCTCGCCTACACGCCGCTGAAGCCGCGCACGCCGCACGCGATGGCGGTGGGCGCCGTTCCCGGGGCGATGCCGCCGCTGATCGGCTACGCCGCCGCGCACGGCAGCCTCGGCGCGCCGGCCTGGGCGCTCTTCTTGATCTTGCTGTTATGGCAGTTTCCGCACTTTCTGGCCATCGGGTGGATGTACCGTGCCGACTATGCGCGAGGCGGCATCCGGATGCTGCCCGTGGAGGACGAACGGGGCGTGCGCACGGCGCGTCAGGCGTTGCTGTTCAGCCTGCTGCTGGTTCCGGCGGGCTTGTTGCCGTTCTTCCTGGGCATGACGGGGGCCGTTTACGCCGGGGGCACGGTCCTACTCGGCGGAATGGTGTTGGCAGCGGCGCGCCGACTGGCCACCGTGCGCAGCGCCATGGCTGCTCGCCGTCTGCTGCGGGCCACGGTGTTTTACCTGCCCGCATTGTACCTGCTCATGCTGGCCGAATCGGCGGTCTGAACGCAGGGCGAGCTCAGATCTCGAGCTTGCCGTCAAAGATCATCTCCTTCAGGCGGAACTTTCGCCGAATATCGAGCTGCCCTGCCTTCAGGACCACCTCGACTTCCTTGTCCTCGACCGCGATCAGCGGTGCGCCGTCCTGTCCCCGCGGGAAAACGAGGTAAAGGTTCACGCGATTCTGATCGCGCCCGGCCTTGATGTCCACGGCCTGGATGGGCGGCTTATCCTTGATGCGAAGCTGCGCGCCGGCCTTGAGTTCATCCGGTTTGGCTCGCAGCATAGGAGCAGGCACGCCCGCGATTTCGACGATGCAATGCGTCTCTTGCGCAGAGAGGAACTTCGCGGCCTCCGGAGAGCTGGAAGCTTCGTCGCCGAAACGCGCCCGCACGAGCGCCTGTTTGATGGGTAGCGCAGTGCGCCAGCGGACATGGACCGTCACCGTCGGGATGACGTCGGGCGTGGGGATGCCGCCGCCTCGGCCCATGCCGCCGCCGCCTCCTTCATCGACGCCGCCACCCATTCCGGTGCCGACTGAGGCGTCGGGGAAGCCTCCCCCGCCGCCACCGCGGCGTCCTCGGGCTCCTCCCCCTCCGCGCCCAGCGCCCATCGCATCCAGTCGAATCTCGACGGGACGCGCCCACGGCGAATCGCTGAGCATCTTGCGGACCTCTTTTTCGGTCCATTCAGGGTATTTCTTCTTTTCCCAGAACTCAGCGCCGATCAGTGTAGCGGCGCCGAAGAACAACGCAACCAGAACGGAAAGACAAGCCTTCTTCATGCGGGTACCTCCGGGTGTCCCGTTTTATGCAGGATACGCCGTTCGAACAAGCCGCGCAAGCGGGTCGGGGGCGCCAAGGGAAGGAAGCGCCTTCCATGGCCGGCGACACGACCGCCGACCCGTCTTGGCTAGAATCAAACATGGACAGGTGATCCTGTGGAAAACCAGCCTCACGGCGTTATCGCCGTTTATCCCGGGTCATTCGACCCTATAACTAACGGCCATCTGGATCTGGTGGACCGCGCTTCGCGGCTCTTCGACCGGCTCATCGTAGCCATCCTGCGCAACGAGGCGAAGAAGCCTCTTTTCACCGTGGAGGAGCGTGTAGAGATGGCGCGCGAGGTGCTCCGGCCCTGGCCCAACGTGCAGGTGGAGAGCTTTGGCGGGCTGCTCGTGGAGTTCGCCGCGGCCCGCGGCGCGCGCGTCATTCTGCGAGGCATCCGGGCCATTTCCGATTACGAGTATGAATTGCAGATGGCGCTTATGAATCGACGCCTGGCTCCTAACATCGAGACGGTGTTCCTGATGGCGGCGGAAGACTATTCGTTCTTGAGCGCGCGACTGGTGAAAGAGGTGGCGGCGCTGGGCGGCGACGTCTCCGGCCTGGTGCCGCCGCTCGTTTACGAGCGCCTGCAGAGGCGACTGGCGCCCGCGCGTTGAGAGGTGGGTTTTCGGTGACGGCAGAGCTTTCCGAGCGCATCGGGCGCATACGCTTTTCGAGCACTATGGAGACGGCCGCGCGCGCCGACGAGCTGCGGCGCCGCGGCGTCGACGTGGTGGATCTGAGCGTGGGCGAGCCGGATTTCCCCACGCCTGAACACGTCAAGGAGGCTGCGATCCGGGCCATCCGCGCCGACTTTACACGCTACACGCCGGCCGCCGGGATCCCCGAGCTGCGGGAGGCGGTTTGCGCGCGCCACGCAGCCGATTTCGGTACGCGGTACGAAGTCCCGGAGTGCGTGATCACGGCGGGCGGCAAGCACGCGGTCTTCAACTTCATCCAGACGCTGGTGAATCCCGGCGACGAGGTGATCATTCCGGCACCTTATTGGGTGACCTACCGCGACGCCGTGCTGCTGGCGGGAGGCCGACCGATCGTCGTGCCGACGGAGCCGGCGGAGGGTTTTACGCTCCGTGCCGAGGAAGTGCGCAAACGCGTCAGCGACGCCACGCGCATGCTCATCCTGAACTTTCCCAACAACCCAAGCGGTGCGCTGTTGGATTCCGGGGAGGCCGCAAGGCTGGTCGAGCTGGCGGTCGGCTGCGGTTTCTGGATCCTTTCCGATGAATGCTACGCGAACCTCGTTTACGAGGGCGAGCCCTTCTCGGTGGCGTCGGTACCGGGTGCGGCTTCCGTCGTCCTGGTTGCTGGGTCGCTTTCGAAAACTTACGCCATGACGGGTTGGCGGATCGGCTACGGTCTCGGGCCCAGGCACGTCATTGAAGGCTGTATTCGGCTGCAAAGCCACTCGACTTCGAACCCGAATTCGGTGGCGCAAAAGGCGGCGCTCGAGGCTTTGCGCGGGCCTCAGGACTGCGTCGCGGCGATGCGCGAGGAATACCGGTGGCGGCGCGATCGCGTCATTGCCCGGCTTCGCCGGATGCCCGGCGTGACCGTCCACTCGCCGGGCGGCGCCTTTTACGCGTTTCCCGGGATCGGAGCCTGGCTCGAAGACGGCCGCTTCCCTTCGAGCGCCGCTTTTGCCGAGCGCTTGTTGGAGGAGGTGCGGGTGGCGTGTGTGCCGGGCGAGGCTTTCGGCGCCCCAGGCCACCTGCGGTTTTCCCTGGCCGCATCCCGGCAGGCGCTGGAGGAGGGGTTGGATCGCATCGAAGCCTTTCTGGCGCGTCTTGCGAGATGACGTTGCGACCTTTCCGACTGTTGCCGATCTTCGATCCGCGGCCTTGGGGTCGCAGGGATCTGGCGCCCTGGTTCCCTCCCACTGCCGAACCGGTCGGCGAAGTCTGGTATCACGAGCGAAACCGCACCAGCGAGGGGCCGTTATTGGATGAATTGCTCGCGGCGCATGGCGAGCGGCTGCTGGGCAAAGCGGTGGATACGCCCGTGTTTCCGCTGCTGGTCAAGTTCATCTTCACGGCTGACAAGCTTTCGGTCCAGGTGCATCCGGACGATGACTACGCGCGGCGGAACGAGGGTCAGTGGGGCAAGATCGAGGCCTGGTACGTGCTGCGCACGGAGCCCGGAGCGCGGCTCGCGCTTGGCTTCAAAGAGCCGCTCTCACGCGAGCGCTTCCGCGAGGTTGCCCTGAGCGGGGAAATCGAGAAACTGCTCGACTGGCGAGAGATTCGTGCTGGCGAGGTGTTCGTGATTTATCCCGGCACCGTGCACGCGCTGGGGCCCGGGGTGGTGGTAGCTGAAATCCAGCAGAACTCGGACCTGACCTACCGCATTTACGATTACGGTCGTCCGCGGCCGCTGCATCTGGATCGCGCCGCCGAGGTGGCCTTGCTCGCGCCTTACCCCGGCTCACCGATGCCGGCGCCGTTGCCCAACGGCTGGGTGCGCCTCGCCCGCACGCGTTACTTCGCGGCCGAATTGCTGGATACGGGCGCGGCGGCGCGCTACCAACCCGACGCCGACCGTTTCCATCTGCTGCTGGTGCTGGAGGGCCGCGGCGTGCTAGGCGGACAACCAATCGCAGCGGGTGACTGCTGGTTCGTACCTGCGGGCGCGGATCCGTTTGTGATCGAACCGGAGCCGACTTTGCGGATCCTGCGCAGCTATTACCCCGGCGGCGATTAGCGCGCCGGCGGCGCGACGTCCTGCCAACCAACCAGTCTGATGCCGAGTTTTCGTATCAGCTCGCGCGTCTCCGGCTCCAGGAAGATGCGGCGGTCCCAGTCCCGCTGCGCGGCGCTCGCGGTGGCGCCCCTGAGTTCTTCATCGAGGTAGCCCGGATGCAGAATCATCATGTGCACGCCGGGTTTGAGTGAACGTAGGGCGTCGTGATAAGCGGCGCGCCGCTCTTCGTAGGTCTTG
>CALJAM010000022.1 GCA_938027685.1 uncultured Bryobacteraceae bacterium
CGCAGGCTCAGATCGGCCAGCGCCACCTGCTCGATGCGGTTCGCCGTGTAGTTGGCCAGATACGCCACCCCCCGCCGCTCATCCAGCGCCACATCCGCCAGCTGCCCGCCCACCCGCACCAGGCGCCCAAACGGCGCAGCGGTGATTGCGGCTGGAAGCAGGCACGCCAAGATAACCGTGAGCTTTTGGACAGCTCGAGACGGCACGCGGCCCAGCGATTCGTTCGGAGACACAAATGTCGTGCGCATAATCGGCTATAGGCAATCTCCCCTAACCGGTGACCGAAGTCAAGATTGCCATTCGGGAGGGTAGTACCGTTAGTACTAACTCCCTCTAAATTCACTCATCGGAAAGCTGATCAGGGCTGTTCGCCGCCTTGGAGGCGGGGCCGTCGTGCTGGCCGCTTTCTTGGGGAAGAAGCTCGATGTACTCCTTCAAAATCCGACTCTCCATGCTCGAGTAACGCTTCCGGACTTCCGGACTCTCGATGCGTGCGCGGCGTTCGGCCGGTGGGAGCGTGCGGAGCGCCTGGAACTCCTGATGCAGTAGCTTCCTTCGATCCTCGGGGAGGGCCGTGTAACGCCGGAATAAGCGGCGAGCCGCGTCTTGTTGCTCGGACGGCAGCCTGAGGAAGTGTTCCAATTGTTCGAGGAGGCGCCGACGCTCGTCCGGCGGCAGAGCGTTGTAACGCTCGAGACGTTCCTCGAGTCGCCGGCGGCGTTCGGGCGGGAGGTGTTCCAGGAGGCGCTTCCGCTGTTCAGGGGGCATGCGGCTGAGCCGGTCCAGCGCGCGCCCGGGCGAGGGTGAGCCTTGCGCGCCGCTCGGCGGCTGTGCCGGCGCCCCGTCTATCAGCAACAGGAAGCCGACCAGCACCGCCGTGAGCAGCTTATCCAGCGCAGGCATTAGCTCTCACATCGTATCAACGCGCGGCAACTGAGCGCGGGCCGTCAGTTCGAGAGTGCGCAACAGCTCGATATCTTCGAGAGCAGCCTCGGCGCTGTCCACCTCCGCCGGGCCGGCGAGCTCGGGTGCCGGATGCAGAGAGGTCGGCAAGCGCACCAGCATCAGCGCGCCCAGCAATATCGAAGCCACGGCCAGAGGGACTCTCAAGGCTCGCCAGAGGCCGCGGCTCTTGAGGTGATCGCCCTGCTCGGCAAATCGGATCCTTTGACGGACCCGCGCGTCGAAGTCCTCCGAAACGGCAAGGGCGTCCCAGTAATCGAGGGCTTCCCAGACGGCCGCCTGTTGTTGGGCGATGCTGCGGCATTGCGGGCAGAGGTCCATGTGGCGTTCGAGCCATGCCCTGGATTCCTCATCCAGCCGGCGGGCACAGTAAGCCAGCAGCAGTTCGGCCCCTTCCCCATGCTGAAGAGGGCAGGACACCTGCTCCCCCTTTGACACTGTTAACCCAGGGTTCTGGCCCGAGGTTGCGCAAAGGCGCCTTTGTGTCTCTATTCCTCCTTCAAGGAGCGCTCCATCAACTCGCGCACGGCGCGGCCCGGTTCTTTGCCCTCGAAGAGGACGGCATGGACCTGCCGGCAGATAGGGAGGTCGACATCGTGTTGAGCGGCCAGCAGCAGCGCCGCGCGAGCGGTATTCACTCCTTCGGCGACCGTGCGGCGCGAGGCAAGGATCTCCTCCAGCCGCCGTCCGCGGGCCAGCTCGATCCCCAGTGATCGGTTGCGGCTGAGCGTGCCGGTGCAGGTGAGAACGAGGTCGCCCAGACCCGCGAGGCCCGCGAGCGTCGAGGGCTTGCCTCCCATTGCGAGGGCAAGTCGCGTGATCTCCGCCAGACCGCGTGTCACCAAAGCAGCCAGCGTGTTCCCTCCGAGTCCCAGGCCGTGGGCGATGCCGGCGCCGATGGCGATGACGTTTTTCAAAGCCGCGCCCAGCTCGACGCCGACCGGATCCGCGTTGCGATAAAGCCGGAGCGTCGGACCCGAAAAGGCCGCCTGAAGCGAGGCGGTCAGAGCCGCGTCGTGGGATGCAACCACCAGCGCCGCTGGGTCACCCCGTGCGACTTCGGGTGCGAAACTCGGGCCTGAAAGCACTGCCACGCGAGCGTGCGAACTGCCGTCGATGACATCCTCGATGACCTGGGAGATTCGCAGCAGGGTATCCAGTTCGAGTCCTTTGGTTGCGCTCACCAGCGCCGTCGCCGGTTGGAGGTGGCGCGCCATGCGGCTCCATAGCGCGCGGGCCGCATGCGACGGCATCGCGCCGACCACGACGTCCGCCTCTTCGAGGGCCTCACTCAGCTCAGCCGTAGCCTCGACGTTATCGGGGATTCGCGCCCCTGGGAGGTAGAGATCGTTTTCGCGGATTTCCCGGATGCGCCGAGCCAGATCGCTTTCGTACACCCACAGGCGAACACGCTCGAAGCGCGGCGCCAACACGATCGACAGCGCTGTTCCCCACGCGCCCGCGCCGATGACCGCCAGACGTCTCAGCTCCGGCGCCCTTTCCACGAGAAGACGTTCTCCGTACCTGCTCGTAGCCGCCGGATGTTTTCCTTGTGCCGCCAAATGATGAACGCGCCGCTCAGCGCTGCCGCGGCCACGACGACCCAAGGGGGATGCACGATCAGCCAGACCGCGAGCGGGAAGGTGCCCGAGGAGACGATGGAGCCCAACGAAATGTAACGCGTTTTCCAGACTACGATCACGAAGACCAACAGCGCGGCGAGTACGGCAGTCGGGGCAAGGTACAGGAACGCGCCAAGGAAGGTGGCCACCGCCTTGCCCCCCCGAAAGCGCAGGAAAACCGGGAAGCTGTGCCCCGCCATGGCGGCCAGCGCCGCCCCGCTGAGCACGGACGGGGAGGCGTCCACGAGGCGGGCGGCGATCCAGACTGCGGCGTAGCCCTTGGCGATATCCAGCAGCAGCGTTACGATTCCCGGCAAGCGGCCTGTCGTCCGCAGCACGTTGGTGGCCCCGATATTGCCGCTGCCCATGGTACGCACGTCCTGCCCCGTGCGCCACTTCACCATCAAGTAACCGAAGGGAATGGCGCCGAGCACGTAAGCCAAGACCAGGGCCGCCAGGGCTTCGATCATCCCGTGAATAAGAACTCCGAGAGCTTAGTATAGACGGAGCCCGTCGGCCGCAGCTCACTGAGATACAGGTAAAAGCGGTCCGCTTCGAACTGGCCGAACTCGACCGACTCGAGCTTCGCAATGGCCTGCCGCAGCGGCCCCAGCGGGACCGGTTCCTTGATGCGGGCCAGTGTCAGGTGCGGTGAAAACGGCCGCGTTTCGGCGGGCACGCCGAGGCGCGCCAACGCGGCGTCCGTGCGCCGCGCCAGTTCGGCCAGCGCCGGTCCGGCCTCCACGCCCACCCAGAAGACTCGAGGAGCGTGGGAGTTCGGGAAGAACCCGAGGCCTCGCAGGGCGATGGGAATGGGCTCGAACCGCCCGAGGTCACGCAAGGCCGCTTCCAGTTCGGCGCGCCGGGTCTCGGGCCATTCGCCGATGAACTTGGTCGTGATGTGAAGGTTCTGGCGCGGGCTCCATTTCAGGCGCGCAGTGGGCTTCAACCGCTCGAGCAGCCCCTCGAGGGTATCGAGCACCGTGCTCGGCAAGTCGATGGCGGTAAACAGGCGCATTGTATCTTAAGGGTAAGCCAAAGCAGCCTGTCATGCAGTGGCGCGACCGCGTGCCCTTGGAACAGCTGGAAGTCGAGACGGAGATCCTTCCCGAAGACTTTTTCGCCCGCCCGACCGTCGAAGTCGCGCCTGATTTGTTGGGCAAGCTCTTAGTGCATGGGCGCACGGCGGGCATGATCGTGGAGGTCGAAGCGTACCTTGGCCGGGAAGACCGCGCCGCGCACGCATCGCGCGGCCTGACCCCGCGCACCCGCGTGCTCTTCGGCCCCCCGGGCCGCGCTTACGTATATTTCATTTACGGCATGCACGAGTGCCTGAACATCGTGGCCGAGCCCGACGGCGTGCCCGGCTGCGTGCTCATACGCGCGCTCGAACCGCTGGCGGGCATCGCCGAAATGAAACGGCGTCGCCCCGCCGCGCGTTCGCTCGTCGAGCTGACCTCGGGCCCGGGGAGGCTGACCGCCGCGCTCGGCATTACGCGACGGCACTATGGGACCGATTTGACTCGCCCGGGGCCCTTCACCGTGCGGCGGTGGCGGCGCGAGCCGCAATTCGAGATTGCGCGGTCGGCCCGCATCGGGATCCGCCATTGCACGGACTGGCCGCTGCGTTTCTACATCGTAGGCAACCCGTTCGTCAGCCGTCCCTGAGGCCGCCGCTTGGGATATGCTGAAAACGACGGGCCATGCTGAAGTCGACCATATTCCGCGAATACGATATCCGTGGGATTGCAGATGTTGATTTACAGGATGCCGACGTCGAGCTGCTGGGCAGGGGAATCGGAACTTATCTGGTGCGGCGTGGCGCGCGCCGCATCTCGCTGGGCACGGACGTGCGGCTTAGTTCAGATCGGCTGCGCCGTGCGCTAAGCCGCGGGCTGGCAGCCACGGGGCTGGAGGTCATCGAGCTGGGTACGGTGCCCACGCCGCTCCTTTATTACTCGGTATTCCATCTGAAAACGGACGGCGGGGTGATGATTACCGGCAGCCACAACCCGCCGGAATATAACGGGTTCAAGATCATGTCCGGGACCTCGACGATTTACGGCGCTGAAATCCAGCGGATCCGCGAGCTCATCGAGGGTCGGGACTTCGAGGCCGGCGAGGGCTCCACCCGCTCGTTCGACATCGTCACCCCCTACGTGGAAGAGGTGGCCGGACAGTTCCGATGGCCGCGCCGGATCAAAGTGGCGCTCGACGCCGGCAACGGGACTGCGGGTCCGGTCCTGCATCGGATCATCGAGAAGCTAAACGTCGAAGCGATCGAGCTGTTCTTCGAACCGGACGGGCGTTTCCCCAATCACCATCCTGATCCCACCGTCGTGGAGAATCTGGAAGCGCTGAAATCCGCGGTACGCAGCGCGGGCGCCGACCTGGGCGTAGCTTTCGACGGGGACGCCGACCGGCTGGGCGCTATTGATGAGCGCGGCGAGGTGCTCTGGGGCGATCAGCTCCTGCTGATCTTCGCCCGTGAGATCCTGCAGCGCAAGCCCGGCGCCACGTTCATCGGCGAGGTGAAATGCTCACAGGTCATGTATGACGAGATCCGCCGGCTGGGGGGCAACGCCATCATGTGGCGTACCGGCCATTCCCTGATCAAGGCCAAGATGAAGGAGACCGGCGCTGCGCTGGCCGGCGAGATGAGCGGCCACATGTTCTTTGCCGATCGCTACTACGGCTACGACGACGCGATTTACGCCGCCCTCCGATTGATGGAGATCGTGGCCCATTCCGGCCGCCCACTTTCGGCGCAACTGGAGGGCCTGCCACGCATGGTCTCGACGCCGGAAATCCGCGTGGACTGCCCGGATGAAATCAAGTTCCAAGTCATCGCGCGGGTGGCCGAGCAGTTCCGCGGTCGTTACCAGGTCATCGATATCGACGGCGTGAGGGTTCTGTTCCCGAACGGTTGGGGACTGGCCCGCGCCTCCAACACGCAGCCCGTGCTTGTGCTGCGCTTCGAGGCGACGGAC
This sequence comes from uncultured Bryobacteraceae bacterium, assembly GCA_938027685.1. GTDB lineage: Bacteria > Acidobacteriota > Terriglobia > Bryobacterales > Bryobacteraceae > DTHT01. The sequence goes on from CALJAM010000022.1 coordinate 5,576, forward strand.
GAAGACAACCTCGAGCGATACCGGCAAGAGATCGAACAGGCGGTGGCCGAGGCGAAAGCCGCTCTGGGCGTGAGGGTTTGAGAGCCGTTAGCCTACGAACTTATAGCCCAGCCCACGCACCGTGAGAATGAACTGCGGGTGCTTGGGGTTCTCCTCGAGTTTCTGACGCAACCATGCGATGTGAACGTCTACCGTCCGCGTCGTGGTGCCGGGCTCGTAGCCCCAGACCTTTTCGAGCAGCTCCTCACGCGAAAGCGCCGCGCCCCGATGTTCGACCAGGTAGCGAAGGAGCGCGAACTCGCGTGCGGAGAGATTGACGGGGCGACCGTCCTTATAAACCTCCGCCTTGCGGAAATCTACTTCGATGCCGGCGAAACGGTAGGTTTCGGCGAGCTTGGGGCTGCGCGCGGGAGCGCGCCGCAGCAGCGCTTCGATGCGCGCCAGCAGCTCCATCATGTCAAACGGCTTGGTGACGTAATCATCGGCTCCGGTTTTCAGTCCGACGACCTTATCCACCACCTGGCTGCGCGCCGTCAGCATGAGGATGGGAGTTTCCACGCCCGCCTGGCGGAGGCGCCGGCAAACCTCGAAACCGCTCAGGCGCGGGAGCATGACGTCCAGGATGATAAGATCGAAGCCGCCTTGCGAGGCCTTGGCCAGGCCCTGCTCGCCGTCGGCGGCGGTTTCAACGACGTAGCCCTCGCCGGCCAGACGATCGGCGAGCGTGAGCACCAGTCCCGGTTCGTCTTCGACGAGCAAGATGCGCGGCTCGACGACCGGTTCGCTATTGACCCGCATCCCGTTCTCCCCCAGGGGCCGCGGGTAGGCGGATGATAAACGTCGCGCCCTGGCCCTCCCGGCTCTCCACGCGGATCGTGCCGCGATGAGCGAGCACGATGCTGCGTGCCAGGCTGAGGCCCAGCCCAGCCCCGCGAACCTGGATCTCGGCCGCGTTGCGCCCGCGGTAAAACGGCTCGAAAATGTGAGGAATGTCAGAGGCGGCTATGCCGGGGCCGCGGTCTGCCACGCGGATCTCCAGCCAGCGGCCCGTCTCCGCAGGCGCCGCGCTCAGACCGATCCATCCGCCCGAGGCGGCGTACTTCAGCGCATTCTGGACGAGGTTTCGCAGCGCCTGCGCGAGAGCGGCGGGATCGGCTAGAACCTTGGGACAACCCTCTTGCACGCGCGTTTCGATCCGGACCCCGGCCTGCGCCGCTGCCCCCTGGCAAGCCTCTGTTACCTGACTGATCAGGTCCCGGGCCTCCATCGGCTGGAAGTTGTATTTCATCCGTCCTGCCTGCGTGCCCGCGAACGCCAGGACCTGCTCGACCATTTCCGCCAGGCGCCGGCCCTCCGTGCGAATGAGCGCGCCGTAACGTCGCGCTTGATCGCTGTTTGCGATGAGTCCGTCGGCTAAGTTGTCTCCCGCCGAGCAGATCACGGCCAGCGGTGTGCGCAGCTCGTGCGAGACGCCGGCGACGAATTCCATTTGCAGGCGCGCGAGTCGGTGGGCGCGCTGCGCGTAAACGATCAAGGTCGCGAGGCTCGCCGCCATCAGCGCCAGGATGGCGGAGCTGAGGGCCAGGTTCCGCCGTCGTAGCCTGCCGATGGCAGCCTCGAGGGAGCCTGCCCGATGTTTGACCAGCGCTTGCCATCGACCTTGCGCTTCCAAACGGAGTGGGCCGCCTGGTCCCGGGGGCAACTCTCCGCCAGGCCCGGCGACCTCGTTGGCCCAGCGGAGCACCACCGGACGCCATTCCAGCAGGCCTGCCACAGCATCCGGCGAAGCCATGGGCTCGTCCGGTAGGGACGGATCCGAGCGATAGAGCACGCGTCGGTCAGCGCGTCGTACGATCTGCAACTGGAAGTCGAAGCCCTCCGTGCGGCGGAAGTGCCGATCCACCAGCTCGGGCAGCACGACGTTGATCAGCACGTCCGGATCGAGTTCCGCGATCAGCCAGCCGTCCAGCCCTTCTGCGCGTTCAGGACGCCAGCCTGGTCGACGAGCGTCGCGGAAGGTCGCTCGCCACCGCGGCGCGATGAGCGCGTAGACCTCCTCGTCGATCCAGGCGCGCGGGCCGAGGAGTATGCCGCGTCCGCGCTCGGCTGCCCGGAGCCCAATCCGCGCGCGCACAGGGCGGAGTTCCTCCGGCCATTCCACGCGGTCGAAGCCGCTGCCGTCGGTCCTGCAGACGAAAATCTCTTCGGCGCCGTCGTCGCCTCCGCGAGTGACGTAGAGGCGGCGGAGCAACTCGGGATAGGGCGCCGACTGCTTCCAGGCCTGCCAGCGTTCGGCCAACTCCTCGAACGGGCGATCCGGGGGCGACGCTCGGAGAGCGAAAAACATCGTGGGGATGCGAGCCACCTCGGCGTTGAACTCTTGCGTAAAGCGAAAGAGGGCGGCGCGCAGATGCATGCGCAAGCGTTCGCGTTCGGCCTCCCCCAACTGTCCGATCCACTGGTATTGCAGAAAGGCGAGCACCCATAGCAAGCCGGCCGCCCCGCCCATCACGATGAAGGAGGTAGCCGAGCGGTCGCGCCACGGCCGCATGATTTCATTATCGCGCCCTGTCACGGTTTGCGGCCCAAGGGAATTGACGCACAATAGGGCTGATGGGTGGCTCGCCGGCGCGGGTGTTGATCGTGGATGACGAGGAGAACCAGCGCAACGGGCTGGCGGCCATAATCTCCACCTGGGGCTTCGTCACCGAAACGGCTTCTGACGGGTTGGAGGCCTTGGAGAAACTGGCAGCGGCGCCGGTGGACGTGCTCGTTACCGACCTGATGATGCCGCGCATGGACGGCTTCGAACTGCTGCGCCGGTTGCGCGCACAGGGCGGCGGGCCGCCGGCCATCGTGATCACCGCCTTTGGAAGCGTCGAGACCGCGGTTGCCACGGTCCATGACCTGGGCGCTTTCTGGTTCCTGGAGAAGCCGATTCAGCTTCAAGCGCTGCGCTTGCTGCTGGAGAGAGCAGCCTCGCAAAGACGGCTGGCGCAGGAGGCCGAACGACTCCAGCGGCAGTTGAGCTACCAGGGCGTGCTCGGTGAACTGACGGGCCGCTCGCCGGCCATGCAGCGTGTTTTTTCGCTCATCCGCCAGGTAGCGCCCACACGAGCCGCCGTCTTGGTCACGGGCGAAAGCGGGACGGGCAAGGAGCTGGTGGCGCGCGCCATCCATGCTCTCAGCCCGCGGCGGGAGGGACCGTTCGTGGCAGTCAACTGCGCGGCCATGCCTGAGACGCTCATGGAGAGCGAGCTCTTCGGTCACGAAAAGGGCGCCTTCACGGGGGCCTTCGAACGGCGCGTGGGATGCTTCGAACTGGCGCACAACGGCACGCTGCTGCTGGACGAGATCGGCGACATGCCGGTCGCGACGCAGGCCAAGCTGCTGCGCGTGCTCGAGGACTCGCGCGTGCGGCGTCTGGGCGGACGCAACGAGATCGTGGTGGACGTGCGCGTCATCGCCTCGACCAACCGTCCGCTCGAAGAGGCGCTGCGCAAGGGCGCACTGCGGGAAGACCTGTACTTTCGGCTCAACGTGATCCACATCCATCTGCCTCCGCTGCGCGAGCGGCTGGAGGACCTGCCGTTGTTGGTCGAGGCGCTGCTGGCCGATTTGAACCGCAAGCACGGGACGCGCGTGGCCGAGGCCGCGCCCGAGGTGATGGAAATCTTCAGCTCCTACGGCTGGCCGGGAAACGTGCGCGAACTGCGTAACGTGCTGGAGCGCGCGGTCATTCTGGCCGGCGAGGGCGTCATCCGCCGCGAGCACCTGCCGTGGAACTTTCCGCCCGGAGGCCGCGAACTCAGCAAGCCGGTTGTCGAAGACCCGGGCGCCGTGCGCGTGCCGCTGGGCGCGACGCTGGAAGAGGCCGAGAAGGCGCTCATCCTGCGCACCCTTGAGTACACCCGGAACAACAAGACGCGCGCGGCCGAGATCTTGGGCATCAGTCTGAAGACCCTGCACAACAAGCTCAAGGAGTACGCCTCCCACCCGTCGGGCAACCGTGAGGGCAGCGCGGGAGCGCAGCATGAATCCTGAAGGACAGGGTGACGGCGGGCCGGCCGCGGGCCGCGCCAGGCAACTTCGCGGCGCTTCTTACTCGCTAAAGGCTCGGCTACGCCTGGCAATCGTCGCGCTGATCGTGCTCGTCGTCAGCGCCGTCTCGTGGTTGCACCTCAATCGGCTGACGGAGACGCGCTTTGAAGACTTCGCCCAGCGGGCGCGCATGGCAGCCCAACAAATCAAGACATTTTTGATTTATCGCGTCAGGGAGCTGGCTACGCGACACATCCCGGGGCCCGCCACACTCGAAGAAGCCGTCGCGCTCTGGGAGCAGATGGTGGGGGAGGACGCGGAGCTGGCCGCCATGCTGGATTCCACGGTGGCCGGAGCGCGGGTAGTGGTCGAAATCCTGATTACCGACCGCACCGGTCGCGTGCTGGCCGCCTCCAATCGGGCCCGCATCGGGAGTGTGCATGCGGCCCTGGCGGATCTAAGCACTTGGCAGGGGCGCAGTCCTTGGCAGAAACTGCGGCAAGTCCTTTCGCGCCGCGAGGATTACCAGACGACGGTGGCGCTCGGGTTGCCCGGGCGGGCGGAGCCGATCTTCTCGATTCACGTCGTGGTTTCCTCCATCCTGCTGCGCGAGGAGCTCATTCCTCTGCTCACGCGCATTGGTCTGATCTTTGCCGCCTCCCTCGGGCTGTCTTTGGCCCTGGCGGTGATGGTCTCCAATTGGAGCCTGCGGCCGCTGGCCCGCATCAGCGAGGCGATCGAAAAGATCACGCGCGGCGAGTACACGCCCGCACCCGAGGACGGCGCGGCCGAAGCCGCGGAAGTGGCCGCAGTGCGCAGCAAGTTGAACCTGTTGGGGGAGCAGTTCCGCGGGGCGCGCGAAGATGCCGTGCAACTCAGATCCAACATCGAGCGGCTGCTCGAGCAGCTCCGCGAAGTCGTTCTCCTGTTCGATCGACACGGCCGCCTCGTGCTGGCGGGCCGCGCGGCGGAGGAATTGCTGGGCCGCGCCCGCTGGGAGCTGTTGGGACGCACCTGGCGTGAGTTGTTCCCACCGCAGACGCCGCTGGGCGCCGCGCTGCGCTCAGCGGTCGAGCAGCGACGCGTGCTGCGCGACCACGCTGCCCTCCTCGAGCGCGAAGGACAGCCTCCCGCGCGGCTGCTCGTCAACGCGGATCCGCTCGAGGCTTTCCCGGATCGCGAGCCTATGGGGCTGCTGGTGACGTTGCGCGATGCCGAATCGCGGCAGCAGCTCCGCTCGCAACTGGACGTGTCCGCGCGCCTGGCGGCCATCAGCCGCCTGACCGGAGGCGTGGCGCACGAAATCAAGAACCCGCTCAACGCCATCGCGGTGCATCTGGAAGTATTGCGTTCAAAACTGGGCGACGGAGGCCAAGACGCCTTGCCGGAAATCGAAACCATCCAACGGGAGATCACTCGCCTGGATCGCGTGGTCAAGACCTTTCTGGATTTCACTCGGCCCATCGAACTGCGCATGGGGACCGTCGAGATGGTGGGCCTCCTTCGGGAGATTCTGGCACTGGTCGAGCCGGCGGCAGCGCAGCAGGGCATCCAGATCACGCTCGCGGCAGAGCCGGAGGAGATCCTGCTGGAAGGCGATCGCGATCTGCTCAAGCAGGCCATTCTTAACGTGGTGGTCAACGCCGTCGAAGCCATGAAGGATGGCGGTTGCATCCGGGTCCGCGCACGGCTCGAGGGCGACGATTGCTCAGTGGAGGTAGCTGACGAAGGGCCCGGAATTCCGGAGGAGATCCGTGACCGGATTTTTCAGCTTTACTTCAGCACCAAAGGGAAGGGCTCAGGGATAGGGCTTGCGGTAGCCTTCCGGGTGGTGCAGTTGCACAATGGTACGATTGAGTTCACCACGGAAGTGGGGCGGGGCACGACGTTCCGTCTTCGTTTCCCCGCCCGCCGGCAGGCGCCGGAGGCGGCGCCGCTTTGAAGGAAGGGCCTGCGAGTGGGTACGGGAGCGAGGCGACGGGCGCTGGCGCTGGCCCTCATGCTGGCGCTGGCCGGGCCGAGTTGCCGATGGTTCCGGCGCGCACCAAAAGCCGCGCCGGCCCCGGGGCCCGTGGTGAGCAAGCCCGCCCCCGTGCCTGAACCCAAACCACCCGCCGTGCCCGAAATGCCGGAGCCGCCGCAGTGGCCCGCAGGACAGCCGCCTGTGCCGCCGCCGCCTGTCGCGATGCCGAAACCTCAGCCCCCGCGCCCGCCGCGGCGGGCGCGACCCCTCCGTAAGAGCGGGCCTGCTCCCGGGCCGATCCCCGATGCTGCGCCTGAGCCGCCCAAAGCAGCCACGCCGCTCCCGCAGTTGCGGCAGATCTTGACGCCCGAAGAACAGCGCGAAGCCATGCGGGCGTGCGAAAGGGCCGAGGCGCGCGTAGAGCAGGTGCTTGCCCTCTTCCGTCAGCGGCGGCTGACGGCCGAGCAGCAGACTTCGATCACTCGGATCCGGGCCTTTCTCGAGCAGGCTCGCCAGGCGCGCGCCGCCGATCTGCTCACCGCGCGGGCGCTGGCCGAGCGAGCCGTCGTGCTGGCCGAAGATCTGCTCAAGACGCTGCGGTAACCGGGTTACGGGCGATACACGGTGGGCCGCTTTTGCGCGAAACTGGTGATTTGAGGGACGCCAGTGTGCGAACCTCAGCGACTGACGCGGTGGCAGCCGCGGCGGAAGATTTCACCCTTCGAAGGAGAGCACCGACTTTATGGCATACGTAATCATCGACACCTGCACGAAGGACATGGCTTGTGTAGACGCATGCCCGGTGGATTGCATTCACCCCAAACAGGACGAGCCCGACATCGATTCGGTCCCGCAGCTTTATATCAATCCCGATGAATGCATAGACTGCGGCGCCTGCGTCCCTGTCTGCCCCACGAACTCGATCTTCGTCTTGGAAGAGCTGCCTGCGGACAAGGCGGAGTTCGCCGAGATCAACGCCAAGTACTTCCGCAAGTGAGGCCCGGCGCGCGGATCAGCGTGCGCCGCGCGCCCTCTCATTCCGGCAGGGCCAGGAAAACTGCCCAGGCGTGGGCGTGTTCCTCGCCGCGAGAATTGACGAGCGCGGCCTCGGTCAGGATTTTTCTTCGTTGCCGGTCCGCCACCCAGGCGCGCACCTGCAGGGTTTCACCCGGCGCTACGTGACGGCGCAGCCGCACTCGTAGCTCACAGGTCAGCGCGGGCCACCCGCGGGCGCTCACCGCCTGCGACATGGCCTCGTCCAGCACGGTCGAGATGATGCCGCCGTGGATGATGCCCTTAAAGCCCTCCCAGTCGCGGGTGGGGGTCCACTCGGCCGCGACGACGCCGTCACTCAGACTATGAAAGCGCAGCTTCAAGCCTCGCGGGTTTTCCGGGCCGCAAACGATACATGCAGGGTTGAGCAGCGCCTGTAGGTTCAAGGCCGGTGTGGCTCCTTTCCTGAAAACTGGCTTTGCTTCGGAATCAAATCAATCGTTCGATGATAGCCCGAGCCTGGCCTCCGCCTCAACCCGGCGGCTTCTCGCAGGTTTGCGAGAGGTACCTTGGCGCCGTAGTTGCCTTGGTGGGAATCGGGCCGCACGCCAGGTTTCGGATTGCGCGCCGCTTCGATCTTACCCGGCGCAGTCGTACGCAGCGCGTTCTCGGAAGCCTCCCGGCCAGGGCGAAATCTCAGGCCCTCGGTGGCGGCCGCCGAGGCCGTGCGTCCGTGCCCCCGACCCGAGCCGCCCGGCACGTCGAATCGGGTTGACTCATGAAAATGCGACGCCCTAGAATGATGGCGGACGGGCAGACGAGGGGAACGCCCGGACCGGGGTCGCAAGATGTCTCCTGATGAGTTTTCCAAGGAGGGAGTAACGAAATGAGCCGAGCAAGATCGTTTGCGGGCTTGGTCCGCACCGTGTCCTTGGCTTTGTTGTTTGGCGGACTCGGATGGACGCAGGAGCCGCGCGGAACCATCTTGGGCCGCGTGGTGGATCCCAGCGGCGCCGTGATCCCGAACGCCTCCGTGAAAATAACCAATACGGCCACCGGCGTCACCATCACCGTCGTGACCAATGCGCAGGGCAACTACGTCGCGCCTTACCTGATTCCGGGTACGTACCGTGTGGAAGCGGAGGCCGCCGGCTTCAAGCGGATCGTTCAAGACGGGCTGGAGCTGCGCGTGAACGACCGCCTGGAGGTGAATCTCACCCTGGAAGTGGGCGCCATCACCGAGCAGGTAACTGTGGTGGCTGAAACTCCCCTGCTGGACACAACCAGCGCCTCGATGGGCTCGGTCGTCGACGCCCGTCGCGTGGCGGAATTGCCTGTTCCGCACGGCAACCCGTACCATTTGATCCAGCTTGCTCCCGGTGTGGCTTTTGCCCGCAGCATTACGCTGGATCGCCCCTTCGAGCCCACGCACATTGTGGGATACGTCATGGACGGCGCCCGGGCCAATCGGAGTGAGGTGACTCTGGATGGCTCGGTCAACACGGCCTCCGGGAACACAGGGACTCGCAACGAGCTCATAGCCTCGTGGGTGCCGCCCGCGGATCTGGTAAGCGAGTTCAAGGTTCAAACCGCCCCGTTCGACGCCACCGTAGGCCAGACGGAGGGCGGCGTCGTCAACGTCAGCCTGAAGTCCGGCACCAACGCGCTGCACGGAACGGCTTACTACGTGAAGATGGCTCCGGAGCTGACCGCCAACCTTTTCTTTTCCAACCGCAACAATATCCCCCGTGGCAACTTCACTTATAACCGCTGGGGAACTTCGGCCAGCGGACCGGTGTACTTGCCGAGACTCCTGGACGGTCGCAACCGGACCTTCTTCACCTATGGCTACGAAGGAATCCACGAGGAGCGCCCGCGCGGCACTACTCTCACGGTCCCTACGGCCAAGCAGCGCGAGGGAGATTTCTCCGACCTCCTCAAGTTGGGATCCCAGTACCAGATTTACGACCCCTTCACGCGCCGGCCGGCGCCGGGTGGGCGCTTTCAGGTCGACCCGCTTCCCGGCAACATCATTCCGCCCAACCGCATAAGCCCCATTGCCAAGAACATCCTCAGTTACTATGCGCTGCCCACGGTACCGGGAACCGCCGACGGCCGCAATAATCTCCCCCTTCCCAATGAGCCCGAGCCCATCACCTATTACACGCATGCTTGGCGCGTGGACCACAATCTGAGCGCCAGCCATCGGATATTCGTTCGCGCCAACGTGTACAAGCGTGACAGCCATTACAACGACTGGTTCAAGAGTGCGGCCACGGGCCAGTGGTTTCAATTTTTAGCCCGGGCGGCGGGTTTTGACGATGTCTACAGTTTCTCGCCGACATTGGTCATGAATGTCCGGTACGGTTACAACCGTTTCATTCGCACATACGACGGCAATCCCAAAGGGCGGGGATTCGATCTGACGACGCTGGGATTTCCGGCTTCCTACAACAACGCCATAGACCCTTCGATTCGGCGGTTTCCGGTGATCTCGATCGACGGCTACGCGGGCACGTACAACGGCTGGCTGTGGCGTCCCACCGAGACGCATCAATTCGCTGCCGCCGTGGATAAGGTACACGGTTCGCATACCTTCAAGGTCGGCATGGAGTTTCGCGCGTATCGGGAAAACCAATACAACCCCGACCACGTCTCCACCGGGCAGTTCACCTTCGGAACCGCGTGGACGCGCGGGCCGTTCGACAACTCCCCGGCTGCCCCGATCGGCCAGGGTTTGGCCTCGATGCTGTTCGGCCTACCGACTTCGGGTTATGTGGATCGCCGGGCCAGTTACGCGGAGCAGTCCACCGTGTGGGCCGCATATCTGCAAAATGACTGGAAGATCACCCGGAGACTGACCATGACCTTGGGCCTGCGCTACGAGGTCGAGGGGCCGCTCACGGAGCGGTTCAACCGTTCGGTGCGCGGATTCGATTACGAAGCGGTCTTGCCGATCGAACCCCAGGTCAAGGCCAATTACGCCCGGAATCCTACGCGTGAGGTGCCGCCGGAGCAGTTCAGGGTGCGCGGCGGCTTGACCTTCGCCGCCGTGGGTGGTCTGCCGCGGACGCTCTGGGAGCGGGACGCCAATAACTTCATGCCGCGCGTAGGTCTGGCGTATAAGCTGACCGAACGAACGGTTCTGCGCAGCGGCTACGGGATCTTTTTCGGATTTCTGGGAGTGCGGCGCACCGACGTGATTCAGACCGGCTTCAGCCAGACTACGCAGCTGATTCCTTCGCTGGACGGCGGTTTGACGTTCCGCGCGACGCTCGCCAATCCCTTCCCCGACGGCATCCAGGAGCCGTTAGGGGCGGCGCTGGGTCCCATGACTTATGTAGGGCAGGCCATCTCGTTTTTCAACACCAAGCCTCTGGCGCCCTACATGCAGCGGTGGCAGTTCAACATCCAACGGGAGTTTCCCCACCGCGTAGTCCTGGACGTGGCGTATGTGGGCAACCGTGGAACTCACATCGAGACCTCACGTAATCTGAATGCACTGCCCGTAGTCTATCTCAGCCGCACGGGCGAGCGGGACCAGCCGCTGATCGACTATCTGAGCGCCAACCTGCCGAATCCCTTTTATCCCCTCTTGCCCGGCACCGCGCGGGCAGGCTCGTTGATCAGCCGCGCCAGCCTGCTCACGGCCTATCCGCACTTCACCACGGTTTCCACGACGACCAACGAGGGTTATTCATGGTATCACGCCTTACAGGTGAAGGCCGACAAGCGCTTCTCGCGCGGTTACACTGTGCAGGTGGCTTACACCTGGTCGAAGTTCATGGAGGCCACGGAGTTCCTGAACGAAGGAGATCCGGCCCCTGCGAAGTGCGTCTCAGACCAGGACTATCCGCACCGTCTGTCGCTGAGCTGGATCTGGGAGCTACCGTTCGGCCGCGGGCGTAAGGTGCTGGCCAACGCTCACCCGGTGGTTTCGGCGATCGTCAGCGGCTGGCAGGTCCAGGGCATTTACGCCGCGCAGGCCGGTCAGGCCTTGGGCTTCGGCAACGTCATCTTCCGGGGAAACCTTAAGGACATTCCGTTACCAAAGAAGCAGCGCACGCCGGACCGCTGGTTTAACATCGATGCCGGATTCGAGCGGGACAGCCGCAAGCAGCTCGGCTATGCGGCGCGCGTGATGTCGTTCCGCTTCAACGGAATCCGCGGGGACGGCATCAACAACTGGGACATCTCTGCGATAAAAGACACGCGCATTCGCGAGGGCATGAAGATTCAGTTCCGCGCCGAATTTCTGAACGCATTCAACCACGTGCTGTTTTCGAACCCGAACACCAGCGTGACCAGCACGGCCTTCGGGATGATCACGTCCGAGAAGGGTTATCCGCGGCGAATTCAGCTTGGTATCAAGCTCATTTACTGAGGCCAAAAAAGAACTTCTTGGGCCGGACGTATTCAGCACAAGCGGGAGTTCCTTGCGTCGGGAGGCGTCCTCCGGGCAGAGTTGGGCTGTCGCCGGCGGCGACCGTCTTCCGTGTAGCGAGCCGTGATTTGCGTCTCACCCTCGCTGAGTGCAGCGCTTAGCCGCGAGGGTGAAGGTCCACATCGTTCCGGCAGAGCAGTACGTTGCCTTTGTCTTCAAGGAGGCGGCCTCGGCGCCCTTTGTCGGCGATCGAGGCCGGAGCAATGCGCCGGGCGCGAATTCCAGAGGCTCTTCGTCGGAGTGCGCGGGAGGTCGGCGGTCCGGGTCCTTGCCGCGCGGGGCCCGTGGCTCGACCGCCGCGCATTGGGCTGAAGTCGTTCGAACGCACCGAGAATCCTTTTGGCTCCGCGGCCTGGATACTCTGTTCCCGCCTGTTTGGTTCCTCCTAGTAACGGCTGTTTCCGACGATTGGCACAACCGGTAAGGACGGCCTCACCGGGACGCAACCCGTGAAGGGCAGCGGTCGTGCCTCGGAAACTGGTTGAAAAGGTTGTTCGGATAGGTCGGGTTGCCGAGGAGAAGTGTTCAACGAACTTCAGTAGCCTGCCATGCGATTTATCTCTGGCGGCGTAAGTTTGGCGGCCTGACGAACGGACCGCCCGCCGACTGTCCTCAGTCTAGTGCGAGGATCCGCACCGGGCCTTCGAGTCCGTTCGGCCGGATCCAGTCGAGCCTGTCGCGTTCGGTTTCGAACTTCAGGCCCCAGCTGCCCCTGGGGTAAATCGTGTCGCCCTGCGCCAGCCGGCCCGCATCGGAGTTGGCCACGCGGATCACGAGGCGATTCTGCTGGCGGACCAGGCCGGTGATCTCGAAACGGAACGGGCGCCAGGCGCGCACACCCAGCGGTCGGCCGTTGAGCCACGCTTCGGCTGCCACTCCCACTCCGCCGAGGTCGAGGACCAGGCGTCGCCCCAACCAGGCGACAGGCAGCTCGAATTCGATTTCGTACAGAGCCGTACCGGAGTAATGCCGCAGGGCAGAATCGGTCCACGAGGCCAGCGTGAACTTGACCGGTTCGGTACGGAAGACGACGGGCGCCTCCGGGATTCGTTCGACGGCCAGCTCGATGCTTCGTGCGCCGGCTGGCAGCACTGCATCTGCGAATTCGCCTTCCAACCCGACCGCGCCGGGAGGGACCTCCACGCTCAGACGCACCGGCGACGCGGGCTGCGCGGGCGGGAGCTTGCGCCGGGGTGCGAATACGAGGTCGTGGAGGGTGCGTCCGTCCTCGCCGGTCAGTCTGAGCGAGAACGCCGTGGGGACGGACAGACTGGGTCCGACTTTCACGAGGAGCCGGTTCCAGCCGCGCCGTACCTGGACATCCGCCGTGCGCGCCCACGCGTCGCGCAGCAGCAGCCACTTCGGATGCTGGTGAACGCTGAGCACCTGGCGTCCGTTCCACCACACGCGCAGGCTGTCGGCGAAGGCGGTCACGATCCGAGCTTTGCGGGCCACGGGAGAGTACACATAGACGAACGCGTAGTAATTGCCGAAGCGCCGATCGCCCGGCAACTGCAAGAGCTCGGCGGGGGCGATGCGGTAACCAGGCGCTTCGATCCAACGCCAGCGCACCTTACCGTAAGCTCCGGCGTACTCGGCGCCGGGCCGAAACCGCCGCTCCGGCGGAAAGGCGCTGAAAAATCCCTGATGGTCGTTGTACGGGAAGGGGCCGATCAGCCACCAGCGGCGGAGGCCCCCGCGCTCGGGCGCCAGCCAGACGTGTTCGCCCTGGGGCGTCCGCGCGTACGGCACGGCGACTCGTCCGGACTCGATCGTGAGCCGCCATCCTCGATCCGGCAGTTGAAGCAGCAATTTTTCGCAAGAAGGGTCGCAAGGGGGCGCAGCCGCGCCTGCATGCCGGACGAGGAAGTGCGCGTCCCACGGCCCCAATCGGAGCACGACCACGTCGCCCTCCGCCAAAGTGCACCGGTCGCCGGTCGCCGCGTCCCACTTCTCCCAACGGGCGGATATAGGCATGCGCACTCGCAGCCTGCGGGACTCCGGGCTGTCATTGACTACCCAGAACCATTCGGCTTCGTCGGTCGCGCGCCGCGAAAAATAAAAGTGTGCCGGGTCGCCGTCCAGAACGCGCACGGCGGGCGGTTCGAGCGTTTCCAGCGCGCGCACGAGCGGTCGTAGGTCCTCGCGCACGGCTTCCGGCGCCGCGATGGTTCGTGTGTAGTCCAGCCGATGCATGTAGGGCGCGTGCCGCCGGACGGCGAACCGCCGCAACGGCGCTCCGTTGAGCACGGCTGGTTGTTCGCCCAGCGCGAGCACCTTTCCGCCCGCTGCGATGAATGCAAGTACCTTATTGGCCGCCGCCTCATCCATATGCGTCATGGGCGGAAGAATGAGCACTCGGAACTGCTCGTCCCGCAGGCGGAGTGCGCCCTGCTCGATGGTGGCCTTTTGCAGGTAGTGGCGATCCAGGATGTGAAAGTCCCAGCCGCCGCGCGCCAGCTCGAGTTGGAGCGCGCTGTAGAAGTTTTGCACCTGGTCTACCCGGTTGTTCCACACCAGGGGTCGGGCACGCTTGGAGAACAGGGCGGTGGAACCGGCGAAAACGCTCTCCAGGGGATAGTAGATGGCTAAGGGCGCGATGTGGCGTCCCTGCGCGTTCATATACTGGGCGCGCCGCACGTAATCGGCGTAAGCCCGGAAGTATCTCCAGAAAGGCTGGCCTAGAAACCATTGGGGAGGCCAAATAATCTTGTGCGAATCGTAGTCAAAATAGGGTACGAGTAAGTTGGCGCCCCAAAGTAGGGCCATGTTGGTGCCGAGCCGCATCTTTTCCGGGCTGAGGAATGAATCGTGGCCTTGCAAACCCTGGTTTTCGACTACGAGCGGGATCCCTTCCAGGTGCGCCACCGTCACGGCTTCCTTGAAGTCCAGCGGCATGTGCGATCGCTCGAGGAGGGCGTCGATCATGACGAACGTACCCGCGCGCCAGTGAGCGAACATGTCCCCGGCCAGGCCCACCTGGAACCAGAACTGCTCTTCGTAGAGCGAGGTGGCGTGGCCGAGACGGCGGCGGCGGCACCACTCCGTGACCTGACGGGTGAAGGCCTCCACGTAGAAATCGGAGACGAGTTGCAAATAATGCGTGCGAACCTTGGATGCCGCGCCTTCTTCTACGGACTCGTTAACGAGCAGGGGTAGCGCCGATCTGAGATCGTAGCCGTAGCGCCGCTGAAATTCATCGAAGAGGCGCGGAGTCCAAGCGATCGGCTCTCCGTAAGCGCCCTCGTGATCGGCGATGGTCAACTTCAAAGTGCTGCCGAGGTGCTCGGGGAAACGGCGCGCGAGCTCCTCGTAGACGAGATCGAGGTAGAGGCGTACGGCCTGCGGGTTGAGCAGGTCCACGCGCGTGTTGTGCGCTCCGACGGCAGGAACCAGTCGATACAAGGTGAGGAGCCAGCGACCCGCAGGCACGTGAAACCGCAGCTCGCCACGGACCGGCTCGATCAACCGAAGGGTGGATGCCTCGAGCTTGCCCTCGCGTTCTTGCCGCGCGACGACGGCGAAGCAGGCCGGGGGCTTGGGCTTCATGCGCCATCGCCGCGGGCCTTCCAGCACGTGTTCCTCGTAGTCGAGGCGACGCATGCGGAACTCGGGGCGCTGCTCGAGTACGCGGCTGAGCTCCGGTCCCCCTTCGGGCCGCCAGGCGTGGCCGCTCGGCCAGTTCAGCTCGTCGGCGAGGTTGAGCGTGAAGCCCAGCTCGCGCGCGGCTGCGAGCGCGGCGCCTAACTGCCGCCAGTACTCTTCGGACAGGTACGCGGGCTCCATGCCGTCCCAGGGGAACACCACGGCTTGGTAGACCCCCTGTCGGATCATCTCCTCGATTTGCCTTCGCGTTTCGCTTTCCGTGACGCGGCCGTTCCAGAACCAGTAGGGCATCAGCGAGAAGCGGCGCGGCGGGTCGCGGAAAGTTTCCGCCAGATCGCCCGCGGATACGAGGGCTGCCAGCAGGGCCTCTGCTAAGATGACTCGGAGGCGGACGCGCATGAGGAAGCAACTCATTATCCCAGCCGTTTTGCTGGCGGCGCTGGGCGCGGCGGCGGAGGACCCCTTCGTCCGGGCCCGCGAAAACGGCCTTCGCTGGGAGGAAGCGGCGGCGGCCGCGCGGCGAGTGCTGCACGCCTGGCTAAAACATGCCGACCCGAAAACGTTGCTTTTGCCCGATCGCCTTCCGGGCGGCTCGCGCGGCCTCAAGCCCGGCGCGCCCCGTGTCTACACGCCGCACAATTCGGGTGCGGATCTATATCCGTACCTCATCCTGACCGCGCATCTCACGGACCCCGAACTTTACGAGGGCCGCATGATGGAAATGCTGCGCAACGAAATCCGCTATACGACCGCGCAGGATTCCATCCCCGCCGATCTGAACCTGGACACCGGCGAGCTTGGCCCGCCCAGTCTGTTCGGTGCGGGCGAATACGCCAAGGACGGTCTGGTCGCCGTGACCGAGCGGCTGGGACGTACGCCCTGGTTTTACCGCATGACGGACATGGTCGCCGACGCCATGCACCGCGCGCCGGTGCCTTCGATCTTCGGCAACTTGCCGGCCTCGGATTCCGAACTGAACGGCGACTTCCTGCAAGTGCTGGTGCGACTCTGGCCGATGACGGGCGACTCCCGTTTCCGCGAATGGGCTCACCGCATCGGCGACGCTTACGTCGACGAAGTGCTCCCGGGCAATTACGGCCTGCCCAGCACCAAATGGGACTTCACCGCGCACAAGGGCGACACCCAAGTGCGGTTGCGCGATCACGGAAACGAGATCGTCGTAGGCTTGGCGCTGCTGTACGCCCTGGAGCAAGAACAGAGGACGCCGCGCGCTGCCCGCTACCGTCCCGCGATCGCGCGCATGCTCGATCGCATTCTCGAGTCGGCCAACCCGGACGGCATGCTGTACAACGTCATTGACGCGGCTACGCTTACGCCCATCAACAAGGGCCTCTCCGACAATTGGGGCTACGTTTACGGCGCCGTCTACGCCTTCTATCAGGCGACCGGCGAGACCAAATACCGGGAGGCCGTTCGCCGCGTGCTCGCGAACCTTGTCAAGTACCGCAATTACGATTGGGAAAGCGGCTCCTTCGATGGTTACGCGGATTCGATTGAAGGCGCCCTGTATCTGGTAGCGCGGGAACCCGTCCCCGAGGCTCTGGACTGGATCGAGTCCGAGATCCGCACGATGATGAGGATGCAGCAGCCTTCCGGCCTGATCGAGCACTGGTATGGGGAGGGAAATTTCAATCGCACGCTGCTGCTCTACATGGACATGAAGAGTCAGGGCTGCCGGCCCGATCGCTGGGTCCCCGGTTTGAGGCTGGGAGCGGTGCGCGAAGCTGACCGGTTGTACCTGAGCCTGGAGGCGCCCAAGGGCTGGCAGGGCCGCGTACGCTTCGACTACGCCCGCCACCGCCGCGTGCTCAACTTCCCGATGAATTACGTACGGTTGAACGAATTCCCCGAGTGGTACGCGGTGGACGAAAATACCCTCTACCGCGTGCGCTCTGCGGCGGGGGCCGAGCGCATTCACCTGGGATCGGAGTTGATTGCAGGCGTGCCGCTGGCGCCCGGTAACTGGGTTATCGAACCGTTGGGCAAGCCGCCTTACGGGCCCGCTCATGCAGCGCCTGCGAAGTGATCCCCGCGAGAGTGCGCCAGAGCGCGGCCGCGCCTTCAGAACCCGACGCTGCGAACCGAGGGGATCCTCGCATCCGACGACGCCCACGCAGAGCTCCGACAGGTCCTCATCAGCCCTTGGCCCGCTCCAGGGCTCGCCGGACCCAGGGCGTCGGCTTCTCGATCTCTTCGGCCGAGCGAATGGTGATCGTCGGCACCGCGTTGTGCTCTTCGTGGATTCGGGCGCGCAACTCCTCGGCGGCGTCGCGGCCGCCCAGACGCGAATAGCCGAAAGAGCGGCAGATTCTGCCGAACAGGAAATCGTTCAACGCGCAGCCCCCCGTGCGTTCCAGGCCCTCGATGTTGCTGTGCCCGCTGCGGAATAAATGCACCTGCGCGAAGGATAGGCCCTGCGCTATGATTTCGTTCAGCCCTTCGCCCCCGACGCTGAGACCGTCGCCGATAGCGCCGACTTCGTGAATGAGCCGGTTGATCCCTTCCGAGCTGGTCAGGCCTTCGACCAGCGCGTTGTGCAGGTTGGCCGTCACTAGCGTCACGTCCAGGAAGACGGCTTCCAGATTCAAAGCACGGACGTTCTCCTCGATTCGTTCACACAGCAGCGAACGCCACATCGTGAGTCCAGGGTGGATTTTCACCATCACCTTCTTGTCGCGGTGACGCAGGCGCGCCGAGTTGGATTCCGGAACGCCGATGTTGCGCTGGTTTACCCAGCTCCAGCCGTAGAGTTTTTTGGTCTCCACATCGCGGTATTGAAAGTCGCGCACCTGCGTGTAAACCGGATGATTCGGATCCACCTCGAGACTGTTGAAATGGGGCATCACATGAAAACCGAGCTGCCGCGCCCGTGTCAGAAACTTCTTTGCGGCTTCGTTCGGGGTGTAAGTGGGGTAGTTCTCGTCATAAGGATCGGTGCGCCAGTTAGGAAGATGAATCAAGACGCGGGCCGGGTTGACCCTGCGGGCGAGGCTCTCGAGCACCGCTGTATCGGTCGGGCACCAGGCGATCGCCATAGCGATTTGGTGGATCCAGGGCGCCCGGCGTTGCTCTTCGGCCGCCAAGTTGTAAGTTCTCCAGAGCCAATCGCGGTAGCGCCCGGCCGGCGTTTGCCAGCCGCCCTGATAGACGTTCACGCGCCAGGCGAGACCTCCGGCCGCCAGATTATCGTCAATCGGCCCGTAGGCCTCGGCATCGAAGCAAAGCGCGTAGGGGTCATCGGGGAGACCCACTCCCAGCGCTTTGTAGCGGTAGCGGCCATCCTGCGCATGCACCCAGAAACCGCTGTTCGCGCCCTGAAGAATCGCCAACCCGGCCTCCCAGCCCTGGGGCCACAGCCAGTGCGAACCCCGAATCAGCGGATCACTGAGTTCGAGGGCGATGCCCTGATAAAAGGGCGCCACCAGGCGCAAGTCCCGCCTGATTCCGGCGATCACATAACGGCAGGCGCGCACTCCCGGTCGGGACGAATAGCCCGAGGGCTCCAAAATCAGATCCCCGGACACGGGGTCCACTGAAACACGCAGCACTCCGTCTCCGTTCCAGTTGTGAAAGCGTAGTTCGGCGCAGGCAGGCGTGATCTGACGGGCCACGACGTCTCCGAAGAGCCGCTCGCCGAGATCGACCGTTTCACGGCCCCGATAGACCAGCCGCAGGGCGTCGAACCGCGTGCGGTCGAAAGGCTCGATGAACTTCTCGCCCGTGAGCTTGCTCTCCAGCGCGGTCAGAAAGCCCTTTTCCAGGGTTGCCCGCAGCGTCGAGGATTCCACGCGGATCACCGCGTCTTGTTCCACGCGCACCTGAGCTACGGTCGGCTGCGAAACCAGCAGCCGGAGCGGGGCCGCCACGGCGGCTCGCAGGCCGGCGGCGCTCGCGAGGAATTCGCGACGGGAAACTTCCGGTCCGCGGTGCATGTGAAAACTCCTTACGGCATCAAAACTGCGCCCGGTATTCTACCACCACCCTCCCGGCGTACTTCGCGCGGGCCACGGCACGAGAGAAAAGGGTCCCCGGAGGTAGCATCCATTGCGGGCAGAGCCGCCGGAGGGCGGGCGGCCGTCATGCGCCTGACGTATAATCATTCGGACGTCATGCAGCGGCGACTGTTTCTCGCTTCGGGCATTGCCGCCTTGCGGCGGCTGGAGGGCGCATCCGCGCAGCAGCGCCCCAACATTCTCCTTTGCATCGCCGATGACTGGGCCTGGCCGCACGCCTCGATTTACGGCGATCGCGTCGTGCGCACCCCTACGTTCGACCGTGTGGCCCGTCAGGGAGTCCTGTTCACCAACGCCTTCTGCGCCGCGCCTTCCTGCACGCCCTCGCGCGCCGCCATTTTGACCGGGCAGGCTCCCCATCGCCTGGCCGAGGGCGGCAACCTCTGGGGATTTCTGCCCGCGCGCTTTGCCGTGTACACGGATCTGCTCGAGCAGGCCGGCTACTTCGTGGGCTTCACGCGCAAGGGCTGGGGGCCGGGGGATTTCAAGGCGGGTGGTCGCAGCCGCAATCCGGCCGGCAACGTCTTCAAGAGCTTCGAGGAATTTTTCGCCGCCGCGCCCGCGGACCGACCGTTCTGTTTCTGGTTCGGTAGTAACGACCCGCACCGGCCCTATGAACCGGATTCCGGGCTGAAATCCGGCATGCGGACCGAGGACGTGGTCGTCCCACCTTGCTGGCCCGATGCTCCCGAGGTCCGGCGCGACATACTCGACTACTACTTCGAAGTCCAGCGCTTCGACCGCGAAGTGGGCGAAATTCTCACCAGGCTGGAGAAGGCCGGGAGGTTGGAGAACACTCTGGTCGTGGTTACCAGCGACAATGGCTGGCCGTTCCCGCGCGCGAAAGCCAATCTTTACGACGGCGGGACGCACATACCGCTCGCCATCGCCTGGCCGGCGCGCATCCGCGGCGGCCGCACGCTGCGCGACTTCGTGAACCTGGCCGACCTGGCGCCTACTTTCCTCGAGGCTGCGGGACTTAAGCCCCTACCGGAAATGACCGGCCGGAGCTTGATGGGCTTGCTGCTCGGCCAGGAAAAACCCGGATCGCGCCGCGAAGTCTTCCTCGAACGCGAACGGCACGCCAACGTGCGCCGCGGCAACTTGAGCTACCCTGCGCGCGCCATTCGTACGGCTGATTATTTATACATTCGCAATTTCCGCCCGGACCGCTGGCCGGCGGGGGACCCGGAACTTTACTTCGCGGTAGGGCCGTTCGGCGATTGCGACGAGGGCCCCACCAAGCGCTATATTCTCGAGCGCCGCGAGGATCCCAAATTCGCTCGCTTCTTCGAACTCTGCTTTGCAAAACGGCCGGCCGAGGAGCTCTACGACCTGCGCAAGGATCCCCACCAACTGAACAACGTCGCCGGCCGCGCCGAATATGCCGCGGTCCAGCGAGGCCTTCGCGAGCGACTGGAGCGGTGGATGAAGGACACCGGCGATCCGCGAGCCACGGTGGATGACGACCGCTGGGACCAGTACCCGTACTTCGGCCAGCCCGCCAAGAAAGCTTAAACCGACTGAGCTCAGGCCCGAGCACGCCGCTCGATCGGCTTTTGGCCGCGAGGCGCTGGGACGAACAGATCGCGGCGCGTCAGGCCGAGGCGCCGCGCCGCTTCGATGCAATAGTCCAAGCGCCCCACTTCAGGGCCGTGAATGTTCGAGCCGAAGGAGAACTTCAATCCGGCCCGCTGCGCCATCCTCAGGAAGGGTTCCTTAGGGATCCGGTAGCGCGCATTGATTTCGATGGCCACTCCGTAGCGTGCAGCCGCCTCGATAATTCTTTCCATGCGCTCGCGGGTCCAAAGGGTGTCGTAATCCTTTTCGAGGGCTGAGGGCAGGAATGTGGGATTGGCTAAGATGTCGATCGGCGCGCGGCGCATCAGTTCGACGTGGAAATCCACGTAGCGCTCCATGAATCCCTCGGGGTCCTCGATGTTTTTGGCCGCCCCGGTCCAAAGTTTGATCAACGGCTCGTCGCCCCCCGCGCCGCGGAGGACGCGTTGGGGCACCGTAAGCGCATCCTGCAGAACGTAATCGAGCTCGGCCACCAGCGTAGGCGAGAAACACTCCATCCAATCCAGGCCTTCGGCCTGGATGCCGCGGTAGACGGGCTTGTCGGCCAGCTTTTCCAACCAGCGGCGCAGGTCCGCATCGTGGCAGAGCATACCGCGGTAGCCCAGCTCCGGTTTGCCCGCGTGCTCTACGATGCCGAAACGCACGCCTCGTCGGCGCGAGATTTCGAGGGCTTTCTCGAGCGTGATGTGCTCGTCCAGGTGAACGTGGTAGTCCACCACCGGCAAATCGTCCTCTGCAAACGCGGCGCCGGCGAGAGCCAGGCCGAAGGTCCGACGAGTGATCATGGGGATCCTCCCAACAGCTCTAGGAGCTTGGCGCGCACACGGCGGGCCGTACGCGCATCCGGGGTGACGACCAGGATCGTGTCGTCGCCCGCCACCGTTCCGACGATTTCCGGCCAGTCCTCGCGATCCAGAGCCACGGCAACCGTATTGGCGTGTCCCGGCGAAGTCTTCAGCACCACGAGGTTCTGTGCCGCGCGGACCTCGTGTAGGAACTCAGCCGCCAGTTGCGCCAGTTTGGGTCCCCCGGGCGCTGGGGCGAGCTGGCGGTAGCCCTCTGGCGTTTTCACCAGGCCCAACTCCCGGATGTCGCGCGAGAGCGTCACCTGCGTGGCGTGGATCCCTGCCTTGCGCAGTTCTCGGGCCAGCTCCTGCTGCGTACGGATGGCGCGCGTACGGATGAGCCGCAGGATCTGGCCCTGCCGGTACGCCTTGTTCATGATTTTCCGCTCGCTGCGCGCATGGTTTGAAGGCGTGCGGATGCCTCTTCCAACGCTCGCCGCACCGCCTCCGGGGCGGTGCCTCCCGGAAGGTTCCGGCTCTTCATGCCTTCGCGCGGGGCGAGCAGGCGGCCCAGCTCCGAAGTGAACTCAGGTGCGAAAGCCGCGAGCTCTTCCGGGGTCCAGTCCGCGGGGCGGCGGCCGCGCTTGAGGCTTTCGAGGACCAATTTTCCGACGAGCTCGTGCGCGCGGTGGAACGGCACGCCCGTACGCGCCAAACTCTCGGCCAGATCCGTCGCCACCACCCAGCTCTCTTCGACTGCCGCCGCCGCGCGCTCGGGCTTGAGGCGAGCCGAACGGACCACTGCCGTCGCCATCTCCAGCGAACCGGCCAGCTCGTCGGCCGCCTCGAACAGAGGCGGCTTGTCCTCCTGCATGTCCCGGTTGTAGGTCAGCGGCAGGCCTTTCAGCGTGGTGAACAGCGAGCAGAAACAGCCGAAGACACGCCCGCACTTGCCGCGGATCAGCTCGAGCGAATCGGGATTCTTCTTCTGCGGCATCAGACTGGAGCCGCTGGTGACCTCGTCGCCGAGCTCCAACCAGCCGAACTCTTCGCTCGAATACAGGATCCAATCCTCGGCCAGGCGGCTCAGGTGAAGCATGGTCATCGCGGCCGCGTAGAGGAAATCGAGCACAAAGTCACGGTCAGCCGCCGTATCCATGCTGTTGCGCGTGATGCCGTCGAAACCCAGCTCGCGCGCCAGGGCCTCGCGGTCGAAAGGGAAACCGCTGCCCGCCAAGGCTCCGGCGCCGAGCGGGAGCAGATTGGTGCGCGCGCGGGCCTGGCCGAAGCGCTCCCAGTCGCGCGCCAGCATCTCGAAGTATGCCAGCAGGTAATGAGGCCACAGGACGGCCTGCGCACGCCGCAGGTGGGTGTAGCCGGGGATGATTGCATCCGGCCAGGCGCGGGCGAGATCGAGCAGGGCTGCCGCCAGATCGACGAGGCGTGCGCGCGCCGCGTCGATCTCCGCCCGAAGCCACAGCCGGGTGTCGAGCGAGATTTGCTCGTTACGGCTGCGGCCGGTGTGAATCTTTGCGGCCACGCCGGGGACGCGCTCGCCGAGCTTGCGGATGACCAGCGTATGCACGTCTTCGTCGGCGGCGCCCGCGAAGAAGGCAGGATCCGTGCACTCGGCGCGCAGCGCGGTCAGCGCCTCCTCGGCTGCACGTCGCTCGGCAGGCGTCAGGATGCCTGCTTTCTCAAGGACGCGCGCCCACGCCAGCGTGCCTTCGATGTCGGCTTCGATGAGGCGACGGTCGAAGGCCAGAGAGCCGGAAAAGCGCTCAAAGATCTCCGACGGCGAGCCTTCGAAGCGGCCGCCCCACAGCTTCATGGAGCCGCCTCACTTGGCCTTTAGGGACGCGCGCACCCGGACCGGCAGACCGATGAGGTTGATGAAACCTTCCGCGTCCTTCTGATCGTATCCCGCGCCCATGGTGAAGCTGGCGATGTCCACGGCGTAGAGCGAATTGGGCGAGCGGCGCGAAACCGGCTCCACATTGCCCTTGAACAGGCGCAGCGTGACTTCCCCGGTGACGCTCTCAGCGGCCTTCTCGAAGAAGGCATCCAGCGCCTCGCGCAGCGGGGTGAACCAGAAGCCGTTGTAGACCAGCTCGGCGTAGTCCAACGCCAGGCGCTGCTTGTAGTGCATCAGGTTGCGGTCGAGCGTCAGCGCCTCCAGCTCCCGGTACGCCGTCGTGATCAGCGTGCCGCCGGGCGTTTCGTAGCAGCCGCGGGATTTCATCCCGACGAATCGGTTCTCGACCAGATCGACCCTTCCCACGCCGTGCTCGCCGCCGATGCGGTTCAGCGTCTCGACGATGGCCACCGGTCCCAGGCGCTCGCCGTTCACCGAGACAGGGCGGCCCTGCTCAAAGCCGATTGCGACTTCGGCCGGTTGGTCGGGGGCTTCGCGCGGGCTGCGCGTGATCATCCAGACGTCTTCCGGCGCCGGATTGGCCGGATCCTCGAGCGGGCCTCCCTCGTGGGAGATGTGCCAGAGGTTGCGATCGCGGCTGTAGATCTTCGTCGCCGTGGCCGCCACAGGGACGTTATGGCGCGCCGCGTACGCCAGCGCGTCCTCGCGCGACCGGATCTCCCATTCGCGCCAGGGCGCGATCACGCGCAGATGGGGCGCCAGCGCCTTGTAGGCCATCTCGAAGCGCACCTGGTCGTTGCCCTTTCCCGTGCAGCCGTGCGCCAGGCCGTCGCAGCCGGTCTTGAGGGCAATCTCCACCTGCGTCTTGGCCAGAAGCGGCCGGGCGATCGAGGTGCCGAGCAGGTACTTATGCTCGTATACTGCGCCGGAGCGCACCAGCGGCCACAGGTAGCCGGTGACGAATTCCTCGCGCAGATCCACGATGTAGACTTCGGAGGCGCCCGTGCGCCGCGCCTTCTCCTCCAATCCGGCCAGCTCCTCGTCGCCTTGCCCGATGTTCCCGCAGACGGCCACGACTTCGCAGCCGTAGTTCTCTCTGAGCCAGGGAATGATGACGGATGTATCCAGACCGCCGGAATAGGCCAGAGCCACCTTTTTTGGTCTATCCATAACCTTGCGAATTCTATCAGGCGCGCACCGCTCGCGTCAGTCGAGCATCATCAGCAACAGCGCCTTCTGCGTGTGCAGGCGGTTTTCGGCCTGTTCGAAGACCAGCGAACGCGGCGACTCGATGACCTCGTCGGTGACCTCCGCGCCGCGTTTGGCCGGCAGGCAGTGCAGAAAAACCGCGCCCGGGGCCATTTCCATCAGTCGCTGGTTCACTTGGTAGGGCTGGAAAACGCGCCGCCGCTCCTCGGCCTGGTCTTCGAAGCCCATGCTGGTCCACACGTCGGTGTACACAGCGTCGGCGCCGCGCAATGCCTCGGCCGGTTCCGAAGTGACGGTGAGCGAGGTCCCTGAGGCCGCGGCCAGCCCCGCCGCCACGGCGGCGATCTCGGGGTTCGGAGCGTAGCCGGGCGGCGTGGCGACGGCCAGATCCACGCCCAGCCGTGGAGCGGTCAGCATGAGCGAGTGGGCCACGTTGTTGCCGTCGCCGACGAAGGCCAGCTTGAGGCCGCGCAATTGGCCAAAGTGCTCCTTCAGGGTGAAGACATCGGCCAGCGCCTGGCAGGGATGATAAAGATCGCTCAGCGCGTTGATCACGGGCACGGACGACCAGCGCGCCAGCTCCTCGATGGTCTGTTGCGAGAAGACGCGGGCCACGATGCCATGCGTCCAGCGCTCAAGGTTGCGGGCGACGTCTTTGAGCGGCTCGCGCTCGGCGATGAGTCCGTTGGAAAAGACCGCGTCGCCGCCCAACTGCTTGATGGCCAGCTCGAAGGTGAGCCGGGTGCGCAGCGAAGGCTTCTCGAACAGCAGACTCAGGTAGCGGCCTTCCAGGGCGCGAGCGTAAGAGGCGGGCGAACGCTTGAGCGCCGCGGTCAGCTCGAGCAGTTGCACGAGCTCGTCCTGCGAGAGATCGAGATCCCAGGCGAACCGGCGTAGCGAGGCCTTGGGCCGGACGCTCGGCGCGGCCGGCAGCGCTGAATTAATATTCATCATAACGAATAATCACACAGCCGCCGCGGCGCTGTCAAGTCTGCCCGATTCTGCGCCCGGGCGCCTCTCGGCCTCCGGGACGCGGACGGCCGGCCTGCGCCCGCGCCTGCCTTGCCCGGCCCAGCCCTAATCCGTGCGCAGCGTTGGGGCCCGACGCGCGTCGGCCTTGCCGGACCGCGCACGGCAGCGTCCGGTGAGCCGGCAAGGTGTGGGCTCCGAGCGCTCGATGCTTGTGGTGTTCGCATGGCCTTTGCTCTATGGCGGTTCTGCTACTGCCGCTCCACGGGCCCGGCCGAGTGCCGGCGTGACCGCGGCCGGCAAGCGGGCTGCAGCTCGCCCGGGAGCTCGGACTGCCTTGCGCCGGTATGGCAAGCCGCCTCCAAAGTCTCTCCTGCCCCCGCGTTCTGGGGAGGGCGCCTGCGGGTTCCGTGGTTTGTTTGTTGGGGATGAATAGTGCTCGCCGTTGCTGAATCCAACTAGCGGTTAAAAGAATCCTAAAATCCGGATAAAGGTTTGCAGATGGAAGAAACTACCTACCGGCTACCGTTGATCGGCGAGGATGCCCCCGCATTCGAGGCGGAAACCACGCAACGTCACATCCGATTCCCGGATGACTTCCGCGGCAAGTGGGTGATCTTCTTCAGCCATCCCGCGGATTTCACCCCTGTGTGCACGACCGAGTTCAAGACCTTCGCATCCATGCAGGACGAGTTCAAGGCTCTGAAGTGCGAGCTGCTCGGCCTGTCGATTGATAGCAACTACAGCCACATTGCCTGGCTGCGCACCATCAAGGAAAAAATCGAGTTCCGTGGGATGAAGGGCGTCGAGGTGCGTTTCCCGGTGATTGCCGATCTGACCATGGACGTCGCGCGCAAGTACGGCATGATCCAGCCTGCTGCCAGCACCACGCACGCCGTTCGGGCGGTATTCATCATCGATCCCAAGGGAAAGGTGCGGGCGATCCTGTATTACCCGCTTTCCGCCGGAAGAAATATGGAAGAGATCAAGCGGCTGCTGATCGCCCTCCAGACGGCGGACGCGCACGGAGTGGCCACGCCCGCCAACTGGCAGCCGGGGGAGGAAGTCATTCTGCCGCCCCCGGGTTCCTGCGGAGCGGCCGAGGAGCGCCTTTCGCAGGCGGGCGAGGGCGTACGGTGCGTCGACTGGTTCCTCTGCTTCAAGCGTTTGTGAGAAGGACTTTTGGGGCAGGCGAGGCACGCCGTCTCGGGCCGCGGCGCCCTCGGCTGCTATCATGGTTTTTTTTGCCATGCTTCGCCTGCCCGCCCTGCTGGCGGCTGCAGCGTCGGTCGCGGCAGCCCAGCAAGCTGCCCCGCGAGCCGCAGCGCCTAAGCCCGCTCAGAGGGTCGAGCGTCTCGGCTCGGCCGCCCAGCGCAACGAGAACATCCAGGTCCACCGAATCGACAACGACGCCATCAAGGAAGCCAACATCCGGCTCGGCACCAATGTCACCGCCGTGACGGAGCCCACCGCCGAGGCCGGCTACTTCGCGGCCGAGCACGGCCGCGCGCCTTTCCGGCCGCCGCTGCTAGGCAGGCGGGCCCTTGTGAATCGCTGGCACGGCGAGCTGTTCGAATGGCATCAGAATAGCGTCTTCAACGCTCGCACGTTTTTCCAGGTGGGGCCGGTCCAGCCTTCGCGACGCAACCATTATGGCTTGCGGGCCACCGGCGGGCTGGGGCTGGCGGGCAACCTCAGCGTTGCCGCTTCGCAGCGCAAGGTCCGCGGCATGGTCAACGGCAACGTGCTGGTGCCGCTGCCCGAAGAGCGCACGCCGCTGGCGATCGACCCCGCCGTGCGCGCTCTCGTCAGCCGCTGGCTCGAAGCGTACCCTCCCGTTGCGCCCAATCGCCCCGATTTCGATCCTCGCGCCCTGAACACGAACGCTCCGCAACGCATAGACGAGAGCGATCTCGAGGTGCGGCTGGATCGCGACCTGAGCGCAGGCTCGCGCTTGGCTCTCTCGCACGCCCTCAGCCGTCAGCGGGAGGCCGCGTTCCAGCTTGTGGCGGGCCAGAATCCGGATACCGACATTCACGCCCATCGCAGCCGCTTGACGTGGCGCTGGAGCCCCTCCGAAGCAACCGAGCTGGCGGCCGGTCTCGCCTTCGATCGCGTGCGGTCCTGGCTGCGTCCGGAGCCGCGCGCCGTCGGGCCCCGTATCCGCATCGGCTTTCAGATCGAAGAGCTCGGTCCCGACAGCATGTTCCCGATCGACCGCGCCCAGAACAACTGGCGCGCCGCCCTGCTGGTGAGCCGGCAGGCGGGCGGCGTCCGTCACCGTCTGATCGCGGGCGGGGATCTGACGCGCATGCAACTGAATGGCGTCGAAAGCAACAACCAGCGGGGCTATTTCCAGTTCACCAACAATTTCGGGCGCACGGCGGTAGAAAACTTCCGCCTAGGCGTGCCCACGACCTATGAGGTCACCGTCGGCGAACTGGCCCGCGGATTCCGCAACTGGATGCTCAACGCTTTCGTCGGGGACCGCTGGAGCGTCGCGCCGCACCTCCAGATTTCCTTCGGCCTGCGGTACAACGCGCTGACCGCGCCCGTCGAGGTGCGGGGGCTGAACGTGGTCCCCTACGGATGCGACTGTAATAACGTCAGCCCGCTCGTGGGCATCGCATGGGGTCTCGGCTCCTGGACCCTGCGCACGGCCTACACGGTTTCCTTCGGCGAGATCCTCCCCGTAACCTACCAGCAGATCCGCAACAACCTTCCGCACGTGCGCTACGTGCAGGTGCAGAACCCCGACGTGCTGGATCCCCTACGCGGTCTCCGGCTCGACAATACCGGGGGCCGATCCTCGCCCACGTGGCTGTCGTCGGATCTGGTCTCGCCGTACGCGCATCAGTACACCCTCGTCCTCGAAAGGCGCCTTGCCGCGGGCGCCATCCTGCGCGCCGGCTACGTGGGAAGTCGCACCATCAAACTGCTGAACGTTTTCATCCAGAACCGGGCTGAACCTGTTCCGGGCATCCCCCTGACGACCGGCACGGTGGACCAGCGCCGTCCCGACCCGCGCTATTACGAAACCAAGCTCATCGTCAACGCGGGCATCGCTTATCTGGACGCCGCGCAGTTCGGCCTCGATCTGCCGCTCCGGCGCGGCTTCACCGGCGGGCTCCGCTACACCTTCGGCAAGGCCATCGACGAGGGCGCTGACTATGCCTCGACAGCCGCGAACGCCGACATCCTGCGCGGCCGCAGCCAGTGGCAGTACGATCAGTTCCGAGACCGCAAAGGGCTGAGCAACTTCGATTCGCCCCACGCCCTCGAACTGCACGCCGTTTGGGATCTTCCTTCGCGGCGGGGGCGGCATGGCGCCCGCGGGCATCTCTTCCACGGCTGGCAGCTTTCCACCGCCGTGCTGATCAAGACCGGAACGCCCTTCACGCTCTACGTGGGATCGGACGCGCCGGGCTTCGGCAACGTGGACGGCGGGCCCGGCGACCGCCCCCATATCCTCGATCCTTCCATCCTGGGCCGCACGGTGGACGATCCCAACACTTCGACCTCCATCCTGCGGCGCGATCGCTTTGCTTTCATTCGGCCCGGAGAGCGGCGCGGCAACCTGGGGCGCAACACCTTCCGCAAAGACGGCATCGCCAATATCAATGCCGCGGTCGGCAAGCAGTGGCGCTGGAGCGGAAGCCGCGAGTGGACCCTGATGTTGCGCGCAGAAGCTTATAACCTGACCAACCACCCGCAGTTCGACGAGCCGCAGCGCAACCTCAGTTCGCCCTCGTTCGGACGGATCACGAACACGTTGAACTACGGGCGCGTCTTTCAACTAGGGTTGAGGCTGTTGCTGTGACGGTCCGGCAGCCGGAACCGACGCGTCGCCCGGCGGAGCCGGTGGCGCAGCGGCGGGCGGCGGAGCAGTTGCCGGCGAAGCGCGCGGCGCAGCCGCGGCCCCCTTGCGCCCCGGACGAAGCTTCTCGAAATCGGCGCCGTTGATCACGTAGTACCAATCCGCAAACCGCTGGTTGAGTTCGCGCGCTCGCCGCTCGCCCGCGGAGCCATCGCCTCCGTACTTGCTCGCGCGCGCCGCGTCGGAGCTCACCGTAACCATCAGATAGCGATTCTCGCCGCGCCCGCCGGCGGACTTCACCTCGCCGCCGCTCGTGGCCACCTCGCCAAAGCGCAGCACGTAGACTACGCCGTCGGCCGTTTCCGCGCTAAGTTCCCCCTCCTTGGCCAGCAGGCGTCCCTGCGGCGTGAGGAAGAATCCGTACTGCCGGAAGGAGAGCGCGCTTTCCAGCGAAAGCCGGACCTGGCCTGCACGCAGGTCCTGCGCGACCGTGGGCGGCTTGGGCCGCACATCCACGATGCGCAGCCGTTCCAAGGTATCGAGCAGAGGTTGCAAGGATCCCGGGGGCAGCTGCTCGGCGCCGCTCCAGCCGCCTTCCTGCCGTACCAGCGCAATGGTTTCCGAGCGGGTGACGCGGCCGAACGTTTCGTCGATGGCGTACATGTGGAGAACGACGCGGCGCAAGGCAGAGGCCGAAAGGCGCAGCAGGTTGGGTTCCACCCAATCGGCTAGGCGCGCGGAGGGATCGACATCCGTACGTACGATGTAGGTGCGCTTTCGTCCCGGGATTCGCACGTAGCGATAGCCGGGCTTGCCTTCGACCTGCTTGCCGAAGATGTAGTCGGCCAGCACGTCTCCCCGCTCGTCGCGCAACGTCACGCGCTTGCCGCGGCCGGCGAGCGAAGCCACACGGGTGTCGAGCGGGTCGATGACCCCGAACTGCGCGTGATCGTCGGCCGAATCCGACCGCACCATTTCCTTGCGCAGGTCTACCAGGCCCGCGGCGTGGCGCACCAAGCGATCGCCGAGCTCGACCGGATAGTTATGGTGCGAGCTGACGATCCAGCGTCCCCGGCGAAACTCGATCTTCAGGGGCCGGGCGGTGGCCGTGGCCTCGTCGTAGTCAATGACCTCGATGACGCGCGCTTGTTGAGGATCGCGGAAGGCGGGGTAGAAGAGCTCGCCCTGATCGCTGAGTATCTCGGGTGTGGCCCGCTCCGGCTCGGTGACGGCAGCCAGGATCGCCATCAGAGCGGCCGCGGCCAGCCAGGTTGCGGTCTTCAGGCTTTCACGCATCGGCGCCACCCCCTGCGCGCGGCGCGGCCAGCCGGTCGGTAGGGATGGCCAGCCGTTCGCGCCTGAGCTTGCGCACGGAAATGACCACGAAGAGCAGGAAGGCGGGCACGGGCGGCAGCGCCACCGCCAGCAGCTTGATCGTGTTCTGGATACGCCGGATGGCGTTCTCCATCTCGGCGCGGCTGTTTTCGATCTGGCGCTGTTTTTCGTCCTCGATGTTGGCCCGCGCCACCTGCAGGCGCCGGTTCTCCACCGCCTGAACGTTGGCGATCATGATCCGGCGCGTTTGCTCGTCCAGATCGGTGCGCTGCTCGATCTCGCGCACCGCCCGTTCCAGCCGCGCCTGCGCCTCCTTGAGCCGCTGTTCGGCGATGGCTTCGGCCGCCTGCGTCTCGCGCAGCCGCTGGGCTTCGTAGACGCGCGTCCGGGCCTCCACCGCCTCCAGCGTGCGGTGCCGAGGACGGCGCTTGCGCAAAGCGATGAACGCGGGGTCGCCGGCCAAATCGTCCACGGCGTTCAGCAAGAAGGTCACGTTGTCGAACTGGAGCTGTTCGACGCCGCGGCGGCGCAATTCGAAAAACTGCTCGCCCATCAGATCCACGTCCGCGATGACGATGGCATTGACCCCGCCGGCGCCTTCGCCCTGCACACGGGCCGCTAGAACCTGCCGGGCGTTGCCGGGGGTATGCGGAAGGTTCTGGTTGATCGTCACTCCAAAGATCGTTCGGGCGACCAGGTCCTCCCAACGGACCGTGCCCGACTCGGTCGTGGTTTCCAGCAGGGGCGTGAACCGCGTCCCGCCGCGCGGCCGCAGCACGCCGGGATAAAGCAGGACCACTTCCTGGAGTCCCGCCGTCACGCGGTCCTGCGCGTTGAAACCGTCGCGGGCGACGAAAACAAATTCCTTTGGCAGCGTTTTAAGCTGAGGATGCGGATTGTAGCTGTCCCAGGCGATGCGGTTCGAGGGCCAGGCAATCCCCAGGGCCTCCAGCAGGCCGCGTACATCGGCCCGCGCCGCTGCAGGCGCCGGCGGGACGAGCGCGAGACCCGCTTGCGGAATCTCGTGCGGGGCAAGGTTCAGGTCGAAGGCTGGCATGGGATCCAGCAGCACCAGCACGGGACGGCCCTGGCGCACGTAGGCCGTCAGGCGGTCGACTTCGGCCTGCGAAAGCGTCGAAGGCAGCGCGGCCACGAGCGCGTCCAGATCCTGCGGGTATTCGGCGTCGGGCGGCACTCTTACTACCTCGTACTGCTTGCGCAGTTCGGCCACGATGGACCATTCGTTGGTCTGGATGCGGTTCTGGAAATCGAAGCCGCCGAAGAGCCGGGCGCGCGTGTCCAGCACCCCCACCTTCTTGCGGCGCGCGTGCGAGACCACCCGTACCGACCGCATCAGCTCGTATTCGACCGGGAGGCCGCGATCGAAGAACGGGATGACGAATTCTTCGCCGCCGCAGGTGAAGGCCAGCCCGAGGAAGATCTCGTTCGACGCTCGCGCGCTCTCCTCGCCGGCGGGCACGCGGTAGGGACGGATGCCCCACCGCTGCTGCGCCTCCCGTGCTTCGGGCGAATACTTCAGCGTTTCGATGATTCGGACGTGCACCGCCTCGCCGCCCACGGCGTCGAACTCCCGCAGCATGTTGACCAAGTTGGTGCGCACGTCCAGGTAAGTGCGGGGCACCTCGGGGCTCAGGTACGCGTATATGAAAACCGGTTGACGGGGCGAGAGGCCGACCAGCAGAGCTCGCGTGTCGGGGGCCAGCGAGTGCAGCTTTTCGGCCGTTACGTCCAGCCGTAAACGGCTGTGCGCAGCCAGCAAGGTTCCGCTGGCTACCATCACGGCCGCCGCCAGCGCGCGCAGGGCGACATGTCGGCCCAGCCGCGGCGCCTTGGGGCCGTCCGGCCAGCGCCTGCGGCCCAGCAGGGCGACGTTCAGGTAAAAGGCGGCCAACGCGACGCCCGCAAAGTAAACCAGCGAGCTGAGCGTGATGACGCCGCGGGACAGATCCCGAAACTGCTCGACCACCGACAACCGCTCCGCCAGCCGCTGGGGCGCGCCACTCAGGATCGTGCCTGCCCGCTCGGCAAACACCGGCGCCGCGCAGACCACAGCGCCGAGGATGAACGCCACGGTGAGGTTGTCCGTGCACTGGGAGGCCAGCATGGCCAGCCCCAGTAACGCCGCGCCCATCAGCCAGTAACCGAAGTAAGTGGCTGCCATCAGTCCGGGATCCGGATCGCCCAGCCAACACAGCACGATCACGTGGCTGAGGGAGAACACGAGCGCTACGCTGTAAATGGCCAGACCCGCCAGATACTTGCCCGCCACGATTTCCAGATCCGTGGCCGGCAGCGTGAGCAACAGTTCCTCAGTGCCCTGCTTCTTTTCTTCCGCCCATAGCCCCATGGCGATGGCGGGAACCAGAAAAACCAGCAGGTAGGGGATGACGCGGTTGAGCTGATCCAGATTGGCCAAGTTGGCTGCGAAAAAACGTTCCTGCCAGAACGCCGCCATGGCGCTGAGGAAGACGAAAAGCGTGATGAAAACGTAGCCGGTGGGCGTGCCGAAGTAGCTGCTGACCTCGCGGAGGAAAACGGCCAGGATCACGCGGCGCCGTCTGCGCATGGAAACCTCACCTCCGGATTCGCCTGAGTTAGGGCCTGGAAGGCGTCTTCCAGCGAGGCGTAACCGGCCTTCATTTCATCCGGAGTACCGTCGAAAACGATGCGTCCGCGATCGATGAAGATGATCCGGTCGGCCATCGCTTCCACCTCTTGCAGGATATGGGTGGAAAGCAGGATCGTCTTGGTGCGGCCGAGCTCTCGGATCGTTTGTCGCACCTCGCGGACCTGGTTGGGATCCAGGCCGCTGGTCGGCTCGTCCATGATCAGCACGTCGGGCTCGTGCAGCAACACCTGCGCCATTCCGACCCGTTGGCGGTAGCCTTTCGAAAGCTTGCGGATCGTCTTCTCGAGCACCGGCGCCAGGCCGCAAAGCTCGGTGACCGCCTCGATGCGTTGGCGAAGACGCGCTCCGCTGAGACCGCGGGCCCGCCCGAAGAACTTCAGCAACTCGAGCGGTGTCATCTCCGGGTACAGCGGCCCGTTTTCCGGCAGGTAGCCCAAGCGCTCCGCCGCAGCGATGCGGTTGCCGTTCACGTCCAGACCCGCGATCCGGGCCTGTCCCGCGCTGGGCGCCAGGTAGCCCGTGAGGATCTTCATCGTCGTGGACTTGCCCGCGCCGTTCGGACCCAGGAAAGCTGCAACCTGACCTTGCGGCACCGAGAAGCTGACGTCCCGAATGGCAGCGAAATCGCCGTAAAACTTGCTCAGCCCGATAGCCTCGATCATGGCCGGAGCGCCGGTCGTGTTCATGGCGAGTGACGCGGTGACAAAGTAGGTCGCGGATGCGGGTGATTCATTACGTTATTTAGCATCAGTCCGCGCGGGCTTGCAAACCGGCGCATCCCGCTGCTCCTGCTATGCTGACTGCGAGATGAAAACTGCGACACTGCTCATGCTTTCGCTGGCGGCAGCAGCCGCCGATCCCCTTCATCAGGCCTTTCGCGATCCCCCACGCGAGTACTCGATGGAGCCGTTTTGGTCCTGGAACAGCACGCTGGTTCCCGAGCGGCTTCGCCGGCAAATCGATCAGATGCTCGACAAGGGCATCTACGGGGCGTACATGCACGCGCGGGCCGGCCTGGACGAGAGCGCCACGCCGTACTTCTCCGACGGGTTCTGGGAAGCCGTCCGGGTGAGCGTCGAATACGGCGCTCAGCGCGGCTTCCGCACCTGGATTTACGACGAGGACAAGTGGCCGAGCGGGGCGGCCGGCGGTCGAACCATCGCCGCCAATCCGGAGCGTTTCCGCGCGACGGGCCTCCAGCACCGCACTCAGACCGTGCGGGGCCCCGCCGGTGTCAGGATCCACTTCCCCGACGCGATCTTCGTCATCGCCGCCCGCGCGGCCGGCCCGGGCCGCATCGCTTCCGACAGCCTCACCGACCTGACCGAGATCAACCGCCGGCGTGGGACCTGGCAGGCGCCAGACGGCGATTGGGTGATCTCGATCTTCGAGCCCGTACGCGGGCGGGAGAATCTGCCCAACTATCTGAACCCTGACGCGGTGGCCGAGTTCATCCGCAATACCTACGAGCAGTACGCCGCCCGCTTCCGACAGCACTTCGGCAAGACGATCCCCGGATCGTTCTTCGACGAAATCTTCAACCTCAAGCTGGCCTGGGATCCCCTGCTGGAAGAGCGCTTCCGCGCGCGCAAGGGTTACGAACTGCGCAAAGTGCTGCCGCTCCTGTTTCTGGACGCGGGACCGGAGACGATCAAGATACGCTGCGACTACTTCGAGGAGTTTACCCGCCTCTATGAAGACGCCTGGTTCCGCCAGCTTTCTTCATGGTGCGAACGCCACAATCTGAAACTTACCGGTCACACCAACGAAGGACTTTACTCCATCCAGGACCAGGGAGATTATTTTCGAACCTGGCGGCATCCTCAGATCCCGGGGACCGACAACGAGGATTTCCGGTACACGTTCCCGCGCGTGATCGGCTCGTGGAAACCCAAGCAACTGAGCTCGGTAGCCCACGTCTACGGCAAACCGCGCGCCATGGCCGAGGCCCTGGGAGGGGCGGGCTGGACGATCACGCTGGAGGAAGCCCGCTACGGCGTTAACATGCTGGCGGTCTACGGAATCAATTACTTCATTTTCCACCTGTTCCATTACGCCATGGATACGCCGCTCAGCATGGACGACTGGCCCAATTCCTGGTTTTACGAGAATCCTTACTGGAAATATTTCAAGAAACTGGCCGATTATATCCGCCGCATCTCTTACCTTACCGCCCAGGGATCCCACGTAGCGGACGTGGCCGTCTTGTATCCCGTCGAAGAGGTCTGGAGCCAGGGGATGAAGAATCCGCCGCCGGGCCAGCCGCCCGTCGTGGAGCTGGTGGACCGGCTCGTGCGCGAACCGATCGATTGCGATCTGGTGGACACCGACAGCATCGTACGGGGCGAGTCGGAGCCTGGAGGCCGGGCGCGCATCGGGACCGAGTCTTACCGCGTGCTCGTTCTGCCGCGCGCCGAGACTGTGTCGTTGGCGGCCTACCGGAAAATCGCGGAGCTGGCAGGCAGGGGACTTGCGGTCGTGGCGCTGGGCGCGGCCCCCCGCCACTCGGCCGAAAACGGCGGCGACGATCCCGAGGTAGCCCGGATTTCCCGGGAACTGTTCCCCCGGGGTGAGCGTGTTTTCATGGACAGCGACGGACTGGTGCGATGGCTGCGCGGGCGGTTCCCCGTCGACGTCGAGATTCTCGACGGGCCCGCCGGTGTGCTCCGCTACCTCCACCGGACGGTGAATGGGCGGCATGTGTACTTCTTCGCAAACTCGGAGCGGCGTCCTGGACGCTGGCGCGTTCGTTTGCGGGCGCGGGGATCGGCCGAGAAATGGGATCCGGAGACTGGCGCAGCCACGGCATTGCCCGCCCGTGAAGGCGTGGCGGAGCTCGAATTCCTGCCCTGGCAGGCCTACTTCGTGGTGATCGGTCCGGGCGGAGTAGCGCCCCAGCGGCCGCTGCGCCGCGCTGCGACTGCAATCGAGCTCGCCGGCCCCTGGTTCATTCAGCTCTGTCCGACCGAGTTGGACTATGCGTGGAAGCCGGACCCCGGTCCCACACGCGTCGAAGTGCCGGTGGTCGATTTCCGCTTCGAGCGCGAAGGTGTGCAGCCCCCGTGGCGCCGCCTCAAGATCCACGACTCGCTGAACCCAAAACAGGGCGTGTCGCGTTACCTTTCGAACTGGGACGCGTCGTGGATCACGCGCTACGTCTACCGGCGGCACTTCGGGGAGACGGGCGGTCCGCGGCTGCGATTCAGCAAGGAGCTGGAACTGCCCTTCGATCCGGCACGGTCGCGGCTGGCCGTCGTGGCCGACGGCCGGTTCGAGCTCCAGGTGAACGGGACGCCCGCGGGTTCGGGCGATGCCATGTCGGCCCGAGCCTTCACGGGATTGCCTCTGAAACGTGGCCGCAACGCGATCACAATCGACGTACAGGGCGAGGGTTACCTGCTGGCACAAGGCGAAGCGTGCCCGGCAAGCGGCGAATGCATCGCCATCTACACGGGTCGGGACTGGCGGGTGAACTCACCCGGCGAAGAACCGCGCGAGGCGTTCGAATTCGCTTATCCCCCCTTCGGCCGCTGGGGCGAACCTGAGCTGCCTGGAGCCACACAGGGGCTTCCCCGTGCGGTGTGGTATCGGGTCGTCATCCCGCCCGGGTCCCGCAGTCTGGAGCCGCCGCGCGTGCAGGGCGATTACGAACTTCTCGTCGATGGTCAACCGGTGCGCCCCTCCGGTGCGAACCGGATCCCGCTGCTGCTGGGCCGCGAACTGCACCTTCGGGTCCGCCTGAGGAGCGCGCGCGACGGTCTGCTCGCGCCGCTGGTCTTCCACGCAGGACCGACGCCGGGCTCGTTGGGTGATTGGCGACGGATGGGGCTGGAGTGGTTTTCGGGGCGGATGCTTTACCGCACCCGGTTCCAAGTGCCCGACGAGTTCCGCGGCGCGCAGATCATGCTCGACCTCGGCGACCTGCGGTACACCGGTGAAGTCTGGCTGAACGGGCGCCTTGTCGACACGCTGATCTGGCCGCCTTACCGAACCGACATCACCGAGGCGGTCCGCAGCGGCGAGAACGAGCTGGTGATCGTGGCCGCCAACCTGCTCGCCAACCAGATGCGCTGGAACATCTTCGATTCTGCGATCCCCAATCTCATTAGCCGCTGGTGGCATGACGGCAACATCCTGCGCGAGGCAGACAAGCTCACCTCCGGACTGATCGGTCCGGTGCGCCTCGAGGCGTGGCGCTGAGCCTGCGTTCGGAACGCGCACGTCGCCAGTGCCGCATGTGCAGCCACAGGTTGGCAGCACAGACGGCGATCGTGAGAGCGATCAGCGAGGAGGCGGGCAGGTCCGGGTACACGAGCTCTTCGAGATAGTGGGCGAGGAATCCGGTGCGGTAGGGCTCGCGCCCGGCACGCTCGAGAAAGTACTGCTCGGCGAGGGTGAGCGGGCAAGGCCACGGGCCTACCTGAATGACGACCGCGTAAGCCAACGAAGCCAGGTGCGCGCGGGCGAGCCATTCCCTGCGGCGCGCCGCGAGCAGGCCACCCAGCGCTACCCATGCAATGAACATGAGGTGCGCCGTCAGCGCGACCAACGCCAGCCCTTCAAACAACACGCCGCCCGCCCCTGGCGCGATGATAGCATCGTGCCCCGTACTGTGCTGTTGGCCCACGGCTGGCGCCTCGAGGTCTCCGGCGAGATCCCGGCCGCCCTGGTGCGCGATTACTTTCGACCCGCCGTGCGCGCGGTGCCCGCCGCTATGGCCGTCCGTACGCGGATCCGAAGGGTCTTCGTTGCACCCACACTCGATGATCCGGGCGCCGCTTCGCGCTGGCGACGCGGTCCGGAGGGGGCCGAGGTGTGGGTAGCGGCGGAAGGAGACCCGCACGATGCGACCATGGAGTTGCTGCTCTGCGTGGGACAGATCCTCTGGCAGGAAACCGGCGACGAGGAACGCCGCCGCTGGCTCGAGCTGCTACGCGCCGAAATCGAGGCGGGCGTAAGCGGCGAAATCGACGAGCGGACGTTGGAGGCCAAGGCCCGACTGCTCACCAACCCTGCCGCAGCGCGCAGCATCCGACGGCTGCAAGAGTATGCGCGTGAGTCTTTCGCCTCTACCGCGGCCGAGTACGTGCACTGCCTGTGGCACGATGTGACGATTCGGACCGGGCCGGAGCACTTGCCTGCCCCCTGCCTGCGCGCGCGGCTGGAGCTGTTCCGCCGGTGGTTCCCGCCCAATCCCGGATATCGGCTGTACGCCGCCCAGCCTCAGCGCGGCACGGGGAGCGGAGGGGCTTCCGAGGCCAGCCCGGCGTAAGTCTCCTTGACGCGGACCACCTTGTTGCCCTCGAAAGTGACGAACACGATGCGGCCGGGCGCCTGGCCGTAGATCCAATCCTCCAGCTCGCGGCCGTCCACCGTTTCGCGCACTTTGCGGACTGGGCGGCCGAGGGCGAGCAGGACCTGATCACGATCCATGCCCTCTACGGCGCGCTTTTCCTGGATGGCCTGACGGATGGGTTCCGGAAGGGTTTCCACATACTGCTCGGTGGCGGAGCGCTTCTCGAAATCCAGCAACGGAGCGAGTAGTTTCTTCACCTCCGCCGCCTTCATGGGGGGCAAACGCCGGTTGAAAACCAGCGCGAGCGTGGTTCCCCCGGGCGCCACGGTGTGCTGGCTGCCGGCCAACGGAACGGTGCGCGTGCCCATGCCGCCGCTGATCTGGATCCGCTCGTACCACTTCCGCCCGCCGCGAAAGCCCCCGTTGATCTCGAAGACAATGCGGTCGTTCTCCAAGGAGACTTTCGTGATCTGCACCAAGTCCCCCACCCGCGCCGCCGGGCCGTGCTCGCGAGCCAGCGCCTGCCACTCGTTCTTGTCGTAGGTTCCGTCGAGATCCACCGTCAGAGCTTTCTTGGAGCGGGGCAAGGCGACTTTGGCTGTGGCGTACTCGGCGGTCAGACCCCGGATCAGCTCGATGCGCTCTTCGGGGGTCAGAGGCCGAGGTTTTTCCTGGGCGACGGCAATCGTCACGGCCAATAGCCACCACCATCGCC
The DNA here is from genome assembly GCA_938027685.1 of uncultured Bryobacteraceae bacterium. Lineage (GTDB taxonomy): Bacteria > Acidobacteriota > Terriglobia > Bryobacterales > Bryobacteraceae > DTHT01. The sequence goes on from CALJAM010000022.1 coordinate 44,890, forward strand.
GCGACATCAGGCCTCCTTGCGGGCCGCAAGCAGGAACGCCGGTTGGCGCCCGATCGGGAGCTTGCCGAGCAGGAAGAACAGGACGATCAGCACCGCGCTCGTCAGAATGCTTCCTTCCAGCCCGTATTCGCCCCCGCTCCAGAGCGGCCCAGCCTTCCAGCGCACCGCGTAGCCCGTCAAGTTCATTGTAAACCCGCTGAGCGGCACGCCGGCCAAAGGGAGCGCCCAGTTCCAGCCGGCGTGGAGCCCTATGGGCAGCCATAAGTCCCCGCTTCGCCAGAACGCGTAGCCTAACAGCACGCCCCAGGCGAACGTGTTGACCAGGCCCAAGGCATTGATATTCAGGTTGCCGGTGTGCGCGAGCGCGAACAACGCGCTTACGGGGAGAATGGCCTTCCACGGCCCCAGCGCGGCCAGCAGGACCTGAAAGCCGTAGCCGTGGAATAGCATCTCCTCGCCTGCGGCGCCTAAGGCCAGAAGTACGATGACGAAGACCGTCCCCTGCCAGCCCGCGGTCTTGCCGGCGGCTGCATCCCATTCGGCCGCGGGCGAGGCGACGGCGCCGGCCAGCAGCACGATCGCTGCACCGGCGCCTCCGGCCAGCCCGAGCAGCAAATTGCGGCGTCCTGCTCGCGTCCAGGCGAACCCGACTGCGGCCAGCGGCGCGCCCTCATAAATCCGCATGAGGAAGGCGTTCGCGAGCGCAGCGGCCCCGAACACGCTCACGGTGCTGGTGAACAGCAGGTTGCCGGTAAGCCAGTAGACCGCCGCCCCGAACAGCCGCAGTCCCAGCAGGCTTAGCACGAGGAAGACGATCAGGCGGATCGCCACCTGCACGGCTCGCTGCCACGCGCGCATGGGAAGCGACTACTATAGCGGAGCCCGGCCGGGTTGTAGGATGGTGGCGATGCCCGCCCGAAGGATTCTCCAGCTCGGCGATCCCATGCTCCGGGAGGTTTCCCGCCCGGTAGGATCGCCTTCCGAGGTTCGTCTCATCCTGCGCGATCTGCGCGCCACGCTGGCCGAATTCCGGCGCACCCACGGCTTCGGCCGGGGCATCAGCGCGGTGCAGATCGGCGAACCGGTGCGCGTGATTTACCTCGAGTTCGAGGGGACGCCCTATTCGCTGATCAACCCCGAGTGGGAGTTTTGGAGCGAGGAAAAAATCAGACTCTGGGACGATTGTTTTTCCTTCCCCGATCTTCTGGTCTACCTGGAACGCTCGCGGCGGGTGGCGCTGCGCTACACCGACGAGCAAGGGAATGCTCGGCGGCTGGAGGCCGAGGGCGCGCTGGCCGAGCTCCTCCAGCACGAGATGGATCATCTGGAGGGCGTTCTGGCCGTGGACCGTGCGCTCGATCGGATGAGTTTGGCCACGCGCAGCGAGTGGGAACGGCGTTATCGCACGCGCTCGCCGGTTGTAGAATGTAGGCCATGAAAATCACGCGCAGGCATCTTCTGCTCTGTTCTCCCTTGGCCGTGATGCTTGTCGCTTACCAGGCCGCGACGCGGCAGAAAGCGGCAGCGCCGGCCGACCCGCTCATCGAGGGATTCAGGAAGGTGACGGTGGCGTCGGTGGCCGATGCCGTTGATCAGGTGGTGGGCAAGCGCGGCTTTTTGTCTCACGACGTGCGTCCGCAAATCCCCGGAGCCATCGTGGGGCGCGCCACTACGGCCTTGCTGAGACCCGCTCCTCCCGAGAAAGCCACTCCGGCCCTTAGCGCGCGGCACTCGATCGAAATGATCGATCGTGCGCAACCGGGCCAGGTCGGCGTCATTGTAGTCGAGGGCACCTTGGACGTCGCCGGTCTGGGCGGGCTGATGGGCACGACGGCGAAGGCGCGCGGCATGGCGGGCGTGATCATTGACGGGAGCGTCCGTGACGTCGCCGAGCTGCGTGCGCTCGGCCTGCCGGTCTACGCGCGCGGCGTGGTGCCTTCCTCCAGCGTGGGCCGCTACGCCAGCGTGGGCCGCGATATCCCGGTGGAATGCGCGGGCGTGACGGTTCGGCCCGGCGACATCATCGTGGCCAACGAGGACGGCGTAGTAGTGGTCCCCGCCGAAAAAGCTGAAGAAGTACTGAAGCGCGCCCGGGAAATCGACGACCGGGAGAGCAAGATGGTCCCCCTAATCAAACAGTACAAGTCTCTTCAAAAAGTGGTGGAAATGTTCAATCGGATCTAGGCGTGCTCCGAGGCCGTTCTCAGCACTCTTTCGTGCTAAAGTCTGGCCGCAGGCGGCCGATGTTGGGGGTGTATGCAGGAGCGCCGCGCTGAACCGCGCATGCTGTGCGCCGATCTCATCCAGGTCTCCTGGACGGACGAATCCGGCCGTCAGCACGAAGCGGTGGCCAACCTCGAGGACATCTCTCACTCCGGAGCGTGCCTGCAACTGGACGTGCCGATACCGGAGCAGACGTTGCTCCACCTTTCCCATCCCAAGCTCGAGGTCGCGGGGCGCGTGCGCTACTGCATCTTCCGGGATACCGGCTTTTTCCTCGGCATTCAGTTCGAGCCCGGCTACGCGTGGTCCGAGCGCCGTTTTCGCCCCAAGCACATGCTGGATCCCCGCAGCCTGTTTGGGCGTAGCGGCCGCGGCGGGTCAGGCTCACGAGGCGGCGCGGTGCAGTGAACCCGCGGGACCGTTTCTTAGGAGCTCGCGCCGAGCGGCCGAGAGTGCCGGGGAAGCAGAACCTCGCGATGCCGCGCGGCGGCACGGCTGCGGCCTCCGGGCGTGCCTCTCCGCGGCGCGGCAGCAAGGCGCGTTCCGGTCAGGCAGCGCAGTCCGAGCGGCAAGTGACCGTCCGCCTGTCGCAATCGCAGGCGGGCGCCAGGCCGAGCCTCAGACATTCGCAGCGCACCTTGTTGCTGAAGCCCGTCGGCCACGACGCCGCGAGCCATGAGCGGGTCGGGCGATTGATTAGGTGTCGGGGGAGCCGGCGTCTGGGGGGCAGCCCGCCGATGTCGACCGGCCGGCGTTGACCACGGCTGGGCGTTAAGCCGGTTCAATAAGCCAGCAGCCGGCGCGCCTTCTCGAGCACCCGCTGCGCATTCGGCAGATAGGCCTGCTCGAGCGGCGGGCTGAAGGGAACGGGCGTATCGGGAGCCGCCACGCGCACCACGGGCGCATCCAGGTATTCGAAGGCTTTCTCAGCGATGCGGGCTGCGATCTCGCCACCCACGCCTCCAGTCAGACTCGCTTCGTGCAGCACCAGCGCGCGGGAAGTCTTGCGGACGCTGGCCAGAATGGTCTCTTCATCCAGTGGCGCTAACGTTCTGACGTCTACGATCTCGACCGAGACACCCTCCTTGTCGAGCACTTCCGCAGCCTCCTGCGCGACCCACACCATCGCGCCGTAGGTGATGATCGAGAGGTCCCGTCCTTGGCGGAAAACGGCGGCCGGGCCGATCGGCACGATGTAATCGCCCGCGGGGATTTCCTCCTTGATGCGCCGGTAGAGCGCCTTGTGCTCGAAGTAGATCACCGGGTCGTTGTCGCGGATCGCGGCTTTGATCAGGCCTTTGGCGTCGCGCGGCGTGGCGGGCATGACGACCTTCAGACCGGGCGAATGTACGAACCAGGCCTCGTTGCTCTGCGAATGGAACGGACCGCCGTGGACGCCCGCGCCGCAGGGCGCCCGCACGACCATAGGCACGGCCGCGCCCCAGCGGTAGCGGCACTTGGCGGCGAAGTTCACGATCTGGTCGAAGGCACAGGAGAGGAAGTCCGCGAATTGCATCTCCGCGATGGGCCGCAGGCCCATCAGCGCCGCCCCGATCGCCGCTCCCGCAATGGCCGCCTCCGCCAGCGGCGTGTCGATCACGCGCATGGGGCCGAACCGCTCGAGCATGCCCACGGTGATCTTGAACGGGCCGCCGTAGACCGCGACGTCCTCGCCGAGAATGAACACGTCCGGATCGCGCTCCATCTCTTCCCAGATGCCCTGGCGGATGGCTTCCAGGTAGGTGACCGGCATGACTCAACTCTGTTCGTAAACGTTGGCGGTCAGCTCGGAGGGATCCGGGAAGGGACTGTTCTCAGCCCATTCGACAGCCTCGTCGATCTGTCGCCGCAGCGAGGCATAGAGGGCCTCCAGATCGCTGGCGTCGGCCCAGCCTTTCTCGATCAGCAGCCGTTCGATCCGTTTGATCGGGTCCTTCGCCGCCCACTCCTCGAATAGGTGCTTGGGGACGTACTCAGCCGCGTCGTGCGCGGAGTGGCCCGACATGCGGAACGTCTTGCACTCCACCAGATACGGCCCCAGGCCGCGGCGCGCGTGCTCGGCGGCGCGGCTCACGGCGTGGTAGACGGCGAAGGCGTCGTTGCCGTCGACGATCTCGGCCGGGATCCCGTAGCCGGGGCCGCGGTCGGCCACGTTCGCGCAAGCCATCTGAAGCTCCAATGGCGTCGAGTACGCGTATTGGTTGTTGTTGCAGACGAGCACCAGCGGCAACTTCTGCACGGCCGCAAAATTCACGCCTTCGTGAAAGTCGCCCCGGCTGGTGGCCCCGTCGCCGAAGAACACGTAGGCGATGTTGCGCGAGCCCCGGTACTTGAGCGCCAGGGCGGCTCCGGCGGCCACGGGCAGGGAGGCGCCGATCGAGCTGATGATGGCCACTAGGCGACGTTTCATGTCGCCCATGTGCATGTTGCCGTCCTTGCCCCGGGTCAGCCCGCCCACTCGCCCCATGTACTGGGCGAACACTTCGCGCGGATGCACGCCGCGGATGAAGTAAAGGGCCAAGTCCCGGTGGCAGGGAAAGAGTACGTCTTCGGGTTCAGCCGTCAAGCCTGCGCCCACCGAGATGGCTTCCTGCCCACGCCCCGAGTAGACGCCCCCCACGATTTTGCCTTGTCGGTAGAGCTTGCGCTCGATGCGGTCCTCGACCTCGCGCATGAGGAACATGTAATGGAGGAAACGCCAGGCGAGGTCGGCTTCCGGATTGGTCCCCTCCGTCTCCGGCGGGGCGGGCAGAGGTGCAGTTCTCACGGCGGCCATGGGCGTGCTCCAGTCGTCAGAGAATCACCGACCCAAAGGCTGTAGTATACGCTATCCCGCCCACGCCGAACGGCCGCCTTCCGGAGATCGATAGAGAGCTCAGAACGGCAGGTCTCGTCTGGGCGGAGCCACCAACGAGCTGCGCAAGTAAGTGAACGGGTTGACGGGGTTCCCGGCGATCCGGACTTCGTAGTGCAGGTGGGGAGCGGTCACCCGCCCTGAGGTCCCGACTCCGCCGATGATTTCACCGCGGCGCACCTCCTGGCCAGGGATCACCGAGATCCGGGACAGGTGGGCGTAAACGGTTTGGAGCCCGTTCCCATGATCGACCACCACTAGGCGGCCGTAGCCGCTCATGTAGCCGGCCTGAACGACAACTCCGTCGGCCGTCACCCGCACGGGGCTGCCATATGGCGCCGAGATGTCGACGCCCCGGTGAAAGCTACCTTCCCCAGAGAAGGGGTCGATGCGCATGCCGAAGGATCCTTGCAGCCGGCCCTCCACTGGCCAGATGTTGGGTCGCGAGTTCGCCCGCCATCGCGGACTGAAGTTCCGGAACCGGGAGAACGTAGTCGAGCGAAGAAAATTGTATTCCTGCAAGGTCTCCTGGTAGGTGGGGATGAGGCGGCCTTCGCCCGAGATATCCGCCGGTCCCTCCAGCTTCTGCTTGATCCCGTAAGCCACCGAGACCTGACTGGCGAACAACTGTAGGGTGGCGAGCTGATCGTGAGTCTCGTGGGCCTCCCTTTGCAGGTTCTCGTACTGCGCCCGCAACGCCCGCACCTCTTCGCGCAGCGAATTGTAGTGCACGACCTTCCAGGCCATGCGCACGTAGCTCGAGACGAATCCGAACATGGAGACGCAGCCGAGCAGGGCGAAGGCCAGGATCAGGTAAACAACCCGTTGCGGGACCTGGAACCTGCGGAGCCTGCCGTGCAGCGAATGCGCAAGAACGACGACGAAGTACGGCTGCTGCATGGAGTTCTCTCGTTACCGGTGCGGGCCGTACACGATGGCACTCCACCCGCCGCTTTTTGTCCTTCGGTCAACAACCTGGAAACGAATCTGTGAATCTACCAAGCCGCGGGGGTCCCTGTCAAGGCGACTTGACCCCGCGCCGGGGCGCCGACCTGTCCGGAGGCTAACCCCCTGAGCCGCCGTCGGCAGGCCAGGCCGCAAGCACCTGCGCCAGGACGATCTTGACGATCGTCGCCAACGGGTAGACGGAGGCGTACGCCACGTTCGGAGTTTCCGAGCGGCTCTGATCCGTAGCGTACGCAAGGCACGCCGGTTGAGTCTGGATCCCGGACATCAGCCCCATCAGCGTGTCGTAGGGAATACCGAGCCCCTTGTAGCCCACAATCATGGTCGCCAGCGTGACCCCGAAAGTGACCGCCGCCCCGCCCGCCACCAGCCCAAGCCCGCTCTGCGCCACCGTGTGGCCGAACTGGTATCCCGCGCGCGTGCCGATGCCCGCCATGAAAAGCAACAGCCCGATGCGCCGCAGCGTGAGATTCGCGCTGACGGGAATGAGCCAGCAGATGTCGCCCGTGCGCTCCCAGTGACCCAGCAACAGCGCCACCAGCAGCGGCCCCCCGGCCAGCCCCAGCCTCACCGTATGGCCGCCCGGCAGTGGGATGGGCATCATGCCGACGAACACCCCGATCACCATGCCGAGGGCGATGGAGCCAAAATCGGTCTCCGCGGTGCCTCGAATCGAGTCTCCGAAGAACTCCCGCACGGCTGCGAAATTGTCCTTGCGAGTCAACACCCGCACCTGGTCGCCCAGCTCCAGGCGCGTTTCCGGCGCGGGCACCAGATCCACATCCCCCCGCCGCAGGCGCGTGATCGTGGCGTGCAGACGGTTGGGCAGATCCAAGTCGCGGATGCGCTTGCCGACCACCTGCTTGCTGGAAACAAAGACGCGACGGTAGTCCAGCTCGCTGCGGTCGACTTCGATGTGCGCCTCGGTGGGTTCGCCGAAGATCTGCTCGGCTCTCTCGAGGGCCGTGGCATCGCCAACCACCACCACGAGATCCCCTTCAGCCAGGCGCATGGCCGACGATGCGATGTCAGTGCGGCCTTCGTGGCGGATCCGGCTGACCACGAAACCAACGTCCTTATGCACGCGCAGCACGTCGCCCAGCGTGCGCCCGATCACACCGGGATTCTTCACCACGAAATTCTTCACCTGGATCTCTGGGGCCTCCTCCCGGGGTGCGAATTCCGGCTTCCAGAATCGCCGGAGCAGCTCGAAACACAGGAGCACGCCGAGCACGCCCAGTGGATAGGCCAAACTATAGGCCACCACGGCGTCCTCGGCCTCCCGCGTCGCCTGCTCGGCGCTTTTGCTGCGTGCCGGCGCCCGATCCCTCAGCTGCTCGCGCACCGCCGCCAGCGCAGGCGTATTGGTCAACGCTCCGCAGAACAACCCGGCCGCCCGCGGGGCGGGCAGGGAAAGCCAGCGCGCCACCCCAAGGGCCAGCGCGGCTCCGAACACGAGCACTCCTGCCGCCAACAGATTGTCGCGCCCTCCCTGCCGGCGCAGCACGTCGCGCAACGCCGGGGCCGAGTGGATGCCTACGGCATAAACGAATATAATGAGGCCGAGCGCGGGGATGACTTCCGGCAGAGCCACCGACGGGTCGAGTGCTCCCACTGCCAGACCCACGAACAGCACCCCCGCGATTCCGAACCGGAAACCCAGCAGGTTGGTCTCGCCAACCAGGTAGCCGAGGCCGATCACCACGAACAGCGTGAGAATAGGGTAGTTCGCGAGTAGCGCGACGAGTTCGTCCCGCATGCGGTTCAAAGCGGCTGGCCCGCGATATCCTTAGGGTGGCCGGGCAGGACGGACTCCCCCAATTCCCGAAGGCGCTCGTAACTTTGCTGGAATCCCTGTCGCACCTCGTAAGGAGCAGCCGCGACGATCCAACGCGCCGCCTCCAGCACGTAGGGAGCCAGGCGCGATCCGACGACCGCGCGTGGGGGCGGCTTGGGCGCGAAGGCCATGATCGCCACCAGCAGAGCGGCGGCCGCCAGGGCGCCGCGCGCCAACCCGAATCCCCCGCCTAGCAGGTGATCGAGCCAGCTCAGATGCGCCCGCTTGAGCAACCGCGCCGCCAGCGCGGCCAGCAGCATGCCGACGACTACGATGCCCAGGAAGATCAGAAGAAAGCCGAGCAGATGAGCCAGCCGCCGCGAGCTGAGGTATTCGTAAAAGAATGCTCCCACCACGCCGTAAAACCAGAGCGCGCAAAGGAAACCCGCGATGACCGCCGCCAGACCGATGAGCGAACGCGCCAGGCCCTTCCAGAGCCCGGCGATCACCGAGCCCGCCACCAGCGCGAGCAGGACGTAATCCAGCCAGTTCACAACGATCTGCCCGTCAGTGCGCGATAGGCTTCACGATACTTTTCGGCCGTCCTCTCGGCCACTTCCGGCGGCAGCGGCGGCGCCGGCGGCTGCTTGTTCCAACCGACGGATTCCAGGTAATCGCGGACGTACTGCTTGTCGAAGGAGGGTTGCGGTCCTCCCGGTTGGTAGCCCTGGCGCGGCCAGAAGCGTGAGGAATCGGGCGTGAGGACTTCGTCAGCCAGCACCAGTTCGCCGTCGACGAGGCCGAACTCAAACTTGGTGTCCGCGATGATGATGCCGCGGCTTTCGGCGTACTCGGCGGCTTTCCGATAGATGCGCAGCGTGAGGTCGCGCAGCCGCCAGGCCAGGTCGCGGCCCACCAGCACCTCGACATCTTCCATGGAAATGTTTTCGTCGTGGCCGCTCTGCGCCTTGGTGGCCGGCGTGAAGATGGGCTCGGGCAGTTTTTCGCTCTCTTTCAAGCCGGGCGGCAGCGGGATTCCGCAGACGGCGCCGGAGCGCTGGTAGTCCTTCCAGCCCGAACCCGCAAGGTAACCGCGCGCCACGCATTCCACTGGAAGCATCTGGGCGCGCCGCACCAGCATCGAGCGCCCTTCCAGTTGCTCGCGGTAGCGCGGTAGGGGTTCGGGATACTCTTCCACGTCGGCCGTCAGGAAGTGCACCGGAACGATATCGCGAAGAAACTCAAACCAAAATATCGAAAGCTGCGTCAAAACCCTTCCCTTGTCGGGAATGCCCGTGGGCAAGACGTAGTCGAACGCGGAAATGCGGTCCGTGGCCACGATCAACAGGCGGTCACCCAGATCGTAGATATCCCGCACCTTGCCCCGCGCCAGCGGCCGTAGGCCGGGCAGATTCGTCTCCAGCAGCACCTTCGCGCTCGCCATCGCCGTCATTGTACGACAGCGTCAGCGCGGCCAGAGCCCGTGCGCGGATTCCTTATACTGGGGTATTTCCCATGAAGCTCTCGATCCTGATGCCGGTTTACAACGAGCGCACCGTGGTCGAGCGCTGCCTTCAGCAGGTGCTTGCCGCGCCGCTGCCCGAGAACATGGATCGGGAGATCATCATCGTCGACGATTGTTCTACCGACGGCACGTGGGCGATTCTGGAGCGCATGGCGGCCGCGCATCCGGAGATTCGCCTGTTCCGGCACCCCGTCAACCGCGGTAAGGGCGCCGCCGTCCGCACCGCCATCCAGCAGGCCACCGGCGACTTTTGCCTCATCCAAGACGCCGACCTCGAGTACGATCCCAACGAGTACCCCCGCCTGCTGCGTCCCTTGCTGGACGGCCACGCTGACGCCGTCTTCGGCTCCCGCTACCGGGGCAGCGAGCAGACGCGCGTGCTGCCCTTCCGCCACTCGATGATCAACAAGTTCCTCACGCTGGTCTCCAATTTGTTCTCCAATCTGAATCTCACCGACATGGAGACCTGCTACAAGGTCTTCCGAACCGACCTGCTCAAGAGCATCCCCATCCGCTCGGACCGCTTCGGCTTCGAGCCCGAGATCGTCATGAAGTCGGCCAAGCGGAACTTCCGCATTTACGAGACGCCCATCAGCTACCACGGCCGCACCTACGAAGAGGGCAAGAAGATCGGTTGGAAGGACGGGCTGCAGGCGCTGGCGACCATTGTGCGCTTCTGGCTGATCGACGACCTGTACGTAGAGCCATACGGGCGCGGGCTGCTGAACAACCTCACGGGGACGCCGCGATACTTGAGCTGGATCGCGCAGCTGCTGCGGCCGCACGTGGGCGACAGCGTGCTGGAGGTGGGCGCCGGCATCGGTCACATGACGGCGCGGCTGATGGGGCGCAAGCTGCGTTACGTCGCTACCGAGCGTGATCCCCTTTACCTGCACGCTTTGAATAACCGGTTCTTGCGCACCCCCAACGTCGAGGTGCGGCCACTCGACCCCGCCCGGCCTGAGGACTTCGTGGAGCTCGGTCAGCGCTTCGAAACCGTCCTCCTCATCAACGTGCTCGAGTTCCTCGAGGATCCCTCCGCCACCGTGCGAGCGGCTGCCGACGTGCTCGAGCCGGGCGGCGCCATGCTGGTGCTGGTTCCGCAAGGGCCTTCCCTTTATTGCGGCATCGACCGCCGCCTCGGCCATCGCCGGCGCTTCCGGCGCGAGGAGCTGAGCACGATGATGGAGGCTGCGGGCCTATGCGTCGAACGGGCCTGGCAGCTCAACCGCGTCGGCGCGCTGGCTTGGAAGGTCTACGGAGGACTGTTCGGCCGGCAGTCCATCCACAAACTCACCCTGAAGATCTTCGACAAGACCGTGTGGTTGTGGCGGCGTGTGGACGCTTTGCTTCCGTGGCGCGGGCTCACCCTGATCCTGCTGGCTCGCAAGCGCAGGCGTTGAAGAAATCGGCATTGGTTCCCGGCGGATCATGTTCGCAACCAGCCTTTTGCGGTGACATCGGGGACTGGCAGCCTCGGCCGGGCGGCGAGTCCCCGGTAAAACGCGGAACCGAACGGTTCGCCGAGTCTACGCCGCACTTTGCACGGGTTCGGCGACCGAGAGGCGGATCCCGCGCCAGGATCTGCGCGCTGCGCCTCCGGCAGCAATCACGGAACAAGCCTCTCCGCAGCGAGCCAGCCGGGGATTGACACGGTTTTCGGGGGAGGGCGCATAGGGAGGGCAGGGAGGGAAGGGCAGGGAGGGAGATGCCAATGCAGGCCTCAAGCCGGCAGCAGAGCAGCGCCCCTCCCGCAGGAAAAGCATCGCCTTGGCGATTCTCGCCTCTCTGTCGGCCGTCGTCCCGCTTTGGCCCGCGCCGGAATGCATCTACAGTGCCGACGCCCCGCTGTGGCGGGTCGCGTGTTCCGAAGGTTGGTCCTGTAGCTCCGAGACGTGTTGACCCTGTCCGGAGTGCATCTCGTACTGTGCCTGCGACCAAATCGCGGCTTGTCTTTGCGACGGTTTTTGGCTCGAACTGAATAGCTGCTGGACCCAGGGTCGCGAGGGCATCGGTTCCGGCGGCCCCGCGGCGAACCGGGAAGCTGTCCTCGCCGGGAAGGCGAGCGTTCGCTGAAGTACAAGGCGGTGAGTTATGTGGCGCTTGCTTTCCCTTCTCACTGTAACGCCGGCGGCGCCTGGCCGGGAGTTTCGTCTGGAAACGGTCTGGACGACGGCCATCGGTCCGCTTTCGCCCCAGTCCTTCTTCAGGGGCGCGGCTTGCCCCGACGGTTCCGTGGTGATCACAAACGGCGGCGAGCTCAGCCTGTTCGGACTTGCGACTCGTGGCGCGGCACCGTGGACACGAAGTTCTCGAGGGTGCAGCGGTAGCGGGCTGCCACGCCGAGCATGCGTATCTGACGGGCGCCGATGCAGGGTGGCTGCACGCCGTCAAAGTGGACCAAGGCGGAATTTCGATGGCGTGGAGTCGTTATCTGAGCAGCGCCACCATGCGTGTGCTCGTCACGGACGGGCAGATCTGGGTGCTCGGCCTGGCCCGCACGGGAGACTCCCATGCAGCCCTCAGACGCTTCCGGGTCGACGATGGCAAGCCGCTGGGGCCGCCGCGGTTGGGTTTGCCCCCATTGGTGGTAAGCTCGACTGCTGCACGCTTCTTTCGCGAGGGCGTACTGCTGCGGCGCAGGGGGGACATCCTGTTCCTGCCCGCCAATCCCCTTCAGTTGTGGCGCTTCGCTCCACGGGGAAAATTCCTGGATGTGAAGCGACCCGCCGGAACCGGGCTCGGCGAAGTGGAGCTACAGTCCGTTTGGTACGGACAAGCGCAACGCCGGACCGCCTATGACAGGATCCAGAACGGCGCCACCCTGCCGGACGACACGGTCGTAGTGCAAATCATTGCCGGCCTGCGCCCAAGGGCTGACCGTTCCTGGCTCGAAGTGATCGCGCCAGACCTGCAACGGGCAGTCGCGCGCATTCCCGTAACCCGGCCGTTCGGCATTCTGCTGGGCAGCGACCGCGAAGGCTATCTCTTCTCGTCAGACCGCTATATCGAGTCGGCGACCTTGGTCGAATCCCGCTTTGACACGCTAGCACGCAGCCGGCCACGCCTGTCGATGCCTGTGGTGGGCCTGGTCGCCGCGGCTGCACCCGGACAGACCGCATGGCGCGGATCGGCTGCGCGACCAGGCGGGCGGCTGCACGTAAGCGCGGACTGGCCGGCGGGGGATCGTGTCCGGTTCGGCGGACGCCGTCCCGGAGCACGGGACGCGAGCTGACCGGACGCCCTCGAATGCCTCCCGATCGCCCCATGGGGGGCTCAGGTGCGGAGGCCGCTGGAGACCCACTACGGCGAACCGCTAAACTGTGTTGATATGTCGTACGTCTTCAAGCATGCCACTTGCAACGAAGGCTTCAAGGACTGGGACTTTGCCCAGGCGGCCAAAACCATTCGCAAGATCGGTTACACCGGCATCGAGCTGGCGCCGTTCACCCTTGCCGAGGACGCCACCACGGTGCCTGCCGACAAGCGCCGCGAGTACCGACGGATCATCGAGTCCGAGGGTCTGACTTTCGTCGGCCTGCACTGGCTGCTGGTCGGCCCCAAGGATATCCACGTCACCACGCCCGACCGCGCCATTCGCGAGAGAAGCTGGCAGTACGTACACGGGCTGATTGACCTCTGCGCCGACCTGGGTGACGGCGGCGTGATGGTGTTCGGTTCGCCCAAACAGCGCTCTGCGACCGGCGGTCTGTCGCCCGCCGAAGCCAAGAAGCACTTCGTCGAGGGCCTCGCCGGGCTGGCCGAGCACGCGGCCCAGCGCGGCGTAACCGTGCTGGTGGAGGCGCTCTCACCCGATCAGACCGATGTCGTCACGTCGCTCGCCGAAGCGGTGGAGGTGGTCAACACGATCAACCACCCGGCCATCCGCACCATGTTCGACACACACAACGCCGTAGCGGAGACGGAGCCGCACGACGTGCTCGTCGACCGGTACTTCGATCTGATCCGTCACGTGCACGTGAACGAGATGGACGGCCGTCGCCCGGGTCTGGGCGATTACGACTTCAAGCCTGTGCTGCGCGTGCTCAAGCGCCGCAACTACCAGGGCTGGGTCTCGCTCGAGGCTTTCGACTTCACGGGCGGACCCGACAAGGTCGTGGAAGAATCGCTGCGCTATCTCGAAGAACAGATCGCTCTGCTCTGAGCGGAAGAGCCATCGTAATGGCGCGGTACGTGGTCACCGGCGGCGCCGGCTTCATCGGCTCGGCGCTGGTGCGCGCCCTGCTGGCCGAAGGCGCCCACCGCGTCGTGGTGATCGACAATCTGCTCACCGGCAGGGAAGAAAATCTCGACGAGGTCCGCGACCGGATCGACTTCCATCGCATCGACGTCCGCTGCTACGAGGAGGTTGTGGCCCTGGTGCGCGGCGCGGACGTCGTGTTCCATCTGGCCGCCATTCCTTCGGTCCCGCGCTCGATCGCCGAGCCTGCCCTCACGCATGACGTAAACGTAAACGGAACGTTCCAGGTCTTCAGGGCCTGCCGTGACGGCGGCGTGCGGCGCGTCGTCTACGCCGCCTCGTCCTCAGCTTACGGGGATACCGAGACGCTGCCCAAGGTGGAGACCATGCCTCCGCGGCCGCTGTCCCCCTACGCCGTGCAGAAGCTGGTGGGCGAGTACTACGCATCGGTCTTTTACTCTTGCTTCGGGCTGGAGACGGTGAGCATACGGTACTTCAACGTGTACGGTCCGCGCCAGGATCCCGGAAGCCCTTACTCCGGCGTCATCTCGGTCTTCATGAAGGCGCTGGTGGAGCGGCGCCCGCCCACGATTTTCGGTGACGGCGAGCAGAGCCGTGATTTCACTTACGTGGAGGACGTGGCCGCGCTGACGCTGAAAGCTGCTCGCGCAGAGGGTGTGGGCGGGAAAGTTTATAATGGCGGAAACGGGCGGCGCTACAGCCTCAACCAGGTCTGGGCGCTGCTCCAAAGCCTGGAAGGCATCGAGTTGCCTGCCCGTTACGGCCCACCGCGGCCGGGAGACATCAGGCATTCGCAAGCGGACCCCACCGCTGCCGTGCGCGATCTGGGACACGCGCCCCGCTTCAGCCTGGAAGAGGGGCTCCGGCGCACGCTTCAGTGGTACAAGCGGTCCCTGCCCGCAAATCGGGCCTGAAAGAAAGCTATCGACAAGGGGAGGACGCAGGATGGCAGAGGAACGAGTATTCGGTTTCAATACGCGCGCGCTACATGCCGGCTACACGCCGGAGCCGACCACGCTGGCGCGCGCCGTGCCCATTTACCAGACCACATCGTACGTGTTCCAGAACACGGATCACGCCGCGGCGCTGTTTGCGTTGCAGAAGTTCGGCAACATTTATACCCGCATCATGAACCCCACGACGGCGGTGCTCGAAGAGCGCGTCGCCTCGCTGGAAAACGGCGCCGCCGCTTTGGCCACTTCCAGCGGCCAGGCCGCACAGTTTCTCGCCATCAGCAGTCTGATGCAGGCGGGCGATCAGATGGTGGCCGCCAGCACTCTTTACGGCGGGACTTATACCCAGTTCGATATCAGCTTCCGCAAGCTGGGCTTCGAGGTCGTCTTTGTGGATCCGGACGATCCCGAGAATTTCCGGCGCGCCATCACCCCGCGCACCAAGTGTCTGTATGCCGAGACGGTCTCCAACCCGCGGGGGAATGTCCTGGACATCGAGCGCGTGGCTGCCATCGCCCACGAACACAAGATCCCCCTCGTGGTGGACAACACCTTCGCCACCCCCTATCTCTGCCGCCCTATCGATTTCGGGGCCGATATCGTGCTGCATTCGCTCACCAAGTTCATGGGCGGCCACGGCACCTCGATCGGCGGCATCATCGTGGACAGCGGCAAGTTTCCTTGGAAGGAGGGCAACTTCCCGCAGTTGAACGAGCCCTCCCGCGCCTACCATGGCCTGGTGTTCACCGAGGCCTTCGGCAATCTGGCTTACATCATCAAGGCGCGCGTGGAAGGGCTCCGCGACATGGGCCCCTGCATGAGCCCCTTCAATGCCTTCCTGTTCCTGCAGGGGATCGAGACTCTGGGCTTGAGGATGGAGCGGCACGTTTCCAACGCCCTAGCCGTGGCCCAGTTCCTTGAGAAGCACGAGCTGGTGACCTGGGTGAACTACCCTTCGCTCCCCTCGAGCCCTTACTATGAGCTCGCGAAGAAATATCTGCCCAAAGGGGCCGGAGCGGTGTTCAGCTTCGGCATCAAGGGCGGCTACGACGCGGGCAAGAAATTCATTGACAGCGTGAAGCTGTTCTCGCACTTGGCCAATGTAGGCGACGCCCGCAGCCTAGTGATTCACCCGGCTTCCACCACTCATCAGCAGTTAAGCCCCGAAGAGCAGCAGGCGGCCGGGGTGACGCCCGACATGATCCGCCTCTCGATCGGCCTCGAGGATCTGGACGACATTCTCTGGGATCTCGACCAGGCTCTCTGGGCCTCGCAGAAGCGCTGAGGCCATGCCAGGGGCGACGCGGCCCGCCGGCATCGACTTCTTGCGATGCGTGACCGTGCCGACGGAGACCCGGGTATGAACTCGCGAGCCCGCTCCCGCGCCGCGCCCCATCCAGCAACGCGCCCGCAGCTTCATATTCAGGGCTCGGACCTCCCTGATCGGACCCGACGAGGCGACCACGCGGCGCAAGCTCGGACCGCCCGCAGCGGTCGAGCGCGAGAAATGGCCCCATGCGCACGTGGCGTGCCAGGGGAACGAGCTCTACAGGCTGCTTTACGACGGACTGTTCGTCAGGCGCCTGCGCGTACAGCCGCAAGGGGAGCCGGCGCGCGAGTTCACACTCGAGGTGCTCGTATGGTCGGATCGCCGGCGCTTCACGCAAGGCTTGAGCGTCGGCCTGCCTGCGGCGGACATCGTGTGTTTGCTCGGTCCTCCCCACCGAGCAGACGCCGGAATACCTGCGCTACCGCAACCATGAGGGTTATGAAGCCGCAGTGACCTTCGGCCTGCGGGACGGGCGCGTAGCCGCGATCCGCCGGGAGATCCCGGTGGATTGAGCCGCGCTATGGGCGGCTCTGCCGCTCACCTCTTCAGGTGTTTCTCCAACCAGGCGTGAACTTCCTGGTAGAAAAGTCGGCTGTCTTCGGCCCGGGTGATCCAGTGATTCGCCTCTTCGAAGACGATGAGGCGGCCGGGAATGCGCAGCCGCTGGAGCACCGTCCAGGCTTCGAGCGTCTGGTTGAGCGGCACGCGGTAATCACGCTCGCCGACGGTCAGCAGCATGGGCGTGCGGAAATTCTTCGCGTAACGGATGGGGTTCTGCTCGCGCCACACCCGCCCTCCTTCCCAGGGAGGTCCGCCCGCAGCCACCTCGCGATGATAAACCATGTCGGAAGTGCCCCACTGCGATTCCAGGTCGATCAGTCCCGCGTGGGCGATGAGGCAGCGGTAACGGGTCGTGGTCGCCTGCATCCAGTAAGCCAGGTGCCCGCCGTAGCTGGCTCCCGCCGCCGCCTGGCGCGACCCGTCAATGAAGGGGAAGCGCCGGATGGCTTCGTCCGCTGCCTGGTTGATTTCCTCGGCAGGCCCGCGGAAGGGATCGCCCTGGATGGCCTGCGCAAAAGCCTCGCCGAAGCCCGTCGACCCGGTGTAGTTCGTCATCAGCACGACGTAACCTGGCGCGGCCAGAAGGTGGTAGTTCCAGCGCAGGAAGAAGTGGTCGCGCCACATGGTATGCGGTCCGCCGTGCATCAACACGAGCAGCGGGTATCTTTTGCTTTCATCGAAGCCGGCCGGCAAGGCCATCCAATTGTGGATCTGTTTGCCCCGGCGGCTCGTGAACCAGAACTGCCGTAACGGTTGCCAATCCAGGCCCGCGGCTCGCTCGCGGTTGAACTCGGTGAGAGCCGAGTGCCCGCCGCTGAGCTCGATGCGCACGATCTCCGGCGGCGAGACAGCGCTTTCCCAGTTGGCGAAAAGCAGCGTCTGCGGCGCCTTGGCTGGAACGGCGAGTCGCGTGTAGCAGCCGTTGGTCACTCGGAATAGCGGCCGCACGGGGCCGCCCGCAGCGGAGACGGCGAACGGCTTTTCATGGCCGGCCTCCTCGGCCAGCAGGTAGACCGTGGCGCCGTCCGGGCTGACGGCGAAAGAGGTCACCGAGCGGTCCCATCCCTCGGTGAGAATACGGGCCGGGCCCGAGAGGGGCCAATCGAATCGCGCCAGCCGCACCAGGTTGTAGGTCTTGTCCGTGTGGGGCTCGTATAGCGCGTACAGCGCCTTGCCGTCGGGACTGAAGAGCGGGCGGCGAAAGCTGTCGCGGCCGCTGGTGAGCGCGCGCGGCTCGCCACCCTCGAGCGGCACCTGGTAGAGGTGAGTCGGGACCCACGAGTAGGCAGCAGCGTGTGCCTGGGTCGTGGCCACGAAGATCAGCGAGCGGCCGTCCGGCGCCCACGCAGCATCGAGTGACTCCCCACCCTCCGGCTCCCTGCGCCCGCGGAAACCGGTTTCGGCCGCCAGCTTGGTGCCGGCCAGCAGATCGCGTGGCCTAGCCCCTGGGACGGCCTCCTGAACGAACAGGTGCGGCCGCGTATCCTCGATCCACCGATCCCAGAAACGCACCGGGAACGTTTCGTAAATCCGCGCCCGCGCCTTCCGAGCCTTCCGCTCTGCCGCAATCTTGCGGTTGGACTCTTCATCCGTAGCGCCGGGATAGACCAGCGAAGTGAACGCAAGCAGTTTACCGTCCGGGCTCCAGCGCGGCGCCGAGGCACCCATCGTGAGCGACGTCACACGAACGGCATCGCCTCCCGCCAAATCCAGCACGTAAATCTGGTTGGCCTCGTCGCCTTCGCGGCGCGCGGAGAAAGCCAGGCGACGACTGTCCGGGCTCCAGGCTGGGTCGCTCTCCGGACCGCGCGTGGCCGTCAGGCGGCGCGGCGGACTGCTGCCGTCGGCGGCCACGATCCAGAGGTCGGAGACCTGCTTGGCTTCATCGTAAGCCGGCTCCACGAGCGTGAATACGACCCAGCGGCCGTCAGGACTGGGGACGGGAGCCCCGACCCGCTTCATCAACCATATGGCTTCGTGCGTAATTGGGGTCTTCTGCGCCGCCAGCGGCAGCGCCGCCGCTACAAACACGATGCCCAGCGTCGCGCGCCCGCGCATGGCTCGGCCTCAGTTCGACGCCGTCGGTTTGGCGGGCTCGGTCCGTTTGGCCGGCGGAAGCGGCAGAGGCTTGCGCGGCATCAGATCGGGCCGCGTGGCCGCGTGATAAACGCAGGAGGCAATCACGGCCGAAGCCTGCATGAGATCGCCCCGCGGCAGCCGGTCGTAGACGTCCATGTTGGAGTGGTGTACCCGGCTCGAGTAATCGAGCGGGTCCTGCAGGAACTGGAAACCGGGCAGCCCTACGGCGTCGAAGGAAAGGTGATCGGTCCCGCCGGTGTTGGCGATGGTTACAGTCGTCACCCCGAGATCACGGAAGGGTGCGAGCCACGCCTCGAAGATGGGGCGTGCCATGTCATTGCCCTGCAGGTAGACGCCGCGGATCTTGCCGCCGCCGTTGTCGAGGTTGAAGTAGACCGAGAACTTGGGGAAGTCTTTCTTGAGCGCCATCGTCTCGCGATCCGCGAGATATTCCTTGACGTAAGCTCGCGAACCGAGAAAGCCCAATTCTTCGCCGTCCCAAAGCGCCATGCGAACGGTGCGATCCATCTTGAGGCCCAGCACCTTCAGGATCCGCATGACTTCCATCATCACGGCGCAGCCGGCGGCGTTATCGGCGGCTCCCGTGCCCCCGTGCCACGAGTCCAGGTGGGCGCCGATCATCACCAACTCGTCCTTCTTGCGGGCGCCGGGTAGATCCGCCAGCACGTTGTAGCCTTCGACTTCCTTTTCCTCGATCTGAACGCGTACGTCAAGCTCGAGCTTGACGGGGATCTTTTTCTCGAGCAGGCGCACCAGACGGTTGTAGTGCTCGCTCGCCAGCGCGATCGTGGGTGGCGGGACCGGATCCTTGAGCTCTCGCGGTCCCCCGGAAGCCCCGAAGACGGTGCCATAATCGCCGCGCAGTCCCGGCGTGACCACAGCCACTGCGCCCTCTTCCCGCAGGAAACGCGCCAGCTTTGCACGCAGCTCGCGGGCTTGCATCATCTGGCGGAACTGAGGTGACGGCGGTTGGCCGCCCGGCCGAGGCACGGGAATGAAAAACTGCGGCGGCCCGGGTTCGGGCGCACGGGCGCGTTCGGCCAGCTCGGCGTCGGTGAGGCGGCGGAAGTCGGCGTTGGTGCGCGGCTCGAGCTGACGCGCAGCCTCCGTGAGCACGATCTTGCCCTTGAGCTGGCCCTTGAACCTATCGAAGTCGGCTTCGCTCTGAATGACGGCCAGCACGGCCTCGGCGGTGACAGGCCCTTCGGTACCGCCGCTCCAGGCCAGCGGAAAGCCGATCAGGGGCGCCTGCACGGGCTCGACGATATGCGCCGAAAAACGGCTGAACGACCAACCGCGCCCGATTGCGCCGATCTTTTCCATCCGCGGATTCTCCAAGCCGATCTCGCGCGCCGTGCGGACGATCCATTCCGCCGCCGCACGGTAGTTGGGCGAACCGGAAAGACGTGGGCCGTAGACGTCGGTGAGATAAAACGCGTAATCCATCACCTTCGAGTTCTGGAACGCCTCCGCCTTGATGCGGTGGACGACCGAGAGATCGACGTTCTCGGCCCGGAGCACGAGCGGCACTACGGCCGCAACAAGCAGGAAGACCCGTCGCTTCATGGTGGAAAGCACCGAGCATAACACAGGCGGCGGGCGTCGGACCCGCCGCCTGGTCTCGGACTCAGAAGTCTCCCTCTCTCACGTAGGGATAACTCCAGAGCGTGATTTGCAGGATGAGGGACTTCAGCCACGCCTGCCACATCTTTTCCACCTCCTCGGCGCTGTGGCCCTTGCGGGCGAGGAAGGGCTTCAGGGTGGCCGCGATGGGGTAAATCAGGGCGGGCACGTAACGGTAGTGGATGTGCTCGACCGCGGCCACGCCGTCGGTGCGGTTCTTGCCGCTGCGGTGGTGCCGCCGCCCGATCTCGATCTGGTAGTCGAGCCAGGCTTGATCGTAATGGGCCGCGGCCGTGTCCAGCACCCATTGCCCGAAGCGCTTGCGAACGGCCGCCAGGTAGGCTTCGTCGGGCTGGCCGTCGGAAATCCGCGTGAAGTAATGAAGCAGGTGCGGGTTCGAACCGACGAAGCCGTACCACACGTCCAGCAACTCCTCGACGTGCGGCGCCAGCACGTCGCGCGAGACCCGCAGCCAGTGCGCATCTTCGTCGGTGAACAGCAGCGTCTTCTTCAACAGATCCAGCTCTTCCAGCGTGATCGGCGCCCGCGGCACCGCAGCAGTGCCGTAGGTGTAGCCGGGAATGCCCTGCGGCTGAGCAGTAGCCGTTTGACTCATTCGTGAACCTCCTTAGCCTGGGAATGAAGACCGGGCCAGGTAGGCTTCCCAGTTGCGCGCCGCCAGCCCCTCTGGCGCAGCTTCGTGCTCGGGACAGTCTACCCGCAGGTATGCTTCGCCGAAAGGCGCGTCCACCAGATCGCAATGGTGGGGCCGCGCCGATCCGGCGTGCGCGAACGGACGGAAATAAGTGCAGGTCACGCACATGCGAGCGACCGGAATCTGCCCGCGATCCTGCAAGGTCTTGATGATGCGTATGAGCGCCGTCAGCAAAAAGGCCTGCTCGGTTTCGGGCAACAGTTGCGCGGCCTCCCCCAGGAAGGCGGGCCAGGCCTCCGCCCGGGCCGCTTCCCGGCGGCCGCGCGCCGTCAGCGTCAGGCGCACGAGGCGGGCGTCCTGGGTCTCGCGCTGCTTGCGGACTAGCTTCTTGGCCACCAGGGCATCCACCGCGTCGCTGGCGGTGGCGGCAGTTACGGCCAAGCCGCGGGCGACCTCGCCCACGGTGGCCGATCCGTGGCTGCGCAGCCAGAGCAGGATCTCACCCTGCGTCGGGGTAAGTCCGCGCGCGGAGGCGCCGCGCTGGACATGGTGGCGCAAGGCAACCGAGATCCGGGCCAGGGCGTGGGCCAGCCTGTCGCTGACCGGCCCCGCTTCGCGTTCCAGACGGTCGGCTCGCTCCATATGATTAGGAGTCCTAATCAATACTACCTCCGACCGCCGCGGCTGTCAAGCACCCGCGCGGCGCCCGTGGTACGCTGCTCGCGTCCGGCCATTTCGGAGCAGAGTGCCCGCGAAGTGGTTCGACTACGCCGCCTCCCGCACCGTCCAGGCCGCTCTCGAACCGCACGCCCGGGAGCCGCGCGCCCTCCCCTTGGCCGGTGGCGCCCATCTGCCGGTCCGGATGCGCTACGGCCGGCGCGAGGCCGCCCTGCTCGTAGACGTCAAACATAGCCCGGAGGCCAACGAGTTGGGCTGCGACGACTCGGGCACGCTGCGGCGCGGTGCGGCCGTGCCTTGCTGCGCCATTTACGAAAGCGAGCTGGTGCGAAGACGCTGGCCCGCTCGGGCGGAGGTCGCCGCCGTGATCGGCGGCATTCCCGCTGGGAGGCGTGGGAAGCTGCGCATGACGTTGTCCCCCAGATGAAGCAGCGTGCTGCCCTGCTCTGGAAAGTCGAACTGGGTGCGGTGAGCTTCGAGTGCGGCGTTTTCCGCGCCGGTGATCGCAGCATGACGTGCGCGGAGCTGGCCCAGCGGCTCGAGGAGACGGGCGGGCCGGTCATCCGGCGCCGGACGGTGAACCCGGCCGGCGCCGGGGGCTCTTTTGCCGGCGCCATTGTCGACGTCGAAGTGGATCCTGAGACGGGCAAGGTGAGGATCGTGCGCTTCACGGCACTGCAGGATGCGGGCAGGGCCGTTTACCCCACCGCGGTCGGGGGTCAGATGCGAGGCGGCAGCGCACGGGGCATCGGCTGGGCGCTCCGCGAGGAATTCGCGTGGATGTCACCGGGGCATCATGGCGAACCCCAGCCTCCTGGATTCCCGTGGACCAACCGCGCAAGATGTGCCGCCGCTCGAGACCGTTATCGTGGAGGTTGCCGAGCCTGACCTGCCGCTTGGCGATCGCGGCGCTAGGGAGGCCAACATTGTGGTCCCGCCGGCTGCGATGGCCAGCGCTATTGCTATGGTGCCGTGGGCGTGCGCTTGCGGCAGTCGCCCATCAAACCTTCCGTTCTATCTTGGAAGCGTGGTCCCATGGAGGCGCGTCAAATGCCGGTAGTTTATATCCCGCCGCCGCTGCAGGGGCTTACGGGCGGCAGAGCTTCGTTGGAAGTCGAAGGCGGCACGGTGCGCGAAATCATCGAGAACCTCGATCGCGCATGGCCTGGCCTGAAGGACAGGTTGCTCGAGGGGGAGCGTCTGAGGTCGCACATCCGTGTGGCAGTGGACGGCCGGATCAGCGCACTTGGCGTCCTCGAACGAGTTTCCGCCGCGAGCGAGGTTCATTTCGTGGCCGTGGTCAGCGGGGGTTGAAAGGCTTTTTCCTGGGTTCCCCACTCCGTGGATTTGCTGCGAACAGCACCGAAGCTATGTTCTTGAAAGTACGAAAACTGCAGCGCTCGAACGGCTGGCGGTTGAATTGCTCCCTTCGCAGCCGGAGGTCACCTGCCAGGTCTCAGCATTCGGGTGCTCCGCATCGCCTGGGTGTTGTGGTTGTTCGCCGCCATCGCTGCCCGGGGCGACATCCTCACATACAGTTTCCAGTGCATCACCAACAACAATCCTTCCAGTTGCGCAACCGGGGAAGCTCAGTTGTTCGTGGACGTGGTCGGGAACGGCCAAACGGTCCAGATCGGATCCAGTCCATACGGGCCGTCTTCGTCCGACCAGGTTTTGTTCCGGTTCCGCAATACGGGGCCCTCGGCCTCGGTCATCACTGGGGTCTATTTCGATGACGGCGCCCTGCTCTCCCTAGCCCAGTTGATCGGGATGACCGGGGTGCAATTCAGCGGCGGTGGATCACCGCCGAACCTGCCCGGCGGGAACTCGCTGAGCCCGCCATTCAACGCGACGTTTCACGCTACCGCGGACCCGCCTCCCTCGCATAACGGCGTCAACCCTTACGAGGCCCTGGGCGTCTTGTTCGCACTGCAAGGCGGCCTGAGCTGGGATGACGTGATCGGCGCCCTAAATAGCGGTGACCTCCGCATTGGCATCCACGTGCAAGCATTCCAGGGAGGGTACAGCGAGTCGTTCGTCAACAACGGCGTCGTACCCGAGCCCGCCGCGATCCTGCTGGTAGGGTCGGTGCTATTGCTGCTGGGCCGCAGGCTTCGGGTGCGCGCCTGAGGCGTCCTTTTTATTGGGCAGGCCCGCGCCGAGCACGGGAGAAGAGGGCCGGCGAGTGCATTAGCCGCACGCTCTGCGCGGGCGGCCTCAGCCCGATCGCAGTTCGGTTTGTTGCGAAGCGCTGTAGAAGACCGGTTTCGGTCCGCCGCGCTGGAGCCCGCCGCAGCGGCCGGGCCCGACTTCCCGAAGTAGGGGCAGTCCCCAACGGCGCCAACCATGAGGGTCGAAAAAGCCCCGGGCGCGGCATCGTCAACCTGCATGCGCGGCGAGGGCCGTTCCTCCAGCTGACCGGACTTGCGCCACTCGGCCCCGCGAAAGAGAATCAGGTTCATGCGGCGTGTTTCCGGTGTTCTGTTAGCGCTCGCCCTGCTGGCGGGCGGGCAGGAGTTACGCGAACCCAAGCGTGTCGTGGTGCTCAGTTACAACATCCACCACGGTGAGGGGACAGACGGCCGGCTCGACCTGCACCGCATCGCGCAGGTGATTCTTCAGGCTGAGCCCGACCTGGCAGCCCTTCAGGAAGTTGACCGCTGCACCCGGCGCACCGGCCTTCTCGATCAGGCGCAGCAGTTGTCCTGCCTCACGGGCATGCAGTTCGTCTTCGGCCGCACCATCGACTATCAGGGCGGCATGTACGGCAACGCCGTGCTTTCCCGTCTTCCGATCAACGGATACGCCAACCGCGCCCTGCCGTTCACGCCAGGCCGGGAACCTCGCGGCGTGATCCATCTCCACGTTTATTCGGGGCCCACCGAGACCGGTCATGCCATTTTTCGGTTTTTCGCCACCCACCTGGACGTGAGCGAGACCGACCGGTTGAAGGCTGCGCAGGCCCTGGTGGAATTCGCGCTCGAGGAGCCCGAGATGCCCAGCCTGTTGGCCGGTGACATGAACGCCCTGCCCGAGAGCCCGCCCATGGCAGCGCTGAGGCGGGCCTGGCAGGTCGCGGGAGCCGACCAGCCGCTGCCGACATTTCCCGCCTCGGCCCCGACCCGACAGATCGATTACGTGCTCTACCGTCCGCCGGAGCGGTGGCGCGTGCTGGAGGTCCGCGTGCTCGAGGAAAGCGTCGCCTCCGACCACCGGCCGATTCTTGCAGTGCTGGAGTTGCTCCCGCCCTCGAACGGCGCCGCCGCTACGCGAGGCGCACGGTAGAAGAAGGGACCGTCTCGAGGAACCTTTGAATGCGCTCGAGGGCTTCCATCAGGTTTTCGTAAGAATTGGCATAGCTGAAGCGCAGGTATCCCTCGCCAAAGGCGCCGAAGGCGGTCCCGCTCAGGCAGGCCACCCCCGCTTCTTCCAGCAGGCGATCGGCGAGCTCGGCCGAACTCAGCCCGGTCCCTTCGATGTTGGGAAATGCGTAAAAAGCGCCCTGCGGCAGGACGCATCGGAATCCCGGAAGCGAGTTGAGTCCTTCGCAGAAGGCATCACGGCGGCGACGGAATTCCGCTACCATGCGAGCGACCTCGTCCTGCGGTCCCCTTAGCGCGGCCATCGCCGCCCGTTGCGTGAAGCTGGCCGTACACGAGTTGGAGTTGACCATGAGTTTGGTCACAGCCGCTGCCAGCCATGCCGGCATCACGCCGTAGCCGATGCGCCACCCCGTCATCGCGTAGGTCTTCGAGAAGCCGTCCAGGATGATGGTCTTCTCGAGCATGCCGGGCAGGCCGGCGATGGAAGCGGGCGTCCCCTCGTAGCAAATCCGCGAGTAGATTTCGTCGGAGAGGATCATCAGGTCACGGTCGCGGACCATCCCGGCAATCGCTTCCAGGTCCTCGCGCGAAAGTACGCCGCCGGTGGGGTTGTGCGGCGAGTTCAGGATCAGCAGCCGGGTCCGATCGCTCAAGCTGTCGCGCAGCCGGTCCAGATCGAGCGCGAAGCCGCGCTCTTCGATGAGCGGTATGGGCACCGGGATCGCGCCCAGGTAGCGAATCATGGACTCGTAAATGGGAAAGCCCGGATTCGGGTAAAGCACTTCGTCACCCGGCTCCAGCAGCGCCAACATGGAAAAGAAAATGATGGGCTTGCCTCCGGGGACTATGGCCACGTTCTCGGCTCCGATGCTGACGCCTCGCGTGCGGCTGACGTAATCCGCCACCGCCTCGCGCAGGTCAGGATAGCCCTGGCTGGGACCGTAATGCGTCCAGCCCTCGTCGAGCGCGCGCTTGGCTGCGTCCACGATGTGGGAGGGCGTGGCGAAGTCGGGTTCGCCAATTTCCAAATGGACGATCTTGCGGCCCCGGGCCTCGAGCTCCCTAGCACGCACCAGTACGTCAAAAGCGGTCTCGGTACCCAGGCGACTCATTCTTTCGGCCAGTTTCATGGGCAACCCTCCGGCGCCTGCGCCAATTCTATGCCATCGGACCTGCACTTCGCTCGCCGGACGCTGCGATGCGACGATTCGCGGCGGCGCGGGCCTATAATTTCAGTAGCGCCGCCCGTGCCGGGGTCTGCCCGCCGGAACCGGGAAAGGCTGCACGCTTCGGCCCGGCCCTGCGTCAACACTCATGAAGGCGCATGGCGATGGCGGTAGCGGCCCGTATGAGCGAAGCACTCGAGCCCGCTTTGCAGGGCGCCTTGGAGTGGGAGAACCGGCTGATCGCCGACCACCTGCGGCGCATTTTCCTGCTCATCTACCGCATCGTCGGCAATGTCCCTGACGCGCAGGACCTCACGCAGGAGACCTTCATCAAGGCCTTGCAACGGCGCGAGCAGTTGCGCGATGCGGAACGCGCTGCTCAGTGGCTTTCGCGCATCGCCACCAACACGGCCATTGACTTCTTACGGCGGCACGGGCGCCTGAACTGGTCCGAGCTGGAGGAGGTAAGCGAGCCGCTGGTCAGCCCGCTGGAATCTCCCGAGCAGTTGCTCATCGAGGCTGAGCGGCGCGAATGGCTCGCGGAGGCCTTGCAGACCCTGACCCCGCGGGAACGCGCGGCGCTCATCCTGCGTGATGTGGAAGACCTGCCGGCGGAAGAGGTGGCGCGCTGCCTGAACTGCTCCAAGGCCACTGTGCGCTCGCACATCGCCAACGCCAGGGTCAAGTTCCGCCGCTTTTTGGCCCGAAGGAGGCTCTGATGCATCCCTCCGAGACGGAGCTGGCGCTGTACGCGGGGCGCGAGCTGGGTTGGTGGGCCCGATCGCGCCTGCGCCGGCACCTGCGCCGTTGCGGGACCTGCCGCGGGCAGGTTCAGGAATTCCTCCGCTGGCGGACTCTGTTGCGCGACCTGCATGACATGCCGCCGGGCGTGAACTGGGAACGGCTGGCCGCCGAGATGAGGGCTAACATCCGCGTCGGGTTGGCGGCGGGCGAATGCGTGCGGCCGCTGCGCGGGGAGCGTGCCGGTTGGCGCCCAGCCGCGCTCGCTCTACCCGTGTTGGTTCTCCTGCTCGCCGGCTGGCTGCTCCAGGTCTGGCATCCGCCCTTGCGCCGGGCTGCGGGATGGCGCGGCGCCGTAGTGGCCGCTACGGCCTCGGGGGTCGAGCTGCGACAGGGTGGCGCTGTGCTTACGCTGCTGCATCCTCACGCCAGTGACGTCGGCCGGTTCGCCAGCGGCGATGGGGTGCGTGTGCGCTACGTGGACGCTGAGACCGGCCTGGTGATGATCAGCCATGTCTACGCGCAATAAGACGGTGCTGGGCTTGCTGGCGGCTGCTTGGATGGCGGTTCAGGCGGGCGCCCAGCGCTCACCGAGCACCTTGAAAGTCAACTTGCCTAAGGACGCGCCGGTCGCGCTCGCGGAGGCCGACTGGGGCGAATCGCGCGAACTGGCCCGCGGCAGCGCGCTCATTCTCGACCTGCACACTTCGCTGACGTTGCGCAACCTGGGGCCGCGCAACATTCGGGGCATCACGTTGCTCGTCGTGGCGCAGGCGCCTACGCCGGGAGGCAAGGCCTCCGTCAGCGTTCCGGGTCTGGACGTCAAGCCGGGCGACACCTTCCCGGTCCGTGTCGACTTGCGCCTTTTGCGTCCTGCCACGATGGCCGGTCCGCTGGTCGAACTGGAATTGGACGGAGTCCTCTTCGACGATCTCTCCTTTTACGGCCCAGACCGCTTGAACTCGCGCCGACTGATGACGGTGTGGGAGCTCGAAGCCCGACGCGATCGCCGCTATCTGCGGCAAATCCTGGAGGCAGGCGGGCCGGAGCAGGTGCGGCGCTACCTGCTCGAGATCCTGGCCGAGCGGCCGCGGCTCGACGTACAGGTGAGCCGGGCGCTGGGAAGCGCCGGCCGCGCCAGTGCAGCGGTGGGCGCGCGCCCCGTGGAAATCGCCTGTCTGCAACTCCCGGGCGCCCCGCTCGAGTTGCTGCGCGGTGAGGCCGTGATTAGCGGCTCGGAGACCCGTTGGGCGCGCGTCGAGGTATGGAACCGCTCCTCGCGGCCGATCCGGTACTTCGAAATTGCCTGGCTGTTGCGCGATCGTCAGGGACGCGAGTACCTCGCAGGTACGATCCCCGGCAAGCCTGCGGGAGTGTTGGCGCCCGGCGCGCGCGCCTTGGCAACCGAGGATGCTGCGCTGCGATTCGCTTACAGCGGCGGGCAGCCCCTGGTCGTCGAGGGTCTCACCGGTCTGGTTACGCAGGCCGAATTCGCCGACGGCGAAATCTGGATTCCCGAAAGCCGGATCTTGGAGGACTCCAGGCTCCGTCGGCTGCTGCCGCCCTCGGCCGAAGAGCAGCGCCTGGCGGAAATTTACCGCCGGCACGGGCTCGCCGCGGTGATCGAAGAGCTCAAAAAGCGCTGAGCCGCCGACGGGGTGCGCCCGCTCGCTGCGCTAGAATCGTTAGCCTTATGGGTCTGGATTCGCGCTTCGATCCTGCCCGATTCATCGGGCGGTCCCCGGAAAGTCTTCGCGTGCGCGAGGCTGCCGCGCTCCAGGGGAAATGGATCGCGCTGGAAATCTACTCACCCGAACGGCTGCCGTTGCGCCGGATCGAAGCGGTGGGCGATTCGGTCGACGAGTGCATGCGGCAGCTTTCCGAGCGCGGCCTGGATCCGCGCCGGTTCGAGTTCGTGCCGTTCACGCTTCCGTTCTGAAAACCGCCCAGGCTTCAACGGAACGTCTTGTCGTCGACGCGGCTCAGGTCAGCGGCGTCGTTCAGGATCCCCAGCGTCACCACCGCGAAGGTGAAGACCTCGGTGCCGGGCTCCAGGTGCCCGCCGAAGGCCCGCTCGCCGTCGGCCAGCGTGACGTGAGCGTGGACGCGTCCCCCGATCACATAGCCGTTCATGCTCACCAGGTCTGCCGGCGCAGTCGGATCGCGCACGAACAGGTTCCTCGATGGAAACGTGCGGTTGCTCACCACGTGCACGTGGTAGCCGCGCACTGAACCCGCTCCTGCCAGGATCACCGCGTTGCGTATGCGGAGTTCCTTCACCATGCGCTGTAGTCCGGCCAGCAAGTCCGTCTGGTACTTGAAACGCAGCACCACCACGCGCTCGAAGCGGGCGGGAACGGCGTAGACCTCGGGCACGCGGTCGCTGTTGGGTCGCGCATCCTCCTCGGGCGTTGTGGGGTTGACCACCTCGCGCTGCGTCTTCTGAGCGGGGGCTGCCAGGCAGGCGCTCGCCAGCAGCATGGCCAGTGTCCTTTGCATCGTAATCACCTCTCTCCCCAGAGCTAGCAGACTCATGCATTTGGCGCTTTACCGCCGGCCGGCAAACTTGGCTATTCTGACTTCCGTTGGGAGCTTCCCGATGCGCTCCTTGGAGGGCAGGAAGATTTACATCCACGCCATGTTCCGGGGCGGCGCGCGCTTGATGGCGGCCGCCTTCCGGGCCGCGGGTTTGGAAGCTGAGGTCACGGGGCCCTCTGACGCCGCCACACTCGAGGTCGGCTCCCGCTACACCGGCGGCGACGAGTGTCTTCCGGCGCGCATCACCGTCGGCGATTACATGAAGGTGCTGCTCTATGCGCGCGGCGAGGAGGCACGTCGGATCGTGCTGTTCATGCCCGGCGCCGACGGTCCCTGCCGCTTTGGCCAGTACGCAGTGCATCTGCGCCGGCTGCTCCGGGAGCACGGCTTCGAGGGCACGGCCGTCATGTCGCCTACCTGCGCCGATGGCTATCAGATGCCTTCGGCGTTGCATCGCACGGCGTGGCGCGCCGTTCTGGCTTCGGACATCCTGCTCAAGCTGCTGCTACAACACCGGCCCTACGAAATCGCCAAGGGTTCTGCGGACGGGCTCTACCGCGAGTGCGTAGAGGAAGTCGCACGCACGATCGAGAGCGCCCCCTTGGCGCCCGGCCCGCAGATGCGTGCGTTGCGCCGTGCCCTCATCACTTGCCGGGACCGCTTCCGCCAATTGCCTGTGCGGCGCGAACCGACAACGCCGCTCATCGGTGTGGTGGGCGAGATTTTCTGCCGCCTGAACAGTTTCTCCAACGCTGACCTGGTGCGCCGCCTGGAGGACTATGGCGCCGAGGTGTGGCTGTCCGACGTGGCCGAGTGGGTCTGGTACAGCCACGCCGAACAGTTGCGCCTACTCAGGTTGACGGGACGCCGCTTCTCGCGCGAAGCATTCGCCGCCCGCCTGCGCGCCTGGATCCAGCGGCGCGACGAACAGCGGCTACTGAAGCCCTTCGCGCGCGATTTTGCCGGCTACGCCGAGCCTTCCATGAAAGAGATCCTCGAGGCGGCGCGGCCCTACTTGCCGCAGGAGGGCGCCATCGGCGAGATGGTCATCAACGTGGGCAAGGCCGCCTGCCTGGCGCGGCGGGGCGTGGACGGCATCGTGGACATAAGCCCTTTCACCTGCATGAACGGGGTCGTTTCGGAAGCGATTTATCCGCGGCTGAGCCGCGACCTGGGAGGTCTCCCGATCCGCAACTTTTACTTCGACGGCGTGGAGACGGATCTGGATGCCGACCTGGGAGTGTTTCTGGAACTGGTGCGTAGCTATCGGGGGCGCAAGCGCGTCCCCCGACCCTGGCCGTGGGCATGTCCGCCGCAACCCTCCCGGGCGCGCCTGGCCGACACTTATTCGTAGCGCAGGGCCTCGACTGGATCCAGGCGCGCCGCCTTGGCCGCCGGCCAGATGCCGAAGAACAGACCGACTCCCACCGAAACCAGCACCCCCGCGGCCGCCGCCCAAAGCGGCACCGATGTGGGGAGGTTTGGAAAGACCAGATGCGCTGCTTTGGAGATCAACCAACCCAACGCCATCCCGAAGAGACCTCCCAGCGAAGTGAGCACGACCGCTTCGGTCAGGAACTGCCAGATGATGTCGGCCCGGCGCGCGCCCACCGCCTTGCGCACGCCGATCTCGCGCGTGCGTTCGGTGACCGAAACCAGCATGATGTTCATGACGCCGATGCCGCCCACCAGCAGCCCGATCGAGCTCAACACCACCGTGACGATGGCCGTCACCGCCATGATGCGCCGGAAATCCTCCAGCATCTGCTGCGGGGTGGAAAGCGCGAAGTTGTCCGGCGCGTTGTGCGGCACGCGACGCTCGATACGGAGCACATGACGCACTTCGTCCATGGCCTGCGCGAGGCGCCCCTGCTTGGCGATGACCACCAGCAAATGCTCCTGCGCATTGGGGAACATCTTGCGCATGGTGAAGTAGGGCAGCAGGATGCGGCGGTCCTCCTCGCCGGGGAAGGATGTCGCCGGCCGCTTCATGGCGCCGATAATCTCCAGTTTCCGACCGTTGACCTCGATCCACTT
Source organism: uncultured Bryobacteraceae bacterium (assembly GCA_938027685.1). Taxonomy (GTDB): domain Bacteria; phylum Acidobacteriota; class Terriglobia; order Bryobacterales; family Bryobacteraceae; genus DTHT01. The sequence continues at coordinate 76,162 of CALJAM010000022.1, forward strand.
GCCCACCGGATCCACGTTGGGGAACCACTGCTTCTGAATGTCCTCGCCGATGACGCACACCGGCAGCCGGTACTGGTTGTCGTTGGCCGAAAGGAACCGGCCGTACTTCATCTCGGTGCCGCCCAAGGCGTAGGCTTCCTCGGTGCCTCCCAGCTCGAAGTTGTAGATCTCGTCACCCTTGTAGCGCGCACGGTCCATGCCGAACCGAGAGAAGACGTTGGGGCTCAGCAGATAAGGACTCACGTGCTCGACCGAAGGGCAGCGTTCTGCGATGGCCCGAGCGTTTTCCAGCGTCAGCGGTTTACGATTGCGTTCCTCGGCGCTTAGCCGGCCGACCCGCGGACCGATGCTGAACTTGTACACCAGGATGGTGTTCGGCCCCAGAGAGTGAAAGATGTTGCCCACTGTGCTGTCCAGTCCGGTGATGATCGAACCCACCCCTATCACCGCTGCCGTGCCGATGATGACGCCCAGCACCGTGAGGAAGCTGCGCAGCTTGTGCGCCCGAATCGTCGCCAGCGCCATGGCCGCGCCGGAGTACAGACTCTCCCAGGTCATTTCTCGAACCTCAGCGCGGCGATAGGATCCATTTTGGCTGCCGTCCGGGCCGGGTACATGCCGAAGAAGAGCCCCACGCCGGCCGACAGGCCTACGCCCAGCAGCACCGCATGAGGAGGAATCGCACTGGGCACCGGCGTCAACCTGCTGACCAGCACGGAGACGACCCAGGCCAGCACTACGCCGATCAAGCCTCCGGCGGCCGCCAGCATGGCCGATTCCACCAAGAACTGGTTCATGATGTCGCGCTGCCGCGCGCCCACAGATTTGCGGATGCCGATCTCATGCGTGCGCTCGGTGACCACCGCCATCATGATGTTCATGATCACGACCCCGCCTACCACCATGAACACCGAGACCACTCCGATCGCCGTGGCCGCGATCGCGCCCGTCAGTTGATTCCAACGCTCGACCAGCGTGTCCGAGGAGAAGATGCCGAAATTGTCCTCCTGGCCCGGTCGCAGGTGGCGCCAGGCGCGTATCAGCATCCGGATTTCGTCCTGCGCCTGGTAAAGATACTCGGGACCGAGGGCCTTGGCCGCGTAGTTGATGCCGCGGCGCGATCCGTACATCTTGAAGTACGTCTGGATGGGAATCATCACGAATGCGTCGCGCGATTGGCCGAAGACGCTGCCCTGCGCCTTGGCCACCCCCACCACCTCGAACGGGCGGCCCTCGATGCGCACGATCTTGCCGATGGGATCGACCGAAGGAAAACATTTTTCCTTGATATCGTTTCCGATAAAGGCCACCGCCAGCCGCCGGCGGTCGTCGCTGTCCGCCAGAAAACGTCCCAGCGCCGTGCGCGTGTTGGTGATGGCCCCGATGTTGGCGCTTACGCCGCTGATCATGACGTCATCGATCTGCTCGGAGCCGCAGGCCACCGAGGCGCGCCGCCCGGACTGCATCCCCATGGCGCTGACCAGCCGGGCCCGTGAGCGCAGGAATTCGAACTCCTCCGGACTCAGCTCGGGGTTCTTGCGCAACATTTCCACGAACTTCTTGGGATCGAACTGGCCTGAAACCGGAAAACGGGTCACGCGGAAGCCGTCCACTCCCATGTCGGAGACGGTGTCGGCGATGTACACGTCCATGCCGTGAATCACCGACATGACGGCGATCAAGGTGGTCGTGGCCAGGATGATCCCCAGCAGGGTCAGGAAGCTGCGCAGCTTGCTCGAACGCAGCGAGGCCGCAGCCACCGACACTGCTTCCCACCAGGAGGCGGTACCGGTCATTCTAGAAGCTAAGACGAGACCGGACCCTCTTTTGTTCCCCCGCCGGGCCCCCGTCGCAGGCGGGCGAGGTGGCATTCGGCGGCCAAAGCCTCCATCTCGCGGGTTGCTTCCGCCTCCCATTCCGCATAGCGGCGCTCTTTCAGCGTTTCCAGCAGGCGCAACTGCCTTCGGGCTTCGAGCATGCGCTCGCGTTGCTGTGCGAGGCCTCGTTCCAGTTCCCTCAGCGCCCGCCGGCAGCGCTCTCGCTCTGCCCTTTGGCGCAGCCGCCAGGCTTCGAGGGCGGCCAGCTCGGCCCCGCTCAGCACGCCTGAGCTAAGCAGCTCGCTTTCCTGCCTGTGCTGCTCCTCTTCCAGCGCGCGAAGCCGCAGGCGAATCCGATCGTGCTCGGCCGTCAGCTCCCGGAGGCGGTTTTGCTCGAGCTCGAACCGGCTGCGCCGCCAGCGCAACACCGACTCCAGCCGGAAGACGAAGCGCTTCACGACGCCGTTGTCAGCATCGCGGCGAGCTGCTCGAGCCCGGCGCGCGTTTCATCCAGCGCACATTTCTCCTCGGCCGGCTGGCGCAGGAAGTCGAGCAACCTGGGCCGTGCGCGCAGGACTGCGTCCAGTTGCGGGTTGGCCCCGCTGACGTAGGCGCCGAGGTTGATCAGATCCTCCGCCTGATGGTAGGCGGCGAGGGCTTCGCGGATGCGCTGCGCTGCGCGCCAGTGCTCGGGCGGGGTGATCTCGGTAGCCAGCCGGCTGACTGAGTTCAGCACGTCGATGGCCGGATAGTGCCCGGCGGCGGCCAGACGGCGCGAAAGCACGATGTGTCCGTCGAGGATGGCGCGCACGGCGTCCGCGATCGGTTCGTTGAGGTCGTCGCCCTCCACCAGCACGGTGAAGAAGCCCGTGATCGAGCCGCGCCGGAAATTGCCCGCCCGTTCGAAGACGCGCGGCAGCAGGTTGAATACGGAGGGGGTGTAGCCCTTCTGACTGGGAGGCTCGCCGGCTGCCAGTCCGATCTCCCGTTGGGCCATGGCCAGTCGCGTGACCGAGTCCATCACCAGCAGCACGTCCGCACCTCGATCCCGAAAGAACTCGGCCACGGCCAGCGCCACGAAACAGGCGCGCACGCGCAAGGGCGCGGGACGGTCCGAGGTGGCCACGACTACGACCGCACGCTTCATGCCCTCCGGCCCCAAATCCTGTTCGATGAAGGACCGCACTTCGCGATTGCGCTCGCCCACCAGCGCGATGACGCTGACGTCGGCGAAGTTGTGCCGCGACATGGCGCCCAGCAGTACGCTTTTGCCCACGCCGCTGCCCCCGAAGATGCCGATCCGTTGTCCCTTGCCGCAGGGCAGCAGGCTGTCGATGGCGCGAATCCCGGTGACCAGCGGCTCGCGGATCGGTTCGCGCTCCAGCGGTCCGGGCGGCGGTTTGTAAAGTTCGTAGTAATCCTCGGCCTCGACGGGCCCTTTTTCGTCCATCGGCTTGCCGAAACCGTCCAGCACGCGGCCCAGCAGGCTTTCGCCCACGGCCACCCGCGCCTCGTCCCTCCGTGCGACGATGGGATCACCCAGTTGCAGGCCCCCGGTTTCCTCGAGCGGCAGCGAAAGCACGCGCCCGTTGCGGAAGCCCACCACCTGGCTGCGGATCTTGCGTCCGTCCGAGCAACGGATCTCGCAGAAATCGCCTACCGCCGCGGCCGGCCCTTCGGATTCGATCAGCAGCCCGACCAGCTCGCGAACCGTGCCCGTCCAGCGGTAAGGATCCAGTCTTTGCAGCACCAGCTGATAGCGCCCCAGATCCAGCCTCTCGCTCACGGCCTCGACTCCAAGCGATCCAGCAGCCCGTAGCGAATCTCTTCGAGCTGCGTTTCCACGGAAGCATCGAGCGTGCCCTGTATGGTCTCGAGCAGCAGCGAACCGCGCGCCAGTTGCGGATCCGCGATCAGCCGCACCTGTTTGAGACCGGCCTGCTCCAGATAGGATCCGACCAGCCCGGCATCGGCCGGATGCACGCGGATGCGATCCACCTCGCGCCCCTCCAGCCGCTCCAGCGCCGCTTTGACGATCCCCAGCAGCGCCTCCGGATCGACGCTGAGCTCGCGGTGCAGAACCCGGCGAGCGATGGCTATGGCCAGCTGCACCACGTCCCGTTCAGCCTCGCGCCGCAGCCGGCGCCGCGCCTGCTGCCATTCTCTGAGAGTCTGTCCTAGGCCTTCCAGAACGGGCTTGAGTTGCTGAGAAGCTTGCTGGAAGCCCTCCTCGACGCCCTTTCGGTGGCCGGCTTCGAAGGCCTGCCGTTCGCGGGCGGCAGCCTCGCGCTGGACTTCGTCCAGGCGCTGCTCAAGCGCACGCAGTCTCTCTTGCGAGACCGCTTCCGGGCACGGTTGTGCGGAGTCGGGCCTCACCAGCGGCCAGCGGGCCGGCTCCGCCGCTTCAGCCGCTTCGCCGCGCACCACTCTCGACGCCATGTCGACCTCCTCGCCGCCCAGACCCAAGCCTCCGGCGCAGCCTGCGGATTTCGGTCCGGCATTCCCCAACTCCGCCCGGACGCCTCGGGAGCGGGCGAGTGCGGCCCCGCCCGCGTGCGGACCTCCGCTTCACAGCCCGAGTCGCTTTGCGCCACCGACGGCCCTCAGACCACGTACTGCTCACCGACGGCCCCTTTCAGACTGAGCACGCCTTCGGCCTCGAGCTGCCGTACGATAGCGATAATCTGCTGCTGCGCCGCTTCCACCTCTTTGATCTTCACCGGCCCCAGCGCCTCCATGTCCTCGAGCAGCATTTCCGCGCCCCGCTTGGACATGTTCTGCAGAAAGTGCCGCTTGAGTTCCTCGCTGGTTCCCTTCAGGGCCAGCGTGAGCACCTTGCGGTCCACCCGCGCCAAAACCTCCTTGATGCCGTTGGCGTCGATCAGGAGCATGTCTTCGAACACGAACATCAGATGGCGGATGGTCTCGGCGAGGTTGGGTTCCTGCTGTTCGATCTTGTCCAGGATTTCTCTGCTGGTGGCCGAATCCAGCCGGTTGAACATCTCGGCCACTGCGCGCACGCCGCCGTAGGATTCGCGACTCATTTCACCCAGCGCCTTGAGCTTCTGGCCGATGATGCTGGCGATCTTGCCGATGATCTCGGGCGAGATCTGGTCCAGATTGGCCATGCGCAGAGCCACATCCGCCCGCAGTTCGGGCGGCAGCGAGACGAGCAAGGCCGCGGCCTGCGACGGATTCAGGTGGGAGAGCACCAGAGCGATCGTCTGCGGGTGCTCGTTGTGTATGAACTTAGCCAACTGCTGCGGATCGGCCTTCTGCAACGCGTCGAAGCTGGCCATCTCGCTGCCCAACGCCTTGACAACCCGATCCAGGATCTTTTTGGCCTGCTCCGGACCGAACGCGTTGATCAGCAGCTTACGGGCGTATTCCAGCCCGCCCTTCAGCATGAAGTCGTGCGCCAGCGTCATCTGGTAGAACTCCTCGAGCACGGCTTCAGCCTGCTCGGAGTTCACCGAGCCCATGCGCGCGACCTCGCGCCCGATGGCCTGCACCTCCTCTTCGTCGAAGTGCTTGAGGATCTCCGCGCTGGTCTGCTCGCCGAGGGACACCAGCAGGATGGCGGCCTTACGGATGCCGGGTAACGGTTCGCTCTGAGCCGTGTTGACGATCATGACTCTGCTCCGTACGCCCCCTTACTTCTCGGTTTCATAAAGCCAGCTCCTGAGGATCTGCGCCGCCGAAGCCGGGTTCTTTTTCACCGTCTCGCTCAGGTGCTTGGTCAGCACCTCGGTCTTTTTCGTCGTCACCGGCGGCAGCTTCAGGGCGCTGAGCGCCTCGGCCTCCAGCTGCTGCTGGCGGGCCGCCTGCTCGGCCAGGCGGGACTCAAGATCCTCGGCGGGCGAAGCCTGGGGCGCTTCCAGCGCCCCCTGAGGAGCGGCGGCGGGCAGCGAGGCCTGTATCTCGACTGTCGCCCTTCGCCGGCCCTTGCGACGCAACAGGAACATCAGCGCGGCCAGAAGCAGAATCGGTACGGCCGTTGCGCCGGCCAGGACGGCTGGGTTGTCGGTGAGGAACTTCGGGATCCAAGGGGGCCATCGCGAGGGCGCGGCTGCGGGCGGAGCGGACGGCTCCGGCGGAGGCATGTTCAAGGTCGTTTCGAAGGGCAGGCTTTCGACGATGAGTTGATCGCCCCGCTCGGGAACCAGCCCGGTCGCGGCAGCGACCAGATCGCGGATGGCCTTGACCCGCTCGGGCGGGGGCGGCTCCAGGATCCTTTTCGCCTGTGGGCCGACGCCCTCCCAGCGGACGCTCTGATCGAGCAGGACCGCGATCGATATCCTCTTGACCGCGCCCTGCGGCATCTTCGTCCGCCGGACCGTACGCGTCGCCTGGTAGGCGATGCTCTCGCTCCGGCGGGTCATGCCCACGCCGGTCTGCCCCGGCCGTGAGGTCGGCCGGGGCAGATTCGAGGCCGTCCCCGGCACACCCGAGGCCAACTGGGTCCCGCTGATATCTTCGGTCTTTTGCGAGGTGACCATGACCGAGCGCGAGGGATCGAAGATCTCCTCGCTCTGCTCGCCGCTGGTCAGGTCGCATTCAACCGAAACCCCGGCACGGAAATGCTCCACACCCAGCAGGGGCTCCAGCGTGGCGTGAATCTTGGCCAGAAGGTCCCTCTCGAGCCTTTGTCGGAGTTCCAGGGCGACCTCGGAGGAATCTTCCGCCGTGGCCGATGAGCGCGCACGGTTGAGAAGGTTGCCGCGCATGTCGAGTACGGCGACCGCTTCCGGGGTCAGTCCCTCCACCGCGCTGGCCACCAGGTAGCAGATCGCCTGCACGCTGCTCGGAGCCAGCCGCCCGCCCGGCTTGAGCTTCACCAGCACGCTCGCTTTGGCCGGCTGTCGGGATTCCAGGAAGACCGAGTCCTTGGGAAAGGTCACGTGCACCCGAGCCTGCTCGACCTCGGCCAGCGCCATCACGGACCGCTCCAGTTCGCCTTCGAGCGCACGGCGGTAGTTGACCTGCTCGGTGAAATCGCTCGCGCCGAAGTTGCTACGGTCAAACAGCTCGAAGCCGATGCGCCCGCTGCGCGGCAGGCCCGCCGCGGCCATCTGAAGCCGCAGTTCAGCCACGCGCGCCGAGGGCACCAATACGGCGCTGCCGTTTTCGGCCAGCCGGTATTCGATCCCGGCGGCCCGCAGCTTCTCCGTGACGGCCGCGGCATCCTCGGCGGCGAGGCCGGCAAACAGAAGGCGGAAGTCGCGCTCGCGCCGCCAACTGGTGAAAACCGCCAGACCTGCCGCCACCAGGGCCGCCACCGCCAGCAGGCTGACCTTCTGCCGCACGCTAAGGCTGGCCAGCAACTTGCGAATCTGGTTCATGCTTCACGGCGCCGGCTCGGGACCCGGCCCGGGGTCTCAAAGCCCGCTCCCAGCCCTATATCGGCATGCGCATGATTTCCTGGTAGGCCTGCACGACCTTGTTGCGCACCTCGAGGAACAGCTCGAACGCCAGCTCGGCCTTCTGCACCGCCAGCACGGTCTGATGCACCTCTTCGTTCTCGCCTGCGAGCAGCTTCATCACGCTCTCGTCGGCCTGACGGCGCATGCCCTCCACCCGCTCGACGGCCTGCTTCAAAACCGCGCCGAAGTCCGCCGACGCCGTGCGGCGTGCCCCCGGCAACTCGGGCGGGGCCAGAGCGGAAGACACCGACCTTACGGCTTCGGGCATCGCGCTACCTCAACAGGTCGATCGAGCGGTGGATCATATCCTTGATCGCCGAGATCGCGGCCAGGTTGGCCTGATAGCCCCGGACCGCACCCATCAGGTCCACCATGTCCTCGGCCGGGTTGATCCGCGGGAAAGCCACGTAGCCCTCGGCGTCGGCATCGGGATGGCCGGGCAGATACCGCTTTTCCGGCTCCCGCGCATCCTCGACGATTTCGACCACCCGCACGCCCGTCAACCCGCCTAGTTCCGTGTGGAAGGCGTCGGCGAAGGCCGAAGCCGCCGGCTCGGCGGCGAAGACGGCGTCCTTGCGTCGATAGGGCCCGCCCGCGGGCGTGCGCGTGGTTTCGGCGTTGGCCAGGTTCTCAGCCAACAGCTCGGCCCGCGTCCGTTGTGCCGCCAGTCCCGAAGCACTCACTGAAAGCGCCACGAACAAGCTCATGTTTGCCTGCCTCCCTGAATCGCCGAGCGGACCATGCGGAGGTTGGAACGCAGCAGGTTCACGGCCAGGTTGAACCGCAGCGCGTTCTCCGCCAGCAGCCGCGCTTCGCGATCCACGCTGACGTTGTTGCCGTCGTTCTTGACCGGAAGCCCGACGACTTCGACCGGGCGCGGCGCTGCCGCCCCCGCCAGGCTCCGGAACTCCCTCTGGAAGTCCAGATCCAGCGTCCGGTAGCCGGGCGTGTCCGCGTTGGCCAGATTCGACGCCGCCAGTTTCTGGCGTGCGGCCAGCAGATCCATATAGCGCTCGAGCGCGCCGGCGATCGGATCCAGCATCGCGAACTACCCCCATGCACGGCAGCTGCCAGGCGCAACTCTAGCCGGTGGAGCAGGTTGGCGGGCGCGCGCGCGACAAGAAACCGGCGGATGGCGGAAAACCGTCACTCCAGCCGCGGCCAGGCCGCCGACACGAAGCCCACTTCGGCCAGTTCGCGCGTCAGCGCCGCCGCGGCTCGACGGACCGCGGCGATGATTGCCTTCCGCCGGGCGCGCGTGACGCGCGGCTTGGGTGCGCTTACACTGATGGCAGCGCAGATGCGGCCTTCGGCATCGAAGACCGGCGCGCCGGCCAGAAACGCACCCTCGATGGTCTCCTCGTCGTTGAGGGAGTAGCCTGACCGACGCACCCGTTTCAGCTCCTGTTCCAGCCGCGCCCGACTGGTGATCGTGCGCCGAGTGAAACGGGGCAGCGGCCCCTCACCCAGCAGCTTCCGGCGCAGCCCCTCCGGCAGCCAGGCCGCCACTGCCTTGCCTAGAGCGCTTGCATGCAGCGGGCAGGTATCGCCCACATCGAGCGAGAGCCGGAGCTTTTGCGCACTCAGCACGCCCCCGCTGATCACGACGTTGCCGCGCCGAAACTCGGCCAGCCAGGCTGACTCGTCGAGCTCGTCCCGCAGGCGCAGCAGGTGCGGGCGCGCCAGCTCCCCCAGCACACGATCGGTGCCGGCCCGGCGCGCCAGTTTGGCGATCTTCCAGGAAAGGCTGTAGGGAGCCGTGGGTCCCGGCTGCTCGACGTAGCCCAGCTCTCTCAGGGTGTACAGAAGGCGAAAGACCGTGCTCTTGCCCAGTCCCGTGCGGGCTGCGATCGCCCCCAGTTCCATCGGACCGTCACTGAGGGCTTCCAGCACCCGGAAGGCCCGGGCCACCACCTCGACATGGTTGCGTGCCGGCATCGCTCGTTGACCTCGTACCTTACCATCGTCCCGCTCGCTTGAGAGCGGGTGCGCAAGAAAATCGTTGACAGTGCGGGGCGGGCCGTTGTAGGGTAGGTTAGTAAAAACAAGTTTTTACCTTCATGTTTCGTTCGCCAGCTGCTTTCCGGAAGCCGGGCGAGCAAATGCGCAAGCGCCCGCCGGCCTCCGGAGCCGGCTCCGCGAAGGAGGAGATGGCAATGGCGGAAGTGACACAAGTGGTTTACTACATCACGACGATCGCTGACAAGCCGGGCGAAGGCGCGCGCGTGCTCAACGCTTTCAGGGAGGCGGGCATCAACTTGATCGCTTTCCTGGGTTACCCGAAGGCGCGCAAGGCCGAGATCATCATCGCGGTCGAGGAAAAGGCCCCGGCTCTGGGGGCCGTGGCGCGCAAGGTCGGGCTCGCGCTGGGCAAGAAGCAGAAGGCGCTGCTGGTGACCGGCGAGGACCGTCCGGGGGCGCTGGCCGAGGTGATGGAAAAGCTGGCCGGAGCCGGCATCAACGTGGTCTCGGCTCACGCCGTCACCGGCGGGGCAGGGCGCTGGGGCGCCCTGATCTCGGTGCCGCCCGCAGCCCTGCGCAAGGCGCTTAAGGTGCTGGCAGGCTGAGCGGACTTCAGCTCAGCAGGCGGGCCGCCTCCCGCGCGAAATAGGTGAGGATCAGGTCCGCGCCGGCGCGCCGGATGGCGAGGAGCGTCTCCATCATGGCGCGCTCGCGGTCGATCCATCCATTGCGGGCCGCGGCCACGATCATGCTGAATTCGCCCGATACCTGGTAAGCGGCCAGCGGGACATCGAACCGATCGCGCGCCTGCCGGATGATGTCCAGGTAGGGGAGGGCGGGCTTCACCATCACGATATCCGCCCCTTCCTCGATATCGAGTTCGATCTCGCGCAGGGCCTCCCGCGCGTTGGGCGGGTCCATCTGATAACTGCGTCGGTCACCGAAGCGGGGAGCCGATTCCGCGGCCTCCCGAAAAGGACCGTAGAAGACCGAGGCGTACTTGGCCGCATAGGAGAGGATGGGCGTGTGCGGAAAGCCTGCGGCATCGAGGGCTCGCCGGATCGCCGCCACCCGCCCATCCATCATGTCCGAGGGCGCCACGATGTCGGCGCCCGCGCGGGCGTGGGAGACGGCCGTCGCCGCCAGCCATTCCAGCGTGGCGTCGTTGTCCACCTCGCCGTTGACGACCTTCCCGCAGTGGCCGTGGCTGGTGTACTCGCAGTTGCAAACGTCGGTGATGACGACCAGATCCGGCACTTCCTGCTTGACGGCCCGCACGGCCCGCTGGACGATGCCGTCGTCGGCGTAAGCGCCGGAAGCCATCTCGTCCTTGCTTTCCGGAATGCCGAACAGGATCACTCCCCCCAGGCCCAGCCGCCGAGCCTCGGCGCATTCCTTTACCAGCTCGTCCACCGAGAGCTGGTAGTTGCCCGGCATGGCGCCGATCTCCCGACGCACTCCCTCGCCCGGGCAGACGAAGAGCGGAAGAATGAGCTGCGAGGGCTCCAGGTGCGTCTCGCGGACGAGGCGGCGCAGCGATTCGCGCGCGCGCAATCGACGCATGCGATGAACGGGAAAAGCCATAACCGGATTGTAGCGCGCGCCGACGGCGAGCTCAGTCCGCCGGGACGAAACGTACGCACACCGGCGAGCCGATCCGCAACGTGCGGCCGGCCGACCCGAGTTTGCCGCTCTTCGGGTCCACCCGGAAGAGCACGACCGTGTCGGATCGCTGGTTGGCTGCGAAAAGCCAACGACCGGTCGGATCGAGGGCGAAATTGCGGGGAAAACTCCCCTCAGTCGAGGTCAGGCCTATAAGCGAGAGCTTGCCCTCGCCATCGATGGCGAAAGCGGCGATGCTATCGTGACCGCGATTGGAGCCGTACAGGAAGCGCCCGTTGGGATGCACCACGACCTCCGCCGTGTAGTTCTCGCCGGAGAAGTCCTGAGGCAGCGTCGAGACCGTCTGGATCTCGCTGAGCGTGCCGCGGGCGCCGTCCCAGCGGAAAGCCGTGATGGTCGAGGCCAGCTCGTTGATGACGTAAGCGAAGCGACCCGAGGGATGGAAGGCGAAGTGTCGAGGGCCGGAGCCGGGCGCGACGCGCACGAAGGGCGGATCGTTCGGCTCCAGCGATCCGCGTGTCGCATCGAAGCGGTACACCAGCACCTGATCCAGCCCAAGGTCGGCGACCACGGCGAAGCGGTTGTCCGGCGAGAGGTTCACCGAGTGCGCGTGAGGCCCCTCTTGGCGCTTGGGGTTCACGCTGGAGCCCGCGTGCTGGACGAACGCCGTGGATTCGCCCAGGCTGCCATCCTCCCCCAGCGCAATCACCGCGGTACTGCCGCTCGAGTAGTTGACCACAAGGACGTAGCGGCCCGTGGCATCGACCGTCAGATGGCAGGGACCGCGCCCGCGGGAGGAAACCTGGTTGATCGACTTCAGCAAACCGGACGGCCGCTCGATGGCGAAAGCGCTCACGGCACCCCCCTGCGGACCGCCGCTTTCGCCCACGGCGTAGAGAAAGCGCCGGTTCGGATGAATGGCGAGGAAGGAGGGATTCGCAACCTCGGCGGCCAGTTCGGGGTCGCCCAGCGTCCCCGTGCGCGCGTCGAAGCGTGCAACGTAGATTCCCTTGCTGGAGCTCTTGCCGCCGGTGTAGGTCCCGAAATACACCAGGAAACGGCTCGGGGCGGCGCAAGAGGCGATAGCCGGAATGAGGCACAGAAACGGGCTCGCTCTCATGCGTCTTATCAAACCGCAATTGCGGCGCCGCGCGCAAAGCCGCCCTGCCCATCGGCGGCCGCGTTAGCATAAAAAGGCGGTGAGCAGTCGTCGCAAGTCCGAGGGCGTCACGGCCCGGCGCTACTTCGTCGAGGGTCGCGTCCAGGGCGTGGGCTTCCGTTACTTCGTCGAACAAGCGGCGAACGAGCTCGGCCTGGCGGGCTACACGCGGAACCTCGCTGACGGGCGCGTCGAAGTGTACGCCATCGGGCCCCCCGATGCGCTCGACGATCTCGAGGCTCGCCTCTGGAAAGGTCCGCGCATGGCCTGGGTGCAACGCGTCGAACGCAAGGAGGCTCCCGTGCTGGATTACAGCGACTTCCGTATTCGATACTTCTGAAGGACGTGTCGACTAATTCCGAGGAGCGCGCGTGCGAGTTGAAGAACTGAAATCTCTCATCCGGCAGGTTCCCGACTTCCCCAAGCCGGGCATCCTTTTCTACGACATCACGACCCTGCTCAAGGATCCGGTGGGGCTGCGCACGGCTATTGACGCGCTGGCCCGGCAGTACCGGGATTCGCCCCCGGAATTGGTCGTGGGCATTGAGGCGCGCGGATTCATCTTCGCGCCCGCCGTCGCCTACGCCTTGGGCGCCGGCTTCGTTCCCGTCCGCAAGCCCAACAAGCTTCCGGCGGCGACTGAGCGGGTCGAGTACGCCCTCGAATACGGCACCGACAGTCTCGAAATTCACCGCGACGCGGTGACGCCCGGTGCGCGCGTGCTGATCGTTGACGACGTGCTGGCGACCGGGGGAACGGCTCAGGCCGTGGCCAAGCTGGTCGAACGGCTGGGAGGTGTCGTGCAAGGGATTGCTTTCGTGGTGGAATTGACCTTCCTCGGCGGGCGACGCAAGCTGCAGGGTTATCCCGTCTTCTCACTGCTCGAGTACGAGCGATGAACCCAGAAGAGCGCCGTGCCCGGGTGCGCGCGCTGGCCAAGATCAACCTGGACCTGCGGGTGCTCGGCCGGCGGGCGGACGGCTACCACGAGCTGCGCACGGTCTTTCAGACGATTTCGCTGGCCGACACGCTGGAGCTGTGTTACCGTCCCGGCCGGGCCGTCCGCATCGCGGTCGAAAGCGAGCCACCCATCGAGAACAATCTCGCGGAGCGCGCCGCCGAACTGCTGGTGCGGCGAGGCGGTCTTCGGGGCGAAGTCAGCCTGCGGTTGAGCAAACGCATCCCGACAGGCGCCGGACTGGGCGGCGGCTCCAGCGACGCGGCTGCGGTGCTGCTGGCGCTGCCGGTCCTGGCAGGCCTTCGCATGGAAACCGAACGGCTGATCGAGCTGGCCTCGGAGCTGGGCAGCGACGTTCCCTTTTTTCTTTGCGGGGGGCGAGCGCTGGGGCTGGGCCGCGGGGGCGAGGTGTACCCTTTGCCCGAAGGGCGGCAGGAGTGGGCGGTCGTAGTGGTCCCGGGCGAGGGCATCTCCACCGCCCAGGCCTACGCAGAACTGTCGCCGACGTTGACAGGAAGGTCCTGGGAGCGTAGCATAGTAGAGTTCCAGTCTTCGCTCTGGAGCCGGACCCTGAGCGCTGCCGAGGCTTCCGAGACCCCCTCGAATGACTTTGAGGCCGTGGTCTTCCGCCGGCGCCCGGCGTTGCGGCGGCTCAAGGCTCGGCTTGTAGCGGCGGGGGCGCAATTCGCTTTGCTTACGGGGAGCGGATCCGCGCTCGCGGGGATCTTCCGGTCGCGTAGCGGGGCAGAGAGGGCCCGACACGTCCTCGGAGAGCGGGCCGTGGTGGCTTCGCTGGTGAGCCGAGCGCGCTACCAGAGCTGGTGGCGTCGCTGGCTGCGGCCGCACATACGAAGCGGGCGGTGGTGGCCGCCGCTAAGCCGGTATACGAGATGAACGACATCAAGGTTTTCACAGGCAGAGCCAATCCGGAATTGGCGAACGAGATTTGCCAGCACCTGGGCTGTCCGCTTGGCAAAGCGGAGATCAAGGAGTTCGCCGACGGCGAAATTAGCATCCAAATCCAGGAGAACGTGCGCGGGGCCGACGCCTTCGTGGTGCAGCCGACCTGCCGGCCCGTGCACCGCCACTTGATGGAGCTTCTGTTGATGCTCGACGCGCTGAAGCGGGCCTCAGCGGAGCGCATCACGGCGGTGCTACCCTATTATGGGTACGCCCGCCAGGATCGCAAGGATCGGCCTCGGGTCCCGATCTCGGCCAAGCTGGTCGCCAGCTTGCTGGAAAGGGCGGGAGCCAACCGGATTCTGGCGCTGGATCTGCACGCGGCGCAGATCCAGGGCTTCTTCGACATCCCGGTGGACCACCTGTTCGCCACGCCGGTGACGATCGAGTATCTGAAATCGGTCGTGACGCCGCAGACGGTGGTGGTTTCGCCCGATGCGGGCGGAGCCGAGCGAGCGCGCGCCTACGCCCGCCGGCTCGGTACGCCGCTGGCCATCATCGACAAGCGGCGGTTGGACACCAACGTGACCAAGGTGATGCACGTGGTCGGGGAGGTCGAGGGCCGGGACTGTCTCATGGTGGATGACCTGATCGATACGGGTGGCACGCTGGTCGACGGCACCGAGGCTCTGTTCAGGCGCGGGGCGCGCAGTGTCCGAGCCTGCGCCACCCACGGCGTGCTTTCGCGCGACGCGGTGACACGGATCGCAGAATCGCGCATCATCGAGGTGGTGTTGACCAACTCGATCCCGCTGCCCGAGCAGGCCCGGAACTGCCCGAAGTTCCGGGTGCTTTCAGTGGCCCCGCTGCTGGCCCGAGCCATCCGGTCCATCCACGAGGGGACCAGTATCAGCGTGTTGTTTGTTTGACCGGCGCCCAGCCAACCGGCGCCGGCCGCGGGCGGCATGCCAGGAGCAGGCATTCGGCGTTCCTCGCCGGGTACCGCCCGCCGGTGAGGAGAGGGCATGAGGAAGGACATTACGATCGAAGCAGAGATTCGCACCGCGCGAGGCAAGAACGAGGCGCGGCGGTTGCGACAATCCGGCCGCATCCCCGCGGTGCTTTACGGCGCATACAAGGACAGCTTGGCGCTGTCGGTGGATCCCCGTGCGGTGGCTCGCATCCTGCATAGTCCCAGCGGACACAACACGATTTTCCAGTTGAACGTGCGGGGCGGGGAGGTCACGCCCGCCATGATCGTGGACTGGCAATACCACCCGGTCACGGACAAGCTGCTCCACGTGGACTTCAAGCGCATCGATCCCAGCAAGAAGATCCGGGTGCGCGTGCCGGTCCTCACGCAGGGCGATCCGCGCGGGGTCAAGCAGCAGGGCGGCCTGCTGGAGATCGTTACGCGTGAGATCGAAATCGAGTGCCTGCCCGAGGAGATCCCCGAGCATTTCACCGTGGACGTTACGCCCTTGTGGATCGGGCAGAACCTCAGGGCCGGGGACATCCCGATGACGGGCTCCATGCGGCTGGTCACTTCCCCCGAGGCAGTGATCGCGCACGTGATCGCCCTCAGGGGCGCTGCGACTGGCGAGCCGGCGGAAGCCGCGCAGGCTGCCGCCGAACCCGAAGTGATCAAGAAGGGCAAGAAGGAAGAGGAGGAAGAGGGCGAGGGCAAGAAAAAATAGCCCGAGCCGTCAGGCCAGATGAGCGAGGCCGGCCCGGAAGCGGCGGGCGCGATCCCGCGGAAGTTTCTGATCGTGGGATTGGGCAATCCCGGTCGGCGCTACGAACTCTCGCCGCATAACATGGGGTTCATGGTGGTGGATCGCCTGGCGGCGGGATGCGGCATCCCAGTCAACCGCGCTCTGGCGCGCTCGCTGGTGGGCGAGGGCCTGATCGCCGGAGTGCCCGTGATGCTGGCCAAGCCCCTGACCTATATGAATCTGAGCGGTGAGGCGGTTCAAGCTCTCATGCAGCGCAAGGGATTTGCCCCGTCGGAGCTGATCGTCATCTACGACGATCACGATCTTCCCTGGGGCGCGCTGCGCATCCGGCCGCGGGGTTCGGCAGGCGGACATCACGGCATGGAGTCCATCATCGAAGTGCTGGAGACCGAGGATTTCATACGGGTGCGGCTGGGCATCGATCCCGGCGGGGACAGCCGGGCCGACCCGGAGTTTCTGCTGTCGCCCATGGGACCGCGGCAGCGTGAACAATTGCCCGGCTTCCTGGACTACGCGGCCCAGGCGGTCGTGGCGATCATTTCCGAGGGCGTCGAGAAGGCCATGACGAGGTTCAATCGTCGCGCCCCCGGTCAAACGGAAGAGGGAGAATGAGAATTTACGAGCAACTGTTTATCGTGCGGCCGGACGCCGCGCAGGAGGAAATCGACTCCTTCCTGGAACAGATCACAGGCGTGATTGCCGCCGGCGGCGGCAACGTGCGCAAAGTGGAAAAGTGGGGCATCCGGAAGCTGGCCTATCCGGTCGAAAAGCGGCACGAGGGCTATTACGTGCTGCTGGAGTACGGCTCCGCGCCGGACGTGGTCAAAGAGATCGAGAGACGCTTCCGGGTCTCGGATCTGGTGTTGAAGTACCTGACCGTGCGCATCGATCAGAAGCTGAAGTGGCTGGAAAAGCGCAAACGGGAGCGCGAGCGGCGGGCGCAACAGAAGCCCGCTCCGCAGCCTGCGACTGTTCCCGGTGAACCGGTTCCTCAGGAGTGAGCCATGGCGGAAGGTAAGGGAGGCAAACCGATCAGCGCATCGCAGCAGACCACCGGCACCGACAAGGCGGTGGTCACCAAGCGGCAGTACTTCCGTCGCAAGAAGGTCTGCCGCTTCTGCGTCGAGAAGATTGACGACATCAACTACAAGGACGTCAAGCTGCTCAGCGCGTTCATCACCGAGCGAGGCCGCATCATCCCGCGGCGGCTTTCCGGCGTGTGCTCGCCGCACCAGCGGCGGCTGAGCAATGCCATCAAGCAGGCGCGCAACATCGCCCTGCTGCCCTTCACCACGCGCTAGAACAGGAGGCTGCCATGGAAGTCATCCTCAGGCAGGACATCGAAAAGCTGGGTTCACGCGGCCAGATCGTCAACGTGGCCGACGGCTATGCGCGCAACTACCTGCTGCCGCGCAAACTGGCGGTTCCGGCCACGGAGGCCAACAAGAAGATCGTCGAGCAGGAGCGGCTGGCGGCCCTGCGGCGCGAGGCGCGCGAGAAGGCAGAGGCCGAGGAGCTGGCGCGCATGCTGGCGGGCGTCACCGTGACGCTGCGCGAGAAGGCAGGCGAGCACGACCAGCTCTTCGGCTCGGTCACCGCGCTGCACATCGCGCAGGCCCTGGCCCAGCAGAACTTCCGCATCGACCGCCGCAAGATCCAGCTCGAACACCCCATCAAACAGCTGGGCGAATACAGGGTGCCCATCCGCCTGCACCGGGAGGTCACGGTCGAGATCACGGTGCAGGTGCTCAAGGAAGAGTAGCGGCCCGGCGGCGTGAGTCCCGCGGCGAAATATTTCGATTTGACAGGCCAGACCGCCCTGGTCACAGGGGCGGCTCGCGGCATCGGCGAGGCCATCGCACGGCGATTGGCCGCGGCAGGCGCTCGTGTGGCGGTTTCCGACATCGATCTGGAGGGCGCCCGCCTGGTCGCCGCTTCCATCAACCTGCAGGCCGGACCGCAGGCCATGGCCGTCTACCTCGACGTCACCCACTACGGCTCCGTCACTGCGGCCGTGGCCGACGTGCTGGATCGCACGGGTCGCCTGGACATTCTGGTCAACAACGCGGGCATCGCCGGCCGCGCTGCTCCTCTGTGGGAGCAGACCGACGAGGACTGGCACCGCGTGCTAGCCATCAACATGACCGGCGTCTTCTATTGCTGCCGGGCTGTCATTCCCCATATGCGCGAGCGCCGCTACGGGCGCATCGTCAATATCGCTTCCATCGCCGGTAAGGAAGGCAATCCCAACATGACGGCGTACTCGGCCAGCAAGGCCGGCGTCATCGGCTTCACGAAGGCTCTGGCCAAGGAGGTGGCGCTGGACGGAATCTGCGTGAACGCGGTGACTCCGGCTGTGGTGCAGACGCCCATCCTCGAGCAGCTCACGCCCGCCCAGATCGAGTACATGACGTCCCGCATCCCCATGCGCCGGACCGGAACGCCGGAGGAAATCGCGGCCGTCGTTCACTTTCTGGCCAGTCCCGACTGCTCGTTCGTGACCGGACAGGTCTACGACGCCAGCGGAGGAAGGGCTACTTACTGATGCTGCTCAGTCCCGGCGAATACGCGCGGGCGCCCGTTATCGAGCTGCTGCGCGAGGCGGCGCGCGGAAGGATCCCTTTGGATCGGCGCTGGCTGCGCGCGATTCTCGAAAGCGGAGAGGCCTGCGCGCCCGATCTGTACGCCTTTCTGCGGGAGGTTGACGACACCCAGCTCTATGATCTGAGCTGGGACATCCTCAATATCGCGCGGCACTTCGCCACGCCGGCCATGATCCCGGTGCTCATCGAGCTGGCCCGGCGCATCGAGCGCGAGGAATGGCCCGAACCCTTGAAGGACTCCTTCCGCCTCATAGGAGAGCCGGCGCTCGAGCCGCTGCTCCAGCTGCGCTCACAACTGGCGGATCCCAGCGAGCTCGATGACGTACTGGCGTCGCTGGGGGTGCGAGACTCGCGCATCCTGGAGGCACTCGCCGAAGAGCTGGAGCGGGATCCCGTGCTCGGCGCCCTGGCGCTGTCGATCTACAACGATCCCGCCGCCCGGCCGCTGCTTGAAAAGGCTCTCGAGCGCACGACCGCCGAGGCCGATCGCAGGGAACTCCGCGACATCATCGAGCGCCTCGGCGAGCCGCGCGAAACCGAAGCCCCCGAGCCTTTCGACATCTGGTCGCTTTACCCCGAAGAGGGCCTCCCGGACTTCGAGGAGCTGGCCTCAGAGGATCTGGTGGCGTTGCTCGAAAGTCCCGAGCCGTCTTGGCGCGCCGGCGCCGCAGCGGAGATCCGTGCCCGCGGTGAACTTACCCCCGAGATTGAACGACGGCTGCTCGCCCTGGCCCGCGAAGACTCCGACCCGGAGGTGCGCGGCATCTGTTGGCGGGCGTTGTTGAAGCCCGGTGCTCCTGCCGCTTTGCGCGAGGAGGTGCTGGCCCGCCTGGCTGATCCTTCCGCGCCGCTTGTCGAACGCCGGCACCTGCTGCTCGCGGTGGCCGATACCGAGGACGACGACGCGCTCGTGCGGCGGTGGATCCTGGATTTTTACGACAACCCGGCCACCCGCGCCGCGGCGCTCGAAGCCATGCGGCTCTCGGCCAACCCCAACTTCGCACGGTACATGCGGGAACACCTGACGGATCCGGACCTCGAGGTCCGACGGCAGGCCGTGCTCGGGTTGGGTTCTTTCGGACTGCGTGCCGAGCTGCACCGTCTGCCCGCCCTGATGCGCGACGAGGCACTGCGATGGGAAGCGCTGGCCTCCTACGCTGCGCTCGCGCCCATGGAGCCTTCCCGCACCGGCGCTCGCCGCACCCTGCAGAAGATTGAGGAAATCGCAGGGGGTCTGTCGGAGGAAGAGGCGAGCATCGTCGCCGAGGTGCTCGACGACCGCCTTTCGGACGCCGGTCAGCCGCCGGCCTTCGGAGAGGCCTTTGGCCAGCCTCGGGGGGCAACCGAAGGCGAACTGTTCGAGCCCCCGGTCACGGTTTCGCGGGGCAGAAAAGTCGGCCGGAACGAACCCTGTCCCTGCGGCAGCGGCAAGAAGTACAAGCGCTGCTGTGGGGCCTGAGGGTGGAGTCCCGGGGGCGCTACAGGAACGCGGCCTGAGCAAGCCCAACCGCAGTGGCCGGCCTCGGCGAGTGCTGCTGCGAGATACACCTGGTTCCGGTACGCTCCTGATCGCTCCGGTTGATCGGCTGCCGCCTCCGACGGCCGGCCATTCCTACCGAGAACCGGCTCTCCTGCGCGGCCTCCATTTCACCTCGCCTATCGAGCCTCTCATGCAAAGGACAACCCGGACGCAGGCCCGGTCCGACCTTGCGCCCCGGATAATGAGAACAGGATGCTTGCACTGCTCGGCCTCGCGCTGCTTGCGACCGCTGCGGGTCAGGAACCGGAGAGCTCCGGCGACGTTCCTACCGCGCTGCGTCGCTTCACGGAGGTTTACGCCAAGGTCGAGGCCGTGGCTGCGGACCGGGTGGACCCGGACCAGGCAATCTACCGAGGGGCGATCCCGGGCATGCTGCGCCGCCTGGATCCCCACTCCGTCTTCTTCGATCCCGAGCAATTCGAGCAGCTCAAGGAGCTGGAGCGTTCCACCCGCAAGGGGTTTGGAACGATCGTATCGGTTCTGCCCGGCCGCGTGATCGTGCTCCAGGCCTTGCCGGGAACCCCTTCGGCCCGCGCAGGCATCGCCCCGGGCGACGAGATCCTTGCCATCAACGACATTTCGCTCGACCGGTTGGACATGGAGCAGCTCATCGCACTGCTGGGGGAATCGCGACAACGCCCGGCTCGCCTCGAGGTTCGCCGGCCGGGAGCACCGAACATTCTCACGCTTACGCTGACGCCCGAGGAGTTGCAATCGCCGAGCGTGGATCGGGCTTTTCTGATCGCTCCCGGCGTGGGCTACCTGCGTGTGACGAGCTTCGACGCCAACACCGGCCGGCAGGTGCGGGAGGCCGTCGAGAAGCTGGGCGGCAGTTCGCTCAGGGCTCTGATACTCGACTTGAGGAATAACCCCGGCGGCGTGCTCCCGTCCGCGCTCGAAACCGCCGCTCTGTTTCTGCCTCCGGGCACTCGCCTGCTCACCGCCCGCGGGCGCGCCGTGGGCCCGCGAGAGGAAAAAGTCCCGGAGGACGCCCGTCCTTACGAATTTCCGCTCGCCGTGCTCATCAACGGCCGCACCGCCTCCGCGGCCGAAATCGTGGCCGGCGCACTCCAGGACCATCGTCGGGCGGTGATCGTCGGCGAACCCAGCTTCGGCAAGGGGCTCGTCGAGACCGTCTACCCGCTCTCCGACAACACCGGTCTTGCGTTGACCACGGCTTACTATTACACGCCGAAGGGGCGTTCGATCCAACGTCCGCTCCCCGATAGCGCCCTGCGGCCGGCCGGCCAAAGCGAAGCGCCGGCGACCGGCGGAATCCAGCCGGATCGCGTGGTTTACCCGGAGCCGTTGACGCCCTTCCGCACTGTGGTCGAGGCGAGCGGAGCGTTTACGTCCTTCGCAACGGAGTTCACTCGCCGGCACACGGTGACCGATTCTTTTGAGATTACGCCGGCGGTGCTCGATGAATTCCAGGCGTACCTGGCGGGGCGCAGAATCCAGCCTTCGGTGGCCGAGTGGACGCGGGAGCGGGAATGGATCTCGATGCGGCTGAAAACGGAGATCCTCAATCAGGCGCTGGGGGTCGACAAGGGCGATCAGGTCGAGCTCGCCTCGGATCCGGTGGTTCGCGCTGCGCTGCGGTCACTGGGCGAGATCTGAACCCGGCGCATGCGGCCGCTCGCCCAGAGAACAGGGTGCCCACTTCATACCGGCGAAGCCGGAATGCCGCTGCGGGGACTGTGGGACCGCTCGGCGCCGCGCGGCGGCGAGCCCCATTTCCTCAGAACCGCCGATGGGGCTTGGCCGACTCGGGGCCCGGCCCGCCTCTGCCTGTTCAGCGGTTGACCAGGTAGAACATCACCATGAAAACGGCGGAGAAGATCAGGCCGGTAAGCACGACCACGGTGAGATCACGCCACAGCGAACGCGCAGGAATTCCCGCAGCCGCGACCTCGCGCACGTCGTTGACTTCTTCTTCGGTGGGTACACCCGACTCGGCGGTCGCTTCTGCGGGCTGTGGGCCGGTCTCGGCGGGGGCCGGCGGCAGTCCGTGGAAGCGGATCCGGCGTTCGATGGCGGCGCGCAGTTGCTCGGCGTCCGCATGGAAGCGTCCGCGGAACTCCTCCGGCAACAATTCCTGAAGCTCGGAGACGGCAAGCGGCTTTGCAGGGGGCACCACCCAGAACCCGAGGGCATCGGCGAGCTGACAGGCGAGATATGCCAGGCCGCTGACGTCCCGCACCGGGCCGCCGGGCGGATCGTGGTGCCGTCCGGCGACGATGCGGATGTCCTCCGGCAGATTCCAGCGCTCGGCCAGGATTCGTCCAGCCTCGCAGTGATCCACGCCGAATAACTTGCGCTCGAGATCCAGTACCTGGAGGCCGTTCTCGTCGGCGTGTTTCAGTAGCTGCGCATACTCGGAAGGGTGCGCGACGAGCAGGCCCAGCCGGCCCAGGTCATGCAGCAGGCCCGCCGTGTAAGCCACGTCTTGCGGCTGTGCGGTCAGGCGGGCCAGTTCCTCGCTGAGAAGCGCACAGGCCAGCGTGTGCCGCCAGCAGCGATACAGCTCCTGGATCCTCATCGCGGCCTGCATGTAGTTGGCGGCGGCCACGGTCATGGCCAGGCTGCGGATCCGTTTCAGGCCCAGGATGACGAGCGCGTGCTGGAGGCTTTCGATGCGGGAGTGGAAGCCGAACAGCGGCGAGTTGGCCAATCGGAGGATTTGCGCGGAGAAGGCCGGGTCTGCCATGAGCAGCTCGACGAGCTGCCGCACTTCCACCTCCTCGCTGGACAGCAGATCGAAAATTCGCAGCACGATCGGTGGGAAGGCCGGGATTTTCGACAGCGCGGGCAAATCCTTGATGGCGGTATCGGCTGCCGGCTCTCCCACGGCGGGCTCCTCTGAGCATAGATCGGGTTTCGGACGCCAAACTTTAGGGCCGGTATCGCCTGCCTCCCTTGGACCGGCCTCTTTTTTCTTGCCCGGCAGGGCCCCTAGGCGCTATACTGACTGTTTCCTGATGGTCACCGCCGGCGCCAACTTCTGGTTCCGATTTTGGCGCTTTAGCCGCTCCGGCTAGAGTGGCGTTGGCGGTCCGTCAGTAAACAGTTCAGACAAGCCAACCCACTCGAAAGAGTGGGTTTTTTATTTGGCTGCGAGACTGGACCGGTTGGCCGGGTCCCGTCCTAAGGAGGCTCGAGCATGATCGTCTCCATGAAACTCAACGCGACCAAGGAGGACGTCGAAGCCGTCTGTAACCGCATCCGCGAGTTCGGATACCGGGTCCACACCATCCAGGGCGAAGAGCGCGTGGTCATCGGGGCTATCGGCGTCGGCGACGTCACCGCGTGCCTGGAATCGCTGCAGGCCATGCCTTGCGTGGAGAATGCCGTGCGCATCTCCGCACCTTACAAGTTCGTCAGCCGCGAGTTCCGTCGCGAAAAGAGCGTCATCCGGGTCAACGGCGTCGAGATCGGCGGCGACGAGTTCGTCGTCATCGCCGGTCCCTGCGCGGTCGAGTCCGAACGGCAGATCCTGGAGACGGCGGAAGCCGTGGCGCGCGCGGGGGCGCGCCTGCTCCGCGGGGGAGCTTTCAAACCGCGCACCTCTCCTTATGACTTCCAGGGTCTGGAGCGCGAAGGCTTGCGGCTGCTGCGCAAGGCCAAGGAGGCGACCGGGCTGGACATCGTGACCGAGGTGCTCAGCGACGGCGACGTCGAACTGGTGGCCGAATACGCCGACGTACTCCAGATCGGCGCCCGCAACATGCAGAACTTCTCGCTGCTGAAGGCGGTCGGGCGGTGCGGCAAACCGGTGCTGCTCAAGCGCGGCATGAGCTCGACCCTGCACGAGCTGCTCATGTCGGCCGAGTATATCGTTGCGCACGGCAACCCCGACGTGATCCTTTGCGAACGCGGCATCCGCACCTTCGAGACGGCCACACGCAACACCTGCGACATCACAGCCGTAGCCGTGCTGAACGAGCTGACTCACCTGCCGGTGATCGTGGATCCCAGCCACGCCACCGGCCGCCGCCACCTGGTTCCCCCGCTGGCGCGTGCGGCCGTGGCCATCGGCGCCGACGGCCTCATGGTGGAGGTGCATCCTGCGCCCGAAAAGGCAGCCAGCGACGGCGCTCAGTCCCTGACGTTTGCCGGTTTCGAGCAGATGATGCGGCAATTGCGCCCTTACGTCGAACTGTGGAAGCGGGAGCGCGTCGCAGCGGTTGCGGTTTGAGTGCGGCCCGTCCGACGCGTTGTAAGCTGACAGTGTGGAACGGCGCATCCCGCCCGCGCTGCTGATCCTGCTCGTGGCGTTGGCGTGTGCGGTGGCGGTGCTCACCGTCGCCCGCTTCCGAGCGCACGGGCGCGCCCTTGAGGACTGGCTCGCGCGGATGCCGGCGGGTGATACGATCCTGCTCTACTTCGACGTCGAAGGCCTTCGCCGCCTGGGGATCCTGGAATGGCTCGCGCTTTCACAGCTCGGCGAGGAGCCCGAATACCGAGCCTTCGTGGAGCAGACCGGTTTCGACCTGCGCCAGGATCTGCAGGAGGCGCTCGTCGGGCTCCATCCTGATGGAAATTTTTTCTTGCTGCGCGGCCGTTTCGACTGGGGGACCCTGGCGCGTTTCGTCCGGCGCAACGGGGGATCCTGTCGCAACAGCTTCTGCCGCGTGGCAGGAAGCAGGCCGGAGCGGCGGATTTCCTTCTTCCCGCTCAGACCCGACGTGATGGCGCTGGCCGTCAGTCGCGATTCTTCGGCGGCCGAACAGCTTCAGGTCCGGCACGCGGCATGGCTCCCGCGACCGGCCCCCAAGGCGCCGGTCTGGGCGGCTTTTCCGTCGCACCGGCTGGCGGCTGCAGGCGATCTGCCCACGGGCACGCGGTTGTTCGCGAAGGTCCTGGCGGAGACCGAGCACCTGGTTTTCGCGCTCCACCCGGTCGGCGATCGTTTGGAGTTGAGGCTCGAGGTCCACTGCAAGAGCCCCTCGCAGGCTCGTGCGGTCCTCGTTCAGCTGGAGGGCCTCACCGAGACGCTGCGCGAGATGATCGCGCGCGAGAGCAAGCAGCCTAACCCGCGCGATCTTAGCGGCGTGCTGACCCGCGGGGTGTTCGAACAGCACGAGGCTCGGGTGGCAGCCGTCTGGCCGCTGGAACGCCCGTTCTTGGAGTCGCTGGCAGCGGGCGGTCCGTGAGCGCCGTGCGGTTGGTTTGACGAACGAGCGGAACCATGGACGGCGTGCTTTGCCTGGGCAACATCGTCTTCGACGTTCTCGTGCGCCCGGTGTCGGAGCTGCGCTGGAACACCACGAGTTGGGTGGGGTCGATCCGCCACACGATGGGCGGCAACGGGGCCAACACCGCCTTCACGCTCGCGGTGCTCGGGGCGCCGGTCCGTCTGCTGGGATGGATCGGAGCGGACCCGGCCGGGGCCGCCCTGCTCGAAAAGCTTTCGCGCGCCGGCGTCGATACCAGCTTCGTGCGCCGGGGAAGCGCGCCCACGGCTACGACCGTTTCCCTCGTCAATGAGCGCGGCGATCGGTTCCTGCTGCACGCACCGGGCGTCAGCGGGGAAGCATTTCAGGAACCCCCCGAGTTGGCCGGCCCGTTGATCGAGGGCATGGGTCGCCTGCATTTGGCCAATCTGTTCGCCATCCCGGGCCTGCGCCGCCACGGCGCCCAGATCCTGCGGCAGGCGCGCCAGGCGGGTCTTTCCACCTCGCTCGATACGGGCTGGGACCAGCACGGCCGATGGATGGAAGACCTCGGTCCCGCCCTGAAATGGACCGATCTGCTTTTCGTGAACCGCGAAGAAACCGTCGGGCTGACGCGATCCACCCACCTGCAAGAGGCCGCCCGCATCTTTGCCTCCTGCGGAGTCGGCGCAGTCGTCTTCAAGCTGGGGGAAGACGGCTGCGCCATTTGGCGGGAAGGCAGGTGGGTGCGGGTTCCCGCCTTCGAGGTCCCGGCCACAGACACCACCGGAGCCGGCGATTGCTTTGCCGGCGCATTCCTGGCCGCGCTGGGCCGCGGCCTGAGCTGGGAGGAGAGCGCTCGTTTCGCCAACGCGGTCGCGGCGCTTACGGTGGCCGAGCTTGGTTCCACCGAGGGCCTGCGGCCCTGGCACGAGGTCGAGCGTTGGATGCGCTCGGCACGCATCCGCACCAGCGGACCCGCAGGAGGCACGATCCGTGGCTGAGCCTATGCGTTTGGCAGGCGTGCGCAGGGGGTGACTAGCCGCCTGCGTCGCGCAGTCGCTTCCACTCGAACAGCACGATTCCGGCGGCCACGGAAACGTTGAGCGAGGCGATGACGCCCGCGACCGGGATTCGCACGAGATAGTCGCACCGCTTGCGCGTGTGTTCGTGCAGACCGCGTCCCTCGCCGCCCAGCACGATCACCGTCGGCCTGCGCCACTCGAGCCGACAGTAGACTTCGGAACCGCGTTCGTCCAGCCCGTAGATCCAGTAGCCCAGCTGCTTGAGGTGGTCGAGGGCGCGATTGAGGTTGGTCACGCGGGCAACCTTCAGGTACTCGAGCGCACCGGAGGCCGCCTTGGCCACGGTCTCAGTCAGCCCCACGGCGCGCCGGGCGGGCACGATGACGCCGCCGGCGCCCGCCGCGTACGCGGTCCGGATGATGGCGCCCAGATTGTGGGGATCCTCCACGCCGTCCAGCGCGACCAGCAGTTCGGAGCCTGCCGCGACCTCCTCCAAATCGGCGTACCGACGGGCCGCTCCTACCGCCACGACTCCCTGGTGCGGCGCGCCTTCGGCTGCCCGATCCAGGGCTTCGCGCGGCTCGAAACGTACCGGGACCCCGCGCTCGCGGGCCGCGGCCAGGATCTCACGCAGACGGGCATGCGAAGAGCCGCGCGCCACTAAGATGCGGTCCAGCGGGCGCCCGGCGCGAAGGGCTTCCAACACGGGATGCACACCGGCGAGAATCTCCACGGGCGCTTCCTATGGTAGCGCTGCGAGGGACGGGTTCAGGTGAAGCGGCCGCAGGCTGCGGGGCTGGTGGCCACCAGCTTTGTCCTCCAGGGACTCTCGCGAGAGCGCCTCTCTGCCCGCACGATGCCACAGCTCTGCAGACGCGCGCGCGGCGGAGACTTACAACGCCTTGAAGAGACGTGCGAAATTTTCCGGATGCGCGTGTGAACGCGCTCGGCCGCAGCACGCCGAGGCCGGTGTTAAGATGGAAGTCGCATTTGAAACCAGGGACATAACAGATGGATTCGCGCCGTAGCTTCATCGGACGCATGGCGACGGGGCTGGCAGGCGGCATCGCTCCCGGACGGGTGCTTGGGGCCAACGACCGCATCCGACTGGGCGTGATCGGTCCGGGTGACCGGGGCATGCAGTTGACCCGCGAGGCCCTGGCCTGCCCCAACACCGAGGTGGTCGCCTTCGCCGACGTTTACACGCGGCGGCTCGAAGAGGCGAAAAAGCTGGCGCCGGCGGCCAAGACCTTTCTCGATTACCGCTACCTGCTCGAGGAACCCGGCATCGACGCCGTGATTATCGCCACGCCGCAGCATCTGCACTGCGAGCACTTCGTGGCTTCGCTGGACGCAGGCAAACACGTCTACGTCGAGAAGACCATGGCGTTCACCGTCGAACACGCCAAGCGGATGCGCGCCGCCTACCGGCGGGCCAAGGGCCGCGTGGTGCAGGTGGGCCACCAGGGCTGTTCCTCCGGTCAGATCGTCGACGCGGTGAACTTCCTCAAAACCGGCTGGGTAGGAAAGATCACGGCCATCCATGCCCACATGTACCGCAACACGCCGCACGGCAAGCCGCAGTGGGCACGACCCGTCTATCCCGACATGACCCCGGAAAACATCATCTGGAAGGCCTTCCTGGGCGAAGCGCCGGAGCGCCCCTTCGACGCCAACCGCTACGTGAATTGGCGGTTTTTCTGGGACTACTCGGGCGGGAATTTCTACGAGAACATGTGCCACCAGCTCGCCTTCTGGTACAAGGTTCTGGGCCTGGAGATTCCGCGCGCGGTCACGGCCACCGGAGGCATTTACCTGTGGAAGGACGGGCGCGAAGTGCCGGACACCATGAACGTCTCCATGGAACATTCTGAGGAAATCCTGTTCACGTGGGATTCCGGCTTCGGCAACAACCACCTGGGCGTAACCGAGGACGTGCTGGGAACCGACGGGACCATCTCCCGGGGCCAGCAGATCCGCTACTACCCGCAAAAGGTCAATCGCCCGGATGGAAACGAAATGACCGGCACGACCCGTACGCCGCCGCACGCGCACATGCAGGATTTCCTCGACGCCGTCCGCACCGGCAAGGAGCCCAATTGTCCGTTCGAGCTCGGGTTCCGCGTTTCCATCGCGAGCCGCATGGCGGTGGAAAGCTACCGCCAGGGGCGCACCGTGCGCTGGGACCCGGCACGCGAGGAGATCGTACCTGCGCCCTGCTCGTGAAGCCGGGCCGCCTACAGTTGACGCCGTTTTCTACCGAATGGGAGAGGTGAAGCCGCATGCAGGCGCCGCCGGATGCGAAAGCTGAAATCGGAGTGGTCGGAGGCAGCGGGCTCTACACGATGCCCGGCTTCCAGGTCGAGCGCGAGCTGAGATTGGAGACGCCCTGGGGTGCGCCCTCGGACGCTTTCGTGGTGGGCGCCCTCTCCGGGCGCCGCGTGGCCTTTCTGGCGCGACATGGCCGGGGACACCGCCTCATGCCCTCGGAGATCAACTTCCGCGCCAACATTTACGGTTTCAAGATGCTGGGCGTGGAGCGGATCATTTCGCTGAGCGCCGTAGGGTCTCTCAAGGAGGAGCACCGGCCTCTGGATTTCGTGATCCCGGACCAGTTCGTGGACCGCACGCGCAGTCGGGCCTCCACGTTCTTCGGCGAAGGGCTGGTGGCGCACATCAGTTTCGCCGATCCGGTCTGCCCGCAATTGGCGCGTGTGCTCTACGAGGCCTGCACGGCCGAAGGCGTGCGCGCCAGTCTGGGGGGAACCTACCTCTGCATCGAGGGTCCTGCGTTCTCGACCAAGGCCGAGTCGAATCTATACCGAAGCTGGGGCCTGGACGTGATCGGCATGACCAACCTGCCCGAAGCCCGGCTGGCGCGCGAGGCAGAGATCTGTTACGCAACCGTGGCCATGGTCACCGATTACGACTGCTGGCATCCTGAGCACGATGCCGTCACGGTGAATCAGATCCTCGAGAATCTGACGCGCAACGCGGCCAACGCCGTGCGCGTGGTGGCGCGGGCCGCGGCGCTGCTGCCGCGCAAACGCGAATGCACGTGCGGTTCGGCGCTGGCTCACGCCGTCATCACCGATCCCAAGGCGGTGCCCGAGGCCACGCGCAGGAAGTTGGAGCTGATTGTTGGCAAGTACCTTGGCTCACGCTGACGCCGAGCTGCTGCGCCGCGTCGAAGCCCTTTCGGACAGCTTCGACCCGGGCGCAGTGGCCGAGTACGTTCGGCTGTTCAGCAAGGTCATCGCCCAGCGAACCGGACTCTGGAGCGCGACCGAGCTGGAGCAGCGGTACGATCGCATCCGGCGCGTACGTCGGTTCGCGGGGCCGGTCGAAACAATTCGGACCGTTGTTGTTCTTTCCCGCGTCACCCTGGGCGCCGACATCGCCGTCACCAGCGTGGTGCTGCAGGCGGCCCTGCGCCGCTTTCCTCGCGCGGAGGTCCTGCTGGCGGGCCCGCGCCCGAACCGGGAGCTGTTCGCCCGCGAGCGCCGCGTCGGATGGCTTCCGGTCGAGTACGGGCGCACGGCGTCACTGGACGAGCGCTTGAAAGCCGGACTTGCCCTGCGCGAGCGGCTGCGCGACAGTGGGGCGCTGGTGCTCGATCCTGACTCGCGGTTGACCCAGTTGGGCCTGCTTCCGGTCTGCGAGGACGACCGCTACTACTTTTTCGAGAGCCGAACCTATGGGGGTGACGGCGGGGAGCCGCTGGGCGTGCTGGCCTGCCGGTGGGCGCAGGAAACCCTCGCCGTCGACGGCCCCCGACCCTGGTTGGCGCCCGAAGGGCATTGCGACGAGACTCCCGGCATCGCGGTCAGCCTCGGCGTGGGCGAAAATCCCGCCAAGCGGCTGGATGGTGAGTTCGAAGCCGCTTTGTTGGCGGGTCTGGCGCGGCTGGCTTCACCCGTGCTGGTGGATACGGGCCCGGGCGGAGAGGAGGCTCGGCGGGTCGAGCGGGCCGTCGAGCGCGCCGGTCAAAGCCACGGAACCATCCGGCTTTTTCGGGGCAGCTTCGCAAGCTTTGCTTTGGCCATTGCGCGCAGCCGCTTGTACGTGGGCTACGATTCGGCCGGCCAACATGCGGCGGCGGCTCTGGGAGTGCCGGCCGTGACCATTTTCGCGGGTTTCCCCTGCGAGCGGTTCTTCGCCCGCTGGCAACCGTGGGGCCCCGGCCCCCGCCTCACCGTCCGCGTCGAAAACGACGCCGATCCGCGCGAAGTGCTCCTCCGGACCCTGGCGGCGGCGGAACAACTCCTGGCGCGCCCGTGAAGGCCGCGGCAAATTGCTGACCGAATAGTCGACCGCCCGGATGGCGGACTCCGCGATCGCCCAAAGGCAGTAACGGCGATGTGCAGAGCTTGCTTCTTGCAGCCCTAAGGCTGAGTTCGGCCGAGACTGCGAGCGCGTGAAGTCCATGCCGGGCTCCATCCCGGTCGATTACCAAGCAAGCCGTGAAAGAGCAAGCGCCCCGCGCCGGCGGCGGGAGGCTACGCGTTCGCGCGTCGCGTAAAGGTCGAAGTTGCGTCGGACTCCTAACCGGTTACGACCACGGCCCGGGCTTCAGACAAGCTCCAGGCGGCGGAGGATGGCGCACGGGAGGGAGCGGCCGTCAAGAGTCAGCACGGCGTCAAGGGCCGGCGCCGGAATCGTGCGTCCGGGGAGAGGCCGTGTCGCCGGAGTTGGCAGGCCTAGGGCGCCGCGGAGAGGAGCAGAGACGGGCAGAGGGCCGGATTGGGCAGGTAGGCTCTCAGGTCTCCTCGATCGGGATCACGCGGACGAACTCGGCGATCACTTCGAACTCGTCGGGACCGAGCTCGAGGATCGGATACTCGGGGTTGATCGGCTCCAGCAGGATCCGCGCGTGCCGCCAGCCGCCTTCTTCGTCATAGGTTTTTTCGCTGCGGTAACGCTTGACGGTGAACTCGGCGCCTTCGGAGGCGCCGCGGTGGCGCACAAGCACGAGCTTCCCCTGGCGGGACCCCGCCGGGATTCTCCGGAACAGGCATAGACTGCCATCGGGAATGCGCGGCTCCATCGAGCGGCCGTAAACGTGACAGGCGAAGAAGTCCTCAGGGGGGCTCAGGCCCGGGGGCAGTGGGATCCAGCCTTCCGGTTCGGCATCCACTTCTTGCTCGGGACCGAACTTGCCGGCCGCCGCACGGAGGGAGTAAACGGGCAAGTGGGTTTTGAACGGGATGACCGGCGCCGCCCTGTGACTGCCTTCCACCTCGGCGGCGTAAAGCCGTTCCAGCGCGCGCTGGACATCTGACACGACGGCCGTGCGGCGCTCGGAAACGCGGAGGGCATTCGAGAGCCGATCCTCGAGCAAGGAGAGCAGGGCAGAAGCCCCCAGTTGGGCGGCCTGTGCGGCCAGGTCCGCAGCGACCAGGTTCAGAACCTCGACATCCGCCGGAGGCGCCCACTCGGCCCAGTCCGAACGGAGCTTCACGAAGAGCCGGTCCGCCACCCGATCGAGCAGAAGGATGCCTGCGGGCAACGCAGCCCGACCCGGCAGGGCCGCTTCCAGCACCACGTATTCGGCTCTTGTCGGCGGCGTCATCAGCGTGACCGCCATCTGGCCCCCCAGGTGAGATCGGACGGACGGGCGCTTCGCATTAGGGGTTGAACCTATAGTAGCCCTTGCGGTGGCGCACCTTCACGTTGGGAAGGTTCACGCGCACCTCGATGGTTCGGAACGCCTTAGTCGAATCAGTGTCGTCCGGGACGTAGCGCAAGACGTACTGGGTGGTGATCTCCCCCGCCACGGCCGCCACGCTTCTCACGATGCTGCTGGCAATGGCGGCCGCATAGCCGCCGGTCCCCACGCGCAGGGCATAATTGCCCTCGTCGGAGGGAGTCGATAGGTAGCCGGATACGTCCTTGTACACACCTTGCAGCGGGTACTCGACGCGGCCTCCGGTTTCCTCGGCCAGTCGCCGCAGCGTCCTCTCGCCTTCGCTGGTGAACCCGAAGGCGACGGTCGAAACCCCGTAGATGGTCACCATGTTGCGCTGAGCGAGCTCGAGCACCTCCTCCAGCGTGTGCTTGCTCGAGTTGTCGTTGCCGTCACCCACGATGATGAGGATGCGGCGCGGCTCGATCGGCTCGCCCTCGATCAGGCTGCGGCGGGTGCACGCCATCCAGATGGCGTCGAACAGCGAGGAGCCGCCTCCCGGTTTCAGCTTACGGATCTTCTCGACGATTTTTTCGGAATCGTGCGTGGTATCCACCAACAACTCGGGCTCGTTCGAGTAGGCGATGAGGTAGCCGGAGAACTTCTTGTCCCCGGGCAGCAGGGTCCAAACCAGCTCGAGGACCGCCTCCTGGAAGGTTTTCCAGTGGATGCGGGTCGTATTGCTCATATCGAGCAGGAAGCCAATCACCACCGGCTGGCCCTGCTCCCGGCTGAAGTAGACGATCTTCTGCGGCCGCCCCTCGTCCAGGACGAGGAAGTCACCCACTTCGAGGTTGGAAACGAAGGCGCCCTTTTCGTCGGTGACAGTTACGGGAACGATGACCTCGTTGACCTGAACGCGGATAGGGGGCTGTTCGGGCTGAGCGGGTCTGGGCTGTTGAGCGAATAGGGCTGCAGCAAGCCACAGAGAAGGTAGGGCACGCACCGCCATCCGTGTCCGTTCCTGCCTCAATTATAAACCGGTCGTGCGCGATTGCCAGAGCCGCGGCCGGGCGGGGAAGCCTTTGCCTCGGAGCGTGAATCGTGGGTGTGAGCCAGCCGACATGGTTTAATTTTACTCACGCAGAAACCTTGACAATATCACGCGCATCATTTATCATGGAAGTAGCAAGGAGGTCCAAACCATGGCGATCACCAAATACGATCCGTTGGCCAGTTTCGAGCTGCCGAGCCTGAGACTCTTCCAGGACGCCATCAACCGCCTTTTCAGCGAACCCGTCACCGCTCGTCCCTGGGCGCCACCCGTGGACATCATGGAAACCGATGAGGCCCTCATCGTAAAGGCCGATCTGCCCGATGTCGACCTCAAGGACATCGACATCCAGATCGAGAATGGTACGTTGACCCTCAAGGGTGAGCGGAAGTTTGAAAAAGAGGACAAGCGGGTCGGCTACCACAGGGTCGAGCGAGCCTACGGCTCCTTCGTGCGCTGCTTCTCCATCCCCGACACGGTGGATCCGGAGAAGGTCCGCGCCGAATACAAAAACGGGGTCCTCACCGTCACCCTGCCCAAAAAGGAAGTCGCCAAGCCGCGCTCCATTAAGGTGGAAGTGGCGAAGTGATCCGGCCTTCCCCTTTCGCCGGGCGGCCCGACTGCCGCCCGGCTTTTTTATAGCTTCACGATCTTCTCGGAGACGATCCCGCGGGTCGCGTTGCGCGTGTCCACGATGAGCCGCGCACACTCCACCAACCGCCGGTAATCCACCGCTGAGTGATCGGTCACGATGACGACGCAATCGGCGCGAGAGGCTGCCGGCTCCAGCTCCTCGGACCTCATTTCCTCCCCGTCGACCACCACGCGGGGGACGTACGGGTCCGTGTAGCTTAGGCGGGCCCCGCGTCGCTTGAGCAGGTGCATGATATCCAGCGCGGGCGATTCCCGCACGTCGTCGATGTCGCGCTTGTAAGCCACCCCAACGACGTGCACGTGCGAGCCGCGCACGGGCTTCGAGCGGTCGTTGAGCGCGTTCTGGATCTTGTCGACCACGAAGTGCGGCATCTGCCCGTTAATGTAGCCCGCCAGCTCGATGAAGCGCGCCTCGATCCCTGCCTGCCTCGTCTTCCAGGACAGGTAGAAGGGGTCGATGGGGATACAGTGCCCCCCGAGTCCCGGACCGGGGTAGAAAGGCATGAACCCGAAGGGTTTGGTGGCCGCCGCGTCGATGACCTCCCAGACGTCTATGCCCATGCGATCGCACATGAGGGCTATTTCGTTCACCAGTCCGATGTTGATCATGCGGAAGGTATTCTCGAGCAGCTTGACCATCTCGGCCACGCGGGTCGAGCTGACCGGCACCACCCGTTCCAGCGCCTGGGAGTAAAACAGCGCGCCCAGCTCGGTGCAAGCCGCGGTGATGCCTCCCACGACTTTGGGAATGTTCCGCGTCTGGAACTGGCGGTTGCCCGGATCCACACGCTCCGGTGAAAAGCAAAGGAAGAAATCGCGCCCGACGCGAAGCTGATCACGTTCGAGCATGGGCAGTACGAACTCGTCGGTGGTGCCCGGGTAGGTCGTCGATTCCAGGATCACCAGCATGCCCGGGTGCAGGTATCTGGCGATCTGCCGGCACGCGGCGTCGATGTAGCTCATGTCGGGATCCTTGGTCTTGCGCAGCGGCGTGGGGACGCAGATGTTGACGGTATCGGCCTCCGCCAGGCAGGCGTATTCGGTGGTAGCCGAGAGGCGCCCCTCCGCCACCAGCGGCGCCAGCGCGGACGAAGGAACGTCGAGTACGTAGGAATCGGCCGCGTTCACGCGGCGCGCCTTTTCGGCGTCCACTTCGATTCCGGTCACTCGAAAACCCGCGCGCGCAAACTCCACGGCCAGCGGGAGGCCGACGTAGCCTAGGCCCACCACGCTGACCCGGGCCGTGCGCGTGCGGATTTTCTCGGCCAATTGGAGGGCGTGCGGGCTCCTATCGACAGGCATGGCCAATCGCTCCTAGGGTCGAAAGTAAAACTCTCCGCCGGCGACGATTTCCGCGGGACCCGTCAAGAGGATTTCCTCTCCCTCCCAGGTCAGCTCGAGCGGGCCGCCCAGCGTCAGCACCCGCACCGGGCTGATCACCAGGCCCTTGAGCAGGGCAGCGGCCGCCGCGCCGGTGGCCCCGGTACCCGAGCTTTGCGTCTGGCCGACCCCTCGCTCCCAGAAGCGAACGTCCAGCGTGTGCGCGTCCAGCCGCTTGACGAAAGAAACGTTGGTGCCCTTAGGGAAGGCGGGGTGGCGTTCAATCTCGGCGCCCAGGCGGGGCCAGTCGAAGTCGAAATCCTCGACGAAAACCGCGCACTGTGGGTTGCCCACGTCGAGCGCCACGACGTCGCGGGCGCCCCCGGCCAGTTCGAGCTTCAGGGACCAACCGTTCGGGGGCCGTTGCGGCCTTCCCATGTTCATGCGGAAGCGGTAACTGAGGTTCCCGGCATCCACCAGCTCCAGTTCTTTCACACCCGCGCCGGTCAGCAGGCGGATCCACGACTTGCGCAGTCCGGAGTCGTAAAGAAAGGCGGCCGCGCAACGCGTCCCGTTGCCGGAGAGCTCGGCTTCGCTGCCATCGGCGTTGAACAGGCGGATGGCGGCGTCAAACTCGGCGGCGCTGTCGGTGTGGGCGCGCACGAGGATCCAGCCGTCGGCGCCGACGCCTCTGTGCCGCTCGCACAGTGCTCGCGCAGCTTCGGGCAGGCGCTCAAGCGGCGCCTCGTTGGCCCAGGTCAA
The DNA here is from genome assembly GCA_938027685.1 of uncultured Bryobacteraceae bacterium. GTDB lineage: Bacteria > Acidobacteriota > Terriglobia > Bryobacterales > Bryobacteraceae > DTHT01. The sequence continues at coordinate 111,480 of CALJAM010000022.1, forward strand.
CAAGAAATCATTGCCGGCCCCGTGCGCTTTCGTGAAGGGTATGCGGATCATAGCCAACCGACCGGCGATAGATCTGGACCACCGGTCCTCCTTTCACCGCAACAGTATCGACAAGATGATAACGCGCCCCTGCGGCTCTCATGCGCACCAGTGCCGTGGCCACCTGATCGCCCGTGATGACCAGCGCCCACGGTTCGCGCAGAAATAGGTCCGGACGTGCCATGGCCGCAACCCACGCCGGCCCGTTGCCCTCGTGCAGCATGTGACGCAGCGGGATGCCGGCCTGCCGCAGCACGCCCGCCAGATCGCCGAAGCAGGCTGCGATGCCTTCGTCCGGATGACGGTTGCGCGCGAGCTTCTCCGCGGCTTGTCGAGTCCAGGCGCGCCGGGCCTCCGAGTTCACCTGGGACTCCTTCCAACAGATCCAGGCATCGGGCCGGGGATGGAGAGCCCACCATCCCGTCCCCGCCAGCACGGCCAGGCCCGCAGCCCAACCCCGCGCCCGTCGTGGAACCAGCGTGACCGCCGCCGCCGCGCCCGCCGCCAGCAACGGCAGCGCGGCCAGTGCGTAACGCGTGTTGTAATAGCTGTGCGGCCAGAGGTGGGGCACAAAGATAGGCGTGCCTGCGCCGTACAGGCTTATCCAATAGAAGATCACGGGCAGGACCAGCAGCGTGAAAAGCCACACGCGGCGGCCGAGCAAGCCCAGAACAGCCCCCGCTGCACCGAGGACCGCCAGCGGCCATCCCGCGCACAGCCTCGCTGCTTCGCGCAGCTGCACCCAGGCCTGCCGCCAATCGTGATCGCCGGGATAACGCGCCATGCCCTGTTCCAGGCTGCGCTGGTAGATGGCTCGCGCCGAGTAAGGGCCGCGGTAAAACTCGAGCGGGTCTCCGTGCAACCACCAGTTGTGGGCGAGCCAGTAGAGCGGTCCCGCCGAAGCGATTGCGCAGTAAAGCAGGGCCGCCGTCCAGCGTCTCCGGTCGCCCACCGCCGCCAGGTACGCCGCCACGAAGGGGATCAGAAACCAGCCCTCGTAGCGCGTCAGCGTTCCCGCCAGCGAGGCCAGTCCCGCCAGCAAGGCGTTGCTCACAGACGGACTGCTGCGGTAGCGCACCGTGAAGTACAGCAACGCGGCCAGCGTGGCCAGCCAGACCGCTTCCGTCATGGGAGTGGATTTCAAATACGCCAGATTCGGATTGGTTGCCAGCAGAAGCAGTCCCGTCAGTGCCGCCGCCCGCGAGCCGAGGACGCGAACCAGGGCCGCGTAAAAGAAACAGCCGGCGACCACGAAGCAGAGCGAAGGCGGCAGGGCGCCGGCCAGCCCGTTGCGCCACAGCTCATCGCGCCCGACCAAAGGCAGCATCAGCAGATGCGGCAGCGGAAGCCACACCGTGCCGATCTGCTCGTAGCCGGGCGTGCGCGAATCCACGATGCGACGCGCGATATTGAGATGGGCCTCGGCATCGCCGTACCAGGTCGTCCAGCCCCGACTGGCCACCCAGGCGAGCGTGCCCGCACTCCAGACGGCCAGCGCCGCCATGACAAGGGCGCTCTCGAGCCGTGCGCTTGCGCGTCCCCGGCGGGGGCGGTTAGAACTCCGTGAGCTCTTTGAACTCCTGGAAGCGGGCATCGATCTCTGCGCGGGTCAGCGTTCGGAAGCGCTCCACGCCGAACCGCTCGCAGCAGAAGCTCCCCATCACCGAGCCGTAGATGACGGCGCGGCGCAGCAGGCGCGGCTCGATGCCGCCCGCGCTCGGGTCGGCGCCCTGTTCCGCGAGGTAGCCGAAGAAGCCTCCCGCGAAGCAGTCGCCCGCGCCGGTGGGATCCGATACTGTGTCGAGCGGGTAGGCCGGAGCCAGGAACGCGCCATGGTCGCAGAACAATGCGGCCCCGTACTCGCCGCGCTTGATCACCACGACGCGCGGTCCAAGCCCCCGGATGCGCTCGGCGGCTCGCCTGAGGTTGCGCTCGCCCGAAAGCAGGCGGGCCTCACTGTCATTGATAAGCAGGACACCCCAGTCGGCTAGGGCCGCCAGCAGCTCCTCGCGGCGGTTCTCGATCCAGTAGTTCATGGTGTCGCCGCCCACCAGCCGGGGCGATTCCATTTGCCGGCGGACGCTGCGCTGCAACTCCGGCTGGATGTTGCCCAGAAAAAGGTAGGGGCGGCGGCGATATTCCGGGGGTAGTTCGGGCCGGAAGTCCGCGAAGACGTTCAGCTCCGTGCGCAGCGTCACGCGGTCGTTCATGTCCTCGGAGTAGACGCCGGACCAATAGAACGTTTTTCCCGGTTTCTGTTGCAGCCCGGCGAGGTCGATGCCGCGCTCCTCGAGGAAGCGGCGATCGGCAGGATCGAAGTCCTCCCCTACGACGCCGACCACGCCGACCTCGGTGAAATAGCTGGCGGCCAGCGCCACGTACGTACAGGCGCCGCCCAGCATGCGCTCGCGCTGCCCGTGCGGCGTCTGAACGCCGTCGTAAGCCACCGAACCAACCACAACCAGCGACATCCTATCGATTGTATAGCGGCCTGCGGTCCAGCCTGCGCTCCGAGCTATACTGGGCGCCCTGAAGCCCGCTGCCTGTTCACTCGATCGCCGTCGCTTCCTCCAAGGCGCGGCCGGCGCCCTGTTCGCCAGGCTCGCCGCGGGACTCGAAGCCCCCGCAGGTCCTTGGGACGGCCCCGCCTTGGTCCGCAAGCTGTACCTCGGCGGTCGACCCGGCTGGCCTCGCCCCGACGCCGATCTGGAGCAGGAGATTCGCCAGATCGAGGCGCGCCTGGCCGAACTCGAAGGCCGCTACCCCGGCCAGATCCGCTTTGCCGGGGGCGAGATGGTGCGCAACGCCGAGGAGGCCGCCGCATGGATCAAGCAGGCCGCCGACGCCGACGTCGTGCTGGCCTTCAACCTGGTCACCATCATCCACCCCATGCTGCGCGCGCTCGTGGAATCCGGCAAGCCCACTCTGCTGTTCGCACGGCCCTATGCCGGGCACGACTGGACCCACGCCGCCAATCTACGTGCAGCGCGGCGCGGCGCTGGAGCTGGTGGCCTCGAGCGACTTCGCCGACCTGGATCCGTACGTGCCTTTGTTTCGCACCGTGCACCACATGCGATACAGCCGCGTGCTGCTGGTCTCGCCTCCCGCGGCGCGTCCGGCCGCCGAAGGGTTCACCCGGCGCTTCGGTACGCAGTTCGATTTCCCCAGCTACTTGGATCTGAAGGCGGCCTACGAGTCCGCCTCCCCGCAGGAAGCCGCCCGGATGGCGCAGGAATTCATCCGCGCCGCGGTGCGGGTGGTCGAACCTTCTCAGGATGAGATCGTGCGTTCGCTCCGTCTGTACCTGGGCCTGCGCGAGGTGCTGCGCGCCCGTCGCGCGAACGCTATCGCCATCGATTGCCTGGGCGGCTTCGGGCGCGGAGAGCTGCCCGCCTATCCGTGCATCGCCTTCTCGAAATTCAACGACGCGGGGCTCTTGGGCGTCTGCGAGAACGATCTCGACTCCGCCATGACGCAACTGCTGGTGACGTCGTTCTCGGGCAAGCCGGGCTTCGTGACCGATCCGGTCTTCGACGTGAGCCGCAACGAGGTCATCCACGCCCACTGCATGTCCGCCACGCGTCTGCGCGGCATCCACGAGCCGCCTTCGCCCTACCTGGTGCGCTCGCATTTGGAGGATCACAAGGGGGCTTCGATGCAGGTCCTGGCGCCCGCAGGGGATCGGGTCACAGTGGCCCGGTTCGCCGGACCGGAAAAGCTCCTCGTGTCGACGGGCGAAGCCGTCGGAAACGTGGATGACGAACGCGCCTGCCGCACCAAGATCCGCACCAAGGTCGCCGACGCGCGCAAGCTTTTGCTGGGCTGGTCGGCGGCGCTCAACACCGGCGCCGGAATGCCCGGTACGCGCGACCTGCTGCATCGCGTGCTTTTCTACGGCGACCACGTCGATTCGATCGAACGCCTCGGCCGGCTGTGCGGTTTTCCGGGTGATTCACGAGGGTTGAGGCCGACCCTCACCGCCTTGGAGAGCCCCCGAAAGAAAGGCAGGCTCGCTTTGCCGGAGTAGGGATCGCGAGGCGCACGATCTGCCGTGCTCGCTCACGCGGCACGCGGCCGCCCTGAAAGCCGAGGCAGCGGGGACTCTCGCCTGGGACGTGCGCCTTCTCCGCCTAGCAATGCTCCTAAGCAGCGCCACGGGCATCACGGTAGTAAACAAGGCCGAATGTCCCGCGCGCAGGCTGAGGGGCTTGCCGGGCTGCGGCGGACCGGCGAAGTCAGCCAAGCCGTTCTTCCGCTCGGTGGGAACGGAAACGGCACTCGCTCGCTCGAAACTCCTCCGCGCAACGCCGCGGACCAAGCGCTGCGCACTAGGCGACGCGCTGCCCACCCGATTCTCATTCTTGACAGGCTCTAGGCAAGCCGTTACGATACGTGCGGCGGTGTTTGATGCCGAATCCTGCCTGGCTGCGAGTCCTCTTGCTTGGCCTGCTCGTCCCGCTGCCGTGTCTGCCCCAGGCTTCCACCGGGTCGGTCAGCGGCCTCGTGCGCGATCAGACCGGCGCCGTCATACCGAACGCCACCGTGTCCCTCACGAATACTGCGACCAACGTGACCCAGAAAACTGCCACCAATGAAGCCGGCCTTTACCGATTCCCCGGCGTGCTGCCCGGTCAGTACCGGCTCACGGTCGAGGCGCCCGGGATGCAGAAGTTCGAGGCCACGCTCACCGTGCAGGTGCAACAGAGCGACGTGGTGGACGTGGTGCTGCGGGTAGGAACGGCCGTGGCTCAGGTCGTCGTCGAAGACGTCACCCCTCTGGTTGCGGTCGACAGCCCCACGCTGGGACGCGTGCTCGAGCGCTTGCGCATCGAGCAGTTGCCCATCAACGGGCGCTTCGTGCAGACGCTGCTGCAAACGGTGCCCGGCATGGAGGGCACACGCGCCTGGGGTCTGAGGGAGGGTTCTCACGAGATGGTGCTGGACGGCGCACCCATGAGCGACCGTCTCTGGGGCGGCACGATCCGGCGCCCGCCTGGTCTGGACACCATCCAGGAGTTCAAGGTCGAGAACAACGCCTCCTCGGCCAAGTTCACGCGCCCGACCACCATCGTGCTTTCCACGCGCAGCGGGAGCAACGAATTCCACGGCTCGCTCTTCGAAACGCACCGCAATAACGCGATCGGGAAGGCCCGTCGGCGACAGGATTTCTACCGCAAGCCGCCCCAGCTCATCCGCAACGAGTTCGGCGCGTCTGCGGGCGGACCGGTGCGGATCCCCAAGGTTTACGACGGCCGCAACCGCACGTTCTGGTTCCCTTCCTACGAGGGTTACCGGAATGTCAACCCCTCGACTTGGAACGGTTCGGTGCCGACCGAGGCCATGCGCCGCGGCGATTTCCGCGGTCCGGTGGACGCCCAAGGGCGCCTGTACCGTATCTACGATCCTTACAGCACGAACCCGGTGACCTAGGAACGCCAGCAAGTCTCCTATCAGGGCCGGTTGAACGTCGTGGATCCCAACCGCATCAGCCCCCTCGCCAAGTACCTGTTCAGCATCACGCCGCTGCCCACTCATCCACAGATCAACCCGCTGGTGGACAGCAACTGGTGGGGCACCGCACCCGGATTCACGCGCCAGTGGACGACGAGCGTGCGGATCGATCACCGCTTCTCGGACCGGGATCAGTTCTACGCGCTCTACACCCAGGGCGACCTCTACACCTTCTCCCAGGACTGGAACCTGCCCATGCTGAACCGGGTTCCGGGCAGCGTGCGCCGGCTGACGCCCAACAAGAGCCTCGCCCTTTCCTGGGTGCGAACCTTCTCGCCGACGTTCTTCAACGAGTTGCTGGTCAGTGGATTCCGCGAGATCTGGTGGAAGGGAACCGGGGAGCCGGGCGTGAAGTACGCCGACCAGTTGGGATTGCCCAACCCCCTGGACGTGCACGGCTGGCCGGGTTTGTACGACACCGGCCTCAGCGGCTACGTATTCGAAACCGACAACACGCAGTCCTCTCCCTTCACCTACGTGATCCTCGACAACAATTCGACCAAGATCCTGGGCAGGCACGAACTCCGGTTCGGATTCCACTACCGCTATGACCAACTCAACGTCCTGCCCGACCAGCAGCAGAACCAGGGCAGTCATAGCTGGGCCACGGGCGCCACGGCCCTTTACGATCCCACCAGCTCCCGTACCAACCCCCTGGCTGCTCCCTTTACCGGCCACAACCTGGCGAATATGTTCTTCGGCGTGATGAATTACTCGAACCAGTTTGTGCGTGGTTACTTTTACATGCGCACTCGCGAGTACACCCTGTACTTCCAGGATAACTACAAAGTTACGCCGCGCCTGACGCTTAACCTTGGCTTGCGCTGGGAATTTCGGCCGGCCTTTCGAGAAAAGAATAACGTCTTGACTACCTTCGACCCCGCCCAGAAAGCCGTCGTCCTGGGGACCGACCTCGAAACCATGTATCGACTGGGCGCTACCCTGCCCTCTATCGTCAATCGCCTAACCTCGCTGGGCGCCAAGTTCATTACCTGGAAAGAGGCCGGGCTGCCGCGAACTCTCATGGATTCCACGGCCCGCGACTTCGGGCCTCGTCTGGGCTTCGCTTGGCGGCCCCTGGACGGCGCCCGATCCTTCGTGCTTCGAGGCGGCTACCGAATCTGTTACTTCCCGATCCCGCTTCGGCCGTGGACTGCGCGCATGCGCTCCAACGCCCCGCTCACGGCGCGCTTCCGCACGAGCCTGACCGATGCGGCCCTGAGCCCGGACGGTCTGCCCAACTACGGCATGCGTTCGGTTCCCACGGTGGTTGCGGGGCAGAACAGCCGCGACGTCGTCCGCCTCGACAATCCGATGGGCCTGACCCGGGGCGCGGTCAACGCGAGTTACTTTGCCCGCCACCAGCCCGACCCGCGCGTGCAGGACTGGAACCTAACTCTGGAAAAAGAAGTCATGCCCAATACCGTTTTCCGGGCGGGCTACGTGGGCAACCACGGCAGTCACTTGGAACAGTTCTACCGATATAACGAGCAGACACCCGACTACATCTGGTACGTGACGACGGGAGAGCGGCTGCCGACCGGCGAGTACGCCAACGTGGCGCGCCGCGCCTTCGACCGCGTCGTGTACGGCACCATCGAGGAGTATCGCAAGACGGGCTGGTCCAACTTCCACGGCGCGCAGCTCGAGCTGGAGCGCCGGTATTCGGGCGGTCTCGCCTTCCAGGTGTTCTATGTGGTCGGTAACGCTCTGGCCGCCGGCGGTCAGGAGTGGGCTGGCACCTCGGTGATACCCGAGCTCAATCAATTCCTGCCGGGGCTAGTTCCCACGGACCTCGATAAACGGAACCGCTTCCTCAATTACCAACGCGACACCTCGATACCGAAGCACCGCGTCCGCTGGAATTGGGTGGCGGATCTGCCCTTCGGGCGCGGCAAGTGGTTGGGCCGCAATGCGGGCGCCCTGCTCGATCGCCTCATTGGAGGCTGGCAGATCGCCGGCATGGGCTCGCTGCGCTCGAATTACTTTGCGCTCCCCACCAGCATTTACCCGACCGGCGAGAAGATCGAAATTTACGGCTACAAGTACAAGATCGAGGATTGCACCAGCGGCGTGTGTTGGCCCGGCTATCTGTGGTGGAACGGATACATTCCGGCCAATCGCATCAACAGCTACGATCCGGTGACAGGCAAGCCCAACGGCATCATGGGCGTCCCGGAGAACTACAAGCCCGCCGGTCAGCCCTTGATCCCTTGGCCCAAATATCCGGATCGGAATGATCCCCTGTATCCTTACTACGGAACCAACACGGTGTGGGTGCGTCTGAAAGACGGCACGTTGCAGCGGACTACTTACAACGACGGGCTCCACCCGTGGCGGCAACAGTATCTGCCCGGCGTGAGGCAGTGGGGCCTCGATGCCTCGCTCTTCAAGACCATTCCCGTCACGGAGAAAGTGAAGCTCCGCTTCAACGCGGACTTTTTCAACGTGCTCAACATGCCGGGCAATCCGAACGCGATCGGCGCCAACGGCGTTCTTTCCACACGCACCTCGGGGCAGGCGGCCCGCGAACTTCAGCTCACTCTGCGCGTGAGTTGGTGAGCAGGCGGGCCGCGCCCGGAGCGGCGCGTCGGCGCGGCTCGCTGTGCGAGAGTTGACGCGGCATCAGCTCGCGAGCTGCGTGCCGGCCCCTCAAGCCAGCCGCCGCAGCCACACGCGGTGCAGGGTCATCAGGCGGCGGCTGCGCAGCTCGAGCGGGCGGATCTCGAGCAAGGTCTCTCCCTTCTCGAGCGAAAGCACGCCGGCCGAAAAGGGTTCGAAGACCATGTCGCCCGCGGTTGGCTTGACCACGGATTCCAGGCGCGCACGGCCGGCCGTGATCGCGTAACGCGAGCCTGCCTCCGCGGGTGCGCAACCGTACTCCAGGACAACCTCGTAACGGCCCGAATTGACCGCCTCGATCCGCCAGCGTAGGAAGTCGCCCGGCTCGCTCCAGTCCTCGATCGTATCGCGGTGGTAGCGTCGGTTGAAGTGCCGCAGTTTCTTGCCGACCTGCTCGCTCCAGGCGATATCGAGCTCGACCGGGTTCTCATCCTCGCGCCCCACCTCGATGGGCACGCGGCGGTATTGCTGCCCGGCAGTCACGTCGCGGAAGAACTCTTCGAAGCGGGCGCGCAGCCGGCTCGCGACCTCGGGATACGTCTTCGCGACATCGTGCTGCTCGCCGGGGTCGCGGTTGAGATCGAACAGCTCGCCCGTGGCGTGCAGCTTGAAGCCGCGGGCATCGTGAACGGCCCAGTTGGGCCGGAACGCCTTGCGCTCGTCGAGCGGCGCCTCGGAAGGATCCTCGGGCGGCCCCAACAGCGGCCGCACGCGATTCCATTGGTGGAAGAGGTGTTCATGCAGGCCCGGCCCCTCGGCGCGGCGCAGGTGGAGCAGGAAACTGCGGCCGTCCAGCTTGCGATCGCCGGGCAGAGGCGCGCCGATCAGTTCGCATAGCGTGGGAAAGACGTCCACGTGCTGGACGGGCGTGTCGACCACGGCCCCGGCGGGAACCTGCCCCGGCCAGCGCGCGAAGAACGGTACGCGGATGCCGCCTTCGTAGACCGAGCCCTTGCCGCTGCGCAGTCCGCAGCTATAAAAGCGGCTGACGCCCCCGTTGTCGCTCATGAAGATCAGCAACGTGGTCTGCGCCAGCTGCCAGCGCTCGAGCGCCTCGAGCAAGCGCCGCAGGTTGTCGTCGATGCAGGTGATCATGCCGTAGATGCGCGCCTCCTGAAGCGGCAGGCCCTTCTTAAGATAGCGCGCGATGTAGGAATCGGGCACGAGATAGGGCGAATGAGGGGCGTTGTAGCTCAAATAAAGAAAGAACGGTTTCGAGCGGTTTTGTTCGATCCAGGCCAGGGCCTGATCGGTCAGCACGTCGGTGACGTAGCCGGTCGTGATGACGCGCCGCTTGTCGTGCCAGAGTTCGTCGGAATCGTCGTAGCGGTTGATGAAGCCGTATTGCCAAAAGCCGAAGAAATGCTCGAAGCCGCGCTCGTTGGGGTGATATTTCATGTAACGGCCCAGATGCCATTTGCCGATGCAGGCCGTACGGTAGCCGCGGGCGCGGAAAACCTCGGCCAGCGTAATCTCACCGGCGGCCAGGGTGTCCCGGCCCTTGTAAGTATCGATGGCCCCGGTGCGCTGGTAGTGGCGGCCGGTCAACAGGGAGGCCCGCGTGGGCGTGCAGACCGGCGAGCAATAGAAGCGCGTGAAGCGCACGCCCTCGCGCGCGATCCGATCCATAGCGGGTGTTTCGATGTGCGGGTTGCCGTGGATGCCCACATCCCACCAGCCCTGGTCGTCGGTGATCACGAGGATCACGTTGGGGGCCGGCGAGGCGCGCAGCACGGCGGGCGCGGCGCCCGTAGCGAGGAAGCTCCTCCGCGTCATTGCCCTGCCCTTACACCCCACGACGCGGGCGCTCGCGCCGGACGCGGTCCATGTTCTGCACCGGCTCGCGATCGCACTCGACGGCGATCACGGTGACAGGATCGTCCGGCGGCGTCTTGGGCAGTCCCGTGAAGCGCACGCGGAACTCATCCTGCTGGAAGCTGACGGGCTTGTTCGTGGCCGGCAGCCGGGCCGAGAGGACCTTGCATTCCAAGCCGGCCAGCGTCACCGTCTCGCCGGGCCAGAAGTAGACGTGCATGTAAAGCGTGTTGCCCTTGCGGGTGAAGTTGGCGTAATTGGACCGCGTTACACGGCAGCGGTCGGCCCCGTAGATCGTTTGTCCGTTGCGCTCCATCCAGCGGCCCACGGCCGTGAGGATGCGCACGGATTCCTCGGGGATGGAGCCGTCGCCGCGCGGGCCGATATTGAGCAGGTAGTTGCCTCCGTCGCGCGCGCACTGGATGAGCTGCCGCACGCAGGTCTTGGGAGATTTCCAGTTGTCATCGGCCGCGTGGTAACCCCAGGAGTCGTTCATCGTCATGCAGGCCTCCCAGGCCCGGCCCGGCTGCTCGGCCTGAATGCGCTGCTCCGGCGTGGAGAAATCCCCGGGCAGCCGGTTACGGTTGTTGACGATGATATCCGGCTGCAACTTGAAAACCATTTCGTTCATGCGCACGGACTCCCAGCCTTCGGCGTCCAACGGCCAGGCCACGTCGTACCAGAGGATGTCGATCTTGCCGTAGTTGGTCAGCAGCTCGCGGATCTGCCCGTGGATGTATTCGACGAAGCGCTTGCGGGCGGCTTCGTCGGTGGCGCAGCGCGCGCCGTCAGGATGGTGCCAGTCCATCAGCGAATAGTAGAAGCCCACGCGCAGACCCTCGGCGCGCGCGGCTTCCACGTATTCGGCCACCAGATCGCGCCCGGGCCCCTGCTTGGTGGCGCAATAGTCGGTGAGTTTGCTGTCGAACAGGCAGAAGCCGTCATGGTGCTTGGTGGTCATGACCATGTACTTCTGGCCGGCCCGGCGCGCCAGGCGGGCCCACTCGCGGGCGGCCCCGGGCGTGGGCTTGAACTGTTTGGCCAGCTGCTCGTACTCGGCCACAGGGATGCCCTCGTTTTCCATCACCCACTCGTGCCGCCCGAGCAGGCTGTACAGACCCCAATGGATGAACATTCCGAATTTGGCCTCGTGCCACCACTTCATGCGGCGTTCGCGGTCGGCATCGCCGGGCAGCGGCTTCGTCTGAAGCGCGCCGACCGCGGGTACGGCGCTCACCGCTTGCAACCAGTAACGTCGGGACATGACTCCGGTGAACATGACGACCTCCTCGTCGGTTTCGGACTCCAACAATGTACACCGAAGCCCCGGGCCGGAAGAGGCGGCCAAAAGGCTCGGCGATCCAGGCCGAGCCGAAGCAGCTCCGCGGCGGCTTCCAGGATCCCGGCAGCTTGCGCCGCCGGTCGCGTTTCAGCAGGTGACGGTGCGCCGGGGGGCTGCCGCCGTCGACGGCGGCCTCGACCGCGAGGACCAGTCGTCCCGCCGGGAGCTCCCGCCGGTCGAAGAGCCGAACCCCGTAATAGGCGGCGCAGAGGCAGTGCATATCGGCGATCGCCGGCGGGTTCGTCGTCTATCCCCGACGCGGGAGCGTTAGTGCGGGAACAGCGCGTTGTCGCCCGGCCTGACCGGGGCGCCAGCGTCCGGAACCCTTCTCATCCCCAAATCCATGAGCTGTTTCAAAATGCGCGATCAGACGGCATCCCTCGGCTCAGGGCGGGCCGGAACACCGTGTTGCTGGCCCGGCGCCCGCCGCGCTTCAATCGGCAAAGGAAGACGGACGGCGCCGCGGGGGCACGCCCTTCGGGTGGCAATCGCCGCACTTGACGAAGTGGATGTTGTGGCGGCTGGAAGGATCGCGGAAGGTCGTGTCCATTTTCTCAACGTCCAGTCCGCAGTTGGACATGCGCGGATGGCATTCGGCGCACGAGGCGCGCGTGTGCTGCGTGTGCCGTTCATGGCAGGCTAGGCAACTGATACCCTCGTGCACGCCGATGGGGGTACGGTCGTCGCCCGAGCCCACCTGAAAGCCGGCTAGGGGCGCGTGACATTGGTAACAGAGAGCTTGCCGCGGGTCAGGGCTCATGCGGACCCGCCGTTCGCCCTCGCGCATTTCGGGCAAGGGCAGCAGGCGCACGCTGACCGGCCGCAATAGACGCCGATCGAACAGAGCCAGCGAGGGCTTCGCCACAAGCTGCCGCGGCCCCGTCACAGCCCGCTCGACCCAGGGCCGGCGCAACGGCTCGCCCTCTCGGTGCACCTGGTGACAGGCCGTGCAGGGGATCACGGGATGCTCCGCCAACTCCGGACGCTTCAGCTTCCACGGACCTTTGGTATCGAGCGGTTCCACCAGATCGCTGATCGAGCCTTCGAAATGCATGCCGTGGCAGCGCAGACAGTCGTCCATCAGGGCCCGCTTGCGGTTGTGTTCCTTGTCCAGGAATATGCGTGCATAGGTCACGCTGTGCGGGCCCGACTGCCAGGCCGCGTACTCCTGGCGATGGCAGCGGGCGCAGCTTTGCACGACGCGGTCAAGGTTGGCGTGCGCAAGCCGCGGCTCGGCCCCGGTGCCGCGCAAGTGGTTCACCAGGCGGCGGAGATTCTTGAGATGGAAGTTCGCGTCCAGCGTCAGCAGCCCGCCGTGACAGGAGGCACATTCCTCGCCGCGGTGCGTCGAAACCCGCCACCGGTCGTAACTGGGCCGGATCTCGTGACAGCGGGCGCAGGAGGCGCCGCCCGCGCCGTGGTAGATCACGCCCGCCAGGGGCATCAGCAAGACCGCGGGGAGGAGCGCGAAAAACCATTTCTTGCCCCTCATGTTCAACCTCTCGCGAGCCGGTCCCGCCAATCGCGCACCATCTGCGCCGAGGCCCAATACGCGACGGCCATGATGGTCAGCACCGGGTTGAAGCCGCCGTTGGTGACATGGACGCTGGCGTCGACGACATAGACGTTGTCCGTGTCGTGCACCCGGCAGTAGCGATCGACCACCGAAGTCTTGGGATCGTTGCCCATGCGGCAGGTGCCGGCCTGGTGCTGGCCGCCGCTCAGTCCCGGGCCCGGGATGCGCTTCCAGGTGCGGATGGCTCCGGCTTCCTTGAGCCAGCGCTCAGCCTGATCGGCTATGTAGCGGCATATTTCCAGGGTGTGCGGATGCTTGCGGCCCGAAAGACGCGCCACCGGTATGCCCCAGTAGTCCTTGACCTTCGGATCCACCTGCACGCGGGCGTCAAAGACCGGCATTTCCTGCACCGGCCCCTGCACCATGATGCTGCGCCGGTACCAACGCCGCATGAAGTCCTTGTGCGCGCGTCCCCAGCGCGGCACGTCCGGCGGCATGCGGCCGATGAACTGGTAGGGGAGGCGGATGAATTCATTGGCCAGCATAGCCCCGCCGCGCAGACCGGGGATGCCGTGGTTGAAGTCGCAAATCGCGATCGAAGCCCCTGGTCCCAGATCATCGTAAGTGACCTGCTCGAACAATCCCACGGCGCCGCAGTAAGAATGCCCTTGCAGGTTGCGCCCCACCCAGTCGTAGCGGTTGCCGATGCCGTTGGGGAACAGCCGGCTTTTCGAGTTCAGCAACAGGCGGGCCGATTCGATCGCGCCGCAGCAGACCACCACCAGGTCGGCCGTCTGCGTCTGCAGCCGGTCCTTGGCATCGTAGTACGCTACGCCACGCGCGCGTCCGCGATCGTCCACCAGGATCTCCTTGGCCACGCACTCGGTTCGCAGCTCGCAGTTGCCGGTCGCCAGCGCCTTCGGGATCACCGTGTTCTGCGTGCCGTTCTTGGCGTCCACCTCGCAGATGAACCCCACGCACCACCGGCAGCGCATGCACGCGGGGCGCCCGTTGTACGGCACGCTGTTGCGCAGCATGGGAATGTCGAAGGGATGCCAGCCGAGTCGCTTCGCGGCGGGCTCCAGGATCTCGTGCTCCCGCGGGCGCGGTTTCAAGGGGGGCATGGGCAGCGGCTTGCGGCGGGGAGCATGGAAGGGATCGGGCGAGACGTCGCCCGAGACGCCGATTTCGTATTCGGCTTTCTCGTAGTAGGGCTCCAGATCCTGGTACGTGATGGGCCAATCCTCGAGCGTAGAGCCCTCCGGGCAGCCGTAGATGGAGCGCATCCGAAAGTCCTGCTCCATGAAACGCCAGGCCATAGCCCCGTAGGTGAGCGTGCCCCCGCCCACGCAGGCCGCGTTGTTGTGGTAGCCCGGCTCGGAGGCGCGAACGATGCGCTCGGTTCCGTCCGGCTCGACGACGACCCGCGGGTGCCGCTCGTCGTCGGGCCCCGTTCCATTGCCGAGCACGGTCGTGCGTTGGTTGCGGAGGTCGTCCTTGCGGCAGTCCCAGGCGGTGAGCCACTTGCCACGTTCCAGCAGCACCACGCTGAAGCCCGCCTCGGCCAGCTCCTTCGCCACGATGCCGCCGCCGGCGCCGGCCCCGACGATGACGGCGTTCACGTGTCTCATGTTCGTTCCTCCTTGTGGGAACCGGCGCTCAGGTCATAGTGCTCGCGGCCGCGCACCGGCGCCGGCGGCACCCCCAGCATGCGCCAACTGACATAGTCGCGGTTGCCCCCGTGGCGCGGATCGCCGTAGAAGCCCTGCATGGTGTGCTCGATGACGAGATCGAAGAACCTTTTCAACTCGCCCTCGAGGCTTTCCAACACCGCCGTCTGCTCGTCGAACTTGAGCTCCGCGAACCGACGGTTGCGGCGTTGCCGGCAGAGTTCGTCCAACTGGGCCAACCCCCTCCGGTACAAGGACTGGTGGCGCCGAAAATGTCCCATCAAGTGGCGGTCGATGTAGTGAATGACGCCGGCTTGCGCCGCGCCCGGATCCTCGTCGGCCGGGATGATCTGCTCGCAAAGTGCGATGACCGTTTCGGCCTCCTGCGGTGTGAAGAACAGCCAGGGCCGCGCCCGGCCGCAGCCGGTGAGCGCGAGCGCGGCCCCGCAAGCCGAGCCGAGAAAATGACGTCGCGATCCCCGTTTCCGTGCCATGGTCTCCGGAAGTCCACGAAAGTACCACAACCCGGATAAGCGACGAGCGGGCCCCTCACGGGAGCCTGAGCCCGAGCCGTTACAATGACGGGTTGAGCGACAATCCCCTGCTCGAGATCCGCGTTCCGGTTCCCTTCGATCGAATCCACGCGTCCCACGTCGAGCCTGCCTTCGCCGCCTTGCTGGAGGACGCGCGCCGACGCTTGACCGAAATCGGCTCCGACGGGCGGCCACGGACCTACCAGAACACCCTGGGCGCGCTGGACGCGCTAACCGCTCGGCTGGATTACGCGCTCGAGGTCGTGCGCCATCTGGAATCGGTGGCGACGTATCCCGAGCTGCGCGAAGCTTACAACAGGATCCAGCCGCAGACCAGCGACTTTTATGCCGGCATCCCCCTCGATGAGCCCCTGTGGCGCGCCTTGCAGACCTATGCTTCCTGCGAAGAAGCGCGCCTTCTGGAAGGCGCGCGGAGGCGTTTCCTTGAAAAGACCCTGGATAACTTCCGCCGCCACGGCGCCGCCCTACCTGCCGAGGGCAAGGCTCGCCTTCGCGAGATCGAAGTCGAGCTGGCCGAGCTGACCACCCGCTTCTCCCAGAACGTGCTCGACTCGACGAACGCTTTCGAACTGGTGATCGCGGAGGAGAGCCGCCTGGCCGGTCTGCCGCCCAGCGCTCGGGCCGCCGCGCGCCAGAGCGCGGCCGAAAAAGGCCTCGCAGGTTGGCGTTTCACTCTTCAGCAGCCCAGCTACACGGCTCTGATGACATACCTGGATGATGCGGCTCTTCGACGTCAGGTCTACACGGCCTACCACACGCGGGCCGTGGCCGATCCCTGGGACAACAGGCCGTTGGTTGCGCGCATCCTCGAGCTGCGGCGCCGGAAGGCCGCGCTCCTCGGGTACCCGAATTTTGCCGCCCTCGTGCTTGAGGACCGCATGGCGCGTTCGCCGGAGCGCGTACGCGAATTCCTCGAGGACCTGCGCCGCCGCACCGAACCCGCTTTTCGCAGGGAGGCGGCGGAACTCGCGGCCCTCCGCCGCGAGCTGGAGGGCGAGCAGGCGGCTCCCTTAGAGGCGTGGGACCTGGCCTATTACGCCGAAAAACTGCGTGCCGCCCGCTTCGGCTTCGACGAGGAGGCCCTCCGGCCGTACTTCCCGCTGGAACAAGTCGTCGACGGAATGTTTCGGCTGGCCGAGCGCCTCTTCGGCATCCGTATCGAGCCCGGCGACGATGCCCCGGTCTGGGATCCCCACGTGCGCTACTACCTCGTGCGGGACGCCGACGGCGCCACGCTCGGCGCCTTTTACGCCGACTGGCACCCGCGCGAAAACAAACGTGGCGGCGCGTGGATGACGCCGCTGTTGACCGGAGGTCCGTCGCCCGCCGGCCCTCTGCCCCATGTGGGCGCGATCTGCGGCAATGTGACGCCGCCCGTGGACGGCCGTCCCGCCCTGCTCACCCATCGCGAGGTGGAGACCCTGTTCCACGAATTCGGACACCTGCTGCATCACTGCCTGAGCCGCGTCGAGGTGCGCACGCTGGCGGGCACGAACGTCGCCTGGGACTTCGTCGAACTGCCCTCCCAGATCATGGAGAACTGGTGCTGGGAGCGCGAGGCGCTGGATCTGTTCGCACGGCACTGGGAGACGGGCGAACCCTTGCCTGAGGATCTGTTCGCCCGCATGAGGCGTGCGCGGACCTTCCGCGCCGCGACCGCCCAAATGCGGCAGCTCGGTTTCGCCTGGCTGGATCTGATGCTCCACACCGAGTACGATCCCGCGCTGCACGGCGATCCGGTCGATTACGGGCGACGCCTTCTGCAGGCGTTTTCTCCCGTGCCCCTCCCGCGGGAGCACGCGCTGATTGCCTCGTTCACTCACCTTTTCGCGGAGCCGGTGGGCTACGGGGCGGGCTACTATTCCTACAAGTGGGCCGAGGTTCTCGATGCGGACGCTTTCACGCGTTTCCGCCGCCAGGGACTGCTCGATCCCGAAGTGGGGCGTAGCTTCCGGTGCTGGATCCTGGAACGCGGCGACAGCGAGGACCCCGTCGTGCTCTATCGAGGCTTCATGGGTCGCGACCCCGATCCCACGGCCCTTTTGCAGCGGCTGGGCTTGCTAGAACAAACCGGGGGCTGACCTCCGCTAGAGAGGGGAATGAGCGCTGATAGCCTCCCCGCTCGCGGGCCTGCCGGACTGTAAGCCGGTTTCTGTACCCTTGCGGGCGGCAGTCATTCCTCTGGGCCGCCCATTACTGAGCGGCTCTAGCGACCTACCCGGGAGTCAAACGGAGCGGGCCACTCCATCCTCCCCTATTTGGTCTTGCTCCGCGTGGGGTTTGCCCTGCCAGCCGGATTACTCCGGACTGCGGTGCGCTCTTACCGCACCTTTTCACCCTTACCGGACGGCGAACCGGATTCGCCGCCAGGCGGTATGTTTTCTGTGGCACTTTCCGTGAGACCCGCTTTGAGCGAGTCCCCCCGGCCGTTAGCCGGCACGCTGCCCTGTGGAGACCGGACTTTCCTCCCCCGGCCGAAGCCGGGAGCGACTGCCCGTCCGGCAGACCCACTTTCCATTATAGTGCTCCTGCAGAAAGGTCTTAAGATCCGTTGCCTGTAGTATCCTAAGAGATCCGCTGTTGTCGAAGCTCGTCACGGAGGATGCCGATGTTGCACACCCGAGCGCTGCGGTTGCTCGCCCTTGCTCTGGCTGGTGCAGTTGCTCTCTCCGCTCAGGGTTTGACTACCACGGCCACCAAGGATGACTGGGAAGAAATCAATTTCGCCTTCGATCGCGCCGTCCTCACCGACGGCTATCCCAGCCTCCTGCGGCTGGCCGAACTGCTTCAAAAACACCCGGACTACAGGGTCCGGCTCATCGGACACGCTGATCATTACGGCCCCGATGCCTACAACGAGAAACTAGGACGCGCCCGCGCCCAGACGGTGAAGGACTTCCTGGTCAAATACGGCGCGCGCGAAAACCAGATCACGATCGAAAGTCGCGGCGAGCAGCAGCCCAAAGTCTCCGGCCGGACGCGCGAGGGCCGCTGGATGAATCGCCGCGTCGAAATCATCGTGACCGACGCCCAGGGACGCACCATCAGCGCTGCCGGCATCGGTGAAGCGATCAAGGCCATCGAGGAATCCGAGCTCAAGAAGATCGCCGATTGCTGCGAGAGCGTCCTGCGCAAGCTCGACAAACTGGATGAAATCCTGGCTCTTCTGAAGGACCTGAAAGCGGAGAACGAAAGGCTCCGCAAGCAGGTCGCTGCGCTCGAGCAGGCGCAGGCCGAGGCTCGCAAGCAGGTGACCCAGCTTGCCGAGGCGCCTAAACCGCCTTCCGCCGCCGAGGTCTCCCAAGTGGCCGAAACCGCGGCCCGCAAGGCGGTCGAAGAAGCCCGGCCCAGCCGCTTCTCTTTACTCGGGCTGAATATCGGCCCCGCCTTGAACGAGAGCCTGTTCACGCCGCTGGGTCGCGGCAACCTCACCTTCACGGGCCGCGGCCGGTATTTCGCGCCTTTCGGCAAGACCGAGATGCACGCGCTACAGGCCGAGGGCGAGTACCTCTATTACCGCGATCGGCAGGAAGGCCAGTTCGACATCGGTCTGGTGAACCGTTTCCGCACCATGCAGCTCGGCCTGTTCTCCTCCTTCAAGCACGTTTCCCTATCGGACCTGGGCGGCGGCACTCTGGGCCAGGCTGCCCTCACCGTGGATTACCTGTTCAGCCGCGGCCGCTTCGGCATGTTCGGTACCAAAGGCTACCTGGACAACCGCGTCATCAGCCGCCGTCCGATCAATCCCGCCGCCACCGTCTGGGAGGAAAGCTACCTGAAGATTGTGGATCAGATCGGCGCTTCCGCCACGGTGGGCGCCTGGAAGGACGCATACTTCGACGCCAACTTCGGCGCGCTCTTCCGCCGCGGCGGGACCAACCGGCCGGGCGGCATCTTCCGTCTGGTGCAGCCGATCAACGAGCAGTGGGCTTTTACGGTCGAAGCCGGGTTGAACGAGACCATGGTGGGAGCCAAGAACACCGGGCGGCTGGCCGTGGGCCTTCAGTTCGGCAACTGGCTGCGCCCCAAGCAGTATCTGGAAGTCCGGCACCCGGTACCCGTCGAGATTCCGCGCCTGCGCTACGAGCTGCTCACGCGTCGGGTCCGTACGGGTAACTCGATCCCCGTCGCCGACGCCGGTCCCGACCAGATCGGTGTGCCCGCTGGCACCATCCGCCTGGATGGTTCCGGTTCGTACGATCCCGACGGCGACCCGCTCACGTACGAGTGGACCCAGCTTGCCGGCCCGGCCGTCTCCATCAGCGGCAAGAACACGGCCGTCGCCACCTTTACGGCGACCGAAGGGCAGTCGTACCGCTTCCGGCTGACGGTGAAGGACCCGCAGGGCGCCTCTGCCAGCGCCGCGGTTACCGTGACCACGGCCGCGCCGCTCGCCGTGCGCATCGTGCGGTTCACTGCCAACCCGTCCACGATCCGCGCCGGGCAGAGCTCGACGCTGGTCTGGCAGATCGAGAATGCGGAGAGCGCTGAAATCTCGGGCATCGGGCGCGTGGATCCGCGAGCCGGCACGACCACGGTGGCGCCGACCCGCACTACGGAGTATCGTCTGACCGCTCGGAACCGCACCAGCGAGGTCAGCGAGACCGTGGTCGTCGTTGTCGAGCAGCCTCAAGTGCGCATTCTCAGCTTCTACGCCAGCCCGACCAATATCATGGAGGGAGAGTCGTCCACCCTTCACTGGCAGACCGAGAACGCTGAGACTGTCACCATCAGCGGCATCGGCAATGTCGCCGCCGGCGGCTCCACCGCCGTTTCACCCAGCCGGACGACTACCTACACGCTGACGGCGCGCAATCCCTATGGTGAGGCCAGCGCGCAGGTTACCGTGCAGGTGACGCCCGGAACCCTGCCGCGCATTGTCCGCTTCGCCGCGGCGCCGCCGGAAATCGTCGCCGGAGAGACGTCCAACCTGTTCTGGGTGGTGGAGAACGCCGACGAAGTGTCGATTTCCGGCATCGGACGCGTGGAGACCGCAGGTTCGCGCGAGGTCGCGCCCACAACCACTACGACCTATACCCTCACGGCGCGCAACCGCCGGGGCGAGATCAGTGCGACGGCCGCCGTAGCGGTCACGCCGCGCGTGCGCATTCTTTCCTTTACCGGCCGACCCGCCGAAATCAGGCCGGGTATGGCGGTGGTTCTCGATTGGGCGACCGAGAACGCCGTTTCGGCTTACATCTCGGGCGTAGGACCTGTAGCGCCCAGCGGCAGCACCATCGTTTACCCGAAGGAGACCACGACCTACGTGCTGACGGCGATCGGCAATCGCTCGCAGGATACCGCGCGCGTGACCATCACGGTGACCAAGCCCGAGCCTCCGCCTCCTCCGCCTCCGCCTCCCAAGGGCAACCCGCCCATCGCCGACGCGGGCAGGGACTTTGAAACGCTCTCCCGTGAGGTGCGATTGGACGGCACAGGCTCGAGAGATCCCGACGGAGGTCCCCTGACTTACTCCTGGCGTGTCGTGCAAGGAAGTGCCGTGATCATCAACGGCAATACGCCCACTCCGACCGTACAGCTCGTCGGGATGTCCGGCGATTACATCTTCGAGCTAACGGTTACAAACAAGGCAGGCTTGTCTAGCTCGGCCAGGGTGGTCGTGAGATTTCTGAGCGTCCGATCCTGGTAATTCCGCAGGAGCACAGTGAGCGGGGGCGACGCGGTCTCAACGCGCTTCGCCCCTGACTTAGCCCAGTAACTCCACGCCGGGGAAAAAGTAGCCAAGCTCGAAGCGGGCGGTTTCGGGTCCGTCGGAGCCGTGCACCGCGTTGCGCTCGATGTTGGAGCCGAACAAACGGCGGATGGTGCCTTCCGGGGCCTGGGCGGGATCGGTGGGACCCATCAGGTCCCGCCACTTCTGAATCGCCCCATCGGCCTCCAATGCCATGACGATCACGGGCCCTTCGGTCATGAAACGGCAGAGGGAATCGAAGAAGGGTTTCTCGCGATGCACGGCGTAGAAGCCTTCGGCCTGCGCGCGCGTGAGCCTGAGGAGACGCATGGCCAGGATGCGGAAACCCGCCTGCTCGATCATGCTCAGGATGGCGCCCGCGCGGCGCGCGGCGATGGCGTCCGGTTTGATGATGGCCAGGGTTCGCTCGATCACAAAACACTCCTCACGGTTACTCCGATGTCGGCGGGCGAAGCGCATACGGTGACGCCCGCCTCCTCCAAAGCGCGAATCTTGTCCGCCGCCCGTCCCGTTCCGCCCGCGATGATGGCCCCGGCATGGCCCATGCGCCGTCCCGGGGGCGCCGTTTGGCCGGCCACGAACGCCACCACCGGCTTGCGCACGTGGTTCTTGATGTAGGCTGCGGCCAGCTCCTCGGCGTTGCCCCCGATCTCGCCGATCAGCACGATGGCGTGTGTCTCGGGATCCCGTTCAAACAGCTCGAGCACGTCCACGAAGGAAGTGCCCACGATAGGATCTCCGCCGATGCCGATGCAGGTGGACTGGCCAATGCCGAGCTTGGTCAGCTGATCCACCGCCTCGTAAGTCAGCGTGCCCGAGCGTGAGACGACGCCGACGTGACCGGGCTTGTGAATGTGGCCGGGCATGATCCCGATCTTGCACTGGCCGGGCGAGATGATGCCTGGGCAGTTGGGGCCGATCAGGCGGGTCTTCCTGCCCTGCAGGAAGCGCCAGACTTTCACCATGTCCAGCGCGGGGATTCCCTCGGTGATCGCCACCACGAGCGGGATGCCCGCGTCGGCTGCCTCCATGATGGCGTCGGCAGCGAAGGCCGGAGGCACGAATACCACGGACGCGTTAGCGCCTGTGGCGCGCACCGCCTCCCAGACCGTGTTGAACACAGGCAGGTCCAGATGTTTCGTCCCGCCCTTGCCGGGAGTGACCCCGCCCACCACGGTGGTCCCGTAAGCGATGCACTGCTGGGCGTGGAAGGTCGCCTCACGTCCCGTGAAACCCTGAATCAGAAGCCGCGTGTTCTTGTCTACCAGGATGCTCATTGAGCCAGCCTCACCGCTTTCTCAGCCGCTTCCTTCATGGTCTCCGCGACCGTGAAGTTCAGGCCGGAGTCCCTGAGAATCTGCCGTCCCAGTTCCACGTTGGTGCCTTCCATGCGCACCACGATCGGCACTTTCACTTCCAGCTCGCGCGCCGCCTCGACGACGCCCGTGGCCAGCACGTCGCAGCGCAGAATGCCGCCGAAGATGTTGATGAGCACGGCCCGCACGTTGCGATCCGAAACCAGAATGCGAAAGGCATTGCGGATCTGCTCCACGTTGGCCCCGCCGCCCACGTCCAGGAAGTTGGCGGGATTGCCGCCCGCGTGCTTGATGATGTCCATGGTGGCCATGGCGAGGCCCGCGCCGTTGACCATGCAGCCCACGTTGCCGTCCAGTTTGATGTAACTCAGACCGAAACGGGAAGCCTCGACTTCGAGCGGGTCTTCCTCGTGCAGGTCGCGCAGCTCCATGAGATCCTTGTGTCGGTAAAGCGCGTTGTCATCGAGGTTGATCTTGGCGTCGAGGGCGACAACTCTTCCGTCGGTGGTGAGCACGAAAGGATTGATCTCGGCCAAAGAGGCGTCCACGGCGACGTACGCTTTCGCCAGCGCCGCCATGGCCGCCGCCGTGGGCGGGATGGCGTTCGCCGGCAGTCCCATGCCGTACGCCAGCTTGCGCGCCTGGAAGGGCGCCAGGCCTGTGCCGATATCGATGTGTTCCTTCAGGATCAGCTCCGGGCTGCGCGCTGCGACCTCCTCGATCTCGACGCCGCCGGCAGAAGATGCCATGAGTACGGGCATGCCCGCGGCGCGATCGAGCACGATGCCGAGGTACAGCTCCCGCTCGATGGGTAGGACTTCTTCGATGAGTATGCGGTGCACGATCCGGCCTTCCGGGCCGGTTTGATGCGTCACCAGGCGCATGCCCAACATGGCCTTGGCCAAATCGGCCGCCTCCGCCGGCGTCCGCGCCGTCCTGATTCCACCCGCCTTGCCCCGGCCGCCCGCGTGGATCTGCGCCTTGAGCACGACCGGGCAGCCGATTCTGCGCGCCGCAGCCTCGGCCGCCTCCACCGTGTAGACCACCTCGCCGCGGGGCACGGGAACCCCGTGCTGGGCGAGGATGGATTTGGCCTGATATTCGTGTATCTTCATTGCCGACCGCCTGTGCTACGATAAGCCGTTCCCGCGCACAAACCGGGAATTTCAGACTATAGCAGATGGCTCTGCTCGAGTATTTGCACCGTGTGGCCTCGGGTCAAAGCCTCTCCGAGCAAGAGGCGCATGAAGCCATGACCTTCATCCTCTGCGGCGAGGCCACCACGCCGCAAATCGCAGCCTTTCTGGTCGCCTTGCGCATGAAGGGTGAAACCGTGGCCGAGCTGGTGGGCTTCGCGCGCGCCATGCGCGAGATGGCGCAGCGGATCGAGGTTCCTGCCGGCGAGCCGCTGCTCGATACCTGCGGTACCGGCGGCGACGGCGCGGGAACCTTCAACATCTCCACCGTCGCCGCTTTTGTCGCCGCGGGCGCCGGAGTGCGCGTGGCCAAGCACGGCAATCGCTCGATCTCGAGCGCCTGCGGCAGCGCCGACCTGATGGATCGCCTCGGGATCCAACTCGCACTGAGCCCTGCCGATCTGGCCCGCGCGATACGGGAAGTCGGAATCGGCTTTCTTTACGCCCCTGCGCTCCACCCGGCTATGCGGCACGCCCAGCCCGCCCGCCTGGAGCTGAAGATGCGCACGGTCTTCAACCTGCTGGGGCCGCTGGCCAATCCCGCCGGCGCGACGGCACAGCTCGTGGGAGCACCTTCGGAAGCGGCGGCGCGGTTGATGGCGCAAGCGCTTGCCCGCCTCGGGCTGCAACGCGGCTTCGTCGTCCACGGCTCGGACGGCCTCGATGAGATCACGACCACGGGGCGCACCCTGGTCTTCGAGATCGCAGCGGGCTCGGTGCGCGAATACTGGCTGCAACCGGCGGATTTCGGCGTGCCCGTGGCGCATCCCCAAGACCTGAGAGGCGGCGATGTCGAAACCAACGCCGCCATTGCGCGCGAGATTCTCGCCGGCGCCCGCGGCCCCCGTCGCGACATCGTGGTGGCGAACGCTGCGGCCGCCCTGGTGGCGGCGGGCAAAGCGGCCACCTTCCGCGAGGGGGCCGAGTTGGCTGCGGCCTCGATCGATTCCGGAGCCGCACTCGGCAAGCTCGAAGCTCTCGCCTCTTTCTGCGCGAAGCTTTAAGCCTCAGCCTTCGACGATCACTTCGAAACCGAGCAGCGCCGCGATCGTCTCCACCGGCTGGCGGAGATCACCGTAAAAAGTGACCCTGTGCCAACCCCAGCGGTCCCATTCCGCCAGCAGCTTCCACGGATCCTGGACCTCCGCGGCCAGCTTCGTGCGGCAGGCCTTGTCCTCCTCCACGTTCGCGACCGTGCGCGCCTGGTGGAAGACCACCTGCCTTCGGGTGGGCGCGAACTTGAGAGTGGACGTGATCTGCCCCAAGGGCAACAGCGAGCGGATGGAGGCGCCCTTTCGGTCCTCGGCGTGGCTACGGATATGGTAGGGATTGCGCGGCCCGTTCGGACCCCAGACCTTAGTCGGCGCCACGCAGTGCGCATAAATGATCTGCTTCTTCGCCGTGTCGATCACCGGATCCGAGATGTAGCCCGGACGCCCGGTCAGGTACGCCATCACCAGCATGGTGATGGTGGATTGCAGGTCCGCCTCGCAGGCCCCCACCAGCCCGTCATCGTTCAACTGACAGAAACCCAAGCAGGGATAGGCCGGCAGCTTCCCGCCGTAAAACAGATTCAGGCAATCCACGGTGATGGCCTGAGCTTTGCGCGCCGTCATGAGATCGCGCATGGCTACGTACATCGCGCCCGATCGTTCGATCTCCTCGCGCGGGGGCTCGACGACCTTGGCCGCGCCCTTGATCCAGGCAGCGGCCCACTTCCGGCCTTCATTGAGATCGGCTTTCTGGTAAGCTGCGTTGATCTCTTCGGAGGAAACCCTCTCGACCGGGGTGCCGAAAACCTCCGCGATGGCGCGCGCCTCGGCTCCCAGTGGGCGGTCGGTGACGTCGAGAATCACCGAAGCCTTCAGTTTCTTGAGCGTCTCGAAGGCCCGCACCGCCTGTACCACGTCGTCCCAGCGCGAGGAGCTGACGCCGGCGACCTTCAGACCCTGCCGGCGTGCGCGCGCGTAAGCAGTGAGGAACTCGCCGCAGCCGGCATAAAGATCGTTGACAAACAGGGTCGGTTTACCTCCGGAGGCGATCGCCATGCCTGCTCCCGTCCAAATGCCGACCATGTAGACCACATAGCCATCCACCTCTGCATCGGCTTCCAGAAGCTTGCGTGCCTCGTCGGCGTTATGCACGGTGGCTGGAAGGAACTCGATGGCGGGGCAGGATTGGCGCAGCCTGGCGGTCAGCTCCTTCTTACGGCCTTCGTAATCGTATCCCTGATAAGGCCAGGTAGGCTTCTCCGGCGGGATGTGCGTGAACACCAGCCGAACGCGCGGCTTGACCTCGGGGACCGGGACGGGCGGCGGTGCTGCAGCCGCCGCCGACGGCGCCGCACACGCAGCCATCGCGGGACAGCCCGCGCACCCGGCCAGGAACGCACGGCGACTCAGACCCGTATCTCTCTTTAAGATCGGCATGCGGGGAACCTCCTTGGCGGACTCACAGATCCGATATAGCACAGGCCGGTGCGAAGAGTCCATTGATTTCAGAATTTCGGACTCCATATAATGCTCGCGTATGCCGCCCACAAACTGTCTCACGCGAAGACAATTCGGCCTGCTGTTCTCAGCGATCGCGGCCCGCCTGGGCTGGTCCCAGCAGAAGGGTCCATGGTCCGAGCCCGCCGTAGTCAAGAAGATCTACCTCGCCGTACTTCAGCCGACCTGGCCGCGCCCGGATCTGAACGTGCCTCAGGCCATGGCAGAGATCGAGCAGCAGATGGCGCAGTTGGAGCGCAAGCACCCGGGCGCGGTTCGCTTCACGCCGCCCGAGCTGGTGCGCACGCCCGAGCAGGCTGAGGCTTGCGTCAAAGGCTTGGGCGAAGTGGACGCCGTCCTACTCATCGACCTGACTTCCGGCACCAGCGGCATGCTTCGCGCGCTGGAGCAGATCCAGGCGCCGGTGCTGTTGTTTGCACGGCCGTACTCCGGGTGGTCCTACGTGGACGTGGCGCGCTGGGTCCAAAGCGGCAAGCGCGCAGACCTGCTTTCGACCAGCGAGTTCGGGGACCTCGACCCCTACATGCGCATCTTTTACACCATCCGTCACCTCAAGCACAGCAAGGTCTTGATCGTGGTTGAAAAGCCGCCCCAACGCAACGCCACCGCTGAGGGATTCACCAAACAATACGGCACCACGATCCGCTACATCAGCTACCGCGATCTGGACGACGCGTTCCAGAAAGCCGACGTCGCAGAGGCGCGCAAGGCTGCCGACGAGTTCGTCCGCGGCGCCCTGCGCGTCGTCGAACCTACGCGGCAGGAGATCGAGGACTCGCTACGCTTCTATCTGGGCGTGCAGGAGCTCCTGCGTCGTGAGCAGGCCAACGCGATTACGGTGGATTGCCTCGGCGGCTTCCGTCGGGGAGATCTCAAGGCATATCCATGCGTTGCCTGGAGCAAGCTCAACGACGCCGGCCTTTACGGCGTCTGCGAGGCCGATCTGCTCTCCACCATGAGTCAGTTGCTGCTCACCGCTTTCTCGAACAAGCCCGGCTTCGTCTCCGATCCCGTTTTCGACACCAGCCGCAACGAGATTATCCACGCCCACTGCGTCTCGGCCACGGCGCTACAGGGCGTCGGCGGCCCCTCTGCGCCCTACATCATCCGGTCCCACATGGAGGACAACAAGGGCGTCTCCATGCAGGTACTGGTGCCGCTGGGCGATACGGTCACTTGCGGCAAGTTCCTCAACCCCACCAAGTTCGCCGTCTCGACCGGCGAGGTCGTCGGCAACGTGGACGCCCCGCACGGCTGCCGCACCAAGTTCCGCACGCGCGTGGCCGATGCCCGCAAGTTCCTCGAGAACTTCTCAGGCGGCCTCCATCGCGTGGTCGTCTGGGGCGATTATGTGCGGCCTGTGGAGCAGATGGGTCGGTTGATGGGCTTCCAGGTCGTGCGTGAGTGCTGAAAGCTCGTGCGAGCCGCGCAATCAGAAATCGAGCACGAGACCTTCAGGGTCGGGCGTCTTGCGAGCTCGAACTAAAAGCGCCATCACCGCCACCGCGAGGCAGGGGATGATCGAAGCCGCCACGATCACCGGCTGGAACGAGTAGCGATCCGTTACGTAGCCGATCAGATACGTGGAAATGAGCGTGCCGATTCCCGCCCCGGTGCCGCTCAAGCCGCTGACGGAGGCCACCGCGCGCGTGTGGAAGACGTCCGCCGGAAAGGTCAGAAAAATCGTCGAACACGCCGCATAGGCAAAAGTGGTGTAAGCGAACAAAAGGATGAGCAGCACGTAGCTGGACGTATACGTCGCGGCGACCAGAATCAGCATGCTGGGACCGAAGATGAGCAGAACCGCCCGGCGCGCTCTGCCCACAGGCCAGCCGCGACTGATCCAGTAACTCGATAGCGCGCCGCCGAAGAAGTTGCCCAAGTCCGCGCCCAGAAAGGGCGCCCAGAAACCGAGGATGCTCTGCTCCAGCCGAAAACCCTTGCTCACCAGATAAATGGCGAACCACTCCGACACCATGAACCAGTAAGGATCCAGTAGGGACCGCCCCAGCACGATGCCCCAGGTCTGCCGGTAGCGCAGCAGTTTGCCCCAGCCCGGATGCGATAACTCGCTGGAGGGTTCCGAGGAACGACCCCGTCGGATGTAGGCCAGCTCTTCAGGGCTCAGCCGCGGGTGCTCTTCCGGCCTGCGGTAGAGCTTCAGCCATGCTGCCAGCCACAGAAAACCAAGCGCCCCTGTGATCACGAAAGCAGGCCGCCAGCTGCCGAACTGGTGAAGCAGGAACACCACGATAAAGGGCGCGATGGCGCCGCCTACCGACGAGCCGCTGTCGAAGAGCGCCACCGCCCAGCCGCGTTCTTTGGCCGGAAACCATTCCGAAACGGCCTTGGTGGCGCCGGGCCAGTTGGCAGCCTCCCCCGCGCCG
This sequence comes from uncultured Bryobacteraceae bacterium, assembly GCA_938027685.1. Taxonomy (GTDB): domain Bacteria; phylum Acidobacteriota; class Terriglobia; order Bryobacterales; family Bryobacteraceae; genus DTHT01. Next base: position 139,671 of record CALJAM010000022.1, read on the forward strand.
AGCAGAAAACGGAAAATCCGAAATCCCCAGATGCCCCGCGCCGTCGCCGTGAGCATGGCCACCAGCGAGTAAAAGCTCACGCTCAGCGCCAGCCCCCGCCGCGTGCCGAGCCAATCGAGCAGGCGCCCGCCCACGCTCTGCATGATGGTGTACGCGATGCGGAAGGCAATTAGAACGGTAGCGAAATCCGTGTTGCTCCAGCGGTACTGCTGCTTCAGGTAAGGCCCCAGGGCGTTGAGAGTTTGCCGGTCGATGTAGTTGATGACGGTGGAGAGAAAGAGCAGCCCTCCGATCCACCATCGCAAGCGCCGGATCGGCCGACCGGCCCGCGGCTCGCTGGATCCTGCGTGAGCTTTCATACCGGCGCTGCGGCATGCCGCCGGGCGAAGTGCCAGGCTACCTTCGCGATCCCATGCGCGATCTCATCGATATCGTTCTCGCTCCAGTGCTCGAACAGGTCCATGGTGATCCAACGCTCGAATGCCTCCTCAGCTACCGGACATAGCCCTTTCGGGTAAGTTCTGTCGCCAAAAGGATAGCTGCTTCCCGGGAAGGCCGAGCGCTGCTGGAATATGCGGTAGTGGTAGACCGGCATGCCGCCGGTGATGAGATGCGCCTTGTTGGGAATCCCCTCGGCATTCAGGGCGACCGAGAATTCTTCCGCCGTGGCGCCGAGTTTCTCCGGATCGAGCCGGAACAAGTAAAGGAAGTAAGTATGCGTATCTCCCGGCCGCACCCGCTGCGGAGTTACGCCGGGAATCTCTCGCAGCGCTTGATCCAGCCGGCTCCCGAGTCGGTTACGGCGTTCTACGATCTCCGGCAGGCGTTCCAGTTGCGCGAGAGCCACCGCCGCCTGAAGCTCGGTCATCTGATAGTTCGGCGCAAGAAAGAACGGATCGCGGATGCCCTCCTCGCGCTGGTAGCACTTGTCGATGAACAGAGCCGCACGGTAACGAAGCCCGTCGTCATCGGTCAGGATCATGCCGCCGGAGCCGCACTCGATATGCTTGAAGTGGTTGAGCGAAAACGCGCTCACGGGCGTCATCGTGCCCGCCAGCCGTCCCTGGTAGCGGCAGCCGTACGCCTGCGCGCAATCCTCGATCACCGGAACGCCGGCCTCGCGGCCGATCGCGGTCAGAGCGTCCATGTCCGCCGCCAGCCCGGCGTGGTGCGTGGCTATGATGGCGCGAGTGCGCGCCGTCAGGCGCTGCCGCACCGACGCGGGATCGAGGTTGAGCGTCTCCGGCTCCACATCCGCAAAGACCGGAACCAAGCCCTGATACAAGAGGCCCGTGAGACCGCCCATGTCCGTGATCGACGTGGTGATGACTTCCGATCCCGGCGGCAGTTCCAACACGGCCAGCGCGGTGTGCACCGCCGCCGTGCCGCTGGAACACGCTACGCAGTGCCGCCGGCCGTAGAAGGCGGCAAAGCGACGCTCGAATTCGCGGACCTTCGTGCCGAACCAGTAAAACAGTACGTCCGCGTCGATGACTTCTTCCAGCAGGCGTTTGTCGAGTTCGCCGTGACGCTTGCGCGGCGGAAAGGGAGTGCGTTTGGCTTTCGGCCCGCCCTCCAAAGCGAGCTTTTCGGAAGGATCTGGCCGCATCGCGCACAATGTAGCACAGGCTCACGACGCACGGCTTCGTCGCGCCCCGCCCCGCGCTTCGCAACGGCCCGCCCCGCGGCATGCGCAACGGCAACCCGCTGCGCCGTTGTCGGCGCTCTGCCGCGCTCCCCGCGGCGGTCTGCGCAACGGAAGCGCAGAGGGCCCAACTGCGGCCCGGCAGGATCCCGTGTTTCGACGGCCTTGCCTCGAAGGCCGCCGATCCGTGCATGGAACAAGCGCTTTCTTGAATGTTTGATTGCTCCGGCGACTGCGCCGAATGTATCCAAGGAGACCGCCGGGAACGCGGTCTCGCGCCGGTAGTTCGACTCCGCGTCGACGTGCCGGTCGGGTCGTTCCGGTAGTTTCTTTCCGTCCGAATTAGTCCCCGCGGCGAAACCTTCATCCCACCGGCACGCTGCATTACCGTCGCGGAGACCCCCTTTGCCTGCGCTCGTTTCGGTATGCCGCCGCAGCATCGACGACAATGAGCGCGGCTCATCCGCTTCGCTTCCGGCCAAGCCTTCCGCACGATCGCAGCTCCGGCAAAACCGCCTCGGCTGCAAAGGAACGGCATCCCCCGCGCGCCACTCAACCGCCGCGGCGGAAGTGGTCCCAACCCAGCGGTCGGAGTTTCTCGCCGGCCAACACGATGCGCCCGGCGCGGCCGCGCACGATGCGGCCGATGCGCGTAAGCTCCACGCCGCCGCGGCGCCTGGGAACGCGGGTCCCCGGCCGCACCGTGAACAGCAGCTCGTAGTCTTCGCCGCCGTGCAGAGCCTGGTCCGGTGTCGCCCCGGGGAACACCGGCAACGTTTCAGTGAGTTCGGCGGCCACGCCTGAGGCCACGCAGAGTCGGTAGAGATCGAGCGAGAGGCCGTCGCTCAGATCCATGGCGGCCGTGACGCGCAGCTTGCGCAGGAACTCGCCCAGGGCGAGGCGCGGTTGCGGACGCAGGTGCCGTTGCCATGCGGCGCCTCTGCGCGTAGCCAAGCCCAGCGCGGAACCGCCCAGCCGCCCCGAGACGTAGATCTCATCGCCCGGACGCGCGCCGTCCCGCCTGAGCGCCTCGCCGCGCGGCGCCGTGCCGACCACGACAATGTCACACGCGAGCCGATCCGCTCGCGCCAGGTCGCCCCCGGCCAACACGACCCGGCTGGCTCGCGCCAGCCGACGGAATCCCCGGAAGAAGCCGCGCACCCACTCTTCGGTCGTCCATGCAGCCAGCGCGAGCGAAAGCAGACAGATCCGCGGCCGGCCGCCCATGGCCGCAATGTCGCTGAGCCCCCGCGCCAGCGCCTTCCACCCCACGGCGTCCGCAGGGTGCGTTTCGCGCAGGAAGTGCACGCCCTCGATCAGCCAGTCGGTGGTAAACAGCAGGTCCTCCCGCGCTCCGGCCGGCCGGTAGACCGCGCAGTCATCGCCGATGCCGACGATAAGGCCCCGCGCCGAACGGTGCACCCGTCCCCGGATGCGCCGAATGAGGCTCTGCTCGTTCATCGCGGCTCATTCGCCCGAGCCAATCCGCAGGCCCGGCGGCAGCTCCTCGCCGAACAGCCGGTCCAGCGTGCGGGCGTCCAGCTCCTGTTCCCCCTCAACCACGGCCAACAGGCGCTGGGCGTCGGCGCGCGTAGCCAACACCCGCTTGACCTGCTCCCGCAGCAAGGGATTGAGATCGCGCGCCTGGTCGCCCGTCTTTCGCGCCATCGCCGCCAGAGCTTCTGCTGCGGCGGCCTCGCCGAGCAGCGCCGAAACCCATCTCGCCGCCACCGCTGGCGGAATCACCTGATCGGCCGGGCCGTAGAACAGCTGCCGCGCACCTAGCCGGGCGAGGCACCAGAAACGAGTGCCTTCAGGCAACTCGGGCACTCCCGCCACCAGCGCGTCGCCAAGCTGAATCTTGGTCTGCATGGGCAGCAGCTCCAGGCTCGCCGCTGTGCGCCACATCTCGCGCCACAGACTCGGATTCAGCCTCCGCCTCTTCTGCCCGCGTGGGAACAGGACAGGCGCCAGACGCTGGTAGAATTCGGTCTGCTGCGCCCGATTCAGACCGCCCGCCGCGCGGCCCCAGAAGATCCACCACTCGATCTCGTTCTGCACCTGATTGTCGAACAGAGGCCCCGCGAAGCAGGCCCGGCGTGCTTGCTCGACGCGCCACTCGTCGCCGGGAAAACCGAAGCCGGGACGCAGGCAGAAACCCGTCAGATTCAGCCAACGCACTTCGAAGGCCGGAGCGAGACCGCGACGATCGGCCACCGCCAACAACTCGTCCGCGAGCCGCCGGATCGCGCCGAGCGGCCACGAGTTTCGCCCCAGCGAGAGCGCCTGTTCGAGCAACCCGGGCAACTGCTCCGGCGCAGGGGCATCCCCTCGGCCCTCGAAAACGGCGCGGATCAACGCTGCGGCCCGATCCAGTGCGGGCTCACTGATGACCGCCGCCGGCCGACGCGGAGCCTCGGGCTCGCCGCTGCGTCTGCGGAGTTCGAACTGCAGGCGCCAGCGATGATCGCTCACCTTCGATTGACACCAGATCTCGAGCGTGCCCACTTCGGTCAGCCGGGCGCCGAGCTTGACCGGGATCAACCTCTCCCCGCGCTCGCCGAACCGGATCAGTGCGTGCAGCGGCGCATGCTCGTGGAACTCGGCGCCTAACGCATCTTCCTCGAGCTCGATCAGGGAGCCGAGCGTGTCGCCGGTGCGCGTGAGCGAGCTGTAGAGACGGAAGGAAACGGCGCGGTTGGCCACCAGTTGCAGGTTGCCGGGATCCAGCTCGAACTCCGCACCTTCCTCGGCGCCGCGCGGCACCAGGCAGACAGCGCGACGCTTGCCCTCGCCCGCCACCTCCAGGTAGTAGGCTCGCGGAAGGCCCCCGCGCACGAGCACGCCCGAGCCGGTGGTGCGCACGTAGGCGTAGTACGCCGCGCCTACGGCCACGGCCAGATCCAGATCGCGGTTCTCCAGCACCAGCGGGGCGCGTCCGTACCAGCTGCGGACGACTTCGGCCACGCGCTGCCTGCACACTTCCGGGAAGAAGAAGCCGCCGTTGAACAAAAGCGCGTCCACGCCCTCGCCCACATGCTCGGCCGCGTCGGAAAGAAAGGCTGCGAGATGGCGCGTGATGGCGGGGTCGGTCTCGTAAGGCAGCCCCAACTCCCGAAACGGACTGTCCCTTTCCTGTTTTGGCCTCTCCCACAGACGGCAGAAGGGCAGGAAGCCTTCGAGCGCCAGCTCGAGCGCTTCCTCGCGCAAAATCTCGGTCTTGCGCGCGCCGCCCACCAGCGACGTGCCGATGCCGGTGACCGTGATTTCGAACTTCTCCAGTTTGGGATCCGTCAGCAGACGTTCCTTGGCGATGGTGCATTGCCGCCGCACGGCGTTACGCTGGCGCAGCGAAAGCGGCACCCCCAGTTTGTTCTCCACCAGCCAGGCCAGCGTCAGGTCTAGGTTGTCGCCGCCCAGCAGCAGATGCCTGCCGACCGCCGTGCGCGTGAACTCGATGCGATCACCCTCGCGATGCACGCGGATCAGCGTGAAGTCCGAAGTGCCGCCGCCCACGTCCACCACCAGAACCGTCATTCCGTCGCGTAAAGCGCGCCGCGATTCGCCCAGGTGGCGCACGATCCATGCGTAGAAAGCGGCCGCCGGCTCCTCGAGCAGCGTGATGCGCTCCAGGCCGGCCTGCGCCGCCGCCTCCACGGTGAGCTCCCGCGCCTCCTCGTCGAAGGAAGCGGGCACCGTCACCACCACGTCCTGCGCGGCAAGCGGTTCGCCGTGCGCCTTCTCGAAGGCCTCGCGCATGTGGGCCAAATACCGCGCCGAAACTTCCACAGGCGAGTAAATGCGGCCCGTCTCGTGCGAATCCCAGGGCAGGATCTTTGCCGTCCGATCCACTTCCGGGTTCGACAGCCACGACTTGGCCGAATGCACGAGGCGCGCCGGCACCAGTGCGCCCTGATCACGGGCGTACGCGCCCACGTATTCCCGGTCGCCGAGGTACAGGAACGAAGGAAGAACCCGCCGCGCTTCCATGACTCCCGGAGCCACGTACTGCGGGATTTCCAGAATGCGGACGGGCGGGAAATCGGCGTCGGCCGCCTCGCGCGCATCGACGAACGCCAGCGCGGAATTCGTCGTGCCGAGATCAATGCCTACCTTCATAACCGCTCGTCACGGTGCATGGTCCGCCGACCTTCGCAGCGCCGCCCGACGGCCGCTTCCATTCGCCGGGGAGCCCACTTACTCGACTTCGACTTCGGCCGGAGCCAGCAGCGTGGGATCCTCCCCCGTCGCCGGCGGAAGCTCGATGCTCGCGGCACGCCAGCCCTTGTGTCGCAGAATGCCGCCCTCGGGCCGCGCTCCCAAAGGGACGTTGCCCAGGAACCTTACCTCGGCCTCGCCCGCCGAGCCCAGCCGCACGTACGTACCCTCCACGCCGTCAATCACCGGCACAAGGCGAAGGCAGCGGCGCAACGCGGCCGCGCACTCCCGGTGCACATCGCGCACTGCGGCTCCCACCTGGTCGTCGGGATACGCCGAAATGTCTTCCATGAGGAAGTCCACCAGGCGGCCCTCCCGCTGTAGCAGGCCCAGAATCCGCAACGCGCCCTCGGCCGCCCTCTCCGTGCGCTCACGCTCGATGGGCGCCGGCCTCCGGGGAGCCGGCTCTTCCAGCCCCAACTCCGCCGCTAGTCCGCCATCCAATCGGCCCGTGCGCAGGATGGCCAGAAAACACCGCACTGCTAGTGAGAGCTTCCGCAACTTCGTCCCCGCAAATGCCAGCATAACAGGAGCGAGGCAGCCTTCACGGCTCTCGGGGCGCCTTCCCGGTCGCCCGCGTCCACCCTCCGCGCGGACTCAGTTCGACTCCGAAATTCTCCCGTTCGCTGAATTTTTATACGTTGAGCAGCACTTGTCGCCAACAATCGTAAGAAGAAACTGGGACTCGTGCTGAGCGGCCTGGGCAGCCTGAACGCCGCTCAGCCCAAAGGGATGCCATGAGCACTACCTGTTTCGATGTGTCCTTGGACCAGCTAAGCTCCGGCGCGCACTCGCCGACTCATTTCAAGCGGCCCGTAGAGCGCCCCTTCACGCGAGCGGAGCGCTCCGGCACGACCATCCTTTTTGGCGGACTGACCTGGAAACACGAGCGACTCATCCAGGGTGTGCTGGAGGGCTTGGGTTACAGGGCTCAGCCGCTGCCTACGCCGGATCGACGCGCTTTCCAGACCGGCAAGGAGTACGGCAACAACGGGCAGTGCAACCCTACTTACTTCACCGTCGGTAACCTCGTCCGCTATCTGGAAAGTCTGCGTGCGCAGGGAGTGCCGCGCCAGGAAATTCTTGACCGCTACGTCTTTTTCACCGCCGGCGCCTGCGGGCCTTGCCGCTTCGGGATGTACGAGGCCGAATATAGGCTGGCCTTGCGTAACTCCGGATTTGACGGCTTCCGCGTTCTTTTGTTCCAGCAGACCGGCGGCCTGGATCAGGCTGGACCGGACGACGGCCTGGAGATGAACCTGGAGTTTTTCTTGGGCATCCTCAATGCGCTCACTTTCGCCGATGTGCTCAACGAGGCGGCCTACGCCATCCGACCTTATGAGGTCAATGCGGGCGAAACCGACGCCGCACTGCAAAACGCCATCGAGGATCTCTACCAGGCCTTGCGCACCCACCGCTGGCGCCGTGCGCCGCAGTGGGCGCCGCGGCGGCTGCATCCCTTCCTGGATCGTACGCTGAAGTTCATCCAACAGACATTCCAACCGGCTCTCTTTCCGGCGCTCGAGCGAGCCGCCCGGCGCCTCCTGCAGATCCCCGTGGACCGCCTGCGCGTAAGGCCCGTGGTCAAAATCACGGGTGAGTTCTGGGCGCAAACCACCGAAGGCGATGGCAACTTCAACATGTTCCGCTTCCTCGAAGGCGAAAACGCCCAGGTATTGGTCGAGCCGGTTTCTACCTGGATCACTTACCTCATCCATCAGGCAGTGCAGAAGAACCGGGACTGGAAGGGGCTGGAGGAAGGCGCCTTGTTGCCTCCCTGGTGGCGGGGGCTCGCACGCCTTCGCATCGAGCGTAATTACCTACGCAAGCAGCTTCGCCTCAAACTGGCCGAGGCCCTCTTCCGCCGACACTATCGCCGAGCTACGGCTGTGTTGAACGGACTGGCTCACCCCCTAGCCGATCAGTACGAGCTTCAGCGCTTGGGGCATCCGTATTACAACTCGCGCGCCGGCGGCGGAGAAGGTCACCTGGAAGTGGCCAAGAACATTTACTACTCCAACCGCGACCTCTGCCACATGGTGCTCTCGCTCAAGCCTTTCGGCTGCATGCCCTCCACACAGTCCGACGGAGCCCAGGCTGCCGTGATCTCGCGCTATCCCGACATGATCTATCTGCCGATCGAGACCTCCGGGGAGGGCGAGGTCAACGCCCACAGCCGCGTGCAAATGGCGCTGGGCGAAGCTCGCACTAAGGCGCGCCGTGAATTCGAAGAGGCGCTGCGCCGAACCGGGCTGACCCTGGAGGATTGTCGCGCCTGGGTCGCCCGACGGCCCGAAGCGCAGCGCGCAGGTTATCGGGTTCCCAAACAGCGCGGCGTGGTGGGCGTGGCCGCCAATTTTGTGTTGCACATCGCAGACTGCATGCGCCGGGAGGCCGGGCGATGAAGCAGGCCCGGCACTGGGTCGGCCTCGACGTCGGCTCCACGACGGTCAAGGCCGTCGTCGTGGAGGCCGGATCGGATCGCGTCGTCTGGCAGGACTATCAGCGCCATGAGACACGTCAGGCGGAAAAGGCGCTGGAGTTTCTCGACCGCATGGAGCGCGAAATCGACGGCTTCCATCCCGAAGGCGCCCGATTGTTTCTCACCGGCAGCGGCGGTGGCGCCATCGCAAGGATGGTGGGCGGACGCTTCGTGCAGGAAGTCAACGCGGTCTCGCTCGCGGTGGAGAAGCTCCATCCCGAGTGCGGCTCCGTGATCGAGCTGGGCGGCCAGGACGCCAAGATCATCATCTTCCGCGAGGATCCCGCCGGCGGCCGCAAGAAAAAGATCCCCTCCATGAACGACAAGTGCGCCGGCGGCACCGGCGCGGTCATCGACAAGATTGCCGCCAAGCTGAACCTTTCCCCGCAGCAGCTGGCTTCCATGCGCTACCAGGGCCTGCGGCTGCACCCGGTGGCGGGCAAGTGCGGCGTCTTCGCCGAAACGGACATCAACGGGCTGCAAAAGTGCGGCGTGCCGCCGGATGAGCTGATGGCTTCCCTGTTCGAAGCCATCGTGATGCAGAACCTCACCGTGCTCACGCGCGGCAACACCCTGCGCCCGGTCGTGCTGCTGCTGGGCGGACCCAACCGCTACATCCCCGGGCTGCGCGAGTGCTGGCAGCACCACATCCCCAAGATCTGGCGAGAGCGACGGCTGCCGCTGCCCGAGGGCGTGCCTCCGGAAGACCTCATCCGCGTGCCCGACCAAGCGGAGTACTTCGCTGCGCTCGGGGCCGTCGAGTTCGGGCGGCAGCAGGAGGACGACAGCGGCGTATACTTCGGCACCGAGAGATTACGCTGGTACGTCGACGGGGGCCGCGAGCAGGAAAAGTCATCCGTGGCGGCGCCTGCCTTAATCGGCAGTCGCGCCGAGCTCGAGCACTTCCGCCGCCGCTACAGCCCGCCGCCCTTCCGGCCCGCGCAGTTCCATCCCGGTCAAATCGTCGAGGCCTACGTCGGTCTGGACGGCGGTTCCACCTCCACCAAGGGCGTGCTGATCTCAGCGGGCCCCGAGCGCTCCGTGTTGGCCAAAGCCTACCAGCTCTCGCGGGGCAATCCCATCGAGGATGCCAAAGCCATTCTTCAGCAGCTGGAAGAGCAGGTCACCGGACAGGGCGCGCAGCTCGCGGTGCGCGGCGTCGGCGTGACCGGCTACGCGAAGGACATTCTCAAGGACGTGCTCGCGGCGGATGCGGCCATCGTCGAAACCGTGGCCCACACCCAGGCCGGCCTGCATTTCTTCCCGGACGTGGACGTCATCTGCGACGTCGGCGGCCAGGACATTAAGATCATCTTCCTGAAGAACGGAAGAGTCAAGGATTTCCGACTCAACACCCAATGCTCGGCGGGCAACGGCTATTTCCTCCAATCGACCGCGCAGGCCTTCGGCTACCGGGTCGAGGAGTTTGCCGACGCCGCCTTCCGCGCCAAGGCCTATCCGGAGTTCGGCTACGGCTGCGCGGTCTTCATGCAGTCCGACATCGTGGATTTCCAGAGGCAGGGCTGGCGCGCCGAGGAGATCATGGCCGGGCTCTGCGCGGTGCTGCCCAAGAACATCTGGCTGTATGTGGCGCAAATCCCCAATCTGGCCTCGCTCGGCCGGCGCTTCCTGCTGCAAGGCGGCACCCAATACAACCTGGCGGCCGTCAAGGCGCAGGTGGATTTCATCGAGTCGCGCTTCAAGGCCGAGGGCCAGCGCCCGGAAGTCATCGTGCACCCGCACTGCGGCGAGGCCGGAGCCATCGGGGCCGCGCTCGAGGCCGCGCGCATCATCGAGAACGGCCGCAGCAGCAGTTTCATCGGCGTCGACGCCGTCCGTGACATCCGATACAAAACCACGCGCAACGAGGCCACGCGCTGCTATTTCTGCAAGAACAATTGCCTGCGCACCTTCATCGACGTCAAAACGCCCGTGATCTCGGACCCCACGCGCGTGCCGGTGAAAACGAAGGTGCCCATAGAGCCTGGCGCGCAGCGCCTGATCATCGCCACCTGCGAAAAGGGCACGGTCGAGGACCTCGAACAGATGCGCGTCATCAAGGACGCGCTGGACCGCGTCAAGGAGGATAACCCCAACTTCGCCGAACTGGCTGCGCGCGCCGTCTTTCGCATCCCGGATCTGCCGGTGGTCGCAGACCCGCTGCCGCGCTGGCGCCTGACGGCGGCGCAAAAGGCTCTGCACGCAGCCCGCCGGCGGCGAGCCCGGCTGCGCATCGGCATCCCCCGGGTGCTCAACATGTACTCGCTGGCCCCGCTCTTCACCGGCTACTTCGTCTCGCTGGGCATCCGCGCCGAGAACATCGTCTTCTCCGACTTCACCAGCGACGCCCTCTACCGCGAGGGCGCCAAACGGGGCGCCATCGATCCCTGCTTCCCCTCCAAGCTGGGTATTCCGCACGTACACAACCTGATCTACGTCCACCACGCCAAGCGGCCGCTGGATGTGATTTTCTTCCCCATGGTGGACGACCTGCCCAGTGACCTCATCGCCACACAGGGCTGCCGCGCCTGCCCCACCGTCACCGCCACCCCGGAGGCCGTCAAGGCCGCCTTCACCAAGGAAGGCGACGTCTTCGCCGAGCACGGCATCCGCTTCCTGGACACCTTCCTCAATCCCGCCCATCCGCGCATGCTCGAGCGCCAGCTCTACCGGCAGTTCCGCGATCTGCTCGGCCTATCGCCTGAAGAGAATGCCCGGGCCGTCGCCCAGGGGTACGCAGCCCTCGAGCGGGTGCGACGGGATCTGCGCCGCGCGGCCCGCGAAACCCTGGAACGACTGGAGCGCGAAGACCGCATCGGCATCGTGCTGCTGGGCCGTCCCTACCACAACGACCCCGGCGTGAACCACGGACTGCCCGAAGAATTGCAGAAGCTGGGCTACCCCATCTTCACTCAGGATACGCTGCCCACCGACGCGGACATTCTGGAACGTCTCTTCGGAGACGAAGTGCGACGCGGCGAAATCCCGCACCCGATGGCCATCACCGACGTCTGGAAGAACTCCTACAGCGAAAACACATCGCGCAAGCTGTGGGCGGCGAAATTCGTGGCCCGACATCCCAACCTTGCCGCGCTCGAGCTCTCCAGCTTCAAGTGCGGCCACGATGCCCCGATCTATTCGGTCGTCGAGGAGATCATCGAGTCCAGCGGCACGCCGTACTTCTGTTTCAAGGACATCGACGAGAACAAGCCTGCCGGCTCGATCAAGATTCGCATCGAAACGATCGCGTACTTCCTGGCGCGCTACCGGGAGGATCTGCTCGCCCGTAAGCGGCGTCCGCGTGTCGTTGTGCCCGTTGCCCGCCTGGCCGAGAAGATCGCCGCCTTGGAGTCGGATCCCAAAATACGCGCGGCAATGAAGCACGGCTCTTTGCCGCGCATCGACGTACCGCTGGCCAGCCTCGGAGTGAGGGACCCCGCCGCCCGGCTGGCCGCCGACTGATGGAAGCGATGCGTACGGATTCGGATTTCATTCACTCAGAGGAGGACGGATGCATCACCCTGCGAAGTATTTCGAGAAAGGCCTCACGTTGGCTGCCCGCGCCGCATGGGCGGTCTTCGATCGGCTCAATCAGATCCGGCCCAATGCCGGCTTCGTTCCCAAGTGGTCCGACCGGCCGCTGCTGAAGTCCTGGCAGAAGGTCAAGCCCCCGCTCGGTTGGCCCCGCCAGACCGATTCGCTATGCCCCAAGTGCGTGCCCGAGATTCGGCGCGAAATCCTGGAGGGCCGCCGCCCGCTCTCCGATCTCATCGAGGGACGGCCCGGCCATATCAAGGCGTGGATCGTCGAGCGCGACGGCAAGATCATCATGGAGAAGGACTGCCCGGTCCACGGCCACTTCGAGGACGTCATCTCGATTGACGTCGAGTTCTTCCGGCACCTGGAAGAGAGCTTCCCCGGCAGCGACATCGTCGCGCACCAGGATGCTCACCTGCACCGTCACGGCACCAGCACGATCCGTTACGGACGCGGCGCCGTCCTCACCATCGACCTGACCAACCGCTGCAACATGATGTGCGATCCGTGCTTCATGGACGCCAACCAGGTCGGCTTCGTGCACGAGCTCTCCTGGGATGAGATCCGCAAGCTGCTGGACGACGCCATTTCCATCAAGCCCCGGCGCCAGCTTTCCGTGCAGTTTTCCGGCGGAGAACCCACGCTTTCGCCCTACTTCCTGGACGCCGTCCGCTACGCTCGCCAGGTCGGCTACAACAGCGTACAGGCCGCGACCAATGGCATCGCCTTCGCCCGCAGTTACGAATTCTGCCAGGCGGCCGCGGAAGCGGGTCTGCGCTACGTCTACCTGCAATTCGACGGCATCGGCGACGGCGCCAACGCCCACCGGCGCGTCGGCAACCTGTTCGAGGTGAAGCTGCAGGCCATCGAGAACCTGCACAAGGCCGGCGTCGAGATCGTGCTGGTGTCCACGATCGTCAACGGCATCAACAACGAGCAGGTGGGCCGCATCATCCAGTTCGCGCTCGACAACCCGGACAAGATTGCCTTCTGCGCCTTCCAGCCGGTCTCTTTCACCGGTCGTGACGAGGAGATCAGCGACGAGCGTCGGCGGGCCCAGCGCTACACGCTCTCCCACCTGGCGCACGATGTGAAAAAACAGGTCGGCCTCGGCGAGCCCGTACGCGACTGGTTCCCCCTTTCCTTCTTCAGCACGTTCTGCGATTGGGCCGACCTGGTGCACGGGCCCGGCGCCGACTGGGGCAACATCAACTGCGGCTGTCACCCCAACTGCGGCGTGGGCATGGCGGTCATGGTGGACAAGAAGACGCGGGAAGCCGTGCCGGTCACGGCCTTCATCCACGCCGAACAGTTGGCCCGCGACGTCATGCGCATCAACGACGCCGCCCGCGGGCGGTTCCTCTCCATGCTCGGCATGGGTCTGGCTCTGATGAAGAACTACGATCCTTTCCGGGCTCCCACTCATTTCCGGCTCTGGCACCTGCTGATGAAGGCCGACAAGACCTTCGGCGCCAGCGGCCGCGATTACGGAAAGGTGGGCGCCGACCGCACGCGCCAGGACATCGAACGCCGGCGCGCCGATCGCTGGAACTTCCTCATCATCGCCGGCATGTGGTTCCAGGATCTGTTCAACTACGACTTCCGCCGCACCGAGCGCTGCATCATCCCTTACGCTACCCAGGAGGGCGAGATCTCCTTCTGCGCCTACAACACCGGCATCGGCTGGCGCAAGATCGTCGAGCGCATGCACATGACCGCGACGCTGGCCAAGTGGTATCAGGAGCACGGGCGGCATGAAATCTTCACCGGCGGCCGCTGCGTGCCGCTCGAGAAGGTCGAACACAGTCTGCGCGTGCGACCCGAGCTGGTCACGCTGGAGCCCCAGCGCGATCTGGACTTGCTGGGCGTTCCCAAAACGGCGCGCGAAGAAAAGCTGCGAGCCAGACAACTGGTCCAGATCCGGACCGCCGATGCACCCGTGCGCGCCGAAGACGAGGAGGTTCCCGCAGCAACGCATTCCGCCTGAGCCGCGGCGGGCGTCCTTGCTCCTAACCATCGAACCATGCCCCAGCGCCCTTGTACCTCCTCTGTTTCCCCGCTGCGACGGCGATGGATCGGGTGGTTGCGCCTGGCTCGAGAGCTGCGCATGATCGCGCGCGGCCTGCTCGATACGCGCCACCCGATCCTCGCCCACCTCATCGTTACCCGACGTTGCAATCTCTCGTGCGCCTACTGCAACGAATACGATCGCGTGTCGGCCCCCGTCCCGCTCGCGCTTCTTCTGGAACGGGTCGACCGGCTGGCCGCCTTGGGCACGCAGGTGATTACGCTCAGCGGAGGCGAGCCGCTGCTCCACCCCGAATTGGAGCGGGTCGTGGCGCGCATCCGCCGTCACGGACTGCTGGCGGGCATGATCACCAACGGCTACCTGCTCACCGCCGCGCGCATCGCTGAGCTGAACCGCGCAGGCCTCGACCACATGCAGGTCAGCATCGATAACTTGGAGCCCGATCCCGCGTCCAGGAAAAGCCTGCGCGTGCTAGATCCCAAGCTGCGGCTGCTTTCCCGACTCGCCGTGTTTCACGTCAACATCAACGCGGTCTTGGGCGGTGGCGTGCGCCGCCCCGAGGATGCCCTCGACATCGCTCGACGCGCCGTCGAGCTCGGGTTCAGCTTCACGGTGGGCATCATCCACGGCCCCGACGGGCGCCTGCTGCCCCTCAGCCCCCGCGAGCGCGAGGTCTACGATCAGTTGAGCAACATGGGCCGCGTCAGCTACTCGCGGTTCCATCATTTCCGTCGCAATCTGGTCGAGGGTCGCGAAAACCGGTGGCGCTGCCGGGCGGGCGCGCGCTACCTCTACGTGTGCGAAGAGGGACTGGTGCACTACTGCTCGCAACGGCGCGGCCGCCCGGGCAAACCGCTGGCCGAGTACTCCGGAGAAGACCTCAGGCGCGAATTCTACCTGGAGAAGCCGTGCGCGCCCCACTGCACTTTGGCCTGCGTGCACCAGGTCTCGTTGATCGACGCATGGCGTGCGCCGCAGCACGGCGAGGGCGGCTTCGGGCGTCCGGATCTGGTGACGCTTCCATCGCTGGGCCCGGGCGGGCACGCCTGACTTCTCGCCGCATTGCTTGGGCCCGGTAACCGGGCATGCCGCCGGCCTGGTTCAGGCGGACCGGCTTGACTTGACCGCCGGATGGTGGCACTTCAGTCATGAATCAGCCCCGAGGAGCGAGCTTATGAAGTGGAAGGCGTGGACCGGCGTTCTGCTCGCCGCCGCCTCGCTTCATGCCCAGCCGAAAAAGCGCGTGGCGGTGCTCGACTTCGATTACGCCACCGTCCGCAGCAGCGTTGCGGCCATCTGGGGTACGGACCGGGACGTAGGCAAGGGCGTGGCGGACCTGCTCGTTGAGAAGCTGGTCAACGGCGGCGTCTACACCGTGGTCGAACGTAAGGCCATTGAGAAGGTTCTTGCCGAGCAGAACTTTTCCAACAGCGATCGCGCCGACGCGACCACGGCCGCCAAGATCGGCCGCATTCTGGGCGTGGACGCCATCATCATCGGCAGTATCACGCAGTTCGGCCGCGACGACAAGGCCACGACGCTGGGTGGCGGGGGCTTCGGCGGAATCACGCGGCGTTACGGCCTGGGCGGCATCCAGCGGCGCGAAGCCAAAGCCGTGGTGGAGGTCACCGCCCGCGTGATCTCGACCGACACCGCCGAGATCCTGGCCGTGGGCCACGGGCAGGGTGAATCCACCCGCTCGGGCACGTCGCTGTTGGGCGCCGGCGGCAGCTCGGGCGCGGGCGGCGCCGGGGCCTACGACATGACCAGCAAGAACTTCGCCGCCACCCTGATCGGAGAGGCCGTGCACAAGGCCGTCAACCAGCTCAGCCGGGAACTCGAAGCCGGCGCCGCCAAGCTGCCCGCACGCGCGGTGCAAATTAACGGTCTGATCGCCGACGTCAGCGGCAACACGGTCGTCCTCAACGTCGGTAGCCGCGCGGGCCTCAAAGTGGGCGACCGGCTCCAGGTGCGGCGTAAGGTCCGCGAGGTGCGCGATCCGGCCACCGGCAAGGTCATCCGCGTGCTGGAGAACGCCATCGGCGAAGTGGTGATCTCCGAGGTGGACGAGGTCTCTGCGGTCGGTACTTACTCCGGCGCTACCCCGCCCCAAGTGGGCGACTCGGTCCGCAGTCAGTAACCACTTACTGCTTCAAAAGCGCTTTAAACTTCTCAGCACGGCGGCTGTGTTGCCCCCGCCGGGTAACTCCACATAGTGCAGCACCTGCCAGTTGCGATCTACCGTTCCGATATACCGAGCCTCGTTGCGATTGGGACCCATGAGGATTACGGAATAGCCGCGCTGAGGATAAGTTAGACGCTGGTACTGTATCTCGCCTTCGGGCGAGCGCCACCGCTCTTCCGCGGGCGGGCCTAGTTTCTTGATCACCGCATGATAGTCGTCGAGCCGTGTAAGTTCCAGGTACGCCTGGTCGCGCGCCGTGAAGACCACGCGGGAACGCAGCGGCCCGACGCGAAACACTGCGACGACTATGACCAAAACCAGCAGGGCCGAGCCCAACACGAGGGCGATCATCCGGCCTATACGGGACTCGGTCGAGGGCGTGCGCGCCGGCGTGACCGGCGGCGGCAGCTCCGGTTCAGGCTCGGCAGGGTATCGCACCGCTGCGGCCGGAGGCGGCATCGCAACCACCCGGCGCTCGTAGGGCCACACCGCGCCCGCCTTGTACTCGAGCTCGCGCGTCAAACCCACGATCATGACCGGATCTTCCACTCGCGAAATCTCGCCGAAGTAACGCCGCGGGATCCACACCTCCAGATTCTCGCGCGTGTTGGCCACCAGGATCTCCGACCACGTGGCGCGTCGCAGCCGCCACTCGTTGTGCTCGACCCCCACGATCGCCGGGTAGAAAGCGAAGGGGCGACTCGCCAGATGCTCCAGCCACTCGGGCGATGATGGACTGCTCATGCGCGCCTCTCATCTCACCGCGGCCGGTCAACTCAGCCCCAGCCGCTCGAAAATCGCCTCCACGTCGCCGGCGCCCACCATGATCTCTTCGCGCAGCGCCGCCGGCGACGGCCTTTCGTCGAAGGCCCGAAACAGGCTCATCTTTGCGACGGCGTAGCGCTCGGCCCCGGTTACATTCCGCCCGTGCGCCTTCTCGAATCGTCTCAGGCAGCGTTCGCTCACGAAGACGGACACCGCGAAATAATTCTTGCGGTCGGCCGTCACTGCGAACACGTACTGTGTGCCCTTGTCAGGACCGCGGCGGGCCGGTCGTTGTCCCTCGAAGTAATACTCATAGACGAACCCTGAGCCTGCCGAGTAACATTTCAGCCGCCGCACGGCGGGCGCGCCGCTCAGGGGCAGCTCCGGTTTGCGCCTCCGCAGCCAGCCGAGCACGTCGCCTCCCGCCCGTCAAAGGATCGCCCGCTCGTTCTCGTCCCAGGCCGGTTCCCGACGCTCGAGAACAGCGCGAATCAGCGGCTCCTTGTCACGGATCAGCCGGTAGCGCGAGTTCTCGTCCAGGTCCCAGGCTACGCGGATCGGGACCCCGTTGCCGTCGACTGCCGTGAGCAGCTTGTAAATGTAAAGGGCCTTCAGGTCGTACATGGATACCGGTCGGCCCGATCCCTCGCTGGCCGACTGCGCCGTGTGCTCTTCGTCCGGGTGCTCCAGCAGGTACTCCAGCAGCTTGCGGTAAGCGGGATGGGTGCGACAGAAATTGTCGAGCCTCAGCCACTCCTCGCGTGTGAAAGACATACTACGATTTTCGCAAACGCGCTTTCGACGGGCGGCTTAACGCACACGCACCTTCGCCAGGTAGATGCTGCTCTTGCCCTCGTGCGACGAGTAGTAGCTGATCCATAGCAGTCCCCCGTAGAGGGCGAGCCCGGCGTAGCTGGTGTCGCCGCCGGAGGGCAGCACGAGAAACTCCTCGAGCCGTCCTGCCCGCGTGTCCACCCAGCATAGGCTCGTACGCACGAGGCCGTCGTAGAGACGCACCGCCGCGAGCCAGCGCCCGTCCGGCAGACGAATCATGTTCGGTCCGCCGATGCGCACGCCGAGGTCCTTCCAGCTCCACTCCCTGTAAGGCGGACGCGCGACGCCAAGCAAGGCGGTGCGCGTGCCTGCATCGCGCCTTAGCAGACAGAGCGCGGTCCCGTCAGGGAGGAACCGTATGGTGCTTTCATTCGGGTACCCCTCGCTGTAGAGTTGCGGCGCCAGGGTTTCGAAGCGGCGGCCGTCGCGGCTTGCGTAGAGTCTCGCGATCCGCCGGTTGTAGCCGATGGTGTAGGCCGTGCCGCGATGCCAGGTCACGCGCCATAGCCACAGGTCGGGCTCCCCGATGCGCTCCGGACCGCTCCAGCTTCGCCCGTCGCGGCTGAACCACGCCACGCTCTCGCCCGGCGTCCCTTCCGCTTCAGGCGCGACGGCATAGCTGGTGAGCATCAAGGCGCCGGCGGGCGTCTCCGCCAGCTTGGGATCGCGGAGATCGCGGCCGGGCATCTCCACGCGCGCGGCCGATTCCCATTGCCGGCCGTCTCGCGAGACGAGCACACGCAAGGCCCCGTCGGGCGAGACATGGCCGCTGGCCTCGCGGAAGGCCAGCAGCCAGCGGTCCCGATAACGCATCAGATCGGTGAAAGCGTTATGGGGAGCTTGATCCCAGACCTTGCGAACCTCGAGCAGCTCCGCCTGCGGTCGCGCCTGGGCGCCGATCCACCGTTCGAGAAATTCGTACGCCCGCCTGCGCACCTCGAGCGGGAAAGAATGGCCGGCATCCGGATGTACGGCCACGAGGCGATCGACCGCACCGAAGACCTTGGCGTAAATCGGTCGGGCGAAATCCAGGCACTCACGCACACCGGAGATATCGAAGTTGTCGTCCCGCAGCGGGGCGTTGACGAAGACGGCCCTCGGCGCCAGCGATGCCAACAGCTCGGGGAAATCGAACGGCATTCGGGCGGGATCCTTCGCGTAGCGCTCGGCGATACGGGGCATGTAGCCGTTATGACTCCAGCCGCTCAGGTCGCCGCCGTAGTAGCGGGCGAACGAGGTGAAGCCGCAACTGGAGACCACGGCGCGGACGCGCGTGTCGAAGGCCGCCAGAAATAACCCGTTGTGGCCCCCGAGCGAATGGCCGATGACGCCGATGCGGCTTGCGTCGACCTCGGGCAGGGAAGCCAGCAGATCGACGGCGCGCAGGTGATTGCGGATCCCTTTCATGGTGGCGCTGGCGTAGCCGTGCGCGTACGGATCGAACCGGTACTCGCCAAAGCCGGGATAGTCGGGGGCGAGAGTGACAAAGCCGCGTTCGGCGAGCTCCCGTGCGTAACGGAGATCGGGGTTGCCGCCCAGGCCCGCGGGTTCGTCCTTGCCGAACTTCGTGGTCTGGTGGAGGCACAGCACGGCGGGTAGGCGGCCCCGGCGGGTGCGCGGGATGAACAGCCACGCCGGCGTCCAGTCGTCAGGCTCGCTGAGGTAAGCGATTTTGCGGCGCGTGAACAGCGGCTCCTGCGTCTGCTCGAGCAGGCGCATTTGGACGGCCCGTTGAGGCAGGGGATTCAGAGGCCCCATCACGTGCTCCATGCCCTGCAGCGTCTCGATGCGGCGCTGCTCGAAGCCCGCGCGCGTAAGCCACCCCTTCCACGGATCCTCGCGCCCGTAGAGCCATTCGATGGGGACGCTTTTCAGTTTCAGGGACCACTGGTGAGCGCGCTGCCCCGCCGCCGGCCCCGCGTAGTAGGTGAACAGGGCGCGGCCGTCAAGGAACTCGATGCTGGTGTAGGCGTAGGTGTGGGCGGGATCCTCGTCGAGATTCCGAAGGATGTTCCACGAGGAACCCTCGTCGCGGGAAACGGCCAGCGACAGAGGAAAACGGAACTTTTCAGAATTGTTCCAAACAAGAAGAAGGTCTCCTGTTTCGGGCAGGCGCTTGACGGACTGCGGGGCCAACGGGGAGACGACCGACGAGGGCTCGGGTTGAGTCCAGGTCTCGCCCCGATCGAAGGACCACGACTGATACATCCGCCCGGCGTCGGTGCGCAGCCAGAGCAGCAGGCGGCCGTCGCGTAGTTCGACGATGCCGGGTTCCTGTGCGCCTGCCTTGCTGTGGGGGACGTCAAGGACGGTGCGGCTTGCCTTCCAGGTAAGGCCCTCGTCGTCGGAGTAATAGACGCGGCTGCGGATGTGGCGGTCCACCCGGTAGTCGGCGGTGAAGAACACCGGCAGCAGCACACGGCCGGAGGAGAGCTGTACGGCGCGGTCGTGATTGAAGCCGGTGTAGGAGGGATAGGGTTGGACGGGCAAAGGTCGCGGCGGGCCGAAGCTGCGCGCCTGGTCGGTGGAGACGCGGAGCATGGGCAGGCAATCGGCGGGGGAGTTCTTCCGGCAGAAGAAGAACAGGATTCTGCCCGAGGCCAGGCGCAGCAGGTCGGGCTCCATGACGTTCATGCGGCCGATGTTCTCCTGAAGGACGAAGGGGGGACCCCAGCTTCGCCCGCCGTCTTCGGAAAAGCGGGCGGCGATTTCGGCCGGATCCCAGTCCTCGCCCCGGCCCTGGTAGAAGCGGGTCCAGGCCAGCAGCAGACGGCCGTCAGCCAGGCGCAGGACGTCGGCCTCGGAGTTGCGCGGGTTGCCGGGGCCGGCGGGTGCGACAAAATACTCGAAAACGTTGCGGCGGGCTCCGGCCGGGCGCGCCGCGCAAAGCGCCAGGGCTAGCAGGAGCAAGGGGGTGGATTTCACGCCTTCAGGCACTCCTCGACGGCCTTGGCGGGGATCTCGCCCTCCCGGATCAGCCGCCAGGTCGGCCCGGTGATATCGACCGTGGTCGCGCCTGCGCCGGAGCAGGCGCCCCCGTCCAGGACCAGATCCACGCGGCCGTCCATCATAGCGAAGACCTCTACGCCGGTGCGGCAAGTAGGGAGTCCGGAGATGTTGGCGCTAGTGGCGATGAGCGGTTGGCCCAGGGCTTCAAGCAGCGCATTGGCGATCTTCGCGCGCGACTGCCGCAGCGCCAGACGGCCGGTGTTGCCGGTGACTTTCAGGGGAACGCGGGCGGAGGCGGGAACGATGATCGTCAGCGGTCCCGGCCAGAAGCGGCGGGCCAGCGGAAAGAAGGCGGGCGGCAGTTCGCGAGCCAACTCCTCGGCCATGAGCAGGTCGGTGACCAGCAACGGCAAGGAACGCTCCGGCGCCCGTCCCTTGGCCTGGAAGACCTGCGTCACAGCGCGCAGGTTGAAAGGATCGGCGACGAGCGAGTAGAGGGCGTCCGTAGGGATGGCCACCACGCGACCGGCGCGAATGGCCGCGGCCGCGCGGGCCACTGCCTCGCTCGAGGGCTGTTCCGGGTTGATCTCGATCAGGTCCGTGGACATCTCATCTGGGACCAATGGCCTCTGCCACCTGGATGGCGAGATCGTAGCGGCCGAAGGGCGCGCTGATCTGCACACCCTGCACCATGTGCCGGACCTCGCGGATCATTTCCTGCGCGATGGCCACCCCCTCGCGTCGCGCCGCTTCAGCGCTTTCGGCCCGCCGCATGCGTGCCAGGTAATGCTCGGGCACCGGTACGCGTAGTTCGTTGACCATGAATTCGGCATTGCGGTAGCTGGCCAGCGGCCAGACCCCGGCGATCACCGGGATGCGGAAGGCTTCGATGCGCTTGAGCAGACGTTCGAGCAGCCTCAGATCGAACACCGGCTGCGTCACGGCGTACTCTGCGCCGGCCTCCACCTTCCAGGCAAAGCGGCGCATTTCTTCTTCGAAATTCAGTGCTCCGGGATTCACGCCGACGCCGATGAGCAGCGTGGTCTGTGAGCCGATGGGGTTGCCGCCGATATCCAGGCCGCGGTTCAGATTGCTGACGATATTGACCAGCCCGATGGAGTCTACGTCGAAGACGGCGGTAGCCGTGGGGTAGCTGCCCATGCGGGGCGGATCGCCTGTGATGCAGATCAGGTTGCGGATGCCGACGGCCTGCGCACCCAGCAGCTCGGACTGGATTCCGAGGATGTTGCGGTCCCGACAGCAGAAGTGAAGCACGGCTTCGATACCCGCGTGCTGCTGGATGAGCTGGCAAGTCACCTGCGCGCTCATGCGCGCACTGGCACGGGGGCCGTCGGGGACGTTGATACAGTCGATGCCGTGAGCGGCGCACAATCGCGCCCCCTCGATCTCGCGGGAGGCATCGGCGCCGCGCGGCGGCAGAATCTCGACGAAGGCTACAAACCGGCCCTCGGCCAGTTTAGCCCCCAGGCGTGACTTTTTGGCCATGGGCGCCGGCTCGAGGGCCCGCTCCTGAGCGACCGGCGGTTCGACGGTCACGTGGAAGCGCCGATGGACGGGCTGAAGGGAGCGCGTTTCGGCGCGGATGGCGCGGATGTGCTCCGGTGTGGTGCCGCAACAGCCGCCCACAATGCGCACTCCGGTCTGGATGAATCGCCGCGCGTATTGGGCCATGTACTCGGGCGAGCCGAGGTAAATCTTGCGGCCTTCCACGGTGGCCGGGTGACCCGCATTCGGCATTGCGCTCATCGGTTTGGCCGAGAGGGCCATCATCCGCTCGATGGTCTCGAGCATGACTTTCGGGCCCACCGAACAGTTCAAGCCGATGACGTCGGCCGGCCATTCATCCAGCCGCCGCGTGAAAGTTTCCGGGTCGGTTCCGTCGGGCATCCGACCGAAATCGTCCACGGTGACCTGGGCCACCACCACCAGCTCGTCGCCGGCGACTTCGCGTGCGGCGTAAATGGCTTCGCGCAGCTCATCGAGGCGGCCGAAAGTTTCCAGAATCAGCAGATCCACGCCCGCCTCGACCAGGGCGCGGATCTGGCGGCGGAACGCATCACGCGCCTCCGCGAAGGAGGTCGGGCCAAGCGGTTCGATGCGGAGGCCCAGCGGCCCCACGGAACCCGCCACGAAAGCCTTGTCCTGTGCGGCTTCACGGGCCAGCCGAACGGCGGCCTGGTTGATGGCTTCCAGCTTCTCGGCCAGCCCGTAGGCGGCGAGCCGCACGGGATTGGCCCCGAAGGTGTTAGTTTCCAGGATCTCCGCGCCCGCGGCGACATAGTCGCGGTGGATGCCGAGCACCAGTTCCGGAGCGGAGAGGTTCAACTCGTCGTAGCTGCGGTTGATGAAGACCCCGCGCGCGTAGAGCATGGTGCCCATGGCGCCGTCGGCGACAAGCACACCTTCGGCGAGCCGGCGACGAAAATCCTGTGATCGTGACAATCCGGTACTCCTCCGGGGACTCGCCCGGGCCGACCCCTTTTCCGGCCTCAGCACAGACGTCAGGGCGCGGCACGCCCGCACAGACAGATGCGGTGAGCGGCACTGCCGTGGCGAGGGCTGCGGCCGCCGTGCCGGATCCGGTCGGAAAGCGGGGATCGTGCACGATTGTACCGCACCGTCCGCGCGGATACAACGCTCAGCGGCGGTCACTGCGCGTTCGCGCGTTGCACAGGGCGCGTGCGGAAAGCGAACACCGCGGCGGTGGAGGGCACCCGATACAGCTGAGTTTCAAGGGCGCGGGCCTGGCAACCGCCTTGCACCGGCTTCAGGCGTGACGTTGCTAGCGTGGTTGGCTTCGGCGGGCTGGGCGGTTTTGAGCGGCGTGGTTCTGGATCCAAGCGAGGCTCCGGTGCCGGGAGCGAGGGTAACGCTCCGCCCGGGAGGGCACGAGACGATCACCGACCTTGCGGGTGCGTTTCGCTTCGCAGGGCTCGCGCCCGGCCGGTACGAGCTGGAGGTTCGACACGAACATTTCCGGCCCGCGCGTCTGCGGGTCGAGCCGGCCGAAGGAGAGGTCCGGCCGTTGCGGATCGTCTTACGGCTTGCTGATCTGCGCCAGCGATTGCTGGTGACAGCGCGGGCCGATCCCCTGAGTACGAGCCCCGCGGAAAACCCGGATGCCGAGCGGTTGGAGGCGCGTCTGTTACGCGGCCTGCCCGTCCTCGACCTCGATGTGCTCGCGGCTGCCGCAGTACTGCTCGATCCAGCGCAAATCGGCTCCGGCGGTTACAAGCTCGTGGTGGATGGAATGGAGACTGACCGGCTGGGCGTGACGCCGTCGGCCATCCGCGAAGTTCGGGTCAACCAGAACCCGTATTCGGCGGAGTTCTCCGCGCCGGGCCGCGGCCGGCTCGAGGTTCTCACGGCCAAAACCGAAACGCGCTACCACGGCGAACTGAACCTGCTTGCGCGCGACCATCGCCTGGACGCGCGCAATGCGTTCGCGCTCGAGCGGCCGCGGCAGCAGCGACGCACTGTGGAAGGTCACCTCACGGGCCCGGTGGGCGGCTCACGGCGGTGGACCTTTCTAGCCGGCGGTTCGCGCGAAGCCGACGATCAGGAATCCGTCGTGTACGCAATGACTCCCGCGGGGTTGCTTCAAAGGCAGGTTCCCCGCCCGGAGCGGGACGGCGAGTTCGACCTACGCTTCCAATACCAGCCTGACGCGCTGCGCTCCTGGTCCCTGCGCTACGAACTGGACAGCGAGCGGGTTCGCGGCGATGATGTTGGCGGCTTTGATCTGCCCGAGGTTGCGACGGAAAGCAGCGATCGCGAGCACGCGCTTTACTTCAATCTCCAGCAAACCCATGGACCGCAATGGCTGCACCAGTGGCAGGCGCGCGTGCGGCGCGAGCGCGAGGAACTGCGGAGCCTGAGGCCGGGTCTAATGAAGATCGTCGTCGAGGATGCCTTCACGGGCGGCGGCGCGCAGCGAGAGCAGCGCATGGCGCGCCGGCGGGTCGAGATGCATGATCTGTGGTCGCGAGCCTCCCGCCGCCACTGGCTCAAGGCGGGCTTCAGCCTGGCGGACGGGGATCGGGCGCAATACCTGGACGCGAGCAACCGGCAAGGGACCTACCGCTTTTCCTCGCTGGAGGATTACCTGGCGGGCAGACCCTATGCCTTTACCCGCCAGGAAGGCGACGCCCGGATCCGCTACAGCAATTATCGCGGGGCTGCATTCCTGCAGGAAGACTTTCGGTGGCGGCCGAACCTTTCGGCGGGTCTCGGTCTTCGCTACGAGCTGCTGAGATGGCCGCAAGACGGGAACAATCTGGCGCCCCGCTTCTCGCTGGCCTGGGCGCCCGGCAAGCGTCCCAAGGCCGTCTTGCGGGTGGGAGCGGGCGTATTCTACGAGAGCCTGCCGGGCGGCCTTGTGCGCGAAGCGTTGCTGCTGGATGGCGCCCGGCTGCGCAGTCTGTTGCTGCTCGATCCGGGCTTTCCAGACCCTTGGGCTGCCCCCGGGCGCGCGGTCACCGAAACGCCGAACGTGGTCCGGTTGTCCCCCGGGTTGCGAGCTCCGTACCTGATTCAGGCGAGTGCGGGAGTCACCAGGCATATCGGTGCGAGGACGGCGGTCTCGCTTTCCGTTGCGCTGTTGCGGGGTGTGAAGCAATTCCGTGCACGCGACGCCAATGCGCCCATGCCGCCTGACTTCACGCGGCCCGATCCTACGCTTGCCACCGCACGCGTGATCGAATCCTCAGCGCGGATGGCGGGCCGCAGCCTCGAAGCCGGGCTGCGCGGACGCATCACGCGTTTCTTCGAAGGCTCCCTGCTATACAGCTGGAGCCGGACCTTCAATGACACGTCGGGCGCCGGGGTGCTGCCGGCGAACAGTTTGGACCTTTCGGGGGAATGGGCCCGGGCCGACTTCGATCGCCGGCACCGGTTCAGCGCGGCAGGAAAGTTCCCCCTGGGGGATTGGTTCGATTTGGGCCTTATCCTCCGGCTCGAGTCGGGAGCTCCCTACAGCATCACGACCGGCCGTGACGACAATCGTGACGGGCTGACCCGCGATCGGCCGCCCGGGGTGCCACGGAACAGCGCGCAAGGGCCTGGGCTGGCCGTGCTCGATCTCAGATGGCGCCGCGAGTTCAAAGCGCGCGAGAAGCCTGGCGTCGCGCTCACCGTGGATGCATTCAATGCGCTGAACCGGGTCAATTACACCCGCGTGGTGGGCAACCTAAGCTCGCCTTTCTTTGGGCGCCCGACGGGCGCGCGGCCGGCCCGACGCATGCAGCTGGGCCTGCAACTCGAGTTTTGATGCGAGGCGGGCCGTGGTTGAATAGGGGAGGAAGTTCATGAGGCGGCTGGCGGTGGTGATCCTGGCGATCCTGCTGGCGGGGACTTGCGTTCTCGCGCGTCAACGCCGCTCGGAGGCCGAAAAGCGTCAGGAGAGAATCCAGGAACTGGCCAGGAAACTGGCGCGGCGCACAGCGTACGGATCGCCGGGGGAGGAGCAGAAGTTCCTTCACGCGCGCGCGGCTGCGCTGCTGGAACGGCTGAAAGCCAACGTGGCGGATGCCTACGTCTTCGGGCGCGTCAGCCGAGCCATTGACGACCTGCTGAAGGCGAGCGAGGAGATTCAAGAATCACGGGAGCCGGAGCGCGCCGCCAAACCGGGCGAACGAGAGAAGACGGCGCGCGAATTGCAACGTTACTACTTCCGGGTGCAACAGGCCGAATACTTCGCGGGTCTTTCGGGCGAAGGCGAGTCGGCTGCCTATGTCAAGCATGCTCGTGCGCTCTACCAGCAAGGACGCAGTGCCTTCGATGCGCGGCAGTACCGCAGGGCGCGCAAGCTGGCGGAGGCGGCGGCGTTGCTGGTCAGTGCGCTCGAGAAGCTGGCGCAGGCCCGGGTCAGCGGCCAAGAGCCGCCCAGATTCCCCTGATGCGCGATGTTGCGATGGCCCGTGCCCGAAAGCTTCCGCACGCAACTGGCGGTCGTTTGCGCGGCTTCTTTGGCGGTTAGCGGGCTCTCCGGAATCCTGATCCGCGATGTGATCGCCCAGGCCGAGTCACGCTTGCTCGCGGAAGCCAGACGGCAGTGCGAAACGGCGTGCGGAGAGCTCGCCCTTCAGTACCGCGAGCGCACCGCTTGGGGGCAGGACACGTTGCAAGATCTGCCCCTCGAGGCCCAGGATCTGTCGCTGCGCGGGGTCACGCAGACCGTCCTTCGCTCTTATGAAGGGCTGGTGGGCGGCTTTTACCGGGCCGAGGGTCATGGTGTGATCGGACTGGCTGCAGCGCCGGGAGCGAGGGCGCACCTGGGCGCACGCGAGCTCGAAATCATAGGCTCGGCGGTCAGACTGGCCGACGGGGCTCCCGCGGTTGTCACCAGTGCACAGGGAGGCGATTTGATCGTAGCGGTGGCGACGCAAGTGGAGCGGGGGCAAGCTGCCTGGGTCATCAAGCGGGTCGGGAGCGCTGCCGGTCCGACGGGATGGCCTCGCCGCTTGTGGTACGGGGCGTTGGCGTTCTCGGCCCTTCTCGGGATTGCCGCGGTCGCCGGCATTTGGCTGGCGTTACGGGCCGGCATCGCGCGCATCGCTGCGGGGCTGCGTCGCCTGGAGGAGGATTTCGACTACCGACTGCCGCCGATCGGCGGTGAGTTCGGCGAGATCGCCCGCGCGGTGAACCGCATGGCGGAGCGACGCCGATTGCTCGAGGCCGAGTTGAGGCGGCAGGATCGGCTGGCTGCGCTGGGCAAGGTCGTGGCCGGGGTTGCGCACGAGATCCGCAACCCCCTGAATTCGCTCAGGTTGACGCTGGAGCTGCTGGAGCGGCGCTGGAAAAGAGGAGCCGCCACCGGGGGTGAGATCCGCGAAGCGCTCGGCGAAATTGAGCGGCTGGACGGCATCCTGGCAAGACTGCTCGCCTTCGGTCGGCCGGCCTCCGCCGAGCGTCGGCCGCAGGACGTGGCGGCGCTGGCAAGGCAGGCCGCCGCCATGGTTCAAGAGCAGGCGCAGCGCAAGGGGGTGACGGTGGTACCTCCGCCTGTCGGCGGCGAGCTCGTGGCCGAGGTGGACGGGGCGCAGATCGTGCAGGTCATGCTCAACCTGCTGCTGAACGCCATCCAGGCTTCTCCCGAGGGCGGCGTGGTCGAGATCCGGGCCGAAAGGTGCGGAGAGAGGGTATGCCTGAGCGTGACCGATCACGGGCCGGGAATCCCCGAGGAGATTCGCCCGCACATCTTCGATCCCTTTTTCACCACGAGACCCGAAGGTAGCGGATTGGGCCTAGCGGTCTCGCGCGAGATTGTCACCGCACACGGCGGGGCGCTGGAGCTGGATCCTGGCCCGGACGGTACGACGTTTCGCGTGGTTCTGCCAGCGGGGAGACAGTAGGGATGAAGGGCAGGGGTCTGGTGCTGGTGGCCGAAGACGAGCCCCAGGCGCGGCGCGCCCTTTGCGCGCTGCTCGAGGAAGAGGGCTATCAGGTGTTGGCGGCCGCCGACGGGCGGGAAGCTGCCGAGCTGCTGGCTCGGGAGCCTGTGGACGCGGCGATTCTCGACATCCGCATGCCCGGGAAGGACGGTCTGTCCGTGCTGGAGGAGCTGCGCCGGCAGCCCTCGGCTCCCCCGGTTCTGATCATGACGGCCTACGGATCGAGCGAGGCGGCCATCCAAGCCATGGCTCTCGGCGCCTTCGACTACCTGGCCAAGCCCATCAACTTCGAAGAACTCCGCATTCAGCTCGAACGGGCCATCGAGAGCCGTCGTCGCGCGGCGGAACTCGAACTCTACCGGTCCGAAGAAAGGGCCTCGCGGCAGAGCGAGATGATCGGCGACAGCGCCGCGATGCAGCGCTTGTACAAGCTGATCGGTCAGGTAGCTCCCACCGATTCCACGGTGCTCATCATCGGCGAGTCCGGCACGGGCAAGGAGCTCATCGCCGAGGCCATCCATCGGTACAGCCCGCGCGCCGCGGGACGCATGGTGAAGGTCAACTGCGCGGCCATTCCGGAGACCCTGCTCGAGGCCGAAATGTTCGGTTACGAGCGCGGCGCGTTCACCGGCGCCCTGGAACGTCGCATCGGCAAGTTCGAATTTGCCTCCGGCGGGACGATCTTTCTCGACGAGGTGGGGGATCTGAGTCCTTCGACGCAGGCCAAGCTTCTGCGCGTGCTTCAGGACCGCGTCATCGAGCGGCTGGGATCCAACTTGAGCATCTCGGTGGACGTGCGTGTGATTGCCGCCACCAACCGGGATCTCGGCGAGGAAGTGCGCCGCGGACGCTTCCGCGAGGATCTCTATTACCGGTTGAGCGTGGTCGTGCTCCGGGCGCCGCCGTTGCGCGAGCGCCGGGAAGACATTCCGGCGCTGGCGCAGTACCTGCTGCGGCGCACCGCGGCGCGCCTGAAACTGCCTGCGCCTGGCATATCCCCTGAGGCGCTCGAGTGGCTCAGGGCCCAACCGTGGCCGGGGAACGTGCGCGAACTCGAGCACTGCCTCGAGCGAGCACTGGTTCTGAGCCGCGGCGCCGTGCTCACGCGGCAACACCTGGAGGCGGGTGTCCCCGAGACCGTCGCTGACCCGTTCGATGCGGTGCCGCTGGAGGAGGGATTGCACGGAGCTGTGGAGCGCCTGGAGCGCCGCCTGATCCAGCGTGCGCTGGCGGAGGCAGGAGGCAACCGCAGCCGCGCTGCCGAGCTGTTGAAGATCAACCGCCGGCTGCTATACGAGAAGATGCGGCGGTACGGCCTGCTCGGGCCCTGAGCGGACCTCTGCCCTCGGCCCTCGAATCGGGGCTTTCGACGGCCACGCTTCAGCGCACCGGCTCTTCGTCTTCGAAGGCGGGCGTCTGCTCCAGGTCCTCTTCTTCCAGGATCTGGCCGCAATCCAGGCAACGCAAATAGTCAACGCCGTCGCGCCGAGCGATGACCTGGGTTCGGGCGTGTCGGCAAACGGTATCCATAGAGAACGGGTTACCCTTATTCTAGACCGGCGAGCGCCCAAGTCAAGAGCACCCCTGCGCGCCGACCACGGGGACTCTTAAACGGTCGGGGGAAGCGATTCGAGCACCCTCCGGGTCCAGGCGAGGCTGGCCTCCAGATCCTCGCGTTCCCGGCGTGCGGCCTCTTCCTTGCCCAACTGCGGCGGCGCTTGACGCGGCATGCCCGTTTCGGCCAGCGCCAGGAAACGTGCAAACTCCCAGGCGGCCACATTACGGTAGGACTGCCAGAAGTTCGGATCGAGAAAGGGGAACACTCGCGGGCCGGTCACGATGACCTCCAAGGCCAGCGTCCGCCCCGGGCAGCGGCGGACGAATTCCCGCACCCATTCGTCGAGGCGGACGTTGCCTTCCCCTGCCCGGACCCAGGCCACGGCCGCGCCCTCTTTAACGCGCCAGACCGCGCTGTCGCGGAGATGGGCCGTGAGCACGTAGGGCGCCAGAACCTCCAGCGTCAGATGCGGATCCTCGATCGTCCAGAGCGGGTTGCCCGAGTCCAGGCAGGCCCCGACCCAGTCGCGTCCCGCCTCTTCAATCAGAGTCTTCAGTTCACGCGCCTGCATGTCGCCGGCGTGGTTTTCGATGGCGATCTTGACGCCCGCATCCAGGGCGCGGGAACGGACGGCGCGCAAGACGCGTACCGTGTTCTCGATGTGAGCCTCGATGCCGGGGGGCACGGCGCGATCGGCCATGCTGCCGAGCACGGCGCGTACGATGGGCGAACCGAGCAGGCGCGCCGCATGGATCAGGCGTCCCAGTTGCTCCTCGGCGGACCCCTGCGAGGGGTCGAACATCTTCGAGCTGGGGCAGACGGAGCGCATGCCCACCTCGAGCTCGATGCCGAGTCTGCGGGCCTGCTCGGCCACCCGCTGCAGGTGGTCGTCCTCGAGCGAACCCAGGAAGCGCGGCTCGCTAAAGTGCACTACGCGCACGCCGAGCCGCGCGCAGTACTGCAGCGCTTCGAAGGGGTTCCATCCCTGAGAACGCAGGCTGAACAGATCGACTCCCAGGCGCACCTTTTTACCCTCCACCAGCGGTGTCGCCGCAAGGCTCAGAAAATCGCGCCGCCGCATGAGCGTCAGCCTCGCAACTGCTCCGCCAGCCAGACGATGTAGCGCGTGTTGCGTTGCCGCACCTCGCGCACCAGCTCCGGCGGCAGCTCGTCGAGCTTTTCTTTGAAGAAGCGGCGGTCGCCGTCGGGCGATTCCACGTCGCGGCTGCCCACCACGTTGCCGAGCCAGAAAACGAGGAAGAGGTTGCCGTCCACGCGGCCGCGTGAGGAATCCCCCAGGGAGTCGCCGCGTCCGAGTTCGCGGTAATAAGCGGCCAGGGCGCTTTCCTCGCCGAAGGCGCCCTTTTCCGCGAAGGCTTCGGCGCGCCGCACCATCCGTTCATACAGTTTTCGCCAGTAGGAGCCCGGCGGCTGCTCGCGGAGCACGTCGAAAAGCTGTAGCTGCAGCTCGCCCGAGATCTTGTAGTTGACGCGGCCGCCGGTGGCGCGGCCGATCTGGCGCAACACCTCCGCCTGCTTGCCGCTGCCCGAGTGAATGCTGAGGGTGGCGTTGAAATGGCGCGCCACCGCTGCCAGCTCAGCCACGCGCGCGCCCAGCTCATCCAGAGGCCGCCCGCCGAACTGTCCTTCCACCCGCGGCACCAGCTCGGGCCACATCTTTTTTTTCACGTAATCGCGCAGCCCCAGGCCCGTCTCCGGCGAGGTTTCCATGGCGCTGGGATAGGCCTGTCGCTTTTTGAAGCCGAGGTTGGGCGGGACCAGTTGCGCCGGGCGGCCGCGTGCCTTGAGCCAGTGCATGTAGAACAGCAGCTCTTCGGGGGTGGTGAGCGTTTCGGCCTCGTCCAGCGAGGGTTCAAAATCGAAGGCGCGGGAGCCCGGCGCCGCGGCCTTGACCTCTTTGATCCAGTCGTAAAGCTCCTCGTTGAGTTTAAGGCTGGGGCCGAATTTCACGGCCAGCCGGCGGATTTCCGCCTCGTTCAGCCGGTAGGTGCGATCGCCGGCCTGGAAGGGCCGCGAGAACTCGGCCAGAATCCAGCGCTGCTCGTCGGGCGAAAACAACTGCTCGAAGCGTTGGTTGACGACCGAATCGCTCCAGGCCTCCGGGTGCCGGGGGTCGGCGCGCAGCTCGATGAGCCGAGAGGTGTCGGTAGTGAACTTCGTGAAGCCGGCGGCCTGGCGGATGGCTTCCTTGCCTGCCTCGACCGAGCGGCGGATGTCGTCGTCGGTCGCGCCGGTGATGATGATGTGATCGGCTTCGGCGGTGTAACCTTCACGCCAGCCCGCGCGGATGGCCGCCCAGAGCCCGGCGTGATAGAGGTGGCGGATGCTGACGCGCGTGTGCCCCGCCGCCGTGGGATCTTCGCCGTCACGCACAGCCAGCGCTTCCTCGGTGGTCATCTCGCGCGTAGCCGAAAGCTGGGGCGTGGAGGCCAGGTTCAGTCCCGTGTTCTTGAGGATCGTGCGATAGGCCTCAAAGATGGCGGGCAAGCAGATTTCGGGATGCCGGTTGCCGGCTGCGACGGCGGGGCGCGTACCTTGCGGTCTGGGCAGGAAGGCGTCGTCCACCTGTTCGGCGAAGGTGCGCAAGGCCTCGTAGTCGCGGGTGGAAAACGGGATGGCGGTGACCACGATTTCGAGGCCGGAGGCCGCACGCCGGCGCACGATGAGCTGCGAGTTGGGGAACAGTCCGCTGGCGGGCGCACTCGCGGGGGCCAACCTCAGCAGCAGCGGCCGCGGCGCCCCGCCGGCGAGGCCGTCGACCGCAAGGTAGTAGGCGGCGCGGTGGATGGGGTCGCGAGCCAGCGATCCGGGGAAAATTTCGACGCTTTTCAAGTTCAGTGGGCTCAGACGCGCGACGAAGCGGTTTCGCAGCTCGTCGGTGAGCTCGCGTGCTTCGCAATGCTCGAGCACCAGCTCGGCCAGAGCGGCCGCCTCGCGCGCATCGATGGGCAGGGGCATCGGGATGGCGCTCACTGGGGACCTCCGTTCACAGTCTCAGATTCTTCAGATATGCGCGGAAAGCGGCGCCCAAATCCTCGCGGCGCAGCGCGAACTCGACGGTGGCGATGAGGAAGCCGAGCTTGTCGCCGGCGTCGTACCGGGTGCCGTGGAAGCGGTATCCGTAGAGTGGTCTCTCCTCCAGCAGGCACTTCAGCCCGTCTGTGAGCTGGATCTCTCCCAGGGCGCCGGGGCCGGCCCGCTCGATGGCGGGGAAGATCTCCGGGGTCAGCACGTAGCGCCCGATGATGGCCAGATTGGACGGAGCCTCCTCGCGACGGGGCTTTTCGACCAGGTCGAGGATGCGGTAGAGACGGTCGCGCGTGCCGTTGTACTCGACGGCCTCGGCCGCCACGATGCCGTAGCTGGGGACGCTTTCCGGTGGCACTTCCATGAGCGCCAGCACGGGCGCCTGAAACCGCTCCCAGACGTCCAGCAACTGCCGCAGCGCGGGCGGGTTCGCGTCAATCACGTCGTCGGAGAGCACGACGGCGAAAGGTTCCTCGCCCACGATCTGCCGCGCCCGGAGGACCGCGTGGCCCAGGCCCAGTGCTTCCCGCTGCCGCACATACGCCACGTCGATCATGTCGGAGATCTGGCGCACGGCGGACAGCAGATCATGCCGGTTACGCGACTCGAGCAAGTGTTCCAGCTCGAAGCTGACGTCGAAGTGATCTTCGATCGCCGTCTTGCCGCGACCGGTAACGATGACGATCTGGCGGATGCCGGAGCGGACCGCCTCCTCGACCCCGTACTGGATCAGAGGCTTGTCCACCAGGGGAAGCATTTCCTTGGGCTGCGCTTTCGTGGCGGGCAGGAAGCGCGTGCCCAGACCTGCGGCCGGGAAAACGGCTTTGCGGACTCTGAGGCCCATGACGATCGGCGGCTCCTTCACGGCGCGATGGGCGGAGGCCGGCAGGCTCTCGACCCGAACTATGATTATAGGTTGATCCCCCTATGGGCGCACCGCTTTGCCGTCTTCTGCGCAAGCTCAGGCTGACACTGGAGATGATCAAGTTCGAACATTCGGTTTTCGCGCTGCCGTTCGCGCTGACCGCAGCGCTGCTGGCCGTGCGCGAAACGGGCCTGAGCGCGCAGGCGGCCCTGGCGAAGCTGGGGTGGATCATCGTTGCCATGGTGGGCGCGCGCTCGGCGGCGATGACCTTCAATCGCCTGACGGACGCCGAACTGGATGCGCGCAACCCGCGCACGGCGGCGCGTCACCTACCGGCCGGTCTGCTTTCCCGGCGTTTCGCGTGGGGGTTCCTGGCCGTTTCCGTGGTCGCATTCTTCCTTGCAGCCCGAGCCCTAAACGCGTTGTGCCTTAAACTGGCGCCCCTGGCGCTCGTCCTGCTGCTCGCTTACTCGTACACGAAGCGCTTCACCGCGCTGTCGCATTTCGTGTTGGGGCTATGCCTGGGCGCGGCGCCGGCCGCCGCCTGGATCGCGATCGAAGGGACGCTGGACGCCCGTATCCTTTGGCTGACGGCGGCGGTCACGCTGTGGACCGCAGGCTTCGATATCCTTTACGCCTGCCAGGACTACGAATTCGACTTGCGCGAGGGCTTGCACAGCTTACCTGCGCGCCTTGGCATTGCGCGGGCGCTGCGCGTGGCGCGTTGGCTGCACGCGGCGGTCCCGATCTGTCTGCTCGCCCTGGCCTCCGGCTTTCGGCTAGGCGTTTTGAGCCTGGCGGGCGTGGCAGCGATCGCAGGGCTGCTGGTCTACGAGCACCATTTGGTGAAGCCGCACGATCTTTCGCGCGTGAACGCGGCCTTCTTCAACGTGAACGGCTACGTCAGCGTGTTATTCTTTCTGTTTTGGGGGGCTGAGATCCTCCGTCTGGGCGTCCGAGGCTGACGCATGCCGGTTTTCATCCACGACGACGCGCTCCTGCCGGTGTTTCGCAAGCTCGAGCATGGCGAGCGGCTGAGTCGCGAGGACGGCCTCGTGCTGTACCGAACCCACGACCTGCTCGCGCTGGGCTACATGGCCAATCGCGTGCGCGAGCGCCTGCACGGCAACGTCGCATACTTCAACGTGAACCGGCACATCAACCCGACCAACGTCTGCGTGGCCAGTTGCCGGCTCTGCGCCTTTGGACGCAAGTCCCGCGATCCGCGGGCCTACACGATGTCGCTCGAGCAGGTCTGGGAAGCGGCTGCGCAGGGCTGGAGCGAATCGGTCACTGAGTTCCACATCGTCGGCGGCCTGCACCCCGAGCTCACGCTGGACTGGTACTGCGACATGCTGCGCGGTCTCAAGCAGCGGTTCCCCCAGGTGCACCTGAAGGCGTTGACTATGGTCGAGATCGCGTGGCTGGCGCGCCGCAGCCGGCTGACCGTGGAGGAGACGTTACGGCGTCTGGTCGAGGCGGGCGTGGATTCGCTTCCGGGCGGAGGAGCCGAGATCTTCTCCGAGCGCGTGCGGCGCATCATTTGCGATCACAAGATCTCGGGCGAGGAGTGGCTGGAGGTGGCGCGCACGGCGCACCGCATGGGGCTGCGCTCGAACTGCACCATGCTTTACGGCCACATCGAGACGGACGAGGAGCGCGTGGATCACTTGCTGCGGCTGCGCGCCTTGCAGGATGAGACGGGCGGCTTCGCGGCCTTCGTGCCGCTGGCGTTTCACCCGGCCAACACGTCGCTGCGCGTGCTGGCGCCGCCGACGGGTTTCGACGATCTGAAAGCGATCGCCGTGGCGCGGCTGCTGCTGGATAACATCCCGCACGTCAAGGCGTATTGGGTGATGATGACGCCGCGGGTGGCGCAGATCGCTCTGCGCTTCGGGGCCGACGATATTGACGGGACGGTTGTGGAAGAGAAGATCTACCACGATGCGGGAGCCACGACGGCGCAGGCCCTGCGGCGAGAGGAGCTGGTTGCGCTGATCCGGGAAGCCGGCCGCGAACCGGTAGAGCGCGACACGCTATACCGCCCGGTATCGCGACCCGAGGCGACCATGACCGTGCTGGTGTGAGTGTCTCGCCGCGCGTTGCTCGGCTCTCCCGGAGGCGCTGCCGCCTGGGGCGACGAATCGGCCGGGGGCGGTCGGGCCGCATTGCTTTTTTGACGAGCGAGGCGCGGCGTCTGGGCGGTCGATGAGGCCTAGGCTCGCAGGTGGGTGACGGATGGTGGCGGTCAGCTCGCGCCTTCGTGGCGGCGCAGGAGGCGCAGCGGCGGATCAGGCCTGGCTCAAGGGGCGCGAACGTTGCGGAGGAAGCCGTGCCCAGGCACCGGCGGGCCTGAGTTGGCGGAGCCGGCACGCTTGCTATGCGACTTCGGCGCCAGCGGCGGCGTCTACCGATCGGACTGGAACCGGCAGTTGCCGCGGCTGGCAGCGCCTTAAGGGAGGGCGCCCAGGAAGTGGTCGAGGATGGCCGCGGGGTTTTCGGCCGGCGGCAGGGTGACGGCCGCCCGTAACAGATCGCGGGGTCCGCCCACGCGCTCCAGCCGTAGCGCACCGCCGTAGCCCGTGCAGCACGCTGCGAAAAGATCCCTCAAGCGCTTTTCAAGCGTCGCCCAGCTCGCTTCGCAGTTGGGCGCCAGGAGTCGGTCGTTGCAGAGGATCTCCCACCGTAGGTAATCGAAGCGGAGGAGGCCCTTCAGTTCTTGTTCCTCTTCGAGCCTCCGGGCCGCCCGGTAGGCCTGACGCAAAGAATGAATAAGCTTGGTTTCGAACGTGCCGGCCAAAGCGGTCTTCCGGTTGTAGAGAAGGCCGGGCCTTCCCAGACTGCGGTCGAGGCTATAGTTAGCCTCATGACCCACGAGGATCACGCCGGGGCCGAGGCGTAAGTGGCGGTAATCGGCTACGTCGATGAGCAGCTCCTCGCAGGCGTCCTGCTGGATCCAGCGGTGGAAGACGGCGATGCAGCGGTCCAGGCACTCCGGCTCGAACACTGCCGCCAGCAGTTTGGCGCCGATGTGTTGCCAGAGATCGGGATCGCGGGGCGTCACCGGGCGTCCTCCGCCGTTTTGCCGGTTGTTCCTCGTCCGCCGAGAATCCGCGCGTAGCAGGCGTGGCAGGCATCCAGGAACAATTGGGCCTCGCTCAGCAGCCTGCGGGTATCCTCCTCGTCGGCCAGCCGGTCGCGGTTTTGCCAAGCCTTCAGCAGGTAGTCAGCGAAGGTAGATCCCACGAAGGGATCAAAGATGAGCTTCGTGTCGTAGAGCTCCTTTTGGAATCCCTCGATGATGCTTTCATCGCTCGAGCATTTCACCCCCAGCGATTCCAGCAGGGCTTGCGCCGCATCGAGCATAGCTCGGTAGGCGTCGTGGGATGCTTGCGGTAGGCGACCCGTGTCCAACTGCGCTTGGGCGTCGAGGATCAACCTCTCGCAGCGGGCCAACTGGAACTCTACGCCGGTTACCACTTCCCCAGCGCACTCACCCACGCCGAGGTCTTCCGTGCTAAAGGGCCGCGCATCGGCCCAATCGATGTAATAGGCCGGCTCCAGCTCCCGCGGCGGCACTTGGCAGAGGTCTCCGATAAGCTCCCTGAAGGCGACCTTGCCTTTGCGGCGTACGAAGTCGGGAAAACTTTCATCCTCGTTGCGCTCGGCGGCGTAAGCACGCAGGATTCGGTCCAGGGCTGCCGGCACGTTCTTGGAGGGGACGGCGGCAATGGCCAAGCCGTAGGAGCGTGCGTTACCGCGCCGGTCTCCGCCGAGGAGGACCTGGAAGTGGGGAACCGCGTGTCCCGACCTATTTCGGCTGACGCCGTAGAAGCCGATGTCGGCCACGTGGTGCTGAGCGCAGGAGTTGAAGCAGCCGCTCACTTTGATGCTGAGGGCGTCGACAGCGGGGGGTAGGGAATCCAGGATCGCCGAGAGCCTCAAGCTCAGTTCGCGGGCCAGGCCGCGTGAGGAGCAGATGCCGAGCTTGCATGTATCCGTGCCGGGGCATGCCGTGATATCAGCGATCGTGCCCGCCAGCGGATCCGCCAGTGAGAAGCGGCGCAGATCGCCGTAAATCTGTGGAAGGGCGTGCGCGGGAACCCACCGGATAAGGAAGTTTTGCTCGATGGTGGTGCGGACGGTGTCGGGAGTGTAGCGGCGTACCACGTCAGCCAGCCCGCGAAGTTGTTCTGCGCTGATGTCACCCAGGGGTAGCGCGACGGTGACCGCGACGTAGCCTGGCTGCCGCTGCGGGTAGACATTGCGCGCCAGCCAGGCCCGATACTCTGGATCGGTCTCCCTAATTTGGGGCGCAAGCGCACGAGAAGGGATCGGGTGCGGTTGTGGCGGCTGCTCTACCTCGTGCAGAGGAGGGAGCCGGGCGGCCTGGCTTGGCAGTGTAGCGCGTTCTCGCCATACCGCTTGCCGGAACTCGTCGAGTCCGAGCTTTTCGACCAAAAACTTCAGCCGGGCGCGATTGCGGTTCCTCTTTTCTCCCTGGGCTGCGAACACGCGGGCAATCGCCTGCAGCGTCGGCAGCAGTTCCTCCCAAGGGAGGAATTCGGAAAACACCTTGGCTTGGTAGGGGACCGGCCCGAGGCCACCTCCGACCAGGACTTCGAACCCCGGAACTGTTCTGCCATTGACGTTTCCGAGACGGGCGATCAATCCCACATCGTGGATCCGGGCCAGAGCGCAGGGCTTATCCGCGCACCCTGCGAAAGCGATCTTGAACTTGCGGCCGAAGTTCTGGCAATCGGGGTGGCCAAGCAGAAAGTAGGCGCACGCCTTGGCGTAGGGGGTCACGTCGAAAACCTCATCGCGGCAAATCCCGGCCAGTGCGCAGGCAGTGACGTTGCGCACGGTGTTGCCGCACGCCTCCCGTGTCGTGATTCCAACGGCGGCGAGCCGCCGCATGATCGTGGGTGTGTCATCCAGGTGTACGTAGTGCAGCTGGAAGTCTTGGCGGGTGGTCACGTGAACCACGCCATCGGCGTACTCCTCAGCCAGATCGGCCACGACGTCGAGCTGTTCGGCCTTGAGGCCTCCGAACGGGACCTTGATCCGCTGCATCCCGGGCGCGTCCCACACGGTATTTACCCCCTTGAGCAGGTCTCCGCAGGGGTAGCGCAGAGTTCGCAATCGAATGCCATCGTGCCGTTGACCGTTGTCGTAGCGCTGGCCGTAGCAGCCGCGCCGAAGCCGGATTTCCGTGAAAACCTTCTCGGAAAGCCTGCCTTGCTTCCTCAAAGTGATTGCGTCCTCGAACTCGGCGATCTCGCGCGCCAAGTGCGGGGTCAGTTGGGGCAGCAGCGTCTCTCGCCAGAGGTCGTTGCTCGCCTTCACCGTTCCACCTCCAGGGGCGATTGGCCTCATTATAGCACGAGGCAATGCCGTCATCCCGATGTAGTTAATCACCTTATCGCTATCTTGCTGTGGAAGAAACAGTTGTCTCCGAGTTGTCAACTCCAGTAGTCACACCATAGAATAAAACTATGTATTCCGATCTGGTTAGGGGTCAGACCCGAGCCAGCAGCCAGCCTTCAGCTCAGGAACAGACGTTTTACCCGATCCTTCTGAACCTGCGCGGTAAGCGGTGCCTTTTGATCGGATCGGATCCTGAGCTCCGAAGCAAGGCGGCGCGGCTTGAGCGCGCGGGCGCTCGCATAAGTACCCTCGCCGCCTCCGACTCTCCGGGTGACATCGACGGCTACTTCCTGGTGATCGCGTCCGGGTTATCGAAGGCGGCCAATTCGGCCTTCTTTGAACGCGCCAGCCGCACCGGTGTCTTGTTTCACGCGGTGGACGATCCTGCGCGCAGTCACTTCGTTCACCCCGCGGTCTTACAGCGTGGGAGACTGATCATCGCGATCTCCACGAGCGGCACCTGGCCTGCCTTAGCCGTCCGTATTCGTGACCGGCTCGCCGAGCTGTTCGGCCCGGAGTATGGAGCCTTCTTGGAGGGCTGTGCGAGCATTCGGGCACGGCTGTCGGAACTGGTTCCCGAGCCTGCGTTGCGCCGGGCTGCCTGCTACGCTCTGGTCGACTCGAACGTTTTGGAGCGATTGCGGGCCGGCGAACCGTTAAGTTTCGAGATGTTTTTGGAGGAGCTATGCAAGCCCTTTGGAATCGCACGAAAGAAGTGATCCGTTCGGCACTGGCCGGGACAGACGGCAAGGCGTGTCTGACCTGCAGCTTTCAACTGGAGGACATGGTCGTCTTGCACATGGCCCTGCCGTTGGAGCCGCGTCTGCCGGTGCTGTTTCTCGAC
Organism: uncultured Bryobacteraceae bacterium; assembly: GCA_938027685.1. Lineage (GTDB taxonomy): Bacteria > Acidobacteriota > Terriglobia > Bryobacterales > Bryobacteraceae > DTHT01. Next base: position 179,472 of record CALJAM010000022.1, read on the forward strand.
ACCGGCTATCACTTCCCGGAGGTGTATGCCTACCGCGACACCATGGCGCACCAGTGGAACCTGAACTTGGTGAATGTTGCTCCTGAAATGAGCGTGAGCGAGCAGGAGGCCCGCTTCGGTCTGCTGTACGAAGCCGATCCCGATCGTTGCTGCCAACTACGTAAGGTGCGTCCTCTGATGGCGGCTCTAGAGAACTTTCGGGTGTGGCTGACCGGTTTGCGGCGCCAGCAATCTCCCAGCCGCGCCCAGCTGGAAATCGAGGAATCGCAGACGCTGCCGTGCGGGAAGCCGATCCGAAAGATCAATCCTCTGGCCGAGTGGACTTGGGGCGATGTTTCTCAGTATGCCCAAGTTCACCAAATCCCGCTGTTGCCGCTTTATCACCGGGGCTACCTCAGCATCGGATGCGCCCCCTGCACGGCCCTGCCGAGCCGTCCTGACGATCCGCGTTCCGGGCGCTGGGGCGGTCGGAAACTGGAGTGCGGCATACACACGTTCGGTCGCGAGTAGCCATGCGGGGGCTTGTCATCGGCCTGGCAGTTGCGGCTACGACGGCCGCCACCGGTGTCGGGGGCAGTCTGTTTGCCGTGCCCCTGCTGGTCCTCGGCTGCGAGGTGCCCCCATTAAGGGCAGTAGGCACCGCAGCCGTCTTTTCGACCTTGGTGCGGGCCGCAATCGTCGCCAATCACGCGCAGCGCGCCGAGGTGGACTGGAGAGTTGCCGTGCGCATGCTGGCTGGGTCCATCCCAGCCATGTTGGGCGCATCGTGGATTCTGCTGCGCTTGCCCCTTCCCGATTTGCGCGGTTTCGTCCTGGTTTGTAGCGGAGTCGCGGTCCTGAACGGAGCGCTCTGCCATTTGGCGGTGCGCAAGGCTCCGGGCGGTCCTCCCGGCGGCGAGCGACGCCACCTGCTGTACTGTCTTTCTGTGCCTATAGGGGTGCAGATGGGGTTTACGGCCACTGGCGCAGGCGCCTTAGGCACCTTGGTGCTGATGAGCTTCACGCGCTTGAACGCTCAGGTGGTTCTGGGCACGGCCGTTGCCTTCGGCCTCGGGCTCTCGAGCTTGGCGAGCGTATTCCATCTCATTGCGGGGAATTGCGAGTTCGGCCTGTTGGCTCAGCTTTGCTTGGGCGGCTTGGCTGGACTTTTCTTTGGCACGTGGGCTGCGTCGCGTGTTCGTCCGGAGCGGTTGCGGTTGGCCATGTTGCTGCTGTTGACGCTGGTCGGCGCCAAGCTTTGCTGCGAGGGCGTGCGATCGGTTTGGTAGTTCTGCATGCTGCCGCAGGCGACCATCTACATCGTGGGCGCGGGTCCCGGACCGGCGGACTGGCTGACCGTGCGTGCGGCCCGCATCCTGGCCGACGCGGAGGCGGTTGTGCATGACCGTTTGGTCTCGCAAGAAGTTCTGGCGGTGATCGGGCCCCAGGCCAAGCTTTTTTGCGCCGCAGACGGGGGAGGCGACCCGGAGGAACGTCAGCTTTGGATTCTGCGCCTAATCGAATCGCTAGCCGCGAGATACCGCCGGGTGGTCCGTCTCAAAAATGGCGATCCTTTCGTGTTCGGTCGCGGCGCTGAGGAGTGGGCGTGGCTAGTCCGGAGGGGCTGGCACGTGGAGATCATCCCCGGGATCAGTTCTGCGCTTTCCTTGCCGGCACAGGTTGGGATACCACCCACGTTTCGCGGCTTATCCTCGGCCTTCGCCGTAGTTACCGGCTGTCTACGTGCGGGTGGTGAGCCGGACTGGCCGCGCTACGCCCTGGTGGATACCCTGATCATCCTGATGGGGGTCCGTGGTCGCGCAGAAATCGCCGCAGCCCTCATCCGCGCCGGGCGCTCAGCGATGGAACCGTGCTGCTTCATCGAGAACGGAGGGGGTCCGCAGCAGCGGCTGGTGTTCGGCACGCTTGGACAGGTCGCCGAGGGCCGCTGTGAAGTCCACCCCCCGGCCGTCTGGGTGGTAGGCGAGGTGGTCGGCTTGCGCGATCGGCTGCACGCTACTTCGAGCCTCGTGATGGAGTGGCGAGCAGAGTTATCCTCGTTTCACGCTCCTCCTTGCCATGACCTACTGATCGCCGCCGCGGAGGCCGTGGACACGACCGTCTCGAACAGCGTGTCCCGCAGCTGCGTGAAGTGAGGCGCAGAGGTGGAAGGGCCACGGCCGAGGAGGGAAGATGCACTACGCTCCTCGGAGGCGGCGGCCCAAAACTCCTAGCAACACGAGCCCAGCACCCAGCAGCGCGAACGTAGCCGGCTCCGGCACCGGCTCGAGCGGCTCCGCGGTCGCCGAAATAATGTTCACGCGCAGGCCCACCGGATTCGAGTTGTTGCACCCTGGGCAGTTCCAGTTGTTCACGATGAAGTCCAGCGTGTTGAGGCCCGGCTGGAAACCGCCTGCCAGAGTGAAGCCGTAAAGGTTCCGAAAGGGCTGCTCGAAGTTGAGGGCTATTCCGGTGAACGCCCCGTTCAGCCAGATCTCGGCGCTATTGTCGGAAGACCACTGTCCCACGATCACCGCCGTCTCGGGACGTAATCCGGTCAGATCGAAGGTGGTGCGGAACGTGTAATAGCCGACCGCATCCGCCTGTGCGTTCGCAGTGCGCGAAATCCAGCGCGAGGAGGCGTCGTTGGCCAGCCAGGGCGGGATGGGGAAACCGTCCGTGAGCACCACGTAGACGGGCAACGGGCCGTAGGGACTGGCTGCCAGCCAGTAGTAGGGCTCGAGCATCCCTTCTCCCGGCGTACCGGTGCTGTAAAGGCCGGGAATCGGGATGGGCGCCGCCACCGCTGCCGCGGCCAAAAGCAGGAGGGCCGCCGGCGCCAAATAAGCTGAAGAGTACTTCATTTTCAAATCGCGTCTTCCAGTTGATTTGTAACCCCTCAGTTAGAATTTTCTCCCCCGTGCGTGCCGAAATCCATTGACCATTCAGGCTGGGACGTCTAGTACCAGCAGCTGCTCTGCCGCCAGTACCCTAGCGGCAGTATAATCGTGCCCATGGTAGGCACGATATGGTTGCTTATCCTGCTGCCGGCTTTCGCGATGCAGGGCGCTGCGACTCAGGAGACGGCCGCCCAGGCGCCTGCCCGTGAACCAGGTCTTTACGCCACCATCAACACGACCATGGGGACGATCGTGGTGAAGCTGTTCGAAAACGAGTCCCCGATCACGGTGCGCAACTTTGTCGACCTTGCCCGCGGCCGCAAGGGCTGGATCGATCCCAAGACGGGCCAGAAGGTATATCGGCCGCTCTACAACGGGGTTACGTTCCACCGCGTGATACCGGGCTTCATGATCCAGGGCGGCGATCCCACGGGCACTGGGGCTTACGATCCCGGTTTCACCATCAAGGACGAGTTCCACCCGTCGCTAAAATTCGACGTGCCCGGACGGTTGGCGATGGCCAATGCGGGGCCGAATACGGGCAATTGCCAGTTCTTCATCACCGAGGTGCCGACGCCGCATCTGAACGGTGCGCACACGATCTTCGGGCAGGTTGTCGAGGGTCTGGACGTGGTCAAGCAGATCGCGCGGGTGCCGCGTGATGCCAACGACAAGCCGCGCACACCGGTCCGAATAACGAGCATTACGTTCCAGCGGGAGGGCCCAGCACCGCCTAACGACCCGCTGGCGCCGCCCAAGCCTGCTGCGAAGAAGACGCCCGCCAAGGCGGCCAAGCAGTGAGGGGCTCTCAGCGTTCCGGGGCCCCTTCGTCCAGCGGAATTTCGAAGAAGAACAGCTCACGGCCGCTTGCGGCTTCGCGCAGGCCCGTGAGGTAGAGGATGGAGCCCTTGCGGTAGGGGGCCTGGAAGTAGAAGAAGCCGCTTACCGTCTGGCGCGGCGGCAGCAGGCGTGCGGCGAAGGCGCGACCTTCAATCTCCCAAACGTCGAGCGGGTTCTTGCGCCGGGAAAGCCGTGGCTTTCCGCCAGGAATCGGGCCGGTCACCATGCCGGGCCGGTCCGGCCCCTGGATATAGCGGACTTCGGAAGCCGGCGTGGCTTCCACGCGTCGGCGATCCGCCAACACGTATTCGACCCTCATCTGGTCCAGCCGGATCGTTTGCGAACCTGCGTTCTCGATCACGACGAGCACGGGGAGCACGCCGTGACGGTTCGGGTCGAGTTTACCGAAAGCCTGGCGGGCCAGTTCCGGCGTGTGATAGGCGCGAGCGGCGATGGTCACCTGATCCACCGTCTGGCGGTTGGGATAATCGGTGATGGCGCCGGGGTTAAATTTGGGCTGATCCCCGGCCATCGCCATCGCAACAAGGAGCCGAAGCGCGTTGGGCATACGCCTTGTCATGTTCGTCTACAGGTTGCTGGCGGCGGCCGTCCTGCCCTTCGCCGTAGTTTACCTGCTCTACCGCGCTCTGCGCGATCCGCGTTACCGTCGCGGCCTCGCGGAGCGCTTCGGGCGGCTGCCGTCTGCACTCCGCCAGACGGCGCCGGACTCGCTTTGGTTACACGCCGTTTCCGTCGGCGAGGTGCTCTCGGCGGTCGAACTCGTCAAGCGCTTGCGCGAGCGGCTGCCGGGGGCGCCGCTCGTGCTCTCCGTCACCACGGCGGCAGGGCGCGAACTGGCGCAGAAGAAACTCGCGGAGCTTGTGGACGGGATCTTCTACGCGCCGGTGGACTATTGCTTTGCGGTGAGGCGCGTGCTGCGTGCGTTGCGGCCGCGCGTGGTGGTTGTGCTCGAAACCGAAATCTGGCCGAACCTGTGGCGCGAGAGCCGGCGCGCCGGTTGCTCGCTGTTGATCGTCAACGGGCGCATCTCGGACCGCGCCCTGCCGCGGTATCGCCGCCTGCGCCGGTTCTTCCAGCCGGTTCTCGAGCTGCCTCACGCCATACTGGCCCAGGACCAAGCCAGTTACCGGCGCTATCTGGAGCTGGGCGCGCCGGCTGACCGCGCGCGCATCGGCGGCAATCTGAAATTCGATTTCGATGCGCGGAAGCTGCGGGTCCCGGAAGAGATCGAAGCACTCCTGCGACGGGTGAATCCATCCGAGATCTGGATTGCCGCCAGCACCATGCCCCCGGCCGAGCCGGGGGACCCCGACGAGGACGAGGTCGTGATCGAAGCTTTCCGAACGCTGGCCCGGACGCGTCCCGGCCTGCTGCTGATTCTGGCGCCTCGACGTCCGGAGCGTTTCGATCAGGCTGCGCGGCGATTGGAGCAAGCAGGGCTCGCATTTCTCAGGCGGTCGCAGCTTTCTGCGAGCGATTCCCTCGCGCTGCCCGGCGTGTTGCTGCTCGACTCCATCGGCGAGCTGGCGAGTCTGTTCCAACTGGCGGACGTGGTGTTTATGGGCGGCACGCTGGCCCGCCGCGGCGGCCACAACGTGCTCGAGCCGGGCGCCTTCGCGCGCGCCATCATCACAGGACCGCACCTTGAAAACTTCCCGGCGGTGGCGGACGAGTTTCGAGGTCGCCGAGCGCTGTACGAGATCGGGTCGGCGAGAGAGCTGGGGCCTGCGGTGGCGCAACTGCTCGATAGCCCTGAATTGCGCCGCACGCTGGGCGAGCGCGCTCTTGAGGCTTCGCGTGCGCAACAGGGCGCAGTCGAGCGCGCCACTGCGCAAATCGTGGCCCGTTATGCGGACGGGATGCCGCAACGGGTGCGAGCCCGGCCGTGGCAGGCGTTACTCTGGGCGCTCTCGCGGCTGTGGCTGGCCGGCGGGGCCGTGCGGAGGGCCTGGCAGCGCGCGTGGCGAACGAAGCTCAAAGCGCCCGTCGTCAGCGTGGGCGCGCTGGCCATGGGCGGGGCCGGCAAGACGCCTTTTACGCTGTGGCTGACTCGGGAGCTGGCCGCGCGCGGGCGGCGCCCTGCGGTCCTGCTGCGCGGCTACGGGCGTGCGCGAGCCGGCGAAACGCAGGCGCTGGCGCCGGGATCGGCGGCGAGTCCGGAGCTGACCGGCGACGAGGCCCAGCTTCACCTGAGGGCAGGCGTGGCGGCGGTGGGCGTGGGGAGTGACAGGGCGCGGACCGGTCACATGCTATGGGAACGTTTCCGTCCAGATTTGTTTCTTCTGGACGACGGCTTCCAGCACGCCCGACTGGCGCGCGATCTCGACGTCGTGCTAGTGGACGCGCTGGATCCCAAAGACGGGGTCTTTCCCCTGGGTAGGCTGCGGGAGCCGCCGCGGGCGCTGAAGCGCGCGCACTACATCGTGATCAGCCACGCCGAGGCGCTTCCCGCCACGGGGGCGGTGGAAGCCTGGATCCGTCGTCACAACCGTCATGCGCCGATCCTCAGCGCGCGCTTGCGTCCCGTAGCCTGGGTCGGGACACAGGGAAGACGATGGCCGGTATCCCCTCCCCCGTTCGCGCGCCCCGCGGCTTTCTGCGGGCTCGGGCAGCCGGCTTCGTTCTGGCGGACACTCCGGGCCTTGGGCGTGCGGCCTTTGTGGCGCCGCGAATTCCCGGATCATCACCGCTATCGGCGATCAGAGCTGCTCGAGCTGGCGCGGCAAGCCCGCGCAAGAGGCGCCGATGCGCTGCTGACCACGGAGAAGGACCTCATGAATCTTCCCGATCGCTGGCCGGAGCTCCTCGCCGGCATGCCGCTGTACTGGTTGGAGATCGAGCTGGAGGTAGAGGGAGCCGAGCCGCTGCTGAGGGCGATCCTCTCGCTCGGTGCCGCGCCGGCCTGACCGGCGTCACTCGAGCGGAGGCAGGGGCACCTCTTTTGCCTTGCGCCAGAGCCTGTCCAGGTCGTAGTAAGCTCGGGCTGCTTGCGAGAAAATGTGCACGAGAAATTCGCCGTAATCGACCAGCACCCACTCGGCGTGCTCGTATCCTTCGATCCCCAACGGCTTGCGGCCAAGCTGCAGGAGGCGCCGCTCGATCTCGTCCGCGATGGCCTGAATCTGACGGGGGTTCGTACCCGAGCAGATGACGAAATAATCGGTGAAGGAGGCCAGCCCCTGAAGATCCAGAATGCGTAAGTCCAGAGCCTTCTTGTCCTCCGCGGCGCGCGCTGCGATGATCCACGGAGGCGGCCCCGCCGTTTCAGTCTCGTCTGCAGCTCTGCGTTTGCGACGGTTCAGCGCCGGCAAACAACTCCTCGCTGTTATCGTACTACAATCAGGGTTGATGCTTCGGACGGCAGTTGTGCTGGCGGCGCTGGCCTTTGCAGCCGCGGCGGAGGACCCGCCGGCAGCGGTCCGTCCGGTGCCTCACGGCGCGAGCCTTGTCGAACTGGTAGCAGCCGGCGCGCTGCCCCGTTCCCTGCTCGAAGAGCACGAGCAAAGGGAGGCCGACCGCGCCGACGAAGCCATCCTGCGCCATACTCTTTACGGCATCGTCGCCATCGAAGATCTCAGCGAGGAGCAGGCGCGGGCGATGGTGGCCGCCGCAGAGCGTCGGCTCGCGCGGCGACAGGCGCGTTTGGACAAGGTGAAGAGGCTGGTCGAGGAGGGCGCACTGCCGCGGCTGGCGTTGACGCCGCCGCTCGAGGAACTCGACCGCGCGCGAAGGGAACTCGATCAAGCGCGCAGCCGCGCGCGCCTGCTGGAGGAACTGGCGGGGATGGTTCGCGCCGAGGCCGCTGAGGCCTCGCTGCCCGGCCTTGCTCCCGAGGAGCCGCAGCCTCTGGTCGAACGGTTCCATGGCTCGGCGCCGTTCCACGAAGGTTTGTTGCGGGTCCTGGTTCTTGACTTCGAACTCCAGTTCGGCCGCTCGCTTCCTATTAGCGCGCACGGTCCGACGACCCTCCACCGCGCGCTGGGCTTGGACCACCGGGGGCGGGTAGACGTCGCCCTGCACCCTGACAGCCGGGAGGGCGCCTGGCTGCGCGAGTACCTGAGAAAGCGCGGGGTGCCTTACTATGCTTTTCGCGGGGCCGTGCGCGGCCGCTCGACGGGCGCTCACATCCACATCGGCCCGCCCAGCGAGCCCCTGCGGGCCGGCGGCGGCTGAAGCCGCGGAGCAATTCCGATGGCTGCCGGTCTTCGCCTCCTGATTCCCGAAGAGAAAATCCAGGCACGCATCCGGGAGCTGGGCCGGCAGATCGCACAGGATTATCCCGAGGGGGTCCTCTATCTGGTCGGGATCCTCAAAGGCGCGTGGATCTTCCTGGCGGATCTGGCCCGTGCCATCGAGCGACCCGTCCGCATCGACTTCATCGGCATCTCCAGCTACGGAACGGGCAAAAGCACCTCGGGCGAGGTGAAACTGACCAAGGATCTGGATTGCTCGATCGAAGGCGAGGACGTCCTCATCGTCGAGGATATCGTCGACAGCGGGGTGACCTTAAGTTACCTGCTGCACGTGCTAGCGCAACGGAAACCCCGATCCCTGCGCGTGGCGGCGCTGCTGGACAAGCCCAGTCGGCGCACGGCAGCGGTGGACCTGGCCTACGTCGGATTCCAGATACCGGATGCGTTCGTCGTAGGCTATGGTTTGGACTACGCGGAGCAGTACCGCAACCTGCGCGACGTCTACGCGCTGGAGGAGCCGTCCTGAGGCTCAGCTTGCCGGAGGCAAATCGCGCGCCACGGCGGGGGCTTCGAAGCCGACGCGCCGGTGAGCGCCGTCGCAGAACGGCTTGTTCTGGGAATGGCCGCAGCGGCAGAGCGAGACCGCGGTGCGGCCGCCCAGCCCGAAGGGCTTGCCTTCAGGATCTACGATGAGGAACTCGCCCTCGACGCGCAAGGGCCCGTTGCTTACCACAGTGATCTTGGCTGCCGGCATGCGAAGGATCGTAGCACAGCGAAAGCGGTGACTATAATGGGTCCCATGCGCCTGCTGCCGGCCTTGCTCGTACTTGGCGGCGTGGCCGGAGCCGGGCGGCACGACCCGTTGCTGGAAGCAATCCGGCGCAAGATGAGCGCCCTGCTCCGACGCATGCCCGATTACACGTGCGTAGAAACCATCGAGCGATGGAAACGGGGCCAGCCCTGTGCGGACTGCCGCTCATGGGAGCGCTTACGTCTGGAGGTGGCCGTCATCGGGGGTAAGGAGCGCTTCGCCTGGCCGGGCGCGGCCCAGTTCGAAGACCGAGAAATCGAACAGATCGTTCCGCCGGGAGCCATCGGGACGGGGGATTTCTCCGGCTTCGCAGCGGCCGTCTTCCTGAGCGAGGCAGCTGAGTTCGAGGGGCCTTTCGAGGACCGTGTGGATGGGGCGGCCGCATGGCGTTACAGCTACCGTGTGCCGCCGGCGGCCAGTCGGTACACATTGCGCGACGGGCTGAACAGCCTGCGGGTCGCCTACCGCGGCGCCTTTTGGGTGGACCGGCAGAGCCTCGATTTGATGCGTCTGGATGTGGAGGCCGATGGGTTACCGGCGCCACCGCTTCAGATCGCTTCCGCCCGCACCACCATCCGTTACCAGCGTCTGCCCATGGGAGCTTCGCCCGTTCTATTGCCGGTAAGTTCCGAGCTTGTGCTCACGGACACCAGCGGTCGCACCAGCCGCAACCGCACTTCGTTCGGGCATTGCCGCCAATACACGGGCTCCAGCGCGGTGCGCTTCGATGAACCGGCTTCCTTGACCGCCGGCTCCCCTGATCCTCGCGAGCGCCGCCGCCTGCCGCCGGGGCTGAGCCTGGAGTTGCGTCTTGCCGGACCCGTGGATCCCGAGAGCGCCGCAGCAGGCGATGCAGTGGAGGCCGTGCTGGCGCGCGATCTGCGGAGCGAGGGGACGCTCTGGGCGCCGCGGGGAGCCCGAGTCCTCGGGAGGCTTCTCTCGGTCCGGCACATAACCGGGCCCCGCAGCGGGGTGGGCCTGCTTGCGCTCGAGTTCACGCGGCTGGAAACGAGCACGTTCGAGGCCGAGTTTCGCTCCCGACTCGAAATGCTGGGCGGCGTGGTGCCCGGCGCCCGCAAGCCGGCAGATGTGGCAGTCGCCGGGCAGGAGAACACGCTCGTTTTTTACGGGCGGCTGCTGAGGTTGCCGCGCGGATTGCCGATGCGGTGGACAATCGTTCATTGAGGTCCATGGGATGATGGCGGAGCTTTCTGCTGAGGATCGTCGCCTGTTCGCGGAGACTCTGGATTTCGCCGCCCGGCAGGTGCGGCGGCTCATCGAGCGCTACCCGGACTTTTACCCCATGTACACTCACCGAGGCCGTTGGAAGCACGACCTGCCTGCCTGGACGCGCTGGTGCGACGGTTTTCTGCCGGGCATGATGTGGATCTTTTGCCGGCGCGCTCGTCCGGGGAGCGCGGAGGCTGCTTACTGGCGGGAGCAGGCGATCCGCTACACCCGCCCGCTGGAGCCGCGCAAACACGACCGCGACGTGCACGATCTGGGCTTCATTTTCATGTCCACGTACCGGCGCTGGTACGAGCTTGAACCCGACCCGGCGCTCGAGGCGATCCTCATCGAGGCCGGCCGCACCATGGCGCTGCGGTACCGAGAAAAAGGGCGCTACTTGCGCTCCTTCGTGGCCGAGAACTCGCTGTTCATAGACATCATGATGAACGTAGGCATCGTCTTTTATGCGGCCGAGCGCACGGGCGATCGGCGTTTGCGTGAGATCGCGATCGAGCATTGCCTCACCACGAGGCGGTACCTGGTGCGCGGCGACGGATCCACGGCGCACGAAGGTCTGTTCGATACCGCGAGCGGCGAGTTCCTCCGTCAAAGCACGCATCAGGGCTGGCGCGGGGATTCCTGCTGGTCCCGGGGCCTCACCTGGGCGCTATACGGCTTCGGAACGGTGTACGGTTACACGCGCGACCCCAGATTTCTGGCCACCGCGGAGGCCTGTGCGGACTACTACCTTTCCCACACGCCGGCCGACGGCGTGCCGCCTTGGGACTACGATGCGCCCGAAGAGAGCCGCACACTCGTGGACACATCGGCCGCTGCCATAGCTGCGTCAGGCCTCCTGCAGTTAGCGGACTATCTCCCTGATCCCGTGAAGGGCCTTTTCTATGCAAGCGCGGCGCGGCAGATCCTCCGTACGCTGGCCACGCGGTATGTGGCCCGCGACGACGAGGCTTGGGAAGGAATCCTCAAGGGCGGCGTCTACCATCTGCCCAAGGGTCTAGGGGTGAACGAGTCCGTGATGTGGGGCGAGCATTTCTTTGTGGAGGCGTTGGACCGGGCCCTCGGGCCGCCGGGGTACGCAAGGAGGTGACCATGGCCATGAAACTGGTGATTCCGGCATTTGCCGAAGGGGCGATGATACCCAAGCTGCACACGTGCGACGGCGCCGACCTGTCTCCCGCGCTGGAGTGGAGCGGCGAGCCGCCGGGCACGCGTAGCTTCGCCCTGATCGTGGATGACCCGGATGCGCCGGTGGGGATCTGGAACCATTGGCTGCTTTGGGACATACCTGCGGGAGTCCACTCCATCGCGCAAGGCTTCAAGCCTGGCCAACTGGGCGTGAGCGGAACTAACGATTTCGGCAAGCTCGGCTACGGCGGGCCCTGTCCGCCGCGAGGCCACGGCTCCCATCGGTACTTTTTCAAGCTCTACGCGTTGGACGTCGACTCGCTCAAGCTCGCTGCGGGCGGCCGCCGGGAGCAACTGGACCGGGCCATGAAAGGCCACGTTCTGGCCGAGGCGCAATACATGGGCCGCTACGAACGCAGGTAGAATGGCCGGCAGGGGCTCGCCATGGAACTGACACGCCGCCGCTTCCTGGAGACGTCCGCCGCACTGGGCGCTGCAGGCGCGCCCGCTCCCCTGCTGCCCACCATCCGCCTGGGCAAATACGAGCTGACCCGCCTTATCTTAGGCGCCAATCCGTTCTACGGCTTCTCTCATTTCAACCGGTTGTTCGACCAACACATGCTCGAATGGTCCACGCCCGAAAACGTCCTCAAAACGGTCCGGGCTTGCGAGGAGAACGGCATCAACACCTGGCAGCTCTCGGACGCCCGGCGCGGCCTGGAGGACGTGCAGCGCTATCGCGAACAGGGCGGCAAGATCCAGTGGATCCTGCTCAGCTCGCGACGCATGGAGGAAGACCTGAGCTGGATTCCCAAGATCGCGCGCATGGGACCGATCGGCATCGTGCATCACGGCGGCACCACAGACCGGCGCTGGCGCAACGGCGAACAGGGCAAGATCCAGGACTTCCTCAAGGCGGTCAGGGACAGCGGGGTGCTGGTGGGACTTTCCACGCATAACCCGGTGGTGGTGGAAGAGGTCGAGAGTCGCGGTTGGGACATCGATTTCTTCATGTGCTGCGTTTACCGGATCACGCGGACCGAACAGGAGATCGTGAATCTGCTGGGACAGCGGCCGCTGGGTGAAGTGTACCTGCCGCAAGATCCGCCGCGCATGTTCCGGGCCATCCGGCAGTCGCGCAAGCCCTGCCTGGCGTTTAAGATCCTCGCTGCAGGCCGGCTGACCGACACCCCCGAGGCGATCGACCGCGCCTTTCGTTTTGCCTTCGAAAACATCAAACCTACGGACGCGGTGATCGTGGGCATGTACCCGCGCTATTCCGACCAGGTGCGGGAGAACGCCGAGCGGGTGCGCCGGATCCTGGGCGTCGCTTGAAGCGCCGGGCGGTGCGAGGGCGAAGCCGCCCGGCGCGGGCTGACTGGTGCAGTGAGCCGCTGGGCGCCCCCGAGAGACGCCCCCTGGAGGACTTTGGTTCTGCCTATATAGTGACGGCTCCGTGGCGAGTTCTCGTACGAATGTCAAACCCGCACTCAGTTCGCGCCGGGTCGCCGATGAAGTTCGCGCAGTGGGATGTGAACACTGTGTGGCGGCGTTCGTCATGAAGCTAAAGCACCGCTGGTAAACTTGCCTCAGGAGAGAACCATGAGTGCCCTCACCACTCGACGGCGTTTTCTGCGCGGCTTTGCGGCAGGCTTTACCGCCGCGCCTGCGGTCCTTGCCTCTGCGCGGCGCCCCAACATCATTCTTTGCATGGGTGACGATCACGGTTGGAACGAGACCGGCTATAACCGGCACCCGTACTTGCGTACCCCGGTCCTGGACGAAATGGCGGCGAGCGGGCTGCGCTTCGACAACTTCTACGCCGCCGCGCCCCTTTGCTCGCCGACGCGCGCCAGCATCATGACCGGACGTCATCCGAACCGGTGCGGCACTTTCGGCGCCAACTGGTCGATCCGTCCCGAGGAGATCACGATCGCCCATATCCTGCGCAAGGCCGGATATGCCTGCGGGCACTTTGGCAAATGGCACCTGGGTCCGGTGAAGGCTGCCTCGCCCACCAATCCGGGGGCCATGGGATTCGAGCAGTGGCTCTCGCACGACAATTTCTTCGAGGTCGACCCCTGGCTTTCGCGCAACGGCGGGCCTCCCGAGCAGCTACGGGGCGAAGGCTCCGAGGTCATCGTGCGCGAGGCCATCAGTTTCATGGAGAGCGCGGCGCGCGACCGGCGTCCTTTCTTCGTCGCGGTCTGGTTCGGCTCGCCCCACGCCCCTTATGTGGCGCTCGAGGCGGACCTGGCGCTTTACAGGAACGCGCCGGCCGAGATCCGCGCTCGCCTGGCTGAGATCACCGCGATGGACCGTGCTCTGGGCCAGCTTCGCGCCTGGCTGCGCAAGGCCGGGCTGCGCGAGAACACATTGCTGTGGTATTGCGGCGACAACGGCGTTCCGCCCGAAGGTCGACTCACCACGCCCTTCCGCGGCCATAAAGGCCAGCTTTACGAGGGCGGCCTGCGCGTTCCCGGCGTCGTCGAGTGGCCGGCGATGATTCCCAAACCGCGCGCGACCGACGTGCATGCCGTGACCAGCGACATGCTGCCGACGATCTGCGATCTCGTGGAGCTGACGCTTCCCGAGCGTCCTCTCGACGGCATCAGTCTCAAGGGGCTTTTCGAAGGCAGCATGAAGGCGCGTCCTACTCCCATCTGTTTTTGGTCTTACGATACCCGGCGTGAAGTGCGGCGCAACCCCGAGCCTTACATCTCGCCCGAGCTCCAGGAAGGGACCACGCCTACGGCGACTCTCATGGACGGGCGCTATACGCGGAACTTTCGCAACTTCCGTCATACCCGGATCGCGGAGGAGGACTACGGGGGCGACGCGGCGATTCTCGACAACCGCTACAAGTTTCTGCTTGTCGGGGATCCCGCCCGCCGGGAGTTATACGACATTCGTCAGGATCCAGGAGAGAGCCGCAACATTATCGACCGGCACGGCGACTTGGCCCGACGATTGGAGAAGCAACTGCGCGAATGGCAGCACTCGGTGCTCAGGAGCCTCACGGGGGCCGACTACCGGTAGCGAGCCGGATGGTACCGTCTCTTTCCCGAAGCGGACTGCGCCGTATTGCTTATGCCGCCGCTTGCCGCGGTGGTGCGGCTGTTAACCATTGGCCGGTGCTTCGGTTATGACTTAACATTGATGGGTGGCGGCGCCGAGGACCAGTTTTCCGCCCGTCGTCACATGGAAAATTAGGTATTTGTTGAAAGATCCGTGCGGCACTACTAACGAGTTTACTGGCCGCCGCAGGCGATTTTTTCCGTAAAATCGCCGCTAGCTTAACGCGACCTTGCCCCGGCGCCGATAAGAGCTTGCTGTGAAACTCGCGGCGCTGATGGTTGACTGCTAAGCTCAGTCACGAAGCTGGGGTCGGCTTCAATGCCAAGGATGCTGATCATGCGAGCGTGCCGTCGTCGAGCAGGCGAGCCCATCCGGTCGGCGCGACCCACTGCCGTCCGTCGAACAGCGAAATGGTGACTGTGTAAACGTCGCTTAGCCGGGCGCTGTGCGGTTTTACGCGGCCGGGACTTACCAATATCAGTTGGGGCTTTGGCTCGATTCACGAAGGTGCTTTATGAGTTTGTGGAGAAATTTTTACCAGGAGTTTCACCGTCCCGCGGTGCCGCCTCCGGCCTCGCCAAATCGGCCGGCTGTAGATCCAAGTGAGTCACGAGAGTAAGGCCTGAGCAATTTCCCGCCCAGCTCCTGTTGCGGGAAGCCGGCGGATATCCGGAAGGGCAGGCGGAGCGTGCGTCGCCGGTTGGACACGGATGACTTCGAAGGCCCGCCTGGTGCGGCCCGCGGCTTTTCACCGACGCGTGTTCCCCACGCGGATCTCCGGCCTGCGAGGCGACGGGGCGAACCAGTGGAACGCGAACGTGCAGCGTGAATTCGGCCTGCGCGAAGGCGTGTGGCTGCAGTTCCGTGTCGACGCCCTCAACCTGGCCAACCGCACGCAGTTTGCCAGTCCCAACGTAAATCCATATTCGACCGACTTCGGCCGCGTGACCTCTCAGACGAACACGCGCAACCGCTTCATCCAGGCGCAGATGCGGCTGCGTTTCTGAAGTTTGCGCGAGACGGCGCGCGTGGCCTTCCCCAGTCGGCTCACTGTCGCCGGGAAGCGCTCGCGGCGCAAGCGGAGCGACGCATGCGAGCAGGCGGCGCGGCTGGTGGGGCAGAAGCGCGGGATACGGATGCTCTGATAGACTTGACCGGCAAGCGAGGGAGCACCATGCAGAGGCGGAGATTTCTGGCGGCGTCGGCCGCGGCGCCGGGATTCTGGATCTCGCGGGCGCCAGCGCAGCGCTTCAACGTGCTTTTCATCGCGGTCGACGACCTGCGGCCACAGCTTGGCTGCTATGGAAAGCGGCAGATGAAAACGCCGAACATCGATCGGCTGGCGGCTGAAGGGATGTTGTTCGAGCGGGCCTACTGTCAGCAGGCGGTGTGCGCGCCTTCTCGCGTAAGCCTGCTCACGGGAGCGCGGCCCGATACGACGCGGGTCTACGATTTGCGCACGCCGCTCGACACGGTGCTCCCGGATTTGATCAGCCTGCCGCACCATTTCCGGCGTCACGGCTACCAGACGGTCTCGTTGGGTAAGGTCTACCACCATCCGAACGAGGATCCCCAAGCCTGGAGCGTGCCACCGTGGCAGCCATCGGGCGATTGGGTGGGGAGAGGCTACCTGAATCCGGTGTCCGTGTATGCGGTCAGGCAGAACGATGCTGTGTTGCGTGCGGCCTGGGAGAGCGCGGCGAGGAGGGCTCAAGCCACGCAGCGGCCGGAGTACGGGCGCGGTCCGGCATTCGAGGCGGCGGACGTCCCCGACAACGCCTACCCTGACGGGAAAATCTGCGAGAAGGCCATGGAGGAGATGCGCCGTCTGAAAGACCAACCTTTCTTTCTGGCGGTGGGATTTCACAAGCCGCACTTGCCCTTCAATGCTCCCCGAAGGTACTGGGACCTCTACTCGCCAGAGGATCTCGAGTTGCCCGAGCGGAACGAATGGCCCGAGGGTATGCCCGATCTGGCAGGATCCAACTGGGGGGAGCTGCGCGCCTACACGGGCATGCCGCAGCGAGGCCCCGTGGAGGAAACCAGCAAGCGCCTGTTGATTCACGGCTACTACGCGTGCGTCAGCTTCATCGACGCGCTGGTGGGCAGGCTGCTGGCGGAACTCGAGCGGCTGGCCTTACGCCGCAACACCATGGTCGTGCTTTGGGGCGACCACGGCTGGAAACTCGGCGAGTACGGCGCCTGGTGCAAGCACACCAATTTCGAACCGGACACTCGTGCTCCGCTGTTGCTCTCGATTCCGGGGCAGAAGAATGCCGGCGCTAAGACGAGCGCACTGGTTGAGTATGTGGACATATATCCCACGCTGGCCGAAGCCTGCGGATTGCCCATCCCGGGGCACTGCGAAGGGCTGAGTCTGCTGCCCCTGGTCGAGGATCCGCAGCGCAAGTGGAAGGCCGCGGCCTTCAGCCAGTACCCGCGCGGCAAGCTGATGGGCTACTCGATGCGCACCGAACGTTGGCGCTACACGGAATGGATCGACCGCGCGGGCGGCGAGATCAAGGCTCGCGAGCTCTACGATCACGCGGGCGGAGACGCGCCCGCTGCCAACCTGGCGGGACTGGGGGCTTACTCGGGGACGGTGGCGCGGCTTTCGGCTTTGCCGGACAAGGGGCGCGGCTGGCGCAAAGTGCGCGAGGACGTGTTAGGATCGCTCTGACGTCTGAGAGGAGCAACGCCTATGGAACCCCGAGAGGGTAGATGGAGCCGCCGCCGATTTCTCGCTGCGGCCTCGCCGCTCGTGCTTGCCGGGAGCCGTGCGGGCGCGGCCGCCGCGCGCCCCAACATCCTGCTCATCATGACCGACCAGCAGCACGCCGGCATGATGAGCCGTACGGGGAACCGATGGTTGAAGACGCCCGCCATGGACAGTCTGGCGGATACGGGGACGCGTTTCGAGCTGGCCTACGCTTCGAATCCCGTCTGCGTGCCCGCGCGCACTTCCATGATCACCGGCCGATACCCGAGCTACTTCGGCATCCAGAGCAATCAGGCCGGCCCGTTGCCCTCCGAAGCTGTCGCGCAGGCTCTGGGGCACCTGCTCCGGAAGGCGGGTTATCGCACGGTTTATGGCGGCAAGACGCATTGGCCGGGCCGGTTGACTGCCGAGGCTGTGGGCTTCGAATACCTGACGCCTGACGAACGGGACGAACTGGCGGACAAATGCGCCGCGTTCCTGCGCGAGCGGCAGGAGCGCCCGTTTCTGCTGATCGCGTCCTTCATCAATCCTCACGACATCTGTTACATGGCCATTGACGCCTACACTCGAGGCGAGAACCTGCCCCCGATGTACCCGCGCTCCGTCATCGAGCGGAAGTGCCTTGCCGAGGCCATGGCTCTGCCCGAGGGCGTATCCCGGCGCGAGTTCTACGAGCGGCTGTGCCCTCCGTTGCCGCCCAATCACGCACCCACCATTGGCGAACCGCCGGCGTTTGCGAAGTTCGGGAGCTTCCGCGGTTGGGTGCGGAAAAACTGGACCGAGGAAGACTGGCGCCTGCATCGCTGGGCGTATTGCCGCCTGACAGAGAGCGTGGACCGTCAGATCGGCCGCGTGCTGGCCGCCCTTCGCGAGAGTGGTCTGGATCGGACGACGCTGGTGATCTTCACCAGCGACCATGGCGACATGGACGCGGCCCACAAGTTCGAGCACAAGAGCCTGCCCTACGAGGAATCGGCGCGCATTCCCCTGCTGGTCTCGTGGCCCGGCCGCATCCCGGCAGGTCGTGTGGATCGGGAGCACTTAGTCTGTGCGAGCGTCGATCTGCTGCCCACGCTCTGCGACTACGCCGGCATCGAGCCTCCGCCGGGACTGCCCGGACGCAGCCTGCGACCCCTTCTCTCCGCGGGCGGGGCGCCACGCTGGCGCGAGGACGTTGTGATCGAATGCACCGGCGGGCGGAGCGTGCGGACGCGGCGTTACAAGTACACCGTCTGGGAGGGGGAACCGCCGCACGAGATGCTGATCGACATGGAGAAGGATCCCGGCGAAACGACCAACGTGGCCGGCGAGCGCGCTTACGCCTCCGATCTGGCGGAGCACCGCCGGCTGCTGCGCCGCAGAGTGGAAGAGCTGCGGGACGAGTTCGGACGCTCACTGATGGCGAGAGTGGTCTGAAAGGCGGCCTAACAAGCGCACGCCCGGGGGTCTGACGGACGGCGGGGAGCGTCGGAGCCCCGCGCCGTCCGGGAAAGTCGCCGTCACAGCGGAAGGCGGCAAAGCGAGCCCGCCCTGGGCGCGGCTCGGTCGGCAAGTGAGAGGCGAAGCCGGCCACCGGCGAACTCGGCGGGCCCTGCCGGCGCGGGCGCTAGCCGCACCCGGTCGTGCCGCCGCAGTTCGCGCAGCGGTAGCAACTGCCGCTGCGGACCATCAAGGAGCCGCACTCCGAGCACAGCGGTGCGTCGCTGGGCGGGATCTCGAAGGGCAGCTTGGGTTGAACGTCGGGTTCGGTGGGCCGCAGCTTGGGCGTCTCGCCCGCTTCGCTGAGGGCGTACTCAGGCCCGAGAAACTTCGCGCCCAACCAGCGGAAGATGTAGTCCAGGATCGACTTGGCGTAGGGAATCTGGGGGTTGTTCGTCCAGCCGCTGGGCTCGAAACGCACGTGGCTGAACTTATCGACCAGGAACTTCAGCGGCACGCCCCACTGCAAGGCGAAGCTGATGGCAGTGGCGAAGCCGTCCATGAGGCCGGAGATGGTCGAGCCCTCCTTGGCCATGGTGATGAAGATCTCGCCGGGCGTGCCGTCCTCGTAAAGGCCGACCGTGATGTAGCCTTCATGCCCCGCGATCGAGAACTTGTGGGTGATGGACTGCCGCTCGTCCGGGAGCTTGCGGCGCACGGGTCGGTAGACGATCTTCTCCCCGACTTCGGGTGCAGCCTTGCGTTCCGCCTTGAGCTCCGTGGTCAGGGGCTGGGTCCGTTTGGAGCCGTCGCGGTAAATGGCGACGGCCTTCAGGCCCAGGCGCCAACTCTCGATGTAGGCGTTCATGATGTCTTCGACCGAAGAGTCTTCGGGCATGTTGATGGTCTTCGAGATGGCGCCGGTGATGAAGGGTTGCACCGCGGCCATCATGCGGATGTGCCCCATATGGTGAATGAAGCGTGTGCCGTTGGCCGGGCGTAGGCTGCAATCGAAGACGGGCAGGTGCTCCGGTTTGAGATCGGGCGCCCCCTCGATGGCGCCGGTGGCGTCGATATGGCTGACGATGCGCTCGACCTGCTCGGGGGTGTAACCCAGTCGGAACAGCGCCTGCGGAACGGTGTTGTTGACGATACGGATGACGCCTCCGCCTACCAGCTTCTTGTACTTGACCAGGGCCAGGTCAGGCTCGATGCCCGTTGTGTCGCAATCCATCATGAAGCCGATGGTGCCGGTGGGGGCGATAGCGCTGACCTGTGCGTTGCGAAAGCCTGCTCGACGGCCGGTCTCGTAGGCCTCCTTCCAGACCTGTTCCGCGGCCTCCAACAGAGGGGCAGGAACCCGGCGCGGGTTGATGCGCCCGAGCGCCGCCCGGTGCATGCGAATCACCTCGAGGAAGGATTCCTCGTTGGGAGCGTAAGAGGGGAAGGGACCCAGCGCTTCAGCCAGGCGCGCGCTGGTGAGATAGGCTTGGCCGGTCATCAGCGCGGTCACAGCGGCGGCGAAATCGCGCCCCTCGTCGCTGTCGTAAGGCAGCCCGAGCGCCATCAGCAGAGAACCGAGATTGGCGTAGCCGAGGCCGAGCGGACGGAAGTTGTGCGAGTTCTCGGCAATTTTTTCCGTCGGGTAGCTGGAGCCGTCGACGATGATCTCCTGCGCGACGATCATGGTGTGGACGGCGTGGCGGAAGGCCTCGACGTCGAATTGGCCGTCCGGTCCTAGGAACTTCATCAGGTTCAGGGAGGCCAGGTTGCAGGCCGAATCGTCGAGGAACATGTATTCGGAGCAGGGATTGGAGGCGTTGATGCGGCCGCTGGCCTTGCAGGTGTGCCAGCGGTTGATCGTGGTGTCGAACTGCATGCCGGGGTCCCCGCACTGATGTGTGGCCTCCGCGATCTGCCGCATGAGGTCGCGCGCCTGGTAACGGCGCACGGGCTGGCCGCTGAGCCGCGACCGCGTCCACCATTCGCGATTCTCGATGACGGCGTGCATGAACTCGTCGGTAACGCGCACGGAGTTGTTGGCGTTCTGGAAGAAAATCGAGCTGTAGGCTTCGCCGTCGAGCGAGGGGTCGTAGCCCGCTTCGATCAGCACGTGCGCCTTCTTTTCCTCGCGGGCCTTGCACCAGATGAACTCCTCGATGTCGGGATGGTCGATGTTAAGGATGACCATCTTGGCAGCGCGCCGCGTCTTTCCCCCGCTCTTGATCACACCGGCGAAGGCGTCGAAGCCCTTCATGAAGCTCAGCGGGCCGGAGGCGCGTCCCCCGCCGGAAAGCGGCGCGTTGCGTTCGCGCAGAGGCGAGAGGTTCGTGCCAGTGCCGGAGCCCCACTTGAACAGCATTCCCTCGATTTTGGCCAGGTCCAGGATCGACTCCAGCGAGTCGCGCACCGAGACGATGAAGCAGGCCGAACATTGCGGCCGGGTCTCGCCACCCGGCTCCAGCTTGCGGATGGCGTCGGTTTCCGGATCGTAGTAGTAACCGTAGCCGCGGGCTTCCGGGACGCCCACATTGAACCAGACAGGCGAATTGAAGGCGGCCTTCTGGTTCAGCAGTAGGTGAGCGAGCTCGAAGCGGAAGTTCTCGGCATCCTCGTCCGTGCGGAAGTACCGCCCTTCCTTGCCCCACGCGGTGATGGTGTCCACGACGCGCCGCACGAGCTGCGCCACGCTGCGCTCGCGTTCTTCCGAACCCAGGCGGCCGTGAAAGTACTTGCTGGCGACGATGTTGGCCGCGGTCTGGGACCAATCGGCCGGAACCTCGACGTCGCGTTGGTCGAAGATGACCTCGCCCTTCTCGTTGGTTATCGTGCAATGGCGCAACTCCCAGCGGACTTCATCGTAGGGAGTGCGACCGGCCTCCAGCCGCGCGGTGAAGTAGCGTGCGAAACCGATCCCCGTGCGCTCGTGCGGCCGCAGACTTCTTCGCACGGCCTGCGTGGTGGAAGAAAGCTCGACGCTCGGTTGACCCATGATGAGGACTCCTTGGCGAAGACAGTACCACGTCCGCTCCCGAGCGGGTGAGGGCGTCAGCCGTGACGCCTTGCATGACCCGTGCTAAGGTTCAGCTCGGGGTCCCGCTTGGGGCGACGTTTTCGATGATGGCCCAAGATGTAGTGGCCTGTCAAGATAAAATTCTATTAGCAGTATCTCATAGCAGAGCTTGGCACTTAGCCGTCGTGCTCCCAGGTTGGCGCCGCCCGCCCTGGGCTAAACTGCGATCTGGGACGCCCGGGGGTCCGTATATGCCCGGCGCGCCGCGAGAGAATCGCCCCATGAAACCCTGCATCGCGTTGCTGTTGTGCACCGCTCTAGCCGCCCAGGAGCGCGAAGCGCGCGGACGACGCCTGATCGAACAAGCGCTCGAGGCCCTGGGCGGAGCGCGTTTTCGCGCCCTGCAGGACCGGGTGGAGTCCGGCCGAGCCTACTCCTTCTACCGCGAGGAGCTCTCCGGACTGGCGCGCACCACGATCTACACGCGCTACCTCAGCGCCCAAGCCGTGGGTGCGGGCGAGCTGCGCGTCGAGGAAAGGCAGTCGTTCGGCAACAACGAGGACCGCGGCGCCGTGCTGTTCACAACCAGCCAGGCTTACCAGATCACGTTCCGCGGCGCGCGTCCGCTGCCTCCGGATACCGTGCAGCGTTATCGTGAGACCACGCTCTGCAATGTCTTCTACATCTTGCGGCAACGACTCGATGAACCTGGGCTGTTGGTGGAATGGCGCGGGTCCGATCTCTGGCAGGGACAGCGCGTGGAGGTGCTCGAAATCACGGATGCGGACAACCGCCAGGTGACCGTCTTTCTGAACGCCTCCACCCTGCTGCCGGTGCGGCAGGTTTTCTACCGCCGGGATCCGAAAACGCGGCTGCGTGTCGAGGAGGTCACGGTCTACTCGAAGTATCGCGATGTCGGCGGCGTACAGTGGCCGTTTGTAATCGAGCGCGAGCGGGACGGGGAAAAGATTTTCCAATTGTACTCCGAGCGGGTGGAAATCAATCGTGGGCTTTCCGAGGACCTGTTCCGTTTGCCGCCGAACATCAAGATCCTCAAACCGTTGCCGTGAAAGTGGCCCGCGCAAGCCAAGCTTTGAGCCGCCTTTGCAGAGCCTGTGGTAAACTGAAAAACGGTTCCTCCCAGCGGTGGGTGTAGCTCAGCTGGTAGAGCACCGGATTGTGGTTCCGGGAGTCGTGGGTTCGAATCCCATCACCCACCCCATTCCGTGTCCGCTGCCGGCGCCGAGCTGGATCGCGGAACCATCGCCTTCTAAGTCCCTGCGCGATCAAACCCTACGGCCGGTGTAGGATGGTGAGTGAATGACCGAGTCCGGAGAGCAGCGGGGCGGCGGGGGCGCGGCGGGGGGTTGCGAATCGTTAGCGGCTCTCACGCGTCGCCTCGTGCGCAGGTCTTTGCTGAACATCGCGCTGACCGAGGCCGCACGGGCCGCGGCGCTCTCGCTTGGTGCGCTCATCTGCGTGCTGGTTGCGGGCGCGCCGGTGCTCGACGGCCCGTGGGTTCCGGCGATTCTGGGGGCGGCGGCTGTTCTGGGCGCCGTCGGGCTTGCTCGCCACCGACCTCGGCCCTATTCGGTGCTTCAGGAGGTGGACCGGCGTCTGGGTCTGAAGGACACGCTTTCGACCGCGTTTTACTTCCGGTGGATGGCGGGTGACGCGCTGGAATCCACCGCAGCGCACCGTAGGCTTTTCACACAGGCCGAAGAGCTGGCTTGCAAAGTCGAGCCCGTCCGGGCCGTGCCGATCCGTCCGCCGAGGCGCCTGTGGGTCCTCGCATGTCTGCTGGCGATGGCTGGAGGACTCTTCGGGTTACGGTTCGGCGCGAAGGGCCGCTTGGATCTCCGTCCTCCGTTGGTGGGCGCGCTCTCGCCCCGTCAGGCCGAGCAAGGCGCCGGCGAGCCGCGCGTCTCCGGCGACCCGATTTCACAGGGCGTCCGGCGATTGCTGAGTCAAGTGGGCCTGATCGCCGAGCCCGGCGTGGAAAGCTTGCGAGCAGGCAATCAGGCTTGGTCGGCCGAAAGCGGACGATTAGGAGACGCGGCTGCCGCTCCGCCGCGCCCCGCTCTTTCGCGCCCGGTCCCAGCGGCCGCTTCGGAAGAGAGCCTGGAGGCCGGGGGGGATGAGGGCGACGGCGCCGGTATTTCAACCGGGCAGCAGGGGGCGCAAAGCGGCGAGAGCGCGAATGCCCAGCAGCCGTGGGCTGACTCGAACAGCGATCTCCTCGAGAAATTTCGCGAGGCCCTGGCCAGTCTGCTTTCCCAGTTGAAACCCCGCTCCAGTTCGGGTGACGGCATGCAGGTGGAGTCCCGAGGGGATGCCAGCGAGTCGGGACACTCCGGCCGAGCTTCGGAGAAAGGCAGCCCTGGTCCCGGCCGACAAGCGCGGGGCGAAGGCAACCCGGAGGCTGAGGGGGCTCAAGAGAGCGGCGAAACCGAGAGCGCGCAGGGCGCTTCGGGCAAATCGGGCGATCGGGAGGCCGATGTTCAGGCTGCGCGCGAGGGGCGCAGCGGGATCGGCAGGGAGGACGGCCGCAAGGACACGCGCGAAGCCGAGCAGTTGGCAGCCATGGGGAAACTTTCCGAGCTCATCGGTCGCCGTCAGGCCAACCTCACGGGTGAGGTGACGATCGAGGTGGCTTCCGGTTCGCAAAAGCTGCGCACGCCTTATAGCGAGCGTGAGGCCAGGCACGCGGAGGCGGGCGGCATCGTACACAGGGACGAGGTGCCGCTGGTTTTCCGCGATTACGTGCAGCGTTACCTGGAGCTGGTGCGCAAGGCGCCGGCGTCGACAGCGTCGAGCGGCGCGCCGGAGCGGCAGCCATAGCCGTTCCCATTTAGCTCTTGCCAAGCTCCCGCGGTTTGCGGTTCTATGGACTTCTATGCACCAGACGCCTGATTGGACCCGCCGGAACTTTGTCAGTGCGACGCTGGCCGCCGGCCTGCGTACGCGCTCAGCCAACGACCGCATCCAGATCGGCGTGATCGGCGCGGGCGGCCGCGGTTCCGAACTGATGCGCCAGGTGGCCCAGGCTAAGGGCGCCGGCGCCGTGATCACGGCCGTCTGTGACGTTTATCGCCCGAACCGCGAACGCGCGGCCGAATTCGTGGAGAAGACCTGGAACGTCAAGCCGCGCCTCACGGTGGACTACCGGGAGCTGCTGACATGGCGCGATGTGGATGCCGTGATCATCGCCGCGCCTGATTTCACGCATTCGGTGATGCTGAAGGAGGCCGTGGAGGCGGGCAAGGACGTCTACTGCGAGAAACCCATGGGGGTGGATTTCGCCGAGGCCAAGGCCGCCTATCTGGCGGTGCGCAAAAGCGACCGTGTGGTGCAGATCGGCACGCAGCGGCGCAGCGAGCCGCGGCTCATCGGCGCCGCACGCCTGGTCCGCTCGGGCGTGCTGGGACAGGTGACGCGCGTGGAGTTCTCGGTGAACTTCCAGGAGCCGCGCTGGCGCCGCGACTACACGCACATTCGCCCGGAAGACGTGGCCTGGCCGCAGTTTCTCATGCATCGGCCCTCGCGTCCCTTCGACGCCCGCCGCTTTCGCGAGTGGCAGCTCTTCCGGGACTATACGAACGGGATCGCAGGGCTGTGGATGTGTCACTTCATCGACCTAGTGCATTGGTTCCTGGAGGATCCCTACCCGGCCGGAGCGGTGGCCAACGGCGGTGTTTACCTGTGGAAGGACGGACGCGAGACCTCGGACGTCTTCCACGCCCTGCTCGATTATCCCAAAGGCTTCCTGGTAAGCTTCGCGATGAGCCTGACGAACGCAGCCCGCAACCGGAACCTCTGGTACGGCACGCGGGGCGTTCTGGACGCCGACGCCCTGAAGATCACCGGTGATGGCAGCCGCATGCCGGACCGCATCACGGAGGAAATCGAGGTTCCGGCCGAAGCCGTGAATTCGCACATGGAGAATTTCCTCGAATGCGTGCGCACGCGCGCCACGCCGCGCGCCGACATCCAAGCCGGGTTCTCGCACGCCGTGGCCTGCTGCATGGCGGGCCTAGCGCTGGACCATGGTCGGAAGGTGCGCTTCGATCGCGACAAACTGGAAATTATCCTATGACGGCAGCAGCTGCCGGCCCGCCCAGCCGCTTCACTGGTGCGCCGAGTATTGCGGCTGCGGCGGGTTGAGCTTGATCTCGAGCGTCTTTTCTTCCTCCGCCACTTCGAAGGTCTGGCCGAAGGTCTGATAGCCCTTGGCGATGACCTGCACCAGGATCTTCCCCTGGGGAATGGGCGGGACCTTGACTACGCCGTCCTGATTGGTGCGCAGCTCCCATTGCGTGATCACCTTCTTGCCCAGCTTGGCGGGGGAGCGGCCTTCGACAAAACGAACGACGACGCTGGCGCGCTCTACCGGCTTGTTGTTGTAGTTGCGGACCTCAATGCGTAGGCGCGTCATGGGCGGATCCGCTGCCGCCGACCCCGTCAGGGCAAGCAGACCGAGTGCCACCCCGATGATCGCACGCATACCTTTATTATGCCGCCGAAGGGGGCTCCGGCCGTGCGCTATGATTGCGTTTCGATGGGAGAAGCCGAACTCGAACAAGCGCCGCCGCAGGTGTCGGTTCTCATCGTTTCCGAAGACAATGCGGCCGCATTGCGCCGTTGCCTGGCTGCCGTCGAAGCTTCCCTCGGCAGGGAGCGCTTCGAAGTCCTTGTGGTCGACAACGGCTCACAGGACGAAAGTCCGCGTCTGGACGCCGAGTTCCCCAATGTCACCTTCCTGCGCCTGCCTCGCCGTTTCGGCGTCGTGAAGGCCCTCAACATCGGTATGAGGACGGCGAAAGGGGAGTTCTTCCTCTTCCTTGCGCCGGAAATCGAGGTGGCGCCCGAGACGATCACCAGCCTGGCGGAAAAGCTCGCTGCGGAGCCGACCGCGGTTGCGGTGTGTCCGCTCATCGTGGACGCCGATGGACAACCCACGGAGCAACTGTACCGGCTGCCCGATGCCGCCGGTGCGCTGAAGGCGGCGCTACGCGAGCGCTGGGAGACGACCGAGCCGCCGTCGGGCCCCGATCCCGCAGCGGTGGATTTTCCCTCGCTGGCCGCCTTGATGATTCGGGCTTACTTCCTGAAGGCGCTGCGCTACATTGACGAGCGCTACGGCCAGAGCTGGGCGGATGCGGAGATCGCGGCGCAGGTACGCCGTGCAAACCGCAGGATCCTGCTGTTGCCGGAGCTGCGCGTGCGCCGACTCGCCGCCGACCTACCCCCTTTGCGGCGTCAGGCGCGCGTAAGAGCACTGTATTCTGCCGACTGGGCGCTGGGCGCCGCGCGGTACGCGGGCAAGCACTTCGGATTTCTCTCCGGTCTGAAAATTCGCCTGGTAATTACCCTGGCGGCTCTGGGCCGTGCCGTGTCGGCGCTGCTGTTCCTTCGCGAGCCTGCATTCGAACTGGCGCGGACAGGGTTCCTGCTCAGCGGGCAGAAGCTGGACGGCACGCAGCGCTTCCTTTAATCGGGTTGCTGCCGGCACTCTAATGCGTCAGCAACCTCGAGCGAAGGGGAGCTGTCCCAATCGGCAGCGGAGGATGTGTCATTTCGCCCAGTTTGGCGACGGCCAGCAGGCGCAGGAGCACCCGATCGGGCGGCAGGCCAAGCCTGTCGGCAATCTCATGAACCGTCAGGCCTTCCCGATGCATCCGCCAGATCCGGAAGGCGAGCGGTTCAGGGGGTTCAGGCATAAGTCCGAGATCCTCCGGCGGAGCCGTTGCAATTTTGCGGCCAGATTATGCCGCCGAGCCGAGGTAGAAGAGACTGAGCCGAGGCAGGCCGAGCGATTCCAGCAGGCGTCGTTCCAGAAACTGCTTTTCCAGCATCGCTAACTGATCGGCGGTCATCTTCGCGCGGTAGGGGCGCAACTCGCGTTCCAGCTCCCGGCGCGCAGCGAGCAGCTCTTCCTCGGATTGCCGGGCCCGCGCGGCGGCGATCATGCGGTCCTCGAGCGCGGTGAGTCGCCTCTCGAGCTCTTCGAGATCCGAGGCGTGTTCCTCGATCGCGGCGGCGAGCCGCTCGAGCGCGCACGCGATTTCCTGAAAGACGGGATCGTCGTGTCTGCGCAGGGCCGCCGCGTTCGCCTCGAGGTAGGACCGCAGCTCCTGGTGGGAAAAGGGGGGCTGCGAGGGCCGCGGGCTCTGCGTTTTGCGGGCGCCCGCCATGGCCTCGGCTTCGCGCATGACGGCCTGCGCGCAATAGGCCAGCGAGTTGATCATCTGCGTGCGACTTCGGCGGCGGCGCCATTTCTCGAAGGCCGCATCGATGCCGCGCAGCACCGCTTCGAGCGGTATGCCGGCGTTCTTCCAGGTCTCGATCAACGCCCAATCCAGTGGCGATAGCAGAAACAGGCCGGTGCCCCGGGCCCGTTGAAAGTGCTCCTCGATTTCCGTGAAGTAGTTGAAGTAGTTCAGGGCCCACTCCCGGGCTTCTTCCTCGGGTGGTTCTTGCGGTTCGATCATGACCTGTGCCGGCGTTCCCAAATCAGGCGGAGCCCTTCCAGAGTCAGCGTATCATCCACGATTTTCAGGTGGCGGGAGCCGCGCGCGATCAGGTGCGCCTGGCCGCCCGTGGCCACGGTCCTGGTTTCCCGGCCCAGTTCTGCGATGAGCCGGTCCAGGATGCCGTCGACCATGCCCAACGTACCGAAGTACAGGCCGGCCTGGATGCTGGCCACGGTGTTGGTGCCGATCAGCCGGGTGGGCCGGCGGAACTCGACCAGGGGAAGGCGCGCCGTCTTGGCGAAAAGGCTTTCCAGTGTCATGCCGATGCCGGCGCAGATGAGGCCGCCGAGGTATTCAGCGTCGGCCGAGACGGCATCGAACGTGATGGCGGTGCCCAAATCGACGACTACGCAGGGGCCGCCGTACTTGTGAAAGGCGGCCACGCTGTTGACGATGCGGTCTGCGCCCACCTCGCGTGGGTTGTCGTAGCGGATCTTCAGGCCGGTCTCGATTTCCGGCGTCACGAAGATCGGATCGAGGTGGAAATAGTCTTCCGCCATCTGTTCGAGCACCGGGTCGAGCGGGGGAACCACGCTCGAGATGATCATTCCGTCGACCGCGCGGAGGTCCAGATTCCAGAGCAGGAAGAGACTGCGCAGCAGGATGCCCCATTCATCAGGGGTCTGTTCTCGCGCGGTGCTGAGGCGCCAACGCGAGAGCAGGCGTTGGCCGTCGAAGATCCCGATCGTGACGTTCGTGTTCCCTACATCGAGAGCAACCAGCATGGGCGTTCACTCCAGCGGGCGCACGCCGCCCGAGCGTACGAGCAGGCGCTCGCCCCGTTCGGTGCGCACCCGGAGAAAACCGCTCGTGTCCAGGCCTTCGGTGATGCCCTCGACGGGGCCGGCTTGCGCCTCCACGCGCACCCGGCGTCCTTTGGCGAAGCTGGAGGCGCGAGAGAACATCTCGAGGATCGGCTGTGAGCCGCCCTCGACGAGCATGCGAGTGAAAGCCTGAACGGTGCGGGCCAGCTCGACCAGCAACCGTTCGCGCGAGCAGGGCCTCCCGCCCGCCAAGCGCAAGGATGTGGCATGGGCGGCAAGCTCCTGCGGAAAGCGGGTGTGATTCACGTTGATGCCGATGCCCGCCAGGAAGGCCGCCTCCGCCGTCTCCACCAAAATGCCGGCGCACTTCTTCCCGTCGAGCAGCACATCGTTGGGCCAGCGGAGATCGCAGGCCAGATCCGCCACGCGGGCGATGGCCTCGCCTGTAGCCAGGGCCAGCGCCAGAGTCAGCACTGGCGTGTCTTCCGGCCGCAGGGGCAGGCGCAAGATGAAGGTGGCATAGAGGCCGGCTTCAGCCTCCGAGTGCCAGCATCGCCCGAGGCGACCCCTGCCGGCGGTCTGCTCGTCGGCGACTACGACGCCGGATTCGCCCGCTGATGCCAGCCGTGCCGCCACGTCCATGGTAGAAGTCACGCGCGGGAACCAATGCACCACCAATCCCGGCAGGGCCCGGCGTAGCGCTTCGAGGTCCAGAGGCACGTCAGAGACGCTCCAACCTGAAGTTGATATCCACGGCCCGCGCCGAGTGGGTGACAGCCCCGGTGGAGACGAAATCGGCGCCGGTTTCCGCGTAGGCTCGCACGTTCTCGAGCGTCACGCCGCCCGAAATTTCCACTTGGGCGCGCCCGGCGATGAAGCGGATCTCGGCCGCCGCCTCCTCGGGGGTGAAGTTATCGAGCAGCAGACGCGCCGCGCCGCACTCCAGAGCCAGCTCGATTTCCTCATGCGTGCGCACCTCGACTTCGATGGGCCGGGCCAGCTTGCGCGCGCGCAGAATCGCTTCTCGGATGCCGCCCGCCGCGACGATGTGGTTGTTCTTGATGAGCACCGCATCGTAGAGTCCCATGCGGTGGTTGGAAATGCCCCCGGCCGCGGTGGCCATTTTCTCCAGGCGGCGCAATCCGGGCGTCGTCTTACGGGTATCGAGCACGCGGCAGCGGGTGCCCTCGACGGCCTGTGCGAAACGGCGTGCCAGCGTGGCGATGCCGCTCAGGCGCTGAAGGAAGTTCAGCGCGACGCGCTCGCACTCGAGCAGGGTACGCGCCAGTCCCTCGACGCGCGCCAGCGTCCGGCCCGGTTCGACGGCGTCGCCGCTGGCCACTTCGAGCCGCACCTCGTCCACCCCGCCGCGCTGCTGGTAAATGAGCGGGAGCAGTTCGACGCCCGCAACCACCAGCGGCTCCCGGGCGACAAAGCGGCCCGCGGCGCGCACATGCAAGGGCACGCAGGCTTCCGAGGTGATGTCTCCCGGGCCGATGTCCTCGGCGAGGGCGCGCCGCACCGCTTCGAGGATTTCAGGATGATCGACGGGGAAGCGCGTCATGGACGCAAGGCGGCTAGCAGCTCGCGCTGTTTGGCCAGTTGCGACTGGTAGTCGGCCAGCTTCTCGCGCATGGAGGCGACGACCTCGGCGGGGGCGCGGCGGAGGAACTCCTCATTGGCGAGCTGGCGCTCGGAGGAAGCGACCAGCTTTTCCAGCCGCTCGATCTCTTTTTCGAGGCGGCGTCGCTGGGCGTCACTTTGGGCCGTGGGGATGCGCAGCAGCAGGTCGAAGTCGGCCGTCGAGCGCAGGGCGCCGCCGGGCGCCGGCGGGGCCGCTTCGGCGCGGATGCTGAGGCGGATGCCGGCGAGTCGCTCGATGACGTCCCGATGGAGTTCGGCCAGCTTGGCGGCCGCGCCTGGCGAGTAAAGCACCGCCTCCACCGTCTGCCGCGGCTCGATCTGCAGGCTGGTGCGCAGATTGCGCGCCGCGACGATGATCTCCTGGATCCGCTCCATCTCACGCTCAGCTTCCGGGTCTTCGGCGAGGGGATCGGGCTGTGGGTAGGGCGCCAGGGCGATCGAGAGGGGGCGCGCCGCTGCCGAGGCTGCCAGGCGTTGCCAGAGCTCCTCGGTAATGAAGGGCATGGCCGGATGAAGCAGGCGCAGCCCGGTTTCGAAGACCGTGAAGAGGTTGCGCCAGTCGGAGTTCAGGCCGCCGGCCTCGCGGAAGCGGAGCTTCTTGATCTCGACGTACCAATCGCAGAACTCGTGCCAGAAGAACTGCCAGAGCAACTGGGCCAGTTCGTGGTAGCGGTAGCGCTCGATGGCGCGGTTGGCGGCCTCGGCCGCACGGTTCAGGCGGCTGAACATCCAGCGGTCCTCTAGCAGGAGCGTGCCGTCTTCGGTGGGTTCGGGCCGCCGCGGCCGATCGGTAGGGGGAAGCCAAGGCTGGACGCCGCAGCGCTCCATGTGCAGGAACAGGAAGCGGGCCGCGTTCCAGATCTTGTTGGCGAAGGCCCGGGCCCCCAGCATGCGTTCTTCGGTGAGCACGATGTCGGTGCCGGGCGCCGCCCCCATCAGCAGCGACATGCGCACGGCGTCAGTGCCGTACTTCTCGGTCACTTCCAGCGGGTCGATCACGTTGCCCCGCGTCTTAGACATCTTCTGCCGTTCGGCGTCGCGCACCAGGCCGTGGATGTAGACCTCACGGAAGGGGATGTCGCCCACGCATTCCAGGCCCATCATGATCATGCGGGCGACCCAGAAGAACAGGATGTCGAAGCCCGTAATCAGCAGGGAAGTGGGGTAGAACTTGCGTAGGTCGGGCGTGTCGTCCGGCCAGCCGAGGGTGGAGAAAGGCCACAGCGCGGAACTGAACCAGGTATCGAGCACGTCGGGGTCCTGTGCGATGCGCGGTGAGCGGCAGCGCGCGCAGCTCTCAGGGTCCTGGCGCGCCACGGTCGTGTGGCCGCAATCGCTGCAGTAGAAGGCGGGGATCCGGTGGCCCCACCAGAGCTGGCGCGAGATGCACCAGTCGCGGATGTTGTACATCCACTCGAAGTAGGTCTTGGTCCAGTTCTCGGGGATGAAACGTATGCGACCGTCCTCGACCACACGGATGGCCGGCTCCGCCAGGGGCTTGGTGTGCACGAACCACTGAATTGAGACCAATGGCTCGACGGGCGTCTTGCAACGCTGACACTTCCCCAGAGCCAACTGATACGGTTCCACTTTTTCCAGCAGCCCCAGTTCCTCGAGGTCGGCCACCACGCGGCGGCGCGCTTCGAAGCGGTCCAGACCCGCGTAGCGGCCCGCCTCAGCCGTCATAACGCCGGTCTCGCCGATGACCTGGATCTTGGGCAGGTTATGCCGGCGGCCGGCCTCGAAGTCGTTGGGATCGTGGAACGGCGTGACCTTGACTACGCCGGTGGCGAACTCGGGCCGCGCCAACTCGTCCAGGATGACTGGGATTTCCCGGTCCATCAGGGGAAGCAACACATGGCGGCCGTGCAGGTCGCGGTAGCGCTCGTCGCGTGGGTTGACGGCGACCGCGGTGTCGCCGAGCATGGTCTCCGGGCGGGTGGTAGCCACGACCAGATAGCGATCCGAGCCGACGACCGGATAGCGGATGTACCAGAGGTTGCCGGGGGTTTCGTCGTGTACGACTTCTAGATCCGACAGGGCGGTTTGGCAGCGAGGGCACCAGTTGACCATGTACTCGCCGCGATAAATCAGACCCTTCTCGTACAGCCGCACGAAGGTCTCGCGCACGGCGCGAGAAAGTCCCGGATCCAGCGTGAAGCGCTCGCGGCTCCAGTCGCAGCTGGCGCCCAGCCGGATCATCTGCCGCTTGATGGTGTCGCCGTAGAGTTCCTTCCATGCCCAGACGCGTTTTTCGAAAGCCTCGCGGCCGAGGGTGCGACGATCGAGCCCTTCCTCGGCCAAAGCGCGCTCGACCAGCATCTGAGTGGCGATGCCGGCGTGATCGGTGCCGGGCAGCCAAAGCGTGTTGTAGCCGCGCATGCGCCGCCATCGGATGGTCACATCGATCTCGGTGTGTTCGAGCATGTGTCCGATGTGCAGCGACCCGGTGACGTTGGGCGGGGGTATGACTAGAGAGAAGACGGGTCCGGGGGCGTCCACCGAGGCGCGGAAGATGCCCGTTTCGACCCACCAGTTCGCCCACCGCGGCTCGAAGCGCTGGGGATCGTAGACCTTCTCCAACGACATGGGGGAATTTTCACTATAGCATGAGGCACTTCCTAGCCCCCGTCGGGCGGCGCTTCAGGCCGCGGATGTAGAATCGCGGCCTCGGGAGGCCCGATGCATAAGACCTTGCGCAGAGGGGACGCCGGACCGGAGGTGGTCCGGCTGCAGCAACTGCTCACGGAACGCGGCTACCGCGCAGCCCTTACCGGCATCTTCGACGCAGAGACTCTGCGGGCGGTGCGCGCCTTTCAGTCGCAGAATCTTGACCAACACGGTCAGCCGCTCGTCGTGGACGGCGTGGTAGGGCCGCTGACATGGTGGAGCCTGACTCACCCCAAGCCCCTCGTGCTGCCGCCGGTGCCGGTCGACTACAGCGCTATGCCTCCTGCCGAAACGGGCGGGACGGTCCGCGGACGCGCCGCTTTGGCGGCCGCCATCGCCGAACTCCAGGCCGGCGCGGGCGAGATCGGCGGCAACAATCGCGGGCCGTTCGTGCGCAAGTATTTGAGGGATCTCGCTCCCGAAGGCAGCTCCTGGTGTGCCGCCTTCGTCAGTTGGTGCTACGCCCAACATCCTGACGGCTGCCCGTTCACCTACACCGTGAGCGCTCGCGCACTACTCAGTGATCTGAAACGGCGAGGCTGGGCGTATCCGCCGGGGTCCGGCTTCGAACCCCAACCCGGCGACATCGTCATCTGGTGGCGGGAGAAACTGGAAAGCTGGAAGGGGCATGCCGGCCTGGTGCATCAGTTGCGCGACGGGATGCTATACACCATCGAAGGCAACCGCAGTCCGAAGGTGCAGGGTTTCTCTTACGTCTTCAGCCGGATGGAAAAGTTGCTGGGCTTCGGGCGGGTACCGGACCGATGATCCCGGAGCGACGATCCGATTTCGCCGCCCGCTACTCGTTAAGTGCCGCGCCTTTGAGCGGCGTCACCGGATCAATGAAGCGCCAGGCGAGGGCGGCCAGCAGGTAGATGCCTGCCATGATGTAAAAGTTGAGCAACCAGCTCCCCGTTTTCTGGAGCACGTAACCGAGCACGATCGGTCCCAAGGCGCCCCCGAAATTTCCCATCATGTTCATGGAGCCTGAGAGCGTGCCCGCGTACTTGCCGCCGACGTCCATGCAGGCGCCCCAGCTTCCGGGCATCAGGATGTCATTGGAGAAGCTGGCCATGCCCATGGCGACCATGGCCCAGAACGGATCGCGGATCACGATGTGCAGCAGCAGGAAAAGGCAGGCGCCCAGCGCGCCGGTGTGCGCGATCAAGCGACGGGCGCGCGCCACGCTGCCCACCCAGCGCGTCACGTAGGGCGCGATGAAGCCTCCGAACATGCAACCCAGGCCGCCGAAGAACAAGGGGAAAACGGCGAGCCGGGCGGCGTGTTCAGGAGTGAGTCCGCGATACTCCTGAAGATAGGTGGGCAGCCAGGTGATGTAGAAGTACCATGGGTAAGAAACGCAGAAATACTGCGCCCAGAGCATCCAGACGGTGCGCGAGCGGATGAGGGTTCCCCAAGGCACGTCGCCGTGGCCGGAGGCCGCGCGCTCGGCGCCCTCCAGCAGAGCCAGTTCCGCCGCGTTGACGCCGGGGTGGTCGCGCGGGTTGTCACGAAACCAACGGTAGAAGAACACGGCCCAGACGATGCCGATGGCGCCGAACAGCTCGAAGCTGCGCCGCCAGCTCATGTGCTGGAGCACCCAGACCACCAGCATGGGCGTGAAGGCGCCGCCCCAGCGCGCGCTCATCCACATGATGCCCTGCGCACGCACGCGCTCGTGCTGAGGCAGCCAGGTGGTGAAGACCTTGGTCAGGTTGGGGAAGCAGCCGGCCTCGCCGGCTCCGAACAGGAACCGCGCGATAACGAGCGAGACCGTGTTCCAGACCCATCCGGTCGCCGCGGTGAAAAAGGACCACCAGATGACGATGCGCATCAATACGCGCCGCGGCCCCAGCCAGTCGCCCAGCCATCCGCCCGGAATCTCGAACAGCGCATAGGCGATGCCGAAGGCCGAGAAGGCCATGCCCATTTCGACCGGCGAAAGGCCGAGGTCCCGCCGCATCAGAGGCGCGGCCTGCGAGATGCAGACGCGGTCGATGTAGGTGATGACGGCGAGGGTTACGGCGAAGACGATCACCCAGTGCCGGGTGCGGGTGGGTCTGAGGGTGACGGGCGCGGTGCTCATCCGGCCTCCGCGGCCAGTTCGCTATCCATCCAGCTCAGGTATTCCGGCGAACCCTCGCTCACCGGCAGCGCCAGCAACTCCGGGACCTCGTAGGAGTGCTGCGCGACAATTTCGGCGCGGAGCTTCTCGAACAGGTCCTGGCGCGATTTGACCAACAGAAGCCACTCGCTGGATTCCTCGATGACGCCTTTCCAGCGATAAAAGCTGCGGGCCCCGCCCAGCACGGTTACGCAGGCCGCCAGTCGGGACTCGATGAGTCTGCGGGCGATCGCGGCGGCCTCTTCAGCCGAGCCGCATGTCGTCAGAATGACGATTTTGTCGGTCATGCCCTCTTCCCCGCGAAGTAAAACAGGATTATAAACGAATGTAGGATGTCGAAACGCGGCGGGATCGGATGGATCGAACTACTGCTGCTCGTCGCAGGTTGCACGTTGTTCTTCGTACTGGACGTGCCCGGTGCCGTGGCGCGTTACCAGGATCAGCGCCGGCAGCTCGAGCAACTTCGCCGGCGCAACGCGGAGCTGGCCCGCGAGATCGAAGCCCGCAAGGAACGTTTGCGGAGGTTCACGGAGGATCCCGAAGAGCAGGAGCGATACCTCCGGAGAGAGCAGAAGCGCGTGCGGCCCGGGGAAAAAGTCTTCGTGCTGCCGCCCGAAGTTTCGCGCTGAGTGCCGCCCGCCGTGAGGCCCGGGTTCCAACCCTGGACGCGGACGTGGACAGGAGCGGCCTCAAACCTGGGCGCGTTTCCCGACGCCGCCTCCGGCTCATGGCTCTCCGCTGAGAATCAGGTGA